>CACZZO010000005.1 GCA_902785755.1 uncultured Bacteroidia bacterium | reverse complement strand
TCCAGAAAGGGTGCTGGATTGCCCTCCGGAAGTCGATCCTCCCTTCATACAACAAAGGTAAGAATTAACCTTGTACGAATTACGCTGCAAACTTAAAGCTTTCTTTTGGCGTGTTCGATATGGACGAGGTCGATGAGTTCATTGACCTTTACATTCACGGCGCATCAGCCGACCAATGGTCGCCCATCATCGACACCGCCGCCGACCGTTTTAATATTGAAATTGAATGGCCCGAAAACGGCAAGGCCGATTTCAAGATGAAGTGCAAGCAGTTCGTGAAGATATATTCGCGGGTTGCGGCCATCATGCCTTTCGAGATGAAGGATTGGGAGAAACTGTTCTGGTTTTTGCGCTATCTCATTCCAAGCCTGCACATTACCAACAATGGCGATGACGGCCTGAAAGACCTGTTGGACTCGGTGGACTTGAACACCTACGGGCTGCGCCGCACCGCCTTGAACGAGACCATCACCTTGGATTCGGGCGAGGCCACCATCGACCCGCTGAAGCCGACAATGGTCAATGCGGGAGTGGTGGAAGAGGCCAAAGACCCTTTGGATGAAATCCTTAAAGAGTTCAACCAACGTTGGTTCAATGGCTGGGATGCCACGCCCGACGACCAGAAAATGAAGATGATAAGTGTTGCCCAAGCCGTTGCCGAAGACGAGGAGTACAAAGAATTAGTAGTTGGCAATCCCGACCAACAAGCCGTGGATGCACTGATGGTAACCATCATTGATAGGATCATGAGGAAAAAACGCAAAGGCGACAATTCGTTGTACAAGGAATACCAACAAAACGAAGGCTTCAAGGTCGATTTTCGCAGCGTCATCACTCGGATGTTGGGCGATTTGGACTATTTGCAAGCGCGATGAAAGTGACTTGAATCACTTCAAATCAATAAACGGCACCGAATTGCCCAACATATATTGTGGCAGCTTGCCGTCCCATTTTTGGACTGCTTCGTAATTCACGAGCTTGGGGTTGCTTTCCAAAGCGGCGGCCTTGATGCTCATGGCCTCGGCCTCGGCTTCGGCCTTGATTTTGGTCTGTTTGGCTTGTTCTTCCACTTGGATGGTCACGTTCTTGGCTTTCAGGGCGTTCTGTTCGGCCACTTGCTTTTCCTTGATGGCGGTCTCGAAGTCGTCGTCGAAGTCGATGTTCACCAGTTGGAACTGGATGTTCATAAAGTAATTGCTGTCCAAGGTCTCACGCAGTTGCTGTTCGATTTGGCGGCGCACAGCATCGCGGTTCTCCACGATTTCAGTGGCGGCGAAGTTGCCGAATGACTCTTTCATTGCCGAGCGGATGAACGGCACCACGATACGGTTGTGGTAGTCGTCGCCGACGTTTTTCATCAGTTTGCTCACGTTCTCGCGCACGAGGTCATAATTAATGGTGTATTCCACCTCGGAGGTCTGCACGTCGCGGGTGTAGCTGTCCTCCTTGCCGTCGTGTTTTTTCTGCTGCACGTTCACGCGCTTGATGGTCTGGATGAACGGAATCTTCATGTGCAAGCCGTCCTCGATGACCTCGTCGCTCATTTTGCCGAAAGTGGACAGCACGCCGCGTTCCGACGAGCGGATGGTGTAGAACGAGGAGAAGAATACCAAGATGGCCAAAAGTGCCAAAACGCCCCAAAGGATGTAGCGTCCGATTTTCTTTTTGTTTGGATTGATGTTGATGTTGTAAGGCTGATTCATTTTGCTGATGTTTTTAATGTTTGTGCAAAGATACATACTTTTTGGGAATATCCACTATTTTGATGTAAAAGAAATGTTGTAATCAAAAACCATAACACACTGAAAATCAAAGCACATTTTTTCCAAAAGTTTGTAATGCCCCAAAAACTTGCTTTTTGTGCCGGAATTTGCCATATTTTTGCAACCGAAAACTATAAACCGTATCAAAATGAAAACGAAGAAACGATTTTTCAGGAAAATGACGGCTCCAGTGGTTTTCGGAGCCTTGTTGCTGCTGCTCACGGCCTGCCCGCGCAGCAAAACCACATACGTTGATTTGGGGCGCATTCCCGAACAGTATCTGGCCACCGTGCCTTATCGAAACGGCGACGTGTTCCGTATACAGCACGAGAGAGACCGCACCGTTATCGACTTCACCGTGTCGCGACACCGCCAAAAGGAAACGGGCTACGACTGGTTTATTGAAAAGTATAAACCCGCCCCGAACTATGTCTATGAGTATGAGGCAGACATCACCAAATGCACGCCTAACTACCCGATTTTCAACGTGGAAATCGAGTTCTCCAACCGGTATATGGCTTTCGAGGAAGAAGGGCAAAACTATGCGAAAAGCGCCACAATTTTTGCTGTAGGAAGCGCACGGTTACCGCTCATTGGCGAAGACCATTCCAATTATGAAATGCTTGATTCCCTGAAAGTTAATGGACGCTATTACCACGATGTCTTCAAGCTGAAGTCGGAACTTGTTGATTATTACGAAGAAGAAGGCTCTATCCACGCCGATACCTATTATTACAATTATGAAAACGGCTTGCTCGGAGTCGTTATGTCTAACGGTGAAAAATATTGGCTCTATGAAGAATAAATTGTTGATTTTGATGGCTTTGTCATTTGTTATGGCCTCTTGTGTGAAAACGAAAACCTTCCGTGTGAACGATGCCAATCGTGATTGGTTCGCCGACAGCACAAATTGCAACTTCACGATGCAGGACGACAACGGCATCCAGCAGTCGTTCGGATTTGGATCTGCCAATTCCTATACGACCGAAACGGGCACCACCATCCTTTGCATCCCGACGGAAAAGGGTGAATATGAGCACATTGAACAGAGCGGTGTGAACTCTTACGGCACAATAAGGGTTTCACCCACGATTTCCGCCTACAAGTGGGTGGAGTATTCGGATATTAATGAGTTCAGGCTGTACTTTAACGAGGCTGTTTATGTGATGGGCATTGACGGGAACTTGTTCTATCCCGATAGCGATAAAAGATACAAATGTTATGAATCTGGTTACGACAACGCTATGGATTACACTGTGGAATATCTTGATTCCTACACGGTTAGCGAAAAGACCTATCAAGGTGTGATGCACCTCAAACTCAAAGACGTTGCCTATCCACAAACCAAGAACTTCCCGACGGAAATCTATTACGCCAAGCATTACGGCCTGATTCAATGCACTTTGGACGACAAACTGACGCTCTATCGTTTGCCGAATTGATTGGTGTATCGAGGCCAAACACAAAGCGGAGCGAAAACTCCGCTTTTTTTATCTCGTGTCGGAAAAATGTTTATCTTTGCCATTTCATAGTTAAACGAAAACAAATTTTTAAATCAATGGATAACAGATTGTTAGATAACAAACTCCCTTATTTGGTGGCCGATATGGACTTGGCCGCTTGGGGACGCAAGGAAATTGAAGTATCGGAACACGAAATGCCTGGCCTGATGTCGCTGCGCAAGAAATATGGCGACACGAAGCCGCTGAAAGGCGCGAAAATCATGGGCTCGCTGCACATGACCATCCAAACGGCCTGCCTCATCGAGACCTTGGTCGAATTGGGTGCAACGGTGCGCTGGTGCTCGTGCAACATCTATTCCACGCAAGACCACGCTGCGGCAGCCATCGCCGAAACGGATACCGCCGTTTTCGCTTGGAAAGGCGAAACTTTAGAGGATTATTGGTGGTGTACCAAACGCGCCATCACCTTCCCCGATGGCACGGGTCCAGACCTCATTGTGGACGACGGCGGCGATGCCACTTTGCTGATTCATAAGGGCTACGCCTGCGAAAACGACCCCAAACTCCTTGACGCGCCCACTGGAAGCGAGGAAGAAAGAGCATTGATGAGCGTCATCAAGGCCACCTATAAAGAGAATCCCACCTTCTGGCACACGGTTGTGGCTGGCTGGAAAGGCGTTTCTGAGGAAACCACCACAGGCGTACACCGTCTGTATCAGATGCACGAGCGCGGTGAGTTGCTCGTTCCCGCCATCAACGTGAATGACTCAGTGACCAAGTCGAAGTTTGACAACCTTTATGGCTGCCGCGAGTCATTGGCCGACGGCATCAAGCGCGCCACCGACGTGATGATTGCCGGCAAGGTCGTGGTCGTGTGCGGCTACGGCGAAGTGGGCAAGGGCTGCTCTCACTCGATGAAGAGCTACGGTGCCCGCGTTATCGTCACCGAAATCGACCCCATCTGCGCCTTACAAGCTGCTATGGAAGGCTTCGAGGTCACCACGATGGAGGAGGCCGTCAAGGAAGGCAACATTTTCGTTACCACGACGGGCAACTGCGACGTGATTACGCTCGAACATATCCTGCAAATGAAAGACCAAGCCATCGTGTGCAACATTGGCCACTTCGACAACGAAATCCAAGTCGATCGCCTCGAAAAGACCGAGCATCTGAAGGAGAAAATCAACATCAAGCCGCAAGTCGACAAGTACGTTTTCGACGACGGTCATTGCATTTTCCTGTTGGCTTCGGGCCGTTTGGTCAACCTCGGTTGCGCCACAGGTCACGCCAGTTTCGTGATGAGCAACTCGTTCACCAACCAGACTTTGGCTCAAATGGACCTTTGGGAGAAGCGTGGCCAATATAAAGTAGGTGTGTACTGCCTGCCCAAGTATTTGGACGAGGAAGTCGCCCGCCTGCATTTGGAGAAAATCGGCGTGAAGCTGACCAAACTTACACAAAAGCAGGCCGATTATATCGGCGTTCCCGTCGAAGGGCCTTACAAGTCGGACATCTACCGGTATTGATTGGCCTCCCTCTACGGGCGTTTCTTATTGATTATAAAAGTCCTACTGGAAGCAGTGCCTTGAGTGCTGCTTCCTTTTTCTGTGCCATCGTCCACAGTTAGGATAAACACGGCATCACCAAGTGTGTTGTTGATTTTCCCGTTCTTCAAATCCCTAATCGACGAGGGGAACTCAATGGAAAGCACCTTGTTAAAGACACATTCCCGCTTGACCTTTGCCGTGATCCTTTCGGAGGTGATTTCAAGCCCTGTTTCTGCATCAAACCATCTTACAACATATTGTGTTCCAATACGTTGTTTTGAAATAGGCAGGGTAATGGTGTTGCTTTTTGAACTGGGCTTCGGGCGCTTTTCTGGGTTCAAAGTGTAGACATAGCCTTTCGGGTCTGTGACTTTGGTCTCGTCAAAAAGGCCGTTTTTGCCGACGGTTCCACTGAGCCTACGCAACGATTGGTAACAAAACACGGTATCTTGGCTCCAACCCAAAATGGTGTCTTCCGCCTTGTTGACCAAGTAATAGGTTTCCAAATCGTTAGGGAACAACAGCGAATGTCTGACGACCTCGCCCGTGGTATGAGCGGTGAAGGAATCGGAGAGGAGCGGAATTTGCTTGCAGAAGTTCAGCATGGGTCGGAAAATGCGGAGCAAGTCGCAGCGGTACAGCATCTCCCAATACCAAAATGAAGCTGGTCCCATCGAACCTGAAAACAGCGACGACCAAAGGGAATTATGCAGGTCAATCCCCTTGGGGTCGTGGTCTTCGTAAAGTAGGTTGGGTTTGCTCTGGTCGAAGGCGAATTCCCCCATGAAAAACGGTTTTGTCGGGTACATTTTGCGCCCTTCGTTGCTCTTTTTGAGCAAGATATAGGAAAACTGTTCTTTCGATTTCGCCTTGTGGATGTTCTGGTAATTATGGAACTGCACGAAATCCAAAGGCTTGAAAATGTTCTTGTTAAGATTTCCCAAACCTGTCGCTGAGCCGAGTGAGGTGCTGATGAGGTGATCAAAAGGATCGATGCTGCTGAGATAATCCGCCATTTCCGAATGCCACTCGATGAGGTCTTGCTGGTAGATGTTGTTGGGGCAGTCGTGGGTCATGTTAGTGACTTCGTTCCAAAGTTCCCAACATGCGACATTGGTGGCATATCCCCATCGCGCAACGATGTATCTGAGCAGGTTCTTCGTGATTCTTTTGGCTTCCCTGTCAGAGAAAAACTCGCAGGGCGATGTCAGCCCAAGTTGGGTGTGGAAAGGGTTGTTGCGCCAGTCACTCGGCTGAGGGTAGTGCAACTCAGGTTTGTTGTCATGGATGGCAAAGTCGCCGTAGGTGAACATGCTGAGCATCAACGCTATGTCGTTTCGGGCTGCATAACTGATGATATGGTCGAGTTCAGCGGCATCCTTTTGGTTGATGCTCGAATCGAAATACAATTTGGGTTTGCCGTTCTCAGTTTGGGTGTATTCCGGCCCATAAAGCGACAGATATTGGTAGCGGTTGAGCCAAATGCGCATGTAATTGGCATTGCCCGACAACGAATCAATGTACATGTTGTATTCGTAAATGCCCCTCGGCTTGTCATATTCATAATAGGTCTTGTTTCCATACCAAGCCACATTCGGCCCGACGGGAAAGTAGGAGTGATAGCTTTTCCGTCCGTTGGCAATGGTTTCCCGTTTCAGAAAAACGGAATTTGCCTTTCTGATGAAACCGTTGCCAGCATCCACAGCGAGGCAATGAAAATTGCAAGTCTTTGATTCATAATTTGATACTACAACTTCACCCCTTTGGTCTTTGGCATGAAGGGTGAAATTCCATGAGCCAATTTGGTTGGGCGTGAACCTGATCCTCCATCCGAAACTGCTTCGTTCCACTTGGGCTTGCTCGTGACCGTTGATTTGTTGAAAACTGTAACCTTCAAAATAAAACCCATTGACTTTGAACGATTTGCCTTCTGGCGAAACAAACTCCGCATACACATCGATGATTTCGGGGTCGTAGGGATTAGTGTAACTTCCCAATTGGAAAGAAATCTCATATAAGTCAAAGATTTTCACAGAGTTGGGAAACGATACCTTCGTGATTTTAGGTTGGGCGAATCCGAAAGAGAACATCCCAAGCATGAGGGTTAAAATCGCTGTTTTTTTCATAATGCCGAAATTTTCAAGCAGCAAAAATAAGAAATGTGAGCGAATTTACTATCTTTGCGCTGCATTTCTTAGGATTTGCACCTATATTATTTTGGATAATGAAAATCGCTGTAAATACACGTTTGTTGCTGAAAGACAGGCTTGAAGGCATTGGATGGGTGGCCTACGAAACCCTGCGTCGCATGGTGAAAAACCATCCCGAAGTGGAGTTTTATTTCATTTTCGACCGCCAGCCCGACCCGATGTTCCTTTTTGGCGACAATGTGAAGCCCATCGTACTGTTTCCGCAGGCGCGGCATCCGTTCCTGTTCATCTGGTTCTTCGAGTTTTCGGTCAAGAAGGCTTTGAAACAAATACAACCCGATTTGTTTTTCTCGCCCGACGGCTATTTGAGCCTTCGTTCCGATGTGCAGCAAGTAGCTCAGTTCCATGACCTTAACTTCGAGCATTTTCCCAAGGACATGCCGAAAATCCATCTTTGGCACTACAAGACATTCTTCCCGAAATTTGCCCGAAAAGCGAAGCGCATCGTGACGGTTTCGGAGTTCTCGAAACAAGACATTGTGGACAGCTACGGCATCGACCCGAAGAAGATAGATGTGGCCTATAACGGTGTGAATGAGAAGTTTGCACCGATTTCTGAAGAGGAGCAAGAGGCCATTCGTGCGAAATACACGGAGGGCAATCCTTTCTTTATGTTTGTCGGTTCGTTGCATCCGCGAAAGAACTTGGCGCGGCTGTTCACGGCCTTTGATTTGTTCAAGTCGCAAACGCCGTCCAATGTCAAGTTGCTGATTGTAGGGGAGAAGCGTTGGTGGTCGGAGCCGATTGATCAGGCATACAGCCAAATGCGCTTCAAGGACGAGGTTGTATTTGCCGGTCGCTTGCGTGCCGAGGACTTGCACTTGGTGACGGCAGCGGCTTTGGCATCGGTGTATGTGTCTTATTTCGAGGGCTTTGGCATCCCGATTTTGGAGGCATTCAGGTGCGAAACACCCGTCATCACCTCCAATGTGACCTCCATGCCCGAAGTGGCCGACGACGCGGCTTTGCTTGTTGACCCATTCAGCGAGGCCTCCATCGCCGAAGGCATGACCGAAATGCTCGACGAAAATGTCCGCGAAGCCTTGATAGAGAAGGGCAGGGAACGCGCCAAGGATTTCTCTTGGGACTTGGCTGCTGAAGGAATTTGGAACTGTTTGATTAAAGCACTTGACAATGACCAGTGACTATGACAATGACCGTATCAACCGTGATAAAATAGTTAAAATCAATAAATTAGAAATAAATGAGAAATTTCAGAAATTATGATGTGTGGATTGATGGTGTTGATTTTTCCATCAACATCTATAAAATGACTGAAAATTTTCCCAAGAAGGAAACTTATGCTTTATGCGACCAATTACAAAGAGCGGCGGTTTCTATTCCTTCAAACATTGCAGAAGGCTGTTCAAGAAGATCTGTGAATGAATTTGCCCACTTTCTTGAGTTTTCCTTGGGGTCTTCATACGAGGTTGAAACCCAATTGGAAATAGCAGTCAGATTAGGGTATATTCAGAAAGATGACTTTGAGAAAGCCTTGGAAAAAGTGCAATCGATAGAAAAAAGAATAACAGGGTTGATTCAAACAATCCGACTTATTAGTATAAACGAATAATAAATGTTAAAGTCCCTGACAACCGTTAAAGTTGTCATGGTCATAGTTACAAGTCATAGTAAAATAAAATGGAAAAGATTATAATGTATCCCGCTGACAATGAAAAAGATGCTTTGGATTGGAAAGCAATCCAAGGGCAGCATATCACTGCGGTGCGCCGCAACATTTTGGTTCTCGGCTCAGGTGGCCGCGAACACGCTTTGGCGTGGAAATTGGCCCAAGGCGAAGGAGCACACATATTCATTGCTCCTGGCAATGCCGGAACGGCGCAAGTAGGCACAAATGTAAACTTGAAACTTTCTGATTTCGAGGCGGTAAAAGACTTCTGCTTGAAGCAAGAGATTAACCTTGTCGTGGTCGGTCCGGAGCAGCCTTTGGTGGACGGCATCGTGGATTTCTTCAAGAATGATGAGGCTTTGAAAGCCATCAAGATTATTGGTCCCGACAAGCGCGGCGCGCAACTCGAAGGCAGCAAGGCCTTCGCCAAGGACTTTATGGAAAAATACGGCGTTCCAACGGCAAAGTGCCTCAAAGTCAATAAAGACAATCTTGATGAAGGCTACAAGTTCCTCGAAAGCGTGAAGGCTCCTTACGTTTTGAAAGCAGATGGCCTTGCCGCAGGAAAAGGTGTGCTGATTCTCAACGATTTGCAAGAAGCCAAGGACGAACTTGCGAAGATGCTCAACGGCAAATTCGGTGCGGCTTCATCCACTGTGGTCATCGAGGAATTCCTCAAAGGCATCGAGGTTTCGGTCTTTGTCTTGACTGACGGCGAGCATTACGTTTTGCTGCCCGAGGCCAAGGATTACAAACGCATCTGCGACGGCGACACGGGCCTCAACACGGGTGGAATGGGCGCGGTTTCGCCAGTGCCGTTCTGCACGCCCGACTTCCTGAACAGGGTGGAAGAACGTATCGTGAAACCCACTTTGAACGGCTTGAAAGCCGAAGGCATCGACTATAAAGGCTTCATTTTCTTGGGTTTGATGAACGATGGTGGCAATCCTTACGTCATTGAATACAACGTGCGCATGGGCGACCCTGAAACTGAGGCCGTGATGACCCGCATTGAGGGCGACTTTGCCGACCTGCTCTTTGCCTGCGCCGACGGTCGCTTGAACGAGGTTCGCTATGCCAAAAGCGACAAAACCGCAGTAACGGTGATGATGGTTTCAGGCGGCTATCCCGAAGCCTACGAAAAAGGCAAAAAAATGAGCGGATTGGAAGGCTTGAAAGATGTTGTCGCTTTCCATGCCGGAACAGCATTTAACGCTGATAACGAAGTGGTTACATCGGGCGGTCGCGTGATTGCGGTCACTGCACACGGTAGTTCCATCGAGGAGGCGAGAACCAAAGCCTATCGCGAAGTGGAAAAGATTCATTTTGAGGGCGTTAATTATCGACATGACATTGGACTTGATTTGATGCAATTGCAATGATTAAGTTTTTCAGACAGAGTTATGCCATTCAGTATGTGGTGATTGCGTTGTTGGCGATTGCCCTATGGATTCCTGCTTTCGTGGCGGGGAAGGTTCCGTCTGGTTTGGAAAAACCTGTCACGCCCATTTTCAATTTAATAAACGGAGTTTTAGATTTCTCGACCTACGCACAAATCACATTCGCTTTCCTTCTTTTGGCGTTTGAAACCCTGATTTTCAATGCAATACTCGTTGACCATCAGATTGTGGGAAAGGTGAGCACGATGGGGGCTTTCGTTTTCGTTTTGCTGATGAGCCTTACCAACACGCAGACGACTTTTTATCCATTTGCATTGGCTACACTCTTCATTCTGTTGATGTTACGCGCATATTTTTCCGTCCACCTTGCGCCCAAACCTGAATTGGGGTTGGCAGATGCCGGAATCTTGATCGCTTTGGCCTCAATGTGCTATTTTCCATCTATTGTGTTGATTTTGTGGTCAATAATTGTGCTTCCCGTAGCCAAAAAAGGCACTCTCCGCTTGCAATTGATACCCATTGTGGGCTTTCTTTTCGTGTATTTCCTTTATTTCTTGGGGGTCTATCTGTTCGGCGACTTGCTTTCGGTGTGGTCGGGCTATCGCGATTATTTCACTTCAAACCAATTCTCGATTAATGGGTTTAACATAAAGAATATCAGCATGTTGTTGCTGCTTGTAGTTCCGACAGCCTTCTTGCTTTTCGGTAGTGTCAATGCGACTTTTGAAAAAACGGTTGCTGTGCGAACCAAGATTTCAATGATAACAATTATGTTCATTTTTGCGGTTTTGCTGTTATTCTTGGGCGGCAACATCCTGATGAACGGACTGATTTTCATTGTGTTATCTATCTTGATTTCATACGCTTTCTCCTATATCGGCAATACGGGTTGGGCTAATCTGTTCCTGACACTATTCCTCATTTTGGTTTTTGCCAATCATTACTACTTTAATTTCCTATAAATCATGGGGTTACTGACGCATTATTCGGACAAGATTGAGGCTGGCTGCGACGAGGCTGGACGCGGATGTTTGGCAGGTCCAGTGGTGGCCGCTGCCGTGATTCTGAAAAATGATGCCGATTACCCAGAACTCAATGATTCCAAGCAACTTACGGAGAAAAAAAGGATGCAATTGCGCGAATTGGTGATGAAGGAGGCATTGACTTACGGCATAGGGATAGTCACGGCTCAAGAGATTGACGAAATCAATATCCTAAATGCCTCATTCTTAGCGATGCACAGGGCTTTAGATAAACTAACACTTCAACCTGAATTGCTTCTGATTGACGGCAACCGCTTCAATCCTTACAAAAAGGTGAAACATGTCTGCATTGTGGGTGGGGACGCTAAGTATCAATCGATTGCGGCGGCTTCAATTTTGGCAAAGACCACAAGGGATATGATGATGGAACAATATGGGGAGCAATATCCCGTTTACAATTGGAAGAAAAACAAGGGCTATCCCACGAAAGAACACAAACAAGCCATCGCAGATTATGGCACAACACCGCTTCATAGGATGACTTTCAATATGGCTATTCAGTTGAAGTTGGACTTGTAATAAAATGATGTAAATAATAGAAAATGAAAAAGTTAATCAATATCGTATTAGTATTTTTAATTGCGTTTTCGGCGAGGGCACAAAACCATACGTTGGAAGACTATTGGAAAGATGTGGATTTCTCCGACACTGCATTGATTTCAAGCAAAACACTGTCGGACAAATTGGTCAATTATTTCTATTCGTTTACTGATGGCGACGAACAACGTTTTGATAGTCTGTCGATTGCGGGTTTGTCTGTAGTTCTTGGTAAAGCTAAGGTCAATATGAAATATTATGAGTACATTCTCGAATTTGCCTTGAATGGTTATACGAATATTGGAAGAACGCAAGTCGTTGATTATCTGCTAAATTATCCTATGTTACTTGAAGGAGAAGTTTCAATGAAAGAAGGTCTGCGACTTGATTCCATCACTGAGCCATATCAAAGAGTAAAGGTTGGTGTCAAAGCCCCTGATTATTTGGGCGTTACAATTGATGATAAGTCGTTCCATCTTTATGGTTCGCAAGCCAAATACTGTATTGTCTTTTTTTGGTCAACGGATTGCGAATATTGCCATGATTTCTTGGTGCAGATACGCAAGAATCTTGATTTAAAATCTGATTTTGAATTAGTTACATTTGCTTTAGCTGAAAATCAGGATGATGTGGAAAGAGCCGTAAAAAAAATGCGTCTGCCCGGATTCCATTTCTATGATGAACTACGCTGGGAAGGCAAGGCCTTTTGGGATTACCATGTCAGTTCCACGCCTACCGTATTCGTTTTGGATAAAGACAATATGATTGTGTGCAAACCATACGATTGGAAAGAGTTGAAGGAATGGTTGATATTGAATAATTTAAAAAATTGAAAATTATATAGTTATGAATAGATTTAAGTATGTAGTTCTTTGTGCTTTGGCCTTTGCATTTGGCCATAGTATTGCCCAAGATGCGGAATCGCGTTGGGTGGATTCGGTGTATAACAGCCTTAGTTTGGAGCAGCGCGTGGGCCAGTTGATCTGTTTGCGTGCCAACCAGCCCGACAAACCTTTTTATGAGGAAGTGGCGAAGTACATCAAACAGTACAACATCGGTGGCGTGTGTTTTTTCCGCGCCGATGCCGAGGCTCAGGTGAACCAAACCAATGCGTGGCAGGCATTGGCGAAAACGCCGTTGATGGTCAGCATTGACGCGGAATGGGGATTGGCCATGCGCGTGAAGAAAACCATCGCTTATCCATATCAGATGACTTTGGGTGCGATAGATGATAACGAATTGATTTACAGGATGGGACAGCAGGTGGCAGAGCAATGCCAGCGCATGGGTATCCATGTGAATTTCGCTCCTGTCGTTGATGTCAATTCCAATGCGGCCAACCCCGTGATTGGAATGCGCAGTTTTGGCGAAGACCCTGAAAAAGTGGGTGAAAAAGGCGCGGCGTATGCCTTAGGTATGCAAAGCAAGGGACTGATTACCAGCATGAAACATTTCCCAGGTCATGGCAACACGGCCACCGATTCACACATGACTTTGCCTACGGTCACGAGGACGATTGACGAAGTGCGCGACATTGAATTGGCGCCTTTCCGCCATCTGATTGCCAACGGCGTGAACGGTGCGATGGTTGGACACTTGTATTTCCCTGCCATTGAGAAAGTTAAGAACACTTCTTCCTCGCTTTCATACGGTGTTGTGACCGAACTGTTGAAGGATGAGATGGGTTTTGAAGGCCTGATTTTCACCGATGGACTCGACATGAAAGGCGTTTCGGAGAAAGTGAAACCTGACAGCGTGCCTTACGCGGCTTTCATGGCGGGCAACGATGTGCTGATTTTGCCCCACAATGTGCCTTTCGCCATCAAGACCATCAAGTCGGCGGCAGAACGCGACCCACAGGCGGCGGCGCGATTGGAGGAAAGTTGCAAGAAAATCCTTCGTTACAAGTATCGTGTGGGCTTGAATGACTACAAGCCAACGCCCACGGTCAATTTGATGACCGACTTGAAAAAGAGCCAATATTTGGACTTGCGCCAGCAGTTGTATGATGAGGCTATCACATTGCTTCGCAATGAAAATCAGGTGATTCCGTTGGCAAACAACAAGAAAATCGCCGTGGTGACCATCGGAAACACAAAAAACGATGTGAACGAGGGACTTGTCGCAAAGGGTTTCAGCACCACTTCTTTCGTGGTTGCAAAGGACAATATCGCCTCAAAATCAGCGGAATGGCTGAAGAAACTGGAAAAATTCGATTTGGTGGTGGTCAACATCGAGAAAACGTCGATGTTCGCCAACAAAGACTACGGCATCACGGAGGAAACGGTGAAGTTCTTCAATCGTCTTGTGGCACAGAACGATGTGATTCTCAACCTTTTCGCTTGTCCGTATGCCTTGGACATGTTCCGCATCAACAACAATGTAAAGGGTGTGGTGGTGGCCTATCAGGACGAAGTGCCGGCGGTAAATGCCGTGGTGAAATTGCTGTCGGGCGAGATGGAAGCCCACGGCACGCTGCCCGTTTCAGTGAGCAAGTTCAAGTGCGGTGACGGCATTGTAGCTATGCTTCCCGAAAGGAAAACGCAAGTTTTTCCTGAAAATGAGATTCCTTCCAAGAATGTACAACCTGAAAATGTGCAAGTTACATCGTTGCCTGCTGGCAATATGCCACCAAAATATGCCGCCAAATTGGATTCCGTCGCTTTGTTGGGCATTCAAAAAAGAGCCTATCCGGGATGCCAAATCGTGGCCATGAAGGATGGTAAAACGGTGTACGACAAGTGTTTCGGAAATTTTACCTACGGCGGTGGACATAAAGTGCAGCCTGACGACCTTTATGACATCGCCTCATGCACAAAAATTTTCGCTTCGACACTGGCAATCATGAAGTTATACGATGAAGGACTCATTGATTTGAACAAGACTTTGGCCGATTTTTTCCCTTACTTGAAAAACAACCCACATGGCAAGCTGAAACTCATTGAGATTATGACCCATCAGGCGGGGCTGAAAGCTTGGGTGCCTTTCTTTAAGGTTACGGTGAACGAAAACGGCCCGATGCCTGAGTTCTACAGAGACCAAATCGATGAAAACCATAATGTTAGGGTGGCCGAAAATCTCTACCTAATTAATGATTATGAGGACCGCATTTTCGATTCCGTTTCCAAGACTGCGTTGGGAAGGAAGAAGTATTTGTACAGCGATATGGGCTTCTATTACATCCCGAAAATCGTGAAACAAATTACAAATCAGCACATTGAGGATTTTCTGCAACAAGAGTTCTATTTCCCGATGGGGTTGAACCACATCTGCTACAAGCCGTTGAGCCACTTCACCCGCGAGCAGATTGCCCCGACCGAGAACGACACCGTTTTTCGTCGCCAGTTGATTTGGGGCGACGTCCACGACCAAGCTGCTGCCATGATGGGCGGTGTGGCGGGTCATGCGGGGCTGTTCGCCAACGCCCACGACCTTGCGGTACTGATGCAAATGCTTTTAGATGAAGGTGTCTACAATGGTGTGCGCTATTTGAAGCCGGAAACGGTTCGCTACTTCACCAAGGCACCCTTTGCCGCTACCAACAGCAACCGCCGTGGCATCGGTTTTGACAAGTTGCCGCTTGAGAAGAAAGGCACATGCACCGCTTCCAAAAAAGGCTCGATGAAGGGCTTTGGACATACGGGTTTCACAGGTACTTTCGTTTGGGCCGACCCTGACAACGATTTGATTATCATATTCTTGTCGAACCGCGTCTATCCCGATGCCGAACCAAATAGGTTGGTGAGCACGGGTGTTCGCACCGTTTTGCATGATATTCTTTATGAGGCTTATCCGATAGAAAACAAATAGATTTATTGTCACGCCAAGCAAAAAAAATCGGAAAATACACTTGCCAATTCAAAAAATCCGTATCTTTGCGGTGTAAAAATTCACTAACTAATCAATAGGAGAGACGCTATCGAAAGATTTATACCCTTTATTAACAAGCACTTAGATGAGTGTACAAAGAAAGGGGGACCTGATGTCCAACATAGTGAAAAGCGACAAAGAATTGATTGAACGTTACCAGGACGGTGATGTTCACAGTTTTGAATTATTGATTGGTAGATACCAGAAACAAGTTTATTCCTACATACTCACGCTCGTGAAAGACAAGCAGTTGGCTGATGATGTCTTTCAGGATACTTTCGTCAAGATTATCCAAACGGTCAAGTCGAAGGGTTACAAGGACGACGGACGCTTTGTGCAGTTTGCCATGCGCATCGCCCACAACCTTGTCATCGACCATTTTCGCAAGGAGAACCGCATTCCCACGGTGGAGTCGTCGAGCGAGGACTACAACTACATCGACAACGTGCCGATTACCGACCATTCCGTCGAGCAGGGCATGATCGTGGACCAAGTTCACTCCGACCTTCACCGCATGATCGCCTTCCTTCCCGACGAGCAGCGCGAGGTGTTGCGGATGCGCATCTTCGACGACATGAGTTTCAAGGACATCGCCGACATCACCAACGTGAGCATCAACACGGCACTGGGCCGTATGCGCTACGCCTTGATCAACTTGCGTAAGATGATGGTTGCCAACAATATGACGTTGACGTATTGAGTCGCATCCATTATACTACGGATTGCACGGATGAAACGGATTTGTTTTCCGTATAATCCGTGAAATCCGTAGTTGAAAAAAATATTTCTCCGTATAAAATAATTCCGTAGAAGTCGCGTTTTAAGGTAAAGTCTAACCTAAAAAACGCCTATGACAAATAGTTACACCTCTTACCCCTTATCCGTTGAAGACGCAGTGTTGGTATCACAGATTAGAGATGTTTTCCGTAGGGAGAGCGAGCAACAGCAACCCAGCCGCAACGTGTTGCGCTACCTGTTTGGCTACGCCGCCGCATACGAATCGATGAACACAACGCTGATGGGTCAAGTTTCCTACATGAACAACTGACCGAAACGGAATGGAAGAACCTGAAAAGTCGCTGATGATTCGGCGGCTTTTTTTTGTTGTTTTATTTGCTTGGGAAACAAAAGTTTTGTGTCAAGCGAATAGTTTCGTACCTTTGCAAGGTCAAAATGCAAAACTTCGTTTTATGGAAGATAATTCGCATATACCGTTGTCGCAGGCTGTTGAGGCCATCAAGACTGCTATCCTTCAAGGCCAATATGAGGCTTTGAAAGATGTCAATCGTGTGCAACTTGCTGTGTATTTTGCCATTGGAAAGTACCTTTCGAAGAATACTCGAAAGGGTGTTTGGGGAACAGGGGCTTTGAAGAAAATCAGCGAGCAGTTACGAAAAGAATTGCCTGGACTTCGTGGGTATTCTGAAACCCAATTAAGGGATATGAGACGATTCTATGAGGCTTGGATTGTTTTAGATGGCGATACTTTTAACCGAATGGCCGAAACGATGGAAGACTTTTCGGCGGTCACAAACGCCGAATCACTATCGCCAAATTCAGCGGTTACGACCGCTGAATTACAAGCATCTAAAAATCAAATAGATATATTTCATGCAATTACCATTCCCAATATAGCAGAATTCCCGATAGAAGACTTTCTCAATGTGCCTTTTACGCATCACTCAAGACTAATAATGTTATGTAAAGACACCGAAGCCCGTTATTATTACATTCGCCGCGCGGCAGAAGAGCATTTGTCGGTTGAAGCCCTCGAAAAGCTCATCAAACAAAAAGCATTCGAAAACCGAGAAACGCTTCCGAACAACTTCAAACAAACCTTACCCGATTCCGCCATCGCCCGCAAAGCCGTGATGATGTTCAAGGATTCGTACGCCTTGAATTTTGTCAATGTGGAAGAAATCGGGGAACGGGATGGGCAAGATGTGGACGAAAGGGTAGTGGAGCAAAAGATTGTCCAAAATATCAAAAAATTCATCATGACTTTCGGCAATGATTTCGCTTTTGTGGGCAACCAATACCATCTTGAGGTCTACGGAGAAGAATTCTTCCCTGACTTGATATTTTTCAACCGTGAATTGAACGCTCTGGTTGTCGTGGAACTTAAAACTGGCAAGTTCAAGCCGTCGTATCTTGGCCAATTGACCACTTATTTGCAAATCTTGGACGACAAGGTCCGCAAGCCCCACGAGAATCCATCAATAGGCATTGTGCTCTGTAAATCAGCAAACAAGGAGTTTGTGGAATACGTCATCCAAAGATACGATAGCCCAATGGGCGTGGCCACCTACAAAACCTCTGCCGATATGCCCGAAAACCTTCGCAAGGCGTTGCCTGACATTGAAGACATGCGAAAACTTCTCGCTTCGGAATGATTTTTTATGCTTTGTGTAACTTTTTCATCTTTTCTCCGTATTACTATAAATCATTCAAATTTTATCCGATATGAAAAAGAGTTTTTGTTATGTGGTTTTAGCGCTTGTTCTTTGTGTTTCAAGCACTTCTTGTTCGCAATCCAATTCCAATCCGATGGAGAAAGCCGCTCCAAGTTTCGAGAATCTGAAAAAAGTTTCCGATTTGGATAACGGCAAATTATGGGGCGAAACACTATACGGCCCGACGATGTTTGTCGATGTTCAAACACGGAATCTCGTTGCCAATCAACAAAACAAGGAAAACACTCTCGTCCAAAAAGGAAACCTTTATTTCGGGCAACTTCCAGAGGACATCATTATCGCCAACACGTCCATAGCATATTGTGGCGAGGATTGGACTTGCGTAATATGGGACGGCAGCCGAGATTTACTGACCAACACGCATCTTCTGATTCATGAGAGTCTGCACCGCATCCAAGACGAAATCGGATTGCCTTCATGCGGGTCTTCGAACCAACATCTCGACGAAACGGAAGGCGAACTGCTGCTGAAACTTGAATTGGGCATCTTGAAAGACTTGCTGCAAAACGATTCCAAAGACCTAACGCAAGGCCTGCGCGATGCGATGACAGTGCGCAAATATCGTCAAACGTTGTTCCCAAACGGCAACGAAAACCAGTTTGAGTGTCACGAAGGAATGGCGGAATACACTGCCTTCAAATTGCTACCTTTGGACAATGATAATGAAGCAATTAGAAAGGGATTGGTCGCTGCTGCCATTACGAAAGGAATGGACGGCAGCGGCTTTGGCAACTCGTTTGCCTATCTCACAGGCCCCGCCTACGGACTCCTGATAGATGAAATGATTCCCGATTGGAGAAACAGCATCCGTTCAGGTAAAACCATCCCCGATGTGATTTCAACGGAGATTGCCATTCCAGATACAATTGACAATACCGAAATAGAAAGAATATCAGCGTGTTATGGTCTGACAGAATATCTCAACAAAGAAAGAAATCGCCTTGAAGCCCGCGACAAGGAAGATGCCGAATTGAGGGCGCGTTTTTCTGAATCCAAATGGTTAGTGATTCCCAACGATAACATCAATTTCGGTTTCAATCCCTCCGAGAGACTTGTTGCGTACGATACTATCGGCGTAATCTGTAATACGATGCAATTACGAGGCTCTTTCGGCACCCTCGAGGTAGGAAACGGCATCATGCACACCCATAATTGGTCAAGCTTCATCATCCCTTATTCCGAGGACCATTGCGATGCCAAAATCTCATTGAATCCGGGCTATGCCATTGAGCCAGTGGATGAAAAGAGTTTCACGATTGTGAAGAAGTGATTATCATATTTAGTGGGTTCTACAACTCACTATGAAACACAATACTTGAAAAGTCGCTGCTTTGGCCAGCGGCTTTTTCTTTATGCACAACCCCCTGTAATCTTTGATGTTACACACCTCTTTATAAAATAAATATTAATTTGTTTGGAAAGTGCTGGAAATCTCAGTAAATTTGCAGACTTTTATACGAGTTACAAATTCAAAATCTAAAACATAACACATTATGAACAAGCAGATTACATTAGAGCAGGCCGTCGAAAAAGTTCACGACGGCATGACGATTATGTTCGGCGGTTTCCTCGGTGTGGGAAGCGCCACGCAAATCATTGACGCTATTGTTGCAAAGGGCGTTAAAGACCTCACTATCATTGCCAACGACACGGCCTACGACGAAGTGGCCCATGGCAAACTGGTCAGCAACCATCAGGTGAAGAAAGCCATCGTGTCGCACACCGGCACCAACAAGCAGACTGCCATCCAGAAGAACGAAGGCACCCTCATCGTGGAATACGTTCCCCAAGGCACCCTCGCAGAGCGCATTCGCGCCTACGGTGCAGGTCTCGGTGGCGTGCTGACGCCCACAGGTCTTGGCACCATCATGGCCGATGGCAAACAGATCGTGAACGTCGATGGTAAGGACTACCTCCTTGAGAAGCCCCTGAAGGCCGACATCGCTTTCCTGCGCGCCAATATCGTCGACGAGTTCGGCAATATGGTGTTCCTTGGAACGACCAATAACTTCAACCCGCTGATGGCCACCGCCGCCGACTATGTCGTCGTCGAAGCTGAAAAGCTGGTGAAGGTCGGCGAAATCAAGCCCGAGTGCGTGCATGCCTCTGGTATTTATGTCGATGCAATTTATGTCGAGAAATGACACGAGACTGCGAGACGCGAGACGAGGAAAAGTCCCGTGTCACGCAGTCCCGCGTCCCGAGTCAAATAAACAATTCAACAATTAAACGATAAACAATCAACAATATGGAATACAGAACAAAGATCAGACTTCGCATGAGCGCGAAGGATGCCCACTACGGTGGCAATTTGGTTGACGGCGCCCACATGGTTCACCTCTTCGGTGACGTGGCTACCGAACTCTTGATTATGCGCGACGGCGACGAAGGCCTCTTCTGCGCATACGACATGATTGAATTTAAGGCCCCTGTCTATGCAGGCGACTTCATCGAAGCCGAAGGCTGGATCGACCGCGAAGGCAACACCTCGCGCCACATGATGTTTGAGGCCCGCAAGGTGGCCGTCGCCCGCCCCGACATTTCTCCCTCTGCCGCCGACGAGCTGGATGAGCCCATCCTCGTTTGCCGCGCTTCGGGTACCTGCGTGACGCCTAAAGACTGCCAACGTAAAAAATAAGTCCGGTTGGATTCAACAATTAAACGATTAAACAATCAACAATTCAACAAATGGATAAACTGATCATCACTGCCGCCATCTGCGGCGCAGAAGTCACCAAGGAACAGAATCCCAATGTGCCTTATACCGTTGAGGAAATCGTGCGCGAGGCCAAGTCGGCCGTCGATGCCGGTGCCGCCATCGTACACCTGCACGTCCGCTGGGACGACGGCACGCCCACCCAAGACCGTGGCCGTTTCCAAGAGTGCGAAGAGGCCATCCTGAAGGTGTGCCCCAACGTCATCCTCATCCCTTCGACTGGCGGTGCCGTCGGCATGACTCCCGACGAGCGTCTCCAATCGACCGACACCAATCCGTTGCCCGAGATGGCTACCCTCGACTGTGGTACCTGCAACTTCGGCGACGAGATCTTCGACAACACCATGCCGACCATGCGCGCCTTTGGCAAACGCATGATGGAACGCGGCATCAAACCCGAATATGAATGCTTCGAGATGGGTCACTTAGACACCATCCTCAACATGGCCAAGAAGGGTCAGGCCCCTGGCGCTCCCATGCAGTTCAACTTCGTGTTGGGCGTGCCCGGCTGCACTCCCGCCACCGTCGCCAACCTCTGCTGGCTCGTGAACGGCATCCCCGCTGGCTCCACTTGGACCGTCACTGGCGTAGGTCGTCATGCCTTCCCGATGGCCGCCGCTGCCATCGCCATGGGCGGTAATGTCCGCGTGGGCTTCGAGGACAACCTCTACCTCTCGAAGGGCGTTCTCGCTCAATCGAATGGTGAACTGGTCGCCAAGGTCGTTCGCATCGCCAACGAACTCGGTCGTCCGATTGCTTCTTCGGATGAGGCTCGCGAAATCCTTGGTCTGAAACCGAGAAAGTAATGGGATTGGCTTCGCCAAGAAATCAATCAAAAATCAGAATAAAATCTACCAAATATGATTTTGAAGGATTTTGAAACAAGATTTTGAACAGATTTCTCGCGAAGCGATACCAAAAGAAGAAACAACAATTAAACAGTTAAACAATAAACAATTAAACAACAAACAAGATGCAAAAACATGGTAACAAATACGGTACTCACCGTGTCATCGAACCCGTCGGCGTGCTGCCGCAACCCGCTAACAAACTGAACAACAACATGGACGAGATTTGGGACAACGAGATCCTCATCGACGTGCAAACCCTGAATATCGACTCCGCTTCGTTCACCGACATCCACAACTACGCCAAGCAACAGGCAGGTCCTGGCGCAAGCGAAGAGAAGATCATGGAAGAGGTGAAGAAGGAGATGTTCCTCAACGTGGAACTGCAAGGCAAGCACCGCAACCGTCGTACCGGCTCTGGCGGTATGCTCCTCGGCAAGGTCGAGAAGATCGGTGATGCCCTGAAAGGCAAGATCGACCTGAAAGAAGGCGACCGCATCGCCACTTTGGTCTCCCTCTCGCTGACCCCGCTCCGCATCGACGAGATCCTCGCCATCCGTCCCGATGTCGACCAAGTCGACATCAAGGGCAAGGCCATCCTGTTCGAAAGCGGCATCTATGCCAAGATCCCGACCGACATGCCCGAGAAACTCGCTTTGAGCGCCCTCGACGTGGCTGGTGCTCCCGCCCAGACCGCCAAGTTGTGCCAATACGGCCAGACCGTCGTCATCCTCGGCGCCGGTGGTAAGAGCGGTATGCTCTGCTGCTACGAAGCCAAGAAGCGCGTCGGCGTCACCGGTAAGGTGATTGGTATCGCCAACAGCCCCAAGTCGACTCAGCGTATCAAGGACCTCGGCTTCTGCGACATCGTGGAAAGCGCTGCCGGCATGACTCCCGTACAGGTTTACGAACTGGTTGAGAGACTCACCAACGGCAAGATGGCCGACGTGACCATCAACTGCGTCAACGTGCCCGACCAAGAAATGACCGCTGTGCTCTGCACGAAGGACGACGGTATCGTCTACTTCTTCTCGATGGCCACCAGCTTCACCAAGGCTTCCTTGGGTGCTGAAGGCATCGGCAGCGACGTGAACATGATCATGGGTAACGGCTACACCAAAGGCCACGCCGAATTCACCCTGCAGGAACTCCGCGAAAGCCCCGAGTTGCGCAAGATTTTTGAGGAATTGTATGCATAATCAGCTATAAGCAGTAAGCTGTAAGCAATAAGCCCACCGGCACGTTGCTTACAGCTTATGGCTTACGGCTTAAAGCTCAAAAAAATGGCAGAATCAAGAAGAAAACAATTATTCCCGGAAGTCACCGACGAGCAGTGGAATGACTGGAAATGGCAGGTGAAGAACCGCATCGAGACCCTTGAGGACTTGAAGAAATATGTGAAGCTGACCGCCGAGGAGGAAGAAGGCGTAAGAAAGACCCTCTCGACTCTCCGCATGGCCATCACTCCTTATTATTTGAGCCTCATTGACCCGAACGACCCGCATGACCCCGTCCGCCGTCAGTGCATCCCTACCGCCTTGGAGACCCATCAGGCAGCCGCCGACTTGCTCGACCCGCTGCATGAGGATGAAGACTCACCGACCCCCGGCTTGACACACCGTTATCCGGATCGCGTGCTGTTCCTCATTACCGACATGTGCTCCATGTACTGCCGTCACTGCACACGCCGTCGTTTTGCCGGCCAGACCGACAACGAATGCGGTCCCGACCGTATCGAGAAAGCCCTCGAATACATCGAGAAGACCGAGAGCGTCCGCGATGTGTTGCTGTCGGGTGGCGACGCCTTGATGGTGAGCGACAAGAAACTGGAATACATCATCTCGCGCCTGCGCCAGATTCCGCATGTGGAGATCGTCCGCTTGGGCACCCGCACCCCCGTGGTCTGCCCGCAGCGTATCACTCCCGAACTGTGCGACATGCTGAAGAAGTACCACCCCGTGTGGATCAACACGCACTTCAACCACCCGAACGAGGTGACTGCCGAGTCGCGTCGTGCTTGCGAGATGTTAGCCAACGCCGGTATCCCGTTGGGCAACCAGAGCGTGCTGCTCCGTGGCGTCAACGACTGCGTCCATGTGATGAAGAACCTCGTCCACGAACTTGTCAAGATGCGCGTGCGCCCGTACTACATCTACCAGTGCGACCTCTCGATGGGTCTGGAGCATTTCCGCACGCCCGTCTCGAAGGGTATCGAGATTATCGAAGGTCTGCGTGGCCACACCAGCGGCTTCTGCATCCCGACCTTCGTCGTCGATGCTCCCGGTGGCGGCGGCAAGACCCCAGTCATGCCCCAGTATGTCATCTCACAAGCCCCTGGCAGGGTGGTGCTGCGCAACTTCGAAGGTGTCATCACGACCTATACCGAGCCGACCGAGTACCACAGCGAGTGCAACTGCCCCGAGTGCCAGGCTGCACGCGCCAAGGAACAAGTCGGTGCCGACAAGGCCGTTGACGGTGTGATTTCATTGCTTGAAGGCGAGAGAATGAACATCGAGCCGAAGGCTTTGAAGAGACACGAGCGTAACGAGAACAGATAATTAATTAAGGTGCAACTGTAGGGACGCGAGTAATCGCGTCTCTACGGATTGCCACCTTGAAGCAGAATATGGGTTATTGTAGAGTCAACATACTAAAAAAGAATAAATTAGCATCTGATTCAGTTGTAAAGAATTTCTTTATAACTGCCGAGAAAATCTCTGTAGTTCACAAAGAAGGAAAAATGCTAGTATGTAAGGAATCCTTACCAACTGCTTCAACTTGTACAAAAATTGCACAAGTTCAAAAGGATGGTATATTTAAAAAAGTCCGACATCGTTGGACTTATTCAAATGGTAGTCGAAGTTCTTTTGGCAGTGAAAATGATAGTCAAAGTGAAGAACAATACGATAATTAATTAGGAATGGAGAAAGGCGAAATCATACTTTATCAACCTGACAACACCATTGAGTTGGAGGTGCGCATCGAAGCCGAAACCGTTTGGCTGAATCGGCAACAGATGGCTCTGCTCTTCAATCGCGATGTCAAAACTATTGGAAAACACATCAACAACGCGCTCGCAGAAGAATTACAAGGTTTTCCAACTGTCGCAAAATTTGCGACAGTTCAAAAGGAAGGAGAGAGAGTGGTTACGCGAAATGTGGAATACTACAGTTTAGATATGGTACTTTCCGTGGGCTACCGTGTGAAATCACAAAGAGGTATTGAGTTTCGCCAATGGGCCAACAAAGTGCTGAAAGATTATCTTTTGCGGGGATATGCAGTCAATCAGCGCATTGAACGGCTTGAGCAGCGGGTAAGCAAGACCGAAGAGAAGATAGACCTCTTTGTCCGTACTTCATTGCCACCCGTTGAAGGTGTTTTCTATGACGGCCAAATCTTTGATGCCCATGTCTTTGCCTCCAATCTGATAAAGTCGGCGAAAAGCAGTATCGTTCTGATTGACAACTATGTTGATGAGTCTGTCTTGACGACACTCTCAAAACGCGAAAACAATGTATCGGCAAAAATTGTCACTAAAAGCATCTCCAACCAGTTCCAATTGGACTTGAACCGCCACAATAGCCAGTATCCTCAAATCGATGTGGAAGAAAGAACCGACATCCACGACCGTTTCCTGATTATCGACGACACGGTGTATCACATCGGTGCCTCATTGAAGGATTTGGGAAAGAAACTCTTCGCTTTCTCAAAACTCGAGATTTCGCCCGAGGTTATTCTAAATGTCATTTCAAAAACTGAAGTATCATGAAAACAACAAGACTTTATATTTTGTTTGCGCTCCTGCTGATGGTAGGATGTGGAAACGCCCAGAACAATGGATGTTGGCTTTCACTAAAAGAGTTGACTGACTATGCTCCAGATGCGCATAAACCTGAATATGGGTTAGCAGCCCATTCGGATGTTGTGAGGGGGCGTTTTGATATTACATCAGATGTGGAATTGATTGGGAATGATAGCGTTCGGATTTCAGGAACCGTAATTGATGCAGAAAAGAGTGAGGGCATTTTTTCCGCCTTCCTTCCTGTAGATACTTGTATAGACGATGTGTATACGCTTGCCTCAAGGCAAAAGTATTATTGTGATATGGACGGAAGTTATTCGTTCACCGTAGAACGGAAAAATGGATTGATGTTTATTATTGATCTTCCCGGATATGACCCTGTGCTTCTTATGATGAATTGTTGTGATGAATGCACAAAAAATGATAAGCGACATCCGTCGCATATGGAATTGAAACACAAAATCTCAAAATAAAAGAGATAAATGACCTTCATCAACGAAATATTGAACTACGACAGCCTCTCGATAGTAGGCCTGCAGAAGAACACTGGGAAGACCGTGAGTCTGAACTATGTGCTCGACCGCCTGCCCGTCGAGAGGAAGCGTATTGCCGTGACTTCAATTGGCATTGATGGAGAGACCACCGACCAAGTGACCCGGACGCAAAAGCCGGAGATCTACCTGCGCCAAGGCATGTATTTCGGCACGTCCGAGATGCATTACCGCCAGAAGCGCATCGTCTCCGAACTCATCGATGTGAGCGACGAAAACACTTCGCTGGGTCGCGTGGTGACGGCCAAAGCCTTGACAGGGGGCAAGATACTCCTTTCGGGGCCTTCGTCGTCGAGCGGACTGAAGCGTTGGATGAAAGACATGCACCGCGTGGGCATCGAACTCGTCATCATCGACGGGGCCTTGTCGCGCATGAGCCTCGCTTCGCCCGCCGTGAGCCAGAGCATGATATTAGCCACAGGCGCCGCGTATTCGACCAACATGAACACGCTGGTGCAACAGACCGCCTTCGTGGTGGACCTAATCAAGATTCCGCTGACGGAGGAGGCCAACCTGAAACTGCTGATGCCCATCGAGAAAGGCGTGTGGTACATCGACGACGAAGGCGCGTTGCACGAGTTGAGCAACGTCTCCTCGCTGTCGCAAGACTTCCGCTTCGAGGGCATGGACCGCTGCCAGACCCTCTATGTAGCCGGCGCCCTGGTGGACGGCTTCCTCGAGAAGGTGAGGAAGAACCCGAAATTGAAAACCTGCGAACTGGTGGTGCGCGACTTCACCAAGATCTTCGTCAGTCCGCAGCAGTACAGACTGTTCTTGAAAGCAGGCGGCATGATCCGCGTGCTGCAAAAGAGCAAACTCATCGCCGTGACGGTGAACCCGACCTCGCCTTTGGGCGTGACCTTGGACTCCGACACGCTATGCAATAGACTTTCGGAAGCGATACAACTTCCGGTGTATGATTTAATGAAAGACAATAATAAGGCAAGCGAGACGCTTGCGAACCCAGTATGCAATTGAGAGACCACATAGAATCGCCCTGCGGCCTGCGCTACGTGTTCGAGCAACTCGAACTGCAAGCGGGCTATACGCGCCGTTGGATGCTCGACATGCCGATGATGCGGACAGGGGAGGAGATTGCCCGTTCGTATGAGGTGCTGCGGCAGTTTGTGCGTTTCGTGGAGGAGGTCGATACACCTTATATTAATACGCTCCAGTTCCGCCTGCAGGGGCTGAAGGACATCCGCACGACCATCAAGAACCTCGGGCAGCAAGCCGTCTTGGACGACATCGAACTCTTCGAGGTGAAGCATCTGGCCATTCTTGCCGTTGATGTGGCGGAGCGGATGAAAGCCCACGGCTTGGACCAGTCCATCGCCTTGCCCGACCTGAACGAGGTCATCACCATCCTCGACCCTGACGGGCTGAAGATGGCGACTTTCTATGTGTATGACTCCTATTGCCAGGAACTGCGTGACCTGCGCGCACAAATGCGTCAGAATCCAAGCCGACAAGAGGAACTCTTGGCCGAGTGCGCCGAGATTGAAGAAGGCGTGAGACGGGATTTGAGCAAGCAGTTGGTTCCTTTCGCAAAGGCTTTGGAGGAAGCCCAAATCGCGATGGCGAAGATTGACATGAACCTCGCCAAAGCCTTGCAGATAAAGCAGTTGGGACTTTGCTTCCCGACGATTTCAGCGGATGACATCAGCCGTTACGAGGCGATGTTCCATCCGCAGGTGAAGGACGCCTTGGCGCAGCGCAAACGCGCCTTCCAGCCGGTGAGCCTCACCTTTGGGCAGAAGCCCACCTTGATCACGGGTGCCAACATGGGTGGCAAGACCGTGGTCTTGAAGACCTTGACGCTGTGCCAGTACCTGTTCCAATACGGGTTCGGCATTCCGGCCCAAAAAGCCGAAATCGCCGTCAAGGATGAGGTTTTCTTCTGCATCGGCGACGAGCAGTCCATCGAGAAGGGGTTGTCGTCGTTTGCCGCAGAGATGAAGAACATTGATGCCGTCATCAAGGCATCGCGCGAAAACAGAAAGATAGTGGCGTTGATTGACGAGCCGGCCCGCACCACCAATCCCACCGAGGGAACGGCTTTGGTGTCGGCCTTGGTGAAGGTGTTGAGGGGTGACAATGTGAGCCTCGTCATGACCACGCATTACGATATAGAGCCGACCGATGCCCGTTGCCTCCGCGTGAAGGGCTTCGAGAACGGCACGATGAACTACGAACTCGTCGAGGTGCAAGACGGCGAAGTGCCGCACGAGGCGCTGAATATTGCTGAAAGTTTAGGGATTGATAAGGAGTGGATTGAGACGGCGAGAGCGTTTTTAATTATGGCGAATTCGCCACAATTAAACCTATCGAATTCGATAGGTTTAGACCCAAAGGGGTCTAATTCGACCCCTTTGAATGAGGATGGTGAGAATAAAACCCCCTCGAATTCGAGGGGGTTTAGGAACCTCGTTGAAAAGAAAGGAGGGAAATAATATGGCAAAGATTCTGGTTCAAGATACAAGCATAATGATACTTTCAATTGACAGCAAAGATTATATCTCTTTGACTGACATTGCAAAGTATAAAACTGACGACCCGCCAGCGGTTATTGCCAATTGGATGCGCAATCGTAACACAATTGAATATCTGGGAATTTGGGAATCGTTATATAATCCCAATTTTAACCCCCTCGAATTCGAGGGGTTTAGAAAGCAGGCTGGATTGAATGCTTTCACTATGTCGCCAACAAAATGGATTGATGCAACTAGTGCAGTTGGTATTTTAGTAAAAACTGGGCGTAATGGCGGTACATACGCCCATAAAGACATCGCCTTTAAGTTTGCCAGTTGGATTTCGGTTGAGTTTGAGTTGTATGTTGCCAAGGAATTCCAACGCCTAAAAGAAGAAGAACAAAAGCAACTCGGTTGGTCGGTGAAGCGTGAGTTGGCGAAGATAAACTACCATATCCACACGGATGCCATAAAAGAGAATCTTGTCCCAGAAGAGATTGACCGTTATCATGCCTCATTGATTTACGCCAACGAAGCCGATGTGCTGAATGTGGCCTTGTTTGGTGTGACGGCGAAGGAATGGCGCGATGCCAACCCCGACTTGAAGGGCAACATCCGTGACTATGCGAACATCAACCAACTGATTTGCCTCTCGAATATGGAGAACCTCAATGCGGTCTTTATTAATAAAGGTATGCCGCAGCGGGATAGACTGATTGAACTCAACAAAATCGCCATTCAGCAGATGAAGGTGCTGGAGGGCGTGGAAGAAAGGAGAATGCTGAAATAACAAATTGGAAGTAAACTAAAAACGATAAAAAATGAAGAACATTAGATTATATACTTTGCTTGCGCTCCTGTTGATGATGGGAGGCACAATGAAAGCCCAACAATGGGAATTTGACTATGCCAATGGTGACAGTCTCGTTCAATTTAAACATGGTATTCTTGATTCGGAAGGAAATGGCATTTTGGTGGGTGGATGCGGTCCTGCCTATCCTGATTACCACCCAATTGTTATGAGTGTTGAATCGGACGGAACACATTTCGAACGTGAATATGATGGCTTTGATGGGTTGATGTTGTCCCATATTGTGCAACTGCCAAACGGTAACTTCTTTGTAGCAGGTCTCATCTCCGAAGAAGCAGTAGAAGTGCTGGTGCTTGATTCCAATTTGGAAATCATGGAGGATAAACGTTACGAAAAGCCAGAAGATGCTCTATTACTTACAGATGGGCGGCTTCTTCTTGACGAAGATGGTACGGTGGTTATGTGCGGGAGTGCCAGATACACATCACCATACGGAGGTTATCGAACCTGTCCATTTTTATATAGGTTTGATGAAAATGCCGACACCCTACGTTGCTGCTATGTCATGGCAGAAATGCCGGATCCCGAATACTTCTTGGATCAATTTTATTGTCATCAGATTTTGAAGAATCCACAGAATGACGGTTTGATTTTAATGGGGGTAGGGAAAAACGGTCTTCCATCCCTCATTTGTTATGATCGCGATTTCAATTACATTGACAACATTTGGATGGAAAACGACCACATGTTGCTTTTCACCTCATATAGTGCATGCTGTTGGCTTTCGGACGATGATCTGCTGGTTTTTGGGACATTGCGTCCTTATAATGAGCAATCGCGCACTATAGGCCTACTTGATGTGAAATTGAGTGGAGGTGTTCCACGACTGGATACCATTCATGCCGAGCCCCAACTCCCATACCGAGTCGCGTCTGGAAAATTCAATTGTGCGACCTTTATCAATGACACGACCATCTATTGTTCTTATTATTCCTCTGAAAACTTGTATGGTCCTTATTTTCCAAGCGTCTGCTTGTTAGACAAAGATATGGAAATTCTTGGTAACAAGGTGTTTCTTGATGAAGAATACACCAATCATCCTGTTTATTTCACCTTGCCTCAAAATGATGGAGGATGTATCATTGTCACATCCTATGCTGTTGGCAATAACAAAACTCAAGGCAAACTCATCAAGATGCGGCGCGAGGATTTCAATCCCATTCCCACCGAAGTAATAGAAGTGCCGCAAGAAGCGATAAAGATTTATCCCAATCCAACAAATGGAATAGTAACGATAGACGGTTTGGAAGTTGCCGAAGTGAAGGTTTACAACATCCTTGGCCAGTTGGTGAAAGAGACAAAAGAGAATGTGATTGACCTGTCGGCACAAGAGGCCGGCACATATATATTAAAGGTGATTACCCCTTCGGGAGTTGTCACGAAACAGATTATCAAGAATTAACGAACAATAAATCAATTATTTAAACAACATAAACGAAAAATATGGAAAGTAAATTAGGACTTGATTTTAAGAAAGTGGAGTATGCCAGAGGGCTGGCGAAGAACATCGCTGACGATGTGCAGGCCTTCTGCGAGCAATACACCACGGTGGCCGTGGAGCGCACCCTCGCCCGACTGATGGGCATCGACGGGGTGGACGAAAGCGATGTGCCGCTGCCCAATGTGGTGGTGGACGCCATCAAGGACAAGGGCGTGCTCGGCGAGGGCATCCTGTTCTTCATCGCCAACGCCATGATCCAGACGGGCCTCAACCCGCAACAAATCGCCGAAAAGGTGGCCAAAGGCGAACTCGACATCACCAAAGTGGTGACGCGCGACCAGAAACAGATTGCCGCCACGCTGCAACCCGTCATCGACGAGAGCCTCACGCGCATCCGCACCCGCCGCGCTCGCCGCGAGCATTACCTCGAAACCATCGGCGAAGGCCCCAAGCCATACCTTTATATTATTGTGGCCACCGGTAACATCTACGAGGATGTGGTGCAAGCCCAGGCCGGTGCCCGTCAGGGAGCCGACATCATCGCCGTGATACGCACCACGGGTCAGAGCCTGTTGGACTATGTGCCTTACGGCGCCACCACCGAGGGCTTCGGCGGCACCTTCGCCACGCAGGAGAACTTCCGCATCATGCGTAAGGCCCTGGACGAAGTGGGCGAGGAGGTAGGCCGTTACATCCGCCTCTGCAACTATTGCTCGGGTCTCTGCATGCCCGAAATCGCCATCATGGGCGCTTTCGAGGGCCTCGATGTCATGCTGAACGACGCACTCTACGGCATCTTGTTCCGCGACATCAACATGCAGCGCACCCTTATCGACCAATACATGAGCCGTATCATCAACGGCTTCGCGGGCGTCATCATCAACACGGGTGAGGACAACTACCTGACCACCGCCGATGCCGTGGAAGCCGCACATACCGTGTTGGCCTCCGACCTCATCAACGAGCAGTTGGCCAAGATTGCCGGTCTGCCCGAAGAGCAGATGGGCTTGGGTCACGCCTTCGAGATGGACCCGATGCTCGAGAACGGCTTCCTCATGGAACTCGCGCAGGCACAGATGACCCGCGAGATCTTCCCCAACGCGCCGCTGAAATACATGCCGCCCACCAAGTTCATGACGGGCAACATCTTCCGTGGCCACATCCAGGATGCCTTGTTCAACATCATCGGCATCTGGACGCACCAAGGCTTGCAACTTTTAGGTATGCCCACCGAGGCCATCCACACGCCGTTCATGAGCGACCGTTACCTCTCCATCGAGAATGCCCGCTACATCTTCAACAACATGAAGGACATCGGCGAGGAGATGGAGTTCAAGGAGGGTGGCATCTGCCGTCAACGCGCCCATTTGGTGCTCGACAACACCATCAAGCTGCTTGAGGAACTCGTCAAGGAAGGCCTGTTCACCGCCTTGGAGAAAGGTATCTTCGGCGACGTGAAACGCCCGAAGAACGGCGGCAAGGGCTTGGCTGGCGTGACGCTGAAGAGCGAGAATTATCTGAATCCGTTTGTTGAACTAATGAAAGGGAAGAAATAATGAGTGAAGGTTTGTATTCAATGGAGGCCAAGGATTACGACAAAACCTTAGACCTCACCAAGATAAAGCCCTACGGCGACACCATGAACGACGGCAAGATGCAGTTGAGCTTCACCTTGCCCGTGCCTTGCGGCGCAGAAGCCATCGAAGCGGCCAAAATGCTGCTGAAGAAGATGGGATTGGAAAACCCCAGCGTGGTGTATTACAGGGAACTGACGCCCGGTTTCACCTTCGTCAACTGCTACGGTAGTTGCACGCACACCGTCGACTATTCAACCATCTATGTGCCGAAGGTGGAATCCACGACGATGGACATGTACGAGACCGACAAGTACATCAAGGAGAACATCGGTCGTAAGATTGTCATCGTCGGCGCCTCGACGGGTACCGATGCCCACACCGTGGGTATCGACGCCATCATGAACATGAAGGGCTATGCCGGCCACTACGGTCTGGAGCGCTACGAGATGATTGAGGCCTACAACCTCGGCTCGCAAGTGCCAAACGAGGAGTTCATCGCCAAAGGCATTGAATTGCATGCCGACGCGCTGCTCGTCTCGCAAACCGTGACGCAGAAAGATGTCCACATCCACAACATGACCAACTTCATCGAGCTGATGGAGGCCGAAGGCCTGCGCGACAAGATGATTTGCTGCTGTGGCGGTGCCCGTATCACCCACGAATTAGCCAAGGAACTCGGTTTCGACGCCGGTTTCGGCATGAACACCTATGCCGACGATGTGGCTTCGTTTGTGGTTCAAGAGATGGTGAAACGTGGAATGAAATGAGTGTAAAAAGTGTTGATTTATAAAGTTGCACTTTACAAATCGACGCGAAATGTAAAGTAGATATTTTGAAATCGATAACGTAATTGTTTAAAAATCAAGGATTAAGTGAAAGAATTAGAATTATTCAAATATAATCTGCGCTTTCAGAGTTGGGGTGAATTGTACTTGGGTTGCAAGGCAAAATGGATTACTCCACAAGATGTCGTTTGCTTTTTCGAAAACAATAAAGTAAAGGCAAATGAGGAAGATTTTGTGTCGCTTTATTTGGCTTTGGATGACTCATATCATCAATTCCTTGAACAACTTAAAACCTTGGTGTTGAAAAATGAGAACATTACCATTTCAAAAAACGAAGATGAACTGAACGATTGTGTTTTCAACTATATTCCCAAAAAGTATTTCAAAATTTGGGAACTGGAGTATTTGTTGGAAGCCATTAGTTTGCCTATCAGTGTAAGTGACAAATTACACGAAGTTGCCTCGTTGTTTGATAAGATGAATTATCCTGAAGAATGGAAACCGTTTTTGTATTACCAACAACTGTTTGAAAAAGGCAATATGTTAGATGAGAATACCTTATATCAAAACTTGATTGATTATATCGAAGAACAGAAAGAGAATTACAAATCTTAAATCTTAAATCTTTAAATTATTAGTTATGGACAAAAATGAAATGAGAGAAGTGATCGCCAAGCGTGCTGCAAAAGAATTGCACGACGGCGATGTTGTCAATCTCGGTATTGGCATTCCGACTTTGATTCCGAACTACCTTCCTGAAGGTGTCACCGTGACCCTCCAGACCGAGAATGGTGCCATGGGCATGGGCCCGACTCCCGAAGAAGGCAAGGAAGACAAGAACCTCATCAACGCTGGCGGTGGTGCCATCACACTGCTGCCCGGCGCCTGCACCTTCGACTCAGCCACTTCGTTCGCCATCATCCGTGGCGGCCATGTGAACGTGTCGTTCCTCGGCGCTCTGCAAGTGGATGAGAAGGGCAACCTCGCCAACTGGATCATCCCGGGCAAGATGGCTCCCGGTATGGGCGGCGCTATGGACCTCGTGGTCGGTGCCAAGCGCGTCATCTTGACCATGGAACACACCCAGAAGGGTGCTCCCAAGATTCTGAAGGAGTGTACGTTGCCCTTGACCGCTGCCGGACAGGTGAACATGATCATCACCGAGATGGGTGTCATGGACATCACGCCCGAAGGCATCGTGGTGCGCGAAATTCACCCCGAGTTCACCTTCGAGCAGATGCAGGCAGCCACCGAGGCCAAGCTCATCCTTGACCCCAACTGCAAACCCATGGACATCTAATCCCCAGCGACATGGACTACAGTTTCTTGAAGATTGAGCGGCACGACCGGATCACCGTCATGAAAGTGTCGGCACCCAAGTCGTTGAACGCGCTCAACTCGACGGTCCTGAAGGAAATCGACGACTTCGTGAGCAACCTCGACACGAAGCAGACGCGCGTCCTCATCATCACGGGCGACGGCGAGAAGGCCTTCGTGGCCGGCGCCGACATTTCGGAGATGGTGCATCTCTATGAGAAGGAAGGCTACGAGTTCAGCAAAATCGGCGCCATCGCGTTCCGCAAGATCGAGACGCTGCCGATACCCGTCATCGCTGCCGTCAACGGCTTCTGCCTCGGCGGTGGCTGCGAGTTGGCCATGGCTTGCGACTTCCGTTATGCCTCGTCGAAGGCCAAGTTCGGACAGCCCGAAGTGGGACTGGGCATCACGCCCGGTTTCAGCGGCACCTACCGTTTGGCCAAGCTCATCGGGCAAGGCTATGCCAAGGAGATGATCTACACGGGCAAGGCCATCCGTGCCGATGAAGCCTTGCGCATCGGCTTGGTGAATGCCGTCTATGAGCCGGAGGAACTGATGGACAAGGTGATGGAGACCGCCCAGAAGATGGTCGCCAATGCGCCTTTGGCCATCGCTTACGCCAAACAGTGCATCAACGAGAGTTACGACCTGATTGCCGCCGATGCCATCGAGCTGGAGAACACCGCCTTCGGCAAGTGCTTCGCCACCGAGGACCAAAAGGAAGGTATGACGGCGTTTCTGGAGAAGAGGCCTGCAAAGTTTGTAGGGAAATGATGTTAGACTACGAGACACGAGACGCGGGACGAAAAAAGTCCCGTGTCCCGCGTCCCAAAGTCATTGAAATTGCTGTCAATAAGGAATAATTCATAATGAACGAAACAACCATAAAAAAAGCATTGCGGAAGGGCGAAAGGGTTACGCTTGAGTGCAAGAAAGCGATGGCAGAAGTCCCAAGGTCGCTTTGGGAGACTTATTCCGCCTTTGCAAACACTTTGGGTGGCTTGATTCTGCTCGGTGTGGATGAGCATAGCAATGAAACTAATGTGGCCAAACGTTATGAGATTGTCGGTGTGACGGATGCCCAGAAAATCTTGACCGATTTCTGGAACACCATCAACAGCGACAAGGTGAATGTGAATATCCTTACCGACAGCGATGTGGAAGTAATAAACATTAGCGGCAAGCAGATTGTCTGCATCCACGTGCCTATGGCCGACTGGAGGGCAAAACCCATATACTTGAACGGCAACGTGTATAAAGGGACTTTCAGGCGCAACCACGAGGGCGATTACCACTGCACCGAGGACCAAGTGAAAGCGATGATACGCGACTCCAACACCGAAGGCAACGATGGCATTCTGATAGAGTATTATGGTATGGATGACATCGACCCGAATTCGCTGCGCCAATATCGCACCGAGTTCAGGCAGGAGAACAGCACACACATTTGGAATCGGGACGACGACAAGACATTTCTGCGGAATCTTGGCGGCTACATCGAAGACCGCAAGACAGGCAAGGAAGGCTTGACGTTGGCTGGTTTGATGATGTTTGGCAAAGGGTTGGCGATTAGGGACAGGTTTGCCAACTTCCGAATGGACTATTTGGATATGAGCCATCTTTTGGCAGGCGAGCGCTACCACGACCGACTGACCTACGATGGTTTGTGGGAGAATAATTTATATCAATTCTTCCGTATCGTGTCGCCGAAGGTGCAGTTTGATTTGCCAAGGCCGTTCAAGTTGGAGAAAGGTGGCCGCCGCAATGATGACACGCCGCAACATGAAGCGGTACGCGAGGCCTTCACCAACGCCATCATTCACTGCGACTTGCTGATGGATGCAGGCATTTTGAGGGTAGAAAAACACGACGACCGCCTTTGCTTCCGCAATCCCGGTTTGCTGAAACTGCCCGTGGAAACCATCTATCGGGGCGGCAATTCCAAGGCTCGCAACCCGAAAATTCAGAATATGCTGCGGATGATAGGCTTTGGTGAAAATGTCGGCTCTGGTTTCCCAAAGATTGTCGCTGCTTGGAAACAGACGAATTGGGGCGAACCGCTACTGCTGAACAAACTTGATGTGGACGAAGTGGAATTGGTGTTGCCAGTGCCTGTAACCGAGTCAGAGGAATCTGAAGAGGTGTCTGTGAACTCATCTGACGGGGTGTCTAAAGATTGGTCTAATTGGCCTAATGATTGGTCTAAAGGGTTATCTAATGAGTTATCTAAAGGGTTATCTAAAGGGTTATCTAATGAGTTATCTAAAGGGTTATCTAATACTACTATCAATATTTTCAAAATGATAGTCGCCGATAATCATATCAGCCGAGAAGTGTTAGCGGAAAAAACAGGAATTTCCGTTGTATCAGTGCAAAAACATATCAAAAAACTGAAATCTGTCGGTTTGATTAGGCGTATAGGTTCAAGTAGGTATGGTCATTGGGAAATCGCTGAAAACAAGGAAGATGGCTTTTTTGCGACACAGAATGTCGGAATAAATGGTGAAGATGTCGTAATAAATGACGGAAAAGATGTCGTAATAAATGGCGAAGATGTCGTAATAAATGATGAAAATGTCGGAATAAAACTGACCGAACGGCAAAGAGTTATTCTGGAAATGATTGCCCATAATCCCTTCTTATCTGCGAAGGAAATTTCGGAAAAGACTTCGGAAAAGACTTCGGAAAAGGGTTCAATTAATTACAGAACTATCCAAAGAGATCTTGCCAAATTAAAAAAGATAGGCGTTTTGACCCGCGAAGGAGCCAAAAGAAATGGACAATGGGTAATCGCCAATGCTTTTGTCAGTGAAAACGACTGCCAAAGCGAAGGACAGCACAGTAATTGAAAGTAATGGACAAAGGAGAAATCATACTATATCAACCGAACAACAGTATTGAGTTGGAAGTGCGCTTGGAAGCCGAAACTGTTTGGCTTACGCAGGCGCAAATAGCCCTATTGTTTGGTGTCGATAGAACCGTCATTGTAAGGCATATCGGTAATGTGTACAAAACTCACGAATTAGATGCCATTTCAACTTGTGCAAAAATTGCACAGGTTCAAACGGAAGGCAAACGAACCGTTATGCGCGAGGTGAACTACTATAATCTGGATATGATTCTTTCGGTGGGTTACCATGTAAATTCAATCAATGCTACCAAGTTTCGCCAATGGGCCAATAAAGTGTTGAAAGATTATCTCCTTCATGGTTATGCAGTCAATCAGCGCATCGAACGACTGGAGAATCGGGTAAGTAGAACCGAGGAGAAGATAGAGCTCCTCGTTCGCACTTCATTGCCACCTATGGAAGGTGTGTTCTATGAAGGCCAAATCTTTGATGCCCATGTGTTTGCATCCAATCTGATCAAGTCGGCAAAAAGAAGTGTTGTCTTGATAGACAATTACATTGATGAATCCGTGCTTGTCACTCTCTCCAAACGGGAAAACAATGTATCGGCAAAGATTGTCACCAGAAGCATCTCTGACCAGTTCCGTTTGGACTTGAACCGCCACAACAGCCAATATCCTCAAATCGATGTGGAAGAAAGAACCGACATCCACGACCGATTCCTTATCATCGATGATACGGTTTATCATATCGGAGCCTCATTGAAAGACTTGGGAAAGAAACTTTTCGCTTTCTCAAAACTCGAAATTTCGCCAGAGATTATTCTAATGGAAAGTCGAAAATGATACTCAATGGAATTAGACAAAAACAAATTACTATGAAAACAAAAAGACTTTTCTCGCTGCTTGCACTCCTACTTGTGGTGGGAGAAATGAAATTGCAGGCACAATATGAAGGGCTGATTGTCAATATTGACTATTTTGACCCAACTTCGCCCAAGGAAGAACAGCATATTGAGATGTTGTACGATATGTTCACAAACCGATATGTGTTGACTGTTTCATCCACAAGAACGATTTACAGCAACGGTTCAACAACGATTCGAGATGGTATTGCAAAATCGAATCATCATCATCGTTCAAAAACCACGACAGACACAATCATCAACCTCTCCAAAGAAGATTTCAACGAACTTACGAGAGACTGTTATATGGCGGCATCAACATTCATTTCAACAAAGATGAAAACCTCTGCTTATGAGATTATTGATGGGGCACGACCAACAATCACCCTTTCGATTGATAATGGGTCAGTAACAATGAAGTTTTTATTCAAGTGCCCGATTTGTCCACAAGACAACCCTTGTGAGGAACAATTCCGGGATATTCTTGCAAGAATCATTCATCAAGGAGGTCTTGATAGCGAAAAAATACTTGGTAATTGCGAATAGAATCTTTAAATCAAAAATATTAAATCATCAAATCAATCAATTCATTAAATTTCAAATCTTTAAATTCAAAAGACATGAAAATTTGTGTTATCGGAACCGGCACCATGGCTAAAGGTATCGTGAAGGCATTCGCCGCCAAGATGCCCGTCGTCATGAAGAGCCGCACGCAAGCCAGCCTTGATAAGGCCATGGCTTCCATCGCAAAAGGTTACGGTAAGTTGGTGGAAAAGGGTAAGATGACCCAAGAGGCCGTCGATGCTCTGCTGAAGAACATCACCACCACTACCGACTACGCCACCTTCGCCGATGCCGACCTCGTGATTGAGGCCGCCGTCGAGGAGATGCAACTGAAGAAAGATGTGTTCATGGAACTTGACAAGATCTGCAAGCCCGAGACCATCTTCGCCACCAACTCGTCCTCGCTGTCGATCACCGAAATCGCAGCCTGCACGACTCGCCCCGCCCAATTCATCGGCATGCACTTCTTCAACCCCGCCGACCGCATGGCTCTCGTTGAAGTCATCAAAGGTCAGCTGACCAGCGACGAAGTGACCAAGTGCATCGTTGACCTTGCCACCTCCATCGGCAAGCAGCCTGTGGAAGTAAAAGAAGCCCCCGGCTTCGTGGTCAACCGCATCCTCATCCCGATGATCAACGAGGCAGTCGGCATCCTCGCCGACGGCATCGCCAGCGCTGAGGACATCGACAAGTGCATGATGCTGGGCGCCAACCACCCGATGGGTCCTTTGGCTTTGGCCGACCTGATCGGAAACGACGTCAACCTCGCCATCATGGAAGTGTTGTACAAAGAGTTCGGCGACCCGAAGTACCGTCCTCATCCCTTGCTCCGCAAGATGGTGAGAGCCGGACTGCTTGGCCGTAAAACTGGAGAAGGATTTTATAAATATTAACTCTGGCCAATGGCCTATGACTATGGCAGCTTTATGAAAAGAACAAGGTTTTACCCTTTTGTTGACGCTGCCATAGGCCATAGCCATAAGCCATAAGCCTAAAAAAAATGGATTTTAGTTATTCAAAGACAGAACAACTGTTCTTGCAGATGATCAGATCGTTTGCAGAGAACGAAGTAAAGCCTTTGGCTGCCGAAGTCGATGAGCAGGAGCGCTTCCCGATGGAGACCGTCGAAAAGATGGGCAAACTCGGACTGATGGGCATCCCGATTCCGAAGCAATACGGTGGCGCAGGCGGAACGGTCCAGATGTACATCATGGCCGTCGAAGAACTGTCGAGAGTGTGCGCCACCACCGGCGTCGTCCTCTCGGCCCACACCTCCTTGTGCATGGCTCCCATCCTAGAGAACGGCACCGAGGAACAGAAGATGAAGTACCTGCCCAAACTCGCCTCGGGTGAATGGATTGGCGCTTTCGGCTTGACCGAGCCCAACGCCGGCACCGACGCCGCCATGCAGCAGACGACCGCCGTCGACGCTGGCGACAAGTGGATCCTGAACGGCACGAAGATCTTCATCACCAACGCATCCTATGCCAATGTGTTCATCGTCATGGCCATGACGGACAAGTCGAAGGGCACGAAGGGCATCTCGGCTTTCATCGTCGAGAAGGGTATGCCTGGCTTCAGCATCGGCAAGAAAGAGCTGAAGATGGGTATCCGCGGCAGCGCGACCTGCGAGTTGATTTTCGAAAACTGCGAAGTGCCGAAGGAGAACCTCCTTGGCCAACTCGGCAAGGGCTTCAGCATCGCCATGAAGACCTTGGACGGTGGCCGTATCGGTATCGCATCGCAGGCTTTGGGTATCGCTCAAGGTGCTATGGATGAGACTGTTAAGTATACGAAGGAACGTAAGCAGTTTGGCAAAGCCATCGCCCAGTTCCAGAACACCCAATTCCAGATGGCCGACCTTAAGACGAAGGTCGAGGCTGCCCGTTTCCTCGTGCGCAACGCCGCTTGGAAGAAAGACAATGGCATCCCGTATTCGGCCGATGCAGCCATGGCAAAGCTCTTTGCCGCTGAAACGGCTATGGAAGTCACGACCAAGGCCGTGCAGTTCCACGGCGGTTATGGCTACACCCGCGAGTATCCCGTGGAGCGCATGATGCGCGACGCCAAGATTACGGAGATTTACGAAGGTACATCGGAAGTCCAGCGCATGGTCATTGCCGGTCATTTGTTCAAATAATAGGAGGGAAGCAGTATGAATATTATCGTTTGTATCAAGCAAGTTCCGGATACCACCGAAATCAAGATTGATCCGGTAAAGGGTACGCTGATTCGCGAAGGCGTTCCGAGCATCATGAACCCAGACGACAAGGGCGGCCTCGAACTCGCCCTGCGTCTGAAAGACCAGTTCGGCGCCAAGGTCACCGTCATCTCGATGGGACCTCCGCAAGCCGATGTCATCATGCGCGAAGCCTTCGCCATGGGTGCCGACCGCGCCATCCTTCTCTCTGACCGTAAGTTCGCAGGCTCCGACACGCTGGCTACCTCGTATGCCATCGCCGGACTCTGCCGCTCGTTGGACTATGATTTGATCATCTGCGGCCGTCAGGCCATCGATGGCGACACCGCACAAGTGGGTCCCGAAATGGCCGAACACCTCGGTCTGCCTCAGGTCACTTACGTCTGCGATGCCAAGCTGTTGCCCAACGGCAACCTGCAAGTCCACAAGGAGAATGAGGACAGTGTCCAGGTTCTCGAAGTGGAAGGCAAGTGCCTGCTGACCGTCCTCGCTTCAGCCTTTGAACCTCGTTACATGACCGTGAGCGGCATCGTCGAGGCCTACAACAGGGAAGTGGAAGTTTGGGGTGCCGACAAGATCGACTACGACGAAAGCCGTCTTGGTTTGAGCGGTTCGCCCACCAAGGTGTTCCAGTCGTTCCCGAAGGCCATGAAGGCTCCGGGCGAGGTCCACGAAGTGAGCGAAGAAGAAGCCGTCGAGCTGATTGTCAATAAACTGAAAGAAAAACACATCATCTAAAAGTTACAGCCATGGAATTGAAAGATTATAAGAACGTATTCGTTTTCGCTGAACAGCGTGAAGGTAACATCCAATCCGTTGCCTACGAACTTTTAGGTAAGGCCCGCGACCTCGCCGACACCCTCGGTGAGAAGGTTGTGGCCATGTTGCTCGGCTGCGGCATCAAAGACCAAGCCCAGAAACTGATAGAATTCGGTGCTGACGAGGTCATCGTCGCCGACTGCCCCGAACTGAAAGACTACTTGAGTGAGCAATACACCCAAGTCGTTGACCAGATCATCAAGGAGCGTTGTCCCAACATCGTGCTCTATGGTGCCACCACCATTGGCCGTGACATGGCTCCGCGTATCGCTTCGCGTCTGAAGACCGGTCTGACCGCAGACTGCACCAAGCTCGAAGTCGTCAGCGACGAGAAGAGCAACGGCGAGCCGCAGTTCCGCATGACCCGTCCTGCTTTCGGCGGCAACCTGATGGCCACCATCATTTGCCCGAACACTCGTCCGCAGATGTCAACCGTGCGTCCTGGCGTGATGCAGAAGCGTCAGCGCCAAGAAGGCCGCCAAGGCGTGGTCACCGTCTTTGTCCCGAAATTTGACACCAGCAAGTTCAAGGTGAAGCTCGTCCAGACCATCAAGGAAGACAAGGCTATGGTCGACATCGCCGATGCCAAGATTTTGGTCTCTGGCGGTCGTGGTGTCCACAACAAGGAAGGCTTCGACAAGTTGCAGGCTTTGGCCGATGTGCTTGGCGGACAGGTTTCGTCGAGCCGTGCCATGGTCGACAACGGCGTGATGCCTCACGAGCGTCAGGTTGGTCAGACGGGTAAGACCGTCCGCCCGAACCTCTACATGGCTTGCGGTATCAGCGGTGCCATCCAGCACTTGGCCGGTATGGAAGAGTCCGACTTCATCATCGCCATCAACAAGGACAAGTTCGCGCCCATCTTCAGCGTCGCCGACCTCGGCATCGTTGGAGACCTGCACAAGATTGTCCCCATGCTGACGGAGAGGTTGAAGAAAGAGATGGAGAAGTAATCCTCCTGAAATGAGATTGCCGTTCTTTGTAGAGGCGCGCTAGGGCGCGCCTCTAAGGGGACGGTGTATTTTGAGTTTGAATTTCTAGATGTTCTAGAGAATCTAGAAAATATAGATTGGTGGCTATAAAATGAAACGACAATGGCAAATCAATTAGAAACTGCTGAAAGAATAGAATCTGTGCTTAGGAAACAGACTAATTGGAAGAACTTGTGGTTCTATCAAAAGACTGTTGTCCTTTATCAGATGACTTATGTCTTTACGAAGCGTTTCTTGCCTGCTTTCGGGGATAGAACAGTTGATCAAATGGTACAGGCTGCACGTTCTGGAAAGCAGAACATTGTTGAAGGCTCAGCAGATGGAGTAACCTCTATGGAAATGGAACTAAAACTGCTTAATGTAGCCCGAGCCAGTATCCAAGAACTACTTGAGGATTACCAAGACTATATCATAAGCCATAAACTGACAAAATGGACAAAAGAACATTCTCGTTTTGATGCTATGTTGTCTTATTGCCGGAAGCACAACCAACTTGAGAATTATGAAGTTTTCTTTGAACGTTGGAACAATGAGGAAATGGCGAACACGGCTATAACTCTTTGTCGAATGGTGGACAAAATGATGGTAACTTACCAAAAGAAAAAGGAGGACGAATTCGTAAAAGAAGGTGGTCTTCGTGAACGAATGACCGCCGCCCGCCTCGGTTATCGCGGTAACCAAAAAGAAGCATTAAAAGCGGCGCAAAAGGAGATAGAAGTACTCCGCAAGGAAAACGCAACACTAAAATCGAAACTTGATTCTTTATCTATTAATAATTGATTTGATAAGAATCAACCTTTATTCAATGACAGCAATTGACCCCACAAAACCCTTAGACCTCGCCTACGAAGCCGGTTCCATCCTTTTGGAAAACGGCGCGGAGATTTCGCGCGTGGAGGAGACCATGCGGCGAATCGCTACCCATTATGGCGTGGAGGACGAGAGCTTTTTCGTGCTCAGCAACGGCATCATGGCCACGGGCAAGAATTACGCCCGCTCACAGTTCATTCCCATCAAGGGGGCAAGCCTTGATAAAGTGGTGGCCGTCAACCAACTGTCGCGCGAGGTGGAGCAGGGGAGATACACCTTGGAGCAGTTGGAGCATAGGCTCAAAGGCATACGCGCCATGAAAGCCAAGCCTGCTTGGGAGCAGATTTTGGCTTCCGCCGTTGGCAGCGCAGCCTTTTGCATCATCTTTGGCGGCAGCTTTATGGATTGCATCGCATCATTCATCGCTGGCATGGTGCTGTGGGTCTTTATGCTTTTCGTGGCAACTAAGCAGCTATCGCGCATTGTGAGCACGGTTTCGGGTGGGCTGTTGGCCACCTTGCTTTGTTTCGGGATGTACCGCATCGGGCTCGGCAACCATTTGAGCAACATGATCATCGGTGCCATTATTCCCCTGATTCCCGGCGTGGCGTTCACCAACGGCATCCGCGACATGGCCAACGAGGACTACATTGCTGGCACCACGCGCCTCTTGGATGCCATGCTGACTTTTTTCTGCATAGCCTTGGGTGTGGCTTTGGCCTTCATGTTCGATGAGAATGTGTTTGGCGAAATGCCTGTCTTGGAGGGACTTACTGCCGACATACAGACTTCGGGATTTGTTGTGCAACTCATTGCAGCCTTCTTGGGTACGGTGTCGTTTGCCGTACTCTTTGGCGTGCCTCGCAAGTATTATCTCGATGCGGGAATTTGTGGCACGATTGGCTGGCTGTTTTATCTTGTTTTTAGTCGCTATACGGCCATGTCGCCCGCCGAAGTGGTCTTTTGCGCCACCGCATTAGTGACTTTAACAGCCTTGATGCAATCTACAGGCCGAAAATGCCCTATCACCGTGTTTCTCATTTGCGGCATTTTCCCCTTGGTGCCAGGCGCGGGCATCTTCTGGACGAGTTACAACATCGTTTCCAATCATCTTTCTGATGCGTTGCAAACTGGTTTCGGCGCACTGAAGGCCACCGTCGCCATTGCTTTTGGCATCCTCGCCATGATGGAACTCAACGGCAAGGGTAAGGTGAGGAAGTGGCTAAAAAAGAAGAAATAATCCCTGCCAAACAAAAAAGGCGTTATCTTTGCAAGCTGAAACTCATTATTCTGAATATTAAATTTTAAACCTAACATACCATCATGAAAAAACTAATCGCAATCATTGGCTTTATCGCCTTGACCACCGCTGTCATGGCTCAAACCGCAGAAGAAATCGTCTCTCGCATGGAGGCAGAGATGAGCAAACACAACGAAAGTGAAGGCTTTGCCATGACTATGGACATCAAGGTGTTCATTATTGGAACGATAAGTTCACGAAGTTATGTCTTGGGCGACAAGATGCGTGTTGAGGCAAATAGAGATGACAATCAATTCATCACATGGAGCGACGGAAAAACGGATTGGACATACGACTCCGGAAAAAACGAAATCGAAATCACCAACGCAAAACCCAAGGAAAAAACCGAAACGGACGGCGACACTAAGTTGTTCAAAGGCATCACAGACGGTTATGACATCAAAATCGACAAGGAAACTGCCACCGAATGGCACATCCGCTGCAAGAGATCGAAGTCGAATCCCGACAAGGATGCTCCCAAAAGGATGGATTTGGTTGTGGCCAAAGGTACCTATTGGCCTGTAAGCCTGACCACAAGCGTCACGGCTGCCTCGGTGACCATGCGCGACATTTCCTTTGGTGTCACCGAAGAGCAAGTCACTTTCGACCCAAAGAAATACCCGAAAGCCACTATTGTTGACAAGCGGCAATAACACATCCAACCAGTGTTTTCTTGAAAACTCTTTCCTTAAATCGGTTTAAAGTCTTGAATAGCAGTATATTGAAAATTATTGCTTATGCTGCTATGCTGTCAGGGCATATTACGAAATTCTATTTCTGCCATTTTACCCAGACTGCGGCCACATGGCCAACGGCAACCTTGTTCACCGTTGCAGGAAGGGTGGTTTCCTTCCACCAGTTGCTGCTGATGTTCGGCAAGTTCGCGTTTCCGCTTTTTGCCTTTATGCTCGTTGTGGGTTTCGAGAAAACACACAACAGGAAAAAATATGGCATTCGATTGCTCATTTTAGCCATAGTTTCCGAAATCCCTTTCGACCTTATGACTTCAGGTGTCCTTTTCAATCCCTATCATAATAATGTGATAATCACCTTATTAATAGGTTTTTTGGCATTGTGTAGCTTGGAGCGTTTCAAACAAAACCGCATCATCGGGCTTATTCTCATATTGGGATTGTTATTGCTTTCCCGATACTTGAACGCCGATTATCGGACAGGAGGCTTCCTTTTCATACCGATTCTTTATGGCCTGAGAAAAGAGAAAATCCTCCAATGTGTCATTTCACCCTTTCTGCTCCCCATGAAGGCAATGGTTTTCATGTCGTTACTGCTGACCTGCCTATACAACGGTGAACGCGGCTTTTTCAAGTCGAAATTTTGGAAGTATTTCTTCTATGCGTTTTATCCGATTCACATGTTGGTGATTTATCTTGTAAGATAATGCAATAACATGACCCAAAAACAAAAAAGGACTCCCGGTCAACGACGGAAGTCCTTTTTCCCTTTCTTCAATTATTCAAAATACCCAAACCCGGCAATGGCCTTCAGCATTTGGTCCACATAGTCCCACGAGGTGCTCGACCAGCGGAATCCGAGGCGGTGCAACACGTTGCAGGTGTAGCGGTTGTCACGCTCGATGATGGCGGCCTTTTGTCCGTGGGTGACATCTTGGTAGGCCAGAACGGCAGAGAGCAGCTTGGCCTTTTCGGGGTCTTGTCCTGCCTCTTCAATAGCCTTTTCAAATTCGTCATTTTCAACAAAGCGTATTTCTTTGCCCACCTTCGCCATAAGCTGGAGTACGTCTCCCAACAACTCCGTGTGGTTGTTGAAAGGCTGGAAGACGGTACACTCCTTAGGCGTCGCTGCGAGGGTTACCACAGCCTTGGCCGTCTGGTCGATGGGTGACATCTCTGTCAGCTCGTCATAGCTTTCGTAGGGGCAGCAGCCCAGCACGTGGAACACTTTGAGGCGTCCCATGTAGCTGTTGCTGTTGAAGTTGGCCTGGAACTCGCCGTCGTAGCTGCGTGGTGCGAGATTACCTACACGCATCACCTTGGCACTCAATCCGTGGTGGGCAACGGCATCGAGAATCAGACGCTCGGCCAGGAACTTGGAGTTGATATAACGGTTGTCGAGGAACTGTCCGAACCACAACTTGCGCTCGTCGAGCTTGGGCACTTGCTCGCCGTCGTTATGGATAATCCATATTTCGCCCACAGAAGTCGTAGAGACATGCACCAGTCTTGCGCCGGTCTTCAGACAGAACTCCACGCAGCGCTGTGCACCGCCTATATTCACGTCCTCGATGTCGGTTCCCTTGGAGAAGTGCTTCACGTTGGCAGCACAATTGAAAACGGTGTCGATATGGCTGTCAACATTGATTTCCTGCGTCACATCGGCATTCACCACAAAGAGGCGGGTGCCGAAGAGTTCCTTGAATGAACTCTCGAAATAGTAGAACAGCAGGTTCTTGAGACGATGCTCGGCAGAAGGCTGGTCCTTGCCGCGAACCATGCAAGTGATGGTTGTGGCATCGGAGTCGATAAGTTCGCGCAACACATGGATGCCAAGGTAGCCCGTGGCTCCGGTAAGAAGGACATTACCCAGCTGCTGACGCTCGCCCTTTAGGAAGGTCTCAATATTGTTCCGTTGCAAGATGGCATCGAAGCCGGAGTAGTCAAACTTGGTTATATTGACGTCGGAATCTTCAGCGGGAGCTTCGCCCGTCACGAACTGTGCCAGCATACGCGGCGTAGGATGAGTGAACACATCGCCATAAATCACATGGTAGCCAGCCTTGTCGGCCTCGATGATGACCTTGGTCACCATAAGCGACGTACCGCCCATCTCGAAGAAATTGTCGGTGGCGCTTACCTTGTCCAACGACAGGATGTCGCCGAAAATTTTGCAGAACTGTCTCTCCACTTCGTTGGCAGGCTCCACATATTCGTGGTCTGCCGCCTGAATGACAGGAGCAGGCAAGGCCTTTCGGTTCACCTTCTGGTTCTGGTTCAGCGGGATGGCGTCGATTTGCATGGTGGCGGCAGGAATCATGTAGGGCGGTTTCTGCTTGCCGATGAAGGCGTTCAGCTCCTTGATGTCCACCTGCTCGTCGCTGACGATATAAGCTGCGATGAACTTGCCGCCGTTCTCGTAGTCGAAAGCCTGGACGGTGGCATCTTTGATGCCTGGGAACTCGCGGATTACAGCCTCTACCTCCTTCAATTCGATGCGGAAGCCACGAATCTTCACCTGTCCGTCGCGACGACCCACAAACTGGATGTTGCCATCGGACAGATAGCGCACGATGTCGCCAGTACGGTAAACACGGCTATATTTCGCGTCGGTCGTAAACGGATTCGTCAGATAGGTCTCTGCGGTCTTTTCGGGACGGTTCAGATAGCCACGGCTTACCTGCGGACCACTGACCCAAAGCTCACCCACAGCACCTACCGGCAGACGGTTCAATTGCTTATCGACGATGTACAAGCGGAAATTGTCGAGCGGCTTGCCTATGGGGGCGTTCTGCTCGAACTCCTTCATGGGGTATGTGGTTGTAAAGATGGTACACTCTGTAGGACCGTAGCCATTATGAAGCTGATAGGCCGTCGGAGGGGTGAGCGGCAGCACCTTTTCGCCGCCAACGGAGAGATGAAGCAGCGAATGGTTGTCGAAGTTCATCGCAAACTGACATCCCACCTGTGTGGTCATGAACGAATGTGTGATACCTTCACGGTTGAAGTACTCGTTCAAGTCGGGCAGGTTGAGACGGATGTCCTCGCCGATGATATAGACAGCGGCGCCACAAGTCAGGGCGGAGTACATATCCATCATACAAGCGTCGAAGCCATAGCTGGCGTAAGCGGCCACCTTGTGCTCAGGCTTCAAGTCGTAGTAGCGATGGTACCAGTGGCAGAAACATACCAAGTTGCCGTGCTCCAACTGACAGCCCTTGGGCGTACCAGTAGAACCTGATGTGTAGAGCATGATAAACAGCGACGATGGCGTAATGTCTGCCTTGACAGGTGCCGTGGCAGCAGGCAAGGCTTCGATGTCCTTGGTCAGCAGCACCTTGCCTTGGTATTCATTTACGATGGGACGTAGCTCCTCGTCGGCGATGAGCAGTTTGGCATTGGCATCCTGCATCATGAAATTCAGACGCTCGGCGGGATAGCTCGGGTCAAGAGGTTGATAGGCGCATCCGGCTTTCAGCACACCTATGGAGGCCACTACCATCCACTTGCTGCGTGGAATCAGGATAGACACCACATCCTCGTTGCCGAGACCCAAAGATTGGACGTATTGGGCTATACGCTCCGACTGTTCATCGACCTGTTTATAGGTCAGACGAATATCGTGATAGACCATGGCGATGTTATCAGGATGCAGTTCAACCTGACGGCGGAAGAGCGACACAACGGTTTGCGTGTTGTCGTAATCGACATCGTTTTGGTTGAAGCTGTCGAGCAATGCAACCTGCTTGCTGTCGAGCAGCGACACGTTCTTCAGCGGTGTTGCGGGATTGCTGATGAAGGCATTGGCAGCGTTGCTGATGGACTGTGCCAGACATTGCATCAGTTCTTGGCTGTAGCGTCCGTTGTCGTATTGCAAGCAGATGCTCGGCTTGCCCGACGGGTCGTCTTGGATGAAGAAGGCGATGCGGAACTTCGGCGTTTCCGACTCGAAACTCTCGATGGGCACGGTCTGTCCCTTGTACTGATGGTCGTCGATGATGCCCATCTGGTAGGCAAACATGATTTCCGCAGAGAGGTCGTAGTCGGTGGCGATGCGTGTAAACGGATAAGTCTCGTGCTGCAATGTCTCTTCGAAGTTCTTGCTGGTTTCGTTGATGAACTCCATGACACTCTGCTCACCAATGGTGGCACTCAATGCCAGCGTATTGACGAACATACCGACGGTGTTGCTGATACGCAAGTCAGAACGTCCGTTACTGATGGTGGTAATGCACAGTTCTTCGCTATTGGTAAAACGTGACAGTGCGTAGAAGGTGGCAGCAAGGATATGGTGTGCCGGAGAGATGTTGTGCTGACGGCAGAAATTCTCAATGGCCGTGAAATCCAGCGGCGTGTACAAGGTGCCCACTGTGCCTTGCTCCTTGGGATTGGTCAGGTCAGACGGAACTTCCGTTACGCCTTCCACCTTGCCCAAACGCTCTTGGAAGAAGTTTTGGGCAGCAGCATATTCCTCGCTGCTTTCAGCGGCTTTCTGTGCAGCTACGAAGTCGGCGTAGGTGAAAGTCTCTGGTTCAATCTCCTTGCCGTTGAGCAAGTCAAACAACTGTGACAGAATCAGGTCGAAGGAGCCACCATCGACAACGAGGTGATGGATATCTATCATCAGATACACCCATTGCTCCGTGGTGACAATCTCCACGCGGTAGAGCGGCCCCTGCCTCAAGTTGAAAGGCTTGACGAACTCCCACTTGTAATGCGGGATGTCTTCTTCTTTACACTGGCTTTGGGCAATCTCTACAGGTTGTTCAAGATCAACAATCTGGATGATGTCGGACCCTGAACTCCCAAAATGCGCTTGCAGCATGGGGTGCGTCTTGACGAGGGTCTCCACAGCCTTGGTCAGCAGCTTGATGTCCACATCTTTTGGGAAACGGGCAATGACGGGCGTGTTGTATATGGTGGACTCGGGGTTCTTGATGGAATCCACATAAACACCCATCTGTGCATACGAAAGCGGAATGTTGCTCATGTCGGCATGTGCTGTCTCTGCTTCTTCATGTGTGGCAGCTCCACCACTCATCAGTGCAGTTAGGATCTCATTCTCGATGCTTTGTACACTGCCAGACTTGGCCAAAGCCTTGGAATTCAAGGTCACGCCAAAGCGCTTGTTAATCTGGATAGCCACCTTGATAGCCATGATGGAGGTAAGGCCAACATAGCCCAATATCGTCGTTACACCAAAATCCTCGGTATTGATGATTTGTGCGATGATACTGTGGATTTCCTTTTCCAGCACATTCATCGGCACGTTACTCTCCACGACTTCTTCCGCTTTCTTCTCGGGTTTCGGCAAGGCTTTCTTGTTCACCTTCTGGTTTTGGTTGAGCGGAATCTTGTCGATTTGCATCGTCACAGCGGGCACCATGTAAGGCGGTTTCTCATCCATGATGAAGCTGTTCAACGCATTGACATCGACGGTTTCATCGGAAACAATGTATGCCGCGATGAACTTGCCGCCATTCTCATAGTCGAAAGCCTGCACGGTGACATCCTTGATGCCTGGGAATTGGCGGATGACCGCCTCGACTTCGGTGAGTTCGATGCGGAAACCGCGAATCTTCACCTGTGCGTCGCGACGACCCACAAACTGGATGTTACCATCAGGCAGGTAGCGCACAATGTCGCCCGTGCGGTAGCAGCGACCCCAAGGAGTCTCAATGAAAGCCTCGGCTGTCTTTTCCGGACGATTCAGATAGCCTCGTCCCACTTGAGGACCATTGACCCATAGCTCACCGGCTGCGCCTACAGGCAGCCTATGCCCGTAAGCATCCATGATATAGAGATGCATATTCTCCACGGCCTTTCCAATGGGGATGTTCTTTAGATTCTCCTTCACGGCAAATGCCGTCACATAGCAGATACTCTCTGAAGGACCATAGCCGTTCAGGAGCAAATAGGGCGGAGGAGTGACATCTGCCAATTTCTCACCGCCAGTGATAAAGCCTTTCAGGGAGTGATTGGGAATATCGTTGACAAAAGAACGTGCCACCTGCGTCGTCATAAACGTATGGGTGATGCCGTTCTGTTCAAAATAGTCGTTAAGGGCGATGAGGTCGAGGCGAATCTCCTCTGGAATGATATAGACGGTGGCACCCACGATGAGCGGTGGCCATAGTTCAAGCAAACAGGCATCGAAACCAAAACTGGCATACGCACCTATGCGACTATCCGCTTCGATATGTAGCGCACGCTGGTGCATGTGACTGAAAGCCACCACATTCCGATGCTCGAGCTGACACCCCTTGGGTACTCCAGTAGAGCCACTGGTGTAGATGAGCGTAAAGAGGCTCTCAGGCTTGGGTTCATCATGATCCATGGAATCCTTCAGTTTCTCGATGTCTTTGGTGAACAACACTTCACCTTTGTATTCATCCACGATGGAACAGAGTTCCTCATCGGCTATCAGCAGCTTAGAGGCCGTATCCTTCATCATGAAGTTCAGACGCTCGGCGGGATAACTCGGGTCCAACGGCTGGTATGCGCAACCTGCCTTCAGCACGCCTAAAGAAGCAATGACCATCCATTCTGAACGGGCTATCAGAATGGCTACAACGTCTTCAAGTCCCAATCCTTTCGATGCGATATAGCTTGCAATGCGATCGCTCGTCTCATCCAATTCGGCGTAGGTGAATTGCTTGTCCTTGAAGACCACAGCCGTCTTGTCGGGTGTAGCTTTGGCTTGACGGCGGAACAACGACACAACAGTCTGTGTGTCGTCGTAGGGATTGTCGGTCTGGTTGAAACTGTCGAGCAGTTCCACTTGCGAAGCCGTCGTGATATTAATGTCGCGCAGATTCGTTTCGGTAAGGAATCCTTCCAACACGGCCTCGTAACTCTCCATGAACTGGCTGACCAGCGTCTCGGAGTATGCGTTGGCATTGTATTCAGCTCTGACATGATATTGATTGCCTACGGTATTGGCCGTCAGAGAGAACGGCACACCCAAGGTGAAGTTGCGGAGCTGTATGGTCTGCATGGGTTTGCCCATGAATTGGGTGTCGCCAAGAATCTCTCCCTGCCATGCAAACAAGCTGTTGCTTTGCAAGTTGAGGTCGGCCATCAGGTCGGTATAGGCATAGATGTCGTGCTTGCGGCAGCCGTCCATCTGCTCCTGATTGGCTTTCAGGAAGTCAAGCACGGTGGTGTCATCGGTAAACTTGGAGTAAACGGGCAGCGTCTTCACCGTCATGCCAACGGAATGTTGGAATTTGGGCTCGGTGCGGCCGTTGTAAACCGTGTTGAACAGCGATTCCTGCTCGTTGTTGTATTTGGCCAACAGGTAGGCATACGCCCCTGTGAAAAAGGCGCTTTTTTTGATGTCGTTGGCCTTGCAGAAGGCATCCACCCGATCCATGTCGATATTGAGGATACGGTCCAAATGGGCATCCGATTGTCCGGGGATTTCGCAGTCGGGAATGAGTTGGGTGAACGTGTCGCCGCAATCGAAGTTTTGGGCATACCATTGTTTGCCTTCCTCGAAGGCGGGCGTTTTGCGCATCTCGGCTTCGGCGAGGGCCAGTTCCCGCATCGTCATCTCCTCGGGAGCAAGCGTGCCGCCGTTGTAGGCCGTCTCCACATCGCGGATGATAATATTGTAAGAGGTGCCGTCGCTGATGATATGGTGCATGTCGAAAAGCCAATAGATGTGATTCGCGTCGCGCAGCACTTTGGTATGAAACAACCTACCGCCATAGAGTTTGAACGGCTCGATGAATTTCTTTTTCTCGGCCTCAAGGTCAATAACCTGTTCGACGGTAAGGCTGAAGTCCTCCTTATCCATATCCACGGACTGGAAGGGTTCGCCATCGTCGGTCACTCCAATTCGCGTGAAGAAAGTGGGGTGCGCCTTTATTGTTGTCTCGATGGCGCGGCACAAGCGGTCGGCATCGAGGCTGCCGTCAAAGACAAAAAGAAACGGAAGGTTATAGAAAACCTCGTTTTCATGGCTTACACATTCAGCGTAGATGCCATATTGCGATCTTGTTAAGGGAGCAATTGCATCATTAGTTGTTTTCATATTGATCTATTTATGTTGAATTAGTTGGAAAAGAAAGTTGCAAAAATAGAAAAAAATGGAGAAAACAAGTGTGAGGTGGGAGAAATTTCGGTTTTTCAAAGCCCTGCAAGAGTGACAAGATATTTTGTGCAGATGCCATCTGCACAATTTGCGGAGAACTCAAACTATATGATCCTAAAGTATATATGGCCATCGTACATATTCAATACAGCTTTTTTCTTCTATTATTCAATATCTCGCAAACTTTTTCTATCTTTGCCCACATCAAAACAATTAAAAATCTAATTTAGTTAACGACAATAAAGAGATAAAACAAAGTAATACAACAACATAAGCATTAACTACCATTTCGCGTTCAAAATAAGCCTAGGAAACTGATTTTGATAATCGGGAAAAGGTTCAAGGTAAGCCTTAAATTGCAACTTAGTCATATTTGGGTAGCATACGCCTATAGGCGTGAGCTCAAATATGACGAGGGTTCCATCCTAGGCTTTCCCTGAACGCTATGAAAGCTCGCGCCTTCTCATTTCTCCGAATCAAGTGATTGATAGTAATGCTCAAAATCAATCACTTGGATGGCAAATTCTGTAAAACATCATGGCAGAGTGTATACTCCAGACTATCTCGTTCGGACTATACTCGATTTTGGCAACTACAATGGGAAAGACATTGTGGGGAAGCACGTCATTGACAATAGTTGTGGTGATGGGGCTTTTTTACGTGAGATTGTTGAAAGGTATTGTCAACAATTTCACGGCAAAACCTTGAGAAGGCATCTGGAAACCTATATACATGGGATTGAACTCGATGGTGAAGAACGAGAAAAATGCGTTCGAAATCTCAACGATATTGCTATTAAACATGGCGTAAATAAAGTCAATTGGGATGTCATCTGTGCCGATGCTTTGTGTGTAGATAAGCATTATGGGAAAATGGACTACGTATTTGGGAATCCTCCATACGTTAGGGTGCACAATCTTGAATCCAGCTATGATATAGTAAAGAAATTCAGTTTTGCTCAACAAGGGATGACCGATCTTTTCATCGTGTTTTTCGAGTTGGGATTCAAAATGTTGAATGACACTGGGAAAATGTGTATCATCACGCCCAGCTCTTGGCTTTCCAGTAAGGCAGGGAGCATGCTTCGCCAATATGTTATGCAAAAGCAGAATCTATCTGGAATCATTGACCTTGGACATTTACAACCTTTTGAAGCAACTACTTACACTGCAATATCTAGATTTGAGCGAGCAACCGACCATGTAGAACTCTATCGTATGGTTAACAAGACTTCGCCTTTGGAGTATATTGACAAACTCTCGATACAAGATTTATATATCGCTGGAAATTTCTACATTTCCAATAAAGACAAGTTGAAAGAACTGAAAGAAATCAAGACAGGGAAAGCATATCAATACACAGAAGTCAAAAATGGTTTTGCAACACTTGCAGACAAAACTTTTATTGGAGACTTCGATTTTGAAGGTACAATCGATGTGTTGAAAGCATCAACCGGGAAATGGTCAAAATGCATCTTTCCTTACGACTCACAAGGTCGCCCATTGCCTCCAACTGAAATTGAGAAAAACAAGTCTTTGTATGAATATCTTCAACTGCACAAAGAAAACTTAGCAAAAGGACGTGATATTGAAAACCGCGAATTATGGTATTTGTTTGGACGCACACAAGCAATTAAAGACGTTTCGAAGGATAAATATGCGCTGAACACAATAATAAAAGACAAGTCAAGCATCCGTTTGGAGAAAGTTGTTGCTGGTAAAGGGCTATATAGTGGATTGTACATCTTAACAACAATTCCAGAAAATGAAGTGCGAGAACTGATAGTATCTGATGAATTCATAGCGTATATCAAGATGCTAGCCAATTACAAAAGCGGAGGTTATTACACCTTTGCGTCAAAAGATGTTGAACAATATTTGAATTATAAATTATCACAAAAATATGGACAATCAAGAATTTCTAAGGGTAATCTCAAACTCTTTTAGGACTTTCCTTGAAACAGGTTCTCGAAGCAATGAGAAACTGAAAATTCTGCATGGAGCAATAGCACGCGACCTTATGCAAAGGTTAGGACCGGGATATTACATCAATTCATTAGGTATAAATGATGGTCGAGAGGGTAATATCGAAGGTCGGTATATTGATAAGAAGGTTGATATAACAATCTTCTACCGATGTCAAGTTGTTGCAGGAATCGGAGTGAAATTTGTGATGCAAAACTACTCGCAAAATTCAAACAATTACTTCGAGAATATGCTGGGGGAAACAGCAAACATTCGTTGTACTAATATTCCGTATTTTCAGATATTTATTATTCCAGATAAACTGCCATATTATAAGAACAACGGAGACTTTCAGAAGTGGGAGTTTTTCACGCAGCATAATGCATACAAGTATTTAAAACTATCAGAAGATAATACCGAAATTTCAATTCATACTCCAAGCAAAACGCTATTGTTTGTCATTAATCTACCATCCATGACATCAGATCCTAATGACAAAGAAGAGTATAACGAGTTTTATCGCAATTTGCCCTCAATACCCATCACCTTGTCAAACAAACAATATGGAGACTTTAATCGAGCTGTTGTGTTCAATGACTACGAGGCTTTTGCTACTAAAGTTGTTCATTACATTCTTTCATGTTGATTTCAACATTATCCCTTTCTGAAACCATGATGAAACGTAAAAATAAAATGCTCCTTCAAGACCGAATAGCAATGCGTATTGCTGACCGTTACGGATTGACGCGCGAGTATAAGATGGCGCGACGGAACGGCCTCAACCCAATAGAAGCATTGGAAGATTGGGACATGATTTTGCCTGAAGAACGAGAGCTGTTTTCGTGAATTGTAAAACCTTTAGTATTATAAGATGAAAACCCTAACCGTCAACCAGTTAGGGTTTCCTTTTCCATAGCATCCCGTACAAAAGCCGAGCCTGCATCTTTTACAGTTCAAAATACCCAAAGCCCGCAATGGCCTCCAGCATCTGATCGACATAGTCCCAAGAGGTGCTCGACCAACGGAACCCGAGGCGGTACAGCACTTGTGAAGTATATTGGTTGTCCGTCGGAATCATCACGGCTTTTTGTCCGTGCGCCATGTCTTGGTAGGCAATCAGGCTTGAGAGGCGTTTGGCCTTTTCGGGGTCTTGCTTGGCGGCTTCCAAAGCCTCGCCGAAGGCCTCGGTCTCCACCTGACGCGGTGCCTCGCCGATTTTCGCCAACTCTGCCAACACATCACCGAAATGCACATAGTGGTCGTTGTAGGGATGGAACAGGCAGCACGATTGCGGCGTTTCCGAAAGTGTCACGATGGCCTTGGCGACCTCATTGATGGGGGAGAACTCCATCGGGGCATTAGTCAATTCGTATGGATAGCAGCCCAACATCTGATAGACACGGATACGCCCCATCGCGCTGTTCGTATTGAAGTTGATTTGGAACTCACCGTCGGTGGAACGCGGCGCGAGGTTGCCCACACGCATCACCTTGGCGTTCAGTTTGTGCAAAGCCACGGCATCAAGCACGACACGCTCGGAGAGGAACTTGGAGTGGACATATTGGTTGTTGAGGCTCTGACCGAAATAGAGTTTCTGCTCGGTGTAAACCGTATTCTCCGGCGGCATCCCGTTGATGGACATGCCGGCAGTGCTGTAGGTGGAAACATGAATCAGCCGGGCATTATTCAGCAGGCAGAACTGGACGCAGTGCGCCGCACCGCCCACATTGACATCCTCAATCTCGGTGCCCTTGGAGAAGTGCTTCACCACGGCAGCGCAGTTGAAGACGGTATCGACTTTGCCATCCACCTTGATTTCTTGGGTCACATCGCCGTTGATGACGCGCAAACGGCTGCCAAACAACTCGTTATAGTTGTTGCTGAAGTAGTAATACAACATTCCTTTCAGACGGCGTTCAGCTTTTTCTTCGTTCTCGGCCCTCACCATACACCAAATGACAGGCACATCCTTGCGGTCGATGAGTTCCTTGAGAATGTGGATGCCCAAGAAGCCCGTGGCACCTGTAACAAGCGCGTTTCCAATAGTTTGCTTCTCGCCATTGCGGAAAGCATCAAGCGTGTTGCCTTGCAGGACTTTTTCGATGGGGCCGTAGTTGTAATTACGGGTCTCCTCGTCCTCCTCGGCAGCACCTCCCTTGAGGAAGTTGGCCAACATTCGCGGTGTCGGGTTGGCGAACACGTCGCCGTAGGCGATATGATGACCGGCCTTGTCGGCCTCGATGATGACGCGCGTCACCATGAGCGAGGTGCCGCCCAACTCGAAGAAGTTGTCGGTCGCGCCAATCTTGTCCATTGACAGGATGTCGCTGAAAATCTTGCAGAAGAGCTTCTCGATTTCGTTGACAGGCTCCACATATTCATGGTCTGCCGCCTGAATGACGGGAGCGGGCAAGGCCTTGCGGTTCACTTTCTGGTTTTGGTTGAGCGGAATGGCGTCGATTTGCATCGTGGCGGCAGGAATCATATAAGGCGGTTTCTGCTGTCCGATGAAGGCATTCAATTGCTTGATGTCCACTTTCTCATCGCTGACGATGTAGGCGGCGATGTACTTGCCTCCGTTCTCATACTCAAAGGCTTGCACGGTAGCATCCTTGATGCCCGGGAATTGGCGAATGACGGCCTCGACTTCCTTCAATTCGATGCGGAAACCGCGAATCTTCACCTGACCGTCCTTACGGCCAGCAAACTGGATGTTGCCATCGGGCAGGTAACGCACGATGTCACCAGTGCGATAGATGCGGGAGAATTTCGGGTCGTCGCTGAACGGGTTGTCGATATAGACCTCGGCGGTCTTTTCGGGACGGTTGAGGTAGCTTCTCGTGACATGTGCGCCACTAATCCACAGCTCTCCCAACGCGCCTTGCGGCAATCGATTGAACTGTTTGTCAACGACATAGAGGCGTGAATTGTCAAGAGGTTTTCCTACTGGAATGTCCTTCAGTTCTTCGTCAACTTCGTATTCCGTGATGAGAATGGTGCCTTCGGTCGGGCCATAGCCGTTGTGCATTTTGAAGTTCTTCGGCAGCACCAACGAAGCCAATTTTTCTCCTGCCGCAATCAAGTGCAGCAGCGAGTGGTTGTCCATGTTGGTGGCAAACTGGTAGGCCACCTGCGTGGTCATAAACGAGTGGGTGATGTGGTTCTCGTTGAAGTAATCGTTCACCGCAGGCAGGGTCAGGCGGATGTCGTCGCCGATGATATACACGCACGCACCGCAAGTCAGGGCGGGATACATGTCCATCATGCAGCAGTCGAAGCCGTAACTGGCATAACACGAAACGTGATGCTCGGCCTTCAAATCAAAACGACGCTTGTACCAATGGCAGAACGCGGCCAAGTTGCCATGCTCCAACTGACAGCCCTTGGGCAAACCCGTTGAGCCAGAGGTGTAAAGCAAAATGAACAAGTCAGCCGGATTGACGGTGACATTGACGGGCTGGCTGACTGCCGACAACTGCTTGATGTCTTTCGTCAGCAGCACATCGCCATCGTATTCATTCACGATGTCGCGCAACGACTCATCGGCGATGAGTAGTTTGGCGGAAGCATCTTTAATCATAAAATTCAGACGCTCTGCGGGATAGCTTGGGTCAAGAGGCTGATAGGCACAACCCGCTTTCAGCACGCCAAGTGCAGCGATGGGCATCCATTCGCAGCGTGGAATGAGAATCGAGACAACGTCCTCTCTTCCAAGGCCTTTCGCAACGAGATAGGCTGCCATGCGCTCCGTGATGTCATCCACTTCGCGGTAGGTGTACTTGTTATCGTGATACACAACTGCCATATTATCAGGCGTTTGCGCCACTTGACGGCGGAACAGCGAAACGATGGTCTGGGTGTCGTCGTAAGGCACCTCGGTTTGGTTGAAGCTGTCGAGGACGGCGGTCTGTTCGGCATCCAACAGCGACACTTGCTGCAATTTCATCTCCGGCTGACGGATGAAGGCATTGGCCGCATTGCTGACAGACTTTGCCAAACATTGCATCAGTTCACGGCTGTAACGGCCGTTGTCGTATTGTATGCAGACGCAAGGCGTTCCCGTTTCGTCATTAATGATGTAGAAAGCGATGTGGAACTTCGGCACATCCAACTCAAGGTTCTCAACCTCAAGCGTTTGGCCTTTGCAAACATAATTGCTGACCACGCCCACTTGGTAGGCAAACATGATTTCAGCCGAAAGGTCGTAGTCGTTGGCAATTTGCGCGAAGGGATAGTATTCGTGCCGCAAAGTCTCATCGAAGTTTTTGCTGGTCTCGTTCAGGAACTCCATCACGCTTTGTTCGCCAATCTCGGCACTCAATGCCAAAGTATTGACAAACATGCCGATAGTGTTGCTGATGCGAAGGTCGGAACGCCCGTTGCTGAGGGTGGTGATGCAGAGTTGCTCGTTGTTGGTGAAGCGCGAAAGTGCGTAGAATGTTGCGGCTAAAGTAAGGTGTGCAGGCGAAAGGTTGTGCTGACGGCAGAAACGCTCGACTGCATCGAAATCCAACCTGCTGATGACCGTTTCAATGATGCCTTGCTCCTTCGGATTGGTCAGGTCTGACGGGATTTCCGTCACGCCTTCCACGTTGCCTAATCGTTCTTGGAAGAAATCTTTGGCTGCGGCGTGCTCTGCGCTGCTTTCGGCGGCTTTCTCGGCGGCGACGAAATCGGCGTAACTATAGGCTTCGGCTTCAATCTCCTTGCCGTCCATCAAATCGCACAACTGGTTCATGAACAGGTCGAAGGAGCCACCGTCGAAAACAAGGTGATGCACATCGTGCAAAAGGTAAACCCATTGCTCGGTCGTGACGATTTCCATGCGATAGAGCGGGCCTTGCCTCAAATTGTACGGCTTGACGAACTCACGCTTGTACTGCTCCATCTCCGCCTCGCTTCGCTGACTTTGTGTAACTTCAATAGGCTGCTCAAAATCAACGATTTGAATGATTTCCGAACCTGCACTACCGAAATGCGCCCTCATCTGCGGATGCGCCTTGATGACGGTCTCCACAGCCTGCGCGAGCTGGGTAGTGTCGGTGTCCTTGGGGAACCGCACCAACGAGGGGATATTATATAAGGTGGACTCGGGCTGCTTCATGCACTCCACATAAACGCCCATCTGCGCGTAGGATAGCGGAATGTTGCTCATGTCGGCGTGTACTTCCTCGACTGCCTCAGTTTTTACGACTTCTCCACTTAATACCTTGGTCAAAATCTCGTTCTCTATGCTTTGGATGGTGCCCGTCTTGGCCAAAGACTTGGAGTCCAACGTCACGCCAAAACGCTTGTTGATTTGGATGGCCAATTTGATCGCCATGATGGAGGTGAGGCCGGCAAAGCCCAACACTGTGGTCACGCCAAAGTCTTTGTTTCCAATGATTTCTGCGATAATGCCATGTATTTCCTGTTCAAGCACATTCATCGGCACATCTCTCAACTCTAAACCCTCAACACTCAACTGTTGCTCGGGTTTCGGCAGGGCTTTCTTGTCCACCTTTTGGTTCTGGTTCAGCGGAATGCGCTCAATCTGCATCGTCACAGCAGGCACCATATAGGGCGGTTTTTCGTCCATAATGAAGTTATTAAGTGCCTTAATGTCAATCTGTTGGTCGCTGACAATGTAGGCTGCGATGAACTTGCCGCCATTGGCCTCGTCAAAAGCCTGCACCGTCACGTCCTTGATGCCGGGGAACTGGCGAATCACGCTTTCCACCTCCTTCAACTCGACGCGAAAGCCACGGATCTTTACCTGACCGTCTTTGCGCCCCACAAACTCAATGTCGCCCGAAGGCAGATAGCGAACAATGTCGCCGGAACGATAGACGCGGCTGTATTTCTCGCCTTTGTCGAAGGGATTGTCGATATAGACTTCAGCCGTCTTTTCGGGACGGTTGAGGTAGCCTCGCGTCACCTGTGGCGTGGCCACCCAAAGCTCGCCAGCGGCACCAATGGGCAACCTATGACCGTATTTATCAACGATATAGCACTTCACATTGCGTTGCGCCTTGCCAATCGGGATGTTCTTGCGTTCCTCGGTCACGTCGAAATTGGTCACATAGCAGATGGCCTCGGAGGGACCGTAACCGTTGGCCACCACATAATTCTTCGGCGGTGTCATCGAAGGCAGTTTCTCGCCTCCCGTCAGCAGGCGTTGCAACGACTTACACTCAAAGTTGGTGGCAAACTGATAGGCCACCTGCGTGGTCATAAAGGAATGGGTGATGCCGTTTTGCTCGAAGTAGTCGTTCAAGGCCATCAGGTCGAGGCGGATTTCCTCGGGAATGATGTACAATGTAGCGCCAATGGTCAGCGGGGCAAACAACTCCTGAATCGATGCATCGAAGCCGAAACTGGCGTAGGCCGCGATTTTGCTTTGCTCGGTGATGTTGTGGCAACCTTGGTGCATGTGACAGAAAGCCACCACGTTACGATGCTCTATCTGACAGCCTTTGGGAACGCCCGTCGTGCCAGAAGTGTAAATCATCGTCATCAGACTGTGGGGCGTTGGAGGCGTGATTTCTACCTGTATGTCAATGCTTTGGACAAGGTCTTTGGTCAAGACCACTTCGCCTTGATAGGTATCGACTAACGGCAACAATGCTTCGTCGGCGATGAGTAGTTTGGTGGCGGAGTCAGTCATCATAAACTCCAAACGCTCTTTGGGATAGGAAGGATCCAAAGGCTGGTAGGCGCAACCGGCTTTCAGCACGCCCAAAGAGGCAATGGCCATCCACTCTGATCGCGGAATCAGGATGGAAACCACATCCTCGGCACCCAAGCCCTTGGAGGCGACCAACTTGGCGATGCGGTCGCTCAATTCATTCAACTCCTTGTAAGTGAATTGTTTATCCTTGAAAACGACGGCAACCTTATCGGCATGAAGTTGGGCTTGTTTTTTGAATAGTGACACAATGGTTTGGCTGTCGTCATAGTCGGAATCGGTGTCGTTGAAGCTGTCCAAAAGGCGTTGTTGCTCCTCCGAAATGACATGGATTTCCTTTATCGGCTTGTCCAAATCCATCATTTGGCCGATAACGGTCTCATAACTCTGCATCAACTGCTCAACGAAAGTCTCTGAATAGCGGTGCGCGTGGTGCGAGAGTATGGCTATGTAGTCTTTTTCCGTTTGGAAAACCTGAATTTCAAGCGCTTCTCTGGTGGTGTTGTTGGTCAATTGCTCAATAGTTACCGACTTATTATCCAACTTCAAGTCGCTGAATAGTTTTCCTTGATACACAAACATTTGGTGTGTTTCTATACCTTGCTCACTGCAGAAGTCGGCGTAAGAGTAGAGGCCATGCTTGCGTGCTTCTGTGTCGAGGTCGCCTTGCTTGAACAGATCGCCCACTGTCATGTCGTCTTTGACGTTGAAGAAGGCTGGCAGTGTTCTCACAAACATTCCGAAACTTCGTGTCAGATGGAAGTCGCTACGACCGTGCCAGATGGTGGAGAACAACACCTGTTCGTCGCCCGTGTAGCGCGACATCAGCAAGGCGTAAGCCGAGGTGAAGAAACTGCTCAAATTGACTTTTTTATCCTTGCAGAAACGGTTGATGGCGTCCACATCCACCTTCAACGGCCTGAAAATGGTATGGCTACTAAACGCTTTCTCGTCGAGGTCGGGTTGCAAAAGCGTGTCCACATCGTCGCAAACGTAGTGCTCCCGATACCATTGTTGGTCGTTTTTCCAAAGCTCACCTTGGCGTTGCTCAAACTCCTTCAAGGCGTAGTCGATGGACGAAATCGGTTCAATATCAACTGCTTTCCCTTGATAGGCATTGTCGATGTCACGCAACAAGACCCTCAACGAAGCCCCATCGAAAATGATGTGATGGAATTGGAAATACATATAGTTGGCCTCGGGCGCACTCAACAGCTTGAAATAGAGCAATTGGCTGCCATCGAGGGCCATCCGCTTGAAGAGACGCGGTTTTTCGGCTTCGATGTCCGTGATTTCCTCTATTTGGATGTCGAAAGGCGCTTCCTCGATGTATTGTTCGGAGACACCGTCCTCGTTCACTCTCACGCGGCAGTTGGCGTAGGGATGCGCCTCCAATGCCTTGAGAATAGCCGATTTAAGTCGTTCTAAATCAATGTCTTTCCCAAAGGTAAGAAGATTCAAAGGTTGGTACAAGTCGCTTTCGGGATTTTGCATACATTCCGCAAAAATGCCGACTTGCGATTGGGTTAATGGAGCTGTCATGTTCATGTTCTTTGGCATATTCATGGCACAATAAGTAACTGTTCAAAATTAAACTGCAATATCTTTTGACTTCGGGACACGGGACTTCGAGACTTTGGGACAAGCAAATGCCTCGTAGTCCCGCAGTCTCGGAGTCTCGCAGTCTATTATGTAAACTAACTTTGCGCATCTACTGATATTTGTGTTTATTTTAGTGCAAAAATACTACAAACATCATACATTAAAAATAGCCCAGACAAATGGTTATTGTCTTTTGGACAAATGGTTAGCCCAAAAGACAAATTGTTTGGTGAAAAAGACGGATTGTTTACCCCGTTCAGGCTTTCGTTCCCCTGAATTATCTCTTGTCTTGCCAATTGGTGCTAAACAATGTGGGTTTGACGGAGAGCATGAGCCAGCCCCAATGCAGTTGCCGTTGCTCGGTGACTTCTTGGATTTGCTGGAGTCTGACCATGGTCTCCGTGCCATGCATGTAAGTATAACCCGCCGAAACCGAAACGGCCTTATTGAAGGCGTAGGATGCCGAAAAATCAATTTCGTGCCCTAAAGTCTTGCTATCCAAATAATCGAGGTCGGTCGCGATGGCATAGTAATGGTACGCCGCATTGAGATTCAAGCCATCAACAGGATTTACATTGCCACCAAGATAAAGGTTTTGGAGGCCTGGGGTGAAGCCATGGTAATAGTTTTTCATATAGAAGAAGTCCATTGCGCCGTAAAACTCGTGGTGCGAGCCGAAGATGGCATTGAAACCTCTGATTTTGTCGTGTTGAACCATGCCCAAGTTTCCCCCAGTCGGCACGGCAAAAAACTTGTCGCCGCTCAAATAGTCGTATCCGGCAAAGATATTGTATTTCTCGCTTGGCCTCACGGTGGCCTTCACGCTACCCATGAAAGCATCGATGGGCAAGCCGTGTTCTTCCTTACCCAATTGGTAGTAAAACTCGCCTTCCAACGACCAATATTTGGGACGGAAGGCCATATAAGTGCCCACCAACTGTTGGTAGTAGGTGGCATCAGGATCCTTTTTATTATTGCTTTGCATCCCGATGTTCATGCCCACCAACGAAATGCCAAACATTTTCTTGGGTGTATCATAGTGATACCAAAGGGTTTGCATGTTCTTATAAGGTTGCAAGCCACCCGCATAATAGGACATCCCTGTTTCTATGCTGTCAGCATTCTGGTTGTAGGCCGCCATCAGATGTATCTTGTGGCTTTCGCCGTCATAACCCAATTTCAGCACATCATGGGTGGGCGCGGTCATCGTCCAGTCGTCGTTGCCGATGATACGCTCGTTGTCATAGTCCAATTCCTGACGGCCAATCTTCACGAACAGGCCGTTTTTCGTTTGCATGTTGGCCCAGCCTTCATAAAGGCTGATGTTGGCGCCACCCTGTCCCCAAATGCCGGCAAACTGGGGCGACAGCTTCACCTCCAACCACGAGCGCTTGTAGTCCGCCGTGACGCGGTATTTGCCCAAAACGAATTGTGTCCTGCGGTATTTGTCGAGGCTGTCGGCCTTGAAACCACCGGCACGCAACTCGCCACGGGTCACCAATTGGGCATCCAAACTGAATTGATTGTCGGCTTGCTGGGCTTTCAATCCAAAAGAAAACAGCAAAGCCAAAACCATGCAAAACCACTTTGCAGGTTGGTTGAAATAGTGCTTCATAAGATGTTGATTTTATTTATTCTATATCGAACAGGTCGATAAAGCCCGTCATTTTGAAAACTTCCTTGATTTCGTCGTTCAGGTTCTTCAAAACCACCTTGTTGCCCTTGCTTTTGGCGCTTTTCAGCAAGGCCAAGAGGATGCGCAAGCCGCTGGAGGCGATGTAGTCCAAATGGGCGCAGTCGATGGTGATGTCTTTCCCGCTCAAATCATGGAGGGGCTGCATGGCTTGTTCGACTTCAAGAGCATGGGCGGTATCAAGCTCGCCTTCGAGAGAAACGATGTATTTCCCGTCTTTTTCTGTGATGTTGGTGTTCATTAGCAATGTTTATTAATATAAGGCTGCAAAAGTATAAAAAAATCTTTTTTCCATGCCCAAAACAGAAAAATCCGCCAAAATTTGGCGGATGGTTTCCTTTAGTTCGGGTCTTCAAATCCCCCTTCCCCCTTTGCAAAGGGGGGCAGGGGGGATTCAAAACACACGGTTATTCAATTACCATCTTCTGCGTCTTCACATTCTCTCCATTGATAAGGCGCAATACATACACGCCCGATTTATAGTTTAGAGTTGAGAGTTGAGAGTTTAGGGTTGAGAGTTGTTTGGTGACGAGTTGGTGACCAAAAACATCGAAGACTTGAAGGGTGCCTTCGCCGTTGACGATGATGTTGCCGTTGCTGATGAAGGCAAACGCCTCATTGGGTTCGCAGACGTCCTTGTCTGCGGAGAACACCAGTTTGAAGCGGCTCTCATAATCCGTCGTCTTGGCGGTGAAGGTGTAGGAGGCTGGCCCTTCGACAAGCTCAGGGACCAGCAAGTCCACATCCGCGCCCGTCATATTATCAATCAGGTGGAGATAGTTGAGAGTTGAGAGTTGAGAGTTGAGAGTTGGTGAAATGGTCAAAGTGTAGGTGCCGTTTTCCTCGGCCTTGAAATTGACGGGCATCTCTGTAGAGACGGTGCATGCACCGTCTGTACATACATTTATCACCGCATAATCCTTCCCCTCCTGCGGGATATAAACCTTCGTGCTGGTTTCACGGATTTGGAATTTGGGCAGGGGTTGGCCTTCGTCGAAGCGGACAATGGCGCGGTCGATGAGACGATTATGGTTGTCGGTCAGGTTGAGCGACAAAACAGCGTTGTCAGCGGTCGTTGAGCCCTGAGCTTGTCGGAGGGTCGAAACGCCGCCACGGCTTTGCTTAGTGAACTGTACGGATTGCCCCGTACCAGTGGCCTTCACAAAGATGGCTTCCATGGCTCCGATGGTGCTTGCATTGCCTGCTATGAGTTCGGAGCGGGTGTCGTTCAGGGTGTAGTAGGAAAGGCCGGAAGGCAGATTGGCGGTTTCGGCGAAGGGGTTGCCGATGAGGTTCCAGCCGCGCATGTTTACATCCTGGTTTTGGGTGGAATACTCCAAGTTGACGATGCCGTCGCCGTCGTAAAACTCGCCTGTGAACACCAGGGTGGTGTTGGCTTTGCTGGCATAGAGGTAACCGCGACCGCTTTCAAGGTTGAAGTGGTAGTGGTCGTTGTTGTTGGCCTGGCTCTTCCAGTTCTCCCATTCCAGTTCCGCGGCTTGGTTGAAGCGGTAGAGGTCGTATTGCGCCGCGCTGAAGATGTTACCCACGGCATCGGCTGCAATGCTTCCCTCGATGGGCGAGGCAATCAGGTTCCAGCCGCTGGTAGTGCTTTCGCCGTAGCCTACCACCTCGCGGACCATGCAACCCCGCAGCGTCACGCCTGCGAGGGCGGCTATCTGCTCGCTGCTGAGCGTGCCGCTGATGATGGCGGTGTTGTCGGCCTCGTTGGTGAGGGTCTGCCCGTCGCGGACCTGGAGCGTGGCACCGCTTTCGAGTTGGATGCTGCTGGCGGTGATGCGGTCGTCGGGGGTGGTCCAGCCGAGGGTGAAGGTGGTGCCGTCGCCAGTGGCATAGATGCCGTAGGCGTCGGCGGTGCCGGTAGCGTTGAGGGTGCCGCCGAGGATGTTGACGGTGGCGCAATTGGCGTAGATGCCGTAGGAATCGGCGGTGCCGGTGGCGCTGAGGGTGCCGCCGTTCAGGGTGAGGGTGCCGTTGTTGATGATGCTGATGCCGTTGCCGCCACTGGCGGTGACGGTGCCTCGGTTGATGGTGAGGGTGCAGCCGTTGAAGATGTCGATGCCATAAAAGATGTCGGTGCTGGTGGCGATGACGGTGCCGCCGTTGACGGTGATGTCATGCGTGCCGATGGCGGGGCCAGTGTTGGTGACGCTGAGGGTGCCGGTGCCTTGGGCCTGACCGTAGATGGTGAGGCCGTTGTAGGTGACGTCGAAGGCAGTGCCGCAGTCGTAGTCGGCGTTGACGATGAGGGCGGCTGCGTCGCAGAGGATGAGGCGGGCATTGCCTTCGACGCTGAGGCGCTTGTCGAGGCTGACGGTGCCGACGACGGCGTACCAACGCTCGGTGTAGTCGTCCACGCCGAGGAGGGCGGTGCCGGTGCCGATGTCGTCGCCGAACTCATAGCTGCTGCTAACGATGGTGAAGTCGGTGATGGTCTGCTCGTTGCCGTCGGCATCGATGTAGGTGACGCTGGCGACGGTCTCGGTGCTGACCGTGACGTTGGCATCGGGCATGACGAAGGTGGCATTACCTTGGTCGTCGGCGGTATAATGGTCGACGTGGTCATTGGTGCCGTCGTTGTAGCTGACGATGTAGTCGGTGGTGTAGGTGATGCCGCCGATGGTGCCAACAGACGCTCCGCTGAGGGTGACGCTCTTGCCCTGTGCGGCCTGTGTGACGCTGGCGGTGAGGCCGTCAGCGAGGGTGAGGGTGTGGAGGGTGCCGACGTGGACTTCACCGTCTACGATGCCGAGGCCCTTGCCGGTGGCGGGGTCGAGGGTGAAGCACTGCTCGGGGTCGGTGCTGCCCATGTGGGTGGCCCAGCCGGAGGTGAAGGTTGCACTGGAGCCGTCATGGTCGAGTATCATGTGGGCGGGGGCTACGGGGTTGATGGGGCCGTCGAGGATGTAGAGGGTGCGGTTGTTGTTGAGGATGTCGCTCGGGGTGAGGTTGCTCCACTCGCCGGTGGCCTCATCGTAGTCGCCCTGCTCGTTGCCGCTGATGTTGTACGAGCCGCTGAGGTGTACGCGGTGTGAGAGCATTAGAGAGGCACCGATGCCCGCCGCGCCCAAGGTGGTGGTGCGGCAGCGGTTGCCGGTGATAGCGCCGCCGCTCATGTAGAGGGTGCCGCCTTCGTTGAAGTAGATGGCGCCGCAGCTAGCGAAGCTGTTGTTGTTCCAGGTCTCGATGTTGGCCCAGTTGCCGGTGATGGTGCCGCCAGTGATATAGACGGTGCCACCGGTGATGCTGATGGTGCCGCCACTTCGGTTGACGCGGTTACCGCTGATGGTTCCACTCTCAAGACGGAGGGTGGCGTTGTTGGTGACGCTAATGCAGCCAGGGCCGCTGTTGCTCCAGCCGCCGGTGATGGTGCCGCCGGTGGCTCCGTCGCGGATGGTGAGCGAGGTGTTGGTGCCAATGACGCGAATGACGTAGCCGTCGGTAGTGGCTGCAGTCAGTCCGCGGCTGAGGGTGTGGCCGTTGAGGTCGAGGATGACTTTGCGGCCGCCCGTGAGGTTGAGGTACGAGTCGCTGGCGGAGGCGGTGATGTCGGCCGCGAGGGTCAACTCAGTGGGATTGTCGGCGTCGGTGCTGGCGTTATTGAACGCGGTCTGCAGGGCAGCCCAGGTGGCGGGGCCGACGGCGATGGCGGCACCGTCGATATCGCCGCCGGTGGTGGCGATGTTGGTGGTGACGGGTGCATTGCTGCCCATGGTGACGCTGCAGTTGTAGTAATAGTTGCCGCTGAAAGTGAGGTTGTCCAAATAACAGCCGCTAATGATGCCGCCGTAAGTACCAGTGGAGCTTGTGACGGTGACGCTGGAGTTCACCACGAGGCAGTTCTCTATGGTGCCGCCGTCAAAAGTGCATCCGAAGATGACACCAACATTGTTATTGCCTGTGATGTTGGCTCCGTCGATGATGAGGTTCCTGATGGTGCTGTTGGCACTGATGATGCCAAAGAGACCGACAAAGTCGTCATCGGGCTTGTTGATGGTGAGGTTTCGGATGGCGTGTCCGTTACCGTCGAACGTGCCCTTGAATCGTTTGATGTTGCCACCAATCGTCCCGATGGCGACGCCGTTCATGTCGAGGTCGTTTTCCAGTCGGAAGAACTTCCCGTAGTAGGTGTTGCTCGCGCTGTTGTTGGCGAGGGCGACGAGGTCGTCGGTGGTCTTGATGAGCCAGGGGCTGTCGCTGGTTCCGCTGCCGTCCCATGCCCATGCGGTCTGCCCCGTCGCGAGAGCCGCTATCGTCAGCAGAGCGGCGAGGACTTGTTTTAGGTTGGGTAGATTTTTTATCATTGTGTTTTGTTTAGTTGTTCAGTTGCCGCTTTGCGTCACTGCGAGGCACGAAGCAGTCTAAAGTTGAATCTTTAGTTCAGTTGTTCAGTTGGCCTACCGGGGTGCTACCATAGGTCGCGATCTATGGTTACGGTAGTGTCGTCCCTTCGGGACTTTGCTTCCACATCTCGAAACCACTATGTTTCATTAGGGTTTTCTTCGTTTTTCAGTTTTCAATAGGTTTGATTTTTGAGGACATTGGAGCCTGTTTTGTTTGAAAGCGCAAAAATACGATTTTCTATTATACAAGGTGAGAAAAACTTTCAAAAAAATCCCGCCATCGCTGACGGGATTTTTGAAAGGTTTTGCATATTGTTTATTCCACCACAATCTTCTGCGTCCTCACATTCTCTCCGTTGATGAGGCGCAACACATACACGCCCGATTTATAGTTTAGAGTTGAGAGTTTAGAGTTTAGGGTTGGGAGTTGCTTGGTGACGAGTTGGTGGCCAAGAATGTCGAAGACTTGTAGGGTACCTTCGCCGTTGACGATGATGTTGCCGTTGCTGATGAAGGCAAACGCCTCATTGGGTTCGCAGACGTCCTCGTCTGCGGAGAACACCAATTTGAAGCGGCTCTCATAGTCCGTCGTCTTGGCGGTGAAGGTGTAGGAGGCTGGCCCTTCGACAAGCTCAGGGACCAGCAAGTCCACATCCGCGCCCGTCATGTTGTCAATCAGGTGCAGATAGCCCATTTCCACGTTGTCAACATTCACCGAAATCGTGTAGGTGCCGTTCTCTGAGGCCTTGAAGTTGATGGGGATTTCGCCCATGTTGCCCACGGAAACGATGGCGTAGTCCTTCCCGTCCTGCGGAATGTAGATTTTCGTGCTACCCTCGCGGAAGCTGAACTTCTCCAAGGTTTGGCCGCCGTCAAAGCGGATGATGGCGTTGTCGATGACTGCGCCGTTGTCGCCGCCGACCATGATGTTGGCTTGGGCGATGGCGGCCTGTTCGCCGCCGCGCGTCTGGGCCGTGAAGGTGACCATTTGGTCCTCCCCTGAGGCCTGCACAAACACGCCTTCCATGGCCGCGACTGAAGTTTCTTCAGTTACAGTGTTCAATGCGGTGCCATCGGCGTTCATCCTGTAATAGGGTTGGCTCAATGTCGCGCCAACCGCTAACGGGTTGCCCACCAAGTTCCAGCCAGCCAAGGGCTTGCCTTCAACGTAATCCAGCGGCACTTCGAGCCAAGTGCCCGACGGGTACTCGCCCGAGAACACCAACGTCCTGTCTTCCTTGGTGGCGTAGAGGTAGCCTTGGCCGATGACCAAAGTGTTGAAGGGATTGGTGGCGTCAGCGTTGTGTTGGTGGTAGTTCTGCCACTCCAAATCTGCGCTCTGGTTGAAGCGGTAGAGGTCGTAGTCATTTGAAGTTTCGTCTGCCGAGGGGAAGAGGTTATGCACTTCCGAAGGCGCAATGCTTCCCACCACGGGCGAGGCGATGAACACCCAATGGTCGCTTTCGTTGCTGTTACCGTAGCCAGTGATGTCCTTCATGACAACACAATCGGGATACAGCCTCTTCCCGTCGATGGGGTAGGCTCCGTCCACTTTGGCAATGGTGCCGCTGTAGTGGTGGCCGGCCTCGTCGATGAAGGCCTTGCCCTCGGCGATGTTCAGTTTGCCCTCGGAGCCAACGACGTAGCTGCTGGCATAAATGAAGTCGGAGGCGTGGGCGCAGCCGATGGTGATGTCGCCACTATCGGAGCGGATGCCGTAGCTGCCTCCAGTGGCGGTGACCCTGCTGTCGCTGATGGTGATGCTGCCACTGGAGTAGATGCCGCCGGTGTAGTTGCCGGTGGCGTTGACGGTGCCGCCGCTGATGGTGATGTTGCCACTGGAGTAGATGCCGGTGTAGTCGCCGTTGACGTTGAGGGTGCCGGTGATGTAGTCCTGGCCGTAGATGGTCAGGGAGCCGTCTACAAAGATGCCAACGCCATCGCTCGTGATGGTCATGGTCTTGCCTTCGGCGAGGATGATGTTTACGTTGCCGGAGCATGTAATAGTGCCGCTGTGGCTGATGTCGGTGCCGACGAAGTACCACCACCCTTGTCCGTTATTGCCGAGACTGCTCTCTGTGCCGTCGAGGGCGATGGCCTCCCAGAATCTATATACGTCGTCGAAGTAGTAGCCAATGCTGACGGGCTCGCCGGTGCTACGGAGGGCGGCGCTGACGATGACGTCGGCGTCGGGCATGGTGAGGGTGTAAGGATTGGAGATACCTGTGAGGGTGCCGGCGTTAGTGGAGTAGGCATACTGGTAGCCTTCGGGAACGTCGCCGCTGCTGCTGTTGCTGAGGGTGAGTCTCACCACGTCGCCGTTGCCCGCATAAAGAACGTTGTCGTAGAGGATGCCCGTGCCGTAACTGGTGATGCCGGAAGTGCTGTATGTAGTGGCCGTTCCGGCATTCTCCACGGTGACGTAATTGTCCGCCGTGATGCTGCGGGCCTGCTTGCCTTGCGGGGTGCCGAACGCTGTGGTGTAGTAGCAGTTGTTGATGGTGGCAGCATGGTCGGAGTGCTCACGGCTGAAGGTGGCACTGTTACCGTTGGCCATCGTCTCACCCTCGCCGAGGGGTGCGGGGTCAACGAGACAGTTAGTGATGGTGACGTTTTTGCTGTCACCCTTCCAGCCGATGAAGCCGCCGTTGTCTTTGCTGTTGTCGTTAACTTTTAACAGTTTACCGTTGAAGACGCAGCCCGCAAAACTAATGTTATAGCCGGAGTCGCGGCTCCAACCTATGAAGCCACTGTTGCTGCCGCCCGCGCTGTGGATGACGGCACTGCTCACGCAGTCGTTGAAGCTGACGGCGTTCTCGCAGAGGCCAACGAAGCCGCCCGCGCCGCCGGTCGAGGTGATGGTGACGTTGCTCAGGCAGTTGGTGATGGTGGCGTTGCCCGCTGCGTAGCCGATGAATCCGGCGGCGTGCTTATGGTCGGTGTTGATGGTGACACTGCTGGAACAGTTCTCGATGGTGAGCGTGCCCCAGAAGGCGCCGACGATGCCGCCCGCGTAGTCCTTGGTGGCGGTGACGGTACCGGCAACGTTAAGGTTGCGGATTGCGGGATGGCTGACTGCCGAACCGCCAGTAGGTGTGGTCTCGCTGATATAACTGAACGGGGCGGTGTATTCATGTTCGTTGTCGCTGTGGATGTTGACGGTCAGCGTGTGGCCCTGTCCGTCGAAGATGCCGCAGAAGTCGCAATGGCTGCTGCCCGCCATGCGGGTGACGGTGATGTCGGCACCGAGCTTGACGGTATCGCCGCTGAAGCGGTTCCACGTGTCGTTGTCCTGCAAGGCGTCGCAGAAGAAGTTCCAGCCGGTGGCGGTGTGGATGGTGTATTCGGTGCTGTCGGCATTCACAGAAAAATCATCGGGGTTGGGGGCGGTGATGGTCAACGTCCCGGGATTCACGGTGACAAGGTAATTGGCAAATTCAATGGGGTTGACTCCCTCATAACTGATGGTGTAATCGCCCATGGTCTCGCCCGCTGTTCGGGTAAGATGACCGTTGAGCCGTTGGGGAAGACGGGTGTTTTGAAAATTGGATATCGTGTCAGATTGCATCGCATCATCCCACACGAGTTGCCAAGTGAACACAGGGTCGTCGGCACCATAGTGCTTCTCGCAGTTGGGGATGTTCACGGTCATAGGGCGCTTCTCAATAGGATACCTCTTAGTAAATTCAAAACCTTGATAATCACCTTCTGCAGTGATTGTCACTGTAATACTGCAACCCTCTTCTCCAGAATTGATGTTTCTTCCGTAGGTAACAGTGAACTGGGCTTCATCATATTCAGTATCACCATCATCAATAGTAACCTGTGTTACCGAGGGTGTGATTTGGTTACCTGTAAAATAGAATGGCTGGGGAGTGCCTAATGTGAATTCTACATCTTGCGCCCACGCCGTTGCGCAGGCCAAGATGAGCGCGAGCGTCATGGCCGCCCGCATGAGGTTGTGTTTGATTAGACTTTTGATTTTCATTTTATTAGTTGTTTTGTTATTTGTTATATTGTTGTTGTCTGAATGTAGGGCTGTCACATGGTTGCTGAGCCTGTCGAAGCACTGTGGCAGCCGCTTGTTCGTGTTCCCCCCCGACTGCGCTGCGCTTGTCGAGGGTCAAGCAGGTGTCGTCCCTTCGGGACGAGCCCACCCGCCCGAAAAAAGAACCCGCAAAAGTAGGGAAAAAGATGGTTGTCAGGGACAAAAAGACATTTTTTTTGCCGAAAGGCTTGCGGGATGGGAAAAAGGTTGTATTTTTGCGGCGTGAAAGATGAGGCAGACCACCGGGAGTATCGAACCCACAGGACGCTCACCTTAACTTACAACGACTGTTGCTTTACTGCGGCGGTCGTTTTTATTATTGCTGTGATGGAATGAAGTCTGATGGTTTTCCTTAATTTGTCTTCCCTGATGTTCAGATATAAAATTCTTTCGGCAAGTATGATTTTGTAATAGTGAAACCACACTTTTTTATTGCCTGTTTTAGTGTCCTTAGTTGATTCAATGTATTTTGCGGCATTGAAATGTTGAGGCAGTGTGCTGATGTCACTAATAAACAGTTTCCCCTTAGCTCTATGAAGGGCATCGGCCACGAGATGTTCGATATCTTTCTCTGTGACACGGAATTTTATCTTTTTCCCGCTGCTTTCGGGGATGACGTGCTGCTGTGAAAGCAACTGGGAACTTCTCGCTTTTACACGGTCTTCGATTTCAGTCTGCGTCATGTTGGCATATCGCCAGTCGGGGTTGTAAGTGTCACTCATATCAACTATTAGGGTTTTCGTGGACAAAAATACGAAAAAGACACATAATCCTTCCGTTCAAGCAAACCGCTTCTCCATCCTAAGCACGTTCTTCCCGTCAACGCGCTCGTAGTTGATGCTGTCCATGAGGTTGCGGACGAGGAAAACGCCCAAACCGCCTATGGGACGCTCGTCAACGGTGAGGGTGGTGTCGGCCTTGCTTACGCCGGTGGGGTCAAACTCCGCGCCCGAATCGCTGAGGATGAATCGTATCCGGCTCTCATCAGCCTCAATAGTTATGTTTATATTCCCCTCTGTACCATTCGGATAGGCATAGTCAATCACATTGGTGACGGCTTCCTCGACGGCCAACTTGATTTGGTTGGCAAGCCCGGTTTCCATGTTCAAAGCAGCCGTGGCCGACTTCACAAAGGCATTGAGTTTCGTGATTTCGCTCACCTTATTAGTTAATGTGAGGGTTTCGCTGAAGATGATAGGCTTTTCCTGCGGCGTGTATTGAATGGCAAGCAAGGTGAGGTCGTCGCTTTGTTCGGCACCGTCAACAAAGCCATTCACCCGATTGGTCATTGTCCGAATGAGGTTTTCCGATGTATTGGATTCTTTCCCAATGCAATCCCGCAATCCCTTTTCAACACGCTTCAACCCGAATTGTTCGTGGCTTTCGTTCATTGCTTCGGTCAGGCCGTCGGTGTAAAGGAACAGGCTTTCTCCCGACTGCAACACGGTTTCCTGAATGGTGTAAACCATGTTGTCCATCACGCCCAAAGGCAGGTGGGGCTTGGCAGGCAATGGCTTGGTTTCTTCGCCGATAACGAAAGGTTTGTCATGGCCGGCATTGCAATAGCGCAAACGTCCCGTAGGCAAATCGAGCACACCAATGAACATGGTGACGAACATGTTTTGCTCGTTGCGCTGGCAAGCGGTCTCGTTCAACGCTTGCATGATGCGTGCCGGATTGCTCTCATGCGCTGATATGGAACGGAATAGTGTGTGCATCACGGCCATCACCAAGGCGGCGGGGATGCCTTTGCCGCTCACGTCGCCGATGCAGAAAAAAAGTTTCTCGTCGCGGATGAAATGGTCGTAAAGGTCGCCACCCACCATTTTGGCAGGGTCGAGCGAGCCGACAATGTTGCAGTCGTCGCGCAATGCGGTTTCTTCACTTTTGGGCAACATGTCCATCTGGATTTTCCGTGCGATATTCAACTCACTGTCAATGTGTTCGCGCTCCAAAGTGGCCTGTTGCAGCTTGGAGATGTTCTTGGCGGATCGCTGGATGATGAAGGCGAGAATCAGCAGACCGGCCAAGGTCAACAGCAGGTTTCTCCATTGCATTTTTATCAAAGGCTCAAACACCTCGTCGTCGTAATTGATGACGGCGATACTCCAAGGGCTGATGGACTTTGGGGAATAATAATACACCGATCCTTTGGCATGGTCTTCCCAGTCGTCGAAAGAAATCACTGTGATACGCCCTGAGGCGGTTGTCGTGCGTTCGACGGTACTGTCATTAATCAAGTCCTTGATTTGTTCCAAATCCTTGTGCTTTATCTCGCCAATAGGCCTATAAATCAACCTGCCTTTTCCCGAAAACAAAAGGTTGTAAGAGGAAGGGAACATGTGTCTGGAATTCAGCAATTTGCCAAGCCATTCCGTGCTTAAGTCGACACCGACAATGGCTGCCATGTCACCGTATGCATCGTAAATTGGAAAAGTATAAGTGATGAGTGTCACATCTGGGTAGTCTTCGTCCTGATAGGGTTCGCTCCAAAAGGAACTGTCGTTTTCAGCCGCAATGATGAAATCCGGATTTATGCTATAGTCATGTTCCTCCGAAGCAAGTTGAAAGGTTTCAATCACCTCGCCGCGACGCAGGGTGTAAGGCTCGAAAAGACGGCCTTTTTCGGGATAGTAGTCGGGAACCATGGCAATGCAGCAACCCGCAAAATGGGGATTTTGCTCCACGATGCGGCGCGTGACATCAAACAGGGAATCAGGATAGGGGAGGAACTGCTCGAATTCCCAACTGCGGTTTCGTAACGCCAAACTCACATCCTCAAGCGAATGTCTGACATCTATAGCCTTGATAATCAATTCCATTTCAGCATTGCGCTCCAAGTTAATGCGAATTTGTCTGCGTGCAGAATACTGCTGGATGCCCGAAATCAGCAACATGAGCACCGCCGCCGTGATGAGGATGGCGACGCTGGACCTGTTGCGGATACTTTTAGAGGTGTTGTTTTTTAACTTGCTCATAATTAATTATTTACCGATGCAAAAACGGGAAAAGATGGAACCGAGCACCTCGTCTGTAGTGATTTCGCCAGTAATCGTTCCAAGATAATGGATGGCTTCGCGTAAGTCTTGGGAAACCAAGTCGGTAGGGATGTTCATTTCAAGTCCTTGTTGAACTTGACCAAGGCTATTAGAAGCATGGAGCAAAGCCTCATAATGCCGCACATTGGTCACCAAAGTGGCGTCGGGATAGGAGAGGGGCTGGCTGTGTTTCAGGGTGTTATACAAATCATTCAAGCCAAACTTGTGCTTCGCCGAAAGGCAAATCACCATGATTTCATCGTTATCCAAATCTTGCCGCAACTGTCCCAACAGGGCTTCGCCTTGGTCGTTGAGCGTGTCCACCTTATTAATACAAAGGATGAGTTGCTGGTGCTCAAGGTCGATTCTTTCGAGGATTTCATGTGTGGCAAGAAGCAGGTTTTCAGCGTCTTTCGTTGCGTCAAGCATCCCAATGACCACAGTGGCTTCGGCGATTTTCCGATATGAACGCTCAATGCCGATTTTCTCGATGGTTTCCTCGGTCTCGCGCAGGCCTGCCGTGTCGATGAAGCGGAACAGTATTCCGTTGACATTCAACGTTTCCTCAATCGTGTCGCGGGTGGTGCCGGCAATGTCGCTAACAATGGCGCGGTCTTCGCCCAAAAGAGCGTTCAAGAGCGTACTTTTTCCAGTATTGGTCTGCCCGACGATAGCCACGGGCACACCATTCTTGATGGCATTGCCCAATCGGAACGAATCCTTGAGCCTGTTGACTTTATCCAATGCCTCTTGAAGTAACGCTTTAAGTTGGCTACGGTCGGCAAACTCGACATCTTCTTCAGAGAAATCCAATTCCAACTCCATCAACGAGGTCATTTCCAACAACTTGGAACGCAGCACTTGAAGTTCTTTCGAGAAACCGCCGCGCAATTGATTGATAGCCACGCGATGAGCGGCTTCGCTTTCTGAACTAATCAAGTCGGCGATGGCTTCAGCTTGGGCCAAGTCGAATTTCCCGTTGACGAAGGCGCGGCGCGTGAACTCGCCAGCCTCGGCCATGCGACAACCATTCGCAATCAGCACTTGAAGCAATTTCTGCTGCACAAACACCGAGCCATGCACACTGATTTCAGCCGAATCTTCGCCCGTAAACGAGTGTGGCGCCTTGAAAAAAGTCACTAAAACCTCATCCAACAGTTCACCTTTATTAATAAGGTGTCCATGATAGGCCTTGTGGGAAACGATTTCGCTGATTTCCAAAAACTTGCCACGATGCTGGAACAAAGCAGCAACGATCGGGAAAGCCTTAGTGCCTGAAACTCTGACCGTTGCAATCGCACCCATGCCATGCGGCGTGGCGATGGCGCAGATGGTGTCGCTATTGAGGATGTTGATTTGCATTTAACATAATGTCAGAAGGGCAGGTCGTCCACGCTGTCGTCGCCCGCCGGTGGGTAATAGTCCTGAGTGGGCATGGCGGCAGGCGGAGTTTGGTGCATCATGGGTTGTTGTGCGGGTTGAGCGGGAGCCGCAACGGGTGTGGCAGGCGCAGCAGCAACGCCAACGGGGTCGAAACGCCACACGCGCACGTCGGTATACCATTTGCCGTTAAATTCGCGCGACGAAATCTCAATCTGAGCCTTGATGGTTTGTCCGGGCGCGAATTTCTGTGCCTCGTCGATTTGGTTCGTCCAGCAAATCAAGCAAACCGTGCGTGGGTATTGTTCTTCGGTTTCGATGATGAGTTCTTGTTTGCGCCACGGTCCGCGTGCGCTGGTGCCTTCTGTAAGGGTTCCGAGTCTGACGACTTTTCCTGTAATTTCCATATAATTTCTGATTTAATATTTGATATTCAATGATTTAAATATTCTTTACGCATCAGTTTCGATGCGTATGAAAAGAACTGCAAAGGTAATCATCATTTCGGTTTCGTCAAACAAAATCTGTTTGAAAAAAATCAACATTTAAGTCAACAAGTAATAGCCAAATACGCACATATAATAAGCTCAATACAAGCCATTTTAGTGTCAGTAAATCAAGATTTGCAAATTGAAAATAATACATACATAGGATGTCAAGCCCAAAAAATGGCAGCCAAAATAATACCAATCAAACCAATAGAATAAATGGAAATCAAAACAATCATCATTTTACGAAACCTATCAGGAGGCATCCTTCTAATATCATCCGAAGTAACAACAAAAACAATATCGTCCATAACAATCAATTTTGATTTTGCAAATATACAAAATGTTTCAATTCCACCATAAAAAAACGAAAAATTCCATTTTTTTTGGTGTCAGTGGGCACATAAGAAATCAAGATTTGCAAATTGAAAATAATATATATTATGTTAAATTGAGTATTTCAGCATCCACTACCACACGGTGTTTTTGCTCCAAAAACTCAGAAAATATGCATCGCAATCACCGCGCAAGCTTCGGCATCCGCCAAGGCATTGTGATGGTTCTTCTCTATGTCGTAGCCGAAATGCAACGCCACGGTCTGCAATTTGTGGTTCTCCACATCGGGCACCAATTGCTGCGAACCCAAATGCGTGCAATAAAACGGATAGTTCGGGTATTTTATGCGGTAATACTTGTGCAACGCCTTCAGGCAACGCTCGTCAAACGACTTGCCATGCGCCACCATCGCCAAACCCTTCAACTTGTGCGCCACCTGATACCAAACTACTGGGAAAATATCCGCGTTCTCGGTGTCTTTCTTCTTGATTCCGTGTACTTTAGTCGTCCAAAAATCGTAATAGTCCGGCACAGGATGAACAAGGCTGTAGAACCTGTCGACAATTTCATCATTCCTGACAATGACCACACCCATGCTGCAAACGCTCGTCAATTCGGCGTTGGCAGCCTCAAAGTCGATAGCGGCAAAGTCGCGCAGATGATGCTTGGGGATATATCCCGGCCATTCGGCATCAGGCCAGTCGCCGCCGCCCCTGATTCTTTCCTTCGGTTGCGTATTTGGGTTCCAAATCATTTCGGGCGCAAAATTACGGAAATTCATTTGCCGTTCCGAAAAAATATGCTACCTTTGCCCAAAATTGGAGGGTCACTCCTACCCTTTTCAAATGTCAAATTTCTATAACTTATTAAATATCAACAACTAAACAATTTAAAAATGGATCTGAAAGGCTCAAAGACAGAAGCCAACCTGATGGCTGCATTTGCAGGCGAATCGCAAGCCCGCAACAAGTACACCTATTATGCTTCAAAGGCCCGCAAAGAGGGCTACAACCAAATCGCCGACCTCTTTGAGGAAACGGCCAACAACGAGAAGGAACACGCCAAGATTTGGTTCAAACTCCTTCATAATGACGACGTTCCGGACACGATGACCAACCTCAAGGACGCTGCCGATGGCGAAAACTACGAGTGGACCGACATGTACGCTGGCATGGCCGAGACCGCCCGCGAGGAAGGTTTCACCAAGATTGCCAAACTGTTTGAGATGGTCGCCGCCATCGAGAAGGAACACGAGGAACGCTATCGTAAACTCCTGAAAAACATTGAGGACGGCATCGTCTTCTCTCGCGAAGGTGACACCGTTTGGCAATGCGCCAATTGCGGCCACATCGTCATTGGCAAGAAGGCCCCGCAAATCTGCCCCGTGTGCAACCACCCGCAAGCCTTCTTCCAAATCAAGGCTGAGAATTATTAACTTTAAACTATTAACTTTAAACTTTCAACTATGAAAAAGTACGTTTGCGACGTCTGCGGTTATGTTTACGACCCAGAACAAGGCGACCCCGATGGCGGCATCGCCCCCGGCACCCCGTTTGAGGCCATTCCCGACAATTGGAAATGCCCGCTTTGCGGCATCGGCAAGGACAGTTTTTCTGTCATGGAATAAACGAGAGACTTAGGACATAGGACTATAGGACTGGGGGCATCCCATGTCCTAAGTCCCTCGTCCTTAGTTAATTAATGCAACAAATAATGGATACCAAGGCATTATTCAACATAGGCTACGGCCTTTATGTGCTTACCACCAATTACGACAACATCGACAATGGCTGCATCGTGAACACCGTGATTCAGGTCACGAGCAACCCGCTGCAAGTGGCCGTGACGGTCAACAAGGGCAACTACACGCACGACCTCATCAAGGACTCTTGCGTATTCAATGTTTCGATGCTGACCACCGAAACGCCGATGAAAGTTTTTGAGCATTTCGGGTTCCAAAGCGGGCGCAAGGTGAACAAGTTCGCCGAATGCGAAGCCGAACACCGCGCCGTGAACCATGTGCTCTACATCCCGAAATACACCAACGCTTATCTGGCCTGCCGCGTCACCAAGAGCATCGATTTCGGCACACACACCATGTTCATCGCCGATGTGCTTGATGCTCAGGTGCTTTCCGACAAGCCTTCCGTGACCTACGACTATTACCAAAAGAACATCAAGCCCAAACCGCAACCCGCTGAGAAGCCCAAGGACGGCAAACGCCGCTGGGTGTGCAAGGTGTGCGGCTACGTCTATGAGGGCGATTTCCTCCCCGACGACATCGAATGTCCAATTTGCAAACACGGAAAAGAGGATTTTGAAGAAATTCTATAATTATGCAACAGATACAATTAACCGAAAACATATTTTACGTCGGCGTGAACGACCGCCGCACCGACCGTTTTGAAAACCATATCGAACTGCCCAACGGCGTTTCCTACAATTCCTACCTCATTGTGGATGAGAAAGTTGCCTTGATTGATCCCGTCGAGGCGGGCTTCATCGAGGAATATCTTTTCAAAATCAAATCGGTGCTGCAAGGCCGCAAAGTCGATTACCTTATCATTAATCACGACGAGCCTGACCACAGCAGCAGCATTGCCGCCGTGCTGAGGGAATGGCCCGAAGTGCAAGTGGTGGGCAACGCCAAAACTTTTGCACCGCTTGAAGCATTTTATGGTCCCATCGAAAACAAGAAAACCGTGGCCGAAGGCGAAACTCTTTGCCTCGGCTGCCACACCTTGCAGTTCTTCATGGTGCCGATGGTGCACTGGCCCGAATCGATGGTGACTTATGAACAAACGAGCGGCATCGTATTCAGCAACGACGCTTTTGGCGGCTTCGGCACACTCAACGGCGGCATTTTCGACGACCAAGTCAATTTGGCTTTCTATGAGGATGATATGCGCCGCTATTATGCCAATATCGTTGGCAAAGTGGCCATGCAAGCCCTGAAAGCCATTGAGAAGTTGGGCGCGTTGGAAATCAAGATGATAGCACCATCGCACGGATTAGTTTGGCGCAGCAATTTGGCTTGGGTCATTGGTAAATACACCCAATGGAGCAAACAAGAGTCGGAAGAAGGCGTGGTTATTGTCTACGGCTCGATGCACGGCAACACCGGCGTAATGGCCGACATCGTGGCGCGTGGTGCGGCTGAGGCCGGCATCAAGGAAGTGAAGGTTTATGATGTGGCCAAGACCGAGGTTTCGTTCATTATGAGCGACATCTGGAAATACAAGGGTGTCATCATCGGAGCTTGCGCCCACTACGCCAGCATGTTCCCCGACATGACCCTTTTGACCCATGAAATCAACGAGTTCAAGCCGAAAGACAAGTGTTATGGCCTGTTCGGTGGCATGAGTTGGAGCGGCGGCGGCGTGAAAACCCTCGCCAAATACGCCGAGGAAGGCAAATGGAACCTCGTGGCCGAAAATGTCGAGGTGAAAGGCGCACCCATCCGCGAGGAGGATTGGGATAGGCTTTATAACCTTGGAAAGGCTGTGGCAGAGGCCGTTAAGGGTTGAAGTCCCCTGCCCTATTCATAAACAAGAAAAAGCCCCTGATTTTCAGAGGCTTTTTCATTTTACATTGCTAACATCAACTCTTGCAAAGTCTTGACGAAATCCCGAATATCCTCTTCCGTAGTGTCAAAAGCACACATCCAGCGGACGACATCTGCATCCTCGTCCCAATCATAGAAAAAGTAATGGTTTTGCAGTTCCTTCCAGACCTTGCGGGGCAACTGGGCGAACACACCATTGGCTTGAACGGGATAAACCACTTTCAAGCCGGGGATGTCCTTCACGGCTTGATAGAGTTTTTGCGCCATGCGGTTGCTGTGCTCGGCATTGCGCTTCCAAAGGTCGTTCTCGAAATAGGCATCAAACTGGGCCGCTATGAATCGCATCTTCGAGCAAAGTTGCATGGCCTGTTTGCGACGGTATTTGAACTCAGGGCAAAGGTCGGGGTTCAAAAGCACCACCGCCTCCCCCATCATTAGGCCGTTCTTGGTGCCACCAAACGAAACAGCATCCACGCCAAGGTCGGTGGTCATCTCTTTGAAAGAACAACCCAAGGCCACAGCAGCATTGCCCAAACGGGCACCGTCGATATGGACATACATGTTGTATTCTCGTGCCAAGCCCACGATGGCTTTGATTTCGTCCAAAGTGTACAAAGTGCCTAACTCGGTCGGTTGTGTGATGGAAATCACCTTGGGCTGCGAGTGGTGCTCAAAGCCGAAGCCGTGCAAGCGGGTCTTTATTAAATCGGGCATCAGTTTGCCGTCGGGCGTGGCCACCGTCAGCAGGCGGCAACCCACAATGCGCTGCGGTGCGCCACATTCGTCCACATTGATATGTGCGGATTCTGCACACACCACTGCCTCATGTGAATGGGCCATCGCATCAATGCAAAGGGTGTTGCAGCCCGTTCCGTTGAAGGCAAAGAACACACGAGCCTGCTCGCCAAACTGTTGCTTGAACTTTTGTTCAGTTGCAGCGCAATATTCGTCATCGCCGTATGCCACAGCGTGTTCCGTGTTCACGCGGGCAATGGCTTTCAAAACCTCGGGACACACGCCCGAATGGTTGTCGCTTCCAAATCCTCGTTTCATCACACCATCTTTTTCGCTTCCTCCAAAATCATGTTGGCGAAACGTTCCGCCTCGGCCTCTGTCTTGCCTTCGGAATAGATACGGATGATGGGTTCTGTGTTCGACTTGCGCAGATGCACCCAACCTTCCTCGAAGTCGATTTTCACGCCATCGATGGTGGTCACTTTCTCGTTCTTGAACTTTTCGGCGAACTTGGCCAAGATACCGTCCACATCGGTCGAAGGCGTGAGTTGGATCTTGTTCTTCGACATGAAATAGGCAGGATATTCCTTTTTCAGTTCGGAGCATTTCACCTTCTTTTCGGCCAATTGCGTCAGGAACAAAGCCGTGCCGACGAGTGCATCGCGGCCATAGTGCAACTCGGGATAAATCACGCCTCCGTTGCCCTCGCCACCGATAACAGCACCAACTTCCTTCATTTTTTCCACCACATTCACTTCACCTACGGCAGCGGCAAAGTATTGTTGGCCATGCTTTTGCGTCACATCTCTTAAAGCGCGGGTTGAAGACAGGTTGCTCACCGTCGAGCCTGGCGTATGCTTAAGAATGAAGTCGGCGACCGAAACCAAAGTGTATTCCTCGCCGAACAATTCACCATCTTCCTTGACGAAAACAAGGCGGTCAACATCGGGGTCAACGACCACACCGAAATCGCATCCTTGTTCCTTGACATAGCGGCAGATGTCGGTCAGGTTTTGGGCCAAAGGCTCAGGCGTGTGAGCGAATTTGCCCGTCGGCTCGCAATTGAGTTCCAAAACTTCCTTCACACCGAGGGCACGCAACATCTTCGGGATGGCAATGCCGCCCGTCGAGTTGACCGCATCCACGGCCACTTTGAAGTTGGCCTTGGCAATCACCTCCTTGTTGACCAAAGGCAGTTGGCAAACCATGTCGACATGCTTGTCCATCCAGCCGTCAACTTGCTGATAACTACCGATTTCCTCAATCGGAACGAAATCGAAATCGTCCTTGGCAGCCACATCAAGCAGCCATGCACCTTCTGCGGCGGAAATGAACTCGCCCTTTTCGTTCAAGAGTTTCAGGGCGTTCCATTGCGCTGGATTGTGGCTGGCCGTAAGAATAATGCCAGCATCGGCTTTCAAGCCTGTCACAGCAATTTCAGTGGTGGGTGTAGTGCTCAGTCCAATGTCAAGCACATCGGCACCCATAGCCTGCAAAGTGCCGCAAACCACCTGATTCACAAGGAATCCCGAAAGGCGTGCATCGCGACCGACCACGATTTTCGGGCGTTTAACTCCCTTATGATGCTGGACGAATTTTACGAATGCAGCGGTGAATTTCACCATGTCGATTGGCGTGAGGTTGTCGCCCGGCTGGCCGCCAATGGTACCACGAATGCCGGATATGGATTTAATAAGGGTCATAGCGTATTTGTTATTTGATTAAGATTATTAACTAATTGGTTTTCAGGATTGATGGAAAAATCCAAAAGAATGGGGTAATGGTCCGATGCCTTAAAGCGGCAACGCTTGAAATTGAGGGGGACAACACCCTTGTTGGCCCAGATATAGTCAATACGCAACAACGGCAACTTGCCCGCGTAAGTCGGCTTGATGCCGCGCCCTACCTTGGTGAAAGTGTCCACAAAACCAGCCTTTTGCAATTGTCGATAATTGTAGGAAAGCGGAGGCTCGTTGAAGTCGCCGCAAAGGATAACTGGCCCCTCGACGGGCGGCATTCCGTTCAGCAAATTATCAAGTTGCACACTACGAAGTCGGAAAGCATTGCTCAACTTGTGCAACACGGTCATGCCTATCGTGTCCAACTTCTCTTGCCGCTCCGATGAGTTCATCAGAATGTCAATTTCATTGTCGGAAATCTTATAGGAAAGCATGTGTACATTGGTGACATGGAACTGTCCCTTCTCCCCTGCATCCACCGAAACCATTATGCCGTAGACATGCTCTTTGCCGATTTCCGAATCCTCAGAAACTTTAGCAATAGGGTATTTTGAGAAAATCACATTACCCCCGTAATTTCTTTTCCTGTTGTAATAAACATATTGAAAACCAGTGTTTTCCGCAAAAATACTAATACATTTTGGCCGTGTCAAGCCCTTTTTGAAACTTTGGAACTCTTGACAGCACAAGATGTCAGGGTTTTGTTCGCGAACCATATTCATCATCTGATAGGCACAACGCTCCATATCCGTTTCTCCATCAACATGAACAAATTTATGGACGTTGTAACTCATCACGCGGATACTGTTTTCTGCTTGCGCTTTCGAGCCTATGGAATACGACTTGCTGATGCCAGGGATGGCAATGAGCAAGGCAAAGACCGAAATCCATGCCTTTTTCGACCAAAGCAAAATCAACAACAATAAAATGAACACATTATAAAATAGAATCGCCCAAAACGCCAAGCCAAACATGGTGGTCCAAATGAAACGTTGCGGGTTGATATAGGCATTGACGACACTCAACCCCATGGCAATCAGTCCAATAATCGCCAAAATCGTCAATATGAAGACCAACAACCTGCCGAAAAACCCTCTTTCTCTCCTTTCCATGTCATTTGCTGTTTTTGAACAAAAACTCCTTTTCTTCTTGCGTCAAACTGGCATAGCCATTTTTTGAAATCTTGTCCAAAATGGCATCCACATCACGCTCTCTTTCAGCCTTTTGGCGATTATATTCGCCATCGTTGCGCGGCACCCGAGGCTCGTCCTTGACTTCCTTGTAAGGCGTGTATTTCGTCTGCGACTTGCGTTTCCACGATTCAAAAATCTCCTTCCATTTCCTGAAATTCTTGTTGGGTCCAGCCGGGTTTTTCCTCCAATACAAAATCAACAGCAAGCCGAACAACATGCCGCCAAGGTGGGCGAAATGCGCCACATTACTGGCACCAGAAAGTCCGCTGAACAACTCAATGACAGCATACCCGATGACGAACCACTTGGCCTTGATGGGAAACAGGAAATACAAGTAAATCATTGAGTTAGGAAACATCATGCCGAAAGCCAACAGCAGGCCGTAGATAGCTCCCGACGCGCCAACGGTGGTCATCATGTTCAGGTAAGCGTCCATCGGAACGATTCGTCCGCCCAAGTTCACATTGGCATAATCGGCCAAAGATGTGGCATATTGGATGTATTGCACCAACTCCTGACACAGGCCCGCCCCAATGCCGCAAACCATGTAGAACAACAGGAAACGCTTTGAGCCCCAGATGTTTTCGAGCGTGTTGCCGAACATCCACAGCGCGAACATGTTGAAAAACAGATGCCCAAAATTGCCGTGCATGAACATGTAGGTGAGCAACTGGTAAATCCTGAAATCGCTGGCTTTGAAGAAATGCAGGCCGAGAAGTCTGGTTAGGTCAATGTTGAAACGGGTCAAGGTGACGGTGGCCAAATACATCAAAACATTGATAATCAGCAGGTGCTTGACTATCGTAGGCAACAGCCTGAATCCCGTTGGACTGTATTGTTCGTTCATTTGAAAAATTCCTCCATATTTAGTATTACAAATATTTTCTTGCCATTCGGCGCGACCTCTGCCACATTGCAGGCAAACAACTGGTCTACAAGGTTTTGCATCTCCATTTCCGAAAGCCTCGTCTGCGGCTTGATGGAGAGTTGCGCCGCCAAGGTCTTGGCCAAATCCAACTTCCTATCCAACTGCAAATCGGTGCGGTTTATTTTATAGTTGTCCAAAATCTTTTCCAACAAGGCCACCGCATCGCAACCCGCCGCATCGGTGGGCGTTCCGTTAATCATGAAAGTGGTCGGATTGGCTTGCTCCAAAGCGAAGCCAAGGTTTTCCAACTCGGGCAGCATCTCCTTCAGCAGCGAGGCATCGTTCACATTGAGCGACAAAGCCTGCGGAAACAGTTCCTGCTGCGACACGCCGCTATGGTTCTCCAACTCCTTCAGATACTTCTCGAAAAGCACCCGCGAATGGGCCAATTGCTGGTCGATGACAAGCAACCCCGACTTCACTGTGGTAACGATATAGGATTGATTCACTTGCAGATACTGCGCATTGCTTTGCGACTCTTCTTTCGGTTCAAGGGAAGCATTTTGCAAGTCGGTGCGCTCGCCGTAAATGATGCGCCAATCGCCCGGATTTGTGTTTTTTTGCGGCTGATACGAGCCTTCCCAATGCGTTTCGCGTGGCACATGTTCCTTGCTGAACGGATTGAAATTCGGGTCGAGGGGCACATTGGGGATGGCCAAAGGATTCGACATGCCCATTGCCGCGCCAAAATCGTTGTTCAAGTCCGCCGATTCGTTGAAATCAATCATCGGCGATAGGTTATGCTGGCCGATAGCCTTGCGCACGGCAGCATGAAGAATGGCATACACCAACTTGACATCCAAGAAGTTGACTTCCGTCTTGGTCGGATGGATGTTGATGTCTATATCCGACGGGTCGACCTCAATATTGAGAAAATAGCCCGGAAAACTGTCCTTGGGAATCATCTCCATAAAAGCGTTCTCGATGGCGTGATGCAGATAAGCATGTTTTATAAAGCGCTTGTTCACAAAGAAATACTGCTCGCCACGGGTCTTTTTGGCATATTCCGCCTTGACGATATAGCCATCAATGCGCACACGCTCGGTTTCTTGGCGCACGGGCAGCAACCGACCCTCGTAATTGCTCCCAAACAGGCCCATGATGCGCTGCTTGAGGTTGCCCGGATAGAGGTGGTACACCTCCTTGCCGTCGCTGGTGAGGGTGAAGCCGATGTTGGGATTCATCAGCGAAACGCGGGTGAACTCCTCAACAATGTGACGAAACTCCGATTGCGGCGTTTTGAGGAAATTGCGCCTTGCGGGCACATTGAAAAACAGGTTCTTGACCGTGAAGGTAGTGCCCGGTTGCATCGGCACAAGGCTCTGCTCTTTGACCACTGAGCCTTCGTTGACAATCTTCACGCCCACCTCGTCCTCTTTGCGCCTCGTCTTCAGTTCCACCTGCGCAATGGCTGCAATGCTGGCCAAAGCCTCGCCACGAAAGCCCATCGTGCGGATGGCGAACAAGTCCTCAGCCTTGCTGATTTTCGAGGTGGCATGACGTTCAAAGCAAAGTCGCGCATCGGTTTCCGACATGCCGCAACCGTTGTCGACGACCATAATCATCGACTTTCCAGCGTCTTTCACCACCAAGTCTATTTGTGTGGCACCGGCATCCAAAGCGTTCTCCATCAGTTCCTTGACGGCTGATGCAGGACGCTGGATCACCTCGCCTGCCGCAATCTGGTTGGCTACACTGTCGGGCAGCAATTTGATGATGTCGAGCATACCTTATTTCCCCATCAGGCCACGCACGATGTTGGTCATCAGCGGCGTGCAGAAAACGAAATAGAAAAGGAAGGCCACAAACACGCCCAACACGATTCGGCGAATCAACTTGGCGCGTTGCTCTTCCTTGCTTTCCTCGTCCTTGGCCACGCCCCAACTCTTCCTCATTTTCATTCTGAGCAACTCTTCATGCGTCAGTTTCGAGTCGAGGCCAGCAGCGGCCTTTTTTTCTTCCCAAGCCTGCTGTTCGGGGTCGTAATAGCGAGGTTTGTAGTTGAATTTCTTTGGGTTATGTCGATAAAAGAATGCCATAATTCTATCATTTTCGGATGCAAAAATACCAAAATTTCCGTTATCTGAACGACATCTCAATCTGGATATGCGCCTTCTTCCTCGCCCGAGGTGTCCATTTCACCATCGTCAACGACTTGGTCACATTCGAGGGCTGCCCATTTTCCGCTCCAAGCGGCTTCGAGATTGGTCAGCATCTCGTCTATTTTGGTGATTTCGGCATCGGGAATCGCGGCGGTCTGAATCAGGTTGTCCAAGTCGGAACGCAAGCCTAAAATGCTGAAATTCAGCATTTGCAAGTCGTCGCAATTTGTTAGTTCATTCATCTGGTTCTCGATGGACGAAACCTCTCCTTCCATCGCTTTGAACTGTTTGGAAGCCTGATGGCCACAGGAGCAAAAGCCCAGCAACAAGGCCGCCAGCATCGCAATTATTGAAAGTTTGTTCATGGCTTGAATGTGTTTTTCAGGCTTCAAAAATAGGGAAAAAAAATGATAGCATGGTCATCAGAGGCGAGTTATTAATAAATAAGGAGTGGAATTGTGTCGAAATTTGTCGAAACGGTAGTTACAATCCCAACAGAATCAAAATATTAAGGGTTATCAACAAACTTTGTTGATTTCTTTTCAGAAAAAATCGGGAATTGTTTTCAATAGATTGGCTTGGCATTTCAAAGGAATGACTTATCTTTGCACGGTTATATAGGCCAATTTGAAAACGTAACAGAAAGAAAATCAATACAATCAACTTAATTATTAACATTAAATTATTATCTATGAAAAAGTTACTTACTTTTTTCGTGGCTTTGATTGCCTCCATTAGCTTGATGGCCCAGGTGACCACTTCGAGCATCAGTGGAAAAATCACGGACAGCAACAGAAGTACCCTTCCGGGTGCCACGATTGTTGCCACTCACACGCCATCCGGCTCGCAGTATTATGCTGTTGCCGATGCCAACGGTACCTACCGTTTGCTCAACATCCGTCCCGGTGGTCCCTACACCATCGAGGTGCGCATGGTTGGTTTCCAGACGGTGAAGCAGGAAGGTATCACCGCCACTCTTGGTGAGACCAAAATCCTCAACGTCCGCCTGAACGAAGAGTCGATTGGTTTGGGTGAGGTTACTGTTTCGGCTGAGGCCATCAGCAACGGCATGGACAGCGACCGCGCTGGTGCCACCACGGCCATCAGCAACGAGCAGATTGCTACCCTGCCCACCATTTCGCGCAGCTTGAACGACGTGCTTGCCCTGACGCCTCAGGCCGCTGCCACTTCCAACGGCTTGGCCATCGGCGGCGGCAACTACCGCTCGTCATACGTCACGGTTGACGGTGCTGCGTTCAACAACGCTTTCGGTATCGGCGGCAACCTGCCTGCCGGTGGTAGCCCCATCTCCTTGGATGCTATCGAGGCCATGACCATCAACGTCACGCCATTCGACGTGCGCCATAGCGGCTTCACGGGTGGTGCCATCAACGCCGTCACCAAGAGCGGTACCAACAGCTGGCACGTGAGCGTGTATGACTACTTCACCAACGACGGTCTCATCGGCACCAAGTTCGGCAAAAAGGACCAATTTGGCAACTATCCCGACCGTTTGAAGCTCGCCAAGTCGCTCGACAACACCGTCGGTGTGAGCGTGGGTGGCCCCATCGTGAAGGACAAGTTGTTCTTCTTCGTGAACTTCGAGTATCAGAGCGACGTTGACCCCGGTCAATCCGCTTTCGCCCGCGAGGATGAGGATGAACCCTTTGGCGGCTCAACGCAATACAACCGTCCTACCGTTGCAAAGATGGACGAAATCAAGGACTATCTGAAGTCAAAATACAACTACGACCCAGGCCGTTATCAGAACTACAGCGCCAGCACCCCCGACCTCAAGTTGCTTGCCCGCTTGGACTGGAACGCCAGTGCCAACGACAAGATTAACATCCGCTACAGCCTTGTGAAGAACAAGTATTCATCTGCCCCTTCGAGTTCAATCAATCCTCTGAGCGGCAGCGTCTACAACCGTAATACTTACGGCCGTACTTCGGAATACGCCCTCTATTTCGAGAGCAACCGTTACTTCCAAGAGCAGAACTTCTCCTCGGTGGCTGCCGAATGGAACCACTCGTTCCTGAGCGGTCGCGCCAACAATATGTTGCGTGCCACTTATTCACGTCAGAATGAGCCTCGTAGCTTCGTGGGCAATCTCTTCCCCACCGTCGACATTCTTGAAGAACTCGAGGATGGCACTCCCGCTGTCTACACCTCCTTCGGTCCCGACCCGTTCACCTACGGTAACCTCCGCGATGTGCAGACTGCTGTCGTCACCGACGAATTGACCTACCTCACTGGCATCCACAACTTCACTTTCGGTGCCCAATATGAGTTCGACAACACCAAGAACGGCTTCATGCAAGGTGGTGCCGGCTACTATGTTTACAATTCATGGCAAGACTTCGTCGACAACGCCAACCCGCGTGCTTTCGCCATCACCTACGGCAACAATGAGAAACACGAGCAAGTGTATCCTTCCTTCAACTACATGCAAGGTTCGCTTTACGCCCAAGACGAAATGACCCTGAGCGAGCGCTTCAAACTCTCAGTCGGTCTGCGCGTCGAGTTGCCTTACTATCCTTCCATCGCAGGCTACAACTACAACAAGGAATTTGCTGAAGGTTGGGATGAGAAATTGTTTGATACACTCGGCAACCAAATCGGCACTACTCACCATGCCATTGCCGACGGCGACAACAGCATGAGCGGCCTTTCCACCGCCGACATGCCCAAGGCCCGTGTGAACTTCTCGCCCCGTTTGGGCTTCAACTGGGACCTCACTGGCGACCGTAAGTATATCCTCCGTGGCGGTTCGGGCCTCTACACTGGCCGTCTGCCTTTCGTGTGGATCGTTTCCACCGTGGGTAACTCCAACTGCCTGCAAAGCCAATACATCAACAGCAACGAGGAAGAGCAAATCAAGTTCTTCACCAGCCCGACCGAAATCATCAACAACAACTCGAGCCTCCTGAAGACTGGTGACCTGCCGGCTCCGCAATCGACCACCCTCATGGACAAAAACCTCAAAATGCCCCAAACTTGGAAGAGCAGTTTGGCCTTCGATGCCGAACTTCCTGGCGGCGTGAAAGCCACTGTTGAAGGCATCTACAACAAGGACATCACCTCCGTGGCCGTCACCAAACTCGGACTCAAGCGCGGTGAAGACATCCAACTCCCTGGCGAACCCGACAAGAGATGGACTTGGGTGAGCGAAGGCGTTGTCAACTCACAGAACAAAGCCGTCACTCCTTACCTGATTAGCAACACGAACCAAAACGGTTACTACTACAGCGTTACTGGCATGTTGAGCAAGGACTTCAAGTGTGGCCTTAACCTGATGGCTGCCTACACCTACTCGGAAGGCAAGAACGTCACCGACGGTATCGGCGACCAAGTGACCTCGGCTTACAACACCAACGCTTTCGGCATCAATGGCTCCAACAGCCACGAACTGGGCTACAGCAGCTACGTCACTCCTAACCGTGTGATCTTCAACCTCGGTTGGAACTGGGCCACTGGCCAACACACCAACGAAACCATCGGCCTCTACTACGAAGGCTTCAACCACTGCTACATTGGCGGCTACAGCTACACTCGCTACAGCTACACCATGACCAGTAATGTGAACGGCGACGGCGGCTCCAACAGCTTGGTCTACATTCCGACGGAAGCCGAACTGGCAACCATGCCTTTCGTGAGCGAAGAGAACAAGGCCGAATTCAACACCTTCATCAAGGCCGACAAGTATTTGAGCGCACACCGTGGCCAATATGCCGAGCGTGGCGGTGCCATTGCCCCGTGGAGACACACCTTCAACTTCAAGTATGAACGTACCTACAAGTTCAACGCTGGTCCTTCAATCAGCTTCGGCGTCGACGTGAAGAACATAGCCAACCTGTTCTACAGAGGCTGGGGCAACATGCAACGCATGAGCAGCAGCGACATCATCAAACTGAACGGCAACGGCTCGGTTGACAACCCGTACACCTATCAGTTCACCAACCCCACTTGGAGCGAGTATGCCAACCCGTACTCCACTTGGTCGGCAGCCCTGAACCTGCGTTTCAACTTCTAATCGAAGTTTGATTCAAAATGAAAAAAAGCACCTCGGTTTCGGGGTGCTTTTTTAATTTTGTACATGTCGATGTCTCAATTTTCAGTTTGCTTGTCGGTTTGCATTTCAGCTCTCTTTTTATTTGACTTTCCCTTAATCCTCACCTTTTTCTTTATGCGAATGGGCGCGATAATTAGCACAAGCAAGGCTTCAAGGGCGTATTTCATCCAAGGCACGAAGCCCGTTACAATGAGCTGAAAAATAATCAGAATCAAAGAGGCCCCCACAAACAAAGCCTTGCCGTGGTTCTTTTTCCTAAAAATCTGTATCAAACTGAAAACCAACAAGAAAGAAAGAACCAACTGGATGATTTGAATGATGAATTCAGATGTGCCTTGTCCTTCCTCGCCTTGGTTAAAGTAATAGGAATCAATATAATAGCGACGAAAAATGACCGTGACAATCTCGAAGATGAGCAACAATCCATAATAGGTGATGGCAAAACTGGCCGCCAGCTTCATGGAAGTGGTCATCACGGGTTTCAAGTCAAATATCTTTCCTTCGCGCTGTTCCATAATCATTCAGGGTTTTGAGGGAGGTCGTTTGCCAATTCCATCCGCTTGAAATAGAGGTAATACAGGAAAATGAAAACGGCTGTAAGAAGAAGGTCGGAAGTGAACGGTGAGGGCTTTTGCAGCGGATAGACGTACACCGAATGGGCTATCAACATGCAGATTTGGGAGATGCTGTAAAGGTGGAAACCGCGCTTGTCGTTTTTGAACATCCTCCTCACTCCCATTAACGAAACGACGAACAACGCCAACAGAATCAGGTAGTAATTGGGGTTGATTTGGGTGAGGACGTTGATGGTATCGTTCATGGACTTGGTGAAATCTTCGCCCATAGCCGAAAAAGGCTGCATCATCTCCTCAAACGCTCCGCTGTCGAGCATCTCAGCCAATCGCGGCGTGGTGACATACATGACGACGGAACGAAAAATGTTCCAACAGGCGTTGATGAGCGATAATACGAGGAGAATCGTCATGCCCGTGGGGCGTTTCTTTTGTTCTGTGGTTTCCATATTGTAATGTTTTGTAGGGCTGTCACACCGTGCAGCCGCCGATTTCCACCAAGCGGCTGTCGTGATATGACAGCCCTACAATTCAAATTATTCGTTCTTCAATGTGTCAAAATCCAACGGGTAATTCTTCACGAAATCAACCGATTTGGCGATTTCGGTGTACATCACCTTGTCGATGCGCACAAATTCCACCACTTTGCGGTATTCGGCGACGAAATTCTCGATGCAATGCGACGACTTCAGCGGACGGCGGAACTCCAAGGCTTGTGTGGCGTTGAACAATTCGATGGCCAACACGCGCTCCAAGTTTTCAGCCACGCGGAGGGCCTTCGTGGCGGCATTGGCACCCATACTGACGTGGTCTTCCTGACCTTGCGACGACTCGATGCTATCCACCGAGGCGGGCGTGCAGAGTTGCTTGCTTTGGCTGACGATGCTCGCGGCGGCGTATTGCGGAATCATAAAGCCGCTGTTGAGGCCGGGTTCGGCGACCAAGAAGGACGGCAGACCGCGCTTGCCGCCAATCAATTGATAGATACGGCGTTCACTGATGTTGCCCAATTCAGCCATGGCGATGGCCAAGAAGTCCAAGGTAATGGCCAAAGGCTGGCCGTGGAAGTTGCCCGCGCTGATGACCAAATCCTCATCGGGGAAGATGGTCGGGTTGTCGGTGACGGCGTTGATTTCCTCGCTGAACACGGAGGCCACATAGTCGATGGCATCCTTCGAGGCGCCATGCACCTGCGGCATACAACGGAAGGAATATGGGTCTTGGACGTGCTTCTTCTCCCTGACAATCAGCTCGCTGCCCTTTGTGAACTCACGCACGCGCTTTGCGGTGACGATTTGTCCGTTGTGGTGGCGGATTTGGTGTACTTGGTCGAAGAAAGGCTCAATGCGGCCATCGAAGGCTTCGAGAGAAACCGTCCCGATGAGATCGGCCAAATAGCTGAGGCGGAAGGCCTTGAGCAAAACGTAGGTGCCGTAACTGCTCATAAACTGCGTGCCGTTGAGCAAGGCCAAACCTTCTTTCGACTGCAAGGTGATGGGCTCCCAACCAAACTTGTCGAGAATCTGTTGTGCAGGAATGATTTTGCCTTCATAATGCACCTCGCCCAAGCCGAGCAAAGGCAGCATAAGGTTGGCCAAAGGCGCCAAGTCGCCAGAAGCGCCGAGCGAGCCTTGGTTGTAGACCACGGGCAGCACATCATTGTTGAAGAAGTCGATGAGGCGCTGGACGGTCACCACTTGCACGCCGCTGTTGCCATAGCTGAGGCTTTGCACCTTCAGCAAAAGCATCAGTCGGATGATTTCTTCGGGCACCATTTCGCCCGTGCCGCAAGCGTGCGACATGACGAGGTTTTTCTGCAAAGTGCTCAAATCCTCTTTGGAGATGCTGTGGTCGCAGAGCGAGCCGAAGCCGGTGGTCACGCCGTAGATGGGTTTCTCTGGGTTTTCCATCTTCTTGTCTAAATAGTCGCGGCATTTTTGGATGCGAGCGATGGCATCGTCCGACAGGGCGAGTTTGTAGCCATTTGTGATTATTTCATTTACTTGCTTGAATGTCAGTTCTTTGGAACTAATGTAATGCGTTGTCATATTGTTGATTGTTAAATTATTGTTTCCACTAATTTGTTGGCTTCCACCACGGTTTGCGTTCCTTCTTTCATAAACTTGACGGTGAATTTCTGTTCGGCCACCTCTTGTTCGCCAGCGATGACGACAATCGGGATGGCGCGTTGGTTGGCGTATTTCATCTGTTTCTGGATTTTGGCCGCGTCGGGGTAGATTTCCGCGTTGATGCCGTGCTTGCGCACTTGGTTGAGGTATTTCAGGCAGTATTTTTCCTCGTTCTTGCCGAAATTCAGGAAGATAACCTTCGTGCTTTCCGACATGGTTTCGGGGAAGAGGTTCAAGCCTTCGAGCACGTCATAAATGCGGTCGGCACCGAAACTGATGCCCACACCCGATACATTCGGCAGGCCGAAGATGCCCGTGAGGTTGTCGTAGCGACCGCCGCCAGAGATGCTGCCCATCGGGAAGTCGTTGGCCTTCACCTCGAAGATGGCTCCGGTGTAATAGTTCAGGCCACGGGCCAAGGTGAGGTCAAGTTCGGTGGTGATGCCGAGTTCCATATCGTCGACGTAGTCGAACAGGATTTCCAATTCCTCTATGCCTTTCTGGCCTATTTCGTTGGTCATCAATGGTTTCAGTTGGGCCAATTTTTCTCGCGTGTCGCCTTTCATGAAGAGGATGGGCTGGAGTTTGTCGATGGCGGCTTGCTCCAAACCCTTCTCGGCCAATTCAGCATTGACGGCCTCGATGCCGATTTTGTCGAGCTTGTCAATGGCCACGGTAACGTCCACCAAAGCGTCAGGTTTGCCGATGTATTCCGCGATGCCAGCCAAGACTTTGCGGTTGTTGATTTTCAGCGTCACCTTGATTTTCAAGGCGTTGAAGACCTCGTCCACGATTTGCACCAACTCGGCTTCGTTCAACAAGGAGTCGCTGCCGATGATGTCCACGTCGCATTGGCAGAACTCGCGGTAACGGCCTTTCTGCGGACGGTCGGCACGCCAAACAGGTTGGATTTGGTAACGCTTGAAAGGGAAAGCGATTTGGTCGCGATACATCGTGACGAACCTCGCGAAGGGCACGGTCAAGTCGTAACGCAGGCCTTTCTCGCTGATTTTTGAGGCTAATTTCAACGATTCAAGCGGTTCGCCGTTCTGTTCCACACCGCTCATGAAGTCGCCCGAGTTGAGCACACGGAACAGGAGTTTGTCGCCCTCGTCGCCGTATTTGCCCAAAAGGGTGCTGAGGTTTTCCATCGAAGGGGTTTCAATCGGCTGGAAACCAAAGCGTTTGAACACAGATTTAATGGTGTCGAAGATATAATTGCGGCGCACCATGACCTCTGGAAGGAAGTCGCGTGTGCCTTTGGGAATACTGGGTTTTTGTGCCATTTTCTGAAAATTTTTGCAAAAGTACGAATTATTTCAATTCAAACTCCTCGCCCGCTTCGGGGATGAAGATGTTGTCCCAGCCCTCCTTGCGCAGTTGGCGTTTGTAGAACTGTTGCGCCTCCAAAGCGCCATGCACGATGAAGGTCTTCTTCACCTTGCTTGGGTCTTGGCATTTCAGGTAGTCAATCATCTCCTTGTAGTCGCCGTGACCGCTGAAGGCATCGATTTCGAAGATGTCGGCCAAAACGGAATGTTCAAGGCCGAAAATGGAAACGGTTTGGGGCTTCGGTTTCTCCAACAGTTTGGCTCCCAATGTGGTAGGCGAGCAATAGCCGATGGCGAGGATGCTGTTGTTGGGGTTCTCGATGCTGTTGGCGATGTGGTGTTTCACGCGACCGGCCTCCATCATGCCCGATGCGGAAATGATGATGCAGGGTTCCTTCCTCGCGTTCAAGGCCTTCGACTGGTTGACATCACGGATGAAAGTCAGGCTGTTGAAACCAAACGGGTCGGGGTCGTATTCGATGACGTCTTTCACATCGTCGTTGAAAAGGTCGACGTACATGCGGAAGATTTCGGTGGCGTTGACGGCCAAGGGACTGTCGACGAAAACGGGAATCTTCTCGGGCAACTTGCCTTCGTTGTAGAAGTTATTCAGCAGATACACAATCTCTTGCGTGCGGCTGACGGCAAACGACGGGATGATGAGTTTGCCGCGTTTCTCGACGCAGGTGTTGTAAATGATTTCCAACAATTGGTGTTCGGCGTTTTCGCGGTCGCTGTGGAGGCGGTTGCCGTAGGTGGCCTCGGTGATGATATAGTCGCAGTGCGGGAACGGCTCGGGCGAGCGCAGCAGGTAGTTGTGTTCGCGCCCGATGTCGCCCGTGTAGCCGATGCGAATCATCTTGCCGCCTTCGTCGATTTCGAGAATGGCGCATCCGCTGCCGAGCAAGTGGCCCGTGTTGTTGAATTTCACCTTGATATTATTGTCCAAATAAAGGTAGCGGTTGTAACTCACGGTGACGAAAAGATCCATACAAGCACGCGCATCTTTCTCAGTGTAAATGGGTTGCAACGCGGGCAGACCCTGTTTGCGGCGTTTCTTGTTGAACCATTCCATATCGTTCTCTTGTATGAAGCCCGTGTCGGGGAGCATGATGCTGCACAGGTCTTTGGTGGCCGGCGTGCAGATTACCTCGCCACGGAAGCCCAACTTATGGAAATAAGGTATCAGGCCGCTATGGTCGATGTGGGCGTGGGTGAGGATGATGTAGTCGATTTCCTTGGGGTCGACCATGATGTTGCGGTTCATGGTATCGGTTTCGAGACCCTTGCCTTGGAACATGCCGCAGTCCAAGAGGATTTTCTTGCCGTGGTCGGTGGTGATGAGGTGCTTACTGCCCGTCACTTCCTGGGCTGCACCGATGAATTTGATTTTCATAGTCCATCAGAATTTGACCCCAAAATTAGTAAAAAAAAGTGAGGTGGCAATGTTTTGTCACCTCACTTCAAGATTATTTCTCGCCGTAGCGGTAAACTGGGTTATTCCACTACAATTTTCTTATTAACAATCAAACCATCAGTGGTGAAAATGCGTATTGAATAAACTCTTTTAGGAAAGGTGCTCAAATCAATCTCATTAGTCCCCCGCACCGTCTTCACCATCTGCCCAAGGGCATTATAAACCCGCACCTCATCAGCAACAACACCCTCAATCCGAACAACTCCATTGGCAGGATTTGGGAAAACAGCAACTCCAGTTTCATCTTCGTTTTCACCAACACCTTCCGTTTGCTCGCAATACACGATGTTGTACGATTTGGACGCTTCACCATCGCTATAAACCGCCAACACATGATATTTCAGCTGTCCACCGCCCGAATAGGGGTCGGTGTATTCCGTTTCGGTAATCAAATCACTAACCAAGTTCTCATCTCTATAAACCCGATAGCCAACTAACACCTCTTCGGGCCTTAGTTCTGGCTCGTTCCAATGAAGCGTGACACCACCATTGTCACAACTTACTATTTCGCACTCCATTATAGGCGTGTGATGGTCGAACCAGTCAGGTGCAAAATGATGGAAGTAGGTGGTAACCAAGGTGTCGCCGTATGAGCGGTAATAATTGACAAATACCTTTGTCCCTTCCTCCAGCGTTCTGTACTCCCATTTGAAAGTATAAAACACGCCTGGCTCTCGGCCAATCCATACCGACCATGAACCTTCTCCATCATACAAAGGGGTGGAAACTGCCGTCGAGTCAAACTCCATCAACAACCTGCAACTCTGTCCATAATCATTACTGTAATACAATCTTGCCTCATTGCTCTCCGGCCCTGGCCCTGCATAGTATAACTTGTAGAATTCACCTTCCACTGCCCCCAAATAGTTCCAATGATACTCGGGTAACGTCTGCTCCAAAGTTTCCGTGGTTTGATAATAATCTGTCGTATGGTGAAGCGCCATGCCTTTATCGGCCTGCCAAAACAAGTCAAAGAACTCTCCTTGACTCCAACCTGAAAAAGAATTATAAAACGGTCCACTCTCCATCGTTTCAAAATGTGTCCCGAAGTCGTTGCTCACTTGGAAATTCGACCATTGGTTGCCTTTTGCAATCACTCCTGGCGAATTGGGGAATGTCCAGAAATAGACAGGATGGTTGTCTACTCTGCTCGGACTGATGGCGGTCCATGTATGGCCAAAGTCGGTGCTGATGTATGCCGAATCGGTATGCATGTTATGGTCAACGCCATACACCACGCCTGCAGTAGCGTCTTGTATGATGCCCCATTCGTAAATCACCAGGTTATCAGGCTCTGTCTGTAGGGCATCCATCATCCTGATGACCTCCACATCTTTGAAATGGTTGAAATAACGGACAAAATTGATCTTGGCATCATACCATCTGGTACAAGTATAGAACTCTTCTTCTTGATTCTTCGTTCCATTTTCCACATACTGTGCCTGCATCGTAGCCCCAAGCAGCAAAAGGGCAGCCAAAGCAATAAGTCTAATGTTTTTCATCGTACCGTGATTTTATTTGTGTAAACTTTTCCATCTGCATCCATGATGCGCATCAAATAAACCCCATCCACCAATCCACTCAAATCAATCTCATTCGCTCCCAGAACCGTCTTCACCACCTGCCCCAAAGCATTGTAAACCTGCACTTCAACAGCTTCCGTTCCATTGATGTAAACATAGTCGTTTGCGGGATTGGGCGAACAGGTTACAGCAGAATCGTTATCACTTTCTTCTATGGCATCGAACCCTGTGCCATCGTTCATAAACACTTCAAGCCACGAATTTCCCATTCCGAACCACGGCGCGTGCATGACAATCAAGTCATCGAAGCCGTCACCGTTCAAGTCGGCAACATCGAAATTGCGGATGAACTCATCCTCAATATGTTCTAAGGGGAAAAACACTGGCTCGCCAAACTCGAAAGTGCCATTTCCCTCGAACACGCAATAGCCTGCGTATTCGGTCCTGAAATCAAACACTTGGGCGATGATGTCGGGATATTCGTCACCGTTGTGGTTCACCAGTTTCATATTGTCAATGCCTTCATCATACCAAGTGATGGTGCCTGGAAATCCGATGGAATCCATTTTCTCGAATTCCTCGTTGCCAAGGTTCCTATAGACCCAAATGTGTGAATCGCTGGTCGAACGGCCCACCACTACATCCTCCCAACCGTCACCATCGATGTCAAAAACCACCAAACCGTTAGTAGAGTAGCCATCAGGAACCCAAGGATGGACATATCCCTCTCTGGGAATCAGGCTGTCTGTGGTGTAATAGAGGGCGTAGCTGTCAACAATGTCGTCCTTCTTATCGTGATTCATATCGCAAACAACGGGTACATAAAGCGAACCCATAGTAAAAACTGCTTCCGTACTAAAGTTGCCCGCACCATCATTACACAAATAACCTAAACCAGATTCACTGTTGAGATGATAATCGTTTGATACCGCAATATCTAGGAACGAATCACCATTAAAATCGCCCGATGTCATCATCAGATAGAACGGATTGTCTAAGAAATGCTGATAACCATTGTACCAAACCCATTCCGGCTGAATCAAAGGGGTTTCGGCAAAACGTTCGAAACCGCCATTTCCGTCGTTGTAATCGATTCTAATAAAACAAGTGTCGTAATCAGCGTTTCCGTTGAATACGTAGGCATACGAGGCAATGTCGAGGCTGCCGTCCTTGTCGAAATCCTCCAAGAGGAAGGCTAGCTGTAGCATCTCATAGCCCATGTGCATGTCGGGTTTGGGGCTGCTGATGTTTTGGAAACATTCAAGATGCCCCGTCCCGTCGTTGAGATAGATGGAGAAAATCACATCGCTGTACATGATGTTGAGCCGGCTAACGACCACATCGGCAAATCCGTCGTTGTTGACATCGCCAACCTTGATGCTGCGCGACTCAGGAAGCAATTCGTATATCTCGCTACGCACTTGCGCTTGCGTTGTCACCCCTCCCGCCATCAGCAGGAGCGCAAGCAGGGTGTAAATCTTCAAGTTTTTCATATCCGTTGATTTTATTCGTTGGTGCTTATGTCTTATTTTCGGCAAAGGTAAGTATAAAAAGTGTTTGTCAAGCAGTTTTTGAGGTGCTGCAAGGCTATGTCCATACTTTTTTCGGTTGTAAATTTTTCAAAATATTGTTTTTCAATGATTTATAAAATCGCAAAACAAGGCCATGTCCCTATGATTTTTGGATTTCCTTGCCAAAAATAACCGTGTCATTGCCTTTGCAATAAAAAAATCCCGCCGTTTCCAGCGGGATTCTTATTGCGCGAAATCAGGTGTGCTTTTATTCCACCACAATCTTCCTAACGGCTTGGCCGCAGTCGGCCTCGATGTGCATCATGTAGATGCCCTTGGCCATTTGCGAAAGGTCGATGCGGACGTGTTCGCTTTCCACCTTGGCGTTGTAGACCGTCTGGCCGTAAGCGTTCATGATGCGGACATGGCTGATGCCTTCGCCCTCAAGGGTGATTTCGCCTTGGGTCGGGTTGGGATAGACCTTGGCGGCAATGTTGTTCTCGCCGAGGCCTACGGTAAACACGAAGTGGGCCACGAGGTTGCGGCTTTCAGTGGCGATGAAGGTGTAGGTTGATTCTTCCGAAACCACCTCGCCGTTTTCAGTCCAGTTTTGGAAAGCCCAGTCTTCGTTGCGGTCGAAGGTCAAAGTGACTTGTTCACCGTAGTTGTAGGTGCCTGATCCACTGATGCTTGCAGCTTCCTCTGGATCAACAGAAGCTACGATTTCGAAGGTCTTCAGATCGAAGATGGCTGTCAAGGAACGGCTGCCCGTCACGGTGAAGCTGTAGTTGGCTTCGGTCGAAACCACATTGTCGTCCTCAACCCAACTGATGAAATTGTATCCTTCGTTGGCGGTGGCCGTCACAGTAAGGTTGTCTCCGTAGAGGTAGGAGCCTCCTCCTGTGGCAATTCCGCCTTCAACAGGATAAGCCGACACAAAAATAGCGCAGCTTTGCAGTTGGAATTGTGCCACGAATGCCGCCGATTCGGTGACGCTGAAAGTGTAGGTAGCGTTGGTGCTGACCTGTTGTCCGTTCTTGGTCCAGCGGACGAAGTTGTAGCCCGTGGCAGGCGTGGCTGTCAAAGTGCAACTTTGTCCGTAATTGAAGTTGCCGCCGCCGCTCACCGTGCCACCGATGGCAGGGTTGGCAGTGACCGTTATGGTGTAGCTTTGCATTTGGAAGTTGGCCACCAAGGTGCGGTTGCCATTCACGGTGAAGGTATAGTTGGCGTTGGTGGAAACCACATTGCCGTTCTCCGTCCAGTTGGTGAAGGTGTAGCCCGTGTTGGCCGTGGCATGTACGGTGCATTGTTGTCCTTGCTGATAAGTGCCGCCTCCCGTTGCGGTGCCTCCATTGCCGGGATTGGCCGAAACGCTGACGGTGTAGTTTTGGGGCTGGGCTTGGAAATTGGCTGTCAAATAGTGGTTGCCCGTTACGTTGAAAGTATAAACGGCGTTGGTCGAAACCACGTTGCCGTTTTCCATCCAATTGACGAAGGTGTAGCCTGCATTGGGAGTGGCTGTTACGGTGCAGGGCTGTCCTAACTGATAGGCACCGTCTCCAGAGACTGTTCCTCCATTGGTCGGGTTGGCCATTACGCTCACATTATAATATTGTGTACCTCCACCAGTGATATTGATGGTGGCAATGTAGGTGATTTTGTTGTAGCCGAACACGGTCAGTGTGGCCGTTCCTGTCGTGCCGGGAGCGGTGAAGGTGATGTTGGCCACACCATTATTAATAGTGGCTGAACCTAAGATTTCGTTGTTCAGGGTCAGGGTGGCCAAGGCGTCGTTGCCGTTGGAGGCGTTCACAGTGAACGAGGTCGCGCTGCTGTTCATCGAAGTGGCGTGGGTCACGTTCATGTTGGTTGGGATGGCAGTGCGCACAGTCAATGACGGGTCGCCGAAAAGAATCCAAGTCATGTAGGTACCCATGCCCGAGCTGTTGTTACTTCCGTATTGGTCGATGATTTTCATGTTTCCGTCGAAAGACGTACCACCCAAAGTGCGTTTGATGTTGTTGCTGTTGCTTTCCACAAGCACGTCAACCATTTCATCCTGACCGTATTGCGGAGGCTGCCAAGGCTGCGAAATATAGGAGAACATACCGCCGATGGCACCCGTAGGCTCGCCCGTGGCGTTGTTCGTGGCACGCAGCCAAGCCTCGGCGAAGCATGTTCCGCTGTAGTCGTACTTGCCGTTGTCGCAAGCCACCGACCAGATGAAAGGCAACTTGTTGTCGTTGGTCAAGGCATTGACATGGGAGTTACTGTAGTTGAACACGCCCCAACTGGTGGTTGAGCCGTGGTTGCAGTAGTTGATGATGCTCACGCCTTCGTTGATGTGCTGGCTGATGATGGCCGCGCTCGAGGTAACACCTGAAACGCCTTGATAGTCACGATGAACGGTGGTGTAGCCATAGTTCAATAGGTCGTCGCGAATGTTATCAATGTGTTGATAGTCTGACTCGCCGAAGTGTCCGCTACCCGCGCCTTCGTTCTTCGAGACACCTTGGCCGATGGGCAACCATGTGTCGGAGGCGTTGATGTCTCTTTCGTAATGGATCACCTTGTCGACTTGGGTGGTAACTTGTGCCTCGGTTTCGGCGGAGAAGCGGCCAACGATGACCTCATTGTAAAAGTCGTTGCCTGCCAATTGGCCATACCAGTTGTCGGAACGGCCGCTGTAGCCACCATTGTAGGCATAATAGCCTTGGATGTGCTGCGAATCACCAACCAAAAGGATGTGAGAGATGTTCGGATTGTTGTTGTATTGCTCTTGAATGTAAGCCTTTAAAGCATCGCTGGTGGAGCCGGATGTGGAGGTCCCAACCATCGTGGTAGGTCTGCCAATCTGCTTTTTCCAGTTGACGAAAGGCTGCATTGCGCTCATAAAAGCGTCGTGGCAGATGATGAGCAGTTCGCCGGTCTCGTCGACGGGCGTGTATCTGTTCAAATTCTCATGGTAATTGATGAAGTGGTTTTGGTACATGGCACCAAATTCAGCGTCCATCTTCACTTCATTCGAGCGGCGGCTGAGGGTGTTTTCGCCTTGCTGACCGTCGGCATACATTTCAACGGTCATGTTGTAATACACGCGCAATGTGTGTGTTACGGGATTGTAGGCAAAAGGATGGAACACCATATTCTGCCCACGGAAGTCGCGGAGAATGTAAGGATCGTACAAACCGATGTTCTCAGCAGGGAAGAAGGCATCCGTCGAATAGGCCTCGCCGTAAGTGTAAGGCACATCGTCAGGATTCACGGTGCGCGGGAAATCGCCTTTCGAGGGTGCGACTTCCATCTGGAAATCAGTGTATTGCGCATCGATAAGGCGGATGCTGTAATGTTGCATGTCGCCGATGATGGCCGGAACGGCAATCATGGGCAGGTTAGGTTCGCCCGCTTCAGCCGTGCTGACGGTACGCGGAACCGAGATGATGTTGGCCTCGCCGCGAGGTGTGGTCACCTCGTAGGTATGGAAGCCGGGGACTTGCATGTTGACGGTGATTTGGTTTTCCGACGAGGAAACCAAAGTCGTCTGGATGGCGCTCGGGTTGTCGCTCTTGATGGCGACCCACTGCTGGCCGAATGTCACGACCGAAAGCATGACGAGCAAGAGAGTAATGAAATGTTTTCTCATAATGAAATAAATTGATTTTCAAAGGGGCAAAAATAGGTATTTTTATGAAATCTTGTCACAAAACTTTCAAAACTGGCAAAACTTTTTGTAAGGTGCGGCGCGGCAACCGCCTTGCCGCCGGAAAAGAGCCGGTTGGCGACTTTCCATCCAATAATGGTTTTGCAGGTTTTGTGAGAAAAATCACAAGTGCTTCTTGGTGAACGCCACAGAATCGCCCCAAGCGTTATACAAAACCTTGTGCCCGATGGCCGCAAGACGCAGGTCTAAACAACTGTGGCACTCGTCGGGTTTGTCCTTTACGCAGGCCTTGTCGGGATAAATGAGGTAGTTTTCGCGGAACTCATTCGGCGTGAGGTTCGGCATGATGACGTTGGCTCCGGCGAGAATGGCTTTCTCGCGCCCTTGCGGGTCGACGGTTTGGTTGGCCGTGGCGGCCACCATATTGATTTCGGGCATCATCAGGCGGAGGATGGCTATCATCTTCAATGTCAGTTCCATGCGCTTCTCGGCAGACGGGATTTGGTCTTTGTATTGCCAAAGTGGTGTGTCAGGATGGGGAATGAATGGTCCCATCCCGACCATAGCCACGTCTTTTTCCTTGAAGAAAAGCAAGTCGCCCGCCAAATCGTCCAAAGTCTGGAACGGCAGGCCGACCATCACGCCCGTGCCAGTCTGATAGCCGACTTTCAAAAGACTGTCGATGCAGGCCAAACGTTGGTGGAAGTCGTGCTTTTCATCGCGCGGGTGAATCTTATAATAAAGGTCTTCATTCGAGGCCTCGATGCGGAGCAGATAGCGGTGCGCTCCCGCCTCAAACCAGCGGCGGTAGGTTTCTTCCGTTTGCTCGCCCAACGAGAGGGTAATGCCCAAACTCCCGTTGTCTATCTTCTTGATTTCCTTGACCAAATAGGTAATCTTGTCCACAAAAGCCTTGTCGCTCCTTTCGCCGCTTTGCAATGCCACCGAGCCATAGCCCAACTTGTGTGCAAGTTGGGCACATTCGATGACTTCCTCGTCGCTGAGTTGGTAGCGTTCCACCTTCAGGTTCTTGCAGCGCACGCCACAGTAGAGGCAGTATTTTGTGCAGATATTGCTGTATTCAATCAGCCCGCGCAGATGGACATGGTTGTCCAAATGCTTCAGTTTCACCTGCAAAGCACGGTCGAAAAGCCTCTTCTTATCCTCGCCTTCGGCGGCAAGGAGGACTTTGATTTCCTCTTTGGAAAAGTTCTGATGAGAAAGAATCTCCTCGAAAGACGGCATACGTTATTCCTCGGCAATCTTCAACTTGGCCTCAAGCACTTTCAGGTCTTCCTTGGCCTTGTTGATTTTCTTCTCGTATTCGGCACGCATAAGTTCGGAGTTCTTGCTGTTGGAGAAGAAACCGATGTTGTTTTCCATCGCTGCGATTTCGTCGCGGAGTTTCTGGATGCGGTTCTGGAGCGTAAGGCGCTCGCGGCGCACCTTGTCGTTGGCACTCGGGTCGTCCTTCCAGCCCTCCATCATCTCACGGAACTCGTTGGTCGAAGCCTCGTTCTGGTTCTTGCGCATCATGTCGAAGAGGCCGTCGATGAGTTCGCGGTACTCCTTATTAATAGCATCCTTGTGCTTCATCGGCACATACCCGATTTCAATCCAACGCTTCTGGAACGCCTTGATGGCCTCCATGTTCTCGTTGCGGCTCGGGGTGAGTTGGAACGCCTTGATTTCCTCAATCAATGCCTTCTTGGCGGCAAGGTTGGCGTCCTCTTCGGTGCGGCGACCGCTGAAATGCTCGTTCTTGCGGTTGAAGAAGGTGTCGCAGGCGGCACGGAAACGCTTCCAAATCTTGTCAGTATGGCGCTTCGGCACTGGGCCGATGGTCTTCCATTCCTCTTGCAGTTTCTTCATCTGCTCGGTGACGGTCTTCCATTCAGAAGAATCCATCAGTGCTTCGGCCTCGATGCAAAGTTGGGTCTTGCGCTCAAGGTTTTCCGTCTGCCTGTCTTTCAGGCCGGCAAAGAAGGCCTTTTTCTTGGCGAAGAAGGTATCCATCGTGCCACGGAAACGCTGCCAAATCTCCTCGTTGTCTTTCTTGCTAGCGGGGCCAACGGTCTTCCAAATGCCGAAAATCTCGGCCAATTCGGTCGACTTCTTCTGCCATGCGTTCACGCTCTGATAGTCCTCGGCGATGAGTTCCTCAGCCTTGTCGCACAAAGCCTTTTTGGTCTCGAGGTTGGAGGTTTGCTCCTCCTCTATCTTGGAATAATGCTCGCGGCGGATTTGATTGATTTTATCGGTAGCGGCCTTGAAGCGTTCCCAAATCTCGTCCTTCTTGTCTTGCGGCACGGGACCGACTTCCTTCCAATCCTCATGCAATTTCTGCAAGGCCTTGAAAGCCTTGGTGATAGACTTCTCATCCAACAGTTCCTCGGCCTTCTCGCACAGTTCAATCTTCGAATCGAGGTTCTTCTTCATGTCGAGGTCGCGGAGCTCGCGTCCGATGCGCACCTTATCAAAGAATTTCTCCACGAGGAAATGATAGTTGTTCCAAAGGTTGGAGTTTTCGGCAGCCGGCACAGGCCCGATTTCCTTCCAGCGGTCTTGCAGGGCGTGGAAGTCGTCGTAGGTCTTCTTCAGCGACTCGTCCGAAGCAATGATTTCCTTCAGTTCGTCAAGGATGGCCTGCTTCTTCGAAAGATTCTCCACCTTTTGCTTTTCAAGGTCTTCGTTCTGCTTGGCGCGATTGGCCTTGAAGATGCCGAAAGCCGCGTTGAAACGCTGTTCGATGGGGTCTTCCACATGCTGGAAACTCTCGGCCTCGCCCCCACCTTGCAGGAACTGGTCGAGTTCGTTGTCCATGTCTTCCTTATTCAACTTATTGAAATGGAGGCGAATAGCGGCAACCTTGTCCTTGATGTTCTGGATGTCGGAATCCTGCACGAGTTCTTCGAGCATTTCCACAAGTTGCAGTTTGTTCAAACCGTCAAGGGCAATATCCTCAACACCCTCATCTTCATCCATTTCGGGAGCTTCTACGATGTCGGGCATCACCTCGTCGGCCAAGGGAGCAGTCTCAGGCTTTTCCTCGCCACCCAGTGTCGCCACATCGATTCTCACCTTGCCGGGCAAGATGTTGGGCTGGATGAGTTTGACAATCTTCTTTTTCTCGTTCGCGTCAATGGCTTTCTTTGCAGCCTTTTTCGTAATCTGTTCATTCTCAACACCTTCGTTTGTTGAAGGATTTTGAGCCAGTTGTTCGTTGTTTTCCATTTCAATACATTTTTAAGAACAATCAGGGCATTTCGCCCGATTCGGGTTGTACAATTAAGCCTGCAAATATAGGAATTATTTGAAAACCAAAAGGATTTTTTGGCGGAAAATGTTTTTTCGGCACAAACTCATTTTTTGAAGGAAACCAAGCGACCATGAAAACGACAAATTATTTGACTGATAATCAACAGATAATCACATTATTTGAAAAAAAGTAGCAAAAAACGCTTGCGGGTAATGAAAAAAGCACTATTTTTGCACCCGCAATTCACACGCTGGAGAGGTGGGTGAGTGGCTGAAACCAACAGTTTGCTAAACTGTCGTATTCCGCAAGGGATACCGGGGGTTCGAATCCCCCCCTCTCCGCGAGAGAAAGAAGACGATGCAGAATCGTCTTTTTTTTCGGGGTATGGCGCAGTCCGGCTAGCGCACCTGCTTTGGGAGCAGGGGGTCGAAGGTTCGAATCCTTTTGCCCCGACGGTGAAAATCAAGGAGTTGCGATTTCTCGCAACTCCTTTTTTCTTGCCTTGACAAAAAACTAATCCTTTAAACATCCGATAATCCTTTAAACATCCGATAGGTACCACCAACACTCCGTCCTTACGCTGGTAGGCAAATTCACCTCCGGTAAGCACCATCAAGAAGGATGGTTTCCCCATTTTTTCATCATTCACTTTCCTCGCCAGTTCTTGTAAATGACTGGCGGCTTCTTCAATTTGTTTGTTACCGAGTTTCACCTCTACGGCAGCCCAACGTCCATCATTCAAGGCAACGACCATGTCGGCTTCCAAACCGTTTTTGTCGCGGAAATGATACACTTCGCCGTCATTAGCCTGTGCATAGATACGCATGTCTCTCGTGCACATTGATTCGAACAGCAGGCCAAAGGTGTTAAAATCATCCAACAACGATTTGGGTGTGGCTCGTAAGATGGCCGTTGCAATGGACGGGTCGGTGAAGTGGCGTTTCGATGCAGTCCTGATGGCTGTCTTCGATCGCATTGACGGTGACCAGGCGGGTTGGTCCTCTATCACGAATATGCGTCTTAAAGCATTCAGGTAGGCATCCAAAGTGGGTGCCGACATCGATTTTTCGTCGCCTTCCATATCTTGAAGCAGGGTGACATTGGTGGCCATGGTTGACACGTTGCGAGCCAACGACCTAAGCAACAACTGCACTCGTTTGGGGTTTCTCTCCACACCATCAACCCTCGAAACGTCTTGATGGATGATGGCGTCAACATAGTCGCGCGGCAGTTCCAGAGCGTCTGTGCCGCTCATTCTCACCGATGCCGGCCACCCGCCTCTACAGATGGCAAAGGCTATCTGCTCAATCGTAAGTTCCGATGACTCCATCACAGGCGTTTTGTTGTTAAACAAATCGCGAAGCGAAACACTGCCGTTAGACTCTCCCGACTCGAAAAGGCTCATCGTCCGCATGGTCAAGCGTGATATTCGCCCTGTTCCAGTGTGCATCGTGGTTCCATCAGCTGGCACAGCCGAGCCTGTGAGGATAAACTGGCCGAAGTCCTGACGTTGGTCAACTGCGAATCTGACAGCATCCCAAAGCACAGGAGCCATTTGCCACTCGTCTATCAAGCGCGGCACACTTCCCTCAAGCAAAAGCGAGGGTTTGGTGTCGGCTGCTGTCATATATGCCGACCCTTTGTCGGGGTCTTGCATATACACCACACTTTCGGAAGCAACCAAAGCCGTTGATGTCTTTCCGCACCATTTAGGCCCTGTTATGAGCACCGCCCCGGAATGTCGTAGCTTATTCAAGAGCAAGGTGTCGCTAATTCTTGGAAGATAGTTTTTTACCTTCATGGTCCTATCATTTTTTCGGGGGCAAAAATATGCTTATTTTATGAAACGGCCAAGTTTTATTTTATGAAATGGCCAAATATTACTTTATGAAATGGCCAAAATCAATCCTCCTCAAACATTCTTGTAGCTACAGATGATGGCACGGGATGGATTCAAAGGGCATCAATTTGGTGAGGATTGATGTCGACCGTGGAACTGAGCAATGACTGGGAAAGAGAATCCAAATCGCCATTGGCTGACTGGCCGCTCAATAAAGCGGCGTAGTACTTAGCGTGGTATCGGGTGATGGAGGCCATTGGATGATGTTTTGGATAGATCATTGCCTATAGAGGCTGCAAATATAAGGAAAAAACGAGTTGAATACGGTTGGTTGCCATAAAGAAGACGTAAAAAATCAAGGAGTTGCGATTTCTCGCAACTCCTTCTTTGTTTCATCACCTCTCCCGCCGCTCAATGACTTCCTTCAATTTATATCTGTCCCCAGTGGATTTGCCGATGGCATCGATGAATTGTTGGTCGTAGCCGGGCGTTTCGTAGCCCCAACGCTGGAAATTGCCGTTTTTGTCGACGCGCTTCACTACTTGGTCGTTATATTTGACAATCAGGTATTTGGACAACTTGTCCCAACGCTGCATCATGCGCTCGGTGTAAGCGATGCTCTTCTTGTTGAGGAAACTCTGCCGGTCGGTGGGGGTCATGTCCTTGATGGCGACGAGGACGCTGTCTTGGTCGGCGAAATAGTAGTCCTCCAACTCGCTTTGCGCCTTGCGCAGGTCACCAATCATCATGGAATAGCGCGGATAGACCATGTTGGCCACCCAATTGTTCATCCAGAAGGCCGACTGGTCGCTGAACTCGTTGCGCGGGTTGTTCTCGGGGCGGAAAGCATCAGGTACTTGTGTGATGCAGCAATAGAGCGGCACGTATGCCACCATGTTGGCATCATCGCAGTTGAACCAAGTGACGCCGCCCACGTCGTCGGGAAGCCATGAACGCATTTGGCAAGTCATGGTGAAACCGCTTTGTTGCGTGGCGATGGGACGCTCGCGGAAATAAGGGATGCTGTCGCTGTCCTTGAAGTGCATCGGGAGCGGACGGATAGGCATTCCCCACGGGCCAGCGGTCATGTCGGAAGTCATGTCAAGCGGAGTTCCTTCAAAATGGTCGCGCATGTCGTTTTGCAAATCGCGCAGAGTGAGCGGTTTGTCCGGCTTAATCCACAGCGGGAGGTGGTCGCATTTGTCAAACTCGCCGTTAATGTAAGGCAAGTATTTGTCCATTTCCTTGTGGTTATAGTGGTGGCGGAAGAAACTCCACACACGGGCATCGGCATAGCGCACATTCTCAAAGTCGATTGGGCAGTAGGCATCGCGGAAAGAGAAATCCACGTCCTTGCCATTGAAAAAGCCTTTCTCGCGGGCGAAGGAAACCACATCAAAGGCATATACACATTCCACTTCGGGTTTGTCAATTTTCGAGAGTTGCTTGCTATTGATACTCCTACCCTTTTCTTGAGGGAACTGCCTGATTCTGCTCAGGTTGGCATGGGCGCAAATGCAGTCGTCGGGGATGCGCAAGGCCACCCAAACGGCACCTTTGCGGCCAGGGCCTTTGCCAATGATTTCCATAATCCAAGCCTCGTTAGGGTCACAAATGGTGATGGTTTCGCCGCTGCTGTTGTAGCCGTATTCTTCAACGAGTTCGGCCATGCACTTGATGGCTTCGCGGGCGGTGGCCGAGCGTTGCAAGGCCAAGCGCATCAAAGAGAAATAATCGAGCAGGCCTTCATTGTTGACCAACTCCAAGCGACCGTCGAAGGTGGTCTCGACGATGGTCACCTGTTTTTCGTTCATCAGGCCGACCACATTATAGGTATAAGGGACTTGTTTCACAAATTGGCCTTCATGCGATGGCCCCCAACCGTGAATGGTTATGAGCTCGCCAGGGTCGTGCCGCCCCGAAGGACTGTAAAACAACGAGCCAGAGAATCCGAAGCCGTCGCAGTTGTAGGTACACATCACGCTTCCATCGGCGGAGGCTTTCTTTCCGACGATGAGGTTGGTGCAGGCCCAAGCCGAATGGATGCTTAGGGCTGTTAAGAGTGATAGGAATAGGAGCTTTTTCATAGGATTGAATATTTATGAGTTTGTTTTTTGCTTATGCCACGAATTCATCCAATATTTTGGGTAGATGTTCAAAATTATTGTCAAGTAACTGTCTATGTATATATTTTGAAGTATAATTCATTCCAATATTTAAATTTAAGGCGTTTGTAAAATCACTTAAATTTGTCAATTCTATGCATTGATATTGTAAGCAATTGTTGTTTTGATTATAGCCTTTAACTTCAATAAAAGTATATGTTTTATCATCCTTTAGATTGGAACATAAAATAAATCGCTTAGGATAAAAATCTACCCACCACATTGATAATATCGAAAGAATAAATTGAAATACATCAATTCCTTTTGCGTTTAAAACAGTTCTATAGCATTCCACGAGTCTTGCCCCATCTACACCAAGGTTTTTCATTATTGCATACAATTCCAAAATGCCGAAATGAAGGATTTTATCTTCATAATATGGATAGCATATTATATGATCCCTAACATTCTCAAACGAATTGACAATGAACCTGATACTCTTCCCCTCAAAACAATCTGGCTTAAATACAGCCTCAACATATTCTTGTGGCAACTTGGTAATGGAAGTAACCCTATCAATGAAATAATTGTATTTCTCAACTTTCAACGAATATCCAAAAATCCCTTTTGTAATGAACTTTTCAATGTAACCATCAAAGTTTGTTTCTGCTCCATAAAAGTGTTTGAAAATGTTCCTTGTGTTGTCGAAATCCATCACAAACACCACATTGTCAAAATGAAACTTGTTGTAGAAATACGAGCCATCCGATTTGACAAAGTATTTTTCGTTTGTATCTAAATGGGCAGAGAAAACATTCAAGATCCTGAACAGATGAGCCGGATCCAAACGATCCATATCCTCAATCACCAAAACAACTCTTTTATTCCGACGGCTCTCTTTATACTTATCAATGCTGTCTTGGATGATTTTCGTCACCAAATCTTCTTCAAGAACTGGAATTGTGTCACATTTGTCAATGAAAGTTTCCAATGCATCGGTTGATTTGTATTCCATTTTGATTTCAAGCACTTTCTTGCGCAACTCCTTGAGAATCTTGTGCGTCTTTAAAGCCGTCAAAACTCCTGAAACCATTTCCGGCGGAGATTGAAGCAGTGACAAAAAAGACATTGCGCTTTCAGTTAGACCCATAAAATTGTTTTGGATAAAGAATATCCAAGCCGCATCTTCGCTTATGTCCAAGTTCTCATCCAACATCCCTTTTACGGTAATCTGAAACAGAATGTCTCTCTTAATCAGTTCGAAAATGTCTTTGTTCTCAACAACTTGGTAATTGACAGGATGAAGTGTGATTATTTCATAATCGTCTTTCTTCACTTCTTCGAATTTTGACAAGAAAAAAGTCTTTCCGTCACCAAACTTCGCTGAAAGGATGGTTCTCGGATGCGATTTCAAGTGATACCCAAACTTTCTAATTGGAGCATCCATCGGAATCTCAAATTGTTCATTTTGAATTATTACACTTTTCGAAGATATGATTGTTTCATTACTGTTTGTAGCAACTTCATTCATAAATGATTAGATTAATACGACACAAAAATACAATTTTTCTTTTATGCTAACCTCATAAACAACACAAAAAAAGAAACGACCCGAAAGCCGTTCCTTCTCCAAAACATTTAAAACACTTTGTTTAGGCTTCCGTCAGGTCAACGATTTCGGCGGTGGCGGCGTTTTTCATCACCGAGGCGATGCCGTTCTTCATGTTCACTTCGTTGGCATACATCTGGCTCGAACCGATAATCTGACCGTTGGTGGCCATCAGGTTGAAGTAAGGCTTGCCGTTGCTGGCTTCCTTCACATCGAAACGGTTGTGGTCCTGACTGTTCTTTTTTACCGACTCCACTCCATTGAGGCAAGAGGCCTTGGTGGCATAGCCTTGGCTGGTGAGAATGACTTGGCCGTTGGTGGCCTTCAAGTTGAACTGGAACTCGCCGTTCTTTCTGGTTGTAATTTCAAATTTACCCATGTTTTTCTGTTTTTTAAAGTTGGATTAGGGTGCAAATATATGATTTTTATCACAATGCAAGCCCTTGAAACACATTTTTTTTGAAAAATCATTGCAAACGCGCCAAAAGTTCATCGCGATAACTGGCCCCCACGGGAATCTTGTTGCCCATCACCGTAACGTCGCTCTTGTCCAAGTCCTGAATGTGCTTGAACGAAACGATATACGACTTGTGGACACGCACAAATCGCTCCTTGGGCAGCATCTCCTCTAAGTCCTTCAAGGCAAAAAGTGCCGTAATGCGCCGCTGCGTGGTGTGGAAAGTGACGTATTCATGCTGCCCCTCGATGAAAAGCAGGTCGTCATAGTTGATTTTGTACAACTTGTAGTCGGCCTTCACGGTGATGAAATCGTTGGAACGGCTGATGGTGTCGGCAGCGGGCTTCGGAGCGTTTTCTGTCCTCGGAGGCACTTGCCCGATGGCCTTGTTGATGGCTTGGAAGAAACGCGGGAAGTTGAACGGCTTGAGAAGATAGTCGGAAACGGCCAAGTTGAACGCATCGACAGCATACTCCGAATAGGCCGTTGTGAAGATGACGGCAGGTTTCTTGTCCAAACTTTTGACCAATTCAAGACCCGTCAAATCAGGCATTTGGATGTCCAAAAGCATGATGTCGACAGCGTTGCTTTTCAAGGCTTCCATAGCCTCGAAAGCATTGGAGCATGTGGCCACCAACTGCAATTGTTCCACCTTCGAGACATAGTCCTGCAAGAGTTTCTGTGCCAAATATTCATCGTCAACGATAATCACATTGTATTTCTCGTTCATAGTTCAATCCTGACTTTATAGATTCCTTTATCTTGTTCAATTTCAAAAACATAGTTCTCTCCATAGTGCAACATCAGACGCTGTTGCACATTGGTTTGCCCGATGCCCGACTTCCTCTCAGATGCCAACACCAAGGGCTTGGCGTTTTCGGCCACCGTGTTCTCAGCCTCGAAGCGGAACTTGTTGCCCGCTTGCTGCACCCTGACATGCACATAGCCGTCGGGATGCGTCTCCAAACGGCTGTATTTGAAGCAGTTCTCGATGATGGGCTGCAACAGCATCGGCGCAATCATGAAATCCTCCTTCTCCACATCCTTCTCAAAATGCACGTCGCGATAGCCGCCCATGCGCATCATCTGGAAGTCGATGAAGTTCTCCACATACTTGATTTCCTTGCTCAGCGGAATCATCTCGGCCTGACAGTCAACAAGCACATAGCGCAACATTTCCGAGAGTTTCAACACACCGTCGGCGGCGTTGTCGTCGTGGGTGTAAACCATTGAGTAGATGTTGTTTAGCGCATTGAAAAGGAAGTGCGGGTTGATTTGCGACTTCAAATAGCGCAGTTCCATGTCGAGCTTCTCGCTTTTGAGCTGGTCGGCGATGATTTTCTCCTCGTTTTCCTTGCGTTGGAAATAGAATATCACCGTGATGGCATACGTGGCGATGAACCATATCAGGCGCACCAAAAAAGCCAAAAGAACAGGTGGGAAAAACGGCATTTCATCGAACGGCCTTTTGTCGATCCAATAGAGCAGACACAAATCTATGGCTGTGGAAACCGCCGCCCAAACGGGGATGGAAAAGACGGAAAGCAAAATGAACAGCACTACCCTGCTCCGCTTCAGGAAATGCTCAACCAACACCTTATTAATGAATAGGACCAGCAGAATGACCAACAGCACAAAACAAAGCGAACTGGCCGAACGGAAAAGGTAGTTGCCGTTGGAATGTACCGTGAAGAAGATGAAGAACAGCACAAGCCAAACCACGCCGTTCTTGTACAGGCGTTCAATCAGGCCGAGGTTCGCCTCGGGAAAGGCCGGCAAGGTTCGTTTCTTCATCTCCAATGATTTGGCCGCAAAATTAAGTCGAAAACCTTATTTGTCAAACGGTTTTCAATGAAAAATTGGAAATTGTCAATCAGCGGTAGCGAAAGTTTACGGTTTTGCTGTTTATGGGTCGGAATGTTGACTATTGGCAGCAGTTTTATTGAAAAGTGCATCAAATAAAGCCGTCTAACGCTAACATTAGACGGCTTTAAGATAACAAAACAAGTACACTCAAATCAGTTGTTATTGACGGGAGAACCGTTGCCGAAACCGTTCTTCTTCTCTGGGAGGACTTCTGTAGGTTGCTCAAGCACTCGGCCTTTGATGCGCAGCACCACGGTGGAGTTCTTGCGGGCGTTGGAAGTGACCGTCACGGTCTTGTTGATGTTGCCGGCGCGGTTGGTTCTGTAAGTTACCTTGATGACATCCGACTCGCCGGGAAGGATAGGCTCGTTAGGCCAGGAAGGGATGGTGCATCCACAACTCGACTTGGGCTTTTGAACCAGCAGGGGCTCGTCGCCCGTGTTGGTGAAACGGAACTCACATTCGCCGTTGCCGTTGTAGGGCACATCGCCGTAGTCGTGGACGACTTTCTCAAATTCGATTTCAGGACCGCTCTGGGTCTTCGCGTCTTGCGCCTTGGCCGCTCCTGCCATAAGGAGCACGATGCCAATCAGATAAATGACTTTCTTCATTGCTTTTGATTTTAAGATGGTGAATAATTAGTACGTTGTGTTTTAATTTGAAATGATGCTGCAAAACTACCGCCTTTGTCAAGCGGTCGGGCAGACATTCCAAACAATTACGAGATAAAAGAATTGTAAAATATTGAAAACGAATATGATATTTCAAGGCCAATTCCAAACCTTTTCTGGAAAAAGTCCAAAGTTATTTAACCAACTTCCATCTTTTTCCTCCGTCGTCCGCGCAGTTTGTCGATCATGTTGACGGTAGTACCGAGATAATCCGCCTCCTCCTGGCGCGAGAGTTTGAAATACGATAGGATGTAGGATTTCTTTTCGTCCTCGTCCAAATCGGGATACTTCTGCTGAAGGGTTGCTGTAAGGTCGGGATAGAGTTGGTCAATCACTTCAAGCATGGCTTCCCAATGGTCCTTATCGCCGTAAACAAGCGTTTCCAAGTCTTTGAGGAGATTGGCTTTTTTGTTGCTGTTCAGATAGTTGTCTAACAAAAGCATCATGCGTTGTTCCTTCATCAGGGCATCCGAAAGACGGTCGGCGTAGTTTTGTTGGATTTGCTCGTTTTCAGCGTGTTTCTGTGCCAAGTCCTTGTTCTGCTGCTTGAAGTGGAACAGCTCAGCATTGATTTCGGCCTCACGCTTGCGCCTCCGTGCCAATCGGATTTGCGAAACCAACAACGCAGCCAAAACCAAACTCGCCACCAAACTGACAATGACGATGATACGCTGCTTGATGATGATTTTCCGGTTCAACTCGTTCCGCATCACCTCGCTGTCGTATTTATGGCTGATAAGCGCAAGATTGTTCTCCTGTTGTTCTATTTCTTTTAGATTGTTTCCTTCCTCGTACAGACAGCCATATTTGCAAGCGGTTTCATAATCGCCGAGTTCTTCGGCATAATCGGACAAGACACCATAATAGAACCAAGTATCCGCGTTTGGTTCGGTTTGGGTCACAAGTTCCTCCAAACGGCTGTAATAATAATCCGCAGAATCCAAGTCGCCACACTCGAAATAGATGTTCCCCATGTCGTGATAGTAGTACATGAGCAGATTGTCGTCGCCATCCGAAATGGAGGCTTGCCAAAAGCGGTTGAGATAACCGGCCGACTTTTCATAATCCCCTGCATTGAAATACAGAGTATGAAAAGCCGACAAGACATTGCGTTTTGCCTCGGTCGATGCGCTTTGGTCGGCAAATGTCATGGCCTGTTCCAAACAATACGCTGCACTATCGAATTGTTTGTGGAACTGATAGAAATCGCCCAATTCCCTCAGCGCTTCGGCACGGTCGGCGTAATCGTCGCCAAAGCCCTCGGCAGCGGCTTTCAGCAACGAAACAACTTCTTCTTTGTCAGCATAGTAGCCCAAGCATTGTGCAATATGATACCGTGCATGAGCCACCGTCAGCGTTTGATTCGCCATATGGCCGTAACGCTCCGCCTCCTTGAACAGGCGCATGGCCTCCGCCTTGTTGCCTGAATCCAACTGAATACGAGCGTTTTCCAAGGCATCTTGTGCGACTTGCTTCACATCGCGGGTTGTAGGATGGCAAGCCGCCAACATTGTGACAAGGAAAAACAAAACCAGATGATGCAGTTTCATGGGGACAAAATAAATCTCGTTTCAGCGGTGCAAAACTACCATATTTGTCAAGCAATTGAAAGGGCAGTCCAAACTTTTTTGGGGATGAAAAGTTGTAATGCTTTGTGGATGAATTTGTTATAGTTTTGACTATTCCAAATTTTTTTGGGGAAAAGTCCAAGATTTTGGGTGTATTTGGGCTTAAAGTGTTGGCTTTAACCAGCAGTATTTTGCCAAAAGTGTTGCCTGTAACCAACAATTACGGCAAGGACAAAAACTTCAAACAAATAGCGGATTTGCCTGATTCCTACTCGTAACACTGCTTCCTGTGCTGACTTTGATAATTGGGAGAATGTCACTTACATTGAGTCTTTTGTGGGTGGAGGAGCCAATTTTTTATAAAAACGAATCGTTTAATAAGCATTTATCGAATTATTAATAGTATTTTTGCACCGTCAAACCAAACATTGTGATTATGAAGAAAGTAGATTTTCCTTCCATTACGACAGTTATACAGGCAGAGCCTTGGGGAAAAGGTCATGTAGCGCGCATCACTTCTTTTCGTCCCGTGACCAACACTCCGAAACAACACCGTATTATTGAAGCAAGTGTCTTGCCAAAATGAGCATTTTATCCAAAAACTACGGTCAACGCCAAGACGCTATCATAACCGATTGCTATGTTGTTATGCCAGAAGGCGTAACAGATACTGAAGGAAATCGTCGTTTTTGCAAAATTGAAAATGCCGCTTGGGACACTGGAGCTACCAATACAATTATTTCACCTGAAATCGTAAAAGTGTTGGGTCTTGTTCCAAGTGGAAAATGTGCAGTGTCAGCGTACGGCGGAGTATTGGAAGCCAATACTTACACCATCGATTTGTGTTTTGAGAACGGCTACAAAATTGCCAATCTGCAAGTTATGAGTGGCGATGACGACAACGATTTCGATTACGATGTCCTTATTGGGATGGATGTCATAACCAAAGGGGATTTTTGCATCTCCACCGTAAATGAGCAAACGGTTTTTTCATTCCGTATGCCAGCAGAAGGAATAAAGCTATAACATTGACTAACAACACATCCAAGTCGCACATATCCAACCGCTTAGCGATTTCATTGGATTAAGATAGTTTGGGCATGTCACCAAGTATTTCTTTTGTAAGCTATACAAAAGCAAATCAACTCAGGTTGGTTTTTCCACTAATTTAACCGCCGTTAATTTAACCGCCATTAAATTAACGACCATTACAATGTTTCTCAATTTGGATTAATTTTCATTGAACCAACATAGTATTTCGTTGAAAACCGCGTATTTCACTACGGAATTATTCCTACTTTTGCACCTTATTTATAAAAACGACCTATCAACAGAGGAAACAACCTATGAACAAACTGGTTTTCAGAATTTTAACTATTGCAACCATAATCTTTGCCCCGGTTTTTGCGAAGGCGCAAGAGGGCGCTTCGACAGGCTCAACGCCCCTCATGCTCACCCTCGACCAAGCCTTGGAGATTGCGCTTTCGGAGAGCAACACCATCAAAATCGCCGACATGACCATCGAAAAGAGCGGCTATGCGCAAAAAGGCAGTTATGCCGCGCTTTATCCCAACGTCAGCGTGAGCGGAGCCTACCAGCGCACCCTGCTCAAGCAAGTGATGGTGATGGACATGGGCGGCCAGGCAATGGAAATCAAGGTGGGCCGCGACAACAACATCAGCGCGTCAGCTTCGGCCAGTATGCCCTTGGTGAACGCCCAGCTATGGGAGAGCCTGAAACTGTCGGCCTTGGACGTGGAAATGGCTGTGGAACAGGCGCGTTCCTCCAAAATCGGGATGGTGAAGCAGGTGAAACAGGCCTTCTATGCCGTGCTTCTGGCGCAGAAGTCGCATGAAGTGGTTGGACAGGTTTACGAGAACGCCCGGAAAAACTACGAGAAGACCGAGCAACGCTTCAACGTGGGCAAGGTTTCAGAAGTGGAACGCCTTCGCGCCCAAGTGACGATGATGAACGCCGAACCTAATGTGTCGAGTGCCGAAAACGCGGTTTTGTTGGCCACTTGGCAACTGAAAGCCGTCATGGGCATCGACCTCGAAACGGAAGTACAAGTGGTTGGCGACCTGAACGACTACACCGAACAAATGCTCACGCCCTACGTTTCGGAAGAGGACATCAGCAGCAACAGTTCGCTCCTTCAACTTGACATTCAGGACCGTATGCTCGAATCGACCCTTAGGATGCAGAAAAAGCAATACCTGCCCACCCTGGCCGCGAGCATCAACTACAACTACAGCGCGATGGGCGACGACGAACTGAGATGGTTCCCCTCCTCCACCGCAGCATTGAGCCTCAGCATCCCCGTTTTCGACGGCTTCCAAAAGCACAATGCCATCAAGCAGACCAAGGTGACACGCAACATGCTCGCCCTGCAACGCGAAGATGCCGAGCGCAACCTGCGCATCGCCATCCGCAACTTCAACGACCAGATGGCACTGTGTATCAAGAACTACCAAGCCGCCAACGCGACCGTTGAAATCGCGCAAAAGAGTTACGACATTTCCGAGAAGATGTATGAAGTCGGCAAGGCCACCATGGTCGAACTGAACGATGCACAAGTGGCTTTGCAGCAGGCACAACTCACTCAGGCACAAGCGGTTTACAACTTTATGGTCACTAAGGCCTCGTTGGACGAACTTATTGGAAAAGAATAGATTACTAGCAATGAAAAGAAACTACGAATTGAACGAAATGTGTAACATTCGACGAAGTCAATTAAACGAATCTCAAAACGAGAATTTTGCAGCCAAGGCTGCTGATTTATACGAATATGCTAAGCCAAGTAATTCGTATTCATCCGCAACGAAGTTGCAAAATTCCATTCGTCAAAAATTTGCATCATTCGTGTAATTCGTAGTTAAATAACAAAGAAATAACAAATAGAAAATCAATGAAATACACCAAACTTAGTATCATCACTTTCGCCGCAGCCCTGCTGATGACGGCTTGCGGACAAAAAGACAAATCCACTGCCACGACTGGACAAGAAGCACCCAAAGCCGCGCCCGTGGTCAGCGTCGTCACGGCACAAGCCGAAGACGTGGACATCACCAACACTTTCACTTCCAACATCGAACCTTTCGCGACGAACAACATCGTTTCGCAAACGGCTGGCCGCATCGTGAGCATCAACGCGGAGGTCGGGCAAAAGGTCAGCAAAGGCCAGATTTTGGCCAAGATGGACGACGTGAACCTTGCCAAGACAAGGATGCAATACATCAACGACTCGACCGAACTCCACCGCCTGACAGAATTGTATAATATCGGTGCGGTTTCGCAAGCCGACTACGACATGGTGAAATTATCGCTGAATGTCACGAAAAAGACATACGAAAACCTTGCCGAAAACACCTATTTGAGAAGCCCCATCAACGGCGTGGTGACCGCCCGCAACTACGACAAAGGCGACATGTACAGCATGGCCCAGCCCATCTTTGTGGTCGAGCAAATCCAGCCGGTGAAGATGTTGGTGAACGTGTCGGAAAGCCTGTTCACGCAAGTGCATGAGGGCATGGAGTTCGATATCAACGTCGATGCTTACCCGGGCGAGTCTTTCAAGGGCAAAGTGAACCTGCTCTACCCCACCGTCAATGCAGCTACCCACACTTTTCCCGTTGAGGTGATTTGCGAGAACAAAGACCAACGCTTGCGCCCGGGCATGTTCGCCCGCGTGACAGCCACTTTTGGCACCAATCACCACATCGTGATTCCCGATGTCGCCGTGGTCAAGCAGCAAGGCTCGGGCGAACATTTCGTGTATGTGCTCAAGCCTGACAACACCGTGAAATACACCCTTGTGGAACTCGGCAAGCGCATGGGCAACCGTTACGAAATCATCAGCGGCATCAACGAAGGCGACCGTATTGTCATTGAGGGACAAATCCGTTTGAAGGATGGCGTAAATGTAACTGTCAAACAATGAACAACATAACTACGAATTACACGAATGATACAAATCCAAACGAATAGAATTTTGCGGCAAGCCGCTAATTCATACGAATTTTTGTTTGCTACAAATTCGTGCCAATTCGGATGCTTGCATCCAAAATTCAAAAAAACATTCGCAAAATTCGTCTAATTCGTAGTTAAAATCATCAATATCATGAGTTTACAAAGAACAGCAGTCAATAATTCGGTGACGACGGCCTTGGTGTTTGTCGCCATTGCCATTTTCGGCATTTTCTCCCTGATGAACCTCTCCATCAACCAGTTACCGAACATGGAGACCAACTTCATCATGGTAATGACCTCCTATCCGGGAGCCAGTGCCGCCGATATTGAAACCAACATTTCCAAGACTTTGGAGAACACGCTGAACGCCGTCCCCGACTTGAAGCACCTCTCCTCCACTTCGCGCGAGAACACTTCGGTTTTGTCGTTGGAATTTGAGAGCGGCATCGACATCGAGACGGCCACCAACAACGTGCGCGACAAGATTGACATGGTGCGAAACTACTTGCCCGACGGCGCGACCAACCCCGTTCTGTTCAAGTTCAACGCCGAGGACATGCCCATCATGCTCCTCAGCGTGACGGCGGAAGAAAGCCTGCCCGCCTTGGACAAAATCATCGAGGATCGCGTCACCACGCCTTTGGCGCGTGTGAGCGGTGTAGGTACGGTGTCGGCCAACGGCGCCCCCAAGCGTGAAATCCAAGTTTATGTAGACCCTAACAAATTGGAAGCCTACAACTTAACCCTTGAAAGCATCTCCAACACTTTGGCCACCGAAAACCGCAATGTGCCTGCCGGTTATATCGACATCGGCTCGAACAGTTACAGTTTGCGTATCCAAAAAGAGTTCACCTCGGCCAAGGAAATGGAAGGTATCGTGGTTGGCTCACGAGGCACTGCACCTATTTATTTGCGCGATGTGGCCACGGTCATCGACGGTTCTGAGGAGCGTATTCAAGAGTCATACAGCAACGGTCGCCAAGGTGCCACCATCATCATCCAAAAGCAGACCGACGCTAACGCTGTGAACGTCATCAAGGGCATCAAAAAACAACTGAAAACCATTGAGCCTACACTGCCTTCCGACGTGAAACTGAACATCATCGTCGATGGTTCCACCTCAATCCAAAACACCATCAACAGCCTGCGCGACACCATCTTCATCACCTTCCTTTTGGTGATGTTGGTCGTGTTCGTGTTCCTCGGTCGTTGGCGTGCCACTTTCATCATCGTTTTAGCCATCCCGATTTCGCTGTTGGCCTCGTTGATTTACCTGTTTGCCACGGGCAACACCTTGAATATCATCTCCATGTCGTCACTGACCATCGCTATCGGTATGGTTGTGGACGACGCCATTGTGGTGTTGGAAAACATCACGACGCACATCGAGCGCGGCTCGAAACCCAAAGAAGCCGCAGTTCATGCCACCCAAGAGGTGCAACTTTCGGTTATCGCCTCCACTTTGACCATGCTCGCCGTGTTCCTGCCTTTGACCATGATTAAAGGCACTACTGGCGTGATGTTCAAGCAGTTGGGTTGGATTGTGTCTATCATTATGATTGTGTCCACTATCGGTGCCTTGACTTTGGTGCCTATGATGTGTTCAAGAATGTTGGTGATGAACCCCCACCAAAGCAAGTTCCACAAGGCCATTTTCCGTCCCATCAACAAGGCTTTGGACAGCATCAGCAATGGCTACGCCAAACTTATCAATTGGTGCGTCAACCATCGTAAAGTGGTCATTTTCGGCATGTTGGGACTGTTTGTCCTTTCTGTTGTTTTCCTTGCCCCGACCTTGAAGACCGAGATGATGCCCAAGATGGACGAAGGCCGTTTGAGCATCAATATCGAGCTGCCGACGGGCACGGGACAAAACGTGACGGGTGCCCTTGCCAAGAGCCTCGCCGAGGACTTCATGGCCATCCCCGAAGTGAAGATTTGTAACTACAGTTTCGGCCAAGCCGACTCCGATAATGCCTTTGCCTCGATGCGAAACAACGGCACGCACATCATGTCGTTCAACCTGCGTTTGGGCACGAAAACCGAGCGCCGCAAGGCGGGCTTGCGCAAGACCAGCGAAGTGGCCGACGAGATTCGCGCCAAACTCAACGCCATGCCCGAAATCAAGAAGGCCAACGTCAATGAAGGCGGTGGCGGCATGGGTGGCATGAGCACCGTGCAGGTGGAGGTTTACGGCTACGATTTCAACACCACCGACCGCGTGGCCAACGACATCGCGCAAAAACTCCGCGACCGTGGTATTCTGCAAGTCATTGTAGGCCGCGACGAGTACACGCCTGAGTATCAAGTGGATTTCGACCGTGAAAAGCTGGCTTTGAACGGTCTAAACAGCACCACGGCGGCCACCTACGTCAAGAACCGCATCAACGGCTCGGTAGGTTCCTATTATCGCGAAGACGGCGAGGAGTACGACATCCGCGTGCGCTACGCCCCCGAGTTCCGCCAAAGCGTGGAAGACATCGAAGACATCAAGATTTACAACAGCTACGGCCAGCCCGTCCGCGTCGGCGACCTCGGCGAGGTGGTCGAATCATTGACCCCGCCCCAAATCCAACGTAAGGACCGTGAGCGCATGGTCAGCGTCACCGCCGTCGTCGGCAAGGGCATGGTGCTGAGTGATGTGGTCAAGATTTGCGAGGAGGTCATCGACGACACTGAAATCCCCGCCGAAATCATGACCAAAATCGCCGGCGACTACGAAACCCAACAAGAGATGTTCGGCGACCTGCTCACCCTGCTCGTACTCATCATCATCTTGGTTTACATTGTGATGGCCTCGCAGTTCGAGAACCTGATGAAGCCTTTCGTCATCATGTTCTCCGTGCCGTTCACCTTCACTGGCGTTTTGCTCGGTCTGTGGGCCACCAACACCGCCTTGGGCGCAATGGCCTTCGTCGGCATCCTGATTCTGATGGGTATCGTCGTGAAAAACGGTATCGTCCTCATCGACTACACCACCCTGCTCGAAGAGCGCGGCATCGAGGTAAAAGAAGCCACCGTGAAGGCCGCCCGCTCGCGTCTGCGCCCCATTTTGATGACCACCCTGACGACCGTTTTGGGTATGATTCCCATGGCCATCGGTCGCGGCGAAGGAGCCGAGATGTGGAACGCCTTGGGCATCACCGTGGCCTGGGGCTTGACGGTATCCACATTAATTACCTTATTATTAATCCCTGCGCTTTATTGCTCGTTGGAGACTCGTGCGGTGAGGAGGAAAAAGAGAAAAGCCGAGGAAGCACTTACCAAAACTGAAAACATTCGTTAAGCTGTAAGCTATAAGCAGTAAGCAATAAGCTTGGATTCAACTGAATATGAAGGTTTTATAATTTTAATAAAGTGATAAATTGATAAATGAGAGATTTTCATAATTATATTGTTTGGCAAAGAGGGCATCAATTTGCTCTTGATGTTTACAAACAAACAAAGAGTTTTCCCAAGGAAGAGTTGTTCGGCATGACTTCTCAACTTCGTAGGGCAAGCACCTCAATTCCAATTAACATTGCTGAAGGATGCGGACGAAGAAGCGACGCTGAATTTGCTCATTTCCTCAACATAGCTGCAGGTTCAGCATCTGAAGTGGAGGAAGAATTAAGACTCTCATTTGATTTAGGTTTTTTGAAGGAATCTGATACAATAAAACTCGAAAAAGAAGTCAAAGAAATCAAAGCCATGTTAGGCAAACTCATAGAAACATTACATTTATGAATAAACGAATAAGCCATAGGTTAATGAGGCACCAAGCTTACAGCTTATGGCTTATAGCTTAAAGCTCAAAAAAATGAAAGCAATACTGATTACATACAACCAAGCCTACTACGACGAAATCGCCAAAGTGCTGAACGACAATGGCGTGAAGGGCTTCACCGAGTGGAACGAAATCAAAGGCCACGGCAGCAACACCGGCGAGCCGCACTACGGCACCCACGCCTGGCCGACCTTGAACAACGCCATCATCAGCATCGTCCCCGACGAGACCGTCGACGGCATTATGAACCAACTTCACGAAAAAGACCTCAAGACCCCGGATTTGGGACTGAGGGCTTTTTCGTGGAATGTGGAGAAGATGATTTGACGACAGTGAGTTCGGTAATAGGTATTCAACCGCATATTTTTTGTACTTTTGCATCAAAATACGAATCTGATGTATGTTTTTTGAAAACCACATAACTCCAAATGTCAACCTGCAAAATGCAGATGTTTTTTCCGCATTACCCACTTTGCAGAATGATTTTTTCGATGTTTGTATTGTTGACCCACCTTACGGGGCTTCGACCACAAAGAACTGGAGTTACGACGAGAACAAGAAACTGCAAGGTTTTGGCGGTGATTGGAAACTCACGAGTGAGATGTGGGACTTGCTTTCGCAAAACGATTCGTTTCAGCAGACTTATAACTGGCTGAAAGAACTGAAACGAGTCATCAAACCTACAGGTTCGATTTGGATTCATTCGACCTACCATAATGCGGGCTTCGTGAATGTTTGTTGTCAACTAATTGGGTTGGAAATCATTAACGAAGTAGTTTGGTACAAACGAAACTCGTTTCCAAACCTTTCGGGCAGAAGGCTGACGGCAAGCCACGAAACAATTTTGTGGGTACATAAAGGGGACGCGAAACATCGCAACTATGTTTTCAACTACGAAGCCTCAAAAGAATACAGCCTACCCTGCGACTTGCTCAAAGAAAGAGGCAAACAAATGCGTACGGTGTGGGATATTCCCAACAACAAAAGCAAGGAAGAAATGCAATTTGGAAGTCATCCCACTCAAAAACCGATTCGGATTGCTGAAAGGATTCTTACACTGTGCGGAGTAAAAGGCGGCAATCTGTTGGTTCCGTTTGTTGGCTCTGGCACCGAAATGGTGGCAGGATTGCAATTCGGCATGAATGTTTATGGCTTTGAGTTGGAGGAAGACTATTACAAATTGGCCAAGAAGCGCATTGATGCGGTAGCGAACAACCCTCAAACCTCACTTTTCTGATGAAAACGATTCCTCCTGTGATAAAATGGACAGGTAGCAAAAGAACAGTTGCCAACCAATTGGCGGAGCAGTTCTTGCCTTCCGACACCTATTTTGAACCATTTGTCGGTGGTGGTGCCATGATTCCATTTGCGAAGGCGAACAAGGGCTATGCAAGCGACATCATTCCCGAGCTCATCGATTTGTGGAACTGCATCAAAACGAGTCCTCAAACAGTCGCAAATGAATATGGAAGTCGTTGGACAGATTTGCAAAACAACGGTGCAGACGTGTATTACAGGATTAGGGATAGTTTTAACGCCACGCGCAATTGCTATGATTTCCTTTTTTTGACCCGCACTTGCGTAAATGGGATGATAAGATACAATGAAAAAGGAGATTTCAACAATTCTTTTCACTTGTCGAGGCCAGGGATTCATCCAGCAACTTTACGGGAGATTATTTTCCAATGGAGCAGAGTTTTGCAAAAAATCGAGTTCTTGAATGTTGATTATCGGGATTGCCTCTCCAGAGCGAAAGCAGGCGATTTCGTATTTCTTGACCCGCCATACGGAGGCACAAAATCCCGCTACACACAAACAGAGTTTGTGTTTGACGACTTTTTTCGAGAATTGGATCGTCTTAATTCCATTGGCGTAAAATGGATGCTTACTTTCGATGGAACGGCCGGCAATCGCACTTATTCCTATGCACCTCCCGTGGATGTGTATATACACCATTATCTTATTAATACTGGCAACTCCGCTTTTAGCCGCTTGATGGACAACAAGAAAGATGTAATACAAGAATCAGTGTATTTGAACTTTGAGCCTGTTCAAACCCAATTGAACTTGTTTTAATATACCTACAACCTCCTTTCCTTTGTTATTGTGAAGGACATGCAAAAGGGTGGTTCCGTTAAACTCAAAGGCAAATACGACATCCAATTTTCCCCGAATCATTTGTCGTTTCATCTCGTCAACACCCTCAAATGCGTATGCCCCAACAGAAACTATCGTGTAATTGCGCATAGGAATCTTTTTTCCTTCGAATAGCCGCCAATCTATATTGGCAGACCTGAACGCCGTCGGCAAATCTTGAAACAAAACCTCAATGTATGTTTTAAGCTTCGTTCCTATGTTGGTTTCCAAATCGCGACCTCTCAATTTTGATTCAATTGAGAAAAATACATCTTTGTTTCGGCCTTTCACTTGGATGATATGATCTGGGCGTTTGCCTCCTATGGCAGAAACACGAGGCAATGACGTCCATCTGTATTCTTCATCTGCACTCACAAAATAACTAATGCCCGACCAGTCGCCACCAGGTGGATTGCACAAACACTCGAACACGCCAAATTGCTCTTTGCGAGAGAACAATTGGTGAATGGTAGTATCAGTATCATGCTCCGAATATGCGACAGATGGCCTTACATACTTAAAACTCGTCAAACCAACATTTTGCTTCAATTGGGCTTCTGTTTTGTAGAACATTTTCTCCCCACATGTTGCACTATCCACCAAAACATAGTCGCACATTGCAAACAAGGATTGCCATAAACCATTATCTTTTGCCAACACTTCTACAGACTCTCGAAGTGCCTCCCATGTGCTTTCTTTTGCAGGCCCATAGACAACTGCCATGATTTGGGCATCGTCGCCAAGAATCATTTTTGCAAATGGTGACAACCCTCTATCGGGTCGCGAATCATCACCGCGAGGCTTAAAACCTGTTATCCAAACTATTGCGATGGGTTTGCTGCCATCAAATGAGAACTGTAACGAGGGATATAAGGTTTTCAAAAACGCCAAAAAGTCCAAACGTTTATCTTCCGGAATCATGCAGATAGGCAAATCTTTGGCACCAATGGTTACGCAATTATAGCCCAACACTTTTGCAAACAATCTGTCAAATGATGATGTCGTCAATACTTTGTCCGCTGTTTTCTTCTTCCATTTCAACTCGCTGAAATTGTTTTGTAACCATCGGGCGCAATTCTTTGATTTCAGCAGCTTGTCCCATTCATTACCTCGCAAAGTATCTACGGTTCTTCGGTTTCCAGACAACAATTTAACCATTTTGAGTGCTTTTTCGGTTAAAACATTTGCTATAGAAGAACAATCTTTGCCATTTAGTAGGGCTTCAATTATTTGCAGACACTCATTCATGCCAAACACATCCTTATATTTCTTGAATAAGGTGTCTATTATTGAAGGATGGGCAAAATAAATTGGCTGGCATAATGCCTCAAGTCTTTTGCTGGTCATTAGGTAGGAAAATGGCACGACTGGATTTGGAAAACGGGGTGCTTTCACTTGCCTTTCGTCATCCAACTCAACACCGCCTATTTCAGCCAAATAAAGATATGGCACACCAGCCAAGGCACTTGAAAAAGCCCTACCGTTTCGTTGCCAAGCATTGTTGCCAGCGGGTAATGCTGAACAATATTCCAAAGCAAAAATGATGGTTTCAACATCGCCTTTTATTTCGGTGATATACAAATCCGCGTATTCCCTTAACACTCCACCATGTTTAGCCAAAATGTCAGCGATGTCAATGCCCCACCTGCCGTGCCCCGACAATAAATCCACTTGCATTTCACCCAACATGTATTTCGGCAAAAATATGCTGGAGTCGTCTATGTAACAAGGAGTAACGTCCAACGCCTTTGAAAGCAATGATAGCGAGCGTTCACATTCTATGATATTGTCGCCGTGTATGCGAATGTGTCGTTTTGCCATGTTCAGATATTCTTGAATAGTTCAACCAAAGACATATTCAACCCCTTTGCGAGTTTCTGAATGGTGTTTAACGTTGGAGACTTCTCACCTCGCTCCAAAGCTCCAATATAAGTTCTGTGTACCGAACAACGAAAGGCTAATTCTTCCTGCGAAATTTCTTGCATTTTGCGGAGTCTTGCAATGTGTTTTCCAAAAGCAACATTTATGTTGTTTTCCATAATTCAAAAATAAAGATGCAAAACAACTCATTCTAAAGTTATCATACAACACTCTATAGGTAGCAATTTCAATATGAAATGCTTGTTTATCGGGCTGTAAAGTTGTTTCCGTTTGAAAAACAAGCCTTTTCTTAAAAACCGATGTAATCGCAGATGCATATCATTTCAACTGATGATTGAATTTTGATGTCACAAAAACAATATCTTTGCACTTTCATAAAACCAGAAAATTATGCTTCAAAAAGGAACAAAAGCCCCGTACTTTGAGGGCGTTGACGAAAACGGTAACTCCGTGAAACTGACCGACTTCGCGGGAAAAAAACTTGTGCTCTACTTCTATCCAAAGGATAGCACGCCAGGCTGCACTGCCGAGGCTTGCGACCTTCGCGACAACTACAATCGTTTCCTCGCGTTGGGTTATAACGTGCTGGGTGTCAGCAGGGATAGTGCCAAATCGCACCAGAATTTCATTGCAAAATACCAACTGCCCTTTCACCTCATTACCGACACCGACCTCAGCATCCTGAAGGCTTACGAGGCGTGGGGCGAGAAAAAGATGTATGGCAAAGTGACCGAAGGCACATTACGAACTACCTATGTCATTGATGAACAAGGAATTATTGTTGACGCCATCGGCAAAGTGGACACCAAGAACCACACGGCACAGATTCTGGAATAAACTGTAGGTAATACCCACTGATTATCCTCCAATCTCATCCAACTCTAACCACCGCAACTCCTTCTCATCCAGCAAATCCTTGATCTCCTGCAAGCGGTTGCCCATTTCGTGGAGTTTCTGGTAGTCGGTTTCGTTGTTGAGGGCTTCGGTGAGGGTTTGTTTTTCGGCCTCAAGTTCGGCCATCTCTTTGGTAAGATTCTCATACTCACGCTGTTCCTTGAAAGAGCGTTTCACCTTCTCGCGCTGCTTGACAGGACGAGGCTCATCTTTCTTTTCCGCCGCTTTTTCCTTGCGTTCCTCTTTCTGCTTCGCGTCGAGATAGTCCTTGTATTGGCTGTAATTGCCCATGAAACCTTTCACGTTGCCATCGCCCTGAAAAACAAAGAGTTGGTCAACGACTTCATCCATAAAGAAACGGTCGTGCGATACCACCAAAAGGCAGCCTTTGTAGCCTTGCAGAAAGTCCTCCAACTTCTGTAAAGTCAAGAGGTCCAAGTCATTGGTCGGCTCGTCAAGGATGAGGAAGTTGGGGTTGCTGACGAGCACGGTGAGCAAGTAAAGCCGCCGTTTCTCGCCACCGCTGAGCAACGCAACGGGCTGGCGGTGCATCTTGTAGGGAAACATGAAATGCGCCAAAAGTTGGTCGGCGGTATAGACCTTGTCCTTGCCGTAATTGACCACCTCGGCAATGTCGCGCACAGTGTCAATCACGCTCTTGCCCTCATCGAATTTGATGCCTTCTTGTCGGTAGTAGCCGTAACTCACTGTTTCACCAGTCTTTATACGGCCACGGTCAGGCAAAACGGAACCAGTAATCAGGTTCAGGAAAGTCGATTTTCCCACGCCGTTTTTCCCAATCAGTCCGATGCGCTCGCCGCGCTTGAAGACATAATCGAAGTCCTTCAAAACGGCAAGGTCGCCGTAGGATTTCGACACATTGCTCATTTCCAGTATCTTACCGCCCAGCCGTTGCATCTGCAAGCCAAACTCCAAACGCTCATCTTGTTCCTGATATTTCGAGCGTTCCTTCAAGTCGTAAAAGGCATCGATGCGGCTCTTCGACTTGCCTGTGCGGGCTTGCGGCGTGCTGCGCATCCATTCCAATTCATACTTCAGCAGTTGGCTGTTACGCTCCGCCGTGGCGCGTTTCACTTCTTCGCGCTCGCGGCTTTTCTGCACATAATAGTCGAAATTGCCGTTGTGGGTGTACATCACGCCTTGGTATAGTTCAAAAATCTTATTGCACACTCTATCAAGGAAATAGCGGTCGTGTGTGACCATCAGCAACGTCATGCTGGATTGGGTGAGAAACTTCTCCAGCCATTCCACCATCTCCACATCCAAGTGGTTGGTAGGCTCGTCAAGAATCAGGAAATCAGGCTCATGCAATAGTACCAATGCCAAAGCCAAGCGTTTCACCTGTCCGCCCGAAAGTTCGTCAACGGATTGCTCCAAATCATTGAGCGCAAAGCGGGTCAAATATTGTCGCGCTTTCAGGTGTTGCTCCTCGTTCAGGTCGTCGAGCAAATCAGAAATCCGTGTTCCGGCGGGATACACGGGCAATTGTTCCAAATAGCCGATTTTCAAGTCGTTGGCGTAGGTAATCGTCCCCGTGTCGGGCGACTCCTTCCCTACCAAAATCTTCAGCATGGTCGACTTGCCTGAGCCATTCGTGGCAATCAAGGCGGTTTTGTCACCCTTCTCAATGCCAAAGGTGACATCGGCAAACAAAGTCTTGATTCCGAATGACTTGGAGATGGAATTGACAGAAAGGTAATTCATCACGCGAACCGCTTGACGTATTCGATGGGATATTGGCTCTTTTCGGAAACCTGCTCCACCGTCATGCCCAATTTCAACAGTTTCTTGATGACGGCATCCATCGCCTCTCCCACTTCAATGATATGGAAATCAGGGTCATAAAAGCGAACCACTCGCTGACCCCAAGGCATTTCCTCCACGCCATGCACATACTTGAGTTTGGGGAATTCCTTCAGGTATTCGAGGAAACGGTCAAAGTTTTCTTCCTCGAAATAAAGTTCAACAGCGTTGTTCTTGCGACGCACATTCTCAGTATGGATCATGACCTTCCAAGTCTTCATCTCCTGAAGCGCGAAACCGCCCTCAAACACAACATTCGCGCCAAAGTTCATCGCGACCCTGTCGCCAATCAGTTCTTCATAAAACTCAATGGATTTCTCCATGTCGGTAACCGCAAGCAGCGGACATTTGAATTTCAGCATAACAGTCAATTTTGATTGTGCAAAAATAAAAAAAGCCTCGCATCCAACGACACGAGGCCCAACATTTTTCGCATTGCTTATTTCTTTTCCTTGGGCTTCACCGAGAACTTGTAGATGCAAAGTTGATGATATTCCTCGCCGGGGTTGAGAATCGGCGTGGGTGCCAAGGCCTCATGGTTGATGGCATCGGGGAAATACTGGGTCTCAAGAGCCAAACCTTCACGGTATTTCAAAGGCTTGCCACACTTGCCTATGCCCTTGCCGTTGAAGAAGTTACCGCTATAGAACTGCATACCAACTTGGTCGCTCCACACCTGCATTTCGCGTCCGCTGACGGGTTCGGTGAGGGTGGCGTTCCAAGCGTAGGCCTTCGGGTCGCTCTTGTCGATAATCCAGTTGTGGTCGTAGCCTTTCGCGTTTCTCAATTGCTCGTCGTCGGAGCCAATGTTGTCGCCGATGCGGTGCTTTTCGCGGAAGTCGAAAGGCGTATTCTTCACGCCCGAGAACTTGCCCGTGGTCAAGATGTGCTCATCGATAGTGGTCATGTAGCGCGAATTGATTTGCAGTTCGTGGTCGAGGATGGTGCCGTTGCCCTCGCCCTTCAGGTTGAAGAAGGAATGGTGCGAAAGGTTGCACAACGTAGGGGCATCGGTAGTGGCCGCATAGCGGATAACAAACTGATTGTCATGCGTCAAGGTGTAACTCATGGTCACATCAAGGTCGCCTGGGAAACCGTCCTCGCCATCGGCAAAAACGGTGTGCATCTTTATCACGCTGTCGTTGACCGAAACCACATCCCATACACGCTTGTCGGCACCAGTGAGGCCGCCATGCAGTGTGTTCTCGCCGTCATTCTTAGTCAACTGATACTCAACATCATTCAGAGTGAATTTGGCATTGGAAATGCGGTTGGCGCAACGCCCGACGACGGCACCCAAATAACGCTCGCCTTCGTTGTTCAAATACTTCTCGATACGGTCGTAGCCGAGAACAATATCCTCGAAACTACCGCGATTGTCGGGCATCCAAAGGGCGACTACGCGACCGCCGTAGTTGGTGACCTGCATCGTCAGAAAACCATTGTGCAAGGTATAAAGCGAAACCTTCTTGCCGTCCACCTCGGTATTGAAGTTTTCGGTGGGAACCAACTGGACTTCTTTCTTTTTTGGTCCGCAACTGACTAATAATAAAGCCATTGCAAAAATCGATAATGCTTTTTTCATCTTCTTCGATTTCAATCTTCAAAATTTGAGCCTGCAAAAGTACAAAAACTTTCTTTTCGTACAAACAGAATTTTAATGCGTTCTGACTACACCCTGATAATCAACCACTTTTTGCCTGCGCAAAAAATCAATCATCATCTCCTCGGAAGTCCTGAACAGGCTCCGCCCGTCGTCGACGCTCTCGATGTTGACCGTGGAGGCCATGTAACTGTTGAAGGCCACCTTATACACCTTCTTGGTCGAGAAACTTGTGCCTTCCATGTTGATCCACACTGACTTACCATCGTCGCTCACCCGATAGGTCATGCCCGAAACGTAGGACGGATGGCCGCCGTTTTTGCGGTAGGAATTGAGAATGAACCGCTTCACCTGCTCGCCGGTCATGCGGAACATGACCACTTCGTTGTTGAATGGGTCAATGCTATAGACATCCTTCACGGTGATGGGGCCTTTCTTCAAGTAGTTGACGCGCACCCCGCCCGTGTTCTGGAAGGCGAAGTCGGCACCGCTCATCTCGCGGATGGCATCGGTTATCATGCAGCCCAACTCCTCTGGGTTCTCAAACTTGGTCTTCGCCGTCGCGATAGGCTCGTTCAAGGCGGGCGCGTCGTTGAACCCGTTCACCATTTGCCTGATTTCGGGTTTTTCTTTCCTTACCTTACTGACATTCAGCACAATGGCCTCTTTATTGACAACCTTGTGGCCTTCCACCTCTAATTTAATCAAGGTGGCGAATTTCAGGTGCGAGCCAGATTGCGTAACTAACACGCCGTTGGTTTCGCGAGGATGCTCAACCAAGGTGTGGCTGTGGCCGCCGATGATGGCATCGAGCCACGGATAGGCTTGGGCTATTTCCATGTCGTCCTCAATGCCGCAATGCGAAAGCAAAATCACCACATCATTCTGGTTTCTAAGGTATTGGTACTTAGGAAGCTCATCGAAGGCGCGTTTGAAACTCACCTTTTTCAGGTTGTCGGGATGCGCGCCCGGAATACCATCGTGGCGGACTTCAATCATGCCGACGACCGCCATCTTAACGCCTTGGTTTTCAAAGGTCACGAAAGGCTTGATACTGAGATTGACCGTGTCGGGGATGACGACGTTGGCGCAGAGGAAGGGGAACTTGGCCCGACGGATGTCGTTCTGCAAGTTCACGATGTTGCCGTCCCATTCGTGGTTGCCCACGGCGCAAAGGTCGAAGCCGGTTTGGTTCATCAGTTCGATCATGGGGTAATTGACGGGGTCGTACTGGTCGTTCACGGGGTTGCCCGTGCGGTTGTCGCCTGCCGAAAACAGCAGCAAATCAGGGTAGATGGCCCTCAAACTGTCGACCATCGCGGCGAATTTGGGGAACAGGTCGATGTTGGCGTGCATGTCGTTGACCGACAGGATGACGATTTCGGTTTTGCCCGCAGCGTCCTGATTGCCAGCGTGTTCAGTTGGATTTTCGGGTTGGTAGCGAAGGACGAGATACAACACCACGGCCACCAAAGCGAGCAGTAATAACAACTTTTTCTTGTTCATCATTTCAATAGATTATTCTCTCAATTATCGAAACCAATTCTTTCGCTTTCTCAATTTCAAACTCCACCATAATTTTTCTTTCTTCGTCGTTGAGGCTCATATCAGTACAATTTTATCGTGTTCAACATTGTGGTAAAACGGGGAAAACGACATGGCTTCCCATTGGCTCACAGTGTAAAGATGGGCGGAAACCGGTACGCCATAATCATACCCCAAGGCGATAAACGGGTAGGAATAGTTGTCGAAATCGGAATACTCTTCCTTGTCCTTGTCCAGCAGAATCAGCAAATCCCAATCGGAATCAGGATTGTAATTGCCACGGGCACGCGACCCATAGAGATACAAGTGGCCATCGGCGGGAATGATTTCCCTACCCAGTCTTTGGATTTGGTTCAGAAGGTCGTTTGCAGCCATAGTTATCCAGTTGGTTTCCGACTGCAAAGATAAACAAATTTTGTTTTCAATTGTTGTTCTGCTATTTCTCAAAACAAAATGGCAGCCTCTATTTCGTTTGCGGCTGCTCCTTTATCCATTTGCCTGATTCGGCTTCCCTGCCATTTGCCATCACCCTCCAAACATACACTCCGGCAGGCCATCCTTCTGCATCTATCGAAGTGACATCCTCCGTTATCTCTTGCCCATAAACCATCCTCCCACTCATATCATACACCTCCACCCGCGCATCCTTCAACCCCGTCCTGATGTTCAGCGTTTCTTTACCAGGGTTGGGATAGGCTATGGCCACTTTCAGGCCATTCGCATGGGCTTCGTCTATGCCGACGAGGGCGTTAGCCGGATACTTCCTCACCACATTCATCTTCACATCGTTGAGAAGGTCCAACTCCCACGAAACCAACACCACTCCGCCGTCTTCCGTGGCCGTGATGCCGTAGGCCCAATAACTTTTCCTGTCGTTCTCCTCACCGAAAAACACCGTGGAAATGGTGTTGAACTCCGGCGTCAGGTGTTCTATCACGATCCACGAGTCTCCTCTTTGGAACCAGTCTTGGTGCAATGTATAGGCATAATAAATCGTGCTGTCGCCCAACACTTGGACACCCGACCAATCGACAGGCCAATCCAAACAATGCCCCTCCGACTTCCGATCAGCATACCTGACAATGGGCGTGTAGTTTCCGCTTCCATTGACGTCATCGTTATATTCATACAAAATGGCGTGATACCAATTGTCGTCATTTGAATCCAAGGCACAGGTCAGATAGGTTGTCCCATGCGGGCTGCGTACGACACTCATGGACTGGAAATAGAAATTAGTCGCAGGATGAACAGAGGACGGATGTCGGAAATTTCGGGTACGCACCAGATTGAAATCGTGGTCCAAATAGGCGAGGTTGCTTTCATCGCCGACGATGTCGTACTTGTAACCGTAGAACAGGTAAAGGCTGTCTGCCTTGACGATATGGCTTTGAAGATGCCGTTGCATCGCACCCGAACTACGATTTCCACAATAGCTCTTGTGGTTGAGTATGTTTCCCTCAAAATCCATCCTGAAGAACACGGTCGAGTCGTAGCCACGAGGCTTGTAAGGATCATAGCTGACAGTCCTGACATAAGCGCCCACGATGTTTCCATCGTCATCAACGAAGGCGCTAATAGGCAGGAGTTGCCCACAATTGTAGTGCATGAGCTGGTTATTGTTTCTCCATTCAAAAGTGTCGATGGGAATTTCCAACTCGTGGCTTTCAGCTATCGAGAGGTCGTCGTTGAGCTTGTACAGGCCGAAAATGCAATGGTCGGTCGGGGGGTCGAAGTTCCTGAAGTAGTTTGGGGAGCAAGTGTCATGGTGGGGGCTGTAGGTGATGAAAAGGAACACCTCGCCCGAACTGTTTTCGAGCACGTATGGCACGTAAGTGAAATAGCCGTCCTTGTGGTATTGCCTTTGGAACAGTTCCTCCCCGTCGGAAGAAAGCGACATCAATGTGGGTGTGGGTTTATACCATCTATTGAAACTATAACAATCTTCAAGATAGCCGGTTCTGCCTGTCACCAAAATCCTTCCGTCCGATGTCTCGTAAGGCGTGTTGATCTCATAAAACTCGTCGTTCGTTGTCAGGCCTCTCCATTCCCATTCAAGCTCTTGCGCGAAAGCCTTGGCTCCCATGAGGAGAGCCAAGGCGATGATGAGTGATAATGTCTTTTTCATGGTTCGTGTTATTTTGAAATTAAACATGGGGCAAAAATACAAGTTTTTTGTTTTTCATACAAGAAAATTTTCGTTTTGGCAACAGTCACCAGCAAAACCATACCTATTTATTATATGGTGTCGTTTCATGCTTGCATAAATAGGAAAATCTTTAAAAACAAGGGAAAAACGGTTTCGGAAAAAGTGCTATCTTTGCCGCATCATGCCGAAGAAAAGCCGAAACGATTACCCAAGCGGGAGCCGCACCAGTTGGAAGGTGGTCATCACCTACCTGTTCGTCATGGCCCTTTGCGCAGCCTTGTTCTACTACATCTCCAACCTCCGCAACAGCATCGAAAACCAACGCTCCAACATCAACTCGCAGCACGACGCGCTCAATTGGGTGAACGAATTCACCAAAAACGTACACGCCGCCCAAAACGCCGCCAACCTCTTCGCCTTCACCGAACAACCCAAATACAAACGCGAGTTCAACGCCTACCGAGAGGCCATCACCGCGCAAACCGACTCGCTGATGTCGTTCGAAATCAGCGACGACAACAAACTGATGGTGAGCAAGATAGAAAGCCTCATCAAAAGCAAGGGCCGCATCAGCAACGAACTGTCGAAGCAGTTCCACGACTTCAACCCTTTGGCCGAATTTGACCGCACCATCGACGACTACAGACCCCCAAAAACCGAGGACGAAATCGTGGTGACCACCGTCTCGAAAGACACCATCATCCATGTGCCGCGCAAGCCTGACAAGCCGGGCTTCTGGCAAAGGGTCGGCAAGGTGTTCAACCCGTCTGAATCCGCCGAAGACAGTCTCGTGTACATCTCCATCGAGCGCACCGACACGCTCCACATCCAACGCCAGCACCCCGACACCATCAACATCTTGGCCGACCTGCGCGTGCTTTCCAACCGCGCCAAGGCCGAATACTGGAAAAAAATCAAGGAATACGAAAAAAAGACGCAGGAACTGGTGAAGGCCGACAACCAACTCTCCGAGCAGATTTCCACCTTATTGATACGCCTCAACCAAGAAATCCTCGACTCCACCATCCTTGAAATCGAGAAAAGCGAGGAAATCATCGACGAAAACACACGCACCTCCATCCTCATCGGTGCCGCAACATTGCTGCTCATCATCATCTTCATTATCCTGATTATCAGCGATGTGAACAAAGGCTATCGCGCCCGTCGCGCCGCCGAGGAAGCCAAGAAAAAGACCGAGGAAATCATGGAAAGCCGCCACAAACTGCTGCTCTCCGTGTCGCACGACATCAAGACGCCGCTCAGTTCCATCATGGGCTATGTGGAACTCTTGGACAAGACCGGCAACGAGAAGGAAATCAACTCGATACAGCAATCCGCCGGCCATATCCTCAACCTTTTGACCAACCTTTTGGAGTTTTCGAGCCTCGAACAGGGCAAACTTCAAGTCAACAAGGAAAACTTCAACATCCATCAACTTTGCGATGAAACCGCCGAGATGTTCGAGTCCATCGCCCGCCACAAAAACCTGCAATTCAAGTTGGAAAACAGTATCGAACCCAACACTTTTGTCTGCTCCGACCAACTGAAAATCAAACAGATACTAACTAACATCATCTCCAACGGCATCAAATACACCTTGGAGGGCAGCGTCACCTTCAAGGCGCGGATGGGGCGCAACCTGCTCGTTTTCGACATCACCGACACGGGCGTGGGCATCCCCGAAGACAAGTTGGAGGAAGTGTTCAAGCCTTTTGTGCGCATCGAGACCTACAACCAATTCGCCGAGGGCAGTGGTTATGGCATGTCAGTCGTCAAGGGTCTCGTCGACCTGCTCGGCGGCGAAATCCACATCGATTCCGAAGTGGGCAAAGGCACGCATTTCGAGATTAGAATTCCCGTAGATTCGGTTGAGCAAAGAGTTGAAGAAACGAATGAGGCAAGTGAGGACAACAAAAAGAGCCTCAACATCTTAGTTATCGATGACGACAACACGCTTTTGTCCGTCATAGATACCATGCTGCACCGCCTCGGCCACCAAGCCATTCCCTGCCGCTCAATGAACGATGTGGAAAACGCCCTGCATCAGGTGCAGGAATACGATTACATCCTGACTGACAGGGAAATGGGAGCCGTTACGGGCAACGATGTACTGTATTTCTTCAAGGAAGCCGACCCCAAAAAGCCCGTCATTCTTATGACGGGCCGCATCGAATACACCATCGAAAAAGCCAAAGCCGAGGGCTTCGATGGATTCTTGCAGAAACCCTTCAACCTCAAGCAGTTGGAGAACCTGTTCGGAAATGTTGCTTCAAGCGAAATGGAGGTAGAAACCGCCTTCCCCGACTTTCCCGCCTTCAGTGAAATGATGGGCAACGACAAGGAAGCCATGACCGACATTTTGGCCGTCTTTGTGCAGTCCACCGCCGACGATTTGGTTAAAATGAACACTATAATTGAGCAATCGGATTTCGTTGAAATGCAAGGGCTTTGCCACAAGATGCTGCCCATGTTCAAGCAATTGGAGCGCGACACCACCTTCCTCGCCCGCATGAACGCCCTGCGCGGCAAACCCGAAACTGAAGCCGACTACCCCAACTGGAAAGACGACGCCACCCAATTCATGTCGCAAGTTGATGAATTGCTGGATTTGCTGGCGGAGAAGTATGGGATCGAATAAGATTAAAGTTCTATCCCATACAAATGCATCTTGTTATACAAGGTCTTCCTGTCGATTTGCAAAAGTTTGGCGGCCACGGTCTTATTTCCACGCGCCTTCTGAAGCGCGGCCTCGATTTGTTCTTTCTCGTGCTCGGGACGCAAAGCCCAGTCGTCCTCATCGGCGGCAATGACGGTCTTTTTATTGGGCGCACTGAACACCGGCAGGTCGTCCAATTCGATGTTTTCGCCCTCGGCAAACAGCACGCAACGGCGTACCACATTGCGCAACTCGCGCAGGTTGCCGTTCCAGCGTTGCTCCTTCATGCGTTGCAAGGCATCGTCCGAAATGCCTTTCACGTTCTTGCCCAACTCCTCATTGGCCTGACGGATGAAAAACGCCGTCAGTTCATCGAAGTCCTCCAAACGGTCGCGCAAAGGTGGCACCTCAATGGCAAACTCATTGATTCTATGGAACAAATCCTGACGGAAACGGCCTTCTTCTATGGCCTTTTCCAAGTTCTCATTGGTGGCGGCAAGGATGCGCACGTCAACATGGATGTCGGTGGCCGAGCCTACGGGCCTCACCTTTTGCTCCTGCAAGGCGCGGAGCAGTTGCATCTGCACTTCGTAGGGCAAATTGCCCACCTCGTCAAGGAATACTGTGCCGCCTTTGGCCTGCTCAAAAACGCCTTTCTTGTCGGCGATGGCTGAGGTGAATGAGCCTTTCAGATGGCCAAACAACTCACTGGGAGCCAACTCCTTGGAGAGGCTTCCACAATCCACGGGGATGAAAGGCCCGTCTTTATATAGGCTCATCTCGTGAATCATGCGGGCGATGTATTCCTTGCCCGTGCCGCTCTCGCCGAGAATCAGCACGGAAAATTTGGTCGGGGCAACCAGTTCCACATGCTTGTAAAGCCGAATCATGGAAGGGCTGCTGCCCCTCACCCACTGCCTGTTGCCCGGAATGAAGGTTTCGGCTGCCTCTTCGTCGGTGGAAGCCAACGCCGCCGCGATTTTCTCCTCCAAAACGCTCGGGTTGATGGGTTTCTTGAGGTAGTCGAAGGCACCGAGTTTCATGGCCGAAACAGCAGTTTGAACTTCGGCATAGCCCGTCATCACGATGATGGGCACCTTGCTTTTCAGTTTTTCGCGCACCCATGTCATCAGGATGATGCCGTCGCCATCAGGCAAGCGCAAATCGGTGAGAATCAAGCCAAAATCACCGCTTGAAATCTCGATTTTAGCCTGCTCATAGCGCGACGCAAGCACCGCCTCATAGCCGTTCTTCTTCAGCCAAGTCTGAATCATCAGGCCGAAGGAGGCATCGTCTTCCACAACAAGAATTCTACATTTCATGGGTGCAAAAGTAACAATTTTTTGTAGATTCCACAAAATTACACACAAAAAAAAGCCCCACATTGGGGAAATGTGAGGCGTTTTTAAAAAAATTGAAAACGAGCAGTTCCGGTTTACCGGATTTTTATTTGATGGAAACTACCAAATAATTCGACATACTCCAGAAAGTGTCCTTGTCATGGATTTGGATGGTCAGCGAACCTTCCTCTCCCTCAGTGATTTCGTAACTGCTTTCTGGGTGGTTGGTCATGATTTTGGCCTTTTTGGTGTGCAGGGGGATGATGTCCAAGTCGCGTTTGTTGCCTTGCATGAACTGGCTCTTGTCAAAGCCCTGCTTGGAGATTTCGGTGGGTTGGAACAGACCGCCTTTGCTGAGGACGCCTTTTTCCACAAGCACCTGCTGCGTGGCGATGCAAATCCACACCGTGTTCAGCATGGCATCTTGGTTTTCGATGGTGGCCTGTTGCGCCGCGTTCTGAACCGTCATCACATCGAGGTTCGAGTTCAATTCGTTGATGTTCTCGTTCAGGTCCGAAACCTGTTCGTTCAGGTCGGCAATCTGCTGGCGGCTTTGCTGCAACTCGTCCTTAAGGTTGTTGATGTAGGTATCTTTCTCCTCCAGTTGCTTTTTCAGTCGGCTCACGGTCTGGTTCAAAGCCTTCGACTTCGAGCCTTGCTCTGCCAACTGTTTCTCCAATTTCTCAATCTTCTTGCGGTTTTCCTGCAAGGTCTGCTGGATGGCATTGATTTCCGAAACGGCTTTGTTGGTGTTGCCCTCTTGGTTCTCCATCATAATGATGTTTTCTTGGGCGCGGATGGCCTCAAGCGCATTCTCAATCTCATTGATGGTATTCAGCGCATTGTCGAAACCACCTTTGGCGGCAACGGCCTCGGTGTAAAGCGAATCGCGCTCGGCCAACAGGGTTTGGTACTTTTCGGAACGTTCCACATTGCACGACGCGGCCATCAAGACCACGAGAAGCAATGAAACCAATGTCATTTTGTGTTGCATCATATCCAGTTTTTGAATCACCTTGTTTATATAGCACAATGCGTGCCACAACAAAAAGGAATATCCAACTAATTGTTTATCAATATTTTGAAATCATTTCCACAACTACTACAAACTGTGGAAAACTGTGGAAAGCACAAAATGGTTGCCCAAATTGTGGAAATATGGGGATTCTACAGATACACAAATCCCGTGCATTTGTGGCGCGGCAAAGGGAAAATCGAGGTGTTTGCGTCGAGCCGGACGCGCTTTTTCTGGAATTGCTGATAGAGGCACTGCATGGCGCGCTCAGGCGTGTTGTTGTTCTCGCTGAGGTGGCAAAGCATGATGTTTTTCATGCCCGCATGGTAGATTTCGGCCACGAAACGCGCCGATTCTTCATTGCTCAAATGCCCGAATGGACTCGCGATGCGCTGTTTCAGGATGTAAGGATAAGGGCCTTTTTCCAACATTTCCACATCGTAGTTCGCCTCAATGACAAGGTTGTCGGCACGGCGAATCTGCTCCTTCACCACCTTGTCAAGCATTCCAATATCAGTGGCGATGGTCAATGTACGGCCTTCGTAATCAAAATGATAGCCTACAGCACCTCGGCCATCGTGCATGACGGGGAACGCCTCTATGGTGATGCCGCAAACCTCGAAAGGCTGCAAAGGCTCCACTTCGCGGAACAATTGCGGGTCGACTTTCTTCGTCGACTTGCCCTCCGCAATGCCTTGCAAGCAATCCGAGTGCGCGTAAATCGGGATGGACGACAGTTTTGTCAAGTTTTCAAGCCCCAACACATGGTCGATGTGGTCGTGAGTAATCAGTATGGCCTTGATTTGGCTGAGCGGTATGTCGTTCTCTGTCAACAGATTCAAGATTTGCTTTGCACTGATGCCCACATCCACCAAAACGCCCTCGTCCTGCTTGCCCACATAATAGCAATTGCCACTGCTGCCAGAGGCAAAACTGCAAAAAACGAAGGGCGAAAGACAGGAAAAGAGATCCATCTGATTCAAATTTGGCCGCAAAAGTAATGATTAATTCGATTTTTGTTTAATTTTGTCCGCCAAAATTATCAACAATGGAAAACAACTTTGACCCTAACGCCGCAGCCGTCGCCGATTCAGGCATTTACGGGCTGCCTTGTTCCGCCGAGGAAGCACAAATCATCATCATACCCGTGGAATGGGAACTCACGACCAGTTACAACCGAGGCACCGTAGACGGGCCAGCCACCATCATGGAGGCTTCACTGCAAGTCGATTTATGCCACCACGACTATCCCGACCTTTGGCAGAAAGGCATTTGGATGGACGAATTTCCGAAGGAACTCCGCGAACTGCACGATGAGATGGCTCCACTGAGCGAGGACATCATCAATGCCCTGTATGAAGGCACAATCGACGAAGAACCAGAGAAATACGAAGAACTTTACGCCCGTATTGAGGCTGCCACGAAGAAGAAAAACGACTGGCTGCGCGAGCGTATCGCCTATTGGAAACAGCAAGGAAAGGTTGTGGGACTTCTGGGCGGCGACCACAGTTGCCCTTTGGCCTATCACCAATACCTTAATAATATAAGTGAGGAATACGGCATCCTCCACGCTGATGCCCACTGCGACCTGCGTGAGGCTTTCGAGGGCTTCAAATACTCACACGCTTCCATCTTTTACAACACATTGAAATTCAGCAATGTAAAAAAGTTAGTGCAAGTCGGCATCCGCGACTACTGCCATCAGGAAAAAGCCTTGGCCGAAAGCCAACCCGAGCGCATCAAAATCTTCTTCGACCGCGACTGCCGCCGACGCATGTACGAAGGCGCAAGATGGAAAGACATTGTGGATGAGATGATTGCGGCCTTGCCCGAAAAAGTCTATCTCTCCATCGACATTGACGCTTTAGACCCGAAACTATGTCCCAACACTGGCACTCCCGTTCCGGGTGGATTGGAGTTCGAGGAACTGATGTACCTGCTCAACCGCATCCGCGAGGCTGGCAAAACCATCATTGGCTTCGACCTTTGCGAGGTCTCCCCCTCGCCCGATGGTGGCGACTGGGATGGCAACGTTGGGGCGCGGGTTTTATTCCATTTGTGTGGGGTGGCGGCGAGATAAGTATTCCTTATGACCACCACTTATTTCGGCGAAATCATCGCCCTTATCGTAGCCTTTTCGTGGACGGCCACAGCCCTGTTTGCTGACGTGGCCAGCCATCGGTTGGGCTCATTGCCGCTCAACCTTATCCGCATGGTACTTTCGTGGGCTTTTCTTTCGGTCATGCTTTGGGTGGTCACTGGGGCACCTTATCCCTTGTATGCCAACGGACAAGCATGGTTTTGGTTGGCACTTTCAGGCTTGGTGGGCTATGTCTTCGGCGATTGGTGTCTGTTCAATTCCTACATCGTTTTCGGCTCGCGCTATGGCCAGTTGTTTATGACCTTAGCCCCACCGATGGCTGGTATTGCCGGATGGTTGATGTTGGGCGAGTCAATGTCGTGGCGTTCATGGTTGGCCATGCTCGTTACCCTGACGGGTATTGCCATTTCCATTTTGGCCCGAGGCGGCGAGCAGCACAAACTCACCTTAAAACTGCCTTTGAAAGGCGTTTTATTCGGAATAGGGGCTGGAGTTGGTCAAGGTGTTGGCTTGGTTCTCAGCAAGATAGGTCTGGAGCATTACGAGCAAGCCATCCCTTCCGATGCCCCTCAATCCATCGCCAAAATGATGCCTTTTGCAGGCACTTACATCCGCGCCGTGGCAGGATTTGTGGGCTTTTTCCTCATCTTGGCCTTGGCCAAATCGTTGCCGCAGGTCGGCAAGGCCGTCCGCGACAAGAAAGGGATGCTTTTCGCCACGCTGACCACCTTTTTCGGCCCATTCCTCGGCGTGTCGCTCTCGCTGATGGCCGTGCAATACGCCAAGGCGGGCATCGCCTCCACTCTGATGGCCCTCACGCCCGTACTCATCATCGTACCATACGCCATCATCCACAAGCAAAAAATATCCGTGAAAGAGGTGATTGGAACGTTGATTACGATGGTTGGAGTGGCGTTGTTTTTCTTGATGTAAGCCGAATAGACACATTAATTCTCTTTTTCTTTCATCAGTTCCATTTTTTCCCTACTTTTGCCCCCAAATTAACTTCGTTAAATTTAACGATTTCAAACCCATCTCGATAATGGCACTGAACAACCTTTTCACCAGAGGAAGCAGCCGCGAGAAGCATTTCTTCCCCACATACGCAAAACAGGCTGAGACTGCGCAAATTGCGGCCAAATACCTCAAGGAACTCGTCAAAAGCGACGACCCCGAGGAGCGCAAACTGCTCACCCGAATGATCAAGAAACAGGAGACCACCGGCGACGAACTGTTGCGCGAGTTCTACATCGAACTGAACGAGGCTTTCGTCACGCCCTTCGACCGCGAGGACATGAACGCCTTGGCCATGGACTTGGATAAGTTCCTCGACTTCATCAACCATTCGGCCAAAACCATCCTGATGTACAACCCCAAGAAAATCGACAAGCAAATCAAGGAGATCATCGACAACATCCATGAGGACGCCAGCCTAATGATGCAAATCTTCGGCCTTTTGGACGACCTTGGGAAGAACCATCAGCAAATCAGCGACTTGTGCCAGAAAGTCACCCTCATTGAACATGCCGTCGACGACATCTACGGCGACTACATCTCCTACCTCTTCAGCAACGAGCATGACGAGATTGAACTGCTGAAATACAAAGAGATAGCCCAAGCCGTGGAAGACACCACCGACCGCGCCAAGGAGGTGACCAGCACCGTTAAAAGTATTATCATAAAAGAATCGTGATGAACCTCCTGACCATAGCCATCATCCTTTCCATCATCCTTGCCTTCGTCTTCACCTTCCTGAATGGCATGAATGATGCGGCCAACTCCATCTCGACCATCATCGCCACCAAGGTAATGACCCCGATTCAGGCCATCATTTGGGCCTCGTTTTGGGAGTTCGCCGCCTTCTTCCTCATCCGATTGGTGCTACATCAACAATTTGCGGTGGGCAACACCATGGCCAACTTTGCCGACCAAAACGTCATCGACCCCTACCTTATATTATCTGCTCTCGTTGGGGCGGCCATTTGGGTGGCCGTTTGCACCAAAAGCGGTATGCCCATCTCCACCTCGCACGCCCTTATCGGGGGCATCATCGGGGCGGCATGGTTCGTCAACGGGAGTGGCGTACTGCACATGCAGCCAATCATTATCACATTGGCTTTCATTGTGTTATCACCACTTATCGGTCTGTTTTTGGGTTTCTTCCTTGAGTGCTTCTTGCTGAGGATTTTCAAGAACAGTTCACGCAAAAAGGTCGACAAGATTTTCAAGGTGATGCAGCATTTCTCAACGGCGGCCTTCTGCATCGGCCACGGCTCTAACGATGCGCCTAAAACTATGGGTATCATCGCCGTTTTGATGGCCAGCGTGTTCACCACGCAAGGTGTCAGTCCTGAGATGCAAAGTTTCATCGGCAATTTCTACGACAGCAGTCAAGGCTTCCATATCCCTGACATTCTGGCTGTTGTATGCTATATCATCATGTCGTTGGGCATCCTCATTGGCGGCAAGAACGTCATCAAAACGATGGGTGGCGGTTTGGCGAAAATCACGCCCATTAGAGGTTTTTCAGCCGAATTTGCCGGTGCTACCACATTGATAGCCACTTCGTTCATGGGTATTCCTGTCAGCACTACACATACTATCACGGGCGGCGTCATTGGCGTGGGCCTTACCGACGGTGTGAAATCCGTGAAATGGGTAACGGCCAAGCGCATAGTCCTTTCATGGATTTTGACCATTCCCGTGCCTCTCGTCATCAGCGGCATCCTGAACCTGTTGTTTAACCTCTTAGTCAAGTAACGCCATGAGCCTCAACAGTTTCTTTCAGTTTTTCGTCCCCAAGGAGACCAAGTTCTTCCCGCTCTACCAAAAGCAGGCGGAATACATCGACAAAGCTTCCATACTTTTGCGTAAGATGCTCACTGAGACTGACTTGCAGCAACTTGAGGCCTTGAAAAAGGACATCAAGACCTGCGAGACCGAAGGCGACCAAGTGTTGCGCGACTTCTACAGCCAGCTTTTCGCCACCGTTTTGACACCTTTTGAGCGTGAAGACGTTCACGAACTCGCGGAAATGATGGACACCTTCCTCGACCACATCGACGACACGGCCAACATCATCCTCACGCGCCGCTTCACCGACGTTGACGAAGACCTTACCACGATGGCCGACAACATCATGTTTGCCGCCGAAAACCTCAGCAACATCATCGCCGACCTGCCCGAAATGACCACTGCCAAAGGCAAGGAAATCGTCCGTTTGTGCCACGAAATCAAGTCGTTGGAAAACGAAAACGATGTGCTTTACGGCAGTTACATCAGCAAATTGTTCCAACAAAACTACAGCCTCACTGAAATCATCAAGCGGAAAGACCTCGTGCAAGTGCTTGAAAACACGACCAATTCAGTGAAGTATATATCAGATAAAATTAGGAGTATCATCAGCAAACTATAAGCCATGAGACAAATCATCAACAGCCTGTTAGACAACGACCTATACACCTTCAGCGTGTGCTATGCCTACCTGCAAAAGTTCCCACGCGCCATTGGTCAATACACCTTCGTCGACCGCAACAACACGGTCTATCCCAAAGGCTTCGCGGAGAAATTGCGCGAGCAGTTCGACCTCTACAGCACCCTCAGAATCACCGACGAGGAAGTGCATTTTATGAAACGGAAATGCTATTATTTCCCGCTGTGGTTTTTCACCTTTTTGAGAGGCTTCCACATGCGCCCCAACGAGGTCGAAGTGAGCCAAGACGCTGAGGGTCACTTGCATATCACCGTCACAGGCTTGCTATGGCGCACCGTTTTTTGGGAGATGCCCATTTTGGCAACCGTTTCAGAACTGATGCACGAACTGAAGGGCGAATTTGAGCATTACGATGCCGAGAAGGAATACAAGAAATCCTACGACAAGGGCATCCGATTAATCGGTAATGGCGTGAAGTTCAGTGACTTCGGTACGCGCCGCCGTTTCTCTTTTGAGCATCAAGACCGAGTGATTCAATCGTTCATAGAGGCACAAAAACAGTTCACCAAAACTTGTTTCGTGGGAACGAGTAATGTGCTGTTGGCCATGAAATACGACCTCACGCCCATTGGAACGATGAGCCATCAGTTCATTGAGACCTGCTCACTTTACGGCTACAACGAAGCCAACTACCTCGCCATGGACTATTGGCAGGAGGTGTATGCTGGTAGCCTCGGCGTGTTTCTTTACGACACCTACACGCGCAAGGCTTTCTTCCAGAATTTCACCACATTACACGCCAAATTGTTTGACGGCCTGCGCGTCGATAGCGGCGACAACATTGAGGCTTTGGAGGAAATCATCGCCAAATACAAGGAACTCGGCATCGACCCCGCACAAAAGTCCATCATTTTCAGTAATGGCCTGAATGTCAGCGAAGCCATCGCCATCCACGAGGCCGTGAACGGGCGGATGCAAGACTCCTACGGCATAGGCACCCACCTCACCTGCGACATCGACAACGTGAAACCGATGAACATCGTCGTGAAACTGACGGCAGCCAAAATCACCGAGAAACGCAATTGGAAAAAGGTGGTCAAACTCAGTGACGACCACGGCAAATACACCGGCGACCCAGAGGAGATTGAGATTTGCAGGAAGACGCTGGAGATTGAGTGAGCGTTGAGTGCCTAAGCGATGATGTATTCCCCAACGGTCATCGTGTCGCGGTCAAACTGAACACCCACTTTCACTACTTTTTTGCCTTCTGACTGATAGGGTAGTGCGTAACCTTTGCTATTGATTTGGTCTATGGCTTCCTGGGCGGTGCCATTTACCTTCAACTCGAAGACGTATGTGGCGTCAGGCATCTGCACCACGAAGTCAATGCGTCCGCCATGACATTTCACTTGGGTTTGGGCATACACATTCAGCATGTTGAATATCAACCAAAAAGTGTATTCGTAGAAGCCCTCCGAGAACGCGGCATCCTCCAGTTTCTTTTTGAAACCCTCGACGTATGGAACGCCTGCAAGGAAAGCCTTCATCTCGTCCATCGCGGTCGCCATGTCGTGTCTACGCAACGCACGATAAAACTTCAATGCAAAGCCATCCTTGACCGAACTGCCGTCCAAGCCTATATAAGCTGGGATAAGGCCGTCGATAAGTCCAACCCGAACCTCCTTGTTGGGAATCGACAAAATGTAAGATTCGGTTTCGCGGTCGTAGTCCTTGATGGTGACATAGCCGCTTTGGTAAAGCAGCGGCAGGGCGTTTTCCATCGCTTCAGTGGGACGGTCAAAGGAAGAGGCAGAAGCCTCAATGCGATCCATCCCCATGATGTCAGTCCTGAAATGCTGCATCTGGTGTATGAGGAAGGTCGGCGTGCCGCTCTCGAACCAGTAACTGGCTATGTCTTTTTGCTTGAAGCATTTAAGCAAACTGAACGGGTTGTATATGTCAGGGGATTGTTTGGCAAAACGGTAGCCATCATATTGCACTTTCAACTTGGCTTGCATCTCCTCTGGTGTACATTCGTACACCTTTGCCAGCATTGCGATATCGGAAGCCATGTCGGTAGCGAACTCCGTCTCTGTGATACCGCAGATGGCAGCATATTCTGGCTGCATCGACACGTTCAGTAGGTTGTTGATGGTAGAGAAAATGCTCAACTGGCTGAACTTGGTGATGCCCGTGATGAAGCAGAACTTCACCATCGCCTCATTGGCCTTCAACTGGACAAAAAACTCCTGCATCACATTACGGAACTGGTCAAGTTGTTCCGATTCATGAAGCACATCAAGCATAGGTGCGTCATATTCGTCGATGATGACAGCCACTTGCTTGCCCGTTTGCTCGTAGGCCCTATGAATCAATCCATTTAGCATTTTTCCAGGCGAGGTTTCCAGCGCATCACGACCATAAACATTACACAATGGATTCATCAGCCACATCAAGGTTGCCCGCAATTCATCTGACGAAGGCTGTCGTTTTGCCGTACTCAAATCCAAGTGAATGACAGGGTAACTTTCCCAATTCTTCTCCAATTCCATGATTTTCAGGCCCTCGAACAGGTCTTTACGGCCTTGGAAATATGAATCCAAGGTGGTGGTTAGTAGGCTCTTGCCAAACCTGCGCGGGCGGCTGAGGAAGATGTATTTGGCCTCGTGCGCCAAGTTCCACACGAGATCTGTTTTGTCAATGTAAATGTATCCGTCTTTCCTAATTTCCGAAAAAGTCTGTATGCCAATGGGATATTTTCTTGCTTGCATGACGATGGTAATTTTATGGCGACAAATTTACGCAAAAAAACCTGAAACTTGCAAACGGATTTGTTTTGCGAACACGAATGGCCATAAATGAACCACGAATTTGGCACTTATCCTATGGCTGCTACAATGCGACAATCCTCCCCAACCTATCAATTCCTTAACTATTTCACTCAAAACACCTTCCGCCACCCACACCCATTCCGCCATTCAGAGCAACCGTATGCGGTCTTACCTTTAATAATATGCCCTTTTCCACATAGCGGGCAAGGTTGCCCAATGATGGCATCGGGATTGGCTGTTTCGGTTTCTGTTTTCTTGGGTTTTGAGGCCTTTTTTGGTGTGGTTTTCTTGGGTTTCTCCTCCATAACAGTCGCGGCCACGCGACGGTTGCTATTGTCCATCATCACGGTTGTGACGATTTCGGTGACCATTTGTTTCAGTTCGTCCAAAAATTGTCGGGCTTCGTATTTATGTTGTTCTATTTCACGGAGTTTCTTTTCCCAAATGCCTGTCAGTTCGGCACTTTTCAGGAGGTCTTCGCGGATGAGTCCTATGAGTTCGATGCCGGTGGGAGTGGGTTCGAGGCTTTTGCGTATCTTCTTGATATAATTGCGCTTGAACAATGTTTCAATGATGGCTGCCCGCGTGGAAGGTCGCCCGATGCCGTTTTCTTTCATCACCTCGCGGAGGGATTCATCGTCAACGAGTTTGCCTGCCGTTTCCATTGCGCGGAGCAAAGTGGCTTCGGTGTATGGCTTTGGTGGCGAAGTCCATTTTTCAGCCAATTGCGGCTGATGCGACCCGTGCTCGCCTTTGGCAAAAATGGGCAAAGTCTTCTCCTCGTCCTCTTTTTCACCCTCAGCTTCCTCCTTCATACCTCCTACCTCCTCCTTTTTCACTGGTTTGATGACCTCGCGCCAACCTGGAACCAAAATCTGCTTGCCCGAAGTCTTGAACTCCACCTCCTCCACTTTGCCCAACACTGTAGTCGTAGCAAACTGACAATCAGGGTAAAACGCTGCAATGAAGTGGCGACACACTTCGTCATAAACCTTCTCCTCTGCAAACGACAAGCCTTGTGGCACCACACCCGTCGGGATGATGGCGTGGTGGTCGGTGACTTTGCTGTTGTCGAACACTTTCTTGCTCTTGGGCAACTTCTTGCCTGCCAAAGGTGAAGTCAAGTCGGCGTAATTGGTGAGTTTGGCCAAAATATCAGGGCATTTCGGGTAGATGTCGTCGCTCAGATAGGTCGTGTCCACACGCGGATAGGTGGTGTATTTCTTCTCGTAAAGGCTCTGGATGGTCTGCAAGGTTTGGTCGGCGGACAGGTTGTATTTTTTGTTACATTCCACCTGAAGTGATGTCAAATCGTAGAGCCTCGGCGGGGCTTCCGTACCTTTCTTGGTCGAAATGTCAGTCACGGTAAATTCTTTTCCCTCAATGCTTTGCAAATCCTTTTGGCCATCCTCAACGGAGCCATATTTGCCTTTGGTGGCGGTGAAAGTCGTGTCGCGATAGATGGTTGAAAGCACCCAATAGGCCTCCGGCTTGAAGTTCACGATTTCGTGGTAACGGTTGACAATCAGTGCCAAAGTGGGCGTTTGCACTCGTCCGATGGACAACACTTGTCGGTTTTGGCCGTATTTCAAGGTGTAAAGTCGCGTGGCGTTCATACCCAAGAGCCAGTCACCGATGGCACGGCTGAGTCCGGCCTCGTAAAGCGACTGATAATCAGACTGATCTTTCAAATTCTTGAAGCCTTCGCGGATGGATTCCTCAGTCAAGGAGGAAATCCAAAGGCGTTTCACAGGGCACTTCACGGCGGCCTTCTGCATCACCCAACGCTGGATGAGTTCGCCCTCCTGACCGGCATCGCCGCAGTTCACGATTTCGTCGGCTTTCTGGAACAAAGACTCAATGGTCTTGAACTGTTTCTCAACGCCTTTGTCCGCAATTAACTTAATGCCAAAGCGTTGCGGAATCATCGGCAGGCGGCTCAATGCCCAAGCCTTCCATTGCTCGGTGTAGTCGTGAGGCTCTTTCAGCGTGCAAAGATGGCCGAAAGTCCACGTCACTTGATAGCCGTTGCCTTCCATATAGCCCTCGCGTGAAGTGTTGGCTCCCAGCACTTTGGCAATGTCGCGAGCGACGCTTGGCTTTTCGGCGATACAGACTATCATTTTTAGTTGAGAGTTGAAAGTTTAAAGTTGAAAGTTTAGGGTTGGGTGTTGGGAATTGTGTCGGGATTGTAGTTCATCAGGAATTCGGCTTTTTCTTTTTGTGCTACAAACCACACCAAATCAGCGGGTTGGAAGGTGATTCGGGCAGATGGGTTCAGGATGAAATGCCCGTCGCGCTCGATGGCGATGACCATAGCATCAAGTTTTTCGGCCAAGCCAGAATCCATCAAGGCAACGCCGACGTATGGACTTTGGGGACGCACTTCAACCTTATACAAATCAACCTCACTATCTTCGTGTTCCTGAATCAGTTGCTCGTCAAAAACCTCCACTTTCGACAACAGCAACCGCAGATGGTCCTCGTGTCCCACAAACGTAATCTTATCATACGGAAACAGTTGAAAATCAGACTTCGGCAACTCGAAAAGTTGTTTGCCACGCTCCACACTCACCACGCTCACGTTGTAGTTGTCGCGGAAATCGGTATCCTTGATCAACTTACCAGAATAATCGCTATCGGGGCTGAGCGTCATCTTCTGCAAATGGCAGTTTTCCTGAAGAATTTCGGGAATGGTGAACACCTGCATCGATTGCCGCTTGTTAAGGTTGTCGGTGAACCTGTCCTCGATGCGTTTGTAGAACTTCATTGCCGGGCTTAAAACACGGAGCAACACCGTGAAAATCAATGCAAAACCGATGTTTATCAATTGATACCACGGCGAACCCACGCCTAAACGCGGCCAGAAAAATCCGTTGAGGAAATGGCGAATGACAAAGTAGGAAATGACACCCACAATCACGAAGCGCAAAATGAAGACAATGAGAATCAAAGTCTTGTTGAACTTGTTGGCATCCATCAACTTATGCGTGGTTTTCACCAAAGTGTGCTTGAAGCCCATCGCCCAAAGGAATGGCGAAAGCAGCACCAACGACGTGGCCGTGCTGATGGCCCCGCTCCACGGTTGCCCCACATATTTCATAATGAACGAACTCGCGAAAAACGCAATGAAAACCACAGCGATAATGATGGCCAGATAGATTACGATGTTCTTGAATTGACGTGCCAAAAAACTGCCCATATTGACCTTTTCACCGCTCTTGACCTTAATTCCTGAGTCGTTGTTTTCCAGTCTGTTAAGCCATTTTTCGGGAAAATGTTTCGTCACCCATTGGTAACTTGGCACAGACGCTTTGATGGCGTAAGGCGTGATGAAAGTGGTGATGATGGACACCGAAACGATGATGGGGTAAAGGAACTCGTCGATGACGCCGTAACTCAGTCCCAACGTGGCGATAATGAACGAAAACTCACCGATTTGGCTGAAGCAGAAACCGCCTTGCATAGCCTGTTTCAAACCCAAACCCGCAATCAAACGGCCAATCACATTGCTCAGCGGCTTGAAAATGAGAAGAATAAGTGTAACCACCAAAATCTGCCACCAATAATTGACCAAAATTTGCGGGTCGACCATCATACCGACCGACACGAAAAAGATGGCTCCAAACAAGTTCTTGATGGGAGTCGTCAGTTTGTGAATCGCCTCAGCCTCAAGCGTTTCCGCCAAGATGGAACCCATAATGAACGCGCCCAAAGCCGAGGAATAGCCGGCCAAATTGGCCAACACAACCATCAGGAAACACAAGCCGACCGCAAACACCGTCAGCGTTTCCTCCGACATAAACTTGCGCGACCTTTTCAGCACCGTCGGAACCAAGAAAATGCCGCCAAAAAACCATACCAAAAGGAAAAACGCCAGTTTCAACATACTGGTAACCAACTCCATACCGTTGAACGACTGGCTCACTGCCAAAGTGGAGAGAATCACCATCAACAAAACGGCTTCAAGGTCTTCGACGACCAACTCGCCAATGACATTGCCGCTGAACTTCTCGCGGTGCAACTTCATATCGTCGAAGGCTTTGGCGATAATCGTGGTGGAGGAAATCGAGAGCATCGCGCCGAGGAAAATGCTGTCCATCTGGCTCCAGCCCAAGGTTTTGCCGAGCAAAAAACCAACCACGCACATCGTCACCAATTCGGTGAGCGCGGTAATGCCTACCGTCCCTCCCACTTTCTTCAACTTCTTGAAACTGAACTCCAAACCGATGCCGAACAGCATAAACACCATACCGATTTCGCTCCACGTTTCCACGCTCGTATGGTCTTGAATGACAGGAAACCACTCGAAATTAGGCCCAATGATGAAGCCGGCAATAATATAGCCCAACACGACGGGCTGTTTCAACCACTTGAAAATGACGGTGGTAAGTCCTGCGGTAACGAGTATCAGGGCAAGGTCGGAGAATAATGCGGGTAGGGATTCCATTGTTATTCAGTTTAGAGTTTAGGGTTTAGGGTTTAGAGTTTAATGTTGTTTCGTTTTCATTTGTGACAGGTTGTTTGGCGCTATTGAGCAATTCCTTGGCGTGGCTTTCGGAGGCCACGAACCACACTTTGTCGCCATCGAGGAAGGTGATGGAGGATTCAGGGTTGAGGATGAAATCGTCGCCGCGTTCCACGGCTATCACAAAGACATTGAAGCGATTACGCAGGTCGGAGTCGTGCAAGGTCACACCCTCGTAGCGGTCGCCTTGGGTCACCACCGAGCAATAAATGTCGACATCGCTTTCAGGCCGTTCTTTGACGAGCACGTCGTCCTCCACCTCGATACGTGAGCGCACCTTGGCCAACTGTTCCTCGGTGCCCAACAGCGTGATTTCGTCCATCGGAAACAACATAAAGTCGCGCCTCGGCAGGTCGATGACCTCATCGGCACGGTCAACACTCACCACGCTGGCATCGTAAACGTCGTGGAAGTCGGTCTCGCGGATGTGTTTGCCGGCATATATACTCTTGGCACTCAGCGTCATTTTCTCCAAAACGAAGTTTTCCTGCAAAATCTCAGGCACCACAAACGAATGTAGCGTTTGGCGGTTGTTCATATTGTCCAAAAACCGTTTCTCGATACGCTCATACCAGTGCATTACTGGACTTATTCCCCTCAGTATGAGGAGATAAGCCAAAGAAGCGACAACGGCAATGACGAGGTCGTCCATCTGAATGTTAAGCGAGCGCCAAAACTCGTCGTTGAGTCCGTGCTGGAACACACGCGCCGTGAAACCCCAAGCGATGACGAAACCCAAGGCAAACAAAATCCTGACCATTCGGTTGTTCGCCTTGTTTTCCTTGACCATTTTTACGGTCTCCTCGTCCAAGTCGCGCTTGAAGGCTAACGCCCAGATGAACGGCGAAAGGACAAGCAACAAAACCGCAAGGACAATCACTCCCGAATAGGGCTGCAAAACATTGTTCATTACAGGTTCGAGGAGCGAGAAAGTGATGAGCATCAAGGCCAAAAGGATGGCCGAGTAGAGCACGGCACTCTTCACCCGACCGACAACGAAATCCTTCATAGTCAGTTGGTTGCCGCGTTTGATTTTCAGGTTTTTCTCCTTGCTGCCGAAAAACTGCGTCCAACTTTCGGGCACCTTCTTGTTGATCCAATTGTAGAGCGGTTCGCCGCCTTTTATCAAATAAGGTGTGAGGAAAGTCGTGATGATGGACACCGAAACGATGATGGGATAAAGGAAGTCGTCGATCACGCCGAAACTCATACCCACCGTGGCGATGATGAACGAAAACTCGCCGATTTGCCCGAAACACATTCCGGCACGCACGGCGTTGTGGAGGTTGTCGCGCGAAAGCAACATTCCCACGCCCGAAGTCAAGGACTTGAGCACCACTACAGCCACCGTAATGACCAAAATTTGCCACCAATACTGCACCAAAACGGACGGATTGACCATCATACCCACCGACACGAAAAACACCGCGCCGAAGAGGTTCTTGATGGGTGTGGTGAGTTTGTGAATCATCTCAGCCTCAAGCGTTTCGGCCAAGATGCTGCCCATAATGAAAGCACCCAAGGCCGACGAGAAACCGGCTTTGTTAGCCAACCAAACCATAAAGAAACAAAGGCCAACGGCAAACACCGTCAGCGTTTCTTCCGACATAAACTTGCGCGACCATTTCAGGATGGTCGGGATGAGGAACACGCCGCCGACATACCACACCAAAAGGAAGAAAACGAGGCGCAAAACGCTGAACAGCAATTCGGTGCCGTTCAAGGCCGTGCTAACCGCCAAGGTGGAAAGGATCACCATCATAAGGATGGCGGCCAAATCCTCGACCACCAAAACGCCGATGACGCTGCCGGTGAACTTCTCGCTTTTCAGTTTCAGGTCGTCGAAAGCCTTGGCAATAATCGTTGTCGACGACATTGAAAGCATAGCACCAAGGAAAATGCTGTCCATCTGCGACCAGCCCATCAGCTTGCCGAACAGAAAGCCGATGATGCACATCGAAACCAGTTCCGTCAGTGCTGTAATGCCCACAGTACCAGCCTGTTTCTTCAGTTTCTTGAAACTGAATTCCAAGCCGATGGCGAACAAGAGGAACACCATTCCGATTTCGCTCCAAATCTCAACGCTTTCGTGGTCGCTGATGACTGGAAACCACGGAAAATAAGGCCCAATGAGCAGTCCCGCGATGATGTATCCCAACACCAAAGGCTGCTTCAGCCACTTGAAAATCACTGTAGTAACACCTGCCGTGACAAGAATTAAGGCAAGGTCGGAGAATAATGCGGGTAAGGATTCCATAGGGTATCAAATTTGGACTGCAAAGGTACGAACTTAACTTGAAAGCTCAAAAAAAGAAGTCACAAATGCTTGTTTCATTTCATCGCCTCAATCCTGCTCAGCAACTCTTTCACCGTTATGGCTTCTTCCAACTTCACCTTGTCGAAGACCATATAATAACGATAGTCGCTGCCCGCTGCGGAAGCCCACTTCTTGCCCACTTCAAGTTTACGTTTGCTGTCGCTGTTGTCACGGTCGTCACGGTTGTCGCCGTGGACAATCATATTGCCGCTACCCGTAAACGACTTGTCATCCGTGTTGTCGGCTCGATAGCCATAGCGGTGTTCAAGCACCCTGTAAGGCACTTCAAGATGATGGTTCACGACCTTTTCTTTTCCTATCCAATTGAGCGTGGGCATAATAAAACGAAGTTAGGTTTTACGGGGGACAAAATTAGGGAAATATTGGGAAACAGAGCCATCCTTTGACGCCAAAGAGCATATTTCCTTGGTTTTTACGGTATGAACCAATTTCACCTTTCTTCCAATAGTTTCAATATGGCCAATCCCTTCTCTGTCAGATAATACTGCTGTTGGGGGTGTTTGGGTGCATCAGGATGGGTCATAGCTATCACATTATGTTTCAATGCGGGTGACAAAACCACTTTACCAAACAAACGCTGCGTCTTATCCTTGAAATAAGGTCCAAGCTCTGTTCCAAGCCTTAGTTCCAAGGCACTTGCATTTCCTTTTTGTAGGCTGATTATCAATTCTTTGATATACTTTCCAAGCTGGGTTCCAAGCAGGGTTCTAAGCTCTGCTTCACTTTCCCATCCATAATCAAATTGGGCATCCGCAAGATTGCCATCAGGAATGATGACACGAAATGCCGTGACAAACTTAAATTCAAACTCGGCAGGTGGATTCCCATTCTCCTTAAGCAAAGCACGAACTTCCTGAATGCCGTGATTAAACATATTGACATAGTTCAAAGTGCGCATCACCTCGGCGATGGCTGGATTTCGGTAGTCGTTTACGAGAGGAAAATTCTCGGGACGTGCATTGCCATAAAGCCCTCCTGCATTTGATATTTCAATGCGGTCGTCATATTGATACAATCGCACAGGCATATTCGATTGGTAGTCACGGTGCATCAAGGCATTCATCATTAACTCACGCAATGCCTTGTAAGGGTAGTTGTTTACGTCTTTTTCGCGAAGTATGCTCACTGGCACAGGGCGTTTTGTGACTATACCATCACGGATGAAGTTCTCGATTTGCGGCAGCACATTGTGAAGGTTGCCTTCAAATCTTCGCTCGTTCATAATCTCGCCTCCATTGTCGATGCCTTTGAAACGGACATACTGAACGTATGCACCAGGCAAGAAATACTTTGGATTTTTGCCAAACATCACGATGGCGGCAAATGTAGGGCACTGCCATTGCAGGTTCCACAATCGCAACGAAGCCATCTGCTCGGTTAGTGGTCGCTGGTCGGCGGCAAGCACCTCGGGGTCGACAGCCTTGGGGATGTATTGGTTTTTGATAATGTCGCAGTCGATGTCGTCTATCTTGGCCTCTCGGCAAGGCCGTGTGTCGAAGGTGGGCAGGCTGGCCGCACAGCGTTCGGCCAAAGCCCGTTCTTCTTGCGCATTGGCCACATCACGCCTTGGCCCCACACGGACGAAGACACGCCCTCTGTAGCGTACAGGCGTATCAAACGAAGGCGAAACCTCCACCACAAGCACATCGCCTTCTGGAAACGTGAATTTCTCTGTGGTCATCATAGGCAGAGGTAGTATATTGCCGTCAGAGCGGATACTGCTGATTTTAATCATCAGCGCATCATCCACTTTCAGCCCGCCTATGTTTCCATCATCCTTGACACCTATAAGCAGATAGCCTTTCTTCCGCGAGTTGGGCAAGTCGTTGGCAAAGGCACAAATGGCCTCCTGAAACTTGTCCATATTGCCTGTCGACATAGTTCGTTCTATCCGAAAACTTTCGTCGCAATTGAGTATGTCTTTAAGTTCGTCGATTGTCATAATGGCTACAAAAATACAAATTTCCTTCCATTCCGAATCTTTTTTTCAAAGACCATTGTTTTGGGCGCATACTTCGCTGAATATCACCAACTTTTCCTCAAAAAAAACTCAATCCACAAACCCAAGCCTCCAAATCGGGATGGGGCACAATCAGCCGATGCACCAACCCTCAATCCGCCTCGTCTTAGACGAGAAATTGACTCCTATCTTAAACAGTTTCCGGCTGTCATTGGTAAACGGCTTGGCATATTGCTTCTCCTCTATTTGCGCAAGGGCTTCGTCGGCTGATTTGTCAATCTTGAACTCAAAGATGTAAATATAGTCCTTGGTTTGCACAACCATATCCATACGCCCGTCGGAAGTGTGACGTTCCACATCCACATAAAAACCGACCATCTTGAAGACGACATACGCCACATTGTGGAAATAGAGTTCAGCATCGCCCGCAACCTTGTAGTTCTGGTCGGCAAAGAATGTTTCCAAACGCTTCATAAATGCTTCGGGCCTACCATCCCAAACTTCCGTAACAAACCCCTTGACAAAAGAAGCGGACTGCTCGGGACGGATGGGCGCATAGTGATAAAACAGGAATTTCACGAATCCTCGCTCCACTTCGCCATTTGGGAAGCCCAACAGGTAATTGTCGAATTGAGGGTCATAACTCTTGATGGTGAGATACCCGCTCTGATACATCAGAGGCAGCGGATTGGTAGCCATCGAATCAAGGCTGCCCAAAAGGTCGCTTGTGACCTCCTTGCGGGTCAAGTTCTCCAATTCATAATTGGTGCGTTTCAGCGTTTCCACGAGAATGGTTGGAGTGCCTGTCTCAAACCAATAGTCCTTGAAACGCTTCACACTGAGCGCATTCAAAAGGCTGAAAGGATTGTAAACGCCCACCGATTCTTCGCTGAAATGGTAGCCATCATAATTCTCTTTCAACTTGGCGTAACATTCTTCTTTGGTCAACCGATTGGCTTCGGCCATCTCTTGGACTTGTGCGTCAAGGTTCTCGTGGATTTCCTTTTCAGTAATGCCGCAGATTTCGGAAAAGCGATAATCCAAGGTAATGTCGGCCAAATTGTTCAAGTCGCTGAAAATGCTCACTTTTGAGAATTTGGTCACACCCGTAAAGAAAGCAAACCGTATCTTTGAATCCATCGTCTTGATTACGGAATAAAACGATTTCAGTTTCCGGCGATAACTGTTTTGGAGTTCGGCATTGTCGGCCACCTGAAGCAAAGGCTTGTCGTATTCGTCCACGAGGATGACGACGGGCTTTCCCGTCTTTTCCACCGCCAAGTCAATCACATGCTGGAAACGCTCCTCCGGCTCACGACCTTTGAACTCGTCGCCATAGTCCTTTTCCCAATACTCCAAGTGCTTGTTGAGTTCGGCAATGAGTGAACTTATATCCACATAATCGCGGGCATTGAAGTCCATACGAAACACAGGATAGGTCGTCCAATCCTTTTCCAAAGTTTCCATAGCCAAACCCTTGAAGAGTTCTTTCTTCCCAAGGAAATAGGCTTCCATCGTGGTAAGCAACAAACTCTTGCCGAACCTGCGCGGGCGGCTTAGGAAGTAAAAGCCGCCATTCCACACCAATTGATGGACAAGAGCGGTTTTGTCCAAATAGAGAAAGCCATCTTCTCTGATTTTTTCAAAAGTCTGTATGCCAATTGGATACTTTACCATAGCAATAGTTTTTCAGGATTCTGACCGCAAAGGTAAACAAAAAATCGCAAAACCAACATTTTTTCCCACCCCAAAACGGAAGTTTCCGCGAAAACCACTACCTTTGCCGACCAACTTTGGCAACGCCATTCCCCAACATCAAACGAAATGAGCAACTTGGAAAAACTTCTGCCCTTGCCGGGAAAACTCAACGACGATGAATTCTTTATCCTCGGCCTCATCACCTACCTCGACTCCGGCCTTCAGGATAGCACGATGGACTATATTTGCAGGCAACGCGGCATACCAAAAATGCAGATTCGTGACATCACGAAAAAACTTAACCACCTCGGCCTCATTTCGTTAGGCTCGCGTTATTGGAATCCTTTCGGAAATACCTACCCGCAACACTACTTCGCTGTCGCCCTGCGGCTTTTGGAGAGCCATCCCGAACTGGTTAAATATCTCGAAAGCCTTCGCACCCAGCCATCAGGAATCTATGATTTCCTTTGGCGCATCGCCAAGGCCATCCATACCCAAGACCCAAAAATCATCTCCAACATACGCCTGTTTCCTGATTGGACACGAAACCCCCTCCCCTATTTGGAACCGCTTTTCGGCCACAAGGAGTTCTTTCCCGCCTATGCAAGCCTCAATCTACAGCAAATGGAGCAACTGCTGCTCGACCGACTTGACAATATGCTCCTCCACGAGGCTTGGGACGAAAAACAATTGGGCGACCTGCAAGACATCATTGAGTATTATGGTTCTCTTGAACCTAAATCAAAAGACGGTCTTTCAGACCTTTTGACAGCATACCAATTCCTTTTTGAAGGCACAAAACCCGTTTGGAAAGCCAATGAGCCGAGTTATTTGACGCTGTGCATCGATGCCATCCAATCGGTTTATCGCGGCGATTTGGACGCTGCCGGAAAGCAATTTGAAACCTCGCTGAAACTGCGCAACAAGACCGCCGAAAACAAGAACCTATACGAGAATCCCTTGCTCGACTTCTTCCTCATCCTCTTTTATGCCAAGGCCAACACACCCGCTACCCTCAAGAAAGCCAACCAGTTCTTCAACAAGAATGTGACCGGCGGCGCCGACCATTATCCTTGCCGCATCATCATCAGCCAAATCATCAACGCGGAAGACGACAAACGGCTCAAAAGCGATATTGAACACAGTCTTTCATCGTACCGTGCGCTCACCATTTCGAGGCATCTTGCCGCGCTGCTCTCCCAGTATTTCGGCTTGGCCGATGTGGTCAAGAAAGGCCTTTTCAAAGCCTCTACCGACCCTAAATGCGCCTTGCTGCGCCACGAGCTTTCTCCTTATTATGAAACCGCTGACCACCAACAACTTGAGGAACGCTTTGGAGGCAAACCCATCCTGTTTTCAATCCATAGGAAAGAGCATTGGGAAAGCGTAATCGAGAACTTGGCCGCGCAAGTCGCCGTTTCCAAAAAGAGCATCGACCAACCCGTCCAAAGCGACAAGCGAATCATCTATATCATAAGCGATTACGAGTCGATTGAGCCGATGGAGCAACGCCGGCTGAAAAGCGGTGCTTGGAGCGTCGGGACGCACTTATCGACAGACAAGTTTATGCGTCAGGAATTGGATAGTATGGACGAAACCGACAAGAAAATTGCCGCCGCCTCGCGCTCCTACAGTTATTATTCCATCTACGGACGCTACGCCATTCCGCAACTCATCGGCTCCGACCGCGTGTTCATCAACAGCACAAAAGGCCGACAACCCGTGGAAATCGTCGAAGAAAAGCCCTTCATCGCCATCGAGAAAGCGAAAAACGGCTTCGTGGTCAAGACCAATGTGCCCGAAAAAGACGAATACTACCGCGAAAAAGCAAGTCCGACCATCATCCGTCGCGACAGCAAGACCCACTTCACCGTGTTCAAACTCACTGATTTCGAGCAGAAAATCATCGAAACGTTAATCAATTTGGGTATGTTTCCCAAACAAGCCGAAACCAAACTGCTCCAGTTCATCGAGCAGATTTCCGACAAGGTCGAAATCCACTCCGATTTGTTAGAAGGCAGCTCCACCTTGCAGAAAAAGGAAGGCCTTTCGCGCCTGCTTTTGCGCGTCGTGCCCGACAAAGAGACTTTTTTGGCAAGCATCCTCGCCTATCCGCTCGAAGGCGGCAAACTCCGCCTAATGCCCGGAATGGGACAGGAAACCGTGTTCGACGAAGCCAACGGCGAGCGTTTCCAAGTGTCGCGCAACCTTGAGGCCGAAAAAGACAACCTTATGGAAATCAAAGGGTTTATGCAAGAGGAATTGCTCACTTCGGTTTCCGTGAACCAAGCCGAAATGGAGCCGGAAAGCCTGCTCGGACTGCTCGAATTCGTGAGCGACCATTCCGACCGTTACGAAATGGAGTGGCCCGAAGGCAAAAAGCTGAACCTGAAGGCCAAGTTGAGCAAAGATTTGGTCAACATCAACCTTGTTTCGAAGGAAAACTGGTTTGAGGTGGAAGGCAACATCACGATTGGGGGCAACAATATGTCGGCCCTCGATTTCCTCAACCTGATTTCGCAGGGCATCTACCACGAGCGTTTCGTCAAGCTGAACGAGACCGACTACATCGCCATCAGCGAGCAGTTGGCCAAATACCTGCGCCGATTGGAAGGCCTTGCCCAGCAAAGCCACGGCAAGGTGCGCATCCCCTTCTATCAGGTGGGAGCCTTGGCCGAAATCGTTCACAACACCGACGGCAGCCTCAAAGCCGACAAGGGTATGGACATCCTCGTCAAGAAAATCGAGAAAGCCGCCAAGATGAAAATCGCCATCCCCAGCGCATTGCAAGCCGAACTGCGTGACTATCAGCGCGAAGGCTTCAAGTGGATGGTCAGACTGTCGGAATGGGGCGCGGGTGCCTGCCTCGCCGACGATATGGGTTTGGGCAAGACCGTTCAGACCATCGCATTCCTGCTCCACAAGGCCGCCAAAGGACCTTCATTGGTGGTTTGTCCGGCCTCCGTTATGCTCAATTGGGCCAACGAATTGAACCGTTTTGCGCCCTCGTTGGAAGTCAAGATCCTTAACGAATCTTCGGACCGCGACGCCCTTCTCGACAACGCCAAAGCCTACGACGTGGTGCTCACCACCTACGGGTTGCTTGTCCGCGAGGAGGAAGCCCTCACCAAGCTCCAATGGAACATCGTCTGCCTCGACGAAGCCCACACCATCAAAAACCGAGGCACGAAAATGTCGTCATCAGCGATGAAACTCAAGTCCGAAAGCCGCGTCATCCTCACGGGTACGCCTATCCAGAACTACCTCTCGGAACTCTGGAACCTGTTCCAATTCCTCAATCCGGGGCTGCTCGGCACCTTCGACAGTTTCATGAACAAATACATCTTGCCCATCGAGCGGGACGGCGTGGAAGAACGCCGCTCGCAACTCAAGCGGATGATTACGCCTTTTATGCTGCGTCGCACCAAGGCCGAAGTCGTTGAAGAACTGCCCGAAAAGACCGAAATCACCCACGACATCCAACTGACCGATGCCGAAATCACCGCATACGAAACCCTTCGCGAAGCCACCGAACAAGCCTTGCAATCGGAGGACAAGGTGGATGTGAACATTCTTGCCCAAATCACCAAATTGCGCCAAGCCGCCTGCTCCATCGGCCTCATCGAAAAAGGCTGGAAAATGGGTTCGACGAAAATCGCCGCCGCCGTGGATTTGGTGGAAGAAATCGTCAAATCGAAAAACAGCGTGTTGGTTTTCAGCCAGTTCACCTCGTTTCTCGATATGGCCAAAACCCAAATCGAGGCGCGTATCGGCAAGGACAAGATTTTCTATTTGGACGGTTCAACGCCTATTCGCAAGCGCGAGAAAATGGTGGCCGATTTCCAGCACGGCTTGGTGCCCGTGTTCCTCATCAGCCTGAAAGCCGGCGGATTGGGCCTCAACCTGACCAACGCCAACTACGTCATCCACTTGGACCCATGGTGGAATCCTGCCATCGAGCAGCAAGCCACCGACCGTGCCTACCGCATCGGGCAAAACAAGAACGTGACCGTCTATCACCTGATTTCGCGCCACACCATCGAGGAGAAAATCCTGCGCCTTCACAAAACCAAACGCGACTTGGCCGACTCACTCCTTTCGGGCAGCAACATCAGCCGCGCTATGACCATTGACGACTTGAAGTTTTTGGTGGGACAAAACGGGGAATGACCCTGCTTGCCTAAAGTCATACATTCCTCTCGATGCAACAACTATGCTGCTTGGATTCCCGATTGTATGAGATTCCCACAAGAAGCAGATTGTCAGTATATTGCAAAATTTTGGCTGGATATTGCTTCCGCTTGATTTGCTCGATGGCTGTGTCAACGGCCTTGTCATACTTCAATTCTATGACGATGGCAGGCGAATCCACATTCTTTCTTGGTATGAGCACCAAGTCGGCGAAGCCCTTGCCTGTGGCCAATTCGCGGTGGATAATGTAATCGTTTGAGGCATAATAATATGCAATGCTCAACACACAAGCCAACGAGTTCTCGTCGTTGTAGCTCAAAATGCTAGTGTTCTCGTCGTGGGCGGCATCCACGCCACGGGCCACAGCCACCTCGTCCCCGCGAAGCGTGGCTTGAAGAAGTTGCTCCGAGGCGTTCAAGGCGTTCATCACATGAGTCCAATTGCTGGCTTCCACGGCGTTGACCATCTCGCCCGCCACTTCCTTGTTGGGAATGTAGCACTCACTTTTTTGCCAATTATATGAAAGGTAGCCCAAATGAATAAGCACGGTGAACACATCGTCTTTGCTACGAATGATTGACATATCATTCTGGAACTTGGTGGGGTTGACCTTGCAGCGTTCTTCGGCGAGCATACTAATCACGGCATCCTTCAAGCCATCGTAATTCATTGAGATATAGTGCGCCACGGCATCGTATGCACCTGTGGCGGCCCAAAAACTGCGGCAGCGACGACTTCGGAGTGCCTGCATCACCGAGTTAGGATTGAAGATGGATTGCTCGTCGCCAATCTGGTAGCCGTCATACCATTTTTCCAATTCTTCGAAGTCCATCCGATGCTTTTCGGCCAAAGCTTTTACCTCATCCTTTGTGAATCCGAAATAAGAGGCCATATCTACAGGCTCCACCATCGAATACTCAATGAAATTGTTCAACGCCGACTCAGTCTTGTATTTCTTGATGGGCAAAATGCCCGTCATATAGACGCCTGCAAACACTTGTGGCGAATTGCTCCCCTTGAACATCCGGCGCAGCCAGTTGACAAAATCGTCCATGACATGGGTGTCGGGCTTGAACTCGCGGCAGATGGCATCCCACTCGTCGATGATGAAAATGAACGGCTGTTGGGTGGAATCAGTAACGCGGATAAGGTAAGCCATCAAATCGTCATCGTCCATGACGGGAATGTCGGGAAACGCTTTATGGACATCGTCAATCAGCTCTTTTTGCACATGCTGCATGATGCTGTCGTCCTTGAAGCGCGTGGTGAAATTGGTCAGGTCGAGGAAGATGACAGGATACTTGTTCAGATGCTTCTCAAATGACGGGTCATTGGCTATTTCAAGACCGGCGAAAAGCGCCCTGGAATCGCACGATTGGTCATAATAGGCATTGAGCATCTTGGCCGCCAACGACTTGCCGAAACGACGGCTACGCGACACACAGCTGAAACGACGCTCTGTAAAAAGCGTGATGTTGACAATGGCAATCAAACCCGATTTGTCAACATATTCACCGTTTATTACGCTCTGGAATCCTGAATTGCCGATATTGATGTATGTGCCCATGACTTCTTGATTTTGCCGCAAAGGTAGCAATAATTCAACAACCGTCAAAAGTGCGACATAAAAATGTCAGGCACGAAGGTCAAAACATCAATTGCAAAAGAGAAAAAATCACTCCGCAAACATCCCGTCAATCAGGTCTTTATAATGTTCAGCGATGGCTTTGCGGCGGATTTTCAGGCTCGGGGTCATCTCACCGTCGTCAATGGTCCACTCGTGGTCGAGCAACTCGAAACGTTTCACTTTCTCGTAGTCGCCGAAGAACTTGTTGTAACTATCGACTTCCTTACGGAAACGGTCGTTAACTGCCTTAACCTTAATCATTTCCGTATTTGTAGTATAAGGAATGTGGTTCTCCTCGCACCAAATCTTCAGATGCTCGAAGTTGGGCACAATCAAGGCGGCAGCAAACTTCTGGTTTTCGCCCACCACCATAATGCTGTTGATGAATGGCGACTCTGTGAACTTGCCTTCAATCAGCGCAGGCGAAATGTACTTCCCCATCGAGTCCTTGAAAATCTCCTTCATTCGACCCGTAATCTTCAGCAAGCCGTCCTCGTCAAACTCGCCGATGTCGCCCGTATGGAAATACCCCTCCTCGTCGATGGCGATTTTGGTTTGTTCCTCGTCCTTGTAGTAGCCTTTCATCACGCTGGAACCTTTCACCAAAATCTCACCCGTTTCCGAATCAATCTTGAAGGTTACGTTTTCGCAAGGCACACCCACCGTTCCCGCCTTGATGACACCCAAAGCGAGGCTGTTGGTGGCAATCACAGGCGAAGTTTCAGTGAGGCCATAGCCTTCGATGATTGGGATGTCCATGGCGGCAAACAAACGCACCAAACGAGGCTGCAAACTGGCACCTCCTGAAATAATAAACTCCAAGCGTCCGCCAAAGGCTTTTCTTACCTCATTGAAAACCAATCTATTAGCTAAATACAATTTGAATCGATAAGCCCGCTGAGGTTTCTTTTCCGTTTCATCATAGCGTTCAGCCAGCTTGAAAGCCCAAAGGAAAATGCGTTTCTTCACGCCTGTCAGTTTATCACCCTTGCGCATAAAGCCATTATACACCTTCTCGACGATACGAGGCACCGTTGTGAAATGCTCAGGCTTCACGTCGGCAATGTCGCGCATAATGGTGCCAAAATTCTCCACATAATAGGTGGAATTGCCGAGATAAAGATGGGTGAATAGCACCGAGCGTTCATAAATATGCGACAAAGGCAAGAAACTCACCACTTTATGCGAACTTGGCACGGGATAATGCGGGCCGTAGTGTGCCACGCAACTCATCAAATTATTATGCGTCAGCATCACGCCCTTTGGAGTGCCCAAAGTGCCTGAAGTATAGATAATTGTGGCCACATCTTCAGGGTTGACGGCATCCTTATGGGCTTGCAAGGCAGTTTGGCTCTTCTTGTCGATTTTGACGGAAACCATCAGTCCGCGCAAGGTCATCATTCCTTCCACGGGATTGAAAGCGAACTCTTTAGGCCGCTCGGGCATCTGGTCAAGGATGCTCTTCACCTTCTTATGAATAAGGGAGCCTTCCACGAAAACCACCTTGGGGGCGGCATGGTTGAGGATGTGCTCGTAGTCGGTTTGGCGTGCCGTGGGATAGACGGGAACCAAAATGGCACCAATCTGCTGGACGGCAAAATCCACCATGTTCCATTGCGGGCAGTTGTTGGAAATCAATGCAATACGATCACCTTTGCCCACACCAAGACCTATCAAGCCTTGGCTGATGACATCCGTCATTTTCACGAAGTCGCGACCGATGTATTTCTTCCACTCCCCTTCCACTTTGCAGGCAAACATCACCTTCTTCTTGCCGAATTTCTCCACAAATCGCGGCAGCAGGTCGAAAGTGCGAGGCGGGATGTCAGGAAATGCCTGAACCTTTTTTCCTTTGATTGCGTATTTTTCCATAAAACCGAAAATCGGTGCGAAAATAGAGATAATTTCACTCCACCCGTGTTTTTATCCAAACGAGGGGTTATTTTGAAACCAAAATAGGAGATTTTTTCAACGAAATCCAAACGCCTTGCTGCCCATTTTTCCAATAATGACTATTTTTGCGCCCGATTCAATTGCTATGGTGACCATTTTCGACGATATGAGCCAAGTGACCGAAGCCGAGGTGCAACGGATGCTGCCATTGGTGGACGGGCAACGCCGCATAGAAGCCCTGCGCTACAAACACCTTTTCGGGCAATTCGCCTGCCTGAAGTCGTGGCTGATGCTGCAAGAGCTGCTGAAACCATTGGGCATCAGCAACTTGGACTTCGATTTCAACGAACATGGAAAGCCGTTCCTAAAGCATCATCCTGACATCCATTTCAACCTCAGCCATTGCAAAAACGGCATCGCCGTTGTCGTCGATTTTGCTCCTGTAGGCATTGATATTGAGAGTTTTAGAAAAGACAATCTCACCCTTGTGCGCAAGACGATGAACCCCATTGAGGCTGAATGGATTTACGCATCAAGCGAGCCTGTCGAGGTGTTCACGCAATATTGGACCAAGAAGGAAGCTGTAGTGAAACTGCGCGGCACTGGAATCATTGACGACCTGCATCATGTGTTGGACGGCAAAGGCTACCGACTTGAAACACACCTCAATCGCGAAAAACGCTATGCTTGGAGCGTGGCTTACCAAAAACAGGAACTGCGAAGCAAAGCCCCGCAGTTCCCAACCTAACCTATAAAAAACTTACTCTTTTCATGCAATGATGCGCGTGCCGCAAGCAGCATCGCCCAACTTGGTAGCCTCAGTGATGATGGCCTCATGACCCGTGGCTTCCACAAACAGCACAGCGGCGCGAATCTTGGGAGCCATGCTGCCTTCGGTGAAGTGACCTTCAGCCAAATATTGCTTGGCCTCGGCCACTGTGATGGTGTCCAAAGCCTTCTCGTTTTCCTTGCGGAAATTGATGTAGACCTTCGGCACATCGGTGAGGATGTAGAACTCATCGGCGCCAATCTTGATGGCAGTCATGGCGGAAGCCAAGTCCTTGTCGATGACCGCCTCAACGCCCACATGCACGCCGTCCTTCTTGATGACAGGGATACCACCGCCACCAACGGTGATGACGATGTTGCCCTCATTAGCCAAACGTTTCACCAATTCAATATTCTGAATGTCAATCGGTTTTGGCGAGGCAACCACCTTGCGCCAGCCTTTTCCTTTCGGGTCTTCCTTGTAGACGGCACCCGTTTCGGCGGCGTATTTTTCGGCCTGTTCCTTGGTGTAATACGGTCCAACCGGCTTGGTGGGATTCTTGAACATCGGGTCGTCTTTGTCGACAAGCACCTGTGTCACGAAGGTGACCACATTACGGTCGATGTTTTCCTTCACCATGACCTTTTCGAGGCCCATCTCAATCATGTAGCCGATTTGGCCTTGGGTCTCGGCACCACACACATCCATCGGCATTGCAGGCAGCCCAAACTGCTGCAAACCAGCCTCATTCTGGAGCAACACATTGCCCACCTGAGGACCGTTGCCGTGGCCGATGACCAAATTATAACCCTGTTTCAGGAACGGCAGCAGCGACTGGCAAGTGTCGGCCACATTCTGCATCTGTTCCTGGCATGTACCTTTCTGACCGCTTCTCAAAAGGGCGTTTCCGCCGAAAGCGATAACAGCCAATTTCTTCATTATTCGTTATTTAAGATTTAGTATTTAAATTAAAAATTTATCTTCTTTGGTAGGTCACGGAATAGCCGTCCTGACCGATGACCAACTGCTTCTCGTCAAGCGAGATAATCGTATTGGTGTCGGCGAAACTGCTTTGGACGCTTCCATTGGTCACTCCGTTGAGAATCAACTTATCGCCGACCTTCTCCCAAGTCTTGTACTCCCTGAAGCCCGTGTTGATGGACACGACATCGCCGTTTTCGAGCAAAGTGAAGCCCACATCGCCAATAAGACTGCCCTCAGCGGCAGGTTCAACCCAAGTTCCAACGATGGAAGGACGTGAGCATGAAGCAAAAAACAGCCCCATCACACAAGCTAAAGCGATAATTATCAAACGTTTATTCATTTCTTCTATTCTTTTGAATTGGAGCGGCAAAGGTATAAAAATTTTGAATGTGGAATGAGGAATGTTGAATTTTTTGTTGCATAGCCTACCTGTTATTCGATAACCATCTTCTGCGTCTTCACATCGTCAGCATTGATGAGGCGCAAGACATACACGCCTGAGGTCATTCCATCGGTAGAGATGTGATGCGCCGCGTCGCAACAAACAATAATGCGTCCCTGCATATCCACAATTTGCAACACTACATCAGCCTCGGCACCTATGATGACAATGCTTCCATTGCTGATGAAAGCAAAAGGCGCATCGGACGCTGGGTCTGAAGAAGCATCATTGGCAAAAAACACCAAGCGGAAACGCGAAGTGTAGTCAGTCGTTTTGGCCGTGAAACTATATGCAGGCGTTTGCAGCAGATCCACATCCACGCCTGTAAGATTATCAATAAGGTGCAAGTAATCCAAATCCACATTGTCAGGATTCACCGAAAGGGTGTAGATGCCATCCTTAGTGGCCTTGAAATTCAGCGGCATTTCGCCCGATTTCTCGGAGCAGGCAATGGCAAACTCCTTGCCGCCTTGCGGAATGTAAAGTTTCGCGTTGTCCTCATTAAAGACGAACTTTTCCAACTCATCACCCGCATTGAAGCTCACGATGGCCTTGTCCTGAATGGCATTGCTGCGTGTGTTGGCTTCCGCTACCGCGATTTGCAATGTACCGTTGTTTTGGCCTTGCGTTTCGGGAGCCGTCTTGCTGAAAGTGACCGTCTCATCGGTGGTTTCAGCCTTCACCATAATGCCCGTGCAGGGGGCGATGGCTATGTTGCTTGAAACCGTATTTGGCTCAATCATGGAGCCGATAGCATCTAATACGTAATAACTCTTGTCAGCGTAGACATTGCACGGATAGGGATTGCCCACCAAGTTCCATCCTGGTAATTCTGCACTGGCATCGTAGGCAAGCCCGAACCCCTTTTCAGCATTTCCGTTGGTCGTACCCGCAAATTCGAGGCTCACATCCTCCTCGCTATTGGCATAGAGATAGCCTTTGCCGTTTTCGAGGTTGAAACCATGAACCTTGTAGTTGCGCCATTCAAGGTTTTCGCTTTGGTCGAACAAATAAAGGTCGTAATTGCCTGCAGTGGAAGAAACGATATTGTTGCTCGTGCTGGGCACGACATCCGAGGCAAGAGAGGTGGAAACGAAATGCCATCCACCAGTGCCGTTATGAGGTGCAATGCTCTTCTTCACCGTGGCCTGAACGCCCTCGCTCATGGTTTTGAGTTGTGCGCCGTCCTCAACGATTACTTGAGCATTCCCCTCAGTAGTGATACGCTGTGAAGTAAGCGTGGCTCCTTCATTGATTGTCAAGTTGAATCCGTTATTCACAACGACATAAAACTGGGTTGTATTGCTGCCGATTTCGCAATCATGTGCAATGACCACGGCTTCACCTTGTGCAGGAAGCGTTTCAGGATTGTTTGCCCAATTGTTGAGGTTCGCCCATTGGTTGTCTACGGTTCCCTCAAAACGGTACAAGGAAGAATAGGTCTTGGGGCGGCTTTCCTGAGTGCCGCAATGCGAGCAAGCACGGATTTCCAAACCATCATGGGTTTCGTCGGGAAGCACGGCAGTTTGCCATTCGCCCCAGTCGTGCTCGGTGTTGGCGGCACTAAGGGCTTCGCCCATATTATAACGGGCAATTTGTAGAAACTGACAGGACCATCCTACAAAACCTGTTTCTCTGTTTATTATATTACATAAATAATCTGGATTGCCAAAAATGTATGAAAGCCGTGCATTTAATTCTTCCTCACCAACAAACTCTTTTGTCAAGGTAAGATAGTCGTAATCATCTATGCCTGAAGCCAATTGTTTCAAACGCAAAGAGACTATTGGAGTATTCGCATCCTGCCCAAACATAGTTCCCGGATAAAGCAAAATACCATCACCGTTGCCTGTTTGGATTCCTCCTGATACTGGAAAAACCTTTTTTTCCCAATTTCTTGGCAGAAAAGCACAATTCCAATTAAGAAAACCATCGCTATCTATTTTTCTTTGCTGCCAAAACAAAATACGACGCATAACACCAACAGACATCATCGGTGGAATATACGCATAGATTCCCCCGCACAAAGAACCTCCTTGATAGCGCCAAGTGTGATTACGATCCTTAAAATCCTGAAGATTAGATTCAGAAATATCAATGCCTGCAGATGACCAAGGATCAAAGAAGTCTTGATTTGGACAAAGAATATCTATATTTCCATCAAACAATTCAACAGTTTGGCCATAATTCCCATTAAAAGGAATGACTGCATGGTAATTTGGCCAATTTTCGGACAAAGCCGCACAAACTTTGTTAAATTGACCCACACGTTCATCATTATTCCAATCAGGCTCATCCATAGGATAGAAAAACGCCTTGTCTTTCAAAAACGCATTATCATAAACTATATCTTTATATTGATTAATTACACTTTGGGCATTAGAATTGAAAGAGGAACCGGATAAATCATACGAATGGACTGGCACCTCAAACACTTTACGGCGCGGGTCGGCCATTGTCAATTCTGCGGCTTTAGGGTCATCAGCCATTTTCCAACGGGGAATTTCGTATGTACTCACACCATGTTCGAGCAAACACTCCTGATAACCATCCAAAATCTGTTTTGCGACAGGCAAATCGGTTTCCGCAACATCTCCACCTTCATCTACATTGACTCCATTCAAAGTAAGGAAACTGCTTGTTCCACCATAGCCTGAATTTCGGTTATATAAACCCATAACCACTTCCGAATAATGGCCTTCTGGTAAAGAAAAATTCCAAACTTTAGCAGTAACCGTTCTGGTGGCAATCGCATCGTTTCCATCATACACTGTAATTGTTGAATAGTATTCTCCGGGTGTTTGGTTCTTTGCAGAATACAATTCTACATAAAACATTTTGTTATGCCCAATTGATGTCTTTTTCGAAGTTCCTGAATAAGGCACTAATGCTTCTGCCAATGAATCAGCCGTATAAACATTATCATAGAAAAACTCTTCGTAATAAAGTGAATGTTGGAGTTCCTCATTACTATTATTAAGGAACTGACCAACCTCAATCCTTAAATTACGTTCCTTTTCCTGTTCACGGAAGAAAATCTGAAATCCTTCTTTCTCGTTTCGACCCAAAGCCAAAAAGCCATTAGTTCTAAGATGATCGGATCGCCACCAACCTACATGTGATTCTATATCAGGTAATTGTTCATATTCAATATTATGAGTTGCTCCTAAATGCGGCATCAAAGTCTCTCTCGCTTGAATATCTCCATAAACCAAATACAATAAATAAACTCTTTCAAATGTAGCTGTTACAGTCACATCGCTTGAAGGCATAATGAAAGTACCTATGTTGGGGTTGTCTCCTTGTGTAACGGTAATACTTATACTATCTCCATCTATAACAGACCAGCTTTGGAGAAAATACTCAGAAGCAATATCTGATCCAGGGGTTGCGGTAAGTGTCACCAATTCTCCAGCATCAGCAATCGTAGGGTTGGCGACCACTGTGCCGTTTGAGATACTACCTATCGTAATATTGTAGGTATATCCCTTCATCATTCCTACCACACCAAGCAGCAGGGCAATCAAGACGATTCTTTTCGTCCATTTCATTTGTAAAATTCTCTTTTTCATAGTGTTATTTTTTTAGTTATACTTATTTTATGTTTTCTATTGACAAAAATAGCGTGGAATCAATTTCTTGTCTGACACTCGGGTTACCACGCCCACTTCACTAACAAGTTATTCCACGCCGTACAACACGGCATTTGTCAACTTGTTCTTGTGAAGTGTCCCCGAAGGGACACAGTGGTAAATGAGTGTCAAGAACAGCACAATTGCTATTTTTTTAATTTCTATTTCAGTCGGTTGCGCCCAATGCGCTTTGTTCATTCGATAATTGTTTGGTTAGACTTATGTTTTGTTTGTCGGGGGCAAAAATAGGAAGAAAAACGATTGCTTTGGAAAAGAAAGCAACAAATCTTTTGTGAATCTTGTTTTCAACACGAATGACCATAAATGTATCACGAATTTTTCAGATATTATTTTTGAAAATTGACTTCGTCTAATCTTCGATTTCATGGCCAATTCATGGAAATTCGTGTTTACAACGAAAAATGCACATTCCGCGAACCATCATTTATGCAAGATTTGTGGCAGATTTGTTTCCAATATGATTGATAAGGAGATAAAAACAGACCCGACAGCTTGACGAATCAGAGGCTGCCGGGAATCAACGTTGCAAAAATAGAAGTTTTTTTCATATCCCGCAACAAATAGAGTAACTTTTTTTCTCGAAACCTATTTTATAAACACATGATTTTAGAACACGCATCGCCCACATGGTCAAGCCCAAACATCAAAGATACTCCATCAATATCCATCCATTGGAAAAGCCGCATCATTCGGGCATACTGGTTAAGAGCATACGAGGTGTCTATGGCCACAGAAGATTGGTTAAAACAGATGGGTTCGTGATGGGCTATGCGATTACGCAATTTGTTTATGTAATCAAGTTCTTGGAATATGTACGAATTGTCATATTGTTGTTGACGAGAAGATAGTGGCTTGTTAGGGAAAATCCGCAAAAGTATCTGCCCCAAGCATATACAGCATTGGAAAACATGTATTTCCAAACACCAAACTCCATTTCTGAAAGCAATTTCCAATGGGTGTAGGCGTTACCTCGCATCAGTTCATTATATGCTTTTTCAATGATTTTTCGCGTTTTGTCCACTCTATGGTCATAATACAAAGCACCGTTTGGCAAAATGGCATCACGCAGCCAGTCATTGCCGAGATGAAAAGTCATTTGTTTATCAATACGATTGCGTAACGCCACCTCAAAGCAACTGACCATCGTGAACATCTCCTGCGAGAGTTTCAGGTTATAGCGATATAGTGTCATCGCTCGCCGAGTGTCACCGCCGCATGCCTGCACATACTTTTGCATCCGCATAGATGAAAATATATCTTCGATTTCTCTGTATTTCATAAAAAACTCTCGAATTTGGGAGATTATCTGCCTGTTGTCGGTGGTTTAGTGTGTTTGTTGGGGCAAAAATAGGAAGAAAAACAATTGCTTTTGAAAAGAAAGCAACAAATCTTTTGTGGATCTTGTTTTTCAACACGAATGACCATAAATGTATCAAGAATTTTTCAGGAATTATTTTTGAAAATTCATGGCCAATTAATGGAAATTCATGTTAACAACGAACTTCTCCAGCACTACGCGGCGGATTGAGGACTGGAAGATGACCGCGTCTTAATCCTATGCACCCACCTTTCCAACTCGCCCAACCACAAAATCAGCGAGGTTCCGATGATGATGCGCACCCATTCGTCGAAAGGCAAGGGCACCACACTGAACATTTCACCGCCGAAAGTGATGATGAAAATTTGGCCGAGAGCTATTATTAATATGGTGAGGCCAAAACCGCGCCTTATGTCCTTGTTGAGCAAGCCCTTAAACGCCGAGTCCATAGTATGGTAAGCCTTGGCATTGAAGATGTTCCAAAACTGCATGAAGACAAAAATGGTGAACAGCAGCGAAAGTTCTTTCGGGGTGAAATTGCCGCCCTCATGATGGAAATTAAAATAACTCACAAGGTAATCTCGGAAACAAAACTCCGTCAACGAGTCGACATGGCAGTGCATGAAATATTGGATGAAGCCAAACAAAACCGCCACGAACAACAATCCCACGCCAAAGATGCGCCGCCCCATATCCTTAGTGATGATGAATGCCGTGCGCGAGCGGGGTTTGTCCTTCAAAACGCTGTGGTCGGGAGGCAGCGAAGCCAAAGCCATAGCTGCAAAAGTGTCCATGATGAGATTGATCCACAGCATCTGGGTCACGGTGAGAGGCGAATCCGTTCCCATCACCGCACCGAGCAAAACGATGAGGCAAGCCGCCACGTTGATGGTCATTTGGAACAGGATAAAACGCTGGATGTTAAGGTATAGCGAGCGTCCCCACATCACGGCGCGGGCAATGCTCTTAAACGAGTTGTCGAGGATGGTGATGTCGCTGGCTTCCTTGGCCACCGAAGTGCCGTCGCCCATCGAGAGGCCGATTTGCGCCCTGTTCAAGGCGGGTGCGTCGTTGGTGCCGTCGCCGGTGACGGCCACCACCTCACCTTGCTCCTGCAACAGGCGCACGAGACGTTCCTTGTCGGAAGGACGCGCCCGCGACATGATTTTCAAGTCGCCAATGCGTTCCCTCAGTTCGTCATCAGTCAAAAGATTGAATTGCTTTCCCGTAATCATCTGTCGCTCAACATCATCTTCTTCTGTCCACAATCCCACCTGCCTACCGATTTCCATAGCTGTTCCGGGTGTGTCGCCCGTCACAATCTTGATGTTGATGCCCGCATTGAGGCAGTCTTGGATGGAGTCGGCCACGTCGTCACGAATCGGGTCGATGATACCCACAATGCCGAGGAAGCAAAGGTCTTCCAACTGCAACTTGCCATTCTCAAACACATGCTCCATCTCTTCTTCGGTAAGATACCGATAGGCGAAGCCCAACGTGCGCATGGCCTTGCTCTGATATTCTTGAAGTTTGTCCTCCACTTCCTTTTTCACCCAATGGATACCAGCCTCACTGTCAGCCATTTTTGCCGTAACGCAACGTTTCATTATGATTTCCGGAGCACCCTTCACAAACAACAGATACTCGCCCGAAAATGGAGTCTTCACCACCGTAGCCATATACTTGTACTTGGTCGTGAAAGGCAACTGTTTGACAATCTTAGTGTTATCGCGGATTCTAACGAAGTCAACGCTATGGTCGAAAAGCCAAAGCAACAAAGCGCCTTCGGTCGGATTGCCGACCACTTTCACCTTTTGCTTGTCGCTGTAGTCCAAGAAAGCGGTGGAATTGATGGCAATGCCCTCCTTGATCAGCTTGCCCACTTCCGAATTGTCCAACAGGCCATTACGCAAACCGAAAAAGTAACTGTCGCCCAAGCTCATGCGGTTTTTGGTCAAGGTACCGGTTTTGTCGGAACAAATCACCGTGGCGGCACCCATCGTTTCGCAAGCGTGCATTTTCCTAACCAAGTTGTTGGTTTCCAGCATCCTTTTCATGCTCAAGGCCAAACTCAGCGTAACGCTCATCGGCAATCCTTCCGGCACGGCCACCACAATCAGCGTGACCGCAATCATCAGAGTATTAAGCGTATAGCGGGCGAAATTCATCCAATCGAAGGGGCCGTCGTCAGCATAAACGAAATACATCACCATGCGCAAAACCCCAATCAAGCCCGCGATGACATAACTGGCAATCGTGATGCCGTTTCCTAATCGGTCAAGTTGCTCATTCAGAGGCGTTTTCACTTTATTGTCGATTTGCGCCCCCTGAAACACCTTGCCCCATTCCGTGGCATCGCCAACCTTCTCGACCACAAACAAGCCGTGGCCTTCCATCACCGAACTGCCGCGACAGATGTAGTTGGAAGGGTAAGTCGCCTCGTGGTTGAAATCGGCTTCTTCCGTGGTCTTGCTACACGAAGGCTCGCCCGTCAGGTCGGATTCGTTCACTCTCAGCGAGATAGCCTCCATCAAAACGCCATCGGCAGGCACCTCGTCACCCGTTTCGATGACCACCGAATCGCCCACCACAACTTCCTTACGTTCAATGCGTTGAATCAGGCCGTCGCGAAACACTGTCACCATTTTTTCATCCTCGGTCTGGTTCAAAATGTCGAATTTCTTGTTGGCGCTCACCTCAAAAAAGAAGCCCACCGTGGTGGCCAACATCACTGCCACAAAAATGCCCAACGGCTCCAAAAGCACCGACATGCCCTCGGCACCCGTGAACAATTGATATAACGAAACCGCAACTGATAACAATAACGCTATCAGTAAGATACGAATAATCGGGTCGGAAAACTTTTCCAAAAACTGCTTCCAAAGCGGGTCTTTCTTGGGCGGGGTCAAAACATTGTCGCCGTGTATGCGTCGACTCTCCTCGACTTCCTCATGCGTCAAACCATTCTTATAATCTCGCGCCATTTTTCAACATTTAAATTTGTGTGTCAAAATTTTCTATTTTTGCAATGAAAAAAACGCGGCAAAAATACAATCTATTGTATAACAGGAATGAGGTTGCAAGGTTACAACCCAAAATCGGAGATGCTAAAACAATGAAATTCAAGGAGCAACATAAGACGGCTTTAGCCAAAGTTCTTTCAGACCTCGTGCAATGCGACGGCATCGTCAATCAAGGCGAAATCGACTTCCTGCAACAGGTTTACGGTCTGTTCAACATTACCCTGACCAGCCGCAAAAAAGCGACCAACATCAGCCTTTCGGAAGCGGTCGCCATCCTGAAAAGCCTTGGAAATGAGGAGAAAATCGCCATCCTGAGAGTCATACGCCAACTCTCGCTTTCCGACGACGCCCTTGACCCCGCCGAATCGCTGCTTCTCACCGCCTTACTCCTCTCCATAGGCATCGAACTGCCTGAAACAGAGGGTATCAACGCCAATTTCGTTTCCATTCCCAATCTCAGTTTCGAAACACGCAACGCTGTCTTGTACGTGGAGCCTGCCTTCGACAAAAAAATCAACGCCTGCATCGAGCGCGACTACGAAGCCATCTCCAACCTGCTACGCCAAGCCCAACGCGAGTTCTTTTACCTCCCCAAAGTCATTAGTGACCTCAAAACCAAGAAAAAGACCTTCCACAACACGCTCAGTTACATTGAGCCCACCCTTTCGGAAGCCCAACTTGACCACATCGACACCACCCTTCCGCAACTCGACAGCCTGTTTCTGTCCAAGGAAATCTTTCTCAACTATCTAAACGCCAATGGTTTGAAAATCAAAAAGCCAGCGTTTTTCCTCAAAATAGGCAATATGAAACCGGGCATTTACCAAGATTTTCTCATCATCGAAACGGGCACGAATCCTTTGCAGACTTTGGAACGCTTCGTCCAACTCAACGCCAACATCCTGAACATCAATCCACCCGTCATCACCCCAAAAGAGGAAACCTTCATCCGAAATCTGACCCTGAAAACCGAGACGGAACCAAAAGATGAGTTGAACTACACGGGATTCCACAAAATCATCATCGACATTCTATTGAAATACAACGGCTTGCACGAAGTCAGCCGACTTTTCATCAACCGAAAAGGCGACATTTTCCTCATCGACCGCAACAATACCGAAGTGAAGATGCCCGCTTTGTGCAAAGCCCTTTACATCTTTTTCCTTTTCCAAGAGGACGGCATTTCCTTGAACTATCTAAACGACCACAAATCAGAACTTTACAAGATTTACCGCTGCATTTCAACCTACGGCGATGAGGAACTGCTCAAGACGGCCATCGACAACCTCACCGATTTCATCGGCTCCACCATGAACGCCAACCTCTCACGCATCCGCAAGGCCTTCCGCGACATATTGGGCGACGAGGCCAACATCTACCTCATCAAAGGCGAAAAAGGTGGACGAAAAAACATCCACCTCGACCGCAGCCTCGTGGTCTTTGAAGACCGCAAAGCGTTTGAATAAACCTATCAAGCCTGTTGCCCTTCCAGCAAGAACGTGACATCCGAATTCGGGTCGATCTCAACGGCTTCCTTGCCGTAGCGCATAATGACCATCTTCTTGCCGCCTTTCAACATCATCTTGCCATCGGTTACCCAAAGCGCCGAAGCCTCGCGCAGGCCGACCACGGTCACATTCTGATTCACGGCAAGATACTCGTTGATGCGGTCTTGGCGCGTCTCGCCGCCGTGCTTGATCATCTTGTCGATTTCGGGGTGCGGGTCAAGATAGTGCGGATTGATTTGGAACGGCACCAAATTGAGGCAACTGAACGAAGCGGGCTGCACAATCGGCATGTCGTTGGTGGTGCAAAGCGTGGGGCAAGCCACATTCGAGCCTGCGCTCCAACCCATGTAAGGCACGCCGGCAAGGGCGCGGTTGCGGATGGCTTCCATCAGGCCGTAGCGGTGCATTTCGGCCACCAAGTGGAAGGTGTTGCCGCCGCCCACCACGATGCAGTCGGCCTCGTTGACGGCCTTCACCTTGTCGTCGAAATGATGAACGGAAGTGAAGTTCTCCAAGCCGAACTTGGTGCGGAAAACGTTCCTCACCTTCGACTCGTAGGCATCGTAACTCTGCGGATACACCATTCCGCCGATGTTCACGCCCGCGAAAGGCACGAAAACGATGCGGCTATCCTTATTAATATGGTTCTGCAAGCAGAAAAGCTCGATTTGGGTCGAAGCCCAAGCCAAATAATTCTCACCGAAATTGGTCGAATTGCTGATCAGTAATAATCTCATGACGTAATAATTTTGAAAAAGTTGGCGCAAAGATAGCAAAAAAGCGATTGCAATAACAAAAACAAACAAAAATCGACTTGCCAATGTAAAAATATTGGTTTGAATATCAACCATTTGAAACAGACAATAAATTTTTTCCTGAATTTTTGCTTGCGTGAAAGAAAAAAGCTGTACTTTTGCATCGTCAAAAGCGACTGGACTAGTAGCTTAATTGGATAGAGCTTCTGACTACGGATCAGAGGGTTGGGGGTTCGAGTCCCTCCTAGTTCACAAAGGTTCCTCAAAAAGAACCTCTTTTTTTGGCCCATTCGACTAGCGGTTAGGTCGTAAGTTTCTCACACTTAAAACAGCGGTTCGATTCCGCTATGGGCTACGAAACAAAGCCGTAACTTGGTAAAAATCAGGTTACGGTTTTTCTTTTGCGGAACATTTGCCCGACAATTGCAACACGAATGATTTTTCCAACCCCCAACAACAAGAAAATCCCAGCAAAAAAATGCGCCGGGATTTTCAAGAACCAAAAACCAAAATTTATGAAACCTTTTGTAGCCGTTCTCACGGCCACAGGTCTTAATGATAAGAACCGCTGCAAAAGTACTACTTTTTTAATTCACAGAAACATTTTATTTCAATTTTTTTCGATATTGGAAAATAAATCCAAAATCTGTGGATTTCAAGGGGATAATTTGTCTACTTTTTGTCCAATGAGGCAAATTTCCGTGTTTTTTTCCATCACCGACTTGACAAAAGAACAATTCTTTCCTATATTTGCAACCTGAAATCTAAAAACACAACGATATGGCAAAAGCAATGGACAAACTCACCGAAATGATCAAGACCAATGACGGTCTCAACGAAACCGAAGCCAAGGCAAAACTCAACTTGCTGTATATCAAGATGAACCAGTCTGAAATCAAGGAGTTCGTAGATGAATTCATCTTCTGGCTGATGAACGAGAAAAAACTCAATTACAAGGCCATCCTTCAAACGGCTGACCACGAACTGCACGACATGTTCTTGTTCGAGTACAAGCGTTAAAACTCGCCGTGGCGCATGTCGTAGAGTTCGTCAAGGTGCTTCTTGAGCCGACGCGCCATGGGTCGGAATGTATAGTAAGTAATTGTGGCAGAGATAGGTGCGCCCACCAAGGGTAGCACCTTCCCCATTCCTTTGGCAAAGCCTTCCTTGGTCATGTTGATGCCAATCCATTGCGCAATCTTGATGATGTAATGCGCCATGATGCCCTCCGAAATCTTGATGCCCGCATTCTTCGACATCTGCCCGACCACCTTGGTCAATGCCTCCACAGCCAATTTGTTGCCCATCATCACACCGACGAAAAGGGTCATAATGTTCAGCGACTCGTCGTCCAATTGTTGGTTGACATTGGTCAGCGAGGGCCAGCCATAGAGGTAAATCAGTTTTTGCATCAGCGAGAGGATGTGGCCGTAGAACTGGGTGAGGTCGGTGGGGATGGTACCTGCCATCCACCAACCGCCAGGCAAGCCCATCAAAGCCGAAGTGCCACACACCATAGTCAAATGGTAGTTGATACATTGGTTGGCCAACTTGTCTATTTCCTTCTTGTTCAACACTTTGAGAGGTGTGTCGTCCAAGGCTGTCATTACCTCCATCGGAGTACAGAATTTGGTTAATTCCTTTGTCAGGAACTCTTCGCGGTTCACCTTCACGAAGGGCAATCGCAGGCTGGTTTCCAGCACTTTGTTCCACAGACTGACACTTTTTTCTTTGTTTTCTTCGCTCATATCTATTCGTTTATTGCAGGGACTTACGTCGATGCAGGGACTTACGTCGCCTGCTTATTGGTCTGTCGTCCCTATGGGACTGGCTACAACCATGTTTGTTACTTCATTTGCAGGGGTTTACACCGCCTGCCTATTATCTTTCATCCCTACGGGATTCACTACAACGCCAAACTAAACATCTATCAACTATCAACTGACTCTAAACACTCAACTCTAAACTAATACCCATACTTCTCTTTCCATTTTTCGCGCAAGTTCTTCCGCAGTTCGCGCTCGCGCGGGTTGTCTTGAGGCTCATACAAAACCGTGCCAGAAATCTCGGCGGGCAAAAATTCTTGCTCCACGAAATTGCCCGAATAAGCGTGTGCGTACTTGTAACCATCAGCGTAGCCGAGGTCTTTCATCAGTTTGGTCGGGGCATTGCGGAGATGCAAGGGCACTGACAAATCGCCAGTTTCACGCACCAAGGCTTGTGCCGCGTCGATGGCGGCCACGGCTGCATTGCTCTTCGGCGACGAAGCCAAATAGGTGACCGTTTGCGCCAAAATGATGCGGCTCTCCGGCCAGCCGATTTTGTTCACTGCATCAAAACAAGCATTGGCCAAAAGCAAGGCATTGGGATTGGCGTTACCGATGTCCTCCGACGAAAGAATCAGCATACGGCGGGCGATGAAAAGCGGGTCTTCCCCTGCCTCAATCATGCGGGCGAGGTAATACAAAGCCGCGTTGGGGTCGCTGCCGCGCATACTTTTGATGAAAGCCGAAATGATGTCGTAGTGCATCTCGCCCTGCTTGTCGTATTTCACGAGGTTGCTCTGTATGCATTGCGTCGTGAAATCGTTGGTGATGACCAATTCCTCGGCGGTTTCGTCCAAATCGTTCAGCGAAGTGACAACCAATTCTATGGCGTTCAACAACTTGCGCCCATCCCCACCACTGATTTGCATCAAGGCTTCAGGTTCCTTGACGGTGATTTTTTTTCCGAAATCGTACTCCAACGCCTTCGCGGCCTTCGCCAAAAGAACCTCCAAATCGCTCTTTTCCAACGACTTGAGCACATACACCTGACAACGTGACAGCAATGGCGAAATGACCTCGAAACTCGGATTTTCGGTGGTCGCGCCAATCAGCGTGACCAACCCGCGCTCCACCGCACCAAGCAAAGAGTCCTGCTGCGACTTGCTGAAACGGTGGATTTCATCTATAAATAATATAGGTGCTTCGGGGAGCATCCTTGCGCGGTCAATGACTTCGCGCACTTCCTTCACGCCGCTACTGACCGCGCTCAGTTGGAAAAACTGCCGCTTCACCTGTTTAGAGATGATGAAAGCCAAAGTGGTCTTGCCCACGCCGGGCGGTCCCCAGAAAATCATGGACGGCACGCGCCCCGTCTCGATGGCACGGCGCAGCACGGCATGTTCGCCGATGATGTGCTTCTGCCCGATGTAGTCGTCGAGCGAGGTCGGGCGCAGGCGTTCCGCTAATGGGATGGTAGATTGCATCGCTGAATATTTTGCGCAAAGGTACAACTATTTTTTGGCCCGCAAAACAATTTGTAAAAATGGCATTTTATGCTTTGGAAAGCAGAAAAATTGTCAAAATTTATGCTTTGGAAAGCAGAAAATACTATTTGGATGTTTGGAATTGCTGAATTGAAAGAAGGAAAAAAACGCTTAAACAAACAAAACTGCAAGATTTTCACTATTTTTGTCCCGTGAATATATTGTGCGAAATGGAAAACTCCAGAATACACATACCTAACGAAAAGGAAAACGAGTCCATAGGAAGCAGTTTCAATCATCTTGTTAAAGTTGTGGAAGAAACCGAACGGACACTTGGCAAAGCGGTTTGGGATTTTAGTGATGTCACTTTTTTGCACCCATTTTTCCTTGCCCCTCTCGCTATTTACAAGTGCCAATCCGTCAAAGAAATTGCTTGTGAAAACATCTCGTTACCAATGCAATCTTATTTGAATAGCATCTATTTTGACCGGATGCTCCATTTCGAAAATGCAGCCAAAGAAACTGCGCAAATGGTAATTGAACAATATGCCAGTCACACACACATCCCATTATGCAGTTTCTCAATGACTGATGCCAATAAAGACGCTTTCAGTTCCATCGCCCGCGACCTTATCGTTAGGCAAGCCAAAGTCGGTGCAGGCATTTCAACCCCTATTAGTTATTTCATCAGCGAACTGATTGACAACATTTATGAACACTCCGAAAGTCCAAACGGCTTCCTGTTTTCACAATTTCTTGAACAAGAAGGTTGTATCGATTTGTGCATTGCCGACTCGGGCATCACTATTTTTAAAAGCTATGAAAAAGCAGGGCTGTTTCAGGAAGAAATCGGACAAGATGAATCAGAATCATTGCGGTTAGCCAACGAAGGACGATCAACGAAAAACCGTCCTGGAGCAGAGAACAGAGGTTATGGTATATCGACCTCAAAACGAATGCTCGTCGAAGGTCTTGGAGGTTCGTTTTTTATGCTTTCAGGCAGTGCTTTCCACCGTTACGAGAAATCTGACATTAACTATTATGCCGATGTAGGAAAGTTTTTCCATTGGAACGGCACTTTGATTCTATTGCGTATTCCTGTATCAGCTCCATCCAATTTCAATTACATTGATTATTTAGAATAGACCACTATAAAAATGAAACAAAACATCAAACTTATTGACATTTTCGGCACAGACCTCTTTTCAAGAGCCAAAGCCAGTGAACTCAACGCCAAAATCATCCATAATGCAAATGAAGTGTCATTGGATTTTTATGGCATCAATTTCATGTCGCGTTCGTTCACCGATGAACTCTTCAACATCATCGTCGCAAACGGCGACAAAACATTCAATTTCTTGAATTGTAACGAAACGACCAAAGCCATGCTAAAATCCGTGTCGGAAGGACGTGAACATGAGCGCAAATTAGGATTACCCCATCCTAAAATGTACAAATTTGAAAACCAAAAACAACTTGTCGATTTCCTTATTGCCCAATAAACGATTCAATATGAACACCATCAAATCCCTCCTCCTCATCGCCCTGCTCGCCGCCTTCAACGCGGCGCAGGCTTGCACCAACTTCCTGATTACCAAAGGCGCCAGCGTGGACGGCTCCACGATGATCAGTTATTGCGCCGACTCGCACATCCGCTACGGCGAACTCTACTTCACCCCTGCCGCCGACTGGCCAGTGGGCAGTATGCGCGTGTGCTACGACCGTGGCACCAACGCACCACGTGGCAGCGTTCCGCAACCGCCTCATACTTACCAAGTTGTGGGCTACATCAACGAGTTCCAAGTGGCTCTCGGTGAGACCACTTTTGGTGGTCGAGAGGAACTTATCGACCCGACGGGCATCGTGGATTACGGCAGCCTGATGTTCATCGCCTTGGAGCGCAGCAAGTCCGCCCGCGAAGCCATCAAAGTGATGGCAGACTTGGTGGAGGAATACGGCTACGGCTCTGACGGCGAGTCATTCAGCATCAGCGACCAGGTTGAATTCCTGGGCGGAACAAAGGAAGGCTACAAAATTGTTTCCACAAAAATCAGCCCGGAGACCATTACTGTTGCCGCAAGGAATGAAGTACTCGAACAAATGAATGAAATTGCTTTCGACCGGATCATCACACTTGATGAACTGGATGAGACAACTGTTTTCCAGATCAAGGTGCAGAAACCATCCGAAGACGCAGTCCTGTCCAACGACACCGTGACGGTAACGGTTGAGGTTGAGCGGGATCAGGATTAAAAGGAGTCCGGAATGGGAAGCTTTGCGAATACTGTTTTCAGCCTGTTGCTGGGATGGCTGAGAGGACTGATCTCCCTGATCTGGTCTGCACTGACATCTGAAGGTGGAGAGACTTTTTTCACTTTCATTGAAAACAACTGGATAATGATCGCAGTGATACTTTGTCTACTTGGGCTGGCCGCCGATTTTGCCGTTTATTTTTTCAGATGGCAGCCGTATAAGGTCTGGCAGACTTTCCTGCGCCATGTAAAAGGAAAGCAGGAAGATACCG
>CACZZO010000004.1:30717-248771 GCA_902785755.1 uncultured Bacteroidia bacterium | reverse complement strand
GGTGAATGCCTTCAAGATGAAAGACCTTGATTACTACTGGTTCGGCAGCGGCACGCCCACCTTCCTCTTCGAGTCGATGAAGCGTTTCGACACCAACATCTTGGAGTTGGAACAGTTGCAGGTGCCCTCCACCCAGTTCGATGTGCCTACCGAGGGCATGACCTCCGCGCTGCCCTTGCTCTATCAGGCGGGCTACCTCACCATCAAGGGCTACGACTTCTTGAGCAACAAATACACCCTTGACTTCCCCAATGCCGAGGTGAAGGTTGGCTTCATGGAAAACTTCATGGCGCGCATGATGAACCTCGGCAACACCGATTCACGGGGATTCGCCGGCGATATCTATGCCTGCCTATACCACCATGACATCGAAGGTGCCTTGAAAGCCATGCAATCGTTCTTCGCCTCGATTCCCCGCGAAGGAATTGGACGACATCGCCAGGTACGAGGCCTACTACGAGGTGCTGACATACGTGGTCTTCTCCATGATTAATTGCCGCACGTTCACGCAGGTTAAGGTGGCGCGTGGCCGCACCGACCTCGTAGTGTTCATGCGCGACGCGGTCTATGTGATGGAACTGAAGATGCGCGGCACGGCGCAAGAGGCCCTCGACCAAATCAACTCGAAGGACTACGCCATCCCCTACAACGCTGAAGGAAAGCCCGTCGTCAAGATTGGCATAGCGTTCTCGCAAGAAACCAAGACCTTGCGGGAGTGGATTGTCGCTTGACAGAAAGAACGCTTTTTTGACCATGCAAAAAATCAGAAGTTATATCCTGCCCATCGCCATTGTTTTGGGCTTGTTGCTGCACGAGTATTGCGCGGCTTTTAGCGTGGTGGTGCCTTACATCATCTTCACCATCCTCCTGCTCACCTTTTCGGCGGTCGACATTCTGAAACTGCGCTTCAAGCCACTGTTCGTTTGGATTATGTTGTTCCAAGTGGCGGTGAGTTTGGGCGGCTATGCCTTGCTCAGGCTGTTGAATGTCAACGAAATCATTGCCGAAGGCGTGTTGATTGGGGTGCTTTGCCCCGTGGCGGCTTCGGTGGCGGTCATCAGTACCATGCTCGGTGCCGACCGCAACACCGTGACATCCTACACGGTCATCGGCAATCTGTTGATTTCCATTGTCGCGCCGGTGTATTTTTCCTTTATTGGCGTGAATCAGGACATGCCTTTTTTTGAGTCGTTCTTGCAGATTTTGAGGCGCGTGGGCACGGTCATAGGCTTGCCGTTTTTTTTGGCTTTGGCTTTGCAGTTTTGGTGGCCTCGCGCCAACCATCTCCTCAGTCGCTACAAGGGTCTGGCGTTCTATTTTTGGGCCGTTGCCCTGTTCCTCACCTTGGGCCAGACCATCGATTTCATCTTCTTGCACGGCAAGGGCAACTGGAACAGCATCCTCTGGCTCGGCGTTTCGGCCTTGCTGTTCTGCATCGTCCAGTTCGGGTTGGGCAAATGGATTGGACACAAGTACGGCGACACCATAGCGGGCGGACAGTTGCTCGGGCAGAAAAACTCCGCGATGGGTATTTGGATGGCCAACCATTATTTGCATCCCTTGGCATCGGTGTATTTAGCCTTCTATTCGGTGCTGCAAAACCTGTTCAACAGTTGGCAGATTTGGTATTATGGGAAAAAGAAAAAGCGCCAACAACCTTGACGCTTTTCCCAAATTTTCCAACCAAATTCCTTGACTTACAGCGCACTATAAGCAGGCGAGAACGTGTCGCCCAGCGAAACGTCGCCCGTCGTGAGGCCTTTCTTCAGCCAGCGCGAGCGTTGGGCGCTGGTGCCGTGGTTGAAGGTTTCGGGCGCGGTGCGGCCGTAGGCTTGCTTTTGCAAATAGTCGTCGCCGATTTTGGCCGCCGCGTTGAGGGCTTCCTCAATGTCGCCGTCTTCGAGCGAGCCGAACATCTTGTTGTCGTTGTAGGCCCACACGCCGGCGAAGAAGTCGGCCTGCAATTCGAGGCGCACGCTCACTTCGTTGGCTTTGGGCGTGTTGCGGCCATATTGCGCCATCTGCTGGTGCGCCTGACCCAAAATGCCGAGTTCGTTTTGCACATGGTGGCCCACCTCGTGGGCAATCACATAGGCGTAGGCGAAGTCGCCGTCGGCCCCGATTTGGCGTTTCATGCTCTTGAAAAACTCAAGGTCAAGGTAGACCGTGTTGTCGGCTGAGCAATAGAAAGGCCCGCCCGCCGAGGTTGCGTTGCCGCAGCCCGAGTTGACGGCATCGCTGTAGATGACCATCTTGGGGGCGTGGTAGGTGCGGCCCATTTTCTGGAATTCGCGCGTCCACACGTCCTCGGTGCCGGCGAGGATGCGCTTGCAGAACGTCATCAGTTCGGCATCCACTTGGCTGTAGTCCTTGCCGTCGTCGACATACTCGGTCGATGCGCCTTGTTGCATCTGTTCCATGACGGCACTGGGGTCGCCGCCCATAAGGCTGATAATCAAATAAATGATAATGCCGCCGATACCGATTCCGCCGGCAGCGGCAACGGTTTTCTTTCCACGGCGGTCTTCCACGTTGGTGCTTTCTCTGCGTCCTTCTAATCTCATGGTGTTTTCGTTTTTTTAGGGTTAATTTGGGCAACAAAAATAGGAAAAAGTTCAAGAGAATTTCAAAATTTGGCGAAAAAGCGTAATTTTGCAATTCGTTTGATACAAAAACAAAACCCACTAACTTGACCTTGCGGCCAGAGGTTAATGGGAATCAACGCTGCAAAAGTAGAGAAAAAATTTGAATTTGTTACCTTCTGATCAACAATTAAACAATTCAACAACCAACAATTCAACAATATGAAAACATTCGTCAACGACACCGAAGTGCGCACATATTACGGCGCAAAGGTGAAATCAGTGGTGCTGGCCTACTGCCGCGCCAACCAACTTGAAACGAACCTCGAAAACGCGGAAGTGCGCGACGCCTACGGCAACATCATCGGCTTGGACGGCTCATTGCGTGCCAACTCAAAAATTTATGTAAAATTCTGAAAACCATGAAGAAACTCTCCAAAACCACACTGATGGCCTTGGCCGTCATGCTTTTCCTTTCGGCCTGCCAACCCAAGGAGCAGAAAATCTACATCGTTTCCACCAACGACATGCACGCCAACATCGACAACTTCCCGCAAATGGCCGGATTAATCGACAGCCTCCGCAGCGTCCATCCCGACTTGCTTCTTTTTGGTGCAGGCGACAACCGCTCGGGCAACCCCATCAACGACCGTTGCGACGAACCCGGCCGCCCGATGAGCGAACTGATGAACGCCGTCGGCTTCGACCTTTCATGCTTTGGCAACCATGAGTGGGACGGCGGCCCCATCGCCTTGCGCAACGTGCTCACTTGGGCCAAGTTCCCCTTCGTGTGCGCCAATGTCACCTTCGACGACACACTCCAGATGCCCAATGTGTATCCTTACAGGATTTTTGAGCGCAACGGACTGAAAATCGGTGTGATAGGTGGTATTCAAGTGGGCGAAAACGGCCTTCCCGACTTCCATCCGAGAAACTCAGGCGGCTCGCATTTCGATTCCATTGCCAAAGTGTTGCCCAAGTACATCAACGAACTGCGCGGCCAGTGCGACCTGCTCTTCCTCCTTTCCCACTGCGGCTACGAGGACGACCGCGAAACCGCCGCCCAGTTCCCTCAATTGGATGCCATTTTCGGCGGACACAGCCACACTCGCGTGGCCGAAAAACAATTGGTCGGCGATGTGTTGGTGACCCAAGCCGAGTGTAAGGTCAAGTTTGTGAGCCTCAGCACCTTCACCCTTCGCAATGGCAAAGTGGTCGACAAAGATATGCAATTGCTTTCCATCAAGGACTTCCCGAAGCGCAACGCCGAGGTGAAGGCCCTGGTCGACAAATACAACAGCAACGAATACTTTTGTAGGGTAGTCGCCAACAACACTACGCCCGTCGCAAGCGCGGAATCACTCGGATGCCTGATGACCGATGCCATCCGCTATACCACCGGTGCCGAAATGGGCTTCCAGAACCCGGGCGGCGTGCGTTTCGACACACTCTCGGTGCGCCCCGTCACGCTGAAAGACATCCTCGCCCTCGACCCTTTCGACAACGAAATCATCGCCTTCACCTTCAGCGGACAGGAAATCATCGACCTGATGAAAACATGCTTCACCACCGACAGAGGCCCGATTTATTGCTCAGGCTGCTCCTATACTTATAAGGTGGACGACAACGGCGAAATGACCGACCTCAAAGTGACTTTGGAGAACGGCAAGCCCTTGGACCTCAACGCCAAATACAACATTGTGATGAACAGTTACATGTCGTCAGTGTTCGACTTTGAGCACAAGGACGCGGGCCAATCCACTTTCAAGACATCCAACGAACTCTTGTTGGAATATCTGTCGCAACATCCTGAGATTGATTATGGTAGCACATCGCGTGTAACGGAAGAATAGAGCGGCAACTCCATCCAAACCGTGTCAACCGTATGTGCGGCCACAATGCCGTAGCCGCCGTTCACGTTGGTATATGTCTGGACGGGTTCGGCAAAGAACTGGTCTATCTCGCTGCCTTGCTCGCAGGTGTTCAGATAGTAGTAGTATTCCTTGCTGAGATGCTGCAAACTGACGGATATTTGGAAAAAATCCTCGTCGAAGTCTTCCCACAAGGTGAAATAAAGATAAAGCGGCAGCTTGATTTGGTATGACTTGCCATCGAAAAGCATGTCCGTGAACACGCCTTCGGGCCTCGACTGAAAATCGATGTTGATGTAATCATTGTCGGAGACATTGGCACCGAAAACAGGGTCGTCGTATGACGTGCTGATGTAGAAACTGTTGCCACTATCATAGTCGGAATAGCCGTCGTTTTCCAAATGAATCTTGAAATAGTCGGTCTGTCCGGGATTGGGGTCGGCGATTTCAACGGTCAGTTCCAATTGTCCCATAATCGTCCAAATCGTATCGCCCTCATATTCCTCAAACGACACCTCCCAAAGTTTGGTCTGGCAATCGCCGAGGCTCCATGTCACCGCATTGGGCACAGGACTTGTGGAACCTTCCACCTCGTCGAAACCATTGGCCGAGGCTGTGATTTTCACCACATCGCCTTCGTTGGGGCAATATTCGCTGACGAAAGCGGGAACTATCTTGTAAGCAGGCTTCACGCTATCCATGTCGACGTATTCATAACCCGTCCAAATAGTGTCGGGTTGCCGTGTCAGTTCGCCGATGCGGTTGCCGTTCACATAAAGTGTAGCCACAACGTCATCAGGGGCTTGCATGTTGCTATCGTTGTCGAGGAAGAAAATGCTTTTGCTGATGTAAGCCTTCACGGGCTGTCCCGGCTCAACGATGCTGTTGATAACCAACTTCGGGTCGATTTGTTCGCCTTTGAACTCGATTTCCTTTTCGCAGGAAGCAAGGAATATTGTGGTTGCAATTGTGATAAAGGTCAAAATGTTTGTCTTCATTGTTGTATCTTGTTTTACAATGGTTTATGGCCTATGACTATGGTTAGTTTTCTGTTGGGTTGGCCATAGTCATCAGCCATTGGCCATAGTTTAGAATTTATAACTCAAACTAAACGAAGGAATTATTGGAAAAATGCTGACTTGCATCAGTTTTTTCTCGGTTTGCTGGGTGGATTCGTCGTAAACATAGTCCGTATAGACGAGGAAGGGGTTGTTGTGGTTATAGACATTGTAAGCGCTGAAATTGAGGGTGAGCAAACCCGGATTCAACGGAAAGTGCATGTTGGCGCCCAAATCAAGGCGATGATAGTTGCCCATGCGGAAGTTGTTGCGTTCCAAGGCATTGATGTGCTGGAATTCGCCCCAATCGTTGGGCAATCCTTCATAAACCTGCGTGCCGAGCGTGCCGCAATTGCCACTGCTGAAAACCCAAGTGCCGCTCAGGTCGAACTTGTCGCTGAACTTGTGCTGCACGGTGACGCTGATGTCGTGGCGACGGTCGTATTTGGCCGGAAACACTTTTCCATTATTAATCATCTGTCCCTCGCGGTCGAACTGCCGCTTGGAATGTGCCCAAGTGTAGCCAATCCAACCCGTTGTTTTGCCGAAACTACGCTGCACGAGCAACTCAACGCCGTAGGCCCAGCCTTTGCCCATGCAAACTTTCTCGTCCCATCGCTCCGAGGAGCCGAAAAACGATGCGCCATCCTTATATTCGAGCAAGTTGTCCATAGTCTTATAGTAGCCTTCTACCGAAATGTCGAACAGGCGCGGCAACTCATAAAACGCCCCAACCGACCATTGATGCGCGTTCATCGGGACGATTTTCGCCGTCACGGGCACCCACAAGTCGGTGGGTAGGCTGAGGCTGCTATTCGACAGCAAATGAACATATTGCGTCATGTAGGCATAGCCCGCCTTGAGCGAGAAATTGGAAGCCAACATTACGCTTGTGCTCAGACGTGGTTGCACACTTTGATAAGTCTTGCCCTCAACGGTGAAAGTGGAATAATGCACGCCTGCGTTCACGCGGAAAATGTCGCCGAAAGTCATGTTGTCCTCGACGTAAAGGGCCGTTTCGTGGGCATACACATTCGGCGAACCCACGACGGTGTCAATCATGGCCTGCTGCCCTTCTTCCATCCTCATCGACTGCACCTCGGGGCGGAAAATGTGGTAGGTGTAGTTGCCTCCAAAGCGGATTTCATGGTTGGGCAAGGGCGTGTAGGCGAAATCAACCTTGGCCGTAAAGTCATTAATGCCCGACTTGTAGGCCATGTTGAACTCGTTTTTCGTTGAAGTGTTGGTGGGCAGGTAGATGTCCTCTTCCATCAAACCCATGCCGAGGTTGTGTCGGTATTGCGTGTAGTTGAACGAAGCGTCCATGAACAGTTTTTGCGAAATGACATGGTTCCAGCGCAGGGCGGCCACCTTATTGCCCCATTTCCAGTTGAGCTTGATGCGGTGAGTGTATTCGGTATCGTCGGCAATGAAGTCCTTGTTTTTCACGCCAAAATAGATGGCATCGTCGCCGGTGTAGAAACTCAAATACAAACGATCCTTGTCCGAAATCTTCCAGTTGAGTTTGCCGTTGAAATCGTAAAAATAATACCCCACGCTCAGTTTGCTGATTTCAGGCACGCTCCACGAAGCAACCCAAAGGGCGGGCTTGATGAGCAGGTCGCCGTAAGTGCGGCGATACGAGAGGTTGAACGACAGCTTGTCCTTCACAATCGGGCCTTCAAAGTTGAACTTCGACGAAATGAGGCCGATGCTGGCGTTGCCGTGGTATTTCTGCATGTCGCCTTCCTTCATGCGAATGTCGACCACCGACGAAAGCCGGCCTCCGAAATGCGCCGGGAAACTACCTTTATATAAGGTGACGTTTTTAAGCGCGTCGGGATTGAATACGGAGAAGAAACCGAGCATGTGATTGACGTTATAGACTGGCACCCCGTCCAAGAGCAACAAATTCTCGTCAGGACCGCCGCCACGCACATACATGCCCGCCGAGCCTTCCGAGCCGTTCTGCACTCCGGGCAGCAACTGAATGGCTTTCAAGACATCCGTCTCGCCAAACAAAGTCGGGATGCTTTTGATTTGCTGCACAGGCAGTTCCACCACGCTCATCTGCGGGCTGCGGGCACTCACCGTGGCTCGCGAGGCCTCCACGACCACTTCGTCCAAAGTGGTGTTGGTTTCGAGCATGAAGTTGAGGTTCGTGTTTTCCTTCAGGTCGAGGGTTTGGTTCTGCTGGGTATAGCCCACGTATGAGATTTGCAAGTCCACTTGGCCTTGGTTCAAAGTCAGGGTGTAGAAACCATAACTATTTGTGGCACAGCCTTTCCCTGAGTTCTTGTCGAAAACGGTCGCCCCGATGAGGGTTTCCTTGCTGGCGGCGTCCATCACATAGCCACTGATGGTGCGTCGTTGGGCCAAAGCCGGCAAACAGGCCAACGCAAAGCCAATGACCATGAGCCATTGGCGGAAAAAATGGTGTTTCATTTCAATTCAAATGGTTTAAAAACATTCTTTTTAACGGAGAGATGGGGGAATTATTGTTTGTGTCCTAAAATGTTCCGATGATTTTTTATACTAAAAAAATTATTTTCTCAGCATAATTCTAATAAAATAATTATCTTTGCCGCCGAATAACAGAAATATCATGGCTTCAAAACAGAAAAACCCCTTCATTATCATGGGAAAAATCCCGACAGAACTCTTCTGTGACCGCGAGAAAGAATCAGACAAACTCATTCATTATCTGACAAATGGCAACAATGTAGTGCTGATTTCACCCCGCAGGATGGGCAAGACGGGACTGATACACCATTGCTATGACGATGTGCGTATCAGCGACGAGTATTTTACCTTTTTTGTCGATATTTTGCATACCTCAAACCTGCGGGAATTCACCTATAATTTGGGAAGAAGTATCTATAAAGAGCTTGTTCCGCGAGGAAAAAGGCTTGCAAAAGGCTTCATACAGGCCTTGAAATCGCTGAGTGGCACCATCAGCATCGACACTTTGAACGGTAGTCCTTCGTTTGGCGTGGAATTGGGCGACATCGCTAATGCCGAACTCACTTTGGAGGAGATTTTCGACTATCTCGACCGAGCCAACAAGCCTTGCATCATGGCCATCGACGAGTTCCAGCAAATCACGCATTACCCCGAAAAGAATGTTGAAGCGTTGCTGCGAGGCCATATCCAGCAGATGCAAAACTGCAACTTTGTGTTTGCGGGCAGCGAGCGAAGCATTATGACCCAGATGTTCAGTTCGTCGGCGCGACCATTCTATCAAAGTGCTGACACTCTTGAACTTAACGAGATTCCTTTTGATGTCTATTCGACTTTCGTCAGCAGATTGTTCCACGAATCGCGCAAAAACGTTGACGATGAGAGCCTTCGTTATGTCTACGATTTGTTCAAGGGCCACACTTTCTATATGCAAAAGGTGTTCAACGAGGCTTTTGCGCTCACGGGCAAAGGCGGAACTTGCCGGCTCGACACCATCATGGAGGCCATCGACCGTGTTCTGAGCGACAAGGAAACCACCTATATGGAAATCCTCTCCGCTCTTTCGGAAAAGCAAAAACCCTTGCTTTACGCCATCGCTGCCGAGGGCATGGCCTCACGGGTAACTTCCTTGGCTTTCACCAAAAAGCACAACTTGGAATCGGCCAGCGCGATACAGTCGGCCATCAGGCAACTGCTCAACCAGAACCTCATCACCGAAATCCATAGGGAATACTCCGTCACCGACAAATTCTTCGCCCTTTGGATCAATCGGATTTATAATGAAAAGGTGCTAACCATCAATTGAACAAAACGCGGCTGCCACGGTGTGACAACCCTAAACTCTAAACCCTAAACTCTCAACTATTCAAGAATCCAGTCAGCAGCTGCCTCAATCACGTTGTCAACGCCTTGCACAGTGCAGGCAGGGTCTAACAAGACGCGCACATCAGGCGGCACGCCGTTCTCGTAGTTTCGGCCATCGATGGCGAGGGTTCGGGTCGTACTGAAACGATAGGTCCAGCCGTTGGGCAATACACCACCGTTGGGCAGGCCGAGGCCGCCGCCTGAGTAATCGCCAAACAAACGAATGTTGTCGTAAGCCATCGTGCAAATGGCAAAAAACGAGGTCGCGCTGTAGGAGCCACGGTCGATGAGCACCGCCACGGGCTTGGTGTAGGCGTTGTGCTTCCCTAAAATGCTGCTGTCGGCGGCATATACCGTCACGGCATCGGCAAAGGCATCATGCGCAGGTCCCGATTTCGCTTGGCATTGATACAAAGGCTGCTTGTGGTTGTCGAAAATGCTGAGCAAAGCAGCAATGTTGCTGATGCTGCCTCCACTGTTTTGGCGCAAGTCGATGACCATACCCTTGCAGTTCTTGTAACGGTTCACCAAATACTTCAAACTTCCCTCGCTGATGTAGTCGCTGAACGACGAATAGCGGATATAGGCCACCGCGCCGTTACGGATGGCATTGTGCATAAAACTCCCCGTAGTGTGATGATTGACAGTCAAATAGTTTAGCAAAACAACGTTTTCGTCTATGTTGTTCTCCGCATACATCTTGTAATACACCGAGTCGTTGCGCGACACATCGAAGCCTGCAATCAAGTTGGTGTGGCCGTCCTGCAAGGTGTTGAGCATGGCGGCGCACACGCGGAAAAGGCTGTCATTCGACATATTGTCGTTCACCATCGGGCGATATACTTCGCGCACCGAGTCCCAATCAATGTTTTTCACATCGAAGAAGGCATATTGCTGGTCCACTTGGTTCCAAAGATAGTCGAACACATTGACAGGGTTCGAGGGTTCGTCTTGCTCCATAAAGGCACGCTCGCAAGAGGTGAAGGCAAAAGCCAAAACAATGAGGAAAAATGGTCTTTTCATGGCTACAATCAATTGATTCTGAACATAAAGGATAAGTTGAGGCTGTGCAGGGCGTTGTCATAGCGATAGGTGCCTTTTTTGCCCGTGCTGAGGTAGTTCCAACGGTAAGCGAGGCCGATACGGTTATCGTTGGGCAGGTTCAGGAAAAGCCCCAATTCGGTGGCAGCACCCGAGAAGAATTTGGCAAAAGTCTCGCTGCCCTCCAACCAGTCATCGTTGTTGATGGTCGGATTGCCGATGTAAGCAAAGCCCGGACGGTTCACGACACCCACCAAAGGCAGGCTCAGCTGGGCATAGGCGGTCAGCAGGTTACGCGAGTTATATGAACCTTCGTGGATGTAGGCGAAAGGATATTCCACCAAGCCTGTAGCACAAAGGTTGCCGAACAAGGAAATGCTCGATGAGGCGTTCATCAAAGCAGGGATTTCCTTGTTGTCCATAAAGCCTTGCAGCGTGCCACCCGCCCAAAAACTGAAACGCTTGATGATGGCGCATTGGTAAAGGAACTCGGCAGAAAGGCTGACATTATATGCCGTTCCAGACACCGAGGTAAGCGAGGTATAAAAGCCTTGTCCTTCGACATTCACTCGGCAGCGTTCCCACTCTATGGTGATGCCGCCTTGCACATTCGCGCCGAAGCCAGTATAGCGGAACGGGATGGTGCCTTTGTCGAAACATTCGGCATAATTCGCACCCGCCGACAAGTCCAACCAAATGGGCACTTTGCTCTTACAAGGGTTGTACATGTGTGGCTCCAACGGTTGGAATTCCTCCGCAATGATGGGTGTTCCCGCCATGTCATTGCGGGTGGGTTGCTGGGCGAAGGTTTGTGTTGCCAACAGGAAGATGACCGTAAGGAACAGTTTTAGTTTCATTTTCAATTGTGTTGGATTATTTGTTTAGTCCGTTTTCAATTTCTTCTACAGAAGGCAAAGAGCCTTGCAATTCTTCAGGTAGCTGCTGACGCTCAATTTCATATTCTGAAATTCCTATGGGTACATTCACCCGCGACAAGGCATAATGCGCCAAGACAACGTTTTTTTCCTTGCAAATCAAAAGACCAATCGAAGGATTGTCTTGCTCAGTGTTCAGCAAATCGTCAACCATAGCAGTGTATCCTGCCAATTGCCCAATGTCTTGAAAATCAAACTCTGTTGCTTTCACTTCTATCACACAATAGCGATGGAGCGGAATGATGTAAAACAGAAGGTCGATGTATTTGTCTTTTCCATTGACTGACAACCTGTATTCGCGACCTACAAACGAAAACCCTTTGCCGAGTTCCAGCAAAAACTGAGACAATTTGTTCGTCAATTCATCTTTCAGTTCTTTTTCGGAATAAGACTCTTTCAATTGGGCAAAATAAAAATGGTAAGGATCTTTCAGCAATTGTTGGGCAAGGTCACTTTCAACGGCGGGTAAGGTTGTTTGAAAGTTGGTTTGCGCCGCCCCTTGCCTTTCGAACAAGTCCGTATCCAAAAAATTCATCAGCAATCCACGTCCCCATTGGTTTTCCCAAGTCTTGCGCACAAAGAAAATGGCTTTTTGGCTGTTTCCCTTGACTTTGTCAATGATTTTTTGGTGATGTGTCCATGGTATGCAAAACAACAATTCAAAATCTTCGGCAACTTGCCGATAAATTGGAATTGGCTTGACCAAATCTTCGGCATCGTGCCGATGATTTTCGAACAAAGGGGAATAAAGGGTATAAAAATATTTGGCATAACGGAGGCTTGTCGGAGCCATCCCCCTTTTGTTGTTCAGTGCCGTCGATAAATCCCTACTCAGATTTTCATAGAAATGGGATCCGTATTTGTTGTCGAATTGACGTTCCACGATGTCTTTCCCAACCGACCAATAGAATTTCAACATTTCGCTGTTTATTCTAATCGATGCTTTTATCTGGCTTTGCCGATAACGTTGACTCAATTCCGAAATCCAATCAAAATAAGCCTTATCGAATACTGTAAATGCTTGTTTTTTTGCCATATTATACTTGTTTCCGTTTCGCAAAAATACGCAAATTATCCGAATTATATTTTTTTATGGATTTTTCACTACCTTTGCACCCGTTTTTCAAAATCATAAAACTATGGAATCAACGAACAAACCCTTCAAGCGTTACACGGTAACCACTGCACTTCCTTATGCCAACGGCCCTGTCCACATCGGTCACTTGGCCGGCGTTTATATCCCTGCCGACACCTACGTCCGCTATCTCAGGATGCGCGGCGAGGAGGTCTTGTTTGTCGGTGGTTCCGACGAGCACGGTGTTCCGATTACCATCAAGGCTGAAAAAGAGGGCGTTACGCCTCAAGATATTGTGGATCGCTATCACGGCATCATCAAGAAATCGTTTGAGGAGTTGGGCATCAGTTACGATATTTACTCGCGCACTTCTTCAAAGATGCACCGCGCCACGGCGCAAGAGTTTTTCAAGAAACTCTACGACGAGGGCAAGTTCATCGAGAAGGAAACCGAGCAATATTTCGACCCTGAACGACAGAAATTCCTGAGCGACAGATATATAGTCGGCACCTGCCCGAAATGCGGTGCCGACGGTGCTTACGGCGACCAATGCGAGAAATGCGGCTCTTCTTTGAGTCCCGACGAATTGATTAATCCCCATTCGCAACTCAGCGGCGCGGCCTTGGTGAAAAAGCCCACCAAACACTGGTATCTGCCTTTAGACCAATACGAAACGTGGCTCCGCGAGTGGATTCTCGAAGGCCACAAGGAGTGGAAATCCAACGTTTACGGCCAGGTGAAGAGCTGGCTCGATGGCGGTTTGCAGCCTCGTGCCGTCACCCGCGACTTGGACTGGGGCGTACCCGTCCCGATTGAAGGCACGGAAGGCAAGGTGCTTTACGTTTGGTTCGATGCGCCCATCGGCTACATCAGCAACACCAAGGAGATTTGCGAACAGCGCGGCGAGGACTGGGAAAAATGGTGGAAAGACCCCGAAACCAAATTGGTGCATTTTATCGGCAAGGACAACATCGTGTTCCACTGCATCATTTTCCCGTGTATGTTGAAGGCCTACGGCGACTACATCGTGCCTGAAAACGTGCCCGCCAACGAGTTCCTCAACCTCGAAAACGACAAGATTTCAACCTCGCGCAATTGGGCCGTTTGGCTGCACGAATATTTGCAGGAATTTCCTGGGAAACAGGATGTTTTGCGCTATGTCTTGACCGCCAACGCACCTGAGACCAAAGACAACAACTTCACTTGGAAGGACTACCAAGACCGCAATAACAATGAACTTTTGGCCATCTTCGGCAACTTCGTGAACCGCACTTTGGTGCTGACGCACAAGTATTACGAAGGTGCCGTTCCCGCCTTGGCGAACCTCAACGAAGCCGACCAAGCCGCCATTGCCGAGATGAACGCCTACCCGAAGAAAATCGGCCACTTGCTTGACACTTACAAGTTCCGCGAAGGCCTCAACGAGTTGATGAACTTGGCCCGCCTCGGCAACAAGTATCTTACTGATAATGAGCCTTGGAAGCAAATCAAGAACGACCCCGAAAGGGTGAAGACGGTGATGGCCGTGTCTTTGCAAATCGTGGCGCATTTGGCCATTTTGAGCGAGCCTTTCCTGCCTTTCAGCGCGAAGAAGTTGCAGCAAATGATTGGTCTCGAAGTGAAGGGCTGGAACGATGCCGAAAACACCGTTTTGCTGCCCGAAGGACATGTCATCAACCAGCCCGAACTGCTGTTTGAAAAGGTTGAGGATAGCGTGGTGGCTGCCCAATTGCAAAAACTGGAAGATACCAAAAAGGCCAACCAACTGAATGCTTGGAAGCCTGCTGAGGTAAAGCAAAATGTCACTTTCGACGACTTTATGAAGGTCGATATTCGCGTGGGCACCATCCTCGAATGTCAAAAGGTGCCGAAAGCCGACAAACTCTTGCAGTTCCTCATCGACGATGGTATGAACAAGCGCACCATCGTGAGCGGTATCGCCAAGTATTACACTGAGCCTGAGAAACTTGTAGGCAAGCAAGTGTGCTTCATCGCCAACTTCGAGCCGCGCAAGTTGAAGGGTGTGGTGAGCGAGGGTATGATTCTTTCCGCCGAGGACAAGGACGGTCGGCTTGTGTTGCTCACACCGAGCGATTTGGTTGCGGCGGGATGCAGTGTAGGTTAATGAGCAGGGACTCACGTCGCCTGCTTACTGATTTGTCACCCCTACGGGGTTCATTGGAAATCGGAATGTCTTTTTAGGCAGGGGTTCACACCGCCTGCCTATTTTCTTTCGTCCCTACGGGACTTTTTTATACTTTTGCAAAATCTAAAGTGCATAAATTATGAAAACTCAACATTCTTTGATGTTTGCTTTGGCAATGATAATGGTCGGTTGCCAAACGGTTCCTGTCAGCGGGGACACTGACAGCGACAATGGAATAGATTACCTCCAATACGTCAATCCCATCATCGGGACCAACGGTATGGGGCACACTTTTCCGGGGGCTTGTGCGCCCTTCGGCATTGTGCAACTCAGCCCCGACACAGACACTGTGCCGCACAACATTGACGGCAAATATCAGCCGCGCGTGTATGAGTATTGCGCTGGTTATCAGCATAAAGATAGCACTATCGTGGGGTTCAGTCACACCCATTTCAGCGGCACAGGCCATTCCGACTTGGGTGATATTTTGATGATGCCTGTCACGGGTGAAATCAAATTCAATCCGGGGACGCAAACCGACCCCGATGCGGGTTATCGTTCCCGTTTCAGCCACGAAACCGAGAAAGCTGAACCCGGCTATTACGAAGTGTTTTTGCAGGATTATGGCATCAAAGCCCAACTGACCGCCACGGAACACGCTGGCGTCCACCGCTATACCTTTCCAAAAGGCGAGAACGGAAGCATCATCCTTGACTTGCAGCACGGCATTTACAATTATGACGGCAAGACTTTGTGGGCCAACCTTCGCGTGGAAAATGACACTTTGCTGACAGGCTATCGGATTACAAATGGCTGGGCAAGAACAAATTACACCTACTTTGCCATCAGTTTCAACCAACCCATTGCCGATTATGGCTACCGCGAGTTGCAGAAGCCCAAATACAACGGAATGTGGGGCAAATTTGACGTGAAGCAAAACTTTCCAGAAATGACAGGGCGCAAGATTGTGGCGTATTTCACTTTCAATCAGCCTGAAACTTTGGAGATGAAAGTCGCCCTTTCAGCCACGAGCACCGAAGGAGCTTTGCGCAACCTTCACGCCGAGACCGATGGGCGCAGTTTTGAGCAACTTTTGGCCGAAACCCAAGCCAAATGGAACAAGGAACTATCTATCATTCAAGTAGATGGAACAGAAGACCAAAAGGCGATGCTTTACACTTCGCTCTATCACACGATGATTAATCCGTCCGTCTATATGGACGTGGATGGCCAATATCGCGGCATCGACCACAACATCCATCGGGCCGAAGGCTTCACGAATTACACCGTTTTTTCGCTTTGGGACACCTACCGTGCCTTACATCCGTTGTTCAATCTTTTGCAGCCGCAGCGCAATGCCGATATGGTGGCTTCGATGCTGAAACACAGCGAGCAAAGCGTCCACGGACTGCTGCCCGTTTGGTCGCATAATGGCAACGAGAACTGGTGTATGATTGGCTATCACGCCGTTTCGGTTTTGGCCGATGCCTACACGAAAGGCGTTGCAAACCAGAAAGATGCGATGTTGAAAGCGATGCAAAGAAGTTCCACCTGCCCGTATTATGTCAACCTTGACGATTATCAGCGGCTTGGCTATGTGCCTTTTGACAAGAACAGCGGCTGCGTTTCGGTGACTTTGGAATATGCATACGACGACTGGGCCATCTACCAAGCCGCGCTGAAGGCTGGAAACCAAGAACTTGCGGAGCAATACAAGCAACGCGCCTCCAATTGGCGCAACACTTTCGACACCCGTTTGGGCTTTGCCCGACCCAAGATGAGCGACGGCAATTGGAAGGAGCCTTTCAGCCTGTTAGACACTGAGGGTGAGGGCTTTGTGGAAGGCAACTCATGGGTGTATTCGTTTTATGTGCCGCACGATGTGAAGGGCCTCGTCAAGGCGATGGGCGGCGATGCGCAGTTCATCCACAACTTGGACACTTTATTTATTATGCATCTGCCCGCCGAGTTTTTCGAGCACACGGAGGACGTGACCGAAGAGGGCTTGATGGGCTGCTACAACCACGGCAACGAACCAGCGCACCATATCGCCTACCTATACAACTGGACTTCAAAGCCTTACAAGTCGCAATACTGGCTGCGCGAAATCATGAATCGTTTCTACAAAAACAACATCGACGGGCTTTGCGGCAACGACGACTGCGGCCAAATGTCGGCGTGGTACATCTTTTCCGCGATGGGCTTCTATCCTGTTTGTCCGGGCAGCGACCAATATGTGCTCGGTGCGCCTTATCTGCCTTATCTAAAAGTACGTTTGGGCAACGGCAAAACTTTGGAAATCAAGGCTCCGAAGGTGAGCGATGAGAACCGTTATGTGCAAAAAGTAACACTCAACGGACAGGAAATCAGCCAATTATATCTAACACACGCCCAGCTGATGCAAGGCGGGGAACTCGTCTTCGAGATGGGTTCTGAGCCGAATTTTGAACGTGGTTTAATGGCTGAGGACAAGCCTTATTCGATGACGGATTGAATGTAGGGCTGTCACAATGTGGCCGCCTCACAACAAGAAAATTTCCTATTTTTGCAAAAATTTTGAACAATGAACATAGCCGCATTGGTTTCGGGTGGTGTCGATAGTTCGGTGGTGGTACCGCTGCTGAAGGAGCAAGGCTACGACCCGCACATCTTCTATATCAAGATTGGTATGGAAGGCAAGGAGGAATTGTCGAGTTGCCCATCGGAGGAGGATATTGAGATAACGACCTATATAGCAAAGAAATACGGTTGCAAATTTGATATTGTCGATTTGCAGCACGAGTATTTCAAGACCGTCGGGAAATACACGATGGAGATGGTGCGCAAGGGCCTCACGCCCAACCCCGATGTGATGTGCAACCGCTGGATCAAACTCGGTGCCTTCGAGGAAAAGGAAGGTCACAACTTCGACAAAATCGCGACGGGGCACTACGCCCGCTCGTGGGAGGACGAAAACGGCATCTTCTGGCTCGGCACGGCTGCCGACACCTTCAAGGACCAGACTTATTTCTTGGGTCGCATCACTTACGCGCAACTCTCAAAGGTCATCTTCCCCATCGGCGACATTCCAAAGCCCCAAGTGCGCCAACTGGCCGCAAAATACAAATTGCCGAGCGCAGAACGCCATGATAGCCAGGGGATTTGTTTCCTCGGAAAGATTAATTACAACGACTACATCCGCGAGTACCTCGGCGAAATGCCCGGCGACATCGTTGAACTGGAAACGGGCAAGAAATTAGGCCGTCACAAGGGTTTTTGGTTCCACACCATCGGGCAGCGCAAGGGCTTAGGTCTCAGCGGCGGGCCGTGGTTCGTGGTGAAGAAGGACATCCCGAACAATATCGTCTATGTGTCGCAGGGCTACGACCCGATTTCGCAATACACTAACATCATCCCCTTGGGCGACTTGCAACCGATGAACCCTGCCTTGCAGTTCGTTGACGGTCAGAGGGTTCGCTTCAAGATTCGGCATCAGCCGGAGTTTACCTACGGGACGTTGCACCTCACGGAGCGAGGTGCCGACATTGAGTCGGAGGTGGCCATTTCGGGCGTGGCACCTGGGCAGTTTGGGGTGGTTTACCACGAGGTGGAGCCTTATGTTATTGGTAGTGGAGTTATTATTGAGACCAATGAATACGATAGCTGATAGGATATTATACGAAGACAACCACCTCATCATCGTCAACAAGTTGCCCTCCGAAATCGTGCAAGGCGACAAGACGGGCGACAAGTGCCTGCTCGACGATGTGAAAGAATACATCAAGGAAAAGTACGACAAGCCCGGCAACGTCTTCGCCGGCCTCGTCCACCGCATCGACAGACCCGTGAGCGGCGCCGTCGTCTTTGCCAAGACGAGCAAAGCCCTCTCGCGGATGACCGTCAAGGTGAAAGACCGCGATTTCCGCAAGACTTACCTCGCCCTCGTGAAAAACCATCCGCCCAAGCAAGCCGATGTGTTAGAGGACTTTATCGTGAAAAACGAGAAGATGAACAAGTCGTTCATTGTTCCTGAAGGGACGAAAGAAGCCAAGTTGGCGCGGCTGAGTTATCGCGTTATTGGAAAATCGGAAACTTTTTATCTGCTTGAAGTCGAGTTATTTACAGGGCGGCATCACCAAATCCGTTGCCAGTTGGCACACATCGGTTGCCCCATTCGTGGCGACTTGAAATACGGTTATCCGCGCAGCAATCCTGACGCTTCCATCAGCCTTCACGCTTGGCGCATTGCCTTTGAGCATCCTGTTTTGAAAACGCAAATCGAGGTGACGGCACCGTTGCCCGATGTTTCGCCTTGGACGGCATTTGAACAATCAATGGAAAAGGCGCATCCTGTGTGACGCGCCTTTTCAAGTTTTGACTTACCTACGGCCATTCCCTGTACCGCTTCTGGTGCCTGCTTTGTTGCTCGTTCCAGTGGAGCGGCTTCCACTTGAACTGCCCACTCGGCTTGAGTTGCCCGTACCATTGGTGCTGTTGCTGCTGGTCGAGTTGTTCACACGGCTGCCAGAGTTGGTCTTGCCCGTGCGTGAGCTTGAGTTGGTGGTTGTTCCGCTGGGGCGATTAGTGCTGCTCGGACGGCTTACATTGCCGCTGTTGCCCGTGCGACCGCTGTTGCTGCCGTTGCCCGAAGGGGTGCTGGGTCTGACACTGCTGCTCGAACCTCCATTGTTGGGTGCATTGGTTACTGAGCCTGTCGAAGTACCGCTGTTGGCGTTACCGTGGCTCATGCTGCCGCCGTTGGCTTTCGGCCTGACCGTTGCAGTAGGTGCAGGCGCATCGTTGTTGGGCTTCGGCTCGGGTTTGTTGTTCCAGCCGTGGATGGCAGGATAGCCGCCGTTATTGTGATGGTAGCCGTAGGTGTGGTGCATCGGATCCATCGGGGGAGGCATTCCGGGGCCAACGGGCATCGGCGGGCGGAAACCGTCGTAGTAGTAGCGGTAGTGACCAGGGCGGTGATAGTAGCGCACTCGCGGCCCGATGTGAATCACCACCCAAGGCTCGGTGCGAGGTCCATGCCAGCAGAAACGGATAGGCTCGAAGTATTCGAAGGTGGTGAAACTGTAGAGTTCGCGACCCATCGAGTAATAAGGCATGAGCGTGTAGGCGATGTGACGGTCGATGGCGTAGCAAGGAATCTCAATGGCGATTCTCTTGATGCGACCAGGGCGCACTTTCACATATTTTTCGGCATAGCGGGTGCCGTAATCAGGGTTGAGGAAGATGCAGATGTCGCCCCTATAAGTGTAGTCGCCAATGTTTTCCACGTCGTAGTAGACCGTGATTGAGTTGTGGTTGTACACCATCACCGGCTGTGATACCAAGGCGAGTTCGGGTGGATAACCGGCGGCTTTTGCTGCGATGGCTCCCGTCACCAACAGGAGGGTCATCAGGATGTTCTTGGCTTTCATAGTTGTGATTTTTTTGAGGGTTTGACTTCTTTTATTTGCGTTCACCCTCTTCAACTACCAAAACCGTGCCACAATTTTGGCCATGCGATGCTAATAACAGTCATTGCCAAAAACAACATTTTTTCCTTCAAGCAACTTGTATTTTCCAACAATTCCTTATTTTTGTGGTCTGAAAACTCATATTAAACATAATATCATGGACTTAACCAACATCTTAGGTGCTTTGACGGGCAACGATGCCGTCGGCACAATCGCAGAAAAATTCAACCTCGACTCGAAGCAAGTGTCTTCGGTCATCACTAATGCTTTGCCGTCCATTATGGGCGCGATGCAGCAAAACGCCTCCACCGAAGGCGGCGCGGCAGCCTTGGCCAAGGCCTTGGGCGACCATGCCGGCAATGCGGGCAACATCATCAGCAACCTGAAGGGGGCTGACCTCACCGACGGCTCCAAGATTTTGGGTCACATCTTCGGTGGCAACCTCTCCAATGTGTTGGGCGGCATCTCTCAAAAGACTGGTGTGGCTTCCAATGCAGTGAGCAACATCCTCGCCTCCATTGCCCCGAGCATCCTCGCCCTCTTGGGCAAGCAGAACGGCAATTCCGGCGCGGCTGGCCTTGCTGGTTTGCTGGGTGGCCTCCTCGGTGGCGGTCAGCAAAGCGGCGGCCTCGGCAGCATCCTCGGCGCAGCCATGAAGGACAAGGACGGCGACGGCAAGCCCGACATCCTGGGCGGCTTGGGAAGCCTGTTCGGGAAGTAATAAACCCTATTTGAAAAGAAGATTTTCCACACATTATGAAAAGCGATTCATCATGCAAAAAAGCAGTATGCGCTGTCCTATCCGTTCTTTTCCTGAGCGTCATGTGGACAACGCATCTGAATGCACAAGAAGTTTTCCCCGTAGGGAGTTTTTATTACCAAATCAATGATGACGGTGTTTCCGTAACGATTATGAGTCATATCGACGGCCCTTCAGCGACTGGTGAGATAAGCATCCCGACAAGCATCAGTTATAATGGGAACAACTATGCCGTGACCAGGATTGGGAAAAACGCTTTCATATCGTGCGGAAGCCTGACAGGTCTATTGACCATTCCCAATTCAGTGACCTATCTCGGTGAAAACGCATTCTTGGGTTGCAGCGGATTGACTGGATTAGACCTTGGCAACTCCGTGGACACCATAGCATCCGCAGCATTTTATGGCTGCAAAGGTCTTACTGGCTCACTGACTATTCCCAATTCGGTGAAGGTCATGGAGACGGCTTCATTCTATGGTTGCAAGGGCTTTACCGGCTCGCTGACTATCGGAAACGGTTTGGAACGCATCGAAAAGGCGGCGTTTTATAGGTGCAGCGGTTTTTCCAGTTTGGATCTCGGCGATGCGGTGACATCCATTGGCGTTTCTGCCTTTTGGGGGTGCACAGGTTTCACCGGTTCATTGACCATCCCTAATTCCGTGACCAGTATTGAACCAAATGCGTTCAACAATTGCAGCGGTTTCACTGACACGCTGACTCTTGGAAGCGCATTGGAAAGCATTGGTGGAATGGCATTCTATCAATGCAGTGGCTTTACAGAAGTCGTTTCCTTGTCAACGGTACCGCCTGTGTTTTCATTCGATGAGGTGTTTGAGAGCTTCACCTGCACAACGCTCACCGTACCTTGCCAATGCATCCCTGCCTACCAAAACTCGGATTGGCATGGCTATTTCACCACAATCGTCGATGATTGCAACTCTGTACCAGAACTTGATGTAAACACGGCAACCGTCTATCCCAATCCGACCAGCGGGACAATCCAAATTGAGGCTGAAAACATCGAAGCCATCAGCATTTACAATATGTTGGGTGAAAGGTTGTTTGAGACTTCAGCAAGTGGCAACAACGTTGTCTACGATTTCAGTCCTTATGAAGCAGGTGTTTATTTCGTCAAAATCCAGACAAAAAAAGGGCTTTTAACAAAACGGGTATTGGTAAAAGGCAAATGAAAAAAGGCGGTCGTTGATGTGACCGCCTTTTGTTTTATTCCACAATTGTCATTTCGTCAATCAAATGCCCTGCACCGGCAAACTTGTCGATGATGAAAAGCACATAGCGGATGTCGACGCTGATGTTGCGGCAGATGTCGGGGTCGTAGATGAGGTCGCTCATCGTGCCTTCCCAGCAACGGTCGAAGTTGAGGCCCAAGAGTTGACCTTCGGCGTTCAGAATCGGGCTACCCGAGTTGCCGCCAGTGGTGTGTACGCTCGCGGTGAAGGCAACGTGCATCTTGCCGTCCTTGTCGGCGTAGCGGCCATAATCCTTATTATTAAAGAGTTCCTTCAGGCGCGGCTCCACCACATAATCATAAATGTCGGGGTTTTCCTTCTCCATGATGCCTTCAAGCGTGGTGAAATGCTTGTAGGTTTTTCCGTCTTGCGGCTTGAAGCCTTCCACTTTGCCGTAGGTGACGCGCAGGGTGAAGTTGGCGTCAGGGAAGAGGCGTTTGTCGGGCTGCATGTCCATTTGGCCTTTCATGTAGATACGTTGCAGGCGGTCGATGTTGGTGTTGATTTCCGAAATGTGATCGTAAACCTCGTTGCGGTAGAACCCGATAAGGCTTTGATACACCTTCAAAGCGGGGTCGTTGGCCAATTTCTTGGCTTTGTTGGCCTTGAAGTTGTCCAAGAAATCATTCACTTTGGCCTCGTCGGTAAACATCGACTTGTTAAACAGGTTGTCGACATAACTGTCCACATCCTTGATTTCGTTGAGGAAAGCCGGACGGAAATCGGCGGATTGGGCCTTCAAGTATTCGTTGAGCAACATGGCGGCCACTTCGCGGTCAATAGGTTCGTAATAGTCTTTGAAGAAATTGGCGGAAGCCGTCTTCAACGAAGCAATCATCTTGTCGATTTCCTCTTGCGGTGTGTCTTTGGTCACTTCGGAAAGACGGGCAAAACGTCCGGAAAAGTTGATGAGTTCGATGCGCAGTCCGGCCTCGGCCAAATAGGTGTAAGCCAACTCGTAAGGCTTCAAATCAAAATAGTTTTTCTTGAAGTCTTTCAGCAGGTCGATGTACATGTAGCGGTTGCGTGCGCCCAATGCCCATTCCTGAAAGTCCTTCTCAAAGGCGCGTTTTTTCTCCACGCCGTGGAAATGGTTGATGCCTTCGGTCACGCCCATCCATTTCTTCCAGCCGTTGCCAATGTTGGCGTGTTTGGCGGCGTATTGGATGCGCACCTTGGGGTCTTGCTCCTGATATTTGTTGTAGATGTCGAGCACCTTGCCGCGCAAGTCAACCCTGATGGGGTCGATGAGGTTGGCCTCTTGGTCTACGGCCACGGCGGGCAGGTATTCGTTGGTGTGGGCGGGATAGCCGAACACGAAGGCGAAGTCACCTTCCTCGGCACCTTTCAGGGAAATTTCAAGGTGCTTGGCGGGCTTGTAAGGCACATTGTCCTTGCTGTAGTCGGCGGGGCGACCGTCCTTGTCGGCATAAACGCGAAACACGCTGAAATCGCCCGTGTGGCGCGGCCAAACCCAGTTGTCGGTGTCGCCTCCAAATTTGCCGATGTTGCTCGGCGGGCAACCCACGAGGCGCACATCGGTATAGACCTCGTTGAGCATGAGATAATACTCATTGCCCAAGAAGAAAGGCTCGATTCTGACCTTGTATTGGGTCTTTTTCTCAATCTGCGCCTTGATTTTCTTCATGTTTTCGTCAATCTTGGCCTTTCGCTCGTCTTCGGGCGTGTCGATGGTGATGCCTTCCAACACTTGGGCGGTCACGTCGCGCATCTCGCGGAGGAAAATGACGCTGAGGCCAGGGCAAGGCAGTTCCTCGCCACGGTTCATGGCCCAGAAGCCGTTGGTGAGGTAGTCGTGCTCAACGGAACTGTGCTTTTGGATGTAGCCGTAGCCGCAGTGGTGGTTGGTGAGCAGCAGGCCTTGGTCGCTGACGATTTCGCCTGTGCAGCCTCCGCCAAAGAGCACGATGGCGTCCTTCAGGCTGCTGTGATTAATGCTGTAGATGTCTTCAGCGGTGATTTTCATGCCCATTTCCTGCATTTCCTTCTCGTTGTATTGCAGCAACATGGGAATCCACATGCCTTCGCCGGCCTTCGCTATGCCGACCGAAAGCGTGAGGATGAGGGTGATAAGTAATGATAAACGTTTCATTGGATGTTGAATTGTTGATTGTTTAAATGTTGAATTGTTGGGGCAAAAATAATCAATTCTTTGATACGCTCAAAATTTCCATGTTTTTGTTTCGTTTTGACGGCAGGGATTCCATTACATTCCACCCCTGCCTACGAACAGGTATTTCAATCCCAAAAATAAAACCAACTCACCACGCGGCAAAACACCTCGCGCCACCACGTCTGTTTCAATTCGAGGTCGACATCTTTGGTGCGGCTGCGGAAAACATGGAACTTGTAGAAAAAATTGTGCGACCGCCATTCGCACACCTGCGACTCTATATCGCGCTGGTTGACAGCCATTTCAGAATTAACCGAATCACGCAAACTTTCCAAATAAGCCCGCATGTCGGCCTTGCTTTTCACCTTGCACGAATCGTTGATATGCGTGTTGGTGGGGGTTGCTATGGCATTGGAAAGGTCTATCATTCAGCAGGTTTGAAGACATGGCGTTGAGTGAGCATGAGCAAGAAGGCAAGCAAGGCACCGAGCACATCTGAAATGGTCATCGAGGCCCAAACTCCCGTCAGGCCGTTGCCGCCCGCATTAATGAACAAGGTGGGAACAAGGTAAATCATCGGGGCGAGGAACAGCACCTGCCGCGAAAGGCTCGTAACGATGGCAATCCAAGGCTTGTCAATGCTTTGGAAGAAGTTGGAATTAGTGATGGTGAAGCCCACCAAAGGAAACATCACCAACATAAAGCGCATGGCCGGCACTGCAATTCGGATGAGTTCGCCCTCCTTGGTGAAAGCCCGCAACAAGATTTGAGGAATGGTCAAGGCCAACAATGCCCCTGCAAGACCAATCAGCACATTCACTTTCATGGTCAAAGTGTAGACGGATTTCAGCCTATGTGGATGGCCTGCGCCATAATTATAACCCGCAATGGGTTGCATCCCTTGACAAACGCCGAGAATGAGCATCACACTAAGGCTGCCAAAGGTGTTGACGATTCCGTAAGCCCCCACAGCAAGGTCGCCGCCATAATGGATGAGTTGCTTGTTGAGCAGCGCGACCACACCCGAAGCGGCCACGTTCATCAGGAAAGGACTCATGCCGATAAGCAGAATATTGCGGAAAATGTAGAGTTTAGGCTGCCACGAATGGCGACGGAAACGGATGAAAGAACTTCGTTGCAGAAAGTGCCAAATGGCAACAACACCCGTACAACTCATGGAGATGGTTGTGGCCCATGCCGCACCCGCAATGCCCCAATCCAAAGCGTAAATAAACAAGGCATCAAGGGCGATGTTAAGGATAGCCCCGCTCACCATAATCCACATCGACTTCTTGGGATAGCCCGTGGCGCGAATCAAGCCAGTAAGGTTGAAGGTGACGGTGGTCATGAACATGCCGGGCAACACAATATCCATGTATTCGCGGGCGTATGCGATGGTATCCGCCGATGCGCCAAACATGGTCAGAATCTTGTCCATGAAGATGTAACCGCCTGTGACAAAGAGGAAACCGAAGATGAAAGTCAGCAACATACTGTTGCCCAAAATGTCTTCGGCCCATTTGTAGTCCTTCTTGCCGAGCACAATCGACATGCGGGCAGAAGAACCCACACCCACCAACGAGCCAAAGGCATGGATGATGTTCATGATGGGCATGGTGATGGCCAAGCCCGCAATGGCGAGCGCACCCACGCATTGCCCCAAAAACATGCGGTCGACGATGTTGTAGACCGAGGCGATGATTTGACTCACAATCGAGGGCAACGCATAAACCCACAGCAAATGGCTGATACTCTTTGTTTCTAATTCCTTTGTCCTGTCAAGTTGTTCCATACCTTTTAACCTTCCATGCGTAAGCAATTATCCTCTCACCGTCCGATTGAGCCACTGGCAAAAGCTCTTGGTTTTCTCAAATTCCGACAACACCCAGTCGACAAGATGCGGGTCAAAGAGGCGCTGGTCGGGAAGGTCTTGCACAAGAAGCCAGTCGCGCTGCTTGAAAAGCTCAGCCTGCGGGTGGTCTTTGGGATAGCCGTTGGGCACTCGTTTCATGGCATTGCTGGTGTCCAAAACAAAACCCTTTGCCTCGTCCACGCTCGCCACCAAAGGATCGGCATTGAAAAGAATCTCATTGCGGATGGTTTTCAGCATGGTGTTGTCGGGCATGTACATCCCCGTACAAAGCATGTTGTGGCCAAGATATTCCGATTCTTTGGCTTCCACATGAAAATAATAGCCGCTCAACATCGACTTCTTCCCTTCAGGACAGACGAACACGCCAAAATGGGTCTTATAAGGTCGCTTGTCGGGCGAAAAACGGGTGTCGCGGTAAAAACGGTAAGTGCAGTCCTTCAAGGTCAAGCCCTTGCAATTATCGTCAAACTTCTGTACGCCAGCAATGATTTGCTCCGCCAAAGCGTTGAAGTTGGCCTGTGCCTTTTGGTACTGTCCCTTATGTTCCTGAAACCAAAGGCGGTTGTTGTTGTGAAGCACGGCTTCCAAAAACTCGAGAATCTCTTCCATAAATCAAATTATCGACAAAACATGGGATTTGCAAACGGCTTCAGCAATTCATCTGCCCCACACCTTTAAGATGCGGTCCCTCAGCTTGCGGATGGCCCTGTCCACATCCCTTTGGCGAGTCCATGCCGTGCGGTTTGAGGAGCGGCACGAAACCACGGTCTTGCCCGTCATATAGTCCTCGAAACTGACGCTGAGCACGGATTCTTTTTCGGTGGAGGTGGCGGAATACTTCACCAAAACGAGTTTCCCTTTTTGCTCGCTCGTCAGGTCGTCGATGCGGCGGTCGCCTACCATTTGCAGGCGTGTGGCTTCGATGGCATCATAAATGCCTGGCTCGATTTCGATGTCAGTCGTTGTGCCGTGTCCGTTTTTGGCTTGAACCAATGAGGCGTACTCATACTTGTTGAGGTTCACGCCTTTGGCAATCATTGTTTTGTCCGTCGAGCAGGAGCTTAAAACGAGTGCTCCCAAGAGGACGATGAGGTAGGTTTTTAATGTTTTCATAGTTTTTTAATTATTTGTTAATCAATTAGTTATATTTTATAATATTTTGAATTGCTATTCTATTATTATTTCGCGACTAACATACAGATGAACGCCGGTTTCAATTTTGAAATTATTGCAGAATTGGGCATATCTCTGTTCCTTCAACTGTTTTTTGTTACAAATATATGCTTCTATCTTGTTGAGAAGCGGTGTATCGTGATGTTCCATAAAATATGAAATGGTTTCCTTTAGCTGATTTTTTGCATCCATCCTCCACGCTTTATTTCTCAAAGTTCGGTCCTTCAATTCCACAAAAATCACTTTTCGGTTGCCATCATAACAAAGCATCCCATCACATTTCCCTGATTCCGTACCATTGCTTCTCAACCAAGAAACGCAGCCATCGATAGCATAAAACGCCAACAACAATGATTTCTTATTATTAACTACAGCAATCCATTTAGAAGAATCATCCTCATCAATATATGCAGGCAGGGTTTCTCCTTCTGTGGAATCATCACATAGGCCAAATCTCGCTTGAGTGCTTTCAAATCTGTCACAATCTCTGAAAAAATCTATCGGCATAAGTCTTCAATATCTAACAAGTCACTAAACAAATCATTCAAAACACCGAGCTCGTTATCCAAATAATCATTGTCATTTGGAATACCATTTTCGCTCCCCAACAGTTTGATGGTTCCATTGTTTTCGTCAAGCTCATAAATTGCAATGTCGTCATAGCTAACCACCGAATCCATCGGAACAATTTCATTGATTCTTTGTCTTACCTCATCTGTTTCTGCCTTGTGATACAATTCATTTGCTTTTATGGCCAAAGTCAGATAGCCAATGATATAAGGGCTGTGTGTGGTAATAATCAACTTATTATCTGCCAGTTTGTTGTTAAACTCAAGCAAACTATTAATCACTCTTTGTTGGGATGTGGGGAAAAGATTCTGCTCTGGTTCTTCAACAATATTGACAAAAGAACAGGGAATGAACTTCCTCAATTTTTCCTCCAGCAAAACCAAATCTTTGTCGTCCTTCAAAACATCTTTTCCAAAAGATAGCAATTGTTGAAACTTCACCGACAGACTCTCGTTTTCTTTGGCTAGTTCATTTTCTATCTTACCTTTCAAATTGTTGTCAATGGCTTGTATTTTTTCGGACAAATCCTTTTGCACCTCTTTTGAGAGATAATAACTGACAAGCAACAAAGGCGTTATGGATTGAATCCCGCTTGATGCCGCCGACATTGAAACCTTATTGCCTCTGGTTTTGATAAAGGTGTTATGGTTTTGAAAGTACACACTTGTCTCGTTTATCGGCAGCGAAAAGCCATCCTTGGCAAGTTCCGCCAATGCCTTCATATATTCATTGTTCAGGTCTCTAACCATAAATGGAATATTTGAGGACATATCGAAAACTTTTCCTTCTTTGTCGATAATGCTCTGAAGAGAAATGTTGTATAACAAGGTAAGAAGATTTCTTGCAGCCGAAACATATTGGATTTTCGGCAACACATAGTTTTTGAGTTTTTCAGTATTCATTTTGCCTTTAAATGAATTCTCTTTTGCATCATACTCAAAATCACAAGCCTCTCCCTCAAAAGACAAAAATGTATCTTGTTTGAAGTATTCGTATAGTTCCTGTGCGGCACACAGATTTCTAAAAACAGAAGTGTTTATTTGTTCAATTGAAATTGATTTACGCACAACATTCTTTTCAAGCCACGAAAACACCGATATAAGTTTTGCTGCCGTACTTTTGCCGGAACCCTGATCGCCAATCATTACCGTCACCTTTTTGACATCCATCCATCCTTCGTTTTCAGTAAAACCTTCTCGGATTGGACCAAAATTTCTTATTTTGATTCTACTCATTGCAAGTGTGTTTTTCTTTTTACCTTGAACACTCCTAAACACTAATAATCAAAAGATTCTCAAACTTGGTTCAATTGCGGCGGATTTGAAATCCGCCGCAACAAACCTATTCTAATCACTTCAAATTCAAAGCAATCTGCAATTCATCCAACTGCTCTTGCGCAATCGGGGCGGGCGAGCCGCTCATCACGTCGCGACCGGCGTTGTTCTTCGGGAAGGCGATGAAGTCGCGGATGCTGTCGGCACCGCCGAAGAGCGAGCAGAGGCGGTCAAAGCCAAAGGCCAAACCGGCGTGAGGCGGAGCACCATACTCGAAGGCACCCATCAGGAAGCCGAACTGCTCCTGTGCCTTCTCGTCGGTGAAGCCGAGGGTATGGAACATCTTGTTCTGCAAGGTGCGGTCGTGGATACGGATGGAGCCACCGCCGACTTCCACACCGTTCATCACGATGTCGTAGGCATTGGCGCGGATGTCGCCCCATTTTGTCGGGTCGTCGAGTAAGGCCTCGTCTTCAGGTTTCGGAGCGGTGAAAGGATGGTGCATAGCATAATAGCGTTGCGTCTCCTCATCCCATTCCAAAAGCGGGAAGTCGATGACCCACAGCGGGGCGTATTCATCGGGCTTGCGGAGGCCGAGTTGGTTGCCCATCTCAAGACGCAAAGCGTTGAGTTGTGTGCGGGTCTTCATAGCATCGCCGCAGAGGACAAGCATCAGGTCGCCGGGCTTGGCACCGAACTTGTCGGCGATAACTTTCAGGTCGTCAGGCGTGTAGAACTTATCCACTGACGACTTGAACGTGCCATCGGTGTTGTATTTGACATACACCATGCCGCCAGCACCCACTTGCGGACGCTTCACGAAGTCGGTGAGCGCGTCAAGTTGCTTGCGGGTGTATTCCGAGCAGCCTTCGGCACAGATACCGACAACCAAATCGGCATTGTCGAAGAGGCCGAAGCCCTTGCCTTTCACCACGTCGTTGAGTTCCACGAACTTCATCCCAAAGCGGATGTCGGGTTTGTCGGAGCCGTAGTATTTCATGGCATCGTGCCAAGTCATGCGTGGGAATTGGTCAAACTCGAGGCCTTTCATTTCCTTGAAAAGGTGCTTGGCCAAGCCCTCAAAAGTGTTCAAAACATCCTCTTGCTCAACAAACGACATCTCACAGTCGATTTGCGTGAACTCGGGCTGACGGTCGGCGCGAAGATCCTCATCGCGGAAGCAACGCACAATCTGGAAGTAGCGGTCCATACCCGCCACCATCAGCAGTTGCTTGTATTGCTGCGGGCTTTGCGGCAAGGCGTAAAACTCGCCCGGATTCATACGGCTTGGCACCACGAAGTCGCGGGCACCTTCGGGCGTGCTCTTGATGAGCATCGGGGTCTCGATTTCGAGGAAGTTGAGGTTGCTCAAATAGTTGCGCACGAGCATCGCCATACGATGGCGCAATTCAAGGTTTTGGCGCACGGGGTTGCGACGAATGTCCAAATAGCGGTATTTCATACGAAGGTCATCGCCGCCGTCGCTGACGTCTTCAATGGTGAAGGGCGGGGTCTTGCTGCCGTTGAGCATTGTGAACTCGCTGACTTTCAGTTCGATTTCTCCCGTCGGCATATTCGGGTTTTTCGATTCGCGCTCGATGACGGTGCCTTTAGCCTGAATCACGAACTCACGCCCGAAGGAGCGGGCTTGTTCAAGGAGTTTCGGGTCGCTGCTGCCATCCAAGAAAAGTTGGGTGATGCCGTAACGGTCGCGGAGGTCAATCCAAATGAGGGAGCCTTTGTCGCGGGTGCGCTGCACCCAGCCGGCCAATGTCACTTGCTTGCCAGCGTCGGCAAGACGAAGTTCGCCACAAGTATGCGTTCTGTACATGGTTTTCTGTATTTTAGATTTACAATTCAAGATTTGTTCCGTTTGAACGAAACTGCAAAAGTAATAAATCATTCGAAATGAAAACCATTTGGGGATGTTTTTTGTTTTTCGTCGACAAGTTCTTGAAAACCACAAACAAAAAACCCCTCCTGATGGGGAAAAAGGAGGGGAAAAACAATATAAAGATTATGAAAAAAATCCGACTTTATTTTTTCTCAATGCTTCAGCATCGAAAAGTGATGCAAAAATAAGCATTATTTTCATTCACGGCACACTTTTGGACAATTTTTTGGAAATTTTTCCAATTTTTTATCCCATCAGGGTACAAAACGCCCTATTTCGCCCACGTTGGAGCCGTGTTCATGCGCCAGCAATCACTGCTTGGCGGCCATGACCAGCTGACCTCTGTAGTACAGGTCGCCGTCCACATAGTAAGCACGGTGCATCACATGCATGGTGCCGGTGGTCGGGTCGATGGTCACGTTAGGGGTTTCTGCCTTGTAATGTGTTCTTCTCTTCGCGCCTCTGGTATGAGACTGTCTTCTTTTAGGATGTGCCATTTCTTTTTTATTTTAACTAGTTAATTACCAATTGTTTATTTATCGTTCAAATCGATGTCTTTCAAAGCGGCCCAGCGCGGGTCGATGGTGTCGGTTTCCTCCTCCTCGGCGGGCATCTCCTCGCGGTTGAGCATGGCTATCACAGCGGGGTTGCACTGTCCTTCGGGATGCACGCGGTGCATCGGGATGGCGAGGATGATGTACTCGTACACCAACGGGCGGATGTCGTACTCGTTCAAATCGGGCGAAACGACAACCACATCGTCCGACTCTTCGGCGTTCTCCGTTCCCAACTTGATGAAGAACTGCTGCTGGCTCTCAATTGGCAAGTCGAACTCGTCGGCGCAGCGGTCGCAAGGCACGCGCACCGTTCCCGAGAGGTCGAAATGCAGGGTCAGCATGGTTTCCTGTCGGTCAATATCCAACTTCACTGTCACCCTACCTTGCTGAACCTCAGAGTAATCCATGCCAGCAAAGAAACCGTCGTTGATTTCATACTGGTAGGAATGGCTTCCCAAGGCGAGGCCACTAACCGGAATCAGGAATTCGTTCTTCTTTTCCATATCTGCCTAAAAACGGGCTGCAAAAGTACGGAATTAATTTGAATGTGGCACACTTAGGCTGCAATTTTCGCAAAATTCACTATTTTTGCCTCACCAACAAGTCAACAAAACCGCAAACTATGACCCGCATCGACCGCATCACCCACATGGAAGCCCTCTTCGACAAGAGCGAAGAGGTCATCCGCCGCCTCGACCAAGCCCTTGAGGACTTCGCCGCCCTCCAACCCGCCATCGCCGAACTGGAAGCCTATTACACCTCTCCCCAATGGCGCAAGGACTTTGAAGCCGACGAAGCCGGCAAACTGCCGAAAGACCTGAAGCGCGGGGTGCTCAGCGAGGACGGGCTTTGGAATTTGCTTTCGGATTATGGGCGGTTGAAGGAGATATTTCATTTCCTTTTAAAAGAAAAGTAAGTGGATATTCAAGTTGATTAATTGAAAATCCGTATATTTGCAGGTTAATATCAAATATCCTATTATGGACGGATTCAAGAATTTGGAAATCAAGAACTTTAGAGGGATTGAGCATTTGACGATTGACGATTTGTCGCGTGTGAATGTTTTCCTTGGACAAAACAGTTCGGGAAAAAGCTCCGTGTTGGAAAGTTTTTTATTGCTGATGGGAATGTCAAACCCCGACCTGCCTCAAAGTATCAATAATATTAGATCGCGAGGCTATAGCAATTTTGCGGATTTGGAATATATGTTCCACAATGGCAATCTAAAGGTAAGTCCCATGATTTCCTCTGAAATGTTTGATGGGTCGATGCGTCATTTGGCATTGGAAATGACATACACCTTTGATGAAAAGGCGCAAGTTGATCTACCCCAAGGACATATTCCCACCTCTGAAACGAAGACCTTCTTTAACACTTTGAAATTGCTGTTTGAAGTTGAAGTCAATCAAAAGAAAAGCAGTTATGAAAGCAGTGTTACTTTTAATCAGATGAATCAAGTCACTGGCAAAAAAATTGCCGAGGGGTATCTGGAAAAGAACACAGTGGCGTTTTTGCCAGCCGACATTGCTTTGGGAGTCCCAACTAACGATTTGGTTGAACTTGCCAAACGAAAGAAAAAGGAGGTCATAACGAAATACCTGTCGAATTTTGACAGCCATATCACCACATGGGAGATATTGAACAATGTCGCATATATCGGTCTGGATGGTATAGACCAGTTGATGATGGTAAACATGATGGGCGACGGTATGCGCCGCTACCTGAACATCGTGGCAGCTTCAGCCAATCCGATGAATAACATCATCTTGATTGACGAGATTGACAACGGCCTGCATTATTCCGCCTACAAGAAACTCTGGGAAGCCATTTTTGCCTTGGCGACTGACACCAACAAGCAGGTGTTTGTGACCACCCACAGCAAGGAAACACTTTACCGCTTGAATGAGATGCTTGAAGAACATTCGGAGTATCAGGATGCGCTGCGGCTTTATACGATTGAAAACACCAAACTGAAAGGGCATCAGGCTTATAAATATACCTATGAAGGACTTGCAGAAGCGTGTAATAATGACATTGAAATCAGAAGCGTTGTGTTATGAAAGGCTTGTTCACCATATATGTAGAGGGCATTGCTGATGTGGTATTCGTCAAGCAATACATTCATCATTTGTTGGGCGTTGAGGTTCCCGAGAATAGCATCGTGAAGCTGGACGGTTGGACCAATCTCAAAGGAGCCGCTTGGCAACAGCGCATGAAAACCATGACCGACAATGGCGGCACAAATATCGTCATCATTGATGCTGATAAAGACATTGATGCCCGCCGCTCCGGCATACTCAAATGGAAACAAGATAATAGCTTGGAGTTTGAGTTGTTTTTGCTTCCTAACGACAAAGATGCAGGTGCGTTGGAAGACCTGTTGGAGAACATCATCAACCCGAACAACAAGCCGATTTTTGATTGTTGGGAAGGATACGAAAAGGAACTGGTGGAATTGGACATTCCAGGCAGAACGCCCCCACCCTTGACCACACCAGCCAAGAAAACGAAGATTTATGGGTATCTTGAAGCCTTGTTGGGAGAGTCGAAGAGCCAAAAGGAGTTGATCAAAGAACCTAACCGCAACTACAAGAACGCCCAGCACTGGAATTTGGATGCGGAGTGTTTGGGGACGTTGAAGGGGTTTTTGGAGAGGAATTTAATGGAAGAAAACTAACTATGGAAAGGCATAAGAATAAATATAAGGCTATTGACTTCTTCTGCGGAGGAGGAGGCATGACGTGTGGGTTGCGGCAGGCGGGGATAGATGTGATTGCTGGGGTGGATTTTGACAAGAACGCGAAAGAAACATACGAATACAATAATCCTGGAAGTGTATTTGTGCACAGAGATGTGAAGAGGCTCCATAGTAACTATTTTGAAAAGAATCTTGGAGTGCAAAAGGATGATGATCATTTGATTATGGTAGGTTGCAGTCCTTGCCAGTATTACAGCATTATCAACACAGACCATTCCAAAGCGGAACTATCCAAAGACTTGCTGATGAATTTTGCCAGATTCATTGAATATTATAAGCCCGGATTTGTTTTGGTCGAAAATGTACCAGGCATTGTGACCAACAAAGAAACAATTTTACCAAAATTCTTGAAGAAGATAGAGAAGCTGGGGTATAAACATACGGAAGAGATTGTTGACATGAGCCAATATGGAGTTCCTCAAAGTCGTCGTCGTTTTTCTCTAATTGCGACCAGATTGGAAGGTGTTATAGTTTCTCTGCCCGAAAAATCCAAAGAAACTATAACTGTTGCGGATGTTTTAGGAGAGAATAACGGATTTCCTAAGATAAAAGCTGGACACAAGGATAAATCTGCATTTCAACATACGGTAGCGGGACTAAATGAAGTTTGTTTGAGACGTATTGCTTTGACTCCACATAATGGAGGCAACCGCTTGAGTTGGGCTGACCAGCCCGACCTACAATTAAAATGTTATGTTGGAAAAGATGATATTTTCAAAGATAATTATGGACGTATGTGGTGGAACAGACCTTCTCCAACGATTACGACAAAGTTTTTCAGTATCTCTAACGGACGTTTTGCCCACCCCGATGAAGACAGAGCCATTTCCATTCGTGAAGGAGCCACACTACAATCCTTCCCGAAAGACTATGTTTTCAAGACCAACAGTATCGCTGGTGCAGCTCGGATTATAGGAAATGCTGTTCCATGTGAGTATGCGAAAAGATTAGGTTTAATAATTCAACAAAATGGTTAATAATGGCACAATTTAAGACAAAGGCGAGAGCTCTTGATTTACTTGGAAGGCAACAGATAGCGGGCATTCCCACTGCCATTAATGAGTTGATTAAAAATGCTCATGATGCCTATGCTGATCATTTTGATATTGATTTCTTACGAAAAGACAACATGCTTATTCTAAGAGACGATGGAATAGGTATGTCGAAAAAAGACTTCTTGGATCGCTGGCTGACACTGGGAACTGATAGTAAAATTGCGAGCAACAATAACACACTGCCTCCTGCGGATCCAACCAAGCCTCAGAGACCAATAATGGGCGAAAAAGGAATCGGAAGATTAGCCATTGCCTCAATAGGCAGCCAGGTTCTCATCTTAACTAAAGCAAAGCATGAACCATCCAGCAAAATTGTTGCTGCATTTATTAGCTGGGATATTTTTGAACTAACAGGTTTAAATATTGACGATGTAGTTATTCCCGTTAATGAGTTTGATAGCATCCCCACAAAAGAAGAAATCCGCTCATTAAAGAATGAATGTGCGAGTTCGTTAATGGGACTCCAAGAAAAAGGCAAAATAAGCCAAGAGGATTGTCAAAGAATAACAGGTTTGATAGATGGATTTAATCCTAATCTTGACCATATTTATTCAGTAATAGGCGGAGTAACTTTTATACAAAATGGCGGCACTCATTTTTTTGTTTCTCCTGTTAGTGATTCGTTAGTTCCTGACATTGAAGGTGAGGGGGATTCAAGCGAAGCAACAAAAATGGAAAAGATGCTGATGGGTTTTCATAACACAATGACTCCTAACCACCCTACGCCCACAATAAATATTGCTTTTAGAGATTATAGACATGATGACGGTACTTTTATAAGTATATTAGAAGAAAAACAATTTTTCACACCAGAAGAATTTGAAATCGCCGATCACCATTTTATTGGCCAATTTGATGAATATGGTCAGTTTAAAGGTACTATCAGAATCTATGGGGAGAAAACATATAATCATGTAATTAATTGGCGAGACAACCATTACAGAGAAACCGAATGTGGTCCATTCTCTATCAATCTTGCTTATTTACAAGGAGAACTCAAAAGTTCAAGGGTTGATGTCCAAAACTATTGGATAATACGAAGTAAAGGAGACAAATACGGTGGATTGTATATCTATCGAAATAATATTAGAATTCTTCCTTACGGTGATTCAGATTACGATTTTCTTGACATTGAGAAAAACAGGTCAAAGAGAGCCTCAACTTATTTTTTCTCCTACCGGAGAATGTTTGGTGCCATTGAAATTGCTGATGGAAAAAACAGTAACTTAATAGAAAAAGCAGGACGAGAAGGTTTCATTGAGAACAAAGCATATAGGCAGTTGCAGTCAATATTGAAAAACTTTTTCGTTCAGCTTGCGGCTGATTTCTTTAACGAAAAGGGAAATACGCCTCAATCTGAATTCTATAATGCTCGCAAGGACGAAATCAATTCATATTATCGAGCATTAGAGCGAAGAGACAAACTTGCAAAAGGGAGAAAAGACAAATTTGCAAAAGATTTAGACCGCTTTTTTTCTGATCTTACAGAGCATAAGTTTGAGCAGGATTGTAATGGCATTATCAATCAATTCAGGAATGAACTTTCATCTTTGATTTATATGAAGGATCCTGATAGTGCAAGCCAGAAACTTATTGATTCAGAGATGCAGGCGAGACAATTGCTTACAGAGTATCGAAAAAAAGTCTCTATCAATCCACCCAAAGGCTTTGCAATGACAAAAGCAATGAGAGTGGATTACGAGTCATATTTAAACGAGTTCAAACTCTTGGATGAAAGTGTGTTTAAACCACACTTTGAACAAATTGACAATTTGGTGAATGATTTCACCGAGAGGCTTGAATTGGAAGTTAATAAAAGAAAACGTCTGGAACAAGCTGTGGATTTGATCTCTAAGGAAGCTCTTTCCGCAAACAAGCTAAAAAAAGATGAAACAAATGACGTCGTTCTAAGCGTTTCAAAAAAAATCAAAGAACTAACCAACGATTTGATTTTAGATCTGGATAATCAAATACGCGAAGTGAAGGATCAATTTAAATTGCTATCGACAAAAGATGATTTCGACCTTGTTTCGGAAAGATTGAATATGGAGCAACGAATTGACACGATAAGCCAGCGTAACACAGATGTTATGGATCGAATAATCAGACAGTTTGAGAGTTTTTATGTGGAGAAAGACGATGATGGTCAAATTATCACAAATGATCAGATAGCAGAAGCCACTTCCGAAGAATTGGAAGTTTTACGAGAACGGTTACAAACAGACATAGAACTAAGTCAACTTGGATTGGCTGTTGGAATAGTACACCATGAGTTCAATGGAACCATTAATTCAATAAGACATAGCATTAACGATTTGAAGGCGTGGTCTGATGTCAATGAGAACTTAGAGAAAGTATATAAAAACATCAAGATAAACTTTGAGCATTTAGACGGTTATCTGAACCTGTTTACACCTCTAAATAGAAGACTGAATCGCAAGAGAGAAGACATTTCTTTATTAGATATAAAAGTCTTTTTGATAGACTTGTTTAAAGCCAGAATGGAAAGACATCAAATAGCCTTCAAACATACAAATGGATTTGCAAGCAAAAAGATAAATGGTTTCAGATCAACGTTCTATCCCGTATTTGTAAATATTATAGACAATGCCATATATTGGTTAAATCAAAGCGATGTTCCAGAGAAAATCATCCGTCTCCATGCAGATGATTCGGGGATATATATATCCAACAATGGTAGTGCAATTAAGCCTCAGGATAAAGAACGAATTTTTGAAATGCACTTCACTAGGAAAATCAATGGTCGAGGAATGGGACTGAGTATAAGTCGGGAAGTTTTGGAAGCAGAAGGCTACTCTTTGATCCTTGATGAACCTCGAGAAAAATCCACCGTTACATTTAAAATCTTTAAAAAATAACTTATGGCGCAGACTTTTAATGAAATTACCAGAAATGTGGTTGATCATTTTCTACAAAATATAATTTTTGTTGATGACAACGCATACCAGACAGAGAAAAAGGTAAACGCTTTTGATGCTAATGAAATATCTTCGATTTTTGCACAAAAAGGTAAATTGTGCACCATATTTGCCCCTGCTACCACAGAAGATTTAGGGTTCTGTAAAACTTTATTTTCTAAATCAGATGTTGTTGTTCTTGATTGGTATTTAAATATTGAAAACACGCAACAAATTGCCGATGCAGAGGCTGATGTAGAAGCAGAAGAACCTCGAGGAATTTATACATTGGAATTGATTAAAAACATTGTTGAAGATGCCACCGAAAAAAAATTGAAACTGATTATTGTATATACAGGCGACGGAGCCAAGTTATATGGTATTACAAAAGATATTCATGAAGCAATAGCCACAGATGCTAACTATACAATCGATGAAAAAAGGTGTCAGGTGTCTTCTGCAAACGTTACAATTCTTGTAAGAGCCAAAGATAATGGGGAAAAAGATCAATTAAAGTACAATCAAGACTTACAATCTAAAATTGTGAAATATGAAGACTTGCCTGATTTTATAACTGCGGAATTTGCTCGTTTCGTTGGTGGATTATTACCTAATTTTGCCATGTCTACAATTGCTTCAATTAGAAATAATACCTCAAATATTATAGGTGTCTTTTCAAAGGATATTGATCCTGCATTTTTAGGACATTATGTTTCAATTCCTGATTGTAACGATGCTATTTCTATGTTGCCCAAAATATTTGGTACGGCAGTGGCTAATTTGATTGAAAATAGTGATGTAGATTTTGATAGTTGGATTGAAGCATGGATTGATGAAAATATACAGGATTGCAATACTATTATTAACGGCAAGAACATCGACATAAATGCAGAAAAATTAAAGTATTTGCTGAAATCTTCCGCTGATTTTGAAGAAAAATTCAACACTTCTTTTGACATTCAAGCAAAGAAGGAAAAAGTAAACAGACATACGGCAGACTTGTATAAAATAGAAACAACGAAACTGTTTTGCTCTGAAAACGCAGATACTTCAAATTACAAATGGGCAAAATTAGTTCAGCATAGTAATTTATTTTCTTCACCCAAAATTCATCGGCTTACGACAGGAACAATCATTAAGTATAAAGAAGAAGAAAAGTTTTTAATATGTATTCAACAAAGTTGTGATTCCGTGAGAATTCCACCAAACGAAGAACGAACCTTTTTATTTTTACCCTTAGTACAGGGCATTAAAGGAGAAGCCATTGTCGTTGGAGAACAAGACCATTTGATTGTGGATAATAAATCGTATTCGATTGAATTGCATAGATTCTCGCCCTATGAGAATAACGCAAATATTACAGCAAAATTAAAAGAGAATGGTGAGTATGTGTTTGAAGACATTGGCGGCAATCAATTTGTTTGGGTGGCAGAGCTAAAAGAAATGTTCGCTCAACACATCGTTGCTGCTTATACATCTCAATTATCAAGAGTGGGAATTGACAATTCAGAATGGATTAGATTGATTGGAAAAACAAAATAATATTATATGCCCAAGAAAAAATATACATTCATCGATTTGTTCGCAAAAGCCAACGATATCAAACGCAGCAAGCACAAAAACGGAAAACTAATTGATGGCAAAGTGCTACAGGCGATGCCAATTCCAAAGAAAATCATCTCTTGAAAACATCGAAAAGAATACAACATCATGATGGATAAAGAATTCTATGAAAGCATCGAAAACCTTCTCAAACTGGAAAGGGAAAGTCTAACCCAAAACACCGAATTGCTCAAGAGTTTGATGAGTCGTGGAATTCAGGATGTTGACAAACTCGACCGTGTTGCCGACCAAATATTGGACGTTATGCATGGATTGTCAGGCGAAGGCGAGGACTTTTATCGTCAATATTTGGATTACATAGCCACATTCAATCCAACTGAAGCAAAAAAGAGGCGTAACGACCTTGAATATGATTTGGGATATAAAACTCACGTTCTTTACGCCGCTGCCCTGCTTTGCAAGAAAGAATTGGAGAGCAAGGTGGCTCCCGATGGACGGACTTCTTTCCAAGTGGTAATGGATGATTATATTCCAAAGGTTTATGATGTTTTGAAGAAAACCGCTTCATTCCTTTTCTTCGCCCACTATTCCAACAACAAAACAGTAACGGAATTGATGCCGATGCTGCAAGCCATCACCGAAGAGACAGATTATGTTTATGAACACGTTGATGAATTTGAAGAATTGATGCACTATCCCAACAATACTTATCATCCGCTTACTGAAGAAGAATGGCAAACCATACAATACATTGCTGAACATAACATCCAATTATATGAACAGCATCCTGAAGTGAATAAAGTTTTGATGTACAATGTTTTCAGTGAAAAGCCGTTAAATCAATAATACTCATCATCGTTACATTTCTGATATTATGAGAAACGTTTGGACACGGGATGAACTTATCTTGGCACTTGACCTATATTTTCGCCTGCCTTTTGGCCGATTGAATCGCACCACACCCGAAGTAATTGAATTGGCTAACTTAATTGGACGAACCAACAATAGCGTCGCTTTAAGGCTCGTCAATTTTGCTGCTTGTGACCCTGTTATCATCGAAAGTGGACGTACAGGTATGCCGGGAGGAATCTCTATTTGCAAACCGATTTGGGATGAGTTCTTGGACAGAAAAGAAGACTTGTTTTTTGAAGCACAACAAATCAAGGCTAAACTGCTTCATAGTTCCATTGAAGATATTGTTGGTATTACCGAAACTGATCTTATCGGCGAAGACAAACGAGCATTTGTCAAACAGCGAGTAAATCAAGACGCTTTTCGCTCTATGATTCTTAATCTATATGAGAAACACTGCGCCATAACAGGGATAAATATTCCTTCGTTGTTGGTCGCGAGTCATATCATCCCTTGGGCAGAAAACAAGAAAGAGAGATTAAACCCTGAAAATGGATTATGTCTTTCCGCACTTTATGACAAAGCATTTGACAAAGGCTTTATCAGCATCGATGAGCATTACCGAGTTATTTTAGCAGACAAACTCAAGACATATATCGAAGAATCCTATTATGAAAAGCATTTTGCGTCTATAGAAGGTCTTGAAATATCTTTGCCTGAATATCATCGTCCAAACCCTCAATTCCTTGAATGGCATAGAGATTGCATTTTCAACAATTAGCGTTTAACAACAAAAACCTATCATCCATGTCCTTCCTCCGAGTCCTCCTTTCCATCCTCTTCCCGCCCTTGGCGGTGTACGACCGCGGCTGCGGCTCGATGCTCATCGTGTTCCTGCTTACCCTTTGCGGCTGGGTGCCGGGCGTTATTGCCGCACTGATCATATTGAACAAGAACAAATAAGCCCCATGAACCTCCTCCTCCAATCCATAGCCAAATTCCTCTTGGGAGTCATCATCCTTGGCCTGCTCATCTTCCTGCCTGCCGGTTCGCTTCATTATTGGCAGGGCTGGCTGCTGATGGGCATTTTGTTCGTCCCAATGTTCATTGCAGGACTCGTGATGATGGCAAAAAATCCAGAACTGCTCCGCAAACGGCTGAATGCCAAGGAACAAGAGAAGGAGCAAAAAACTGTCGTGGCATTGAGCGGCTTGCTGTTCGTTGCGGCTTTTGTGGTTGCGGGGCTAAATTGGCGTTTCCAATGGTTTGTGCTGCCCAATTGGGTGGTTTGGACGGCTGCGGTGGTTTTCCTTGTTTGTTATGCCTTGTATGCCGAAGTGCTGCGCGAAAACACCTACCTCTCGCGTACCATCAAGGTGCAAGAGCATCAAAAAGTGGTCGATACGGGCCTTTATGGCATTGTCCGCCACCCGATGTATATGGCCACGACCATCCTCTTCCTGATGATGCCGTTGGTGTTGGCCTCGCCCATTTCCTTTGCCATTATGCTGCTTTATATCCCATTGATTGCCAAACGCATCCGCAACGAAGAAGTCGTTTTGGAACAAGGTTTGGAAGGCTATAAAGAGTATAAACAGCGCGTGAAATACAAGGTTTTGCCGTTTATTTGGTAACGTTATGACCGACCGCCTCACTCCACAGCAACGCCACTATGTGATGTCGCGCATCCACGGCAAAGGCACCAAGCCCGAACTCTTGGTGCGGCAATGGCTGTGGCGGCACGGCTACCGCTATCGCCTCAACGTGAAATCGGTGCCGGGCAAGCCAGATATTGTGATGCGGCGGTATCGGACAGCCATCTTTGTGAATGGGTGTTTCTGGCACGGGCATTTTGTTGAGTTTAGTGTTGAGGGTTTAGAGTTTAGGGAAGATGGTTCAAGGTGTTGCAAGATTCCGGAGACGAACCGCGAATTTTGGGTGAACAAAATCCGAAGAAACCAAGAGCGCGACCAGCGGAATTACCAAGTTTTGCGCGACAACGGCTGGCAAGTCATTGTGGTTTGGGAATGTCAGTTGGTGCCCAAAATGATTGAAGAAACCATGCTGCGCGTGGAGTTGCTGCTCAACGACAATTTCTTGGCCTTGCACCAGCCCAAGCCGGTGCCTTACGATTTTCAAGAAATGCCCGTTTCGATGGCGGCGGAAGATTTTCCTCCTTCTACTTGACCTTAAAAAACTATCACGGCACCACCGCCTTCGGCGAGATGCACTTTCACTTTGTTGCCCATCACTTGAACGGTTTCCGAAACAAAGTCTTTGGCCACACGGTCAGCATTGATGCCGTCGCGGAAGATGTGTCCCGATTTGGCACCGAAGTTGGGCAGCACGGAAAGGTCAAGTTCAAGGTCGCGCTTTTCCCAGTTCGTGATGGCTCCAACATACCAACGGAAATCCTTACGACGGGCAATGACGAGGTATTCGCCCACCTTGCCGTCAAGCACAATGGTTTCGTCCCAAGTGGTAGGCACACTGGCGATGAATTGCGTACATTCGTCTTCGCTCTTATAGTTGCTCGGACTGTCGCAAAGCATGTTGAAAGGCGACTCAAAAACCACATACTCAGCCAATTGTCGGCAACGTGTACCTTGGCTCATCGGCTCTGAATAAATGGCGGCAAAGTTGTTTTTGCTGGCGTTTTTCATGGCACCTTGGGTGTAGTCCAACGGACCAGCCACCATACGGATGAATGGGATAGTGACTTCGTTGGTCACCAAGTCGCTGTTGTTGTCCCATTTGGCTTGCTCAAGGCCATACACGCCCTCATGGTTCAGCACATTGGGATAGGTGCGATTCAGTCCCGTAGGTTTATAGGCTCCGTGGAAGTCGATGAACAAGTGATATTTGGCAGCGGTCTTGGCCATGCGATAATAGAAGTCCACCGCCAATTGGTCGTCGCGGTCCATAAAGTCGACCTTGAAACCTTTCACTCCCATCTCGGAATAGAACTTGCAAACGCGATCCATGTTTTTGTCGATGGCGGCATGACCAGCCCAAAGCACGATGCCCACATTACGCTCGGCACCATAATTGACGAGTTCCTGAATGTTTATTTCGGGAACCACTTGGAAGAGGTCGGCCTGTTTGTTGACGGCCCAACCCTCGTCCAAAATGACGTATTCGATGCCGTATTGGCTGGCAAAGTCTATATAATATTTATAGGTGTCGTTGTTGATGCCCGCCTTGAAGTCGACGCCATAGATATTCCAAGCGTTCCACCAGTCCCAAGCCACCTTGCCAGGCTTAATCCAAGAAATGTCTTTCACACGGTTAGGCGAAGCCAAGAGATAGACTAAATCGTTGTTGGCCAATTCCTTATCGCTTTCTGAGATTACGATGCAACGCCAAGGGAAAGCGCGTCTGCCGGAGGTTTTGGCCACATATTTTTCGTGTTCCATCACCCGATATTGCAGGTTGTTATGACCGCCTTGTTGGATGGTTTTCGGATAGCCTGCATGAACTGCGGTGAAGCCGTTTTTGCCCTGTTCGTTGCGGAGATACAAGCCGGGAAAGTCTTCCAAGTCAGCCTCAGTGATGACGGCTTTCTTTCCGTCCTTGAGTTCAACCAACACGGGCAGGAAAGCTAATTTGTCAGGGTCCATCTGGCTCAAAGCAGTGTGGGTGTAGGTGTTCTCAAACGAGTTGTAGAATTGTTGTTGTATGATGTCGCCCTCCACGCCTGCACGCCTGAGAACATAAGGGACAATAGCCTGATAATCTGCATCAAAGTTAAATTCAGCAGTTTCGTTTTCTATGACAATCGGCCTAAAAAACTGCGTCTCGAAACGGTAGGCCACGCCTTCATTATAGGCACGGAAAACAACCTTGTAATTGCCCTTGAAAATCAAAGCCAATTCCTCATAGACTTCAGAAATCTCTGACTTTTTATAAAACGGCGAGTCCAAGGTTTGGTTGACGGAGTGTGTCTTGGCACTTTTCACGACGGGTTTCCTTCCTATCTGGGTGCCGTTGGCGAGCTTCATCCCGATAGGCGAAGGTGCCAATATACAAGTGTTGCCATGCGTGACAGCATAGGTGATTTGTTCGCCAACCTCGATGGTGACGGTGATGTCCTTGTCGGGCGATTGCAGCGTGAATTTCACTTGGGCAAAGGCACTTACGGAAAGGAACAGAAGTGCGATAAGAAATAGTTTCTTGTTCATGGCAAATAGGGATTAAGCGGACAAAAGCAATTATTATGGATTGCATCAATCGCGTTTCCCGTCCAACGTGTCGATGATGGATTCCACCAAATTGTAGGCACCATCGTACACATCCTTGATGGTCGCATCGAGCATGTAGGCGGGCGTGGTGAAGACTAACATTTCGTTGTCGGCACACACATCACCGTTTTCGGTTTGCACGTGGAAGGCACCCATAGCGCGGATGTTGTCGGCATCGGGCGTGCCTTCGTTGCCCAAGGTGACGCAAACGCCAGGCAACAGTTTGGCGAACATCACGGGCGCAATGCACATTCCTCCGATGGGTTTGTTGGCCTCGCGCGTTTCGACGATGGCACGGGCCACATCGGGCTTCACCTCCATTTCGGCACCTTTGTAGGCATAATCGCACAAGTTCTTGGCCACGCCGTAACCGCCACTGAACAGCAGACCGTCATAATCGGCGGCCTTGTATTCCTCAATGGGCTTCACCTGACTACGCGCCAAGCGTGCGGCCTCGGTGAGGATGTTGCGCTCCTCGGCCACTTTCTCATCGGTCAGATGGTCGATGACCTCGGTTTGAGGGCGATTGGGTGCAAAGCATTGGTATTCACAATGATGCTGCTCGATGGAGAGCAAAAGGGTGATGGCCTCGTTGATTTCGCTGCCGTCCTTGCGACCGCAGCCCGCTAAGATTACTGCAAATTTTTTCATAGTTCGATTGAATTTGATATTTGAGGCAAAGGTATGGAAATTCCCTTGAAACTGCCAAAATTGAGGGAAAGATTTTTCAAAAACACCTCTTCAACGCTGCGGAAAGTGCTTTTTTTTTTACAGATTCCGCAGGGTTGAAGGCTATTTTTCTACCAAATTTTGCTTCGAACCTGCTAAACTTCAAAAATTTTGGCCTGTTTAGCTGTTTTAGAGCAAATCCCACGCTGGTTTCCGCTTCTCGAAAAACGCTGCCATGCCTTCTTGGCCTGACTTGGAAATGCGCTGATTAGCGATGGCCACGGAGGTTTGCATGAAAATGGGACTGTAACGGTCGTCGGTGCCGGAAACCATGCGAAGCAGGTTTTTGCACTCGGCGATGGCATCGGGCGAGGCGTGCAGGAAATGGTCGATGTATTGTCGCTCAGTATCAATCATTTTCGATTCATCGACGACCACATTCACCAAACGGAAATCCTTGGCTTCCTCAGCAGTGAAGCGGCGACCTGTCAACATCAGTTCCTTAGCGGCGGTGTTGCCGATTTTGCTCACGACAAAAGGCGAAATCGTGGCAGGCGTGATGCCCAAGCGCACCTCGGAGAAGGCGAACTTGGTTTCCTTTTCCGCAATCACGATGTCGGCGGCGGCGATGATGCCGTTGGCCCCGCCGATGCAGGCACCATGCACATCGACGATGACAGCCTTATTGCAGAAATAAATGGTCTGGAAGAGTTTGGAAAGCCGCTCAGCATCGGCTAAATTCTGCGGATAACTATACCGCGCCATGTCCTTCATATACTCCAAGTCGGCACCAGCACAGAAGCATTTCCCGTTGCCTTTCAGGATGATGACGCGGATGTCGTCGCGGATGTCTAACCAGTCGAAGGCCTCGGTCAGTTCACTTATCAGTTCGGGGTTCAGCGCGTTGCGCACCTCGGGGCGGTCGAGGTTGACCCATGCCATGCTTTCGCCCAATTGCACCTTTATCGTTTTGAAATCCATTTATTTTCAGTTTAGAGTTTAGGGGTTAGAGTTTAAAGTAGTTTGAGGTTTAGAGTCAAAAGTAAGATTAGAGGATAGAATTGAGTTTGCAATATTCGGAAAAATTTGGCTTTTGTCGCAATCATTCCGCAAAAAATTCGTTTCTTTGCAAGCCAATTTGAACACAATGGACGAAAACAATTTCAATAACGGACTCGACGACCTCTTGAACATGTTCAAGAAAATGATGGAAAACCAAGACCTTGACGCCATTCCGGGCATCAACGAGGAGCAAAAGGAACAACTGAAAATGTTCCTCGAAGACTTCGACGACCTGAAGCAAGACATGAAAATCGAGATTTACAAACTCGACCCATTCACGAAGCAGATGGTAGGCATGGTGATGGGCCAACTGAAAAACTTCCCCGGCATGTTCCCGGGCATGGAAATGCCTGCGCAAAACGCTGCGCCACAAGCCCCAACGGTCAACAAGGAAAAGCAACTCACCGACATTCCCGGAACGACCGAGAACCTCGAAGCCCATTTGGCCGAAATCGACAAGCAGCTGCGCAATCCTGACCTTTCGGACGAGGACATGAACCGCCTGCTTGACGAGAGGTCTGCCATCATTAACGATTTGAAAATCTGAGGTCAATCCGTTTTTCGCAATTGTTTTTTCTATAGCATATTCAACCGATATGCATCCTGCTTCACAAAAATAGCCAACATCATTGTGAAAGCCAACATGCTTGATCCTCCGTAACTTAGGAAAGGCAACGGAATCCCGATGACGGGCATTAGGCCGATGGTCATGCCGATATTGATGGCAACATGCATGAAGAAAATGCCCGCAATCGCGTAGCCATACACACGGCTGAAAGTGGAGCGTTGTCGCTCGGCCAAAATGACGATGCGCAGCAGCAAAGCCACATAAAGCAACACCACCGCCGAGGTGCCCAGGAAACCGCCTTCTTCGCCTATCGTGCAGAAAATGAAATCGGTATGTTGTTCGGGAACGAAGTCGTATTTGGTTTGCGTGCCTTCCAAGAAACCCTTTCCCGCAAAGCCGCCAGAGCCGATGGCAATTTTCGACTGGTGAACATTGTAGCCCACGTCATTGGTGTCGTTTAGTTTGCCCAGCATGACGAGAATGCGGTTGCGCTGGTGCGTTTGAAGTACATTGTTGAAGGCAAAGTCGACCGAGAACACGAAAGCGAAGGAAAAGGCAAAGACCGCAATCATCGTGATAAGGTCTTTCTTCTTGTTAATCAGGTAGAAAGTCAAAGTGAGGGCAAACAAACCGCCCAAGATGATATACATGACTTTTTGCGACCAAAGCAAGGTGAAAATAAACAGGATGATGGCCACCACGCCCGCAGTCATGGCCAAACCCGTACCGGGGAAGCCCTCACGGTAAAGGACAAAAATGAAAGAAACGAAAACGATGGCCGAACCTGTGTCGTTTTGCATGAGTACCAAGGCCATAGGAATCAGGATGAATGCCAACGTAACAATCTGATCCTTACGTTTTTGCAGGTCTACATCCAATCGGTCGAGGTAGCCAGCAACCGCCAAAGCCGTGGCCATTTTCGCAAATTCCGACGGTTGGATCTTGATGCCACCGCCGAGGTCAATCCACGAAGTGGCACCCTTGGTGGCCTTGCTGTAGACCAAAACCACGAAAAGCAAGCCCAACACCGCGATATATATCCAAAGCGAAAAAGCGTTGAAAAACTTCGCGTCGATGAGGAGGACGACGAAACCCGTGAACAAGGCTGCACCTATCCAAATCAGCTGTTTTCCATACACTTGCGACATGTCAAAGATGCTGGGGTGGGCTTCATTGTAGCGGGCCGAGAAGATGCTAAACCACCCTATCATCACCAAAACCAAATAAATCAGTACGGTGACCCAATCGATTTTTCCTATGATGCTGTTTCTTTCGTTCATCTTTCGTTCTTGTATGAGATTCTGCCTTCCATCATGCGTTTTTCCAACTCTTCGCGCACCGTGTAGCCTCGGACATATTTCTCAATCATCAAGCTGGCGATGGGAGCGGCCCAGGTGGCTCCATAACCACCGTTCTCAATAATGACCGCAAGGGCGATTTTCGGGTTGTCGGCGGGGGCAAAGGCGATAAAATTGGAGTGATAGTTGCCATGTGGGTTTTGGGCGGTTCCTGTTTTGCCGCATTGCGGAATGTCGCTCAACTCAAAGCGTCGTGCCGTACCCGCAGGTCCGCTGAACACCGTGCGCAGTCCCGCCTTCATCACTTTAAAGTATTTTCTATCAATGCCCGGTTCTATGCGGGTAGTCATCACTTCGGGGATAGCCGTGGTGTCGCCAAAGCATTTGATGAGATGGGGCGGATAGTAATAGCCCTCATTGGCAATCATGGCCGCGATGTTCGCCAACTGCAACGGCGTGACCAACACTTCGCCTTGACCAATACCTAACGAGCGGATTGTCACAGAGTTCCATTGGTCTTTGTACATTTTGTCATAATACTCCCGCGAAGGAATGTTGCCCGAGCGCTCGTAGGGAATGTCGGTGTTGAACTTGTGTCCAAGCCCCATCTTGTAGGTCATGTCTTTCCAATACTCGTAACCTTTCTTGATGTTGCCGAATTTCGAATTATTGATGGTGGCTTTGAAAGCTTCGTAGAAATAAGGATTGCACGAATTCATGATGGCGTTGGCGAAGTCGGGGCTGGGGCCGTGAGAGTGAGTGCATTTGATGGGAAGCGAAGCCGTTCCGCTGCAATGGAACACGGTGTGAGGCGTAATAGTGCCGCTTTGCATGGCGATAAGTCCAACCACAGTCTTGAAGGTTGAACCGGGCGGATATGTGCCGCTGATGGCTCTGTTAATCAAGGGCTTCATCGGGTCGTTTTGTAATTCCTTGTAGTTCTTACCGCGCTCGCGACCTACGAGGAGATTGGGGTCGTAGGTGGGGCTGGTGACGAAAGCCAAGATTTGTCCCGTTGAAGGTTCTACAGCCACAATGGAGCCGATTTTGCCCACCATCAACTGCTCGCCATAGGCCTGCAATTCGGCGTCCATGCCTAAGTAGATGTCCTTTCCGGCAATGGGTTCTTTGTCCAATTCGCCATCGTTGTAGCTGCCCATTTCACGATTGTGTACGTCCACCATCATCACTTTCAGGCCTTTTACGCCGCGAAGTTCCTTCTCATAGAACTTCTCGATACCCGACTTCCCGATATAGTCGCCCTGACGGTAGTAGTTCTCTTGGTCTTTTTCCAACTCGGCTTGGCTGATTTCGCCGATGTCGCCCAAGGTGTGTGCGGCAATGGCTTGCGGATAATGGCGCACCGTGCGGGTCTGGAAATAGAAGCCCGGATAGCGGTAAAGCACCTCGGCAATGTGGGTGTAGTTTTCCTTCGAGATTTGGGTCATGAAAGGCGAGGGCTTCAGGTAGGATATGTTTTTCGCCTTGTTCATCCGCTCGATGAACGAATTCTTGTCGATGTCGAGCAGAAGGCAGAAACCTATCGTGTCGAAGGGATAATAGGGGTCGAGCGTGTCCTTGATGATGGTTTGCCTGGGAATCACCATGAGGTCGTAGACCGCCTCGTTGAACACCAAAAGTTGGCCGTTGCGGTCGAAGACCTTGCCTCGGGCGGGATATTGGGTGATGAATCGCAAGGCGTTGTTGTCGGCCAATTGCTTGTAGTGCTTGTCGAGGACTTGGAGCGAAAACAACTTGACGATAAAGACAATCCCCACGGCAATGAAGATGGCCATTATCAGTAATTTCCTGTCAGACAGAATGTTGTTTTTCTTTCTCATGATGATTTCGCGGTTGACAAAAGTATAAGTTTTTCTTGGTTTTGCAGACATTTTGGCAAGTTTTTTTTGATAAAATTCCCTTTTCCATGAAAATCCGAAGAATAATGCGCCAATAATCCGTTTTTTCGTATATTTGCACGATTTTTCAAACTATTAAAATGAAGAAATCTGTCTTGTTGTCCTTGGCTTGTCTTTTCTGCCTTTTTGGATGCAAGCAACAAGGTGAAAATGCAGAATTGCTGCAAAGGAGTTTCTACAATACTGTGTGGGAACGCTTTGATTATGTGCGTGATACTATCGAAATTAAAGAGGCCACGACCTACGATTTGAGTTTGCGCATCAGTTTCACCGATGATTATCCTTACGACTACTTCTCAATGGTATTTGCCGTTCTCGACGAGGATGGAAGCCCTTATCGCGCCAAAGGATACAAGTTCAACCTGAAGGACAACGAAGGCCACTGGAACTCGGAAAAGAAGGATGATTGCTACACTTTCGACTTGCCCATCAACAAGCAACTGCAATTCACCGATACGGGCAAATACCAATTCAAGATTGAACAGAAAATGCCCAAAACGCCGCTTGTCGGAGTAAAGAAAATCACATTGATAAACAATAACTTACAATAGCCATGAAATACTTGAAAAATTCATTGAAACTGGGGATGGTCGCCTTGTTGTTGGCCATGTTTTTCGCTTCCTGTGTTCCGTACAAGAAAATGCTTTATCTGAAAGACGCCCAGATGGTGGCAGAAAACCAATCCGCCAATTACGTCAACGAACGCAACGTGGATTACAAGTTGCAGCCCGGCGACAATCTTTATATCCGCTTCATCAACACCATCGACGAGCGGAGTGCCGCTGCCTTGGCAGGCGATATAGGCAGAACATATACCAGCACTGATGCTGCCATCTATCTCCAATCCTATACTTTGGACGAAGACGGCTGCATCGAGCTACCTCTGACAGGTAAAATTGAACTCAAGAACCTGACCGTAGATGGTGCCAAGGAAAAAATGCAAACGGAAATCAACAAGTTTGTCAACCAAACCACGATTATCGTGAAGTTGTCCAACTTCAACTTGACGGTGTTGGGCGAAGTAGCCAGACCTGGTATGTACAAAGTCTACCAGTCGCAAATCAACTTGTTTGAAGCCGTTTCAATGGCAGGCAACATGACTAATTTCGCCAAGAAAAACGAAGTGAAAATCATCCGCCAAACCGACACTGGTTCCGAAATCCACATTGTTGACATGGGGCAAGCTGACATTCTTTCCTCACCTTATTTCTATCTGAAACCCAATGACATCGTTTATGTGGAACCGCTTAAAATCAAGCAATGGGGCTTCACCACCTTCCCCTACTCCACCGTACTCTCCATCGTCACTTTGGCTATAACCTTGTTTAATCTTCTTAAAAAAGAATAATCCACTAATCTAATTCAGCCATGCAAAACGAAAATCTATCATACAAACCCAAAGAAACCACCGAAGAACAAACTATCGATATCAAGCAGATAATTTTCATCTGCATGCGTCATTGGTATCTGTTCGTCATTTTTGCTGTTGCGGCATTGGCCATCGGCTTCGTCGTCAACCGCTATTCGACCAAGGTGTACCAGACTACGGGCACTGTACTCATCAAGGAGGGAAAAGACGACTACGACCCGACATCCATTATGACTAAAATGACTTTTGGCGGTATTCAGAATATTGACAATGAAATTGCCATCTTGACTTCATACACCTTATCCGAGCGTGTGATTAGAAAAATGGGTATCGAAGTAACTTACTTGGAAAAAGGTCGCATCACGACCAGCGAATTGTACAAAAACTCACCATTTATGGTCGAATTTGAGCATAGTATACCTCAAGCCGTGGGATTAACTTACGAAATCACTTTCCTCGACGACGGTGACATCAAGCTCCATACTTTTGGCGAAGGCCTCACCAAGTATGATTTCATCCTTCGCCAACAAACCGAATATGACCCTTTCGCCACAGTTGACACCATTGGATTTTACAAGGAAGGCGAATGGATCGACAATGGCTACAACCGCATACGCATCACCAAAACCGAACTATTCGATCCCGAAACCGCACATTCACGCAAACTATTCTTCTGGCTCAACAGCTATTCTTCCCTTGTGTCACAATTGAGCACCTTTACTGTAACCCCCATAACCAAACAAGCTTCGGTGGCCGCAGTGAGCATGAAAGGCACCAACAAGCTGAAGATTGTGGAATTTGTGAATTTACTGATGAATGAATATGTTTCTCGTGGTTTGGAGAAGAAAAACCTCGTTTCGGAAAACACCATCAAGTTCATCAACAACGAATTAAACGACATCCAAGAATCGTTAGGCCAAGCTGAAACTGACTTGAAGGACTTCCGCCAAGAGAACGACCTTATGAACCTCGACCTTCAAGCCAATCAGGTTTACACCAACATCCAAGCTTTGGAGAAAGAAAGGGCTGAAATGGCTGTCAATGTAAAGATTTACAAGCAATTGCAAGACTATATCAAGGTTCAAATCAACGACCCGGAAAACCTTGCCGCACCGAGTACGATGGGCATCAACGACCCGCTACTGAACCAACTCACCCGCGACCTCGTCAACTTGTCGCAAGCCAAGGCTACACAAATGCTCACCCTGACGGAACAACACCCCCAAATCGTAAAACTCAACGAGCAGATTGTCACCACAAAGAAGGCCTTGCTCGAGAACGTCAACAACCTTGTGAACAATGCCCAGATGAGCCTCAACGAAATAGAGCGCCGCATCGGCACATTGATGACAAGATCGCGCCAATTGCCAGGCAAACAGCAGCAACTTATCAACTACCAACGAAACTTCGACTTCACCAACGAAACCTACAAGTACCTGATGCGCCGCCGCGCCGAAGCCCAAATCCTGAAAGCCTCCAATACTCCCGACAACGAGATTCTCGACGAAGCACGCTTGGAGACGACAAAATGGATTTCGCCCCGAACCAAGATGAACTATCTCATCGCACTGTTCCTTGGGTTGTTGATTCCTGCACTATTCCTTTTCCTGAAAGAATTTTTCAATGTGACCATCACCGACCGCAAGGATGTGGAAAAACTGACACGCTTCCCCATCATCGGCCAAGTGGCGCAGTCCACCAACAAGGATCCTCTCTTGGTCATCAACAATCCCAAGTCGCCTGTGGCGGAATCGTTCCGCTCTATCCGAACCAACATCGAGTTCATCACGCAAAGCAAATTGCCTTGCACCGTGCTTGTTACGGGTGACACACAAAGCATTGGCAAGACTTTCAACAGCATCAACATCGCCTCCATTTATGCCCTATACGGCAAGAAAACAATCCTGCTGGGCTTCGACTTGCGCAAACCGAGATTGTTCCAAGAGTTTGGCCTCAACAACAAAATCGGATTGAGCAACTTCTTGAGCAATCAGGAGGATAATATCGACAACATCATCCAGCCTTCTAGCAAGATACCAACCCTCGACATCATCACAAGCGGCCCCATCCCACCCAACCCAGCAGAGCTGATTGCCTCGAAGAAATGCGATGAATTGTTCGCCGAACTGAAAAAACGCTATGATTATATCATCATCGACACTCCGCCTGTCGCCATGGTCACCGATGCCCTGCTGCTCATGCGCTATTCCGAAGCCAACTTGTTCATCGTCCGTCAGGGCGTGACCAACAGGAACGCTTTCAGCAGCATCATCAAAGACCTTGAAGACCGCAACTTGCAATTCTACATCGTCGTCAACGGCCTCGAAATTGAGAAGGCTTACGGCTATGGCGGCAAGAAATATGGCTATGGCTACGGATACGGCTATGGCTACGGCTATGATGCCAGCTATTATGACGACGAAGGCGAAGACAAGAAAAAAATAAGCCGCAAGATAAAACGATAATCATGGCAACAGACAATCGTAACGAGAGGCAATGGCATGCCATTTATGTCAAGTCGAGGTCCGAGAAGAAAGTGCTTTGGCAGCTTGAAAAAGCGGGCATTACAGCTTATTTGCCTCTGATTACGCAAGTGAAGCAGTGGAGCGACCGCCGCAAGAAAGTGGAAGAACCTTTGTTCAGGTCGTATGTGTTCGTCTTTTCCAACGAAAAGGAATACATCCCGATTCTAAATGTATACGGTGTAGTGAGATTCATCACTTTCGAGCACAAAGCCGTCGTGGTTCCCGAAAACCAAATCCTTGCCATCAAGAGGTTTGTGGAAGACTACGAACACGGCGAAGAGTTCAAGATGCAGAACAAGGAAGACCTGAAGGTTGGCCAAATGGTGCGCATCATCACCGGCCCAATGAAAGGCCTTGTGGGACGGCTCGACACCATCGAAAACAAGCGCCACCTGATTGTCTTCATCGAAGCGGTCGGCCAATACATTCCCGTCCACATCATGCGAGCCAAGGTGGAACCTGTGTATGAAGACGACGACAAAACAATAATTACCAAATAGATAACCCTAAAAACATAATATTCATGGATTCAGAGGAAAAAAATAACGGCAAAAGGATTTTGACCATCGCGCTTCTCGCGGCTTTGGTTGCAGCCTTGGTTTTCGTCGTCATTTTGGCGAGCAAGAACGCTTCCATCAAAAGCGACCTGAAAGAATTGGAAGCCGAAAAGGAAATGCAACGCAGGGATTTCCAATATGAAGTCGATAGCTTGATGAAGGTCCACAACGAGCTGAAGGAAAGTTACGGAGAGCTGAGCCTTGAATTGGCCGAAAAAGACAGCATCATCCAAGCCGATGCCGTCGAAATCAAAAAACTCCTTGATTCTCAATGGGATTACTATCGCATTAAGAAGAAATTGAGCCAATTGCAGGAGATTTCACAACATTATGTACGCCAAATGGACTCGCTTTATACCGTCAACCGCGAATTGGTGGCCGAAAACGAGCGTATCCGCGAGGAATACCAAGCTGAACGCCGCCAAAACACCAACTTGACACGCCAAAAGGAAGAACTGACCAATAAGGTGAATCAAGCCGCGACCATGAAACTCTACAACTACACCGCTAAGGCTGTGCGTTTCAGGGCAGGCGACAAGGAAGCCACCACTGACAGGGCCAATCGCGCCGAACGCATCAGAATCGACTTCACCTTGGCGGCCAACGACTTGGTCAATCCGGGCACAAAGCTGTTCTATATCCGCATCGCCGACCCCACCAAGGCCATCATCAGCAAGGGCACGGGCGACGAATATGCTTTCCAATCGAATGGCGAAACCTTGCAATTCACCGAGAAAGTGAGGGTCAATTACGAAGGCAAGGAAACCGATGTGAGAGCCTATTACGTGAAACCTGAGAATGTGGAAATGCGCCCGGGCACTTATTTCATCGATGTTTATGAAGAGGGCGGCAAACTCATCGGACAAACTGCCATCGACTTGAGATAACCCTATTCTAACACCGATTTCAACACCTCGTGGGAATGGAAATCCTTCATCACTGGGGCATGAAGTCGCATGAAAACAATGAGGCCATCCAATAAATCGCGCCGCTGACTCACACGAAGGGGTTGGCGGCACGATTCGTTAATGCCTGCCCCCAAGAATTGGGCAAGCAGCGTTGCAGATTCGGCATCAAAGTAATAAGGATGAAGCGGATAATCGCGGGCAAACGAGCCTTCCATCATGTCGAAGCAGAAACCTGTTTCGTGGTTGGCTTTGGGATAAAAACCCAAATGCCGAGTGAGTTCCAAAGTGAAAAACAAGGGAAAGTTGGCATAGTCACATTCCACCAAATCAAGCCACTTCAAGGATTGGACGATGAAGTCGTACAAGGCGACATTCTGCTCCTGTTCGGTGATGGTTTTTGAAAGCAATTCACTGACAAACATCAAGATGGCCCTTTTGTTCATCGTTGCGGGAATGTTTTGGTAAACGGTTGAAAGATGGACATCCTTCATGTAGCCTAAAGTGCTTTTGTTGGGCCTTCCAGCCTCCACATATTCAATAAGGTTAAGACTTTGGAACAGTGCCGCGCGGTTTTTCGCGTTTCGGTTGAAAGCACCTTTCACCATATAGGATTTGAGGCCGAAATTTCGGGTAAACACCCTCACAATCAGGCTTGTGTCGCCATAGCGCAACGATTGCAGGACTACGCCTTCTATCGTGTCGTTCATCAGTTTTGGATGAGTATCTTGGTGGCAAACTTGCTTTCACCCATCTTGGTGCTGACGAAAATGAAATACACACCGGGGCCAACCTTCTCGCCATTAATGTTGGTGCAGTCCCAAACGGCCTGCCCGCCTTCCGACATCATTTGGTTGACGAAAGCTCCGTCAACCGTGGTAATCCTCACCAACGAATTGGCTGCCAAGCCTTTAATGCCCACAAAACCCGAATAGCCAGGCCTGACGGGATTGGGATAGGCCACAACATCGCTGACAACCGGGTCGGGGGCAGCGGATTGGCCACGATACGAAATCACGCCGTTGCTCGTGCCGAAAAACACCTCGCCGCTCTTGTCGATGGCCATAGAAGTGACTGCGTTGTCGAGCAAGGGGCTGTTATCGACATTGAAATTATGGACTTGCTTTGGCTTTTGCTCAAACGACATCAGATAGACACCCGTTTCGAGGCCGAACCAAACCTGATTGGCGCCATCCACGGCCATAGAAAGCACATTGGAACCATCGAAAAGCGCATCGTCTTGAAGTGTACCGTCGTTGCGAGGCACCCTTTTCTGCGTGGCTTCAAAAGCAGAGCCGCTGAAAATCTGCCGGGAATCATCGAACAGGCAGGGACCTTTGTCGGTGCCAATCCAAACCGCACCTTTTTGGTCAATGGCGAGACAATTCACCGTGCCTAACAAATGGCCGTTGTTGAGGGCAGTGTTTAAAACCTGCACCTGATCGTCGGTCGTATTTTCGATGGTGCCGTTGTCGTTGAAGACAATAAGCTCGCCCGTGCGGGTGAGAATCCATTTGTAGTCGTTGTGGTCGATGAACAAAGTTCCAATATCTCTACCACTAAGGCTGCCGCCAAGGTTGAAGGAGTGCCAAGTGCCACTGCGTTCCATCATCGAGAGTAGGTTGGGCGCACCCGTGTTGGCCACCCAAAGGTTGCCTTTGCTGTCGAAAGCCAAACCACTGATATTGATGAGGCTGGGGTCGCTCACCCAATACTCAAGGGTGCTGTTGTCGGCATTGAAAATTTCGACCAAATCATCACCCTTGAACTTCAGTATGCCATAACCCCAAGTTCCGATGTAGGTAACAGAAAGGTCCAATGGGTCGGTAGCGATGCAAACAAAATCCGACAAATCAACCATTTCAGGTGTTTTTTCGGAATTGAAAATTGTCCACATGCCATCGTAACGAGCCACACCCTCTTTCATGTAGCGCTTGCCCCAGTTGGCGGCATGACCTCCCGTGGCAATCCAAACTTGGTCGTCGCAAGCCTTCAGTTCAAACACATTCTTCGAGGCAGGACCGTTGGGCTTCACGTCCATATTGTTCCAACCATCGGAACTCCTGATAAGACCACGACGAGTGTCGCCAATCCAAAAATTGCCGTTATCGTCAAGAGCAGCAGAACAAGGCTCGATGCTTCCACCGGGCGAAAAAATGTTGTAGGTTTGGTTCATGTCGCGGTCAAAAACTAGCACATTGTAGCGGTTAGTGATGACGAAGCAGTCGTCGTAGGCACGTAGCTCAAATTTTTCGTTGATGTCCTCTTTGTTGAAATAGCTCCACTCGTTGCCGTCGTTGACAAAAAGCGTATCCGATTCGTAGCCGCCTGTATAGTTCAGAAATAGTTTTCCGTTGAAAACCTCCATTTCGGAATAGGGCAAATGGGGATGAATCAAGGTCGCATCGAAAAACCAAGCGGAATAGTTGGCTAAGTTCGGGGCGTCGAGCGAGGCATAGTAAACGCCGTTGTCGGTGCAAGCATAGATTCTGTCATCGAAAATGGCAATATCAGTAACATTCACAGCATCGCCCTGGTTTCCAATGTAATAGGTATCCTTTACTTCTTCTTTCTTCAGGTCAAAAACGACGATGCCAAAGCCGCAAGCCACGTATGCGAGATCGCCATCGAAGAAGACATGATTAATGCTTTTGTTGCCCACAATGTTCTTGTTGTTTTTGATGTCACTCATGTTTTTGATGTTACCATCGTGGTCAATGAGGTCGACATTCGCATTGGTGTAGGCCACAAACAGTTTGCGTTGGCTCTTGTTGTAATTGATGGTGCTGATGCCGATGTCCGACAAACCATTGATTTTGTTGAGGATATTGATGGAGTTGTCTTGCGTGTCGTAATAGAACAACTCAAACTCGGTGGCGGCATAAATCTTGTTGCCAACTGGCTCAACGCCAATCACTTTCTGATAGGGCAAGTGTGTGCGCCAATTGCCGATGGAAACACCGTCTTGGGCAAACGAGGCCAACGGAAAGATTATGGCTATTAATAATAAAGGTAGGTTAAGTTTTTTCATAAAATGAAGATTTGGGCGGTAAAAATACGAATTTGCTGAAAGATAACGCCGTTTTCTGTTTTTTATTTTACAAATCATTCCCTATCTCCTTCAGCATCGGCACAAACTTGAAATCGCCAAAGGATTCTTTTTTCAGCGAACCATCCTCCAATTTGGTGATTCTCAGCATGGTTTGACCTTCGCCTTCGGCATTGTCCATGGGGATGACCATGATGCCGTCGATTTTCATTTGTTGGAGGAGCGCATCGGGGATGCGCGGTGCGCCTGCCGTGATAATGATACGGTCGAAAGGCGCATAGGTGGGCAGGCCTTCGAAACCGTCGCCGAGGAAGGTCTTCACGCGGAAGGGCAGTTGCTCCACGATTTCCTTGGTTTTGAAATAGAGGTTGCGCTGCCGCTCGATGCTAAACACCTTGGCACCCATCGCGGCCAAAACGCAGGCCTGATAGCCTGAGCCTGTGCCGATTTCAAGCACTTTCATGCCTTTTTCGACTTGCAGCAGTTGGGTTTGGAAGGCTACAGTGGAAGGCTGGGAGATGGTTTGCCCTGAGCCGATGGGAAAGGCCATGTCTTGATAGGCCAATTCCACAAAAGACGAGTCGAGGAAGATGTGGCGCGGCACTTCGTTGATGGCCGACAACACAGCCTCATCAGTGATGCCCTTGGTGCGCAATTGGTCGACCATTTGCTTGCGCAGGCCTTTGTGACGGTAATTATCTTCAGCGATGGTGTTCATTTCGGCGCGAAATTACGCTAATTTCCAACGCAACCAAAGGAGAAAAGAACTATTTTTGCCGAAATTTTGGAATATGCTGAAAATAGGAGTCTTAGGCGCAGGTCATTTGGGGAAAATCCACTTGAACTGCATCAAACATATAGAGAGATACGATTTGGTCGGGTTTTTCGACCCTGCCGAGGAAACGGCGCAACAGGTGGAGGAAGAACTGAAGGTGAAGCGTTTCGATTCCGTTGACGCACTGATAGATGCGGTGGATGTGGTCGACATTGTGACTCCGACCATCCGCCATTTTGAGTGCGCCTCGAAGGTCTTGCGGGAACGCAAGCATGTCTTCATCGAGAAGCCCATCGTGGCCACTCCCGAAGAGGCCAACGCCTTGAAAAAACAGGCCGACAAAGCAGGTGTGAAGGTGCAAGTGGGCCATGTGGAGCGGTTCAATCCTGCCTTCGTTGCAGCGGAACCATTCATCGGCGAACCGCTTTTCATCGAGGCGCATCGCTTGGCCTTGTTCAATCCGCGTGGAACGGATGTGCCTGTGGTTCTTGACCTTATGGTACACGACTTGGACATCCTGCTTACCATCGTGAAATCACCGGTCAGCCATATCAGCGCGAGCGGTGTCAGCATCGTCAGCCCGACACCAGATATTACCAATGTGCGCATTGAGTTTGAGAATGGTGCGGTGGCCAATCTCACGGCTTCGCGCCTGTCGATGAAGAACATGCGCAAAACGCGCATCTTCCAACAAGGAGCTTACATCACCGTCGACTTCCTCGATAAGAAGGCTGAAATTTTCCGCATCCATGACGAAGTGGACGAATCCAACCCGCTTTCGACCACCATCACCCTCGCCGATGGCAGCGAAAAGCAAATCACATTCGAAATGCCTGAAATCCACCCGATTAACGCCATACAAACGGAATTGGAAAGTTTCTACGACGCCATCGTCCACAACACCACGCCCGCCGTCACCATCGACGACGGCATCAATGTGCTGAAATTGGCCTATCGCATCCTCGATTCCGTCAACGAATCCATCGCCAAAGTGAAGAAATAAACCCTCATCCACAATATTGCCTCAAGGCTTCCGTTATCCTAAAAACTAACGCTATGTTTAGAAAAACTACCATTTTTTCTCTTGCGGTTTTCTGTTTCGCCTTTGCTTCATGCAACAAATTTGAAGGCTCGCAAACGGTGCCCGCCTATATCCATATCGACCAAATCTCGGTTGACCCAGCAACCGATTACTCCGTTTATGGTGCTCCAACCCACAAAATCACCGAAGCTTGGGTGTATGTGGATGACCAAATCATTGGCTGCTACGAACTTCCGGCCACATTCCCCGTCTTAAAAAACGGTCCGCATAAGGTGGCCGTCTATGGCGGCATCAAGGCGGATGGCCGCACAGGTGCCTATTCCACTTATCCTTTCTACAAGCCTACGGTCTACCAAAGCCTGAACCTTGTGGAGGACAGCATCATCAACCTGAATCCAGTGGTCAATTATTATTCCCACGACGAAGGCACCACCGTGGCTTGGTTGGAGGATTTCGAAAACGCGAACAGCTTGGTTGCGGAGCCGGGAAGCGACACAAGCATCATCCGCATCAGCGGCAACGAGGCATGGAATTCGCCAGTTTGCTCCGTCGCCTCGTTCTTTTCGGGCAAGGTGGAATTGCCGCCCGACTCGATGGATTTCACTGTGAGCACGGCCACCGAATTCGATTTCTACAAAAACATGAACGGCGTTTATTGTATGCTTGAGATGGACTACTGCTGCAACGATACCTTTTTTGTCGGCGTGAAGTATTTCAAAGACTTTCATCTCACCACTTGGCCGCTTATCAAGGTGACACCCACCGACAAGGAACACGACAAGCCGCAACGCTGGAACAAGATTTACATCAATATCGGCCCGACGATGAACAACAACTACACCGCCGACTATTTCAAAGTCTATTTCACTTCCGATTTGACCACCAGTGTCGATACCCTCTATGGCCATTACTATCACCCCATCAACGAAAGGCGTTATTATTATTTCGACAATCTGAAACTGCTTTACCGTAAGTTATGAACAAGAAAAAGCTGGCTTGCGTTTATTTCTTCGTCGATTGGATTGCTTCCATTCTGGCGTGGACGCTGTTCTATTTCTTCCGCAAGGCGCACGAAGACCTCTATATCAATTATTGGGACCGCGTCACCAATTCGTTCAATACGCCCAGTTTCTGGATTGGCATCGTCTTCATCCCCATTTGTTGGCTCATCCTTCATGCCGTCACGGGGGCTTACGAGAAAGTCTATTACAAATCGCGCCTGAAAGAATTGGGACAGACCTTTTTTATCACCCTCTTGGGCGTGGTTGTCCTGTTTTTCGTGGTCATCCTTGACGATGAAGTTACTACCTATAAGTCTTATTACCAGTCGTTTATCGCGCTTTTCGTTTTCCAGTTCCTGATGACTTACATTCCGCGCCTCCTCATCACCACAACGGTGATTTCGAGGATTAGGAGCAAGAAAATCGGGTTCAACACACTCATTGTGGGCAGCAACGACAACGCTTGTGCCATCTTCAAGGAGATTGAGGAGGAGGTGAAACCTTCAGGAAGGCGTGTCATCGGGTTTTTGAATGTCTACGACAAGAAGGAATACAAATTGGGTGAATTTCTGCCCCATCTCGGCTCGTATCACGACATCGAGCGCATCGTGAAGGAACAAAATGTGGAGGAGGTCATCATCGCCATTGAGCGTTCCGAGATTGAAACAATGAAAGTGCTGCTCACGGTTGTCGACTCGACCGAAGCCAATGTGAAAATCATCCCCGCCATGCAGGATTTGGTGTTTGGTACGGTAAAGCAGTCAGCCATTTGGCAGGCGCCTTTGGTACAGGTCACGCCCGAACTGATGCCCGTTTGGCAAAGGGTAGTCAAGCGGGTTTTCGATGTTGTTGCCTCCATCTTCGCTCTCATTATCCTTTCGCCAGTGTTTTTGGCCTGCGCCATCATCGTGAAAGCCACCTCGAAAGGGCCTGTCTTTTATGTGCAGGAGCGCATTGGCAAGGGCGGCAAGCCATTCAAGATGGCCAAGTTCCGCAGCATGAGGGTGGATGCCGAATCGAGCGGCACGCCTATGCTTTCGAGCGACGACGACCCGCGCATCACCAAGTTCGGCAAGTTCATGCGCAAGGTGCGTTTGGACGAGATTCCGCAATTCTGGACCGTACTGAAGGGCGACATGTCGATAGTGGGCTATCGTCCTGAGCGTCAGTATTTCATCGACAAAATCATGGAAAGGGCACCTTATTATCGCCTATTGCTGAAGGTGAAGCCTGGCATCACCAGTTGGGGCGAGGTGAAATACGGTTATGCCGAGAACGTGGATGAAATGGTGGAACGCCTGAAATACGATGTGCTTTACATCGAAAATGTGAACCTTGCCTTAGATATCAAGATTTTGATTTACACGGTTTTAATCGTTATCCAAGGGCGCGGAAAATAAGAAACCTCATTCTTTCTCCACTATCCAATCCGACACCGTCTTGGTTTCTTGCGAGAAAGCGATACCAATTTTAACAACAGGCTTGCCCTCTGCTTGGTAAGGAATGGCATAGTCCTTCGAGTTGATTTGGTCGAGGGCCTCTTGCGACGATCCGCGCATCTTCAGTTCCATCACATATACCGCGTCGCGCATAAACACGACCACATCCGTGCGGCCACGCGCCACTTTCACCTGCGTAAAGGTGCGACAATTGAAAATGGAGAAAACGACGTAGGTGAGCACCTCGTAGTAGGCTTCGTATTTTGTGATGTCGTCCAAATCCTTCTCGCCGAAGTCGAGGTAAGGGATTGAGGCAAAATAGGCTTGCATGGCTTTCAATGCAGCTTCAATGTCATGCTCAAGAAGGGATGCGTAGAAATTGCCGGCAAATCCACGAGCGTCTTGGTTGAGGTTCATCATGCGGCTCATAAAGTTTTCCATGAAACCAACTTTCACTTCAGCGTTGGGGAAATCCAATGTGAAGAGGTCGCGGTTGAAATCATAGCCCTTGATGGTGAGGTAGCCCGCCTGATAGAGCAAAGGCAAGGCCGAAGTCATGCCCTCGGTGGGCACATCGAATTGCGTCGACGGCACCTTGAGTTGCTCCAGTTCCAGCAAATTCGTGTTGAAGCGTTTCATCGACTCGAAAAGGAAAGTGGGCGTTCCGCTGGAGAACCAGTAATAACTGACATCCTTGTTCGTAAAGGCGTACATAAGGCTAAAAGGATTGAAAATGTCGTCCGACTTTTTCCCGAAATGGTAGCCATCGTATTGCAGTTTAAGCATGTCGAGCATCATTTCCTTGGAACAACCGTATTCATCGGCCAAAAGTTGAATGTCTTCGTCGAACACCGTCACCAACTCGTTCTTGGTGATGCCACAAAGGGCGGAATAAGTAGGTTCCATTGAGATGTTACGCAAATTGTTCAGTGTGGAGAAGATGCTCAATTGGCTGAACTTGGTGATGCCCGTGATGAACACGAACTGCTCATCGGCATCGCAAGCTTTTACTACCTGATAGAACTCCTGCATGATGCGCCGCACCTCGGTCAGTTGTTCTGGCTTGTGGAGATAATCAAGCAGGGGGGCATCGTATTCGTCCAAAATGACAACAGCCTTCAAACCGGTTTTCTCATGTACTTGCTGAATCAGATCCTTGAAACGTTTGCCAGGCGAGCCTTCGGTCTTTTCCCATTTGTAGCGTCGCTCATGCATGTCCAACTGGCTATGCAATTCGTCAACAATCTGCTTCATTTCCCACTTGTTCTTACATAGGCTCATGTCGAAATGCAGTACAGGATATTGTTTCCAGTCTTTCTCCAACTCGGCGATGGCCAAACCTTCAAACAAGTCCTTCCTGCCTTGGAAGTAATATTTCAAGGTGCTGCAAAGCAGGCTCTTGCCAAACCTTCTGGGACGACTGAGAAAGATGAATTTCGATTCCTGAGTCAGTTTATAAATCAGGTCTGTCTTATCCACATAAATGCGGCCTTTTTCTCTGATACTTTCAAAATCGGCAATGCCAGCGGTGTAGAGTCTCATGGGTAGCATGGTGAAACAGGTTTTTACGCTGCAAAATTAGCATTTTTCCTTTTTACCATGCGAGATACGAAAAAAAACCTGCTGGTCGCAGGTTCAAATCACCCCGCGCTCCAGCAGGGTCATAATTGTTTCGATTTGGTCGTCTTCGGGGTTGTTGTGCGGGTCGTATTCCGTCTTCAGGTTGTAGCCCCAAAGCCGAGCAAAGCCTTGGTAGAAGAAAGCGCGCACCTTGCCACGCAGTTCTTGGACAACTTGGTAGGAAGTATTGCCCGTTTCGCGGTCGATGAGGCGGATGAGGATAAGGCCTTGCGAAATGGTCAGGTCTTTCAATTCGGCAGTGTATTGGTCGGTGATTTCCTTCTCGGCCTGCCGCATCAGGCGGTTACGCTCCACTTTGTCAGTTACATGGGCCAAAACCGAGTCATATTCCTGCATCTTCGCGCCAGCGAGTTTGGCGTAAGGATACACCTTCTTCACATTACTGGCCAATCGGCGGCCTTGGCGGGTGTCGGTGATTTGCAGATAGCGTTGCATCAAGTCGATGTCGACTTCCGGCAAGTAGACGATTAAAGTAGTGTCGCCGTTCTCCTCGATGCGGCCATAAACCACTGTGCCTGTGATAGGTTCGGAAGTGTTGCTGAAATCAACCACACTCGATTTGGGTGCTGTCCGACTAATGGTGTAGGTTTTGGTTTTGCCCAACATTTGGGCGAACCCCGAAAAGGTCATCAGGACAATCAATGCGGTTAAGGCTACTTTCTTCATGGCGCAGATGTTTTTTAAAGTTTAACGCCCAAACAATAGCAAGTATTGTGCCAAACTGTTTTTTCTGCTTTCATTGCTTTTTTGTATTTTTGCATTTTCAAACCTTGAACTCACAATAATATGAAAAGACTATTAGTCCTTACCGGTGGCGGCGATTGCCCAGGCCTGAACGCCGTGCTCCGCGCCATCGTCAAGAGAGCAGCCCAAGAGAAAGATTGGGAGGTTCTCGGCAGCATCCAAGCCTACAATGGCATCCTTTGGGAGCCTACCGAAGTCGTCAGGCTGACGCCAGAAGTGGTGCGCGGCATCCACTTCCGTGGCGGCACCATCATCGAAACTACCAATAAGGGCGGCCCGTTCAACTGGCCGATCAAAAACGCCGACGGCTCTTGGTCCACCGTCGACCGCTCGGACGAAATGCTCCGCAAACTGCAATACATGGGCATCGATGCGGTCATCAGCATCGGCGGCGACGGCTCGCAGCGCATCTCGCAGAAACTCTACGAGAAGGGCCTGAACATCATCGGCGTGCCCAAGACCATCGACAACGACCTCTCCTCGACGGAGTGTACTTTCGGCTTCCAAACCGCCGTGCAAATCGCTACCGAGGCTGTCGATAAACTCGTTACTACGGCGGCTTCGCACAACCGTGTTTTCGTCTTGGAAGTGATGGGGCGCGATGCCGGTTGGATTGCCTTGCACTCCGCCATTGCGGGCGGTGCCGAAGTGTGCCTCTTGCCTGAATTCCCTTACGACATCAATGTAGTGAAGGCCCGATTGGAGCAACGCTTCAACCACGACCGTGGCTTTGCCGTAGTGGTGGCATCGGAAGGCGCACGCCCGAAAGACGGCCAGCAGGTGTTTGAAATCAGCAAAGAGGTGGGCTACGAAAACAAGAAATTGGGCGGCATCGGTCGGCGTTTCATCGAGGAGATGAAGGCTGCGGGCTTCACCCACGACATGCGCGAAACCACCCTTGGTCACTTGCAGCGCGGCGGCGTGCCGATTGCCTACGACCGCGTTTTGTCGGCTGAGTTTGGTGTGAAGGCTTTCGAGATGGTTTTGAATGGGCAATTTGGCCAAATGGTGTCCTATCATCATCCCGACATTGTGGCCGTTTCACTCAAAGAAGCCGTCGCCCAGCCTAACCTCGTCACTCTCGACAGCGAATTGGTCCGCACGGCGCAAGGATTGAATATTTCTTTGGGAATCTGATAAAGAAACTACGAATTACACGAATAAAACATTAGTTAATTTCGTGTAATTCGTAGTTAAAAATGTCGCATAATGTACATTAGTGTCATCCCCACTGCCCAACAAGCCCAAGGCATCAATTTCAGCGGCCAAACCGCCGTTGTGATTGATGTCTTGCGGGCGACGAGCGTCATTACAACAGCCTTGGAAAACGGGGCGCGAGAGGTTATTCCCGTGAAAACCGTCGAGGAAGCACAAAACCTTTATGCGCAATGCGACACGGACAAAACCCTTCGCGGTGGCGAGCGCACCGCCTTGAAAATCGAGGGCTTCGACCTTTCCAATTCGCCTTTGGAATACAAGAAAAAGGTGGTTGAAGGCAAGACCCTTATCCTGACTACCACCAACGGCACCAACGCCATTAATAATATAATAGGTGCGGACGAGGTGGTTTTGGCCTGTTTCAGGAACGTAGCAGCGGTGGTGGAACACATTGTAGGACTGTCACACCGTGGCAGCCGCGATATTGCAATAGTCTGCGCAGGCACCGAAAGCCATTTTTCCTTGGACGACGGCCTTTGCGCCGGAATGATTATCGAATTGCTGAAACAGCAAACCGAAGTTGAAACGGACGATTTAGGCTTGTTACTGCACCGATTCTACAACGAAAGCAAAGACAATCTATTTGGCGCACTTTCAGGTTGTTATCATCTGAAACGACTGTTTACAATGGGATTTTACGATGACATCAAATTCTGTTTGGAAACGAATTGCGTACAGACTGTACCTGTTTTAAAAGACGGCAAAATCGTGAGGAAATAGCATGGCAAAGAATAAATACTATGTCGTTTGGAGCGGTCGCACCCCTGGAATCTATAGCGATTGGGAGGTTTGCAAGCGCGAAATCATGGGCTGCAAGGATGCCAAATACAAGGGTTTCCCCGACCGCTTGAGTGCGGAAACGGCTTTCAGGGAGGGCCCAGACAAATATTGGGGCAAGGATGTGGCTCCCTTGATTGACCTTTCGACCGTCAATGAGAAGCCCATCAGTCCGGCCATCGCGGTGGATGCGGCCTGCGCGGGCAATCCGGGCAAGATGGAGTATCAAGGCGTTTTTGTGGATTTCGGCACACAACCACCGACAACCTCGAACTTGTTCAAAAGTCAAGTCTTCCCTAACGGCACCAACAACATCGGGGAGTTTTTGGCCCTCGTCCATGCGCTGGCCCTACAGAAGAAACACGGCTGGAAATACCCGATTTACAGCGATTCGGTCAATGCGCAACTTTGGATTCGGCAGAAGAAATGCAAGACCAAACTGCAACGCAACGCCAAAAACGACTACCTTTTCCAACTCGTTGAGCGTGCCGAGAATTGGCTGAACAATAACGCCATCGAGGTGCCGATTTTGAAATGGAAAACGGAAATTTGGGGCGAAATTCCTGCCGACTACGGCAGGAAATAATATATTTATTTCCTGCTGATTACGGTAGGAAATGAAAATAATACTACTTTTACCGCCCGAAAACAAGATAGAAAATGCTAAAGTTCGATTCATTTTATTTCCAATGTCCGCATTGCGAGGCTTGGCTCGAAGGCCGCAACCTGAAGGCCGAAATGGTGAATCAGGCTATCTTGTATTCAGATGGTAAGGTGCTGAACGACAACTATATCACCACGCCGCAAAAGATGATTCTTTGTCCCTCGTGCGGACATGTCTTTTGGATTGAGCATCCCGTTGAGCCGTTGATTACATACGAAAAACCCGATGCAGAGGTCTATTCATGGAACACTTGGCGCTTTTTCGGCATCAGTTTTTCAGACAACAAGGGCAAGTTGGCCCTGATTAATCACTACAAGACTTTCCTGAAGAAAAGCCACTACGAGCCGCGAAACGAGATTTATTTGCGCCGTTTCCTTTGGTGGGCCTACAACGACCTGCACCGCAACCACCAGCATGTGCGCCTGAAATACCTCCTCAACGGTTTTATGAGTTTCGGCGTGTGGCATTGCAACCGCAAGATGATTCTTGAGGGCGAAAAACTTTTCATCAAGAATTACAAGGACTTCACCGACAACTTGAAACGTCTTTTGGCCCTGCTCGAAAAGCACCCCGAGGAACAAATTGACCTTGAATTGCCTGAAATCTATCGCGAGTTACGCCAATTCGACAAGGTGAAGGAACTGCTTGAGCAAACGGGCAGCCGCACTTATTTCACCAGCGAAATGCTCCGCCACGCGAAATGGAAAGACGCGCGGGTGTTTATGGTTTCGGGATAAAGTTTTTTTATCACGCTTTCATTAAGATTTCGTATTTTTGCGCCTTAATTTAGGATTCATAGTATTATGAAAAACAACTACAAGGAATATAAACAGTTGAATCTCACGGAGACAGCCAACGAGATTCGCAAGTTTTGGGAAGAAGACAACACCTTCCAAAAGAGCCTTGACAACCGCGACAAGGACAACGCTTTTGTATTTTACGAGGGTCCGCCGAGTGCCAACGGCACCCCCGGCATCCACCATGTGATGGCCCGCTCAATTAAGGACGTAGTTTGCCGCTACCAGACACTGAAAGGCAAGCATGTGGTGCGCAAGGCCGGTTGGGACACCCACGGCCTGCCTGTTGAGTTGGGTGTAGAGAAAAAACTCGGCATCACCAAGGAGGACATCGGCAAGAAGATTTCTGTTGATGACTACAACCGCGCCTGTCGTGAGGAGGTGATGAAATACAAGGACATGTGGGACGACCTTACCCTCAAGATGGGCTATTGGGTGAATCTTGATGATCCTTACATCACCTTCACCAACGACTACATCGAGACCTTGTGGTTTTTGCTGAAAGACTTGTATAACAAGGGTTTGCTTTATAAAGGCTACACCATCCAGCCCTACTCGCCCGCTGCCGGCACAGGACTCAGTTCGCACGAATTGAACATGCCTGGCTGCTACCGCGATGTTAAGGATTTGACTTGCGTGGCGTTGTTCAAGTTGAAAGTTGACAGTGAAAAGTTGAAAGTTATCTTTGGCAACCAACTTTCAACGCTCAACCCTCAACTGTCAACTTACGCAATCGCTTGGACCACCACACCTTGGACATTGCCTTCAAATACGGCTCTTTGCGTCGGCCCGAACATTGATTATGTGATGCTCAAGACCGTACATCCCTACACCGAGGAGCCTTGCCAAATCATCATGGCCAAAGCCTTGGTCGAAACGATGTTCAAGGAAGCCCCCGAAATCGTCAAGGAATTCAAAGGCAGCGAATTGGTTGGCATTGAGTACGAGCAACTTATCCCGTGGGTCAATCCAGGCGAGGGCGCATTCCGCATCATTCCTGGCGACTATGTGACCACTGAGGACGGTACGGGCATCGTCCACATCGCGCCGACCTTTGGTGCCGACGACAAGCGTGTGGCCGCCGCTGCTGGCATCCCGCCTTTGCAAATGATCGACAAGGACGGCAAGGCCCAGCCGATGGTAGACCGCACCGGCAAATTCTGGCGCATTGAAGACCTTGACCCTGAGTTTGTGAAAAACTACATGAATGTGGAGGCCTATCGCCCATACGCCGGCCAATTCGTGAAAAACGCCTACGACCCCACCAAGACCGAAAAAGACAAGAGTTTGGATGTGGACATTGTGGTCATGCTGAAGGAAGAAGGCAAACTCTTCAAGAGCGAAAAACACACCCACAACTACCCGCACTGCTGGCGCACTGACAAACCGGTGTTGTATTATCCTTTGGACAGCTGGTTCATCAAGACCACAGCCTTGAAAGACAGGATGATAGAACTCAACAAGACCATCAACTGGAAGCCCGAAGCCACTGGAAGTGGACGTTTCGGCAACTGGCTTGAAAACTTGGTCGATTGGAACCTTTCGCGCTCGCGCTATTGGGGCACACCGCTCCCGATTTGGCGCACCGAGGACGGCAAGGAAGAAATCTGCATCGGCAGCGTCGAGGAACTTCGCAACGAAATCGAGAAGTCCGTCAAGGCGGGATTCATGAAGGAAAATCCTTACACTTCAGACGATTACACCAAATTTGACTTACATAGACCTTATATTGACGGCGTGGTTCTTTGCTCTGCAAGCGGCAAGAAGATGTTCCGCGAGCCTGACCTCATCGATGTTTGGTTTGATTCTGGTGCCATGCCATACGCCCAATATCATTATATGGGTGGGAAAACTGCGGACGGCAAACTCTCAACTCTCAACTCTCAACTCTCAACTCTTCCTTTCCCTGCCGACTTCATCGCCGAGGGCGTCGACCAAACCCGTGGCTGGTTCTTCACGCTGCACGCCATCGCCACAATGTGCTTCGATAGCGTTGCTTACAAGAACGTGATTTCCAACGGTTTGGTGCTCGACAAGAACGGTAACAAGATGTCCAAGCGTTTGGGCAATGCCGTCGACCCGTTTGGTGCCATTGAGAAATTTGGTGCCGATGCCGTGCGCTGGTACATGCTCACCAACTCGCAGCCTTGGGACAACCTGAAATTTGACGAGGCCGGAGTTGATGAAGTGCGCCGCAAGTTCTTCGGAACGCTCTACAACACCTACGCTTTCTTTGCTTTGTACGCCAACATCGACAAGTTCGACTATAAGGAAAAGGACATCGACATCAAGGAACGTCCCGAAATCGACCGTTGGATTCTTTCGGAACTTAATTCGTTGATTCTCAATGTTGACGAGGCTTACGGAAGTTATGAACCTACCCGTGCAGGTCGCGCCATCGCCGAGTTTGTGGATGCGCATTTGAGCAACTGGTTTGTGCGCCTCTCACGCCGTCGTTTCTGGAAGAGTGAGGACAACCAAGACAAACTCTCGGCCTACCAGACCCTCTACACCTGCCTTGAAACCGTGGCCCGCCTCAGTTCGCCCATCGCGCCGTTCTTCAGCGAGCAAATCTACCGCGACCTGAACAACGTCACGGGTCGCAACAAGGCCGAATCCGTCCACCTGACCGACTTCCCCGTCGCCGACAAGTCGTTCATCGACAAGGCTTTGGAGGAACGCATGGAAGCCGCTCAACTCATCTCTTCATTGGTGCTCTCGCTGCGCAAGAAAGCCAATATCCGCGTGCGTCAACCTTTGTCGAAGATTATGATTCCTGTCGCGAACGAGGAGATGAAGACGCAAATCGAGAAGGTGTCGCACCTCATCATGAGTGAAGTCAACATCAAGGAAATCGAGTTCTTGTCGCCCGATAACAACATTTTGGTCAAGAACGTGAAGCCTAATTTCAAGACTTTGGGCAAGAAGTACGGCAAGCAGATGAAGCAGATTCAGGCTTACTTTACCAACATGACTCAAGAGGAAATCCACGCTTTCGAGAAGAACAACGGCACCCACTTGAACATCGACGGCGTTGACGTTGAACTGACCCTCGAAGATGCCCTGATTTCGACGCAAGACATCCCCGGCTGGGCCGTCACTTCGCAAGACGACCTCACCGTGGCTTTAGACATGACCATCACCGACGAGCTGATGCAAGAAGGCCTCGCCCGCGAATTTGTTAATCGTTATCAAAACTTGCGCAAGATCAAGCAATTTGATGTTACAGAAAGAAACGCTAAACTATCATATGTAAACAGTAATAATAATGCTATAGTTGATGCGTCGGTTAATCAATATTATTCCTACATTTGCACTGAGACAGGAGCTACTTTTATTAACAAAGTGGAGCATTTGGAGAGCACCGAAGAAGAGCTGATGGAAGGTATTACTGTAAAGTTAGATATTCAAAAATGATAATCTTTGTAGAGATGCTATTAATTGCGTCTCTACAGACAATTAATAGATACAACTATGGAAAACAAACAAGCCCCTCAAGTGAGATACTCCGACGAGGATCTTGAGGAATTCAAGACCTTGATTCTTGAAAAACTCGAACAAGCCAACGCCAGTTTGGAAAACCTGAAAGCCAACCTCTCAGGCGGCGAGCACAGCACCGACGACACGGCTCCGACCTTCAAGATTTTGGAAGAAGGTTACGCCGTGGCCGAAAAGGAAGAAAACGCCCGCCTCGTGGCCCGTCAGGAGAAGTACATCCACAACCTTGAACTCGCCCTGATGCGCATCGAAAACAAGACCTACGGCGTGTGCTGCGAAACCGGCAAACTCATCCCAAAGGAAAGACTGCGCTGCGTGCCCATCACCACACGCTGCTTGGACGCTAAACTGAAAAGGAAGTGAAAAAGCAAGGCAACCACGGCCTCATCTGGTCGTTTGTGGTGATTTTTCTCGTTTTGCTCTTCGACCAAATCCTCAAGATTTGGGTCAAGACGAGTATGACCCTCGGGCAGGAAATCCCTGTCATCGGGAGTTGGTTCAATTTGCTGTTCATCGAGAACAACGGCATGGCTTTCGGCTGGTTTGGCGGCGGCGGTTTCCTGAAATTGGCCTTGAGCATTTTCAGGATAGTGGCCATTGTCGCCCTGTTTTGGATTTTGGTTCGCTTGTCGAGGAAAAACACCAAGTTCGGCGTGTTGTTCGGCATTGCGCTCATCACTGCGGGAGCCATGGGCAACATCATCGATTGCGTCTTTTACGGGCGCATTTTCAGCGAAAGCACCTACACCCAAGTCGCGACCCTCTTCCCCGATGGCGGCGGCTATGCCAATTGGCTGCACGGGCGCGTGGTCGACATGCTTTATTTCCCCCTCATTGATGTGGCGAAGGAAAACGCCTCGTGGCTGCCCGATTTCTTTTTCGGCCCCGACGGGCATTTTATCTTCTTCCGACCCATCTTCAATTTCGCTGACTCGGCCATCACCATTGGCGTGTTCTATATGTTGATCTTCCAATGGAAATGGCTAAAACCCTTAATTAACAACGACGTTTCGACAAGCCAGACGACCTGAACCGATCCGAATAAACCAAGGTCCCTGAGCCTGTCGAAGGGCCGACTTCAAAAAACAACATTATGCCCAGTATTAACATCCGCCCCGCAAAAGAAACCGAAGCCGGCCTGATTCTCGAATTCATCAAGAAGCTGGCTGCTTACGAAAAATGCTCCGATGAAGTGGTTGCTGACGAAGCCACGATTTACAACTCCATTTTTGTGGAAAAGGCCGCCGAAGTCGTTTTTGCCGAAGAGGATGGCGTGGTTATCGGTTTTGCCTTGTTTTTCCACAATTTCTCGACCTTTGTGGGACGAAAAGGGCTGTATCTCGAAGACTTGTTCATCATTCCCGAAAAGCGCGGCTTGGGCTACGGCAAGGCCATTTTGAAATACTTGGCCAACATTGCCGTTGAGCGCAACTGTGGCCGCATGGAATGGATTTGCCTTGACTGGAACGCGCCTTCGTTGGCCTTCTACCGCAGCATTGGAGCCGTGCCAATGGACGAATGGACGGTGCAGCGGATGCACGAAAATGTAGTGAAAACCTTTGCTAAATAAGATAAAAAGTTTGTAATAGGATTTTATTACTTTCCTTATTATCAATATTTTAGGTTAGAATTTTTGCCAAAAAGTTTGTAATGGGCTTTTTGGCATACTTTTATCTTGGGAAATCCGTTATTTTTGCAGCACAAACCTTAAAGCAACAAAAAAGTAAGTTATGAGAACATTCAAAACAATGGGCATTGTGTTGGGGCTGATGCTGGCAGTCGCCTTCACTTCGTGCCACAAAGACAAAACCGGCGTTTATGCGCCCAAGAAGAAAATCCAGCAGATTTATTATTCGTGGAGCGACACGGAAAAAGAGCCCTTCCAACATTGGGAATGGAACGGCGACAAGCTCAACTCCATCACGCATTACTCGGACTTCGACTTCAAGGCAGACACTTGGGTGGAAAACTTCACCTACGACAACAACAACCGCGTCACTCGCGTGGACAACTACACGAATTCCGAGTACATCACCTACGAATACGACGGCAACCACCTGAAAACGGCCACCGTTTTCTATCGCAACGCCATTGCCTGCACTTGGGCGATTAGTTACGACGGCGACAAAATCAGCAAGATGATGGGAACATTCTACGTCGACCTTAAAAAAGACGGTGCCACGCTGCATCTGAATCCCCTTTCACACCTGCTGCCTCCCAATATTTGCGAAAGCGTGACCCAAGGCGAACAAAGGTTGGCCAACCAACGAGGAGAACAAGAAACCTTCACCATAGCCCTTCTGCTGACTTGGACAGACAACAACATCAGCAAAATCGTCTGTACCGGCGACGGCGAATATATGGACTTCCAACTGCAATATGACGACAAGAACTGCCCGTGGTACGGTTTCTTGGGTGGCCTTGAAGACTATCTCGTGAACTTAACTTCCGGGCACACAGGCTTCACCAAAAACAACGTAACCCGCATCATCATGACGGAAGACGACTACGCCGACACCATCTGCTATGCCTACCAATACGGCAGCGACAAATACCCCGTTTTGCAGACCATGTACGAAAGCGACGACATTGACGACAAACAAGTCCTTTATTTTGAATATTAAAGCCTTATCAATATGAAAAAGACAAATTTCCTTACTTTGATAGCAGCGGTCATAATGTTGACTATGGCCGCCTGCAAGCCTGTTGATGACCCACAATCTCACGTGACCGTCACTACTGCCGAGCCAACTTTTGTCACAGGCCGTACCGCCTCCTGCGGCGCGGAAGTCACTGCCGACGATGCCGGTCTGTTGATAGAGATTGGCGTTTGCTGGAGTCTTTCGGAAAAGCCCACCATTGAGAACAACGTCATGAAAAGCCACAAATGCTCTCAGCCTTACACCTGCCTATTGTCCAGCTTGGAACCCAACACGGTTTACCATGTGCGCGGCTATGCGAAATACGGCACAGAATACTGCTACGGCGACGAAAAGACCTTCACCACCCTCGGTGCCGATGCACCCTCGGCCTCGCCCGTCACCACCATTGAGGCTACCGAAATCACTTCACAGTATTTCCGAGCAGGTGTCAAGGTGGAACCCTTTGGCGCATCCAATTTTATGGTCGGCGTTTGCTTTAGCATTCAACCCGATTTCACCATTGAGGACTGCATCGGATATGAATATGGCTACGAGGAAGAAAATGGCGTTTACCAAGTCTATTGTCAAGGCTTAAGCCCCAACACGACGTATTATTACCGTGCTTTTGTGGTCTGGGACGAAGGAAGCGATTATTTTAACTTCTCTACAAATAACTATTTCTATGGCGAAACCTTAAGCTTCACCACACCGGAAGTACCACTTATGTTGGAACTTAACACTTATGTCAACTACTACAGCTGGAGTGGCCACTATATCGAAGCCTATGGTAGTATGCACTGCAACAGGCCCGAAGTGGTCGATCAAGTTGGCTTCTGCTATAGCACCACCAACGAATATCCGCAGTTTGAATCCGACTTTTGCATCACGGCTGCCACTCCAACAGGTAGTGAATGGTACGATTTCTATGGCAACATTTATAACGTGTCGGCCAACACCAAGTATTACATCCGTACATACGCCCGCTATAAAACTGATAGCATACGCTACGGAAACGTTGTAGAGTACGAAACATATTGATTTTTTAGGATGAACAGCCACACGATACGCACTGCTTGCATCGCTTTTGGCATCATCGCGAGTTGCGTCATCTGGCTACCTGATTTGTATGACAAATTCTTGATTGCCAGATTTGTTGCCGTTGCAGCAGGTCTGGCAATCTTGTTTCTTTTCGCCCTTATCGGCAAGAAACGCTGGAGGATTCCCGACACGCCGGTTTTCTACATCTATTTGTTGTTTACCTTGTTTTGTGGCTGTTCCATCCTTTGGGCAACCAACACCGCTGAAGCGATATTCGCTTTTTCAACCCAACTGCTCACACCGCTCATTATCATTGTCTTTTTCAGCCTGTTATCGACAAACCGCCATGTCACCCAAAATGCCCTTTGGGTTAGTGCGGCCATCATTTTTGCGGTGTACCTGTTTTTTGCTGTCATTCAATTGTTTCACGTGGAAAGTTTCAGCTTTGAGCAACTCTATCGCGTCAGTGGCATCAACGGGCACAAGAACCTGTTGGCTGCCATGCTGTTTGTGCTTTCCGCCTTTCTGCTCACGGCCTTTTCCATTTTTGAGAGCAAGTTGCTGAAAGGGCTTTCTGTTTTTATGTTTGCAGTCGCTATCATCGTCATCATTCTGCTGAAATCGAGAGCGGTGTTGCTTGGCTTGATTGTGGCTGGCATTTGTTTTGGGATAATGTTGTTGTTGCGCGTTTGTTATTGCAAAAAGCAAACTGCCGCTTTGCGCATTGACTACGTCGAATCTTCGATTTGCGAGGAACGAAGCAATCCATATAAATCGGCCCTTCGACGAGCTCAGGGACCACAACTTATCTTATCCATCATCCTCGTCTATGCCTTCCTCACCGTAGGCTTACGTTGGTTTGCCGACCGTTCCGTACCGCACACCTCCGAAAAAAGCGAAATCGAACACAATATGCTGAGTACGTCTTCCTTGGCGGAACGTTGCCTGCTATGGGACAAGACCTACCACATTGCTGACAAACACCCTTTGACGGGTTGCGGCCTCGGCAACTGGCAAATTCATTTCCCCGATGCAGGTCTTGAAGGGCTTTACCGCTCCGATGTTTGGAACGTGAATTTCACCAAGCCGCACAATGAATACCTCGGTGTGCTTTCGGAAACGGGCTATCTTGGACTTCTTTTATACATTATCTTCCTCGTTTCCATGACAGTAGGCGTTTTCTTCGCGCTCTGTAAAACCCAAAACCGGAAAGACTTCCTCTTTGGAGCCATCATCTTGAGCCTCTTTGTAGGTGGATGCGTCAACGCCCTGTTCGATTTCCCCAACAGCCGCATCGAGCATGTCGTTTGGATGGGAATCCTCATGGCCAACCTGCTTCACATCACCAGACAAGACCAACAAAAAGCTCTCGGAAAAGGCTGGAATGTGGTCTTTTTGTCCGTTGCCCTTATGTTGCTCGCCGTTGGTGGTTTCCGCTTGAAAGGCGATAGAAACACTTTTAGGATGCAGCAAGCCCTAAAAGCCAACGAATGGAAAGCCGTGGAACGCTATGGCCACCAAGCCCTTTCGGTGTTCTACACGATTGACCCTGTCGGGCTGCCCGTGCAATGGTATTTGGGCAAGGCCGAAAAACAAATGGGGAATCCGCTGGCCATCAATAGTTTCCAAAAGGCCTATCATTTTGCGCCCTATTGCAAAGAAAACCTTAACGACCTCGGACTGGCGGAATATTACACCGCGCATGACCTTGAAAAAGCGGAGTTTTGCCTAAAAGAAGCCATCCGCATCAGCCCCAACTATCTCTATCCTTATCTCAATTTGGCCTACATTTACCTGAGAGAAAACGAACCGCAAAAGGCCAAAGTGGTAGCCGATGGCATCTATTTCGACGAACACAAACGCGAGGTGATGAAAGCCGATGCCATCTTCTTCGAGCCATTCAACGCCGAAGCCGCTCGCCAGAAAATCGATGCGGACTATGAGGCTACGCGGATGCTGTATATGGCGATTTTTGAAAAGATGAAGAAATAAAAAATCCCGCCAACGAATTGACGGGATTTTTCGTTTTTTTTGCTGTAGAAACGCGCCATAGCGCGTTTTTACAAACCGTTTATTGTTTCCTCGCGGCAATCAGCAACTCAAGCATCTTGATAGCTGACTCGCTGACGGGTGTGCCAGGACCGAAGATAGCCACTGCGCCAGCATCGTAGAGGAACTGGTAGTCCTGGGCGGGAATCACACCACCCACGGTGACCATGATGTCGGGACGACCGAGTTTTTCCAACTCTTCAATGACTTGCGGCACGAGGGTCTTGTGACCAGCAGCTAATGAACTCACGCCCATAATGTGAACGTCGTTCTCAACAGCCTGCTTTGCAGCCTCGGCGGGTGTCTGGAACAACGGGCCCATATCCACATCGAAGCCGATGTCGGCATAACCAGTAGCCACCACTTTGGCGCCACGGTCGTGACCGTCTTGACCCATCTTGGCGACCATGATACGCGGGCGGCGACCTTCCATCTTGGCGAACTCGTCGGCCATTTTGCAAGCCTCTTCAAATCTTGCGTCGTTTTTCGTTTCCATAGAATATACTCCTGAAATTGAACGGATAACTGCCTTATAACGGCCTGCGACCTTCTCGCAAGCCATCGAAATTTCACCCAACGAGGCGCGGCACTTGGCGGCTTCGATGGCCAATGCCAGCAGGTTGCCTTCGTGGGTTTCGGCGCACTTGGTGATGGCATCGAGGCAACGCTGCACGTCGGCCTCGTTGCGGTTGGCACGGAGTTCCTTCAAGCGCTTGATCTGCGACTCACGCACAGCGGTATTGTCGATTTCCAAAGTCTCGATCGGGTCTTCGTGGTCAAGGCGGTACTTGTTGATACCAACGATGGTCTCGCGACCCGAGTCGATTTGTGCCTGCTTGCGAGCCGAAGCCTCTTCGATACGCATCTTCGGCAGACCCGTTTCGATGGCTTTGGCCATGCCGCCCATGGCTTCCACCTCTTGGATGTGGTTCCAAGCACGGTGGGCAATCTCATGAGTGAGCGACTCCACATAATAAGATCCAGCCCACGGGTCAACCACGCGGCAAACGTTGGTTTCTTCTTGGATGTAAATCTGCGTGTTACGCGCGATACGGGCACTGAAGTCAGTCGGCAGGGCGATGGCTTCGTCCAAGGCGTTGGTGTGCAACGACTGGGTGTGACCCAAAGCGGCACCCATAGCCTCGATACAGGTACGGGCCACGTTGTTGAACGGGTCTTGCTCGGTGAGTGACCAACCGGAGGTCTGCGTGTGGGTACGCAAGGCCAACGACTTGGTGCTCTTCGGGTTGAAGGTGCTCACGATCTTGGCCCAAAGCATACGGGCGGCACGCATCTTGGCAATCTCCATGAAGTGGTTCATTCCCGAGCACCAGAAGAACGACAAGCGCGGCGCAAAGGCATCGACATCCAAACCGGCCTTGACACCCGTGCGGAGGTAATCCCAGCCGTCGGCCAAGGTGTAAGCCATCTCAATGTCGGAGGTGGCGCCGGCTTCCTGCATGTGGTAACCCGAGATGGAGATGCTGTTGAACTTCGGCATGTTCTGCGAGGTGAACTCGAAGATGTCGGCGATGATGCGCATCGAGAACTCAGGCGGATAAATATAGGTGTTACGCACCATGAACTCCTTCAGGATGTCGTTTTGGATGGTGCCTTGCAGCTCTTCGTACTTGGCACCTTGCTCCAAGGCAGCGACGATATAGAAGGCCAAAATCGGCAACACAGCACCGTTCATGGTCATGGAGACGGACATTTTGTTAAGCGGGATCTGGTCGAACAGGACCTTCATGTCCTCGACGGAGCAGATGCTCACGCCAGCCTTACCCACGTCGCCCATGACGCGCTCGTGGTCGGCGTCGTAGCCACGGTGGGTGGCCAAGTCGAAGGCTACGGAAAGACCCTTCTGACCAGCCGCAATATTACGGCGGTAGAAGGCATTGGACTCCTCAGCGGTGGAGAAACCAGCATACTGACGGATGGTCCAAGGACGCATCACATACATCGTCGAGTAAGGTCCACGGAGGAAGGGCGCAATGCCAGCGGCGTAGTTGAGGTGCTCCATGCCTTCGAGGTCTTTCTCGGTGTAGGCTGGCTTCACCATGATATGTTCGTGGGTCTCCCAGTTTTCGCCATTCGGCAAAATGAGGCCACTATGCTTAGGTATAGCGTTGATATTGATGTCTTTATAATTCGGTTTCATCGTATTACTCCTTTCTTATTTCGTTATACCTAATTGCATTTGGAACTCTTTTAAGGTTTCAAGCACATTGCTCTTGACGTGGATGAAATACTTCAGTCCGGCCTCTTTGAGGATGTCGGCGGTGCCTTCGGGGTTGCCGGCGAGCACCACTATGGTTTCGTTCTTCAACTCCTCGAAAACCTTGAGGGCGTTGCCTTCGCCATATTCCTCGTCGGACGAGCAGATGACCACGATTTCGGGTTTCTCCTTGCGGGCGGCGGCGATGCCTTCGTCCAAGGTCTTGAAGCCGGGGTTGTCGACGACTTGGAAACCGGCGCAAGCGAAGAAGTTGGAGGCAAAGTTGGCGCGGGCCTTACGCATGGCAAGGTTGCCGTAGGTGAACATCCATGCCACAGGACGCTTGTGGTCTTGGGCATAGACATCGGTGGCATAGCGCAGTTGCTCAAACTGTTGCGCGGCGCGGAAGGTGACGATGGTCTCGACCTCGGCCTTCTCGTCGCGACGGTCGTCGGCTTCCATCACCCAAGCCTCGGGTGTGAACTTCAAGCTCTCGGTGAAGTTTGGGAATTGGTTGGTGCCGAGGATGGTTTCGCGGCGGGTGGCCACGTTGCTGAATTTCTTGGCGGCACTTTCCTTGATGAGGCCTTGTATCATGCTCTTGCGGACGGCTTCGAGATAACCGCCTTCGTCTTGGATCTTGTTGAACAAGTCCCAAGCGGCTGTGGCGAGGCTCTCGGTGAGGTTCTCAATGTAGTAGGAACCTGCGGCGGGGTCGGCGACTTTGTCGAAATGCGACTCTTCCTTGAGGATGAGTTGTTGGTTGCGGGCGATACGGTCGGCAAAGTCGGTGGGGATTTCAAACGGCGTGTCGAACGGCATCACAGTGAACGAATCGACGCCACCGAGGACGGCAGACATCGTTCCAGTCGTTGTGCGCAACATATTGACGTATGCATCATAAAGGCTCATACCTAATTCAGCATTGGTGGCGTGGATGTGCATCTTGGCATTCTCTTCCTTGCCGCCGTAGGCCTTCACGATGTTGGCCCAAAGCAGGCGATAGGCACGCATCTTGGCCATTTCCATGAAGTAATTCTGTCCGACGGCCACATTAAAGCGCATCTTTGGAGCAATCTCGTCGATGGTGAGACCTTTCTCGGTGAGTTTGTCTAAATATTCGGCACCCACGGCAAGGCTGAAGGCCATCTCCTGAACGATGGTGGCACCGGCATTGGTGAAAACGTGGCTGTTGACACCGATGGTCTGGAAATCAGGCATATCGGCTTTCACCACAATGTAAGCCAGTTCCATATCGGCACCCTCATTGATGTACCACACGCCGCGACGGATATAGCGCGTCAGCGGGTCGTAGTTCAACGAGCCTTTGATGTCCGGAATCTTCGACAGCATCTCAAGTATCGGCAAATGGTACTTGTTGTTGAAGAAGTTGATTTCCACTGCCTTCTGGTCGATGCCGTTGAGCAAAGTTGAGATGGCAATGGTGTCGTAAATCTTGTCGTACTCCAACTTGAAGCCGATGCTGTTCGCTCCACGGCTGATGGCATTGAGCGCAATCTTGTTGGCCTCATGCATGTCCTTCACGGTGATGTCCTGACGAACAAGCCATTCGTTGCCTTCGGGCTTGTTGCCACGGACGTATGGGAACTCGTTAGGTTGCTGACCCGTCCACGGGATGTCGGCGAGGTTTTCGGCACGGTAGTAAGGTCTCACGTTGAAGCCTTCGGCTGTGCGCCAAACCAGTTTTTTGTTGTAGTCTGCCCCTTTGAGGTCCTTCTCAATGACGGCTTCCCATTCCTGGGTGCTCACTGGAGGAAATTCCTCAAAGAGTCTCTTTTTTTCTTCCATGTTGTTGTATTTAATTGATATTCTTGTTATTGACAAAAATTATTTTTCCCAAGACTGAAACAATTGCTTCAAGGCTCGGGGGGCGCGTGTCGACCAATAGTCAATATTACGCAAGGAATGTAGATCGGAACCGGCAATATTGTAGAAATTCTGTTTCAGCAGCCAAAGTGCTTTGTCTTTGGCTTCAGAGCCGTATGCCCCAGCTACAGAAGAGAGGTTCAATTGGAATCGTATTCCATTGTTTTTCAACTCTTTATAGCGTTCCTTATTCATGTAGATATAACGCTCGGGGTGAGCCAGCATAGGATAAAGACCCTTCTGCTTGATACGGCGCAATATGGCATCCATATCCATCGGAGGAGTGAAGTAAGAAGTTTCCACCAAGACTTGGTTACCCTCATCGCCCAATTTCAGCAAATCGCCTTGTTCGAGTCGTTCCTCAAAAAGTTCGTCCATCATGTATTCTGCCGCAAGATGCAACTTGATTGGACCTTGGTAGGCTTCGCAAAGTTCCGCAAAACGCGCTTGAAGTCCCGCCGTCGTGTTGGGAATATCTTCCATCACATGAGGTGTACACCACACTTCGGCAATCCCAAGTTGCTCATAACGTTCCAAGACCTTAAGCGATGTTTCCATCTTCTTCACGCCATCATCCACACCGGGCAAAATGTGTGAATGATGGTCGGTGAAGTTGATCAGCAGGGAAGAAACTTTAGGAAACAACATAAGGCCTTTTACCAATTATTCATCTTCGTGATAATATCCTGCACCTTTGTTGTTGCCATAGTAGCCACTATGGTAGCCATACTTGCCGCCGTAACGGTAGCCGTATCTGTAGCCATAGCGATAGCCATAGCGATAGCCGTAACGATAGCCATAGCGTCCATCACTACCCATAGTGCCATTAAGCACCAGACACATGTTTTTGTATTTGTTAGTCCTATATATATTCTCAAGCTCAGGGATAAGACTACGTTCCATCAGGCCGGCACGTACAACGAAGATAGTACGGTCAACATACTTATTAATAATCTGCGGGTCTGCTACGATGTCAACGGGCGGGCAGTCGATGAGAACATAGTCATATTCCTTGGCGAGCTGTGCGAGCAAGTTTCCAAAGCGCTCGTCCTCCAACAATTCTGTCGGGTTGGGTGGGATGACACCAACAGGCAAATAACTTAATCCAGGATAGTCATTGCTTCGGATAATGAGGTTTTGTATATTCTCTTCTTGACGCGCAAGATAGTTGGCGATACCTTTTTTCGGGGAGAAGATGTAAGCCGATAAAGAGGCGTGACGCAAGTCACCGTCAATCACCAACACTTTCTTGTTCTTGATGGCTAAGGCAATGGCTGAATTGATAGCAATGAAAGACTTGCCCGAACCAGGATTGAAGGAGGTAAACATGAAAAGATTGGACTCTTTGTCTTTACTCATAAACTCCAAATTGGTGCGGAACACACGAAATGCCTCGTTGATAACATTACGGCTACCTTCTTTCACCACTACGCCGCCAGCAAATCCTTCCTTTTGCTCTTGGTCTTTCTGCTCCTTGATTTTCTTCTTGACCTCCTTTTTCTTTTTCTTTTGGTCAGTCTGACTATAAGCCAATGGAATCTCACCCACGAAAGGCAACGACAGTTTCTCCAAATCCTTGCGGCCACGTATCGTTGTGTTCAATTGTTCCCTTAAGAAAAGGATAATGGCGGGAATAGCCAAACCTAATAATAAAGCAAACAAACCAACAATTTTTCTCCTTGGCTTTGTAGGGAAAATAGAGCCGTTAGGCTGTTCTATAATTCTTGAATTGTACGCCGTAAATGCCTGCGACAACTGGTTTTCTTCTCGTTTCTGCAAAAGGAAAAGATACAAAGACTCTTTCACTTTCTGTTGGCGTTCAACCGAAAGCAGGTATTTGGCCTGCCCAGGATTGTCGGCAAGTTGTTTGCTAATCTTGTATTTGGTACCTTGCTGGCTGACTAATTGCTCGTTAAGATTCACCAATTGGTTGTCAATACTGGCAATAAGGGCTTGACGCATATCCGCAAGGTTCTTGTCCAAGTCGTGTACCAAGGGGTTATTCTCACCATTGGCCATCAAGTTGTTTCTGCGAAGCATCATAGAATTGTAGGTGCCAATTTGGCTTTCAATGCTACTGCCGATTCCAGTATTAGCAGGCAACAATTGGTTCTTTGCCAACTCGCCAACCAACATGTTCTTGATATAGTTGGTAATGGAGATTTGGTTGTTTATCTCCAAAATGCGGTTGGTAGTGGCGGTGTTTTGCGTCAGGTAAATGTTGGATACTGCTTTCACATCGGGAAGCAGATTCTCGCTCTTGTACTCTGAGATGTCGCTATCCACATTGCCCAACTCATTTTCAATCAGTTTCAGACGGTCATCGATAAACAAGGAAGTGCTTACCATGATTTGGTTCTTGTCGTTCAACCAATTGTCGTTGTATACGTCAATAAGCATGTTAAGAAAATCGTCCGCTCTTTTTATGGAAATATCTTGAATAGTTAATGCCAAAACATCAGCATTTTTGTCAGCCAAACCAACACCCAGTCTACTACCAAAGCTGCGGGCTGTGTTCTCGATGCCAAAACGCTTTACATGTATGACACCATAATCCATGTCTTTATCAAAGAACTCTGTCCTTTGTACACACATCAAACCAATGGGTGTATTAATTGTATCTCCAAATTTAACTGTCATCTGCCCAGAAAAATCCTCCTCTTGAAGAACAAAATCAGAAAGGGTAATCATTTCTCCTTTGACTCTCATATCAAACGAAGCAAAGACATTTTCAGGAATACCTACCAAGTTCACAATCACGGGCAAATCGTTACCATAAAGCAGATATGGATGAAACCTGTCGTCTATAGTATAATTCATGTCCAAATGTAGGCGCTGCACTACCTCTTTGAGGTTGTCTAAGGATTTGAGGCTCAACATCTCGTTGTTAATTTTCACACCATTTGAAAACAGTCCCAAATCTGAAAAATCACTGACTTCATAGTATGACGACCTTCCCCTTTCTTCCGATTTTATTAATAGTTTGGCCGATCGGGTATAAACAGGGGTGGTCCTTAACAAATAATAGGTCGCCAAACCTAAAGCCAACACTACAGAAATGACGAACCAATACCAATTCGAAAGAAAAAGATAAAAAAAGGCCTTCAAATCAATGGTTTGTTCGTTCGTCTGTTCTGCCTGATTTACCGATGTTTTTCTATTATCTTGCATGGTTTTGAATTATTGACTTGATTATTGTATTGATTGAAAAATTGTTTTGGTAGTCTATGCCTTGTTCGTCATTAATTTCTTGTCATTATTACAGAAACGGTGGTTGCCACGGAAGCAAGTAAAGAGACAACAGAAATCCAAAACGAGGCGGATTGAACCGTATTGGCATTGACTGTTGACTGATTGGCTCGTTTTTTATTAGGCTCAACATATATGTAATCGTTTTGATGGATATAGTAGGCCGGAGAACCCTTAACATTATCGAATGAGCGCATATCGACATTATAAGCCGTTATGTTGCCAGAAGTATCAGGACGGAGCACCAGCACATTGTCGCGCTTACCGTCAATGCTCAAATCCCCAGCCATTGATAAAGCATCCAATAAGGTGATATGGTCACGAAGGATCTTGTATGAACCAGGGGCTCTTACTTCACCCATTACCGAAAACTGCAAGTTGATAAACTCTACTGTAACTACAGGTTCGTTGACCAAATTGCGATTAATAAGTTCTGTCTTGATATGAGCCGCCAGCTCATCGCGTGTCAACCCAGCAGCCTGAACAGAACCCAATACAGGAAAATCTATGGTACCATCATTTCTGATAATATACCCTGAAGTACCTTGATTTGTGTTATTCACATAATCAGACGACTGACCTAAAATACGAGCAGTATAAGGTAAATTGAAAAGGGCTGTCAGTTCCGGCACCTTAGTGTTGACAATAATGGAAATTTTGTCTTCGGGACGAAGACGAATCTCTGGTGTGGGTTGCTCTTCAGTGACAGTAGAAACACTTTTCTCTTGAATGTCCTGAAAATAAGTGATTCGCTTTGACACATCGCATGACGACAACAAAAGTGCCAACGCCAAGAAAAACAAACTGTTTTTTTTCAACATATTGCTACTTTTCATGATATAAGTTACATTAATTCAACACTTTATGTTGGAACATCGTCCACATTTTCGGTTCAAAGATACGACAAAAAATCCAATCTGCAAGCGTTTTTTGCAAAAACCTACTAAAAAACATTATCTCGACTGGAAGATAAAACCTTTGTGCTGTAAAAACAAAAAAAAACGGATCCGACTTTAGCCGAATCCGTTGCTTGAATCTTGAAAACAACACTTACAATCTACCTGTGACTATACGATGGCTTCCTTTATTCTTTCTACGATATACTTTACATCCTCATCGTTGACGTATGGCCCACTTGGAAGGCACATTCCTACCTTGAACAAGGCTTCTGAAACGCCATTGACGTATGCCGATGCGTCCTTATAGACTGGCTGCTTGTGCATGGGCTTCCACAATGGACGTGCCTCGATACCTCTTTCGTCAAGCCACACGCGCAAGGCCTCCACATTGTTATTAGGCTCGCAGTCGGTATGAGCACTATCTGTAGCATGAACCACACCAGCCGCTCCTCCCACCGCGCCTTGCACGATGATCTTGTAAGCGTTCTCCTGTCCCTTAATGTGAATTTCTGGGTCGATGGTAATGGTGTTCAGCCAGAAATTGGCATCATAACGCTCGTCAGGATTACCATGAACTTCTATACCCTTTACATCTTTCAGCAACTCCTTGTATAGCTCAAAGACATGCTTGTGGTGATTGATATGGTCATTGACGATGGTCATTTGGCCGCGACCGATGCCTGCGCAAATGTTCGACATACGATAGTTGTAGCCGATGGCTTCATGTTGATAGTAAGGATAGGCCTCTCGGGCTTGCGTGGCTAACCACATGATTTTCTGCCAAGCCTCCTTGTCGGGACAAACCAAAGCCCCGCCGCCCGAAGTCGTTATCATCTTGTTGCCGTTAAACGACAGCACACCGTACTTGCCGAAAGTGCCCAATACATGTCCTTTCCAGCGGCTGCCAAAACCCTCGGCAGCATCTTCGATGACGGGGATGTCGTAACGGTTGGCGATTTCCATGATTTTGTCGATGTCGTATGGCATACCATAAAGCGCTACCGGCACGATAGCCTTGGGTTTCTTGCCCGTCTTGGCGATTCGGTCTTTGATGGCCTCTTCCATCAGTTCTGGGTCGATGTTCCAAGAGTCTTTCTCGGAATCGACAAAGATCGGTTTTGCACCAAGGTAGGTGATAGGATGCGATGAGGCGCAGAAGGTGAAACTCTGCACGATGACCTCGTCACCAGGCTGCACGTCGCAGGCAATCAGCGCGAGATGCACCGCTGCCGTTCCTGATGAGAGAGCAACGACACGCTTGTCCTCGCCAACAAATTGCTCCAAATCGGCCTCAAAGCTGTTCACATTAGGCCCCAATGGCACCACCCAATTGGTGTCGAAAGCCTCTTGGATATACTTTTGTTCAATTCCTGCCTCGCTCATGTGGGCAAGGCAGAGATAGATACGATTATTTGACATAAGTAAAAAAGTTTATTTTTCTATTTTTGTGTTAAATTTACAATTGGTAAAAATGTTTGTTGACTTCGTTGTAACTTTACTTCTGATGGATGTATCCCACTGCCCAAATTCACAATTCACGAACTCCATGTGTTTGGAATACAGCAACAAGGAGCGGTCATCCTTGGTATTCCAAACAAACGGGATGTAACAATTCTCAAAGCGCATCCAACAAGTTCCTTCTATCTTTAACGGAGCTGTGAAAACGCAGTTTTTGACTGTTGTAGCCAATTGGCCATAATCCGATAGATTATTTCTATATGATGCAACATCAAAGTGATTGTCCTTAAAAGTACAATTCTCCATCAAAACATTTTGGTTTCCAATCTCAGGATAATGTTTTATTCCATCGGGCTCAAAGTCAATGGCACTTCGAGGTGCGGTCCCTTTGGCCGCTTCATTGCCACAGCCCTCGAAATGACAATTTCTAATCATCACGTTGCGAGCTCCAATTGCTACCCCATTGCGCCTTGCTCCGATAATCTTGACATCCTCCATCAGCAAACCATCGGCAAATCTATATTCATACTCGTTAGGCAAATGAGAACCTTGAAAAGCAATGCAATCCCCAAAAGCATCTCTGAGCGTAATCCCACGAAACACAAAATTCTTGCATTTGAAACACCTGAAAAGAAAGCCCCATTCCCCATAATACTTCGATCCCGCATAAGGTGAAGTGTAAAGATGTTCTTTATTATCGCCAGCAATGGTACCCTTGCCTTCAATTGTCACATTCTCTTTGCCATATTCCCAAAACACAAAATATGCACCTAACCCAGTGGGGAGCATCTTCCATGTGTTATTTAATGTTATTGTTGTATTGGAAGGAATGGTGAATATTCTCAGGAACGAATAGTCATCATCATACAACTCACCGTAATGTCGTTTCTTTTCTCCTTTGTCATTTATATGATAGGTAAACACATCACCCAATCTGGCATTACCCTGATAAGGCAACTCAAAATAATAGGTTCGATCTTCTTCAAAATAAAGATGACAAAACGTGACATCATTGGAAAATGCCAGCATGTTTTTGATGAGCTGGTTGGCTACAAAGCCACTTCCCTCTTCATATTCAAACCATCCGTCATGGGCTTCTTCAATATCCCAGACACCTCTGATGATGACATTTTTTCCAAATACAGGTTTCGCACCTTTTACTTTCAATTTGGAATGTCTGCCTACAAGTATCACATGGTCAATCCTCCCACCGTCAAAAACCAGTTCCTGCTGATTTCCGATATACAGAATAGCATCATTTGCGGTATAGTCTCCCTTAATAACAAAAGTCAATCCTGCTTTGTCCAGCATCTTTTGGGTCAGCACTGTAGGACTTTTCCCACATGCCGTCAAGATGCTGAAGACAAAGCAAAAGACTACACAAAAAACTCTTGTGTGCTTAGTTATGCCCATTGAATGCTTCTGAGGTGGCCTGCCCTTCTTCCGAGATTCCCTCGCGCTTGAACACTTTGAAGATGGTCATGAAGAAAATCTTCACATCCAACCAAAAAGTAAGATGATCGACATAATAGATATCGTATTCCAAACGCTTGGTAAAGGAAATGGCATTTCTGCCATTTACTTGCGCCCAGCCGCTGATGCCGGGACGCACTTCATGGCGACGCATCTGCTCGGGAGAATACAAAGGCAAATACTCGACTTTCCAAGGTCTTGGTCCGATGAAAGACATATCACCCTTCAGAATGTTAATCAACTGGGGTAGTTCGTCGATGGAAAGGCTGCGCACGATTTTTCCCACTTTGGTAAGGCGTTTTTCATCGGACAACAATTTACCATCGGCATCGCGTTCATCCGTCATGGTTTTGAATTTAAGAACCTTATAAATCTTGGCATCTTTACCCGGACGTTCTTGCTTAAAGAATACACCTGCGCCTTTATTAGCGAAATGCAAGATGATAGCCACAATAATGATAAGCCATCCGACTACTAAGAGCGCTATCACTGCGCCAAAAATGCTGATACAGCGTTTGAAAAAGTGTTTGTACATACTATTCATTTCTTTATACAATAGTATTTCCCTTTATAATTAAGATAACTATTGTTCAAATCATAAAATACAAGATTATCTGTAGCAGGAAGTCGTTGTTCTAATGAAGGGTATTGCATATAATCCCCATAGGAATATTTAAGAAAGAGGTCATAATCTTGGGGAATTGGCATATTATATCCTTCAAAATCAACATTAATTGACTCTGTAAAAATCCTTTTGGGAAGTGGTGAGCATAATAGATATCTAACATATTCACAATTATCAATCAAATATTTCTTCATATATTCCTCACACCAACAAGAAACTCTCCAACGTATTGAGTGTTTTGGGAAAACAACTAAAATGATTTTTGCAACTATTCTTCTCTTTCGTGACATTCTTTCAGGAGCTCGTTCTGTTCTTAACAACCCAAAAAGGCCTTCACAAAAATATTGAAATAGATATGGAATTTTTTTGGGGGGTACACCATCTAAAAACCTGACATCTATTTTTAATCCTTGGCAAATATCATCATTTATACTATGTTGATATATACAAGTTGTGTTAACACTTCTGATTGTTGCCATTGGAAACCGTGAACTTTTATCTTTGTTGGTAACGCATAGTTGAAAACGATTATTATCTGCTTCTTTATCCCAAAGTTTAATAAGTTTGTCATAATCTTTGCGAAGCATGACTACATCCAAATCATCGTCCCATGGGATAAAACCATGATGCCTTACCGCACCGATACAAGTCCCGGCAGCAAGAAAAAACTGCAAGTCGTGCAAATCGCAAAACTCCTTAAAATACACTAGAATTTCCAACAGTTTCATCTGCCATTTTCTCAGCTCTTCTTGAGAAAATGATTTTACGCTAATTAATGATTGATTTTTATAATTGGTCATATCCATTATAAAACATGAAAAACCACCATTACCAACCCACTACAACAAATGCCAATAAGAAGCCAAAAATGCTGATACAGCGTTTGAAAAAATGCTTGTACATATTGATATTTACAGTTTTTGATTTGCATTAGGGCGTTCGCCTCGGCGCACCATACTGCCATGATCGTTCAACTCAATATTCACCTTTATGATTTTAGCAGGATTCCCAGCAACAATACTACCATCAGGTACATCCTTTGTCACAACCGCATTTGCTCCCACGATTACATGATTTCCAATTTTCAGACCGGGGTTAATCACTGCACCCCATCCAATATTAACATGATGGCCAATCCATGTTTCCACATACTGGTGCTCTTCATCCCTGTAATGATCATGTGCCAAAATCAATGCGTTTTGAGAGACTCTAACAAAATCTCCAATATGAATTCCTTTTGGATTAATCCCGTCAGTTTTTGCCTTCCTATTAATACTACATTTTTTTCCTAAATCCACACCTCGGATATTTCTCAAATAGAAAGATTGGGTTCTGTTAATAGCCTTGAAGAGAAATACCTTGATGCGCTGTTTTAGCGACCTTTTAGGTTCTTTGATTTCGTCTGTGTTCATTATGAAAAAAAACTTTTATTTTATACATATAAAGCATTTAACAAAATGTTTATACATATTAGAAACAAATACTATCTTTTATTTTGTTCACACAACTTCGCTTTTTTCAGAATATCTTGTGCCATTTTTAACATAGGTGGACCTATGAACTTGTTATTCATATAAGCAACACCCCTGCCTTCTTTTTTTGCCTCATCACATAGAAATACTATTTCCTCTGCCCATGTAATTTGTTCTTCAGATGGAGAAAAACATTTATGACATACTGGTATTTCCTTGGGGTGTACTAACATTTTACCTTCATAACCCAAATCTCTTGCCACATTCATCTCCCTTTCTAAATCATCCAAGTCATGTACCTTCATGTGAACAATATCCAAAGGAACGATGTCATGAGCTTTTGCCGCATTCGCAATAATAGCTCTTGCCGAAAAAATGCTATTACCTCCTTCATTGTGTCGTCCACCTAGATCAGACATATAATCTTCAGCACCAAAACCAACAGCGATGATACGTTCTGGACAAGACTCACATACATCATTGATATTTGCCACAGCTCCAGTAGTTTCAATCAAAGGTATCAGCTTAAAATACCCAACCGGAATATGCTTTTCATACTCAATGGTCTCCAAGAGCTTTCCAATAAAATAAATGTCTTGTCCATTGGTGCATTTCGGATAAATAAAGCCTGAAATACCAGGAAGCGCAAGCTGATGAACATCCTTTAACAACTCACCACTTTCTCTATCATTTACCCTTGGGAAGATTTTATGTCCCTCCAACAAACCTTCATTCAAAAACTTAATGATATTATCTCGACCCATCTGTTTGTTTTCAAATGGTTGACAAGAATCTTCCAAGTCAAGGGCCAACATATCCGCTCCGCTCTTTAAAGCATTCTGGATTAAATGCTCTTTATGTGCAGGAAGGTATAATAAACTGCGTGTTAGGAAATCTACTTTCATATTAGTATGGTTAATGTGATTTACATAATTCGTTCTTTTTCAAGATATCTTGAGCCATTTTGAGCATCGGAGGGCCTATAAATTTATTGTCTTTCACTGCCACACCTTTACCTTCACGAATTGATTCCTCAGTTAACTGAACCATCTCTTCTGCCCATTCCACTTCCTCGGGTGAAGGAGAATAGTAACGGTGACATAAAGGCAATTCCTTGGGATTAAGAATGAGCATCCCATCAAAACCAAGCTTCTTGGATAGGATAAGATTATGTTCAAGGTCATCCAAGTCATGAACTCTGATATGAACCGTATCAATGGCGGCTACCCCACAATTATGCGCTCCATTCACAATCATATTACGGGCAAAGAAAATACTCTGTCCATCTATGTCGTGTTTGCCTTCAAGATCTGTGACATAATCCTCACAACCAAAAGCCACTGCCACCACTCTTGGGCTAGCTTTGCAGATGTCTTGAATGTTCATCACGGCACCCGTCGTCTCAATAATAGGAATAAGTTTGAACGTTCCTTGTCTAAAGCCCTTGTCGTATTCAATAGTGTCAAGCAACTTACCAATAAAATAGATATCCTCACCACAACGTGCTTTTGGATACATAAATCCAGTCACTCCTTTAATGGATAATTGTGTCACATCCTTTAGTAATTGGCCACTTTCTCTATCATTAATTCGAGGGAAGAGCACACGATTGTCAAAAACGCCTTCGTTTACATATTTAATAATATTGTTTCGAGCAATTTGTTTGTTCTCAATTGGCTGAACTGAATCTTCCACATCCAACAACAGCACATCAGCATTGCTACGTGCAGCACTTTGCATCAATCTGTCATTATGAGCAGGCACAAACATAAGGCTACGTGTAAGGAAACTTGTTTTCATACCGTAAAATTATGATGGATTGTGTTTTTTCACCAAAACATTCCTGCGGAACGAGATGACATCCTCTCCCCTTTGATTATACCCGATGGTTTCAACATATATAATTCCTCTGTCGTTTTTTGTTTTTGACTCTCGTTTATCCAATATCTTTGTACGCGCATAAAGCGTATCTCCAACAAAAGTAGGAGCCAAATGTTTTATGCTTTCATATCCCAAATTGGCAATTGCTTTGCCACTAATATCAGGCACTGTCATACCAACGACTAAAGAAAAAACCAAAGTCCCCACCACAAGTAATTGACCATGTTGATTATGGCTAGCATAATCTACATTGGTATGGACTGGATGATGATTCATCGTGAGGAGAGAAAAGAAATTGTTATCACTTTCAAATACAGTTTTCGAAAGAGCATGTTTTATCTCTTCCCCTACTTCAAAGTCTTCAAAATAGAGACCCAAAACACTTTGTTTCATTTTAATTAATTATTTATTCTACTTTCTTTTCTGGTTTATGTCCGTGATCCGTTATTCTTCCATGTTCATCAATGGCAATTCCTTCTTTAATTATTTTTGCCGGATTACCTGCTACAATACAATTACTCGGAATATCTCTAGAAACCACAGAACCTGCTCCAACTATAACATTGTCACCCAATTTTACACCAGGTAAAATAATTGCAGCATAACCAATGATGCATTGTTTCCCAATATAAGTATCAACTTTGTCCCTACCTCCATAATAATCATGAGCAAAGACAATTGCATGAGCAGCAATTCGACATCTATCCCCGATATGCACACCTCTTGGGTTTGCACCATCAATTTTACAATGCCGATGCAATGTACAGTCTTCACCGATATCAACTTTTTTGATTTTCTTTAAATATAAAATATTTAACTCGATACTAATTCGGTGAATAATTGTGTGAAGATTTGGATGTTGGGAAAATAAATATTTCCACCTTGACTTGAAACTCATTTTTTTATAATTTATAATTTGATATAACTAGTTTAATAATTTAGTATTACTATAACCATCTTCTGGGACCTCAAAATCATAGTTGCACAAGTGGGGGCGAGGGCTAAATCTTATTCTAAACAAATCAAATACTTGTAGGCATATCGTCCAACCAACTATGAACAAAGGAGGACGTATTCATCCAACAAGTAAAACCTTTAACGATTCAATATCCACATAATATGTGTTCTTAACAAGATATTGAAGCACCTTTCTCAGAGTCATCATATTTGAACTATCCGAAATATTCTTGAACAGTTCCCGAAAAACGACATCTTGTTTTGATTCAACAGATTTTGTCCTTTTCTTCAATTCCTCGAAGTCTGTAGGCAATGCATAATCAGACAGTTTGATGCCTTTTTCTGCTACAGCGGCCAAAATGAATTTTTCTACCGCAGGAGCAATCTGTATGATATAATGTGGTTTTTCTTTGTGTTTAAACCGGTAGATTTGTTGCGTGTTGGCTATTAGTGAAAACTCTTTCAAATAACTAATCTCTTTTTTGTCTTTATCAATAATGCCAACTGCAAATCTCTTGCATTATCTTGCAAGTATTCTTTTCTTTATTTACTTTAAAAAAATCAAATCTTCCCAACCTCTAGCACTACCATCTTATGCGTTCTCAAAATCATCGTGCCCCAGGTCAAGCCGAGGCCGAAAGATAAGCAAAGAAGCAAATCACTAATTATGTTCATTCTGCTTTTTCTTGATACAGTTTCTTCAGCAATTCTTCCGGATGTTCCAATTCCTCAACAAGCAAATCCACTTCGGTTCTTGGCTTTTGGCTGGCATAATCATTTCCTTTATCTTTGTGTAGCTCGCGCAACCTTATAGCATATCTTTTGGCCAAATCCTCACTTCCAAGCTCTTGCAACAAGTTATAAATGTTGGGGTCTTTCTTTTGGTACTTATAACTATTATCACCCAACCTTTTACGTATCACTTTCTGAAGCCTTTGGATATAGTCGTGACGGCTAATCGCTGTGTCCAAATACTCAAAATGAAGATAATACCAAAGCTCGAAAGCTTCGTTGGTCCATGCCGATCTGAACTTAAATCGTTTGGCCAAATTGATGGCATCATTGAAATCGGTGAAATCGTCTTTGTCGAAAACAACCCAAACCCGGTCAAATTGCATGTCTCTTTCCTTTTCCAGCTCTTCCTTGATTTCCAAAGTCCTTTTTACCAATGGCACCGTGGCACATCCTTCACCTTCTACCGACACTTCCCGAACAACAGAAGCTTGATTGGCAATCAACGCTTGAAAATAATTGGGCTCGGTTCTTTTTCCTTCACAAACAATCAAAAAGCGTACCAACTTAGCACGCGTGTTTTCTTTGCGTTTTTTTGCAGCCTTGGCTTCTTTCCGTTCCTTTTTCAGCTGGGCTATTTCCTCTTTTCTCGAATGTCCCATCAACTCGTCCTCCCAATAAAAGGAATGGCACCATATCGACCTGTGATATAATCTCTTCCAATACTTCTGTCATTGCGAACGGTGTTGCCTTTTTCATCCTTAAATTCCACCAAGGAATAAATGTCTGTTGAATCACACGCATTTTTTTCTGCAAACCAAATTTGGTCACGACGTATGAGTTTAAGGTCAAGCAAGTTGGTATCATGCGTGGCAAAAACCAATTGTGCATTATGCTTGTTTGTTTCCGGATTCATGAACAGAAGAACAATGTTTCTGGTCAGCAAAGGATGCAACTTTGCATCCAGCTCGTCAACCACAAGAATCTTGCCCTCTCTCAAAGTGTCGAAAATCGGCCCCGACATTTCTATAACTTTTTTCGTACCCTCTGATTCCATCTCGTCTTCATCAAACATCTTTTCACCAATCACTTGGCCAGAATCGTCAAAAACACTATGGGATGTTAACGTGTCAACCACTTTTCCTTCCTTTACCCTATCCTTGAATTCTGTAGGAGCCTTTTCCAATACTTCTTTCGGAAAAACACTTTTTCTTACTTCAAATCGATTGAAGCCCAATTGTAATTTCTTAAAGAAAGCTGTTGCCTCTTCAACACCTTCCAAGCCTTTATAAAACATCCCCAATGTAAACCCGGCATAACCTTCGCCATCAAGGCCAGACAAAACATTTAGATATCCAAACCAATCCATAATCATTATGGATTTTTCTCCCTTGAGCTGGGCTACCAATGAAAGAAACAAACGGTTGGAATTGGTCAGTTTGTCTTTCCCAATCCCCTCCGCGAATCTTGTACGTGACACTTCTATGTAATCATGAGATCGGATAAACAGGTTGTATTCTTTTTCACCAAAACGCTTTTCATACAGCCATTCCGAGATTATTTCCTTTGTATTATATTCAAAACCATATCGGTAGAGTGCCTCGCCTTTAATAAACTGTATTTCAAAAAATGTAGGCTGCTTCTCGGAGCTTTCATCCAAAGCAAAAGGGCTATAAGGTAAAAAGTCTGTTTCATTTAATTTAACGGAATTATAGACCATACGGTTCATGCACCCAAGTGCTTTTATCAGATTGCTCTTACCGCTCGAATTGGCACCATATAAAACCGCTAATGGCAAAACCTTATATCTGCCTAATGTTTTTACGGAAGTCTTATGCTCAGCAATTGAGCTTGCTTCCATACTAAATGTCCTCTCTTGCTTAAATGAGCGAAAATTCTTGACGGTGAAATCTACCAACATTTCTCAAAATTTTGTGCAAAAATAGAAAATTTTATTTATTTAGTGCAGTTTTTTGAGAAATTTTCTCAAATTCTATATCTTTTCAACCTCCAGCACCACCATCTTCTGAGTCTTCAGTATCATCGTGCCCCAAGTGAGGCCAAGGCCAAAGGATGAGCAAAGTAGGGTAAGCGGTCGGGATTGTAATTCTTCTCGAAGATTATAAGTCATCAGCATAGGCACGGAAGCTCCGCCCAAGTTGCCAAACTCTTGCAAATCGTATGGGGTTTTCTCCAACGGAAGCTTGAGCTTTTTAACAATACGGTCCACAATGAGCTTGTTGGCTTGATGGATAAGGAAATAATCTACATTCTCCGTAGTCAACTCATATTTTTCCATCATCTTCTTAGTACTGATGGGAGGACGAGAGATGGCGAATGAGAACACATCCATGCCGCTAATCAAAGTGTCTTTCGGGGCACGAATGATGCCGTTTCCGAAGTCTTCCTCGATAAACGATTCCGTTGTGATGGGATGCCTGAATCCGCCATGCGGCGTAATCAAGGCTTCGTATCCAGAACCCAAGGTGTTGAACTCGATGACGATATCCTCAGCTGTCGGATCATACTCCAAGGCCATAGCCGTACCGCTGTCACCAAACAAAGGCACACGACTCTTGTCCTTTAGCGAACCCATGCGAAGCGCTGTATCGCCTACCAACAACAGAGCACGTTTCACCGAACCGGCACTGAGCAGGTTGCCCGCCACGTTGATGGCGTACATGCTACCGCAACAACCCATTGGGATGTCGAGCACGAATGTGCTTGTCGGCAAACCCAAACGATGTTGCAGGATGCCTGCCGTTGGCGGGGTCTTGTAGTCGCCCGTCACTGAGCCAAACACCAAAACATCGATACTCTCCTTCTCCCAACCCAAAGCCGCTATTAGGCGCTCAGCCGCATCAAAGCAAAGGTCAGAGGTACAAATGTCGTCAGGACCGATATAACGGTTCTTGATGCCAACCGTGTTGTCAAAGATATCGGCTTCTTCCTGGGTGAAGATGTCGAAGTCGGCGGTCTTCACCGCATGGTTCGGGACGGTGCCCGTCACGCCGCGCACTGCCACATTCTTGATTTCCCAAAGTGCCATTACAATTCGATTTCGTATTTGCCGAGGATGGCCTTGGCATTGTCATAAGAGGTAAACTCGAGGATGTCCTCTGGGTCGAGCATGATGTCGAAAGCATCCTCAACAGCAGAAGTGAGGCTCAATTGGCGCACGCTATCCCAACCATCGATGGCTTTGTTGTCGAAACCGGCACCTAAAGCCGAAACATCCACGGAAAACACTTCGCAGAAGATATTGTTCAGTTTTTCTAAATTATTCATGATTAAACTTTTATATTGATATTTATTGATTTATCACTTTTCCAGCCTCGTTGCGCAGGATAGCGTCAACAAACTGTATATCTATGTTCTTATGGAACAGATGTGTCTTCTCTTCGATGAACGCTGGCAACACATCGACAAGCTCGGGCTTTGTGACAAGAACGATCAACTTTTCATCATTGCCCTTGCAATAGCAGTCGATGCCGTATTCCGACTTGATGAGATTCTCCACCTCATCCAAGCCGATACGCAATCCGAAGATTTTCAGGAAGCGCTTCAAACGTCCCACGATAAAATAGCAACCGTCAGCATCACGTCGGGCGAGGTCGCCCGTGTGCATCACACCTTGGTTTTCATCGCCTTTGAGCAGGTCTTCCCTACTATTGGCATAGCCCATAGTCACATTCTCGCCTCGATACACCATTTCACCGGTTGCTTCGCCTTCAAAAGTCTCATTACCGTTTTCATCAATTATGGACAACTGTCCTCCTGGCTCAGCCATTCCAATGCTACAAGTTTTTTCCATAGCCAGTTCAGCAGGAAGATACGCCATACGCGCAGTACATTCTGACTGTCCGTAGGTGGCAATGAACTTCTTACCCTTGTCATGCGCATACTGCGCCAAACTTTTAAACATCTCCTCGGTTAGCTTGCCTCCGCCTTGGGTGATAATTTGTAGGTTGGGCAAATCCATCCTTGTGAAGCGCATCTTCATCAGTAGCTCGTAGCTGTATGGCACACCCGTGAAACTGGTAGCTTCTTTCAGCATGGTCCAAAAGCCCTTGTCCAAGAGGGAGCGACCTGAGAGCAACAAGGTTGCTCCTGCCAACAAATGGCTCGCGATGACCGACAGCCCCATGGTATAGTGCATGGGCAGGATGGCCATGGCCTTTTCGGTACCGTCCATTTGAAACAATCGCCTCACGTTATCAGCATTGGCCTCAATGTTGTGCAGGCTGTGGCGTACCAACTTGGGACTTCCAGTAGAGCCCGAGGTAGGCAATAGCAAAGCGAGGTCTGGATGCATGGCCACTGGTGCATTTCCTGTTTTCAGCAGGGAGTAACCTTGTGACGAAAACACCATTTCATAGCCCAGTTTCTCGACCATCTCATTAGGAACCCAAAGGTATTCGGGCTGGTAGAGATTATATAAGGCGGTAAAAAGACTCTCTTCCGTCTTGGCACTTAGAATGAGCGGAACGATGCCGTTGGAAAGCGAACCAAGATAACCCAGTAGAGAACCATTGCAATTCTCGGCCATAAGGAATATCAACGACCGCTTCGGCAGTTGTTTCTTAAACTCCTCTGAGAAATCGCAAAGGTCACCGTAGGTCAGCTGTTCTCCGCTGTCGTCAATGACAGCTACCTTGCTACGGTCTTTCTTATCTAAATCTAAGAACATTGTTCCAACTCTAAACCCTAAACTTTAAACTAAATTGACGCGCAGCCATCCACCCCAAGGATATGTCCGCTGATATACGATGCCCTATCGGAGGCAAGAAAAGCCACGGCGTTGGCTACATCCTGAGGTGTGCCCAAACGCCCAAGGGCAATACGACTGATGCGTTGGTCTATCTTGTCGCCCGAGGCTTCGTAGAGTTCCTCGAAGCGTTCCGTTTTGATAATGCCCGGAGCAACGGCGTTCACCCTAATCTGCATGGGTGAAAGCTCTTTAGCGGCACTCTTAGTAGCTGCGATGACCGCACCTTTGGTAGAACTATATGCCACCTGACCAGGAGAGCCTACCACACCTGTAATTGAAGCAATGTTGACGATACTTCCGCCTCCAGTGCGAGCCATCAAGCGCGAGGCAATCTGCATCATATCGATGACGGCAAATACATTGACGGCATACATCTTTTCAAGCAACGGCTTGGTCACCATGCCCAACTTTTGGTTTTGGATAATAGCGGCATTGTTCACTACCACATCAATCCGTCCTTCGGTCTTGTGGATGGACATAAGTCCTGCCTTAACAGCGGCACTGTCGGTCACGTCCATTACCATGGGCACAATTCGGGTTTCGTTTTCTTTTGACTTCTCTGAAGCCCATGTCTCCATGTCACCCATGGCGAGGTCAGCAGCATAAACCACTGCCCCATCGGAAGCCAGTTGATTGGCAATCACACGGCCTATGCCACGGCCTGCGCCCGTGACAAGGCAAATCTTTTTTTCAAGTAGTCTTTCCATACTATTCCAATGTTATTATCCCAAAGTCATACCTCCGTCTATCTTCAAAGCGGTACCCGTCACAAAAGAAGAAGCATCCGATAACAAATATGCTACTCCCAATGCAATGTCAAAAGGTTTGGCAAACCTTCTCAAGGGATAATTCTGCATCTCCTTTTGTTTTTCCTCCTCCGTAAAACCACCTATCAAAGCCGTCTCAACCATACCAGGATTGACACTATTGCAGCGGATTCCCTTGGGACCCATTTCCAAAGCCACTGTGCGCATGAAAGCGTCGATGCCGCATTTCGTGGTGGCATATATGGCGTTGCCGATGGAAACCCTATAAATCCCAGCCGCACTCGCAGTAAACACGATGGAACCTCCTTTGTTGATCTTTTTCTTGCGAATCAGCGATTTCGTTAACATAATCGGAGCATTTAAATTAATGCTTTGGATACGTTGTAATTCCTCATTAGTTATGAAAGGGACAGGGGTCAGTTTCATAACCCCAGCATTACAGACCAAACCATCCAATGCGGGACATGCGTCCACCAGTGCCTTAAGGCTATTTTCATCGGTTAAATCAGACAGAATAGCTTCATGCTTTTCTTCGAAAGGTTGTGGTAGTGACTCCAAAACAGCATGTAGAGGTTCCTCACGGATATCAGTAAGCACTACTCGCGCCCCTAAACCGACAAGCACTTTGGCCGTCTCACTACCAATGCCTCCAGCGGCACCTGTAATCAATATGGTCTTACCCTCAAGGGAAAAAGGATTGGTCATAACACTTTTATTTTAATGTAAGTCCACCATCAATTTTCAAAGCGGTTCCTGTCATCCATGAGGAAGCGTCGGAAAGCAGATAGATAGTGGCGAAAGCCACATCCTCAGGCTTACCATAGCGTCCCAAAGGATAGTTTTCTTTATCTTTCTCATGCTGTTCAGCAGAAACTTGTCCTCGGTTGATCAAAGGAGTCTCAACCATTCCAGGATTGACGCTATTGCAACGGATTCCTTTTGGAGCCAACTCAAGCGCAACGGTGCGCATATAGCCATCAATACCACATTTTGAAGTGGCATAAACAGCATTCCCCAATGAAGCGACAAAAACACCGCCTGCCGAAGCAGTAAACACTATCGACGAGGGTTTTGCCAACTTCTTGCACTTGACAAGATGCTTGGTCAACATCATTGGAGCCACAAGATTGACTTTGTGGATTCTTTCGATTTCCTCTGGGGTAATGAATTGGATAGGTGTAAGCTTGGTAATTCCAGCATTATTAGAACAACCATTTATGACTGGAATGTCTTTCACCATCGTTGAAATGGCAGCCTCGTCACACAAGTCTATCGCATAGGAAAGATGATTGAGATGTTGATTCTCAAGCATATTTCTTGTTTCTTGTATGCCAGCTTCATTGATATCAACCATGATAATGCGAGCACCCATCCGGGAAGCCTCGACAGCTGTTGCCCTACCTATCCCAGAACCAGCACCAGTAATTAAAATGGTTTTTCCTACTAGTGAATAAGGATTGTGTTCCATATCATTCAAGTTCTACTAATTGGGAAATGACAATATCCTTGGTTTCAAAATAAACTGCGCCCCAAGAAAGGCCCACGCCAAAGCCACAGCCAATCCACTTCGTTTTTTGTTGTTCAACTTTTCCTTTCAACTGAGAAACAATGGTGAGCGGAATAGACGCAGAAGCTGTGTTTCCGAAATCCTGAAGGCAATATGGCACTTTCTCTTCTGGCAATTTCAACTTAGTACGTATTTTTTCATTCATCAACAGGTTGGCCTGATGGAAGATGTAGTAATCACAATCCTGATAATCAAAGCCAAAATGCTCAGCAAGACGTTTCACCGACTTTGGACCCATGGTGATTCCAAAGGAAAAGACATCCATTCCATTCATTCTGGATTGAAGTCTGTTGAGCATGTGTCCGTCCACATCTTCTGGAACAAAAGATTTGTCGGTAAATTGATTGCGGGCACCGCCATCAGGGATGATAAGTGCATCATACCCACTACCATCGGTACCAAAATAGAACTGAATGGCAGGAGCACCTTCACAATATTCCAATGCAGTCACTGCACCTGCATGACCAAACAACGGATCCACATATGCAATACGTCGTTTGGCATCTCCGCTCATCAGCAACACTTTTTTTATGGAACCACACGCCAACAATGACACGGCATAACTCAAGCCATAAACCCAACCAGAACAGCCAAGCGAAAGATCAGCCGTATAACATTCTTTGGAAAGTCCCAAACGGTCCTGCAAAATGCAAGCCGTAGCGGGAAGGATATAATCGGCGTGTTGCGAAACAAAGATAATTGCATCAATTTCCTTTTTATCCCAACCCAAATCGGCAATCAGTCTCTCAGAAGCTTCATAGCAGAGATCTCCCGCAGTGTATTTTTCGGATATACGGTGGTTCTTTACCCCTGTTGAGGTAATGAAGGATTCTGCACTATATTGGTCAGAAACTACTTCGTTGGTCAGAATCTCTTTGGGAACACCCGTCGAAAAACCAGCAATCCGTACATTATTGAAACTAAGATAGGCCATTATAGCTTGCTTTTTACGATTTGGTACAGCTCTTCTATCGTATTTGCGGCTTTCATGTCATCGCCTTTCAAGGTAACATCATATTCCTCGTCAACCATGGCAATGATTGAGAGAGCAATCAGAGAGCTCCATTCATCCAAATCACGGAATTGAGTTTCAGCCTTAAACTCTTCCATTGGTGTGTCGTCAAATTGACTGGCAAAATTTTCGATAAATTCTTTGATTTCCATAGCTTTAAGTTTTAATTGTTATTTTTATTGTTTTATGTCAAATAAATTTCTCACATTAATACTTTTGCAGGGTTGCCATAGACGGTAGTGCCTGCTTTAACTTTGCGTATGACAAAACTGCACGCACCGACATGTGCGCCATCCTCAACCGTAACACCAAAATTCACCACAGCACCCGTATAAATATCAACTTCGTTTCCAATTTTGGCTTCCCCGACACAGGTTACATGAGTGTCAATGCGGGTATAATCACCAATCACCACATCGTGTCCGATGGTGGTGAAAGGTTGAATCATATTGAAGCTGCCCATACGAGCATCCGCACCAATACTGACATAAGGGCAAATGACATTCCCCTCCCCCAATTGCACATTGGTACGAATACGAGCACTATTGTGAACAATGTTGATGAATTGTGCTCCTAAAGCCAACAGATTTTCTATACAAGTTCTTCGGCTCGGTCCTCCTATGGAACAAACAAAAACATCATCTGGTTGAGGCGTGTACTCTGAAATTGTTCCTATGATAGGAGGGTAATTGGGAAATCCATCCAAGGCATGAAGATTGTCGTCAATAAAACCTTTAACCAAATATTCAGTACCATAACCGATACTTTCCTTGGCTATACCATAAATGGTTCGTCCCATGCCGCCTGCTGCAATAATGATTAAGTTTTTCATAATTTGTTTAGTCCCGTTTTAAGACATGTCTGTATTTCTTTACCAAAGGCTTGATGTCAAAAGGCTTTCCTGAAATTCTAAACCAAACATATTCAAAAATACTGAACGGTATCATATAAAAATTCTTTTTATCGAAACTTGATAGTTTTCTACAAGCTTTTTGAATAGGTTTGTAGTTCTTGATTTCAAAATCATTATACTCGAAAGTCAAATTAGTGTCAATTTTTTGATTAGCATATCTATGATCAACTATCTCACATATCGTTCCGTTTCCTTCATTTCCTAAATTCCTCACTTTTGAAACAGCAGGAAATATACAATACTTGTTTTCGAAAACACAATAGATTCTATACATCAAATCTCCAATACCAGTTTTATATCGACTCAACAAACGTCTCACGGTTGAATAATGTCCTGCTTTCCAAAGCTTGAATACTGCCGGCCAAGAGAAAACAATCTCCTTAGCCTTATCATTATTTATAAAATTTATTACCATTATTCTTTTTTCTCTCCAATATCCTGCACCCCAAGCAGAATAATATTGAATAGGATACGCGTTTTTCTCATATCCCTTGATGTTTTCCATATAATCAAAAGGAAAATTGTATCCGCAAATTGATATTACATCTGGGTCATTTTTATACTTTTCCAACCCTTTATTTATGTATTCCAAAAAATTAGGTGAAAACTCATTGTCGTCCTCTGAAAGAATATACCTGTCGAAACGCTTTCGTACTTCGTCCGCCAACGACCTTGTATTTTTCACTTGCCCATAATTTGTTTCCCGTTTATATATATGGATAGTCTTGAAACCTTTCAACTTTTCCACATATGCGCATATTTGTCGATAACCTTCCCAATGATCCTCTTTCGAGGGATAATCTATTCCAATAAACAATTCTGTTTGATCAGCGCCTGTACATTTAGATAAGGAATCAACACAACGTCTAAATGTATCGTACCGACATAAGGTTGGAATCATTACAGGAGCATAAATCTCGATTTCCATAATTTAGATTTTTTTATTGTTGCCAGAAAAACAGGAATTTAGACGTATTAATATCACCATTAGAAACAATATAAAAAAACACCACTACAAACACCAGCATATAAGCAATACCAAAAATTGACAATAGCTGTTTCCTAGATTTAAAGCAATAATACACAAAATAAGAATATATAATCATATTAAAATTAGATAGAAAAGCAAAAGGCCTGTTTAATATGATAGAGTCTCCGACAAGAAACGCACTAATGATTCGGATAAACCAAAGACTATATACTATTTCAAAAAACGAAGAATTATAATAGTCTTTCATTCGACGACTTAATAATATAATTGGAATGGTTTTAAAAACTGTAATATATATGCCAAAACCTGTATTAGTTTGAAATTGTGATCTTGAATTGAGTGATTCCGACTCAAGAAAACTATAGGAATAGTTTTCATAGCCAAAGAAATCAGTAAATATTTCAAACGGCCTTTCTATTGTTTCCACAATCCAAGTACTAAATAAAAGAGAAATAATCAGTGCAATTACATAAAGCACCAATTGTGTATTTATTCTTCTGAACAAATCTGTTTTCCATAGAAACAAGGGATAAAACACAACAAGCACAATAGATGACCTATGGAAACCATAGGCTACCAATACGCATAATAGGTATTTTAAAAGCTTTTTTTCATTCAAATACTTTAAAGACACCAAAAACACCCCAGCCGCAAGTTCTTGTCGGATGATATTCATCCACGACATATAGGAATAACCTATAATTAAGAAAAAAGCCAAAAGGGGAAACAAGAAACGCTGATTTCGAAAAGCATAATACAAAAGGGTAATCTGCAAAAAAGCCCATACACTGAAAAATACAGCATAATGCAAGTTGTTGTTTCTTAAAAAATCACTAATGGTTTTAAAAAGAAACTCAAAACGTTCGTCTGTATTGTTCTCATAAGCGTTTAAATAATGGAAATAATCCACACCTACACCATACCTACATCCGAAAACAAAAGTGAAGGATACGATTATAACCAAGACCTCAGGCTGTAAAAAAAAGTTGTTTTTTATATAGATGCCACTATTGCCGATGTATGTTGGCTCTCGATTGGCTGCAACACCACCACATATAGCCATGACAGCAAATAGAAAAATATAAATTACAAATGATTCTAACATATAAAAATCAATAAAAAAAGAGACAACAACAATCTCTAACAAAAACCTCTTTTGGTGATTTCGGCCCTAAAAACCTCCACTATGAACGATATTTTTGACCCTTATTTCAAACTTTGTCTATTTCCTTCAAGTTTTCGTCGAGCTTATCTTCTCTTTCAGAAATTTGTAGCTTCTTTATCACTTTTGCGGGGATACCACCCACCAACACCCCTGAAGGCACATCTTTAGTAACTACTGAACCTGCAGCGACCACTGAATAGTCACCAATAGTAACACCTGGGAAAATAGTTACATTACATCCAACCCAAACATTATCACCTATTTTAACGGGAGCTGTACGTCGTGGATATAGTTCTTTTAACGCATTATGGGGATTGATTCCCGTCCCAGTTAATATGGTAACTCTATATGCAAGACCTGTATTCTTTCCTATTTCAATTTTCTCCTTTGCAACAAGAAAGCTGCCAGCATTAATTTCAGAGTTTTCATGCATTACAATATTGTGATAGTCACCAATAACACGAGTATCCACAATATCGCCTCCGCCATTAATAAATTGAACACCAAGCATTTGATTCCATTTCTTGCGGTATTTATATAGGATAATCATATTGCACATGCGTTTCAACATGCGATTTCTAATTACTAATAACAGATTCATTCTTATTCAATTTTTATTAGTTAATACATTCGTCTATTGTTTTGAAACCATAAACCGTCGGAATACCCGTTTTGAAAGGCATAATAAGATCTGAACTATCCATAATCAAATGATCAAATTCATCTATGATTCTTTCGCCTCTCACACTTTGTGCCCACCTTAAAATATCATCGAGCGTAGGAGTTTGTATATTCAGTTGCTCGGCAAACCATTTGGCAATACAATTACCGTAGAAAATGTCATCAAGAAAAAATCTGTGGTTCTTGTCAATTTCCCAAGTTCCTCGTTCGTTTTGAATAACAGGTGTTTTAATGGAATGCAACGTTTGAGATGACAATATAGAATCCATCACATCCAAACTCCAGTATTTATGTGAAAAAAACTCCAAGGTCAGATAATCCACCATGTGCTTAAACTTCATGTCAGGATAGCGAAATTTTATGGTCTCCCTAATTTTAGAGTATTCCTTATCTAGGCCTTCCATTAGATTAGCAGAAATCTCGTCGAATGTCCTATAAAACAGAGGCACATCTTCTTTTTTTTCCCATGTTCGTCCAAATTTCTTATGTAAACCACAACAACGAGCAGTATGAATTATTTGGTTATCAACAGAAAGTGCAAGTGAAATAAAGTTCTCACTCAAATCCGCCTTTCCTTTTCCAAACCATCTATAACATATCTGATTGAAGAATTCTTCATTAATCCATTTGTAATTAGCGATAGGATCAACAGCCACATAGTTTTCCGTCATACAACCATATATAAGCCCACGATGACCGTATTCCACCAAACGGCTAATCCATGGGATAAGACCAAACGAAAAAGCAATTAAATTGTCAAATCCATATTCATTACGTATTTCATCGACCATCCATTTGAAATTTCCCTGGCCGTATACGGTGCCGATTACTACTGGTTTCTTCCTATTAAGATAAGGAGCAATTGAATGGAGTGCAATCCTATATTGATGCACAGGCATACAAAACACTACATAATCTGCCATGGGAAACAGTTCTTCTGGATTCTTGGAGGCCTTTTTCAAATCACCAAAATATTTACCTTCCACTTCTCCTGCAGAGTTATGCCATTCCAATTCGATGGTTTTTGCCCACTGTTCGGGTTTTGACGTATAGATTGACACATCAAATATTGAATCCCTCAATAAGGGAATCAATGTGTGGGCACTATTACCCCCACCACAGATTACTAATTGTTTCATAACGTACTATTATTTTTACCAAATACACTTATTTTAGGTTAACAATAAACTTGGATCAAATTTTTCTTTTAATAAAGATTTACCGTCTTTATCTGTCACATCAAAAACAGAATCTATGAAACTCACATCTTTTATAAGTTGTTTCATATCATCAACAACCAAATAAACTGATGCAACAGGTTTGTCAACCGTACGATCTGATTCAAAATGATAGCCCTCATAGAGAACTTGATCCACAAAAACCAATGATGATAGTTTTTGGATTTTATCCAATCCCGAAATTGTGTGAATAGTGCCTTCTTTACCGCTTAACAGATAATTTACACAAACACCTATTTTTTTATATTTGCCGATATTGATAGGGGAAGAAATAATATTATCCCCCATTTTACCTGTCAGTGCATATCGAACCAGCATCGCAACAGGGTCTATGCCAACTATCTCTCTTTCCAAATCTGAATACGAACCACCCAATCTACATCCCATCTCAAAGAAAGTGACTTTATTACCATTAGAATAACCCTGCAAGAAGTAAATACCATCTTTAAAGCCTAAAGATTTGAACATATTGACGACCTTTTCATTCACTTCATTTAAATAATAGTCAACCGCTTTAGATGGTCCAAAGCTCAAACTTGCATAATTTATTGCACTATTTCTATCAGAACTAGAATACCTATCAAACATGGAAATCATGCGGAACTCACCATTTTGTGCCACATAATTCATCAAAAATTCCCTTCCCGTAATAAAATCCTCAATAATTGCGTTTTTTGTTACAGAATACCCTACTGCTTCTGTAAATCTATTATCTAGTTCTTCCCTATTATAGCAAACACCAGCGCCTCTTGAACCACTTGCATCCATAGGCTTAACAAAAACAGGATAAGATAAACGATTATATATCTCTTTCGGAATTATTTCGCCGATAAAATAGGTCTGCGGTACAGGAACATTATATTCTTTGCACGCTTCCTTAAATGAAACTTTATTCGTACTAACATCAATCAGTTTAGGTGTCAAGTAACATGGCAACCCGAGTCGCTTACAAGCTTCATAACAAGGTTGAAGCAAAATATCGACAAAGCCTGTGGTTAAACCATCTATCTTAGCTTTCTGACAATAATCAACGATTGCATCAACATCAGTAGCATCAATTAAGACTGCTTCATCAGCTATCTTTTTTGCAGGTGAATCTTCAAGATAATCTGCTACTATAACATAGGCACCCATCTTTTGAGCTCTAACAACTATTTCGCAAATCATTTTGGTTGCTCCTAATATAAGAAGCTTTTCCCCTTTGAATTCTTTTTCCATTATTACAACTATTTAATTGTTTTAATCGTTTTTATTATTCGTTGAATATCTTTTTCGACATAACGGTGGTCGCAGGGAATAGGAATTACATTTTTCGCCATGTTTTCCTCTGTTTCAAACCCCTTTTTATTATCAACATTTGGCCAATATTTAGCCACAAAAATCTTTCTATCTATTAGTTTTTTGCGCAGGTTTTGTTCTGTATTTATTATAATAGGGTATACCATGGGACAAACAAAACAATTCATCTCAGGCAATGTCAAGCAATTCAATTCAACTAAAGTGTCGTGTAGGTATTTAAAATTTTCTCTTCGACGAATTACCACCTTATTATAATCAATATGGTCTAGAATCCTTTTCGTCTGGAACGACATCAAACGAATAGGTTGATTGTCTAGTTTCTTTTCATTAACTTGATAATCAGCAAAACCAGCTTCGGCACCTTGTTGTTTGCGTTTGAATAAATGGCTATCATGTTCGCAAGTGGGTTCTATTTCATTCACAGCAATAAGGTTTTTCTGTAAATCTCCTGTATAAGCAATTCCACCATCTGCTACTCCAACAAACTTCCTCATACTATAAAACGACTTTATCCCTTTCAAAGGTTTGGCAAAGAATGCTTGGGCACAATCTACAATCAAGTGGTCGACATAACGCTCCGCCAATTGGTAAATATAAGTATCCTTAATGCCAAAATAGTTGTTTGCAATGATGTATTCGCCTTCCTTGGGTTGAATGTCATCTACAATCTCGAATTGCTGGTTGATGTGATAGTAGGTGTAAGGAATATGGAGTTTCTCAATGGGTTCCAACACCACCTTGCAAGTATAATACGGCAGGTAGATATGCTTCACCTCTCTAATACTGCGAAGGATGTATTCCAACGCATTGCGGCCAGTGTTCAGCAGTACACCGTCCTGGTGAGGAAATAAACCACCCTTTTCGTAGTCGGCTAATTCAAAATAACCACCTATTGCTTTCATCGCTTCACAACTACTTTCAACCACTCACGCTGGTTCGTAATAGCATTTTCAAGCACTTCCGCAGATTGAAATCTTAATACCAACGTTCCGATAGCATTGTTGGCACCTTCGAAGGATTCAACTGTATCGCCTGGCTTCACCCACAGATCTTCCTCTACAATTTCTGCCGACAGGTCTTTGCTAATCTCCAAACGATCAAAAATTCCGCTCTCATCGGCATGAAGGATAATCTCCGCCCAATGGCCATTGTAAGGCTTTTGCTCGATGGAGGGAACGCTGTCGCCCACAATATAGCGGGTCATGGCAGTAATCATATCCACACCCGTGGCATAGCGAAGCATCTCACACAGACGATTGCCACCACCACGTGGTGTAAGTTCCATAATGTAAGGCTTGCCATTCGTACCAATGCGGGTTTCAATGTTATAGACATTGGTCTTCATGCCCAAAAGGGTGATGAGACGCTGTATCTCACTAGTCAAATATGCTTCTTGCTCTTTTGTGAAAGTTGAGGGCCAAGAATAGGCAGCTGGTGTATATGGGTTAGTAGCATTAAGGTCGAAACGCTGGGCATTGAAGCTCACGAACTTCAACTTGCCATCCTCCGAGAAGCTGTCGGTGTCGGACGAACAACCTGCCTTTTCGATAAAGTCCTCGATGATGATATGACCTGAAAGGGACTTGTCAAAAGCATATTCAACAGCTGCTTTTAGCTGCTCTGCATTGTCCACACGAGTCACGCCCTTGCTGCCAGCTGCATCGGTGGGCTTCACAATGATTGGGTATTCCCATGTTAAAGCTTCCGCCATCGCATCCTTGGCATTGGAATAACCCTTTGCCTTGGGCACATTGAAACCATGCTCTGTGAGGAAAGCACGAAACTTATCCTTGTTCTGCAATATCTCCACCGATTCAAACGGGCCAAACGAGGGCAACCCCATCTGCATCTGCACGTAAGAGGCCGACACCACGCCCGGGTCAACACCAAACGACATGATACCATCGATTTGTTTTTCACGAGCCACTTTCAATACAGCCTCTTTGTCAATAATACTCACATTGACATATTCGTCGCTGTATTTATGCGCAATATTGTCAGGAATATAATCGGCTGTTATGACATAGTAACCATGCTCATGTGCAGCCTTAATGACCGGCAACAAGTAGCGAATGCCTCCGAGAAGCATGAGTTTCTTTTGCATCTTACTTTAAGATTATTTTAAGTATTCTCTCAACATCCTCCTTGCCTAATTCGTGATGCATCGGAAGACAAATCACCTCGTTGGCAATCTTTGTTGCGACTGGCAAGTTCTCCTGAGCTGCCGATGGCAAACCACGATAAGTGCTAAAAGTACTGATGAGAGGATAAAAATACCTTCTTCCCAAAATGCCTTGCTCCTTCAACTTGAAGTACAACTCATCACGGGTCATACCATATTCTTCAGCATTGATGAAAATGGGGAAATAACTGTAGTTGTGTCGAACACCAGGCATATCGTCAAAGTATCGAACACCTTTTACATCTCTCAATGCTTCACGGTATTGGATAGCCACTTGATGACGCTTTTCAATAGCCTCATCCACTTGTTTGAGGTTCAGCAAACCGTATGCAGCACGCACCTCATCCATCTTGCTATTGATGCCTGGAGCAACCACTTCCGTTTCGCCTGCAAAGCCAAAATTCTTCAAATAGTCGATACGCTTCTTGGTTTGTTCGTCATGCACTACCAAAGCACCGCCTTCAAGGGTGTTGTAGACCTTCGTGGCATGAAATGACAAAGAAGCCATGTCACCCTTATTCAACCAACTCTCTCCATTCACCTCAATACCAAAAGCATGAGCGGCATCATGTATCACTTTCAGACCATATTTGTCAGCAATGGCCTGAATCTCATCCATCTTACAGGGCTTGCCATAGCAACTCACTGGCATGATAGCCGTTGTCTTTGGCGTGATGGCCGCCTCTATTTTGTCCGGATCAATGCCACAGGTTGATTCCTCGATATCCACAAACACTGGCTTACAACCGTTCCACCAAATGCTATGGGTGGTGGCTACAAAACTATAAGGTGTAGTAATCACCTCTCCTGTAATACGAAGTGCTTGTAATGCTGTGAGTAAAGGGAGTGTCCCATTGGTGAAAAGGCTAATGAAAGGTACTTTCAAGTACTCACAAAGAGCCTTTTCTAGTTGTTTATGAAACTGTCCGTTGTTCGTAATCCATTTGCTGTCCCAAATCTCTTTGAGCAATTGTCCAAACTCTTCTCTATCGGGCAGCAAAGGGGAAGTAACTGTGATTTGCTTGTCAGACATGATTATTTGCGTCTTTTGATATTAGAAACATATTTCAATACGATAGATTTGATCTCTGTGTACTCTTCTCTTTGCGTCTTCTCACAAACCAAGAAAAACACGCCAGCACCTACCATAAGCTGAATAGGTAGAATGATGAAATTCGATATGGGCAAATACTTGAAAAAGTAAACAGAGACAGCAATTAATAGGCCCAAACCGTATGATGGGGCAACATCCTTAATTTGCATCCATGATGAATAATTCAACTGTTTACCCGTATAATAAGAATTCAAGAAATAAGCAATGATTCCTGTGACAACACTTCCTATCAGCATCCAATAGATATCCACAAAAATTCCCAAACATAGAGGTCCAATGGCAATGATTTTCTTTATAATCTCAAGTATCAAAAAAATATCACTCCTGCCTTGCACTTTCAGCATATTCAAATTCAAGGCATGTAAGGGATACAAGGACAAAGATATAGAGATAATGGGAAGGAATGTTGCCGCTTGATGCCATTTAGGACCAATTAGGCAATAGATGAGTGGCTCGGCAACTGCGCCTATGGAAAACATACATATAGCTGTAATAAACATGGTGATTTTAATCAGTTTACGATATGCCGCTACCATACGAGGTGTGTCACCTTGCAATTCTGCCAAAGCTGGATAACTCACTCTTTGAATAATTGCTGTAATATTGGTTGAAAAAATATGTCCAAATTCCTTGGCTTTTGAGTACTGTCCCAAGGTGGCTGGAGAATAAAACTTTCCGACCACAACTTGATATAATTCCTTCCATGTATTATCCAACAAACCAGACAACATCATCTTCCAACCAAAGCCCCACATATAACGAAAACTTGGCTTACTGAACTTGATGGACGGCCACCATTTATTGAAAACCCACAGAAAAATCGTATAAATAGCATTTCTGGAAAGTTGCTGGGCTGCGAGCGACCAAACGCCCATCCCGGCAAATGCACAACCAATACCTATCACGCCACTGGAAACCGCAGCTATCAATGATGCCTTTGTCTTTGTTTTAAAATCAAGCCTCTTTGAAAGAATGGTGTATTGGACGATCGACAAGGCCTGAAGAATCAATACAAGACCCATCACCCTCACCAAATCTACCAATTCGGGACGTTCAAAAAAGCGGGCTATCAAAGGAGCTCCAAAATATAGCACAGCATACATCAAAAGACTTAATCCCATATTTACGATAAACATGGTATTGTAGTCATCCCTGTTAGCGTCTTGCTTTCGAATCAAAGCAGCAGAAAAACCACTATCAATGATCCCGTTAAAAATGACAATAAAAATAGTACAAATACCTATCAAGCCATATTCAGCAGGGGTAAGCAAACGTGCCAACACAATGCCCACCAAGAAAGTAACCCCTTGGCTAAGAAACACATCAGCAGCACTCCAACTGATGCCAGAAACGGTTTTGTTTTTTATAGACTTTGAAGGCATATAATTAAAAAGCTCTTATTTGTTCAAATGAGGATGTGTAAGGGTATCAGACGTTATATCTTCCCTCATTTCATCAATCACTTTCAGCAAATACTGTCCGTACTGGTTCTTCAGCATCGGCTTGGCCAATTCTCGCATTTTCTCCTCGGAAATCCAGCCGTTTCGATAGGCAATGCCTTCGAGGCAGGCCACTTTCAAACCCTGGCGTTTTTCTATCACTTCGACAAATGTAGAGGCTTCCGAAAGTGAGTCGTGTGTACCAGTATCTAACCATGCAAAGCCACGGCCAAAGACCTGTACTTTTAGTTCACCATCCTTTAGGAACTCTTGATTCACAGTGGTGATTTCCAATTCGCCACGAGCTGAGGGTTTTATGGTCTTGGCCACATTTACCACCTTATTAGGGTAGAAATAGAGGCCAACCACGGCGTAGTTGCTTTTGGGTTCTTTCGGTTTTTCTTCAATGCTGAGGCAGTTGCCATTTTTGTCGAATTCAGCCACACCATAGCGCTCGGGGTCAGAGACCCAATAGCCGAATACGGTAGCTTTATTGTTTTCCTCGGCATCTTGAACTGCATTTCTCAACAATTTCGTGAAACCGCTGCCATAAAAGATGTTGTCACCCAACACAAGGCATGCACTATCGTTGCCTATGAACTTCTCGCCGATGATGAAGGCCTGTGCCAAACCATCAGGGGATGGTTGCTCTGCATATTCAAAATGCACACCATAGTCAGAGCCGTTGCCAAGCAAACGTTTGAATCCTGGCAAATCATAAGGTGTGGAAATAATAAGAATATCCCTAATTCCTGCAAGCATTAGTGCCGAAATGGGATAATACACCATCGGTTTGTCGTAAATCGGCAATAATTGTTTACTGACTCCTTTAGTAATTGGGTATAACCTTGTGCCGGAACCACCAGCAAGAACAATTCCTTTCATGGTCTTATTGATTTATTGTTGTTTTACTTCCGAAATCTTTACATAATAATATTTACAGCTTCGCCTCGTCAGTCACATTTTTGGCTGACATATCATTATCTTTCAATCAGATATGGAAGAGAAAAACCGTTGTTTTCTTTGTTTTCGGCTTCCATTCCTAATCTTTTCGCGGCAAAGGTATGGAAAAAAACATCATAATAAAATAAAACTTTGTGTTTTTTTTGGTGTTTTTCGTTTTTTGTCGAATAAACCTGAAAAAACCAAGCCTCCTGACAAACAAAAAAGCCCGCATTTCTGCAGGCTTTCTCTTGGGTTGAGGTACCTGGCGGATTCGAACCGCCGTCCCCGGTTTTGCAGACCGATCCCTAACCACTCGGGCAAGGTACCCTTTTAACTACGTTGAATCTTACGATTTGCGGCTGCAAAGATACATCTTTTTTATTTCACGGCAAGATTATTTGAAAAAAATATTTTTGTCGTATGATTATATCCAATAATACTGTCGTTGTCCAATTGTCTTCCAATATCAGCACCTTTCAGGAAAGTTCCGCTATCGACATTGGAAAGGAAGACTCCTGAAATCAAGTCATACAAACCGATTTCGTTGTCTGTCAACCTATAGCATGGAATGTAATGGGCTATTAAATTGTTGTCATCGTCCCAAATTTTGCCTTCATACAAAACACCTGTCATACTCTTTGTTTTTGAATCTATGCTGTTTATTTTGAAGATAGTCCAATAAGTGATGGTATCTGGCAGGCGTTTTTCATTTCTAACACAATACAAATCGGTAAAGATGGAATCTCCTTGTACATATAGAACACCTATTTTGCTCTGTACGGATTGGAACCGTTTAGTTACATCGATTTTGGTATCAGACTTTCTTTGTTCTTTGTATTGTTGCCCATGTTTTTTAACCAGCCAAAAATAAGCCAATTTGTTGCTTTTTCCATATAGGTTGGCACCCAAACGGTTGTTTTTGTCAAGGTAGCCGCAAATCAACTGTCCCATTTTGCCCGATCTGACACAGCCATCATAATAGATTGTGTGTTTAGGATTTATGGGTATACTTGTATTTATCCATTGTGTGCCATTGGCCTCGATATATTCCACTTCCTGATATGTTTCAGGAAGGTTGTGTCCTATATTTGTCGTCTGAGTAGAATTAAGTTTGTCATTGAGTTTGTCGAACAATTTGTTGTCGATGGATTCAAACCCTCTTGCTGACAATTTTATGGTATTCCAACCAAATAAAGCCACAAAAAGTACACCGCAATATATATGGAAAAGTTTCAGGTCCTTATGTCGCATGTGTGTCATGGCATAGGCAGCCATGACAATAATCAAAGGGATGGCTGGCTCGTGGAAACGCTCAGAGTTGGCGGCAAAGGAGAACATGATAATGGTTAGATAGGACAATTCGTAGGCTCCAATCAGTGAGAAATCGCGCCATTTCTTTTGCCGAATGGCAATGACGAAGGCCAACATTGCGAAAAATGCAAGGAAATTCTTCACATAGGTGCTACCGTGTATCATTTTGTTGTGGTCGGGCGACTCTTCCACCATCGGAGCAAGCGGTAATACGAAGGCACCTGGTGCCAGATACCAACTTTGCGCCAATTCGCTGTGTTTCAGTCCCAAGGATGCATAATGCTCGGATTGAAAACCTATATCGGTGAATTTCTTTCGATAGATGTTTCCCATTTCACGCCCGATAGGGGAGAAAAAGAACACCAACACAACCACCACTGTTGCTGCACTGGCCACGATTTTGCCTTTTTTGCTCACCAAATCCTTGTCGGAAAGAATCACAAAGACCAGAAAAGCAAAGATCAAACACATGCCGATGATAGTGCGGAAGCCGAATGTCATGGCAGTGAACAAAATAGGGACAAAGATGTTCCAAAAGGTGTATTTTTTGCTTCGGACAAGAAAATCCATGCGCTCAAGGGCGAGGATGGAGAGGAATATCATTTCCATCTCCTTGGTATGGAGGCCGCAACTTTGAATCAGGGTAGGAAAAAACACGCACAACATGGCGGCCAGTCGCCCAACACGCTCGCTAAAAGTTCTCTTGGCCAACTTGTAAACCACAAGGCAGAGATATGCGCTCATTAGAGCCTTGAAAATCCTCGGCGTCAGTAGGCTGCGGCCAAAAATAGTGTAAATCAAAGTCAACCAAAGCGTGTAGCCCTGGTCGGAGTAGCCCATCGTATATGCGTTCAGATACTTAAAAATGTAGGAAATGTAACCGGACTTCACACATTTCGACAAATACACGCCTGTTTTGTGGTACCAAAGACTGTCGCCAGCATTGTATTCTAAAGCCATGCCCGTTTGGTAATAGTAGTAATAGGATATCAGGATGGCATACAGCCCTCGTAATAAAAGACGATGGTGAGCAGAAAGAAAAACAAGACCTCACCAATACCCCAGAGCATCCATTTGAGTTGCAAGGCAAAATCCCTGAAAGCCAAACTTATTGTAAGCAAGGCCGCAAGGTAAAGCCCAATGCCTATGAAAAAGATGTGTCGAAGGAGCTTGTTTCCCATATTCCTATAACAATTTATACAACATCAAACCAATCCCCGTGCCGATAGCTTCAGCCAGTTTCTGATAAACAAGGCCACAAACAGCACTATGCAATATAAATAAAAGATTTTCAAGTCTTTGCGTAGTAAATGCGTCATAGAATAAGCCGCCAATAGCATGATTAATGGCACGGCTGGTTCATGATAACGTTCTGAATTGGCGGCAAAAGAAAACATGATGATGGCTAAATACGACAACTCATAAGCCCCAATCAAAGAAAAATCGCGCCATTTTTTTTGCCGAAAAACCACAACGAAGGCCAACATTGCAAAAAAAGCCACGAAATTGGTTACGTATGTGCTACCATGTATCATTTTGTTGTGATCGGGTGTTTCCTCCAACATCGGTGACAATGGCAACACTAATGCCCCTGGAGCCAATACCCAGCTTTGCAACATTTCGCTGTGTTTCAAGCCCAAAGAATCGATTTTGTCTGACTGAAAACTTAAATCGGAGAATTTATGGCGATAGATATTCTTCATTTCGCGTCCCACGGGGGTCAAAAGAAAGACAAAAAACACGGCCACAACAGCACCGATGGTCATTATTTTGCTTTTCCTGTCCATCAATTCCTTTGATGACAAGGCCACAAAGACCAAAAAGGCAAAAATCAGGCACATGCCGACAATGGTCCGGAATCCGAAAGTCAAACCTGTGAGAAGGACGGGGAACAAGATGTTCCAAACGTTATAATGCTTGCTGCGAATCAGATAGTCCATGCGCTCAAGGGCAAGGATGGAGAGGAAAATCATCTCCATCTCCTTGGTGTGCAAGCCACAATTCTGCACCAAAATGGGTGTAAATACGCACATCACGGCAGCCAAGCGACCCGTGCGCTCACCAAAGGTGCGTGAACCCAACTTCCAAACCACAATGCAGAGATAAGCACTCATCAAGGCCTTAAACAGCCTTGGTGTCAGCCAACTGCGGCCAAAAATGGAATAAACCAATGTCAGCCAATACATGTAGCCATGTTCGGAAAAGCCCATGTCGCCACAACTCAACACCCTGAAAGCATAGAGCGGTTCTCCCTGTCTCACAAGCCATGACAAGTAACTTGCTGTGCTGTGATAAAATATGCTGTCGCCAGCACCATATTCAAAGCCGATGCCTGTCTCCCAATAATAGTAATAACACATCACGAAGGCATAAACCGATAAAAGACGATGGTGAGCAGAAAGAAAAACAAGACCTCACCAATACCCCAGAGCATCCATTTGAGTTGCAAGGCAAAATCCCTGAAAGCCAAACTTATCGTAAGCAAGGCCGCAAGGTAAAGCCCAATGCCTATGAAAAAGATGTGTCGAAGGAGCTTGTTTCCCATATTCCGATAACGATTTATCCAACATCAAGTCAAGCCACGCGAGGCCAACTTCAGCCAGTTCCAAACAAACAAGGCCACGAAAAGCAGGCCGCAATACACATAGAAAAGTTTCAACTCCTTGCGTCGCAAGCGGGTCATGGCATAGGCCGCCATTACTATTAATAAAGGTATGGCCGGCTCGTGATAGCGTTCAGAATTGGATGTGAAAGTGAACATGATGATGGCCAAATAAGAAAGCTCATAAGCCCAGACGAGGCTAAAATTGCGCCATCGTTTCTGCCTAAAAGCTACCACGATGGACAACATTGCAAAATAAGCCAGAAAGTTCTTGACGAATGTGCTGCCATGTATCATCTTGTTGTGTTCGGGGGCCATGTCCAACATCGGCGACAAAGGCAAAATGAATGCCCCCGGAAAAAGATACTTGCTTTTCGAGATTTCGCCATATTGCATCCCCTGCGACTCGTATTTCTTGGCCATGTAGTCCGTGCCGCTGAAGTTCAGCACATAAATATACTTCATCTCATGGCCTATCGCCGTAAACAAGAAAAACAGAAAGACTGCCGCCGTGGCCGCCAAAGTGATTATCTTGCCTTTCCGACTCACCAAATCCTTCGGTGAAAGTACCACGAAAACCAAAAACGCAAAAATCAGGCACATGCCTATGACCGTCCTGAAACCGAAACTTGCTCCTATCAGCAAAACAGGAAACAAGATATTCCAAACGGTGTATCGCTTGCTGCGAATCAGATGGTCCATTCGCTCAAGGGCAAGGATGGAAAGGAAAATCATCTCCATCTCCTTGGTATGCTGGCCACAAATCTGAATCAATATGGGCATGAAAACGCACATCACGGCGGCCAAACGACCCGTGCGCTCCCCGAATGTCCGCGAAGCCAACTTGTAGACCACGATGCACATATAGGCACTCATCAGTGCCTTGAAAATCCTCGCAATCAATACATTGGGTCCAAATATGGTATGAAGTAAAGTGAGCCAAATCTGGTAGCCTTGGTCAGAAAAGCCCAACGAATAGGCCACCATGTGATTGTAGACATAATAGAAATCGCCTTTCCGGAGATACCTTGCGAGGTGTACGCTCCTTGTGAAATAGCCGTAGGCATCGCCCTCTCCCTCAAAGGGATAGCCCAACTTGAAATAAAAGTAATAGCTTACGAAAACGACATAAACCACCCTCACCGCGAGGGCAACCCAAAACACCTTGCGCCAAAACGTTTTAGGCTCGTCGGATTTCCAACGCGGGTAGAAAACCGCCGTCAACACGAAGAAAAACAACACCTCACCTATGCCCCACAGCATCCATTCAATCCGCATGGCATACGCCCTAAACGCCAAGTTGATGACGATTAAGGCAAGCAAATACAAGCCAATGCCGATAATGGAGATATGTTGGATGAGGCGTTTCGTCATCTCTGCATAAATATCGGCCCGCCTTGTTTGCGTTTGGACAGCTTGCTTCTCATCATCAAGTGGTCATCAAGAGAACAGGTGCCCACCTTGCGCATGTCGGCACGCTCAAAGAAATCGGGCTTGTATTCGTGCATGAAACGATACAACGAATCGGAGGCACAAAGCACCTCGGGATTGTAGGGTTCGAGGCTGTCGTTCACAAGGTGAAACACGATGTGGAGGATGCTACTGTCGGCATCATACTCGTACTCGAAGGGGAAATAGATGGCGTGATCGAATAATTCACGGTTGCGTTGAACGCCCTGACCATGCTCAAAGAAATACATCAGTTGGCCTCGGGTAGTGTCGTAAGGGTCAAATTCCCAAGTCTCGTATGAATCTTCAACGATTTGGCCAAAAAAATCCGTATTCCAATGCTCAAGTTTGGTCAAACCGAACACCTTATTAATCATGCCATCGAAATCGAGTTTGTTTTGGCTGACGAAGACCGTGCGGCGGATATGTCCACCCGGCGAACTGATGACAAATGACGAGCCTCGGAAATCGCCGCCGCTGTAATCCTCAACGGTGATGGTAACAACGCTGTCTTTTGCCCTGCCCGACATGGGCGAAACAGTATACCAATCAGCATCATCGTTTTTAATCACCTCCCATTTGCAGTTGGCGTTGACAATCATTGTCTGGCTTTCGGCTTCCAAGCCAAAACGGAGGTCTTGTGTGGATACCAAAATGCTGTAATCCTCGACGCAGCCTGAAAGACAAATCAGCATCAAGGCCATTAAAGCAAAAACAAGTCTATTTCTGTTCATAGCAAACCTGACTAAAAAAGGTTAAAACCGAAAGATGCCCTCTCCTCCCTTGCGTTTGGTGGCCACGCTTCTCATGCGGGTTATCTCTTCAGGAATGTAGGTGCCTACCTTGCGCATGTCGACACGCTCAAAGAAATTGGGCTTGTACTCGTGCATGAACCGATACAATGAGTCGCTGGCTGTCAGCACGTTAGGTGAATAGCTTTCGGGAGCACCTGGAACTGTCACAAAATCAATGTGGAGAATCTGGTCGATGGGATTGTACTCGTAAGTGAAACTGTAATACACCACCGTATCATCATGATGGTCGCGCTGGATGCCGTGGCCGTTTTCGAGGAAAAACATGTGGTAGCCCGTTGTGGTGTCGTATGGGTCATAAATCGCATGTTTGTAAGAATCCTCAATCATCTGGTCAAAAAAGTCGGTGTTCCAATGTTCCAATTCCATCACACCGAACACCTTATTAACCATGCCATCGAAATCAAGTTTGTTCTGCGAAACGAAAATGGTACGGCGCACGTGTCCTCCGGGCGAAGAAATGACGAAAGTCGAGCCACGATAGTCGCCGTCTTCAAGGGCTTCGACCGTCACCGAAATGACACCGTCCTTTTTACCGCTCATCTGGGAAATAGTGTACCAATCGGCATTGTCATTGCGGGTTATCGTCCACTCGCAGTTGGCAGTGATTTCCAACGTCTGCGTTTCAGCCTCAAGGCCGAACCAAAGGTTTTGGGTTGAAACACGAATGATGTAGTTCTTCGAACAACCGAGAAAACCCGTTACTGTCACGGCCATCAAAGCCATCATCAAAAAAACTTTTTTCCTTTTCATATCTGTGATAATTTAATTTGCCGCAAAAGTACATATTTTTGTCAATACAAGCGTTTTTTCTGTTTCGACTTCTTCAAAGAAGCCGGCATGTCGGCCAACATTTCAAAGTCCATCTTGTGCTTGAAGAGGTCGACGGCCTTCACGCGGACGCGCACTTCGTCGCCCAATTGGATGATACGCCCCGTCTCTTGCCCGATGACGCGGAAGTTGTCGTCATCCAAGTAATAATAGTCGCCGGGAAGGTCCTCATAGCGCACCAAGCCCTCACATTTGTTGCCTTTCAGCTCGACAAACAAGCCCCATTTGCTCACGCCCGAAACCAAGCCCTCAAACACTTGCCCGATCTTGTCTTGCAGGTATTCGGCCTGCTTGTACTTGATGGACTGGCGTTCCATTTCCTCGGCCTGTTTCTCCATTTCGCTGGAGTGTTCACACATTTCCTCGTAAGCCTTCTTGTCGGCAGAGCCTTGGCCCTCAATGAGATACCTTTCAATCAGGCGATGCACCATCAAGTCGGGATAGCGGCGGATGGGCGAAGTGAAATGGGTGTAATAGTCGAAAGCCAAACCATAGTGCCCGATGTTGTCGGTACTGTATTTTGCCTTGGCCATCGTGCGGACGGCAACCGTCTCGATGAGGTTCTTCTCGCCCTTGCCCTCCACATCCTCAAACAGTTTGTTGTAGGAACGCACCAAAGAGGAGCGGCTGCTGAGGTCCATGGTGTAACCCAAGCGCGAAATCAGCAGCATGAACTTGTTGATTTTCTCAGGATTAGGCTCATCGTGGATACGGTAGACGAAGGTATTGTTGTGCCATTTGCTTTCGGGCTTGCCGAAGGTTTCGGCCACGGTACGGTTGGCCAACAGCATGAAGTCCTCAATCAATTCGTGGCTTTCGTTTTGCACGCGGACATAGGTATCGATGGGTTTCTTGTTCTCGTCCAAAACGAACTTCACCTCCTCGGAATGGAAGTTGATGCTGCCCAAGGCCATGCGTTGTTCGCGCAGTTTGGTGGCCAGATTGTGGAACGTCAGGATTTCGTTCTTGTAGTCGCCTTCGCCGCCTTCAATCATGGTCTGCACTTCCTCGTATGTGTATCTGCGGCACGACTTGATGATGGTCTTGCCAATCCAGCGGTCGTATATCTTGGCCTCGTCGTCCATCTCGAAGACCACGCTGAAGGTCAGTTTTTCCTCATCAGGACGGAGCGAACACACATTGTTGCACAGCTTTTCGGGCAACATGGGGATGGTGCGGTCGACGAGGTAGACAGAAGTGCCTCGGTCCAAGGCTTCCTTGTCGATGGCCGAGCCGGGCTGGACGTAATGCGACACGTCGGCGATATGCACACCCACCTCCCAATGGCCGTTGGGCAGTTTCTGCAAACTGATGGCATCGTCGAAGTCTTTCGCGTCGGCGGGGTCGATGGTGATGGTAAACACCTTTCGGAAGTCGCGACGCCGTTTGATTTCATCCCTACTGATTTTGGAAGGAATCTTACTTGCCTCTTTTTCAACCTCTTTCGGAAATTCTATTGGGTATTCATGGGCGGCCAAGATGCTTTCCATTTCCACATCGTTCTCGCCGGGCTTGCCCAGCACACGTGTGATTTCGCCGAAAGGATTGCCCGAGCCGTCGGGCCAATCCACCAAATGAGCAATGACTTTTTGGCCATCTTTCGCGCCGTGGAGGTCGCCGCGCGGGATGAAAATGTCGACTGGCATCCAGTCCACATCGGGGCGGACATAGACATAGCCGTGCGAAATGCTCAGCAGGCCCACGAAATCGGTGTGGCGGCGTTCCAACACCTCCACGATTTCGCCTTCGGGCTTGCTGTTGTTGCGCTTCGGGAACATCGCCACGCGCACACGGTCGCCATGCAACGCCTTGTAAGTGTTGTTGGCGGCGATGAAAATGTCCTCACCGTCTTCGTCGTCGCGGATGACGTATGCCTTGCCCGTCGATTTCATCTCGACCGTTCCTTCCACATATTTCGTCTTAGGCCCAAACTGCGCCATGCCCGCCTTGCTCATCACATAGCTGTAAGGCCTTTCTTCTTGCAGCAAACCTTTGTCTTTCAGGTCGATAAGCAATTTATACACCACATCTTTTCCCGCCAAGTCTTTGATACCCATGATTTTGCAGACTTGCTTGTAGTTTTTCGGGCGAAAAGGCTGGTCTGCGAAAATGCCCAAAATCACACTCGTGAAAGTGCTCAGCTTATTCTCGATTTTCTTCTTTTTTGCCATAGTATTCCTTATTAATATGGGTGCAAAAATACAAAAATCGGCGGACAAATCGCAAGTCCAACCAAATCAAAAAATTAGGCTGTTGATAATTATGTTGAGAAAAAAAACAATAATTAATTTGCCTTATGAGCGCAAAATAATATACCTTTGCAAAGCAAGGATTTTCAATGGATTTCATTTTAACCTTGTGATAATCAATAACTTTAGAAAACAAGCACTTCTTTATGAGCAACGGAGGACTGTATATCACCAAAAGAGACGGCAAACAGGAAGCCTTCTCCTTAGACAAGATAAAAATCGCCATCAGCAAGGCCTTTTTGGCCTCGGGATGCTATGCCACCGACGAGGACTTGAACGCCATCCTGAGCCGCGTCCGTGTGACCAACGGCATCAGCGTGGAGGAAATCCAAAACCAAGTGGAAACCGCATTGATGGCCGAACAATATTACACGGTGGCGAAAAACTACATCCTGTATCGCCAAAAGCACAGCGAGGACCGCGAAATTCGCGAGAAAATCGACTTTTTGAGCAACTACGTCAACGCCTCGAATCCTGCCACAGGCTCGAAGTATGACGCCAACGCCAACGTGGAGCAAAAAAATATCGCCACACTCATCGGCGAATTGCCCAAGTCGAGCTTCATCCGCATCAACCGCCGCCTGCTGACCGACCGCATCAAGTCGATGTATGGCAAGGAACTTTCCGACCGTTACCTCTACCTACTCAACAACCACTTCATTTACAAGAACGATGAAACTTCGTTGGCCAACTATTGTGCTTCCATCACCATGTACCCGTGGCTGAACGAAGGCACGAGCAGCATTGGCGGCAACAGCACTGCACCCACCAAACTGCGCTCGTTCTGCGGCGGCTTTATTAATATGGTGTTCATGGTGTCGTCGCAACTTTCCGGTGCCTGCGCCACGCCCGAGTTCCTGATGTATATGAACTATTTCATCGGAAAGGACTATGGCACAGACTATTACAAACGTGCCAATGAGGTGGTCGACCACTCGCTGAAACCTCGCACCATCGATAAGGTTATCACCGACTGTTTCCAGCAGATTGTGTATTCCTTGAATCAACCCGCCGGTGCAAGAAACTATCAATCAGTATTTTGGAACATTGCATATTATGACCGCTATTATTTCGAGTCGTTGTTCGGCAATTTCTACTTCCCCGATGGCACACAACCCGATTGGGAATCACTAAGTTGGCTTCAAAAACGCTTCATGAAGTGGTTCAACGCCGAGCGCCTCAAGAGCGTGCTGACCTTCCCCGTGGAAACAATGGCTCTCCTTTCAAAAGACGGCGACGTCATCGACCAAGAGTGGGCCGACTTCACCGCCGAAATGTATGCTGAAGGCCATTCGTTCTTCACCTATTTGAGCGACAACGCCGACTCGCTTTCATCGTGCTGCCGCCTGCGCAACGAGATTCAGGACAACGGTTTCAGTTACACCCTTGGTGCCGGTGGCGTTTCGACGGGTTCAAAGAGCGTGCTCACCATCAACCTGAACCGCTGCATCCAGTATGCCGCTCGCAACAACATGCACTACCTCACTTTCCTTGAGGAAATCGTCGACCTTTGCCACAAGGTGCAAATATGCTACAACGAAAACCTGAAGGAATTGCAGAAGAAAGGCATGTTGCCACTCTTCGATGCGGGCTACATCAACTTGGGCCGACAATACCTCACCATCGGTGTGAACGGCCTTGTGGAGGCAGCCGAGTTCCTGAAAATCAAGATTTCGGACAATCCTGAATATGAGGCTTTTGTGCAAGACGTGCTTGGCCTCATTGAGAAATACAACAAGAAATATTATTCCAAGGCGGACGGCCTGATGTTCAATTGCGAGATGATTCCCGCCGAGAATGTGGGCGTGAAGCACTCCAAGTGGGACAGGGAAGACGGCTATGAGGTACACCGCGACTGCTACAACAGCTATTTCTACATCGTGGAAGACCCGAACACCAATGTTTTGGACAAGTTCCGCTTGCACGGCGAAAAATATATCAAGCACCTCACTGGTGGCTCGGCCTTGCATTGCAACCTTGAGGAACATTTGAGCAAGGAACAATACCGCCAATTGCTGCGCGTGGCCGCCCGCGAAGGTTGCAACTATTTCACTTTCAACGTGCCCAACACCATTTGCAACGATTGCGGCCACATCGACAAGCGCTATCTGAAGGAGTGCCCCGAGTGCCACAGCCACAACATCGACTACCTGACCCGCATCATCGGTTACTTGAAGCGCGTCAGCAATTTCAGCGAGCCGCGCCAGCAAGAAGCCGCCCGCCGTCACTATGGAAAAATGGAGATGGAAAGATGCTAAAATACGCTAATTTTGATATCGTCTTTCAGGAAGTTCCTGATGAAGTGACACTTGCCATCAACATTTCCAACTGTCCGAACCAATGTCCGGGTTGCCACAGCAAATATTTGTGGGATAATATCGGCAAGGACTTGGATTTTAATGAGTTGAATCGTTTGGTGTCGCATTATGAGTCGGGCATCACCTGCGTGTGTTTCATGGGTGGCGACAACGAGCCGGATTCTGTTTCCGAACTCGCCCGCAAAATCAAGGACAGCCATTCCAACCTGAAAACGGCTTGGTATTCAGGCAAGAACGACCTGCCTCAGAATGTCCCGACTGACCATTTCGACTACATCAAATTAGGGCGATACATGGCCGAGTTGGGTGCCTTGGATAGTGCCACCACCAACCAGCGCATGATGAAACGCCTCGCCGACGGGCGTGTTAAGGACATCACGGAGTGGTTCCAACGAAACAAACATGTTGAAGTCCTCGAGGTAGAAAAAAATCCGGCAGAGTAATCTGTCGGATTTTTTTGTCAATACTGTAAAGACGCGCCACGGCACGACTTTACAAAATTTAATCTTCAGGCGTCAATGCCGCAATCATTTCATTAATCTTGGCCTTCACATCGTTGACGCAATTGTCAGGATTCAAGTCGGCTTTGAAGGACTTGTCGCGGGCGGCAAACTCGATGGCGTTGCGCTCCAAGGTCTTCGGGCTGACCACGATGCGCAGCGGCACACCAAGAAGGTCTGCATCGGAGAACATCACGCCCGCGCTGATGTTGCGGTCGTCGTAAAGGACTTCAACACCAGCCTTTTTCAGGTCTTCATAAACCTTATCGGCCACGCGGCGCACGTTCTCGTCGGCCACGCGCAAGGCGCACACCTGCACCTGCCAAGGGGCGATGGTGATAGGCCAAATCGGGCCATAGTCGTCGTGGCTCACCTCGCAAACCGAGGCAATCAAACGACCCACGCCGATGCCGTAGCAGCCCATGATGGGGTATTTCAGCGTGTTGTCGCTGTCAAGGTACTGCATGTTCATCGACTCGGTATATTTCGTGCCGAGTTGGAAGATGTTGCCCACCTCAATGCCACGGCTGATGGTGATGCTATGCTTGCCACACACGGGGCAAATGCCTCCGGCTGTGGCCTTTGCCACGCTGTCGTACTTCACCTCGCCGAGGTCGCGGGCCATGTTCATACCTTTGTAGTGATAATTCACTTTGTTGGCTCCCGCCACAAACGAGTTCAATGTCTTCAGCGACTCGTCGTAGACCACGGTGATACCTTCCGGCAAACCCTTCGGCCCGATGAAGCCAGCGCAAATTCCCATTTCAGGCGTGACGGTGGCGGCATGAACTTCGGCACCAAGCAGGTTGCGGAGCTTGGTTTCGTTTACTTCAAGGTCGCCGCGCAAGAAGACGATAACAAGGCTGTCGTCCATATTACGCTGATACAGAACGGCTTTGCAAGATTGCAAGGGCGAAGCATGGAGATAGTTGCAAACGTCCTCAATGGTCTTTTGATCGGGAGTATAAACCTCCTCCAAAGGCTCAACTGGGTATTCCTCGTTGTGGACGATGCAGTCGGCGGCTTCGCTGTTGGAACGGTAGCCACATTCGGGACAAATGACGATGGTGTCCTCGCCGATGTCGGTGAGCAGCATGAACTCATGCGACACGCGGCCACCCATCATGCCCGAGTCGGACTTGACGGCCACCACTTGCGGCACGCCGCAGCGGGCAAAGATGCGGTCGTAGGCGTGGTAAGCCTTGGCGTAGTATTGTTCCAAATCCTCCTGAGAGGTATGGAAACTGTAGGCATCCTTCATCGTGAACTCGCGGGTACGAATCAAGCCGCCACGCGAGCGGGGTTCGTCGCGGAACTTGGTCTGGATTTGGTAAATCATGAAAGGATACTGCGTGTAGCTCTTCGCGGCGTCGCGGGCTAATTGCACGGCAGCTTCCTCATGAGTCATGCCCAACACCATGTCGATACCATTGCGGTCCTTGAAGCGAAGCAATTCCGAGCCGATGCTGTTGAAGCGCCCCGACTCTTGCCACAGCGCACCCGGCATAACGACAGGGAACATAACTTCCTGACCATCGATGCGATCCATCTCCTCGCGGATGATATTTTCTATTTTCTTCGCGATGCGTTTGGCCGGCATAAAGAAGGAAAACAAACCTGTTCCCACCGACTTGATATATCCACCGCGCACCATAAGTGCCTGACTGTCAAACACGCAGTCGGCTGGTGCCTTCTTGAAACGCTCGCCTAATAATGTTGCTACTTTCATATTTGATATGCTTTTGTTTTTCGTGCTGCAAAATTAGGGAATTTTTAGATATGTTTTCAGAAATTCCAACTGGCACCCAAAACGATGATGCGCCGATTGCCTCGGATTTCTTCAATCCAAAACTCCTGCGTCTCTTCCGACTCGAAAGTTGTCTCCCGCTCCTGGTCCAGGAGGTCGCGGCCTTCAAGGTACAAAGAGAATCGTTTGAAGTCTTTTTTGACATGAACATTGAGTTCACAGTATTCTTTGAATATGGTGAAGAAAGTGGCTACCTGACTTTGGTAATGTGCGTCGGATCCGATGCTCCAACCCTTACCCAAGTTGGCAGATATATCGCCCATAAGCAGCCAAAAATATGAGTCTTTGATGGCGCCGTCGCTCTTGGCTTTGCGGCGCGACTGGTTAAAAGATACGCCTAAATTGGCTGTGATGATTTCTCCATGCCAACCCAGTTTTTCCGAGACTCCAACGGTACGGCTGTCTGCCGAATTGAGCCATTTGAACACCTTATATTCACGGCCACCGATTTCTTCATTCGTCCAAGTTTGGTCTATTTCATCGACCACGCGGGTATAGGAAACGGCCGTTTGCGTGACAAAATGTTTCGTCTTGAATTCATACTCAAGCGCATAACGTCGTGTTTGTGGCGATAAAAGCTGCTCGTTTCCCCGATACAGTTGGTCCAAATAGCCGGCAGTCCTGTCATACCAACAAACTTTGATGTAATCCGGATGGGTGACGCTCATCAGGTTGGTCAAGTTGAGCGAATGTCTGGGAGTAATATTCCACTTCAGGTTGGCTTTTCCCACAGGGTAAAAACCTTTGATTTTCAACGGCTGATAGTGGGCGTCGTCATTCAAGCGGCGGCCGTACACCTGACAGGCATAATCGGCATGGGCTTCGAGGTTTCTCCAACTGAAGTCAAGAGCCAGAAAAGGTTCTCCCTTGAAGCTCAAGAAATTGAAACTTTCCCGCAAGATTGCGGAATCCACCCAGATTTCATCGTCCCCTTCTTCGGGTGTAATGATTTGGGTGGCACCGCTGTTGTGGTCCAAAGAATGTCTTGTTGAAAGACGGATGCCAGGGGTGAATTTCAGTTGGGCTTCTCCGTCAATGAGGGTGTTTTGCAGGTGAATGTCTCCGTCGAAGTCAAAATCCGTGCTATTAGGGGTAATGCGGTATCTCCAAACATGGCCTTGGACATCGTCAATATCAAAAACCGTTCCTCCTTCTACCTCTTCTCCTGCTTTGAACACAGTCCAAGTGTTGACTTTATCGCTGTGCATGGTTTGGAAAGCAAGGGAACCCTGCAAAATGTTGCGTCCTGAATTGAAACTCCTATAGGTCTGGAGTCCCGTTCCCAATTTCTGCCCGTCCATGACAGGAAGTTCATAGTAGTAAGAAAATTTTTCCAACTCTTCAACATCACCGTCAAAATTCAAGGTGTGGTTGCGGGCTCGGTCGTTGGTGTACTGATACATAACCCATAGTGAAATCTTTCTGTTGGGTGAGGGAGTCCAAAGAAAATCTGATTTCAAACCAGTAGTGAGAGGCTTGGTAGTGGCGGCTTTGTAGACGATACTTACCTGCTCGTCCTTGTATTGTAGACGGGCATTGTCGGTGGTATTGGGTTCCCAACTACCATATACTTTGGCTGACCAACAGAATTTGTCTGAATTGTAGTTCAGGCGGAAAGCGCCATCCAAAAGTCCGTGAAACATGGGGGCATCGTCATTGACGACGCTGCCTTCCATTCCTCCGAGACCGCCGGCTATATCCAAACCACCAGACCATTGCGCCCGCAAAGGCAGACAACCTATTAGAAAAACCAAACAGGTGAGTAAACTGTGTAATCTTTTCATGGTCGTTTATGCTTCTATTTTATTGTCCTCTTTGTTGTCATCGTGAATCAAATGCACATCGCACTGAGGGAACGGTATAGAGATATTCGCTTCATTGAGTGCCTCGTAAATCACCTCCTTCGAGCGGTCAACATAGCCGATGCGTTCGGCAACCAACACATACTGCTTCACGGCAATGTCAACGGAGCTGTCGCTCATGTCGCTCACCACCACTTTGATGCCGTACTTCGGGTCCACAATGTCGCGGCCATATTTGTCCTTGGTGCGCATTTGCGTCATGGCTTCCAACAGCACCTCGCGCACCCTCTTGACATCGGTTCCGTAGGCTACTCCGACGATAATCTTCGTGAATTCGTAGGAATTGTTGCGGGTGAGGTTGTTGAAGTTCTTTCCGAAGAGCGAGGCGTTGAGGAACGACATTTCGGTGCCGTCGAGGGTCTCAATTTGCACAAATTGATAGTTGATGGCGACTACACGTCCGCGCACACCGTCACATTCAATCCAGTCGCCTACACGCAAACGACCGCCCATCAACTGGATACCATAGATGAAATTGTTGAGGATGTCTTTGAGGGCGAGACCGATACCTGCCGACAGACCACCGGCAACTAAACTCAGCGAACCCATAGGAATCTTCCATACGGCAACGACGACGATGATGTAGGCCATCCAAATCAGAACGCTGAGGATGCTGTTGCCCAAAGAGAGGTTGATTTCATTGTCGCGAATGGCGGTGCGGTTGTGCTTGCGCATGAAGATGGAGTAGCGGAGATACTGATAAATGGCGTGAATGGCCCGGTTGAAATAACGCAGGGCGAAAAACAGAATCAAAAGGCTGATGATGCTCCGACCAGAGATACGAAGCGTTTCAAACCCATTCTTATCCGTCAATTGGACGAAGGGGTTATTGAATATCTTAACATACAAATCGTTAAAGTCAAAGACATTCAAGGACATGCGCACGCAAATGGGCAGGGAGAGCAGCAACATTGCGGGGATAACCACCTGCCTGATAAAGTCATAAAACCAAGTGACACCAAACAGCAGCGACTCGCGGTCATTGCCCGAAACGTATGTAATGCGCTCACGCATGGCATCCATGCGCTTGTTCAGTTTCCGCTTCTTGTAACGGCTCATCAAGTCGGCAATACAGACGATGGTGAGCAAGGCAGCCAGTTGGAAATACCACCAGATGAGGATAAGCAAAGCTACAAAGGTAAAGCCCAAGAAAGCGAACACAAAAGCGATGACGTAGATGGCCAGCGAAATCCAGCCCAAGATGCTGTCAATAGGCGTGGCTTTCCCGCTTTCCCTGATACAGAAGAACATCTGTCTGAGAACGATTAGGAGCAGGATAGGCGGAAACATGAAATTCATCAGCCTGTCAGGAACGAAGGTGACACGGCAAGCGATGATGACTATCGCTATGATGAAGGTTGGTATATAAAGCCTGAAGCCATTCCGGATTTGGTCAGGTTTCACACGCAACAGCAGGGAGCCGGTGATGGCAATGAGCAGCCAAAGGAAGGTGTTGACATGCCTGACGCTCAACTCTACATACTCTTCACCATGCCAGGCGAAACCTACCACAAGGAAATATACAATGGTGCCGACAAATACCGAGAACAACGGCAACTGTTTCTTGGGAATAAAACGTCTCCGCTTGAAAATTCGGGAAAGCAGCCAAACAATCAGTGAGGTAAGAATCCAGGCGATAATCAATGCGGCCAGTTGGATGCAAAGGATGATCACCAAAAGAGAATTGACACCCTTGCTGGAAAGGCCACCCCAGAAATTACTGTCTTCTTCTGTTTCTGACGAAACTTCCGAGCTGACAGCAGTAGTATCGGCAGGCTGGGTATCGTCGTTGTTAATCTCGTTGAAATCATATTGCCCGCGCAAATCTACCATGACATTGTTCCAATAGTACATGGGATTAGACAAAATGTCCAAAAACGGGGTCTGCCCATCTATAAAGACGTAATCTTCAAGTTCTTGGTATTGGGATTGGGCATAGTCATAGGTCTCCCTCATACGCAAATAGGCTTCCTGATAATGCGAGCTGTCCGCCTTCACCATAGCTCGGTTGTCAGCATACAATTTCAAAAGATCGGAGGCATACCTTATACAAGAGTCTCGGTAGATTTCTCCTTCCGCATCCAAGATAATGGGCGACGAGAGCGTGTCCCTGACAGCAATTCGGATGACTTCTTTTTCCAAGGCGGAAGTTGTGTTGGAGAAATAGAGGTCGAGGGAATCGTTGTGGTACAAAAGGCTGTCTGGCAGAATCTCAATCTCGATTTCCTTCATCATTGGAGGAAGCCGGCGTAGAGCCTCGATAAGACGGGCATAGCGGTCGATTTCGATGTTTAGACTATGTACAAAACGTTCGTAAGGCTTGATGTCCTTGCTGAAATTGTTGTATTCAGAAGTCACTTTTTTCAAGGCATAAGCCAAGTCAAAAGTCATGTTCTGCTCTTGCGTATAGAGCAGTATGGAAAGCTCGTTTGACTTCGTGATGATGTCCATCAGGTTTTGATGCTGGCGTTCGTAATCGTCGACGAAACGCTCTTGCGCCTCTGAACGTTGGACATATCCCAATTGCATTTCAGTCCAAAGATCTTTGAGGATGTTCGTCAAAGATTGCCCGCTCACAACGGCATAAAGCGGGATGGAGAGCACCAAAAGTATAATTACAAGTGTCAGGAATCTCTTTTTTTTGTTCATAATGCGCAACTTTATAGAAATAAGGGCAAAAGTACGACATTTATTTGGATTGAAAGTCAATTCTGAAAAAAAGCAAGGCCACAGCACCAAAACTGTGCTGATTTGTTTCAATATTCGGCTGTTTTTGAATCTGTCTTCAACAGGTCACAGGAGTAAACCATAAATAGTTGGTCTTGCCGAAGTTGAGATAGATATTGAATCTTAATTATGGCAATATCCGTTCTTTTGGCGTTTCCATTTTGGAGAAGGCGAACAATTTCTTGCCCAAGTCTTTCAGAGAAGCGCCAAGATGATAAACCTTGTCGTCAGTCCTGACAAAGAAATCTATCTGTTTGTCGTGCTCGGCAACCTTTTCTTCCAACCTCGCTACACGCTGGTTGATGGCATACCCCCGCAAGTGTTGTGATGCCTTTGTTCCGTTAAAGATGAGCAACTTTTAGTTTTAACAATTTTCTACACCACCACCTCAAAAATCCGCTTACCGTTCCATTCAATCCATTGTGGCTCTGTGTCTTGCTTGTTTTTCGAGAAGTCGAAAGTAACCAAATAGCCTTCGTCCATACCACGAATGGCGAGGTACTCGGAAAGCTGGTCACGGCCAAGTTCCTCATACTTGTCGCCGTGCCAAATCTTCAACTCAACGATAAATTCTTGCTTGTCGTAGGTCACCACCAAGTCCATGCGGCGGTTGTCGCGGGTTTGCGGCTCGACGTAATAGAAGCCGATGCCATTGATGATGGGCTTCAGGAACGACAAGAAAACCAATCTGCCCTGCCGTTCCAAGAATTCCTCATCGTTTTTCCGATACTCTTGGTGCATCAAGTCGGCGAACCGCGTGACCACATGCTCCATGTTGAGTTTGCCGTTGCGCACATAGTTCAATTGGAAAGGCGAGAGTTTCGCATTGTTCTTAATCGTGTAATCCAACGTGAAATAGAGGAACAAGGCTTCCTCAAAAATCAGGTTGTGGATCACGACGCGCCCGTTCTTGTCCCGAATATAGGAAAACATGTTGCCCATGTTCACCATTGGGTTCAACAAGGAGAACGAATAGGACACGCTATTGACCGAAACGGAATACATAAACTCCCGAAACTCAGGATTGTTCTCAAGGTTTTTTGAAAGGTCGTCCATCAAGGTGCTGTTGCCTTGCACCAGCACCTTGACAGCCTTCACTATGCTTTCCGAGGTCCATTCTTGGTCGAATTCCTCGTCAATCTTCTTGCAAATATAACTCACCAAGAAAGGATAGCCCGTCGTGTATTTGTAAATCTCCTCGCTGATGGCCTTGATGTCCATACCCGTATGCACATCGTTCTCGTAGTCGTTGAGCATCTGCGCGATTTCCTCGGGATGGAAGGTCATGTCAACGTTGAAGTCAGCGGCAATGTTCCACGGCGAGTTGTATTTCTTTTCCGCGTCGGGACGAAGTTTCAGTTTGAGGTTCTTGATGTCGTAAACGCCGGCAAGGACAACACTATGGAAAGTGTTGCCCAAGCCTTCGTTACGTTCAAGGTATTTGTTTCTGAGCATCCCTATAAAATTCAGGAACATCTGGTTATCGCTACTTTTATCCACCTCGTCAATCAACAACACTACCGGTTTGGGGCTTGATTCACAAAAGCAAGTGATCACTTTAGACAATTCCTCAAATGAAGTCAGGTCTTTGTGGTCAAAAAACTTCCAAACATTTTGCTCCTCACCAATGTTTTGCAGAAAATTGGTCATAAGGCTACAAAAAGTATTGACGAATTCAGGAATACTCTTAAACGACTCATCTCCCAGCCCCTCAAAACTCGTCTTGATAATCAAATACTTGTCAGAGAGCCTGCGACGAATCATTTGCAGCATCGTTGTCTTCCCGAACTGCCGGGCACGGTTGATGGTGAAGTATGCTCCACCATCTATCAACCCTTCTACGGCTTTGAAACGCTTTTCCGTATCGACCATATAGTGCCTCTCGGGGTTGCAACTGCCCGTGATGTTGAATCTTTTCCTCATTTTGCTTCGATTTCCATCAGCGAAGATACAAATTAATTAATTCTGAATCATCACCTTCCGCGTCACCACCTTGCCACCAATGATGTGGACAAAGTAGAGGCCAGAAGGCAGGTCGCTCACGTCGATGGTGCGCTGACCGTCAACGCTGAAGCCTTTCACCTTGACACCTTGTGAGTTGATTATGACGACACTAACTCTACCCTTTTCGTAATCGGTCTTGATGGTCATTTGGCCTCTCGCGGGGTTGGGGGTGATGCTCACTTGGAAGGGTTCCTCATCCACATTGGGCTGTTCAGGAACTTCCGTCAGGATGTCGGTGTTGTGGCTGTAGGTCACCACCTTGCCCGAAACCCTCAAAATCGGGTTGCTTGAATTGTCGCAGTTCGGACAACTGTTCTGACCGCTCACGCAGTCGGGATAGTTGGGGTGGCATTGGTCGACGTAGGTCGGGTCGAACTCATAAAGCAGGTCGGCGTGGCCATTAGCGAGATAGTCGTCGAGGCTGTAGTCCCACACCATAGCCATGCTGCCCGGGCACCAACCAGCACGGGCGTAGGTCCAAGTGCCGTTTTGGGGCTGGCAACCAGCGGGATTGGGCGTGCAATTGCGCCACAAGTGTTGCGTGTAAGTCGTGGTACCGTTAATCTTGACGTTGTGCGTGGCTTCGTAGAACTCGGCGGCATTGCCCGTGTTGTAGGCACCGTTTTGTGTGTCGCTCCAGTTGTGGCCAGAAGTCGTGATTTGCAGTTTGGCCTTCTCAACACAGGGGTCAAACTCAACATTGCGCGTCGGTACAGGGCAAAGGTTTTCGTAATCTCCGAAGGAATAGTTGCCATACCACAGTTCCCGCAAATCGACGTAAGGATACTCTGGTGTGCCTTTGGTGTACTCGAAAATGGCGGTGGGATTGTAGCCCTGACCCGTTGCATATTGCTCGCTATAATATTCAAATTCAACAAGTCCTTGCAATACAGAGGTGAAGTCGGTCACATCGAGGTCGTCCACACATTCCACACCAAACGGGGTGATATAGCGGCAAAGTTCCACCCATTCGCCACGGTAGTTCTTCACACGGACGTAACTAATGTGGTCGTAGGTGTTGCAATCGCCATTCACGCAATTGTGAAGATAATGCAAGTTGATGCCATTGAAGGCGTTGACATGGGTCGGGAAGGGGAATTCGCCGTAGGCCGTGAAGTCCTGAGTGGTGGCTACCACTTCGCCATTGAGGGCTGAAACTACCATGTCGTCATAGTCGGTGGTCACTTCAAAAGTGTTGGAGGCCGTCGTGACCTTGCCACCAGTTTGGGTGATCGAAACCGTCATGTTGTAGGTGCCAACGCCTGAAGGAGTCCAAGTGGTGTACCAATAGCCGTTGTCGGGGTTGTCGGGATAGTCGGTCTTCAAGTACAGTTCTTGTCCGTCGACGGAACATTTCACTTGTTCAAACTTGATGGCATTGGCATGGTCGATATAGGCACTCAGCACCACCATCACGGGGTTCTCGAAGTTGGGCATAAAGACCTTAGTGCCTTCGTATGGACGGCGGATAGTGATTTCGGGAGCATAATTCTCAGGGTCAACCACATAGAAGGTGCGCGTCACCGTGGGAGCGGGCTGCCATTGCGTGCCGTCACCTTCCTGAATGGCTTTCACTTTCACAGTGCCTTCCTCACCAGTGAGAGTCAGGATGTTGCCCTCAATGGTGGCAGGGCCTTGGGCAACCTCAAAGGCCACAGGAAGTCCAGAAGAGGCACTGGCTTGCAAGATGATAGGCTCATTATAGACCAACTGGTCAGGGATTTCGGCAAAGTCAATGAACTGGGCCGTCAAGCCACCGGGGAAATGGCGCACGGTGAAGTTGTCGAAACCACACCAGCCGCTGTTGAGCATGAAGATATGATGCCATGTGGCTGGGTCGAACTTGTCGCCGCTACCCGGGGTCAAACCAATAGTGACGCCTTGACATTCTGGCACAGCTTCCCACTCGCCGTTTGGCACGTTTTCATACATACCATAAAGGGTGACAGCACCGGCTCCGTTGTTGGCATCAAGGTCGATGGAAATCTTCCAACGAACCCATTCCTTTTCTGGTACTGGAACAGGAAAATTGCAGGCCGGATTGTTGTCGGGCAACACCACGCCTTTGATGAAGAGAGGATCGGTGTCGCTTCCTGTGAGGAGCATGTAAATACCGCCATCAGGGGAGGTGCTGTTGGGATCGGGAACGATGGGTTCGTAAAGGGCGTGATTGGGAGCCGCCTTGATTGGTGGCAGAACAGAGCCATCGCCATTGCCGTCATAACCGATGCCGAACAAGGTGCCCCACCATTCGCGCAACTGGTCACATTCGATTTCGATGACTCCACCATTGGAGAAATCGAAGCCGTATTGGGTGATGTCGTGGGTGGCAATGTCGCCAAAACTGGTGCCGGAAGAGTGTGAAAACACACCCAAAGTTTCATCAGCCGTGGGCGTTTCAGGAGTGGTGCCCCAGAAATGGCCGAGGTAATCCGTATACATGGGACCCATGCTGCCATTGCCCGCACTGTGTACACGGACATACCAGCCGTCCTGGCCGTTAAGGATTTGGCCTTCAGCATAATTGTTGAAGTCGAAGGTCTTTTCAACTTGGGCCATCAGCCCGATGCTCATTAGCATCATCATAAAGAAAAATAATGTCTTTTTCATAATATTAAAATTTAATAACTATTTATCTCTAAACTCTAATCTCTAAACTCTGAACTTTCAAAAATCCATCCACCACACCTTGGTCTGCCTTGTGTCGCCGTGCGACATACGGGCAACTTGTTTGGTGTAGTTCTCATAATTGTATTCAATTTCCTTCTGCGGATATTCCATGCGCATTGAAGTCAGTTTGGCGTGGTCGGTGGTGGTAGGTGTCGCATGGGTGCGGCGTGCCAAAGCCCAAGCCTCCCACGGCTGGCGGAACAGGTTGAGCCAACGCTGCTCATAAATCATCTTCAGGTAGAACTCGGTGCTGCCATCGTATTCGGGATTCATCCACACGGCATAGTTCATCACATTGGCAGCCATGTTGTTGCTCCATGCCCAAATATCCAGATTACCAATATAATTAGTGTATTGCGGATAGAAGAAGGTCCAGCGGTTGGTTTGGCCCGGAATGTGAGTCCAGAAGAGGAACGACTGATAGACGCCCGAGCGGATAGATTCGTCGGCATTGAGCAAAGGCGTGATGCCGCCGATGTTCCTCACCTCGATTTCGGCCTTCATGAAGAGCACGTCGGCGTAGGTGACGAGGATTTGCGGCACATAGCGCTCGTCGCGGGTCAGGTAATAATTGAAGGGCGAGAAGAGGCACGATGGGCCTTTGAAGGTGTAGCTGCCATCGCGGCTTTGGGCGTAAGGCGAACCGCCCTCGGTGGGTGTTTCGAGGGTGCGAATCTGCGGATAGGGTCGCCATGCGCCGTCGGGGAAACTGTCGTTCTTGTGGCTCGTGTCGAAGAAGAGGAAGGCGCGGTAGTCGAAGATGCCGCTGCCGTCCATGTCGTCGGTCGAGGAGAGGCAACTCCAAATGGTTTCGCCCATGCGAAGGTGCTTGTGCTCGCGGAACGACCAGTTGACATCCCAATTGGTGCCCAACACACTGGGCCACAAGCAAATGCCGCCTCCCAAAGACACGCCTCCCGAAGCACTCATTTTTGTATAGATGAAGTTGTAAGCCTCAACCAATAAAGGTGTGGCATAATTGGGATCCTTGTCATACATACGCAAGGCATGGCGCAGGATGAGCGAATTGGCAAACTCGGCCCAAAGGACATAGTCGTTATTCAAAAGCACATCGTAAGGCAACTTGTAGTAATCGTTGCCACTGGCGGTGGTGATGGAATCGGAATGAAGCAGGTCGCGTGCCTGCACCAACTCTTCCAAAAGCGACTTGTAGATGCTCTCCTGCGTGTCCCATTCGGGTTTCATGGTGGCCTGCGAAGAGGGATTCTCCCAGATTCGGCCCGCCTGAGAATAAGGCATGTCGCCGAAAATGTCGGTGACTTTGAAGGTCTGATACGCCTTCATCACATTGAGTTGGGCACGCACCTTATCGCAAACTGCGGCATCACCCTTTTCCTCACCATAGGCATCGAGACGTCTTTCCAATTCGCGGATGTTGGACAGCATGAGGTAATAGTCCGACCAAACGTTGGAGGTTCCGATTTGGGAGTTGCCCCAAGACTCGGAGGTCAAGGCACCGAGTTCCGTTTCGGGATACCAGATTTCGTTTTGCAGGTAGAACTGCTCGTTCATGCTTTGCTGCAACGAACTCACCACGCCGTTAAACAAGGCCTCAATGGTCGTGCCCGTCGGCGAGAACGGGTCTTTGTTCATTTCTTCGAATTTCTTGGTGCAGGAAGCCAAGGCCAAGGCAACTGCACAAACTATCATGATATTTCTTTTCATAGTGGTATTCTTTTTTGTCACAAAACCTTCAAAACTACTTTACAAACTGATTTTAAATGATAGCATAAACGACCGCGTTCCCGGATAGGAGGCATACTCCAAGCCTTGGGCGTTGCCCGAGCCTTGGGTGCCTTCGGGGTTGATGTTGTCGGGCAGGGTCTTGTAGAAATAGAACAAGTCGCGGCCCACAAGCGAGATGGAGGCCTGCTTGAAGAAGTTCTGCTTGTCTAAAAGTTTGCTCGGGAAGTCGTAGGTCAAAGAAAGTTCGCGCATCTTGACCCAAGTGTTGTTCACAATGCCCGGGGTGCTGAGAATGTTGCCCCAACCGCCGAAGTTGGGCATATATTTATAAAGGTAATGCACCACATTTTCGTTTTGGTGCGCCTCGCCGGTTTCCGTATTGATGCAGTAGCCGGGCAGGATAACGCCGTAGTTGCCCAACAATTGACCATTTTCGTAATAGGGCAGGCCATTGCCTTCACGCTCATACAGCGTCTCAAGGCTTTGGCCCGTCTGCATGGCCACCACATAGGAGGCGCAATAAATCTGGCCGCCCAACTTCGCGTCAATCAAGGCGTAAAGCGACCAATTCTTGTAGGAAGCCCGCAGGTTGATACCGCCCGTCACCAAAGGTGCGCAGTTGCCCACCGGCACACGGTTGTCGGTCTTCAAATAAGTGGTTCCCGTCTCGTTGAGCAAAGGCATCGGTTTGCCGTTGGCATCGTAGAACGGACCGACGACGGAGCCATCGGGCATGGTGTATTCATAGACATAATCCCAGCCGTAGATGGTGCCATACTCCTCCCCTTCTTCAACCGCCACGGCGGGACCATTCGAGCCCCAAATCTCGGAAAGCGTGTACATGTTGGCTCCCGAAAGATCCACAATCTTGTTCTTGTTGCGGGCCAAGTTCAGGCCGACTTGCACGCCATAGTCCTTGCCCTGTGCGATGTCGTAGGTCATAATGGCCTCGATACCCTTGTTGGTCACCACACCCGTGTTGATGGTCACGTTGTTGGCACCCGACGAGGGAGCGAGCGGCGAGGAAAGGATTTGGTCCCAACTGTAGATGTCGTAATAAGTGAAGTCCAAATTGAACCTTGCGCCCAAGCCCAAGTCGAAGCCCAACTCGTAGGAGCGTTGGCGTTGGGGTTTCAGTTCCAACGGCGGCACGGTGGAAGGCAAAGTGGCCGAAAGTTGGTGACCGAAGGAACTTGTATTATAGGTGTAAGTCAATTGGTAGGGTTCGGTATCGCTGGCGGTTTGTGCCCACGAACCTCTCAGTTTCAGGTAGTTGACCGGTCCCCAATTCCAATTCTTGAAGGCCGAAGTCGGGACGAAACTCAAAGTGGCCGAAGGATAGAAATAGGAGTTGTTGTTGATGGGCAAGGTCGACGACCAATCGTTGCGACCCGTCACATCGAGGAACAGCCAATCGCTATAACTGAGGTTGAAGAAGGCATACAACGAATTGACTTGCTTTTCCCACCTCGATTCGCCAAAGGTGCGCTCGGAGGCGTTGGAGTAGTTGTAAATCGTATAAAGATTGGCGTAGGCCCAAGTGCCGGAGGTGCCGTTGATGCCATCGCGATAGCCGTAATATTGCTCGCCACCTGCCGAGAAACGCACATTGAACTTCGAGCCGAAAATCTTGTCCTTGTAAGCCGTAAGCAAGAAGTCCATGTCGCGGGTCATCGAGCTTGACTTGTTTTTCGAGTAATAGCCGCCCACCATGCCATCAATGGTGGTAGGCTTGTGCGTAGTGGTGTAGTTGTCGGCAGTCCAGTCCAAAGCCACTTTCGCACTCGCGGTCAGCCAGGGCGTGATGTCATACAGCAGGCGGATGGAGCCGTACATCTTGTCGCGGTTGAGGGTCGTGTTGTTGTTGTAGAATGTCCAGAACGTGCTGCTGTAAATGTAGGGATAAGGATAGCCGTCAAACACGTTCATCGTGCCGTCCTCGTTCTCGAAGGTTGTGGTTTCAATACCTTGCCAACTGCGCGGCCAACTGTAGAGCAAGCCTTTGTTGAAATTGCTGTTCGACTCACCAATTTCGGGCGAATTGAGGCGGAAATAGTCCAAATAGGTGAAGGCCACATCGGCTTTTATTTTCTCCGACACATTAATTAATGTACCCACATTGACCGTGGTCTGCCGCAGGTTGCAGTTGTCGATGATGGCATCGGTGCGCGAGTCGGTGAACGACACGCGGACGCTGCCGAAGTCGCCGGCGTTTTGGAAAGCGATGTTATGGTTCATCGTGTGGCCGTTTTTGAAGAGCATCTTCAGGTTGTCGGGCTGAGGCTCATACTTGCGTATCTTGCCATCCCACCAGAGAACGCTCTCGCCGTTCATCGCGGGACCCCAACTTTGGGCACCGCCATAATAACCGAAGGTGGTATTGGTGGGTTCGCCCGCCGGACCGTTGTCGACGCTATAAATATACGGAAATTCATACACTTGGTTGCCGTTTTCGTCGGTCATGCCTTCGATGGGTGTCAAAGTTGGCGTGCTGAAGGTGATGGGGCCGCAACCGCCGTATTTGTTCTGCACGGTGCGATACAAATAGGGCGTAGTCAACTTGAAACCAGCCGAATAACTGATGCCGAGGCCGCGCTGTTTTGAGCCTTTCTTGGTGGTGATGAGCACCACGCCGTTGCCGCCACGCGAGCCGTAAAGTGCCGCCGCCGTGGGGCCTTTCAGGATGTCGAGGCTCTCGATGTCCTCTTGGTTGATGTTGTTGAGTGCCGTACCCCAGTCGCGACCGCCGCTCCATTCGGTGAGGCCGCCTTCGTTGGTCATCGGAACGCCGTCCACCACGATAAGCGGCTGGTTGTCGCCGAAAATGCTGTTGTTGCCACGGATGGTGATACGCGACGAGCCGCCGTCAACACCATTCGGGTTGATGATTTGCACACCCGCCGAGCGACCGCTCAACGCGCTGATGACGCTTCCCGAGCCTGATTTGGCAATCAGTTCGCCCCCGATTTCTTCGGTGGCGTAACCCAATTCGCGCTTCTGTCGCTTGATGCCCAAGGCCGTGACCACCACGTCGTCGAGCATCTGTGCATCCGCATCGAGAGTCACATTAATCTTGTTCTTGCCTTTGATGGCGATTTCCTTGGTTTTGTAGCCTACAAAACTGAAAATCAGCACATCTTGGCTGTCGGCATTGAGGGAATAGTTGCCGTCCATGTCGGTCACTGTTCCTGTCGAGGTGCCTTTCACCTGAATGGTGACGCCCGGCAATCCATAGCCGTCGTCGCTCGAAATCACCTTGCCGCTCACCGTAATCGTCTGCGCGAGAGCAGCCCACGGACACAGCAAGGCCAACAAAAAGAGAAAGAGTAAGGATTTTTTGTTCATACGCATAAAGTTTTGAATTAATGAGGCAAAAATAGAAATTTTTCCCTTTGAAAAGGAAAAATCGAAGTGATTTGACAGATGTTGACAAAAAAGTTGCGAAACCGCCATTTCGGAAATGACCATTTCGCAACTATGAAAACAGGGATGCCATGGTGCTTCGTCAAGCTCAACAACCTGATGAATGCCCTACAAGACAGAATCCATCACTTCCCGCTCTTGCGCCGGTTGCAGTCGCGGCAGAGCATTTGGCAATTCTCGGCCACGGTTTTGCCTCCCAAATGCCACGGCGTGATGTGGTCGGCCTCCATTTGCGACAGGTCGAAATGCTGCCCGCAGTCGGCACAGAAACCCATCTGCCGCTCGTAGGCCGACAATTTTTGCGCATCGGTGAAGGCACGAATGGACAAATATTTCTCCTTTCGAGTGAGAATGTAAGGATAGATGCCCGTCTTCTTGGTCACGTCGTCGTCGAGGATGAGGCGTTTCACTTCATCGTCAAGGGCTTTGAAATCAAACACTTGGTCTTTGTATTGCTTGTAGAGCATACCCCAATCCACGCCTTTCATTATCTTTTTGCGCTCCTTGGTGGGGCGGAACGAGGTCTCAATCCAAGTGATGACCGACTGGAAGAACTGCCACAGCGGGGCCGCGCTCGGGTCGTGCTGATGGTTCGACATATAGACCTCCACATTGCCGTCCGAAATCCAAGAGATGGCCGTTTCGAGATAGTCCTGACGAATGGCCGAACCCGTGAGGTAGTCGCCCCCGATTTTGGCCGCCGGCGCACCGTTTTTGCTGAAATAACGTTTGGCATCGCTCACCCACGAGCCAGCATACACGGCATTGCGCAACTCTTGCTCGGTGAGTTCCTTTCCCGCTATATTGATGGTTTTGAACCACTTGAGTTTCTCGCTGTCGGAGCCGCTGCAAATATAGACCTGCAACTCGTAGTTGAGGATTTGCTCTTGCTCGTCGGGCTGTAGGTTGTGGAAATAGCGGAAGTTGAAGGCGAAGTCGCCGTTGACGTATTGGCAGATGCTAATGGTGCGTTGCTGGCCGTCGATGATTTCGAAGGAGGCAACGCTTCCAAGCGTTACGCCTTTGTCATCGCGACGCTCGGAAGCGTCGTCTACTACGGCCCAATACATCACATTGAGCGGGAAGCCGTTGGTGAGCGTGTCGATGACCGCATCGCGTTCCTTCTCGCCATAGACGAATTCGCGCTGGTAGGGCGGGCGCACGTCGAGGCGGCCACCGTAGGCGCGCACGCCGTTTTCGTTGTTGTCCGCGTAGCCTCTCGTCAGTTCGCGGACGGTGATTTTGTGGAGTTCTATGTTCATATATTTAGTGTTTGTTTGTGTTCCCCGACACTGCGCTGCGCTTGTATCGGGTTGATGTCGTTTCGCCCTTTCAGGGCTGGGCCTGGCGGATGTTATTGTCGGCAGTCGGCAGGGGTTCACACCGCCTGCCTAATATCCTGCCGCCCCTACGGGGCTATGGCTTCCGCCGCCATCGATACGGGCAACTCGCCTATCTCGTAGGAAACCGGCTTTGGATTGGTTTGACGACGACGGATTGCTATTCTCGAATATTTTTGTTCTCCGTTTATAATTGGTTTTGCCAAATCCAATTCTGAATCACTACCATTATTAAACTCTCCGACAATCTCAAATTGGTCTGGATTGTATTTATCCAAAAAAGTAATCGGCACTCCCATCACTCCATCGTAATCCATTGGAATTTCAGATGTTTTGTCAACATTTATCGCGTCATAAGTATCATATTTTGGATATTCCTTGGGATTGTAGGTTTTAAAAAGGATTAATTCCTCATGACGTTTTTTAATTTCCAAGTTTGTGAACCAATTTACGCCAGAAACACGAATCATTCCTTCCCTATGATCTCCTGCTGTTGCAACATCCTCATATTTGCTGAAGAAATGACCAGCACCTCCTTTAAATCCATACCCCAACCATATTTTGTTTTCCTTTATCAATGGAAATATCTCCTTGTATTTAATTGCATTCTGATGACCCACTATGATAAACTTCTTTCCATACTTCATCAACTGAGCCACATATTCCCGAAACAGCGAAAACGGCGGATTAGTCACCACAATATCAGCCTCTTCCAGCAGTTCGATACATTCTTGGGAGCGGAAATCGCCGTCGCCTTTGAAGTAATGGATGCCGATTTCCTCAGGGTCGGGCACACGGTTGCCGTTGCGGTCGCCAAAATACTCCAACCAAATAGCTTGTTCAGCATCGTTTTGACTGAACAAGTCGCGGTTTTGGTTCTTGTAGCAAGTGGTAATCAGTTTCTTCAACCCCAACTGCTCGAAGTTGTAACTGAAATAATGAAAGAAGTTGCTCACACGAGGGTCGTCGCAGTTGCAGAGTACCGTCTTTCCTTTGAAATGCACCTTGTAGTGCCGCAGTTCGTTCTCAATATCAACAAGTTGAGTGTAAAATTCGTCTTTCTTTGCAGTTTTTCGCTTGGTTCAGATTCTTGTTCGCCATCGTGATTGATAGTTTTTGCACTCACTATCAATCACTTGTCGGAAAACAGAAAGGTGTGAACCTTTCCATTCGCGTTCACGGGAAGCCTGAGAAGAAACCCGCCAATATCTCAGAAGTGTTCACACCAAAAGGGTGCAAACATCAACTTTGAGATATTGTAGGCCAGCCCGATGGCTTACCGTGAACTTTGTTATTCCGACTTTCTTGAAATCAGTTTCTCAGGCTTTTTTCTTGAACGCGAAATAATAGTCAATGCTTTGGTTTATGAATATGTCGTTTTTGTCGTTGCGCTCAATGCGCTTCGGTCATTTCCTGTTTTGTTTGGTTAGACTTTCGTTTGTTGGGGGCAAAGTTAGTGAAAAAATGAAAAGACAAGATTAGTTTGGTGGAATTTTGTAATTTTGCGGTTGAAAACAAAACAAATAGCTATGCTGAATGCTGCAAACACACAAGGAATCTATCTGAATGTCCCCTCAACAGACTGGGTGCTTCTAAAGGAACTAATCCGAAAATTCGGCTGGCAGGCTGAGACTCGGGAACATCTGCTTGAAAGGTTTGTCAAAAGCCGTTCCCAAAAGGATTTGCTCTCCGATGAGGAGATTATGGAAGAAGTCAACGCTGTCAGATACGGGAAATGAAAATCATTCTTGATTGCAATATTTGGATTTCGTTCTTGATTGGCCACCAAGCCCAATGGATACAGCGCATTTTGACAGACTTGCGTTTCGATGTTTATGTTTGTGACGAGTTGCTTGAGGAAATCCACAGTGTCAGTTCGCGAGACAAGATTCGCGCTCGGGTCAGTGATGATGAATTGGACGATTTCTTCCGCATCATTTACGCTTTTTGCCGCATAGTGAAAATCGAGCAAAAAGCACAATCCAAAATCCGCGACCCTAAAGACTTGTATCTGCTTTCATTAGCAGAAAGCATTGGGGCGGATTTCGTCGTTTCAGGCGATGCCGACTTGCTCGACCTAAAGCAGCACAAACAAACCAAGATGCTGAAACTTGTTGATTTTAAGAAACTTATGGATAATTAGCATAAAACTTCTTAACTACACCAAAATCCCCTCAATCCGCTTCATGGCTTTGCGGGCCAACTGGCCTTTGTGCAGCACTTGGTAAGCCATTTCGGCGATGGGCATCTGCCCGCGCTGCTCGGGGGTGAGGTATTGGAAATAGTCGGAAGCGAAATAGCCCTCGGCCACCATCGTCATCTCGTTCAACGACGACTTCACCGTGTTGCCACGACCAATCAGCACACCCAACCGGCGGTTGCGCCCGTGTATGGAATAGCACGACACTAACAAGTCGCCCATGAAACTGGACGGAATCTTTTCCACCTTTTTCGTACCGAAGGCAAGGTCCAAAAAGCGGTGCATCTCCTCGGCGCAATTGGCCACCAACACGGCAATGAAATTGTCGCCATAGCCCAAGCCAATGGCCATGCCCACCACAACGGCATAGATGTTTTTCAAGACGGAAATGTATTCCAAATACACCATTTCCTGCGAATAACTCAACTTCAGGAAATCGGTCTTGATTTTCTCGCCCACAACCCGCGCGTTGTCGAGGTCGGCACACGAAATGGTGAGGTGGGTCAGGCGGTTGTGCGAAACCTCCTCGGCATGGGTTGGACCCGACATGAAAGCCAACTGTCCTTCGCAAAGCCCATAACGCTGCTTGAGGTAGTTAGTGACCAACAAATTCTCGCCAGGGACGATGCCCTTGATGGCGGAAACAAAGAACTTGTCATGCAACGAAACCTCCAAGCCGTTAAGGTAGTCTCTCAGGTAGTTGGCCGGGGTGATGAGGAAAATGATGTCGGAACGGCGCACCACTTCGTTCAAGTCGTCGGAAAAATGGATGCGGTTTGTATCGAAATCAACATCAGCAAGATAGCGACAATTATGCCCTTCTGTGCGAAGCGATTCCATCACCTCGGGATTGTGGACGTACCAATCCACCGATGCCTCATTCATCGTCAAAACCTTCATCATGGCCGTGGCCATGCTGCCGTGGCCGACAACGGCACAATGCGAATTCTTGTCAATACGATAGCCCATTCCTTTATTGAAAAACGCGCAAAGATACGGGTTTTATCCTTGCGATGGCTTCAAAAGTTTCAAAAGGCTGTCAATCGGATTGGCATAAATCCCCAAGAAAATGTCTTCCAATACTTTACGATCCAATTCGGGACAATTGTCCATCCAATGCAGATGATTCTCGAAATCGGCCTTTTGCTCGGCGGTGTAATGTTCAGCAAAATTCGTGGAGCCGCTGCGCAAGTCGTGGGCGATGTAATTGTTGGCGAACAAGGCGTAATTCCCGATGATTTGTGCATCCGTTTTTTCGGCCACTTTCTTATAGAACACGCCTGAAGGACAGTCTTTTAACTCCTCAAAATCCGCTTCCGAAAGCACCTTTCCGAAGTGGATTGTCACTTTGCCTTTGGGCTGCATCACGCCGGTGAGAATACTGTTGAGGTCTTCGCCGGGCTTTTTTTCGTATTTTTGGTTTCGAGAGATATATAACTCTTTGGTTTTCAATATATCGCATGATTCCCATTCGTAGGAAACCGATACGGGAACGATGTGCAACTCGGCCAACGATGCAACCCTATCGTCGCGGCGGCTCATGCCCAACATTTTGATGACGGCGGGGTCGGTGACATCGCGTCCGTCCTTGGTGCGTCCGTTGCGTTGCGCAATCCACACCGACTCGTTTTTCTCGACCAACAAATGCCGGATATAATCGGAGGTGTGCGCCAAATTGCGGTAAAACTCCATCTTGTCGCCACCGCGTTTCATCTCAAACATTTTGTTCGATTTTGCAAAAACGCTTGCAAAATCGTTGAAAACCAAATTGTTGCCAAAAGCGATATTGAAAAGCGGAAAACCATGCATGAGCAAGGCGTAATCCATCAGCATGGCATCCAAAACGATGTCGCGATGATTGGAAACAAACATATAATGCGTTTCGGGATTTAGGTTTTCAATGCCCAAAACGCTGAGTCCGTCGGTGGTCCGCTGCAAAATTCTTTCCACCACGCTTTTCACGATGACGGTTTGGAACTCTTTGACTGTCTTGATGTTGCGCAACACTTTCTGAAACTGCCCAACATCCATCCCGAAATCGAGATAGTTCAAAATCGCGGGCAAGGCGGCATCATTGGCCATGCGCTGCATGGCAGCAGGAATTTCGTCATCGCGAAAAGACCGAATATCATCAAAAAGATTCATATTTTTTTCTTTGAAAATGCAAAAGTACGGTTTTTTGAATCTATCAATCATTTTATTCCCTATCTTTGACCCCAAATTTCATGTTGAATGACCGAAGAAAACAACAAATGGTTGGTCATTGTCAATCCCAAAGCTTCCATCGGGAAGGCAGAAAAAGACTGGCCAATAATAAAACAAATACTTATTAATGAGGGTGTTGCGTTTGATTTTGTGGTTACGCAACACCAAAGTCACGCCATCGAATTGGTGCGCGACCGCATTACCGAAAAAGGCTACACGAAACTCGTTTCCGTTGGTGGCGACGGTACCAACAATGAGGTGATTAACGGCATTTTCACCCAAAAACGCTTCCCGACCGAGCAAATCACGATGGGCATCATTCCCATGGGAACAGGTAACGATTGGCGACGCACCTTTGGTTTCGACATTGATTATCAGAAGAATGTGAGAATCATCAAGGCGGGAAACCTGTTTAGGCACGACATCGGCAAGGTGACATATTACAACCACGGCAACCCGCAAGTGCGTTATTTCCTGAATGCCGCCGGCACAGGCCTCGACGATTTTGTGTGCAAAACCACAAACATAATGAAATCGCAAGGCAAGGGAGGCGCTCCGCGATACATGCTCAATGTGGCAAAATGCCTGTTCCAATACGACTGCGTCCATGTCCAACTGACTGTGGATGACCAATTGGTTCTCGACGAAGAAATCCTCAGCCTCTCGGTGGGCAACTGCCGTTACAACGGCGGCGGCATGATGATGATGCCCAAGGCCATTCCCAACGACGGGTTGTTTGACATCACCGCTATCCGCAAGGTGGGCATACCGAAATTTGCCGCCAACGTCACCAAGGTTTATGATGGTTCTTTCATCAATAAAATGAAGGAAGTCAGCACGTTCCGTGGCAAGAAAATCAAGATTGTGTCCATTCCTGCTCACAGCCTCACACTCGAAACCGAAGGCGAAAACCTGACCAACTCGCCCTTCGATTTTGAAATGATTCCACAATCCATCAATATGGTAGTTCCTGAAAATCATAATTTTAAATCTTGAAATGCGAAACATTCGACAAAATCAATCTTAAATCTTGAATTTTAAATCTTAAATCTAAATATCATGGTAAACATCGATCAAATCAATTTTGCGAACAAGCGCGTGGTTATCCGCGTCGATTTCAACGTCCCGTTGGACGACAACTTCAACATCACCGACGACACCCGAATGAGGGCTGCGTTGCCAACCATCAACAAGGTCTTGTACGACAAAGGCATGGTTGTGCTGATGTCGCACCTCGGTCGCCCGAAGAAAAACCCCGACCCGAAGTATTCCATCAAGCCGATCATCAAGCACTTGGAAGAACTTCTGAACCGTCCTGTCCAGTTTGCCGACGACTGCATGAAAGCCGCCGACCAAGTGGCCGCTTTGAAACCCGGTGAGGTTATCGTTCTTGAAAACCTCCGCTTCTATGCCGAGGAAGAAGGCAAGCCGCGCGGCATCGAGAAAGGCGAGGAAGGCTACGACGAAGCCAAGAAGGCCGTGAAAGCCTCGCAGAAGGAATTCACCAAGACCCTTGCCGGCTATGGCGAATACTACATCAACGACGCTTTCGGCACCGCCCACCGCGCCCACGCCTCAACCGCCCTCATCGCCGACTATTTCGATGCCGACCACAAGATGTACGGCTACCTGATGGGCAAGGAAGTGGCCGCCGTGAACAAGGTGATGAACGAAATCCAGCATCCTTTCACCGCCATTATGGGTGGCTCGAAGGTCTCCACGAAGATCGAAATCATCGAGAACCTGCTCACCAAGGTCGACAACCTCATCCTTTGCGGCGGCATGACCTACACCTTCAAGAAAGCCCTCGGCGGCAAAATCGGCAACTCGATTTGCGAAGAGGACAAACTCGACCTCGCCCTCGACATCCTTGCCAAGGCCAAGGAAAAAGGCGTCAATCTGGTGCTTGCCGAAGATTGCGTGGTGGGCAACAAGTTCGCCAACGATGCCGACACCCAAGTGGTTGACCCGATGAACATTCCCGAAGGCTGGGAAGGCATGGACATCGGCCCGAAGACCCGCGAACTCTTTGCCAACGTCATCAAAGGCTCGAAGACCATCCTTTGGAACGGTCCCTGCGGCGTGTTTGAATTCGACACCTTCGCTGTGGGTTCAAAAGCCATTGCCGAGGCCATTGCGGCAGCCACCAAGGATGGCGCTTTCTCGCTCATCGGCGGCGGCGACTCCGTGGCCTGCATTAACAAGTTCGGCCTCGCCGACCAAGTTTCCTACGTCAGCACTGGCGGCGGTGCCCTGCTCGAAGCCATCGAAGGCAAGGAACTGCCTGGCATTGCGGCGATAAAGAAGTGATGCATAGCCCCGTAGGGGCGACAGCACAGTAGGCGGGCGGTGTAAACCCTCGCCGACAAGCAATGCAATTGTTTTAAGCCCCGTAGGGGCGGCAGGATTGGACACACATCATTTTTTCCTGTCACCCCTACGGGGTTCCCACTACATTTTCAAACAAATTGTCAATCATCTTCCTATATTTTTCCTAATTTTGCATCCAATAATCCAAACCACAATAAAATGAAAAAAGCAACCTTGATTTTAGCCTTGTTTCTCGGATTCATCCCGATGCTGAACGCCCAATGGACAAGCCCCGGCAACGGCACGACCTACAACATTGACGACCTTATAGAAGTGAGCGAAGGCTGCGTCGTGTGGAATGAAAGCAACCAACAGTATAGAATCGAAAACGACGTCACCATTTCGGCCAACGACAAACTTGATGTCAACCATTCCTTGTACTTTGGCAACAATGTCACCCTGACCATCAAAGGCTCGATAGACGCCATCAATACGGATGATTATTACTGGTTGGCTTTCTCTGGCAATTCAGGTGTGAATGGTCGTATCCGTTTAGAGGATGCCACCGGCCCGTGCGTGTTTAGAAGATGCAACATTACACAATTGGACGGCATACAAATTATTGAAAGCGAGGCTGTTTTTACGGACTGCCATTTCCATACTTTCCGTTGTGAACAACAAAGTGCTGTTGTCAATTGCATGAACTGCGACCCCGTGTTCACGAATTGCGAATTTGACAATAATAATGGTTCGGCCATCAGTTCTCCGGCCAATGGACAAACCTCGCCGCAAATCACCGACTGCATTTTCTTTTTAAACCTGAGTAACAACCCTCATATCAATCTTGGACCCGGTTCAGAAGACAGCATCCGCATCGTGAACTGCACCATCCATTGGGGAGATGAAATGGCGGGAGGTATCAGCATTGCCGACCTTATGGACACCGGCAACACCAAAATCCTGTTGAAAAACAATGACATCAACCACAACCGTTATGGCTACAATCAACAAGGCTATCATCTCAGCTCAACCATCATCGGAAACACCTTTGACCAAAACAACCTTGAAACCAACCCTATGAACGGCGGCAGCGGCATCAGCATCTACGGCATGGACGAAAACAACAAGGCCTATATCCGCAACAATGTCATCACCAAAAACCTGTGGGGCATCACCGTCATCAATGCCGCCGACGTTGACCTTGGCATCGAAGACGACTGGGGCAACAACATAATTCACGACAACGGCCATATCACCAATTATGGGATGGACTTCACCTACTTTGACCTCTACAACAACTCCGCCAACGACATCATGGCCGTAGGCAACTATTGGGGAACGACTGATATACAGGAAATTGAAAACCACATCACCCACCAAAACGACGACCCGAGTTTGGGCTTGGTCAACTACATACCTTTCCTTGAAGACGATGATGTGAGTGAGTCTAACACTACTGATTTTGAAGTGTGGCCGAATCCCGTTTCCGATGGTAGTTTCACTCTTACGCTTGAAAACGCCATACCTTCTGAATTGGTGATTTACAATGTCAATGGGCAGATGGTGAAAACGCAACGAATTGATAATCAAACCAATATTATTAATGTTGAGTCTTTGGGGAGCGGGGTTTATTTTGTAGAAATAAGGGATATTTCAGGAAAGACGGTTAAAAAATTACTAATCAAATAGGTATTACATTACTTTTTGTTACTTTTGCACAAATAAACAACTAAACTATGCCCGAAATAAGTCGTTTTTACGGAATCATCATCAAAATGTTCTTCAAGCCGAAAGAGCATGAACCTGCTCATATCCATGCCATATACAACGAATATATAGGTATTTTCGACATCAAGACTTTTGAAATGACGGAGGGCGACTTGCCGATAAAAGCCCAACAATTGGTGAGGGAATGGCTTGGGTTACACTATGAAGAACTGGTGGAAATGTGGAATTCACAAAAAATGGGAAGAATTACGCCGTTATGATACCGAAAATCAAGCAATTTGAACTTAATGATGATTGGAAGTTGATGGTGACTTTCGATGACGGCTTTCGTGTTTGTTACGATGTTAAGGACGACATTGACACCATTGACGATTTCAAAAGTTTGACTACTGAGATTGGTTTATGGACTATGGCTCAATTAGATAGTAGTCGAACTTGTATTTCTTGGAATGAAAGAATTGATTTACCCAGCGACACTATATATGAATATGGTGTGCCAATTAATAATAATGCCATAACATGTCAAAAACCATCGTAAATATCATCGACAAGAGCAATCCTTTGCCAGCTTATCTGTTCACCAAGGAATATTTCGAGGACGGCGACGAGCTACTGTTCATCTCCGCCGCAGAGGAAGCCAATTGCATACCAGTGTTAATCAAAGCGTTGGATATTGACGAAACGCTTGTGAAAACCATCATAGTCAATCGGTATCAGGACAAGTTCCTCTATGAGCGCATCTGCCGCACTATCAAGGGAAATCTGATTCCCAACAAGCAATATTACCTTAACCTTGCAGGAGGTAACCGTTACATGACGCTCTCGGTGCAGCATGTTTTTGAGGAGTTCGACACCCTGTTTTTCTACACGCAAACCCGTGAAAACCAAGTCGTAAAGACCATCTTCGACCATAGCATTTATGATGATGACGACGAGGTGTTCCCCATCAAGCACCGCATGACGCTGAAGGAGTATTTCGGCCTCTACGGACTTGAAAGCGATGTGGACCAACCTCGCAAACAAGTGAAGGAAACGCCATTTTCGCAGCATTTGTTTACCATGTTCTCGCAAAATATGTTCAGTCGCGGCGACTATCAGGTAATGGAAACCCTGCGTGAGAAGTACCGCAACTGGAAGTTCCTCATCATTTCGCAAGTCGAAAATCCCGACAAGGACTACATGACCGCCATCCCTAACCTCAGCAAGTTCTTGGAATTCATCGGCTTCGTTCCCGAAAGACCAGGATCGCTGCAAAACTATGAAATCGAATACCTTACGGGAGGTTGGTTTGAAGAATATGTCTATGCCTTGATTAAAGAGGTGCTGCAACCCGACGATATTGCTATGGGCGTACACATCTCCAACGGCAAAATCCGCCACAACAACGAATTGGACGTGTGCTTCATCAAGGCGAACAAGCTGTTTGTCATCGAGTGCAAGACCGGAGTGACGAGCGAAAGCCTATTCAATGAGATTGTCTACAAGGTTTGCGCTTTGAAGGAAGTGCTGCTCGGCAGTGGCAACTCTTACATCTTCTCGCTGAAGAAAGACCACAAGGGCAACTGGAAGAAGACCGCGAAATACATGGGCATCACCTTCTGCGACTGGCTCAACCTGACCAAGCCAGAGAACCTGAAGGCCCTTTTGAAGTCTATGGATAAACTTGCTAAGGAAAACTGATTGTGGCATTTGCTTCGCAAAGAAATCTTTCAAAAATTTAATTAAAATCTTTCAAAATCAATTTGTTAGATTTTAATTAGATTTCTTGCCAAAGGCAATCCCAAACAGACTGACTTTTTGTAATTTCAATTCTTGATTTCTGTCCAAAGACAAGAACCCTGTTATCATCAAAATGCCCAGCAGGGAAACCGAAGCAAACAGGATAATCGTATTCAGAAACAGCCTCTGCAATCACTTCCTCGGCGGTTTGGCCAAAGGGATGCGTATTGTCTTTGATTTGAGTCAGGCCGCCCACAATGAGGCCTTTCAGGTGTGCGAGTTTTCCAGCGCGTTTCAATCCGCGCATCATCCTGTCAATGTGGTAGATATACTCGTCAACTTCCTCTACGAACAGAATTTTTCCGTCTGTTTCGGGAAAAATGTCGGAGCCGTTCATGCCCATTAGGACAGACAAGTTTCCACCAACGATTTCACCTTCCATCTTTCCTAAACGATTCAAAGGATTCGCGGGAAATTCATAATGCAAACATTTGCCCGTCAATGCGTTAAATAATGACTGTTTGGCTACTTCGGTCTTGTTCGCAAAATAAAAAGGCATGGGCGAATGAAGCGAAGGAACGCCCAAACGCTGCAACTTGCCGTGAATGACCGTGCTATCGCTGAAGCCCGCAATCCATTTCGGATGCTGCAAAAACTTGGTGAAGTCTAATTTGTCGATAATGCGGATGCCACCGTAGCCGCCACGAGCAAGCCAAATGGCCTCAATTTTCTCATTGTCAAGGTATTCTTGAAAGACAGTCGCCCTAAAATCGTCGTCGCCTGCAAAAATATGATGAACAGCGAAAAGCCTGTCATCATAAACGGGGACAAACCCCTGCCCTTCCAACCACTGGATGGCAAACGACATCTCGTCGGGCGTGACGCAACGCGCCGGCGCAACGATGGCTACTTTTGAGCCTTGTTTCAAATAATTCATTCCTTGATGATTTTGTTTTCGTCCAAAACCTCGCCGTCATATTTCACTTCCTTGCCTTGGTCGTAAGTGATGGTGAAATACAGCTCTCCCGTGTCCAAATATTTCTTCCAATCGCCATGCTTTACGCCAGCCGCATAACTCTGAATTTCACGGAGTTTCCCGTTTTCGTAATAGAAGAAATGCTCGCCGTCAGGGTAGCCCGCATTGAAAGTGCCTCGGAAAGCCATCTTGTCATTATCGTAATACGACACCCACTCTCCCACTTGCTTATCGTTGCGGTAATCACCCTCGGTACGCATGTCGCCAATCTGCTCCGTCCACTTGCCGTTTTTCATTCCGTCGAAATAAGTCCCTGAAACAATCAAGTTGCCTTTGGAATCATATTCCTTGTAAGGTCCGTTGGGCTGACCTTTGTAGAATTGCTCCTCAATCTGTTTTTGACCGTTGTCGTAATACCAAGTCCAAGCACCATCGGGTTCGCCTTCCTTGTAACTGCCAATTTCCTGAACCTTACCGTTTTGATAGTAGAATTTCCATTCGCCTGAGCGCAAACCGTCAACAAACAAGCCTTCGGCGCGGAGGGTGCTGTCGGGATAAAATTCCTTGTATTCGCCGCGACGTTTGCCATCCGTGCCAACAATGCCCTCGCCCACCAATGCGCCTTTCTTGTAGGTCTGCGAATTGATTACATTACCCTCTTCGTCAAACTCGCGCCAAACGCCTTCGCGTTTGCCATCGCGGAACGAGGCTTCGCGCTTCACTTTACCATTGGGATAATACTCATGCTGCACCACCAAAGGCTTCAAATCGGATTCCAAAACCTGCTCCACATCATTCACAAACTTGGTGATTTTCTTCAAGTTGCCTTTTTCATCGTATTCCTTGTAGAAGCCTTCACGCAAGCCATGACGATAATAACATTCCGTATGCAAACTCCAGTCATCGAAGAAAGTTTTCCAATAACCGTGCTTCTTGCCTTCCTTGTCATAACGGTTGATGGCCTCGCGGGTCATAATGAAACCTTTACGATAAGTGATGATTTCGCGCAACAATCCAGTGGTGTCGAAAATAGGCGAAATGCCTTCCTCGAAACCATTTTTAAAGGTCATGGTTTGCAAAAGATGTCCTTTCAAGTCGCGGCGGTAGCCTTCTCCTTGCCTCACATCGTTGACATACGGCTCCATCAGCACCTCGGTTTCACCAAAAGTGAAACGTGGCCCGTTTTTCAAATCCTTCTTGTAATTGACAATCAAACTCGTGTCGCCGCTTTCTTTGAAAAACACCCAAGTGCTGTCCAAAAGAAAATCGGTGCGCTTGCCGATGGATTTCAGTTGTCCGCTTTCGTAATAGGTCTTCCAAAGTCCGTCGGGCTTGCCGTCGCGTATGATACCTTCGCTCGAAATCTGACCGTTTGGATAGGTAAAAGTCTGGTATTCAGTCTGTGAGAACAAGTCAAGACTGAACAACAAACCCATCAAAACCAAAGTTATAAGCCTAAAATACTGCTTCATTTTCTTGCTAAATTCGGGTCAAAATTAGGCATTTTAATTGGATTGGCGACACCCAATTTTCAATTCGCGAAAATTCGCCGCGAAGTTATCAACACTCCAAATATCAATATTTCATTTTTTCAATTTTAATGTCTTAAATTTTGAGGTTTGATATGGATGTTAATAAGCCTGTGAATTGGTTGAAAACTTTTCAATAAAGTTCTTGCATTAATGGTTTCCGATTTGAGAAGCCGTTTTCCGAAAATGCCAAAAGTTTATTTTTCAGCCTGATTTTCCATTTTTCGGTTATTCGTTGAAAACTGAAAAAATGGGTAAAATGAGGTCGGATTTTTTCAAAATATGTTCATTTTTGGGTGTTTTTTCTATGGATTGAAGTTGATTAAAAACGGCGCGGATTTTATGCACCTCAATGAAAAAGTTTTCAACAAAACAACTGTTGATAACTTATAATTTATTGGTTATGAGAAGGTTATTTTAAAATTGCAGAGAAGAATCGGCTCGGTAAGTTGTTCAGAAATAGTGCAATATGAAGATGGCGAACAGCTAAAATGCGTAATTTTGCCCCATCTTTTATCAACAGCGGAAAAATGGAACGCATCATACCCATAGCCAGCGATCATGGCGGCTTCGAAATGAAACAATTTTTGATTGGAAAACTGAAAGAATCGGGCTTTGAAGTCAAGGATTTTGGCACTTACGGTCCCGAAAGTGTCGACTATCCCGATTACATTCATCCTTTGGCATCGGCCATCGAGCATGGAGAATATCCTCTCGGAATCATCCTTTGCGGTAGTGGCAACGGTGCGCAAATGACTGCAAATCACCATCATAATGTGCGTGCAGCTTTATGCTGGAATTTGGAATTGGCCAAATTGGCGCGTCAGCACAACGATGCCAACATCATGGCTTTGCCGGGTCGTTTCATTCCCAACGAATTGGCTTGGGAGATGGTGCAAGCCTTCCTAAACACGAGTTTTGAAGGTGGCCGCCATGCGAAAAGAGTGGAGAAAATAGAGCATTACGAATCATGATTACCGAACCTAAAACGATATTCAAACAAGGCTGCGAAGTGGCTTTCGATGAGGAGCATTGGCAGAAAATCAACTATAATACAGGCTGTTACGAGCAAAAGTTTGCCAAAGGCAAGGCCAATTACCGCAACCTTGACCTTGAGAAACAACGCGCCTACACCTTGCGCAACAAGTCGATGTTGAACTTGGAGAAACTCTTGGTCGACTTTGAGACGCATTTCACGGAAAACGGTGGCAAGGTGCTTTGGGCACGCAATGCCGACGATGCCCTGACCATGATTTTCGACCTGATTTGCAAGGAACGAGCCACCGTCATCACGCGCTCCAATTCCTCAGTGCTCGACGAAATCGAGTTGAACGGCTTTTTGGAACGCAAGAACATCCGTGTGGTGGAAACTGAAATTGGACGTTTTGTGCTGCATACGGCCAAACAAAAGCCTTATCATCCTCTCGTGCCTTCAATTCATCTTTCCAAGGAGGAAAACAACGCCATTTTGACAGAAAACTTCAAGTTGAAGCCCGACAGTTCGGTGAAACAGATGGTCAATTTTGTGCGGCATGAGGTGGCAGTTGAGAGCAAGGATGCACCTATTTGTATTACGGGTGCCAATTTCCTGCTTTCCGATTCGGGTGGCGTGGTTCTCACCGAAAACGAAGGCAACATTCTGAAATCCACGACGATGGCGAAAGTCCACATTGTGGTGGCAGGCATTGCGAAGGTGATACCTAACTTGGACGATTTGGGTGTGTTGCTTCCCTTGCTGTCGCTTCATTCCACAGGGCAAATGGCTTTCTGCAACAGCATCACTTTCGGACCTGCGCAACAAGGCAACAATTGCCCTGAGCAGATGTATGTGATTTTGCTCGACAACAACCGCTCAGAACTGCTCTCGCACGAAAAACAGCGCAAAGTGATGTCGTGCATCCATTGCGGCGCGTGCGTGAGCGTATGTCCTGTGTATAAGAACATTGGCGGCTATTCTTACGGTACCAAGCATATCGGCCCGATGGGTACGGTGATGACCCCGCCGATGGAAGGTTTGGAAGAATACAATCACCTCAATTCGGCTTGTTCGCTCTGTGGCAAGTGCGTGGAAATCTGTCCCGTAAAGATTCCTTTGGACGACCTAATCATCGAAAACCGGCATCTTGCCCTCACGGAAAAGACCGGCAATGCCAAATACGATTCCCTGCTGAGAGCCATGATTTGGCACTGCAAGTCGCGGAAGAAAATGGATAGTCCGCTGTTTCTGAAGAAGTTGCAACTGAAGCGGCTTTTGGTTCCGCTTTGGGGCAACAACCGACCTTTGCCAGAGTTTGCGCCAAAGTCGTTCAGCCAACTTTGGCGGGAGAGGAATCTTTAATCGAAGGAAAAATCCATTCGGGCATAGGAAAAGGAAAGAAAATAATTATCTTTGCAGCGATAATAATCCTTTTGCCATGTTACCTATGAGACTCTATACCGCCGGCATCGCCGATTTTGAAAGCATCAGACAAGACGGACGCATTTATGTTGACAAGACAGACCTTATCTTTAAGCTGACACGCGAATCGAAGTTCGTTTTCCTCAGTCGCCCGCGCAGATTCGGTAAGTCTCTGCTTTGCAGTACTTTGGATTATTACTTCCAAGGTCGCAAAGACCTTTTTGAAGGCTTGGCTATCGCCGAATTGGAGAAGGACTGGAAACAGCATCCTGTGTTGCATTTCGACATGAGCGCATGCAAAAACAAGTATGAAATCGACCAAATCATAGAGGAACTGCACAGCCAACTTGACGACCAAGAGCGGAAATACAAGATGGAAAATACAAAAGGCTCGCCCGGTACTCGGTTTAAGAAACTCATACAAGGCTTACATGAGGCACGCGGATCGAAGACCGTGGTCATCTTGGACGAGTACGACGCCCCCATGCTTGACTATCTGCATAAGCCTGATATGCTTGAGCAAGTGCGCCGCATCATGCAGGAGTTTTATCAAATGGTGAAAGTTTGCGACAAGGATGAGCAATTTGTATTCATTACGGGCATCACCAAGTTCAGCCAACTGAGCATTTTCTCCACCTTGAACAACCTGAGCAATATCTCTATGGAACCCGCTTACTCCGCCCTCTGCGGCATTACCAAGGAGGAATTGCTGACCATATTCGATGAGGATATTCAGTTGCTGGCTAACGAATACAAATGTTCAAAAACAGACATGATAGGCAGATTGCAACAACAATATGACGGCTATCATTTCGGAAAGAAGTCGGATGACATCTTCAATCCCTTCAGTCTAATGAATGTATTTCGTTCCAAGATGTTGGAATATTTTTGGTTTGGCAGCGGGACACCTTCATTCCTATTTGAATCGATGAGGCAGTTCAATACCAATCTCTTGGAATTAGAACAGTTGCAAGTGCCTTCCTCACAGTTCGATGTGCCCACAGAAGGCATGACCTCAGCATTGCCTTTGCTTTACCAGAGCGGCTATCTCACCATCAAAGGATACGACTTCATTCGTGACGTTTACACGCTCGACTTCCCCAATGCTGAGGTGAAAGTGGGCTTCATGGACAATTTCCTCGCCCGCATGATGAACCTCGGCAACACCAACACAAGAGGTTTTGCAGGCAATTTTTACGCTGACCTCTACAACCACGACATTGAGGCAGCCATGAAATCGATGCAGGCTTTCTTCGCTTCCATTCCGTATTTGGAGTTTGGCGAAAAGGCATTAGACGACATCACAAAATACGAGGCCTATTACGAGGTGTTGACATACGTCGTTTTTTCCATTTTCAACTGTCGAACTTTTACGCAAGTGAAAGTGGCAAGAGGCCGCACGGATGTGGTTGTTTTCATGCGTGATGCGGTTTATGTGATGGAACTGAAGATGCGCGGCACGGCGGATGAGGCTTTGGCGCAAATCGACAGCAAGGATTACGCGATTCCCTACCAAGCCGATGGGAAACCTATTATTAAAATAGGTATCGCGTTCTCACAAGAAACCAAGACGGTTTCCGATTGGAAAATCGTAAAGGACTGAATGATTTGATTGCGGCGGAGTTGAAGAATTTGTAGAGCCGCGCGGCGTGCCACGGCTCTACAAACGAAAACCAAATTATTCTTTCACCACCTTGCGCACGCACTTACGCCCCGTTTCGTCGGTGATGCTGACGAAATAAATGCTTGCGGGCAGGTGTCCAATGTCCATCGTGAGCGAATGGCCATTGCCTTGTGCCGTGGCCACAACTTGCCCCAATGTGTTGAGTATTTCCGCTTGCTTCAGGTTTTCGCCCGCAACTGTGACCAAGCCCGTGGTGGGGTTGGGATGGATGGTGGCAAAGGTTTTATCCTCGGCTTCCTCTACGCCCAACAGACTGGTTTGCCCACAAACAATGGGATAGTCTTGGATGGTGCAGAAAGCAAACATGTCCAAGTACCAGTTTCGCTCCGTGGGATTCCCGTAAGTCCTCAGCCATCCATAGTAATAGTTCCCACTTTCATCAAACCTAAATCCCCAGTATTCATAATTATCTGGGTTAACAAAATTCCATTCATGTCTCCAATCTTCGGCGTTAGGAATCGTATCGCCATTATTTATTCTACAGAGCGAAAGGTTGTCTTGGATTGCTGTCATATAAAAGCTAAGAGAAACCGATTGTATATAATAATGCATACGCAAGTCAGGGATACTGTCGAAGTCCAAGTCAAAACACATTTCCTCATGTGTCAAGTTGGGATGCAGGTAGGGGTCTGGATCGAGGTCATTGAATAGAATTTCCCCTGTTTGGGCTTTCAAGCCGAATACGGTCATCAACAAGGCCGTCATGATTGCAAACTGTGTTTTCATTTTCCTTTGTGTTTTTGTTTGTTACGTTTTTCTCATTCATTGTGTCGGGCAATCTTGCCTGATAACTGTAAACTCACCTCCTAAATCAACCTGGAAAGGACCTGTAATTTCAAATGAATCTGTAACTCTGAAAGTGACTTTATCGGTATTATCCACGGTTATCGGACCATTGGAAGCGGTGATAGCCACGGATTTCTTCAATTTGAAATCGAAACTATCCAAATCGTTTTGGCATGTGATTGTTTCGTCAGTACTACAATCTGTGGCAAGTTGATAAACTTTGATATAGTCAATTACCATTTCATCTGTACCTATCCATATAGAATCACCATAATTGTAATAGTCGTTGATGGCATAGTTAGTCTTAAGAGTCATAGGATGCCTAGGGATGTGTGTCGCATCGCAAAAACTATTCACTAGTTTTCCGTCCAAGAACCAATATACATGGTCTGGCATCCATTCGCAAGAGTATGTGTGCCAACCGCTTATGTCTTGACACCCATGTCCTTTGGTTAGTTTTGGGTAATTTCTGGCATAGGTGTCGGTTTCAAAAACAGTTGGATTACCGTTCAGGTTATGGTATATACCAGTAGTAATCACCCAAGGGTCTCCTGCATAAGTTGGATCGGGATTTGGAACTGGATGATAATGAAAATCGGGATCGCCATTACTCCATGTATACTCAAATATATCTATCTCTTCATAGTATGGATCCGAGGCCTCTTTACTGGAACCGTGCAGCCAAAAAGATGGAAAAGCCCCCTGATGTTTGGGCAGTTTGCAGCGGATTTCGAAATAGCCATATTTAAATTGACCTTGTTCAGGATGCCATAAATTCTTGACATATTCAATGGCTCCTGAGAAATAGAATTTGTTGTCCAAGTAAATGCTATCGAAGCTGGAACCATTGGTCGGTAAGTAAAACTGCAACTGCGGTATCCTTTGGGCTGTGTCATACTCAGCCACTAGCTTCATTGTCCTGTTGACGGAATCGTATCTGGCATTGTTGTATTGATAAATATGATGCAAATTGTCGGATTCTATACGATGCCCCAAATAAGCTTTCCAATTGTAGTGATGAGTATTTGAAAAATTATCAGTATTCCATACCCAATGCGAAGCATCATTGAAATTTTCAATGAGAACACTATTCCAGTTTCTGCCATTCAAATCAATTTGGGCCATCATATTTGCATTCAGCAACATCATGCCGCAAAGATATACAAACTTTTTCATGGCTGCAAGGGTTTAGCGTTGTTTTTTCATCAGGCCATTCTCCTCCAGGGTCCTGCGCAGTTCCTCTATCTCGCGTTGCTGTTCCTTGACGGCCTCTACCAGCATGGTCACCACCGAGGAATAGCTGATGCAAAGACGGTTTTGAGGGTCGGTGCGCACACCTTCGGGGAAAGCCTCCACGAAGTCGACACCCGAGAGACTGACGGAACGTTTCCCAAAGTCGGCGTACATGGCTTCCACAGCCTCTGGGTCAACGTTTTCATCGTTTTCAAGGTCGGGAATCTCTTGTTCTTCAGGAGCATGATAGTATCCTTTCAAGCCAGATATGACCTCAAGAGCTTCCGCACCCAAGACAGGTTCGCCATCATCACTTTTTGAGTCATTTTTCGACCCGTTTGATATGGTTACAAAGTCTGTTGCATAAGCAACACCAGTTGCTCTCACATAAAATGTCAGCGTTGACCAATTAGGATAAGCGACAATCCATGCTGAGGCATGAGGATTAGTTGTGTAGGCCATGTTCATTCCTTGGTAACCGGAAGTGACTTTGGTGAACAGGACATCATTGTGGAAGTAAGTGTTTCCATTAAAATCCACATTCCAATCAGGTGCTGGTCCAAAGACAATGCCCTGATTGGACGTGTTGGCCAAAGTCTGGAAAGTGATGCATCCGTTGGTGTGCATCTTGATTTGCGCTTGTGCCGCCATCGCAAACAGAACGATGGCCAATGTGATGAAATTCTTTTTCATAGTGTTGAAATTTAAAAGTTAAACAATTGTTGATTTAGTCTTAATCCGTTACCGTAAACTCACCGTAATACTCGTCCCCGTTGGGGAGCGTGAAGGTTATAAAGTAATCCCCGGCATGGGGTACATAGAGATTCACACCATTGGGCGTTTGGGTGGAAAGGCAGTCCATCGGTGTTCCCGTGGCCGTGGCCACTTCAATGGAAACTTGGCCGAGGTTCTCGGAGAAGACCACTATTAGCATGTGGCCATTGATTGAGGCTTGGATGGCAGAGCCTTTGGGTGTACCTTGGACATTCCCTTCTTTTATTATTATACTGCTGTGACCATCCATTGAACTGGTGCCATAAGCACCGTACCATGCTGCTGGCAGCAAGAGACCGAGCAGCAGAACGAAACATTTTAAATTGAACTTTTGCATTTCTTTAGTATTTTGTGATTAAACCGAAAGCAAAAGTAGACAAGCAAAGACACCCTTGTCAAGAAAATCCAAATTTGGTTTATTTGGGGTTTTTGTTTAATGTCTTGATTTTCAATGTATCATCATTTCATGGAGTATGACGGCAATTCTATCATTACCATGAAAAAGGGTCTGTAAACGCTTCTCACGTTCCCAAATTGTACGATATGAAAGCTGTGTCAACACCGCAATTTGGCTATTGTCCAACCCAAGCAGACACAAATAACAATAAAGGAAATCTTTCTCCTTCAATTCAGGGTGCTGATGTTTCAGCTTTCCAAACAACGGGCCATAGTGACGCATAGCTGCATCCTTAAGTTGTGCGTTTTGCGCATCGGTGAGGGCAATGTCGGCGTATGCCGAAACGGGAACGGTTGACTTGATGGGATTGCTTTTGTCGTTGCAAACGGCAAGGATGTGCTGACAAATTGGCTCATCGGAATATTTTTTTGCAGTATTTGGGTCTTGCACATCCGAAAACGGAACAACAACAGGCTTCGTTTTGGCTTGCTCTTTCAAAGTTGCATTGCTACGCTTTAGCCTGCCTGCCAATGCTGCCTGCTGCACCTTATGGGTATGACGCTCGACTTCCATCTGAGTTTCAAGGTTTTGTTTGTGCAGTTTATTCCTGAAATACAAAATGAGAATTATCAGCATCACGAAAAGCAGGCATCCGATGGTTGCAATGGTTCGTTTCGCGTGTCTATTGGTTTCCATTTTGTGTTGTCGTTCCAACTCCTTCTGTTTGAATGTATTATACAGTTCTGTCAATTGAGACTTTATTCCACCATTGTTTTCTTCTTGGTTGGCAAAAGGAACCAGAAAGCCGGCAAATTCATGCATTTCTACGACTCTACCTTTAACTTTGCAAATTTCCACTAACCATTCGGCGGCTTGCTTCTTGGTGCCAATGTTTGGTGTTTCGTGGTAAACCATATTCAAATAATGCCAAGCGGAGTCGAGTTGTGCCTCACGATAATATATTTCACCAATAGTTGCACAGCGGGCAAAGCGTTCCAAATTGTTCTCCGATTCCGAAAGCAACTGAAACAATCGTAATATTGAAGCATCCGCTTTCAAAGAGTCTTTTTTGTATTCCAAATAAGCTTGTCGAGTGGCAATATCCCTAAACATTAGAGTGTTTGTGTCATGCAAAGCATCCTCTGCTTTTTGATAATAACACTCTGCACTGTCCAATTCGTTCATCATGTCATAATGAGAACCTATTTCATTTAACATTCTGGCAATGTGCCACGAAAAATCGACTTGATTCCGATAATAAACCAAAGATTGTTGTACAAAAAAAATGGTCTGTTCATGGAGGTAAAAATCAGAAAAGACATCGGTCAGTCGTGTATAAGTCAATGCCATAAACCTCACCCTATCCCCCACCAAATCCTTCTCCTCAAACCGCCCTTCCATGATTTCCAATGCCTTCAGGTATTCGCGGCAGGCGGGCACGGCGCTGTCGTTTTCGTAATAGCCCACACCATTAATATAATGGGCGCGGGCGGCGAGGAAGAAGTGGTCATTATTGGAGATAGGCTTGTGTTTTGAATCCCCCTTACCCCCTTTCAAAGGGGGAAATTCCTCCGACCTCCTTTGCAAAGGGGGAGCCTTCCGCACAAGGCTGTCGTAATAGGCCACGGCCTGTTGAAGTTCGGGGCGGTTGGTTTGGGCGTAGTCGTTCTTGTAGAGCAGTTCGGAGAGCAAGAGGTTGGCGTAATGGCGGTTGTATTCCGTGGTCGTGCAGGCATCGAAACAGGAAACGAGGCACGCCAAGGCACTGTCGGGCTGTTGCCACATCAGGCTGTCGACGGTCAGCAATTCGGGCGACGGCATTTCGGCAGGCTCAACGACTTTGGTCGATGGGCGGCAGGCGACAAGGGCCAGCAAGAATAATCCTATGGCAAAAGCCTTTGCTTTCATGCTTGCAAAAATAAACAAAAAACCCCGCCACATTGGTTTTGCGGCGGGGAAAAATGCAATACTTATGAAAAAATACAAAACTATTATTCTTCTTCCTTCTGGCTCTCTTCGTACTCCTTGAGCAGGCGGTTCTGCACGTCGGTGGGCACTTGCTGGTACTCGGCATACTTCATCGTGAAGGTGCCACGGCCAGAGGTCAGCGAACTCAGCGTGGTCGAATAACGGTCCATTTCGGCCAACGGCACCTTGGCGTGGATGGTCTGGTAGTTGTGGTCGCTATCCATACCCATCACGATGGCGCGGCGGCCTTGCAGGTCGGTCATAACGGCACCCATGAGGTCGGCGGGCATACGCACGTCAAGGTCGTAAATGGGTTCCATGATCTTCGGGCCAGCGTTCTTGAAGGCTGCGCTGAAAGCCATACGACCGGCAATCTTAAAGGCCATTTCGTTGGAGTCGACCGGGTGCATCTTACCATCGTAGATGTAGCAGATGATGTCGCGGGCGTAGGAACCTGTCAGAGGACCTTGTTCGAGGCGCTCGTTCACACCCTTCAGGATGGCGGGCATGAAGCGGGCATCGATGGCACCACCCACCACGCAGTTGGCGAAGATGAGTTTGCCGCCCCAAGGCAGTTCATACTCTTGCTTGTCGCGCACTTGCAGTTCGCTCGGGTCGGTGTAGCCCTCGAAATAAGGAGCCAATTGCATGTGAACCTCACCGAACTGACCGCTACCGCCAGACTGCTTCTTGTGACGATAGCTGGCGCTTGCGCTCTTGGTGATGGTTTCGCGATACGGAATCTTCGGAGCAGCCGTTTCGATGGCAATCTTATAAACGTTGTCGAAGTACCATTTCAGGGTGTTGAAGTGGTATTCGCCCTGGCATTGCAGGATGTTTTGGCGCAGTTCGCGCGACATGCCGCTGATGACGGTCGGGTCGGTCTTGTGCATATCGTTGAGGATGCTACCAAGTTTTTCGTCTTCCTGCGAGTTGACGGCCTTGACTGCAATCGAGAAAATCGGGGTCGGGAACGGGATTTCGGGGAAGATGGCTTCGCCAGCCTTGGCATCGACCAACGAATCACCAATGCGGCCATCCTTCAGTTTGATGGTGCAGATGATGTCGCCGGCGTTCACTTTCTCGACTTCCTCGCGGTTCTTGCCACGGAAAACCAACAGTTGCGACAGACGCTCCTTGTTGCCCGTGCGCGGGTTGACCAAGTCTTGGCTCTTCACGACGGTGCCTCCGTAGACGCGCATCCATGCCACGTCGCCGAGGTTTTGTTCGGTCGTCACCTTGAAGATGAACAGGGCGGTCGGGTCGTCGTTGCTGTTGTGGAATTCTTGTCCGTTGTTGGCTTTGATGGCCGGCATGTCGGCGGGCGACGGGCAGGCGTTGATGAGGAAATCCATCAAACGGGTGACGCCCACGCCACGCTTGGCAGCGCCGCAAATGACGGGGAACATCTCACGGTTGACGATACCGAGGTGGATACCGCGTTCCATGTCTTCTTCGCTCAGGGTCATTTCCTCGAAGAACTTCTCCATCAGGGCCTCTTCGCCTTCGGCAGCGTGCTCGATGAGGTTGTTGTGCATCTCTTCGGCCTTGGCCATTTCAGCGGCGGGAATGTCCTGGATTTCAGGTGCTCCGTTGCCGTTTTTGAAGACCAACATCTTCATCATGATCAAGTCGATGACGGCGTTGAAGTCTTCACCGGCGTTGACGGGATATTGGATGGGCGTAACCTTGTCGCCGAAATATTCTTTCAGTTCGCGGATGGTGTTGTCGAAGTTGGCGTTGCTGTGGTCGAGTTGGTTCATGAAGAACACAACCGGCTTGTTGGTGTTGGCGGCATGACGCCAAGCGTTTTCGGTAGTGGCTTCCACACCCGACTGGGCATTGACGGTGCAAACGGCCATGTCGGCTGCATAGAGGCACGAAACGATGTCGCCCGAGAAATCGGTGAAACCGGGAGTGTCCAAGATGTTGATTTTCTTGTCGTTGTAGATGGTGTACAGCATAGAGGCGTTCACCGAAATCTGACGTTCCATTTCGATGGGACGGTAGTCGGAAACGGTGTTTTTCTCGTCGGTGCTACCTTTTCTGTTGATGAGTTTGCCTTCGAAAAGCATGTTTTCGGCAAGGGTGGTCTTACCCGACTTTGCTGCGCCGATGAGGGCAACATTGCGGATGTCTTTTGTCTGGAATTCCTTCATTTTTATCTAACTGTCTAATTATTAAATATTTATTTTTCGCGAAAAATACTATAGTGGGCGCAAAGGTACAAAAAAAAGCAATTGCTCCACCTAATTAATTACAATTTTGCAATGTCGGTGTGAATTTTCTCCCAACGTGCGGCATCCATTTTGGCTCCAACTACCTCGATGATGTTTTTGGCCACGATTGCACCCATCATGCCGCATTTCTGCAAGTTTTCGCCTTTGACGAGACCCGCGAGGAATCCCGCAGCCCACATGTCGCCCGCGCCAGTCGTGTCGACCACCGTGGCTTCCATTGGCGGCACGGTAACGATTTCATTGCCACGCTGGACGAAAGCACCTTTGGCACCCACTTTCACCACCGCGATTTGCACTTTCGAGGCAATGAAACGCAAGGCTTCTTCTGGCTCCAAGCCCGTCAAGGCAAAGGCCTCTTGTTCATTGGCAAACACAATGTCGACGTAATTGTTGATGAGGTCCAAGAGGAAATCGCGGCTTTCCTCCACCACATTGTAACTGGCCAAGTCAATGGCGATTTTCAGGCCTTTGTCCTTGGCCGTTGCGATGGCTTTTTTCAGCATGTCGGGATTGGCCACCAAATAGCCTTCCACGTAGAAAATGTCCCAACCTTCAAAAAGTTCGGGTTTGATGTCGTCGGCACACATTTCGGCAGCGGCGCCGAGGCAGGTGGCAAAGGTGCGTTCACCGTCGGCAGTGACCAAGGCTTGCACTCGACCTGAAGGCGTTTCACTCTTGAGCATCAAGGGTTTCACATGGCTTTCAGTCATTTGTTTTTCAAAGAATTGCCCTATTTCGTCCTTGCCGATTTTGCTCAAAAAGCCAGCTTCGATGCCCAATTGGGCCAGGCCGCTCATGGTGTTGGCCGCCGAGCCGCCCGAGGCCATTTGGTTGCCAAAATGAGCCAACTTTTTGCCTATTTCCACTGAGGTTTCAGCGTCGACGTAGGTCATGCTTCCTTTGGGGAGGTTCAGTTCTTGAAGGATGCTTTCATTTGGGATTTGGGTCAGGATGTCGACCAAAGCGCTCCCGATGCCGAGTATTCTTTCCATTTTCGATTCAAAGATTTGAGATTTGTAATTCGATATTTCTAATTTTTTGCAAAGGTAGTAAATAATTTGATGCCCAATGAAGAAAAATTTCTTATTGATAATCAAATGATTATGAATATATAGAAAATTTTTCTACAAAAATTGTTGCGTGTAATGGAAAAAGCCGTATTTTTGCACCCGCAAAACAGAAAGTTCTGTGACATTGTGCAGCCTCCTTAGCTCAGTTGGTCAGAGCATCTGACTGTTAATCAGGGGGTCTCAGGTTCAAGTCCTGAAGGGGGCGCATTTTTTATGTTTCATGTTATTAATTTTTTGGCCTCGTAGATTCTCCCCGTTTCTACGGGGTTTTTTTGTGGCTACGCCACTGCAAAAAGCAGGGACTTACGTCGCCTGCTTATTGGCTATCGCCCCTTCGGGGCTGGGTTAGAATAACGTCTTGAAAATCAACTTAATATCGACAAAGAAGCTCCAATTATCGAGATAATCGAGATTGATTTTCACTTTGTCGGGCCAGATGACGGTGTCGTTGTAAGCCTTCGGGTCGGCTTGTTGGGCGAGCAGTTCTTCTTCGTTGCGGTATTTGATGCTGGCTGGTCCGGTGATGCCAGGGCGAAGTTGCAAAATGCGGCGGTCGTCGCCTTGTAGTTGGTCAGCATAGCCTGGCACATCGGGGCGAGGCCCGACGAAGCTCATCTGGCCAATTAATACATTGACAAGTTCCGTTAGGCAATCTGCTTTGCTATGACGTAACCAATGGCCCATGCGTGTGATGCGCGGGTCGTCGGAAGTAGTAACGGTGTCGCCTTCCGATTGGTGTCGCATGGTTCGGAACTTGCAGATTCTGAATGGTTTGCCATTCTTCCCAATGCGATGTTGAAGGAAAAACACGGGGCCTTTCGAATCGATTTTTATGAGAACAGCGATGACCAAAAGAGGCAGAAACAGCAAAACAAGACCCACGAGTGCCACGATGCGATCGAAGCACCACTTGAAGAAGAACCCTATTTTGTGTTCATTTTTCACCACGCTGCATGGCCTCCATGTTGAGAATTGCCTTAACGCGCTGCAAAGGTATGATTTTTCTGAATGGGTACAATAGGTTAACGGCGATTTTCATCCACCAGCAGTAATGCACGGCAAGATGGCAGTAAGATTTTCGAAAATGAAACTTTTCTTCAAGAAAAGGCTGGATGTTGGAATGTTCGGTAATGCTGCGCGAGCCATCGGTGACATAACGAAAGCCTTTTTCCTGCAAGTAATACTGATTCATGGAATAAAACAATCCATAATATGGATATGCCGTGCTTTTCCTTTTGTATTCTGGCTTGATGCCAACGACTCCGTATTCACATGAATCAACCCAAACTCTGTTGGCACAGAAGCCAATAAAATCATTATCAATTCGGTCATAAACACCCCAATAATCGTAATGTTTTTTTTCGCACCAATTCATATAAGTTTCAAACGTTTGATGGTTTGTGATGCGGTCAGTGACAGCGTAATCATCGAAAGTGGCTTTCAAAATGGGATAGCCCAATTCAATGATTGGCTTATTGTCAATGCGTTTGAACTCTAACTTTTCAAGTGAGCGCCTGACTTTCTTTCTTGTGTTTCCCGATAGTTCCTCCAAACCTCCGAATTGGTCTTTGATGAGGTTCCAAAAACAAGTTTCCTTTTGGCAATCAAAGTCGTAGGTATTTCTGACCATAAAACCTCCTTGCCTAAACAAAGCCCCTACTTCTTTTTTATCCAGTTTTGTCTCCTCGTGCGGAGCGCCATCAAAGCGCCAGGCTTGACGATATAAGTAGAAATCTTGCATCAGAAAAACCTTTTTATGACAGCATTGAAAGCATAACAGCAAAAACAGAACGCGGCATATAAAAAAGATAGTTTTTCCTGTTTGCGATAAACGAGCCACACATCCTTGGCAGCTTTCAGCTTGTTGGCCGAGGCCGAGTTGTTCCTGACTCGATACTTCATCAAGACTTCCTTCATAGGATATGCCCTATGACCATCTTTCAAGATTTTGCACCAAAGAGCCATGTCGTCGCTGGTGGCGTTGTCAGGCATGAGCAATGAACCGGTTTGTTGCGTGTCGAGCATAATTGTTCCGCTACCTATAATAGTGTTTTTCAAGTATTTATTATAATTTACAACACCTGCTGTCTTGATGGTTTTACCCTTGAGTGAACCGTCTTCTTTCATAAGTTCGTAGGCTGAATAAACAAAGGCGTGGCCGTTTTCGAGCATGAAACGGACCTGTTTTTCGAGTTTGTCGGCAACCCACAGGTCGTCGTTGTCGAGGAAGGCGACGAAACGGCCTTTGGCTCGGGCGAGGCTTTTGTTGCGAGTAGCCGCGATGCCAGAATGTTGCTCTGCAACAGCAAACTTGATACGAGGCTCTTTCTCTGAAAAGGCTTGCACGATGGCTGGAGTTCGGTCGGAGGATTGGTCGTCAGTGATAAGTAATTCCCAGTTTTTGTAAGTTTGATGTAGCACAGATTCAATGCTTTCAGCAATGAATAATTCGGCATTATAAGAAGGCATGATGATAGATACCAACGGCTGATTTTCCATGGCAATACAAGTTTACTTCAATCCTTCAATCCAAACCTTAATCTTTTGCTCATCGTGGAGTTTGCACACCAAAAGCGATTGGTCGCGGAAGGCCACGAGGTAGTCTTCCAAGCCTTGCACCACGGCCTCGGTGCCCTCCTCTATATTAATAATGGTGTTCTTGTTATCGACAGAAACCACCTTGCCGCGTTTGGCATTGCCGTTTTCGTCCTTCTTGGCGTGGGTGAACAGCGAGCCCCAAGTGCCGATGTCGCTCCATCCAAAATCGGCGGGGATGGTGAAGGTGTTCGGCGACTTCTCCATCACGCCGTAGTCGATGCTGATGTTGGGACTTTCAATGAAATGCGCGTCAATGAAGGCTTGCTCGTTGGCTGTTCCGAAGTCGTTTTTGCCTTTTTCGAACACTTCGACCATTTCGGGCAAATACTGTTTGAATGCCTGCATGATGTCGTCCAAGGTCCAAAGGAAAATGCCGCTGTTCCAGAGGTAATTACCTTCCGAAACAAACTTTACGGCAGTTTCATAATCAGGCTTTTCCTTGAACATCTCCACTTTCACAACCTCTTCATTCCTACTTCCTACCTCATCCCTCCTACTTCCACATTGAATATATCCATACCCCGTTTCAGGTCTTGAAGGTTTAATTCCAATCGTCATCAAAGCGTTTTGGTTTTTCGCCAAAAAGTCAAAGCCCAAGCGAATAATGCGTTGGAATTCAACTTCGTTGGTTACCAAATGGTCGGCAGGTGTGACCACGATGTTGGCCTCTTTGCAGCGGCTTTGGATGTGGTAGGCCGCGTAAGCGATACAAGGCGCAGTATTTCTTCGTGCAGGCTCGCAAAGCACTTGGTCGGGATGGAGCATGGGAAGATGTTCCAGCACGAGTTGCTTGTAGGCCTTGTTGGTCACCACGAGGAAGTTTTCATCGGGGATGACAGGGCTGAAACGCTCGTAGGTGCTTTGGATGAAACTCTTCCCAGTACCCAGAATATCAAGGAATTGCTTGGGATAGTTGTCCTTGCTGAGTGGCCAGAAACGACTTCCAATGCCGCCTGCCATGATGATGCAATAGTTGTTCATTTCTGTTGAATTGTTTATTGTTGAAATGTTGAATTGAGTAGAAGGGATTTTCCTTTTTCGCTCAAATAAGGCTTCAGGTCATCAATGGAGATTTTGCACAAAGGCATTCCGGCTGCGTAGGGCGCGATTTCGAAAGGCTCGTAGCAGAACACCACGCTCCCTGCTTCAATCCACGGCTCGTTGGTGGGCAGTTGGAAGGTCTCGTCAGGCTCGAAAAGGTATTCTTCTTCCTCGGTGTTATTGGGTTCAAAGTATTGTGTACGAATGTTTTCTGAAATCAGTCCGATAAGTTGCTCAGGGTCGTCGAAAAGGTCATAGCCGATAGTGCTGCCGTCCAATTTGCTGAATGAGATGCCATAATACCACGGCATGGGATGGGCACCGCCGGTGAAAATATAGCCTTCCGAGATGTAGGTCACATAAAGGTCGGTCTGTTCCGAAAGGGTGTAGTTGCTTTCGAGGGCCGAGCGCGGTTCGTCGCCATCTTCGGCAAAAAAACGGTCTCTCTCGTTCTGGAAAAAAGTCACATGGTCTTCGGTGTCATCGGCAAGCATCCAGTGAAGGATGTTGTTCCGAAGGCTGTCGTTGTCGGTGACAGGAAGGTCGGCGTTCAAGGTGTAATAAGCGTAATCGTCACCAAATTCGCTTTCGATGAAAACGCTGTCAATCAAGGTGTAAGGTTCCACTTCAACCTCGTTGGAATTGCTTGTTGAGTGGTTGCAACCAATCAAGGTCAACAACATCAGCGCAAGTGGAAAGAACAGTTTTTTCATAGTGAATGTTTTTATGGTTCGTATGTCGCAAATATACTGCTTTTTTGGAAAACGGCAATTTTCATGTTTTGTTTCATTTATCGGGGCAAATATATAGATTTCTCTTCTTGGGAAGCAATTTTATACTCCTTATTCATCTTTTTTGTAGCCGATACGATTACGGGGCTTGACTTGGGTGTCGCGCAACTTGTCAAGGGCTTCGTTGATAGCCTCTATCTGCACAGCGATTTCCAGATTGGTCTGCTCTTGTTGCTCGTTAATGTCATTTTGGTCGTGAAGAATCTCCTCTACATAAGCGTTTAACAGATCCACCTTGTGCGAAAGTTGCTCAACTTTCAAATCAACAGAAAGCATGGATGTGATGGCTTTGCGCATCGCAATGAATGCGCGAGTCACCATCACGCTCATCTGTACGGCACTGGGGCTATGCAAAACGGAAGCAAGCATGACGGCACCGTGCTCTGTAAACGCATAGGGTGGATTTGACTTGTTCCTTCGATTAGGAGATGCTGTCACAATTTGTGATTGCATATTGGAAATCTGAATGTTACGTTCCACCTCCATCCATTCTCTTTCTGTCAGTTTGAACATAAAATCGCTCGGGAAACGATCAGCATTTCGTTTGACAGCCTGATTCAACGCGCTTGTTTTTACACCGTATACGGAAGCAAGGTCATAGTCGAGCATGACCTTCTGACCACGAATCTCATAAATAGCATCCTTGATGTTTTCGATGTTTTGGGGTCGAACTTGGATTTCATTGCCCATATTTGGCTAAACTTGAGGTTTGTTAACGATGGCAAAAGTAAGAAATAATTTGTTTTTACAACAAAAAATTATTTCACCCAACGGTAAAGTATTTCAATGGGATGCACGGCGTGGATGCCCGTTCCGTCCAAAATCTGTTGCCGGCATGAAGTTCCAGGAGCGGAAACGATGCAGGGCGTGATGCCATCGGTGTTGGCGACGGCTTTTCTGACGGTCGGGAAAAGCACCATTTCACCGATGGCCAACGAGGTTTGGTAATGCTCTTTTTCGTAGCCAAACGAACCCGCCATGCCGCAACAACCACTCGGAATGACATGAATTTGAGCGTTTTGAATCAATTTCAGGGCTTGGACGGTCTTTTCTGTTCCGACCAAGGCCTTTTGGTGGCAATGGCCATGAAGCCAAATCTCCACGGCATCGGATTTGAAATCATCGACAGTGATACGACCCGCTTTCACCTCACGCATGATAAACTCATCGAAAAGCAAGGCATTTCGGCCTAATTGTTGGGCTTGAGGACGCAATTCTGCGGGTACCAAATCAGGGTATTCGTCGCGGAAACTGAGGATGCACGAAGGCTCGATGCCGACCAAAGGAATTTGTTCCGAGACCTTGTCTTTCAACAAATTGACATTCTTCAAGGCGAACTTTTTGGCCAATTTCAGGTTGCCTTTCGACATGGCCGCGCGACCGCTTTCAACATGTTTCGGGATTTCCACCTCGTAGCCCAAATGCAAGAGCAGTTTGGCGAAAGTCAGACCCAACTCGGCTTCCTGGAAGTTGGTGAACTCGTCGGCGAAAAGATAGACTTTGCCTTTTGTGGTCTGGCCTTTATGCTTGCGACATTCTCTTTTTACCGCTGTCCGCATGGTCACACGGCTCAAAGTCGGGATGTCGCGCTCGGTCGAGAAATTGATGATGCGCTTGATGATGTTTGACGAGAATTGCCACGAGGCAAAGAGGTTGTAGAGCGGCCAAACGAGGTGTCCAAATTGTTCCACCGTAGCCATTCGCGACACGGCGAAGGAACGCAAAGGCATCCTACCGACGTCGTATTTGTGTTGCAAAATCTCTGAACGCAAGCGCGTCATGTCAACATTCGACGGGCACTCGCTGCGACAGCCTTTACAGGCCAAACAAGAATCCAGCACTTCAGCCAATTCCTTGGATTTCAGTATGCTTTTGTCTTTATCCAAGGCTTGTGCGAAAGCCTCGCTTTCCCATCCTCTTGTCAGGATTTCGCGAAGCACATTGGCGCGGGCGCGGGTGGCTTTGGTCTCATCGCGGCTCACCTTGAAGGCCGGACAAAGCGTGCCACCAATCAAGTTCGACTTGCGGCAGTCGCCGGCACCGTTGCATTGCTCGATGCTGCACATCAGAGCGTGGAGCTGGTTTTTGGCACCCGTTGCACCCTCCACCTTGCACTCATCGAAAGCGGCCTTCCAATTGTAATAGGTCTTTGGCCCCTGAGCCTGTCGAAGGACCGAAGAACTATTACAAAGTTCCTTCTCGATGGCGTATTTTTGTCCGACTTCGAAACGCAACATACTGTCCATCGGGAGCGTGTCCACAATCTTATGTAAATTGAAGACTTGAAGCGGGTCCCAACAGCGTTTCAATTCTTGCATCAAGGCATAAACCTCGTTGCCGTACATCAGTTGAATGAACTCGCCACGCAAGCGACCATCGCCATGCTCGCCGCTCAAAGAACCTTTGTATTTCTTGACCAACAGCGCGGTTTGGTAAGCCACTTCGCGGAATTTCCGTAAACCTTCCGCCTCCTTTATATTAATAATGGGCCGTAAATGCAGTTCTCCTGTGCTGATGTGGGCGTGATAAACGCAACTCAGGCCAAGGTTTTCAAGCATTTGTGCGAAGTCGGCCATATATGCTGGCAATTTTTCTGGCGCGACAGCCGTGTCTTCGATGACACCAATGGGCTTGGCATCGCCTTTCATACCCGTAAGCAGACCCAAACCCGCCTTGCGCAAACTCCAAACCTTGCTGATTTCCGAGCCGTAAACCCTTGAACAAGCGTAAACTAAATGCTTCTCGTTTTCCATCAAAGCTTTTTCCAACTGGTCGGCGAGGGCATCGATTTCTTCTCGGGTTTCGCCACGCAATTCGATGATGAGAATGGCGGCAGGGTCGCCATGCACGAAGAAGCGGTTTTTTTGTTGTTCAACATTTTCCTTGCTGAGTTCCAAGATGTTGCGATCCATCAACTCAACGGCGGCAGGATGGAATTTCAAAGCGACAAGATTCCCCAAAAAACTCTTTTGCAGCGTATCGCAATGGGCGCAAACCACCATTTTCTCTTTGGGCGGCAAGGGGTCAAGGTCGACTTTGATTTCGGTGATGAAGGCCAAAGTGCCTTCGCTTCCCGCCAACACTTTGCAGAGATTGATGGTGCGTTCTTCAAGCGGTTTGGCCGTATTGTGCAGGTCTTCCATGACTTCGTCGATGGCGTAGCCGCATGAGCGACGGCGCAGGCTCTTGTCAGGAAAGTTTTCCTCAATCAGTTGAACTGTTTTCTCGTCCAAAGCCCAACGGATGAGTTGTGAGTAGATGTTTTGGATTAAAGAATCAGATTCGGTTTCCCAAAACTGTGTGCCAAATCTTTCCTCCAACTCCTTGATTGTGTATGTTTTGAACACTTCAACGCTGCCATCGCAAAGCACGCCTCGGGCTTCCAACACATGGTGGCGGGTGCTACCGTAAACCAAAGAATGGGAACCACAAGAATTGTTGCCGAACATTCCACCAATGCAGCATCGGGTACTGGTAGAAGTTTCAGGGCTGAAAAACAGTCCGTATGGCTCCAAAGCAAGGTTCAGTTCATCAAGGACAACCCCCGGTTGCACCCTTGCCCAGCGTTCTTCCTTGTTGATTTCCAGTATCTTCTTGAAATGTTTGCTGATGTCGACCACAATGCCGCTACCCACCACCTGTCCAGCGATGGATGTGCCACCCGCCCTCGGAATGAGGTGGGTTTTGCGTTCACGCGCAGTTTCAATCAAATAGACAATATCCTGTTCGTTTTCAGGGAAAGCCACGCCTTGCGGCACTTCACGATAAGCCGACGCATCGGTGGCGTAGGCGATGCGGTGCAAAGGGTCGGTGTGGATGGTGAACATTTCAGATTATTTGTCCAACTGGCTGAAAATGCTGTTGTTACTCTTGAACTCAGGCACGATGACCTTCATTTGGGCCACAATCTTCATTTGGTCGCAGGTTTCGAGTTCGGCGTGCAACTTGGCAATCATGCTGTCCACTTCGGCGGTTTCATACTTGCGCACCACGGCGTGCATAATCTTCTCGTTGTCAGTCTTGATGGTGTTTTCTTCGTTGGCCAAGACCTCTTCATAAAGTTTTTCGCCTGGACGAAGACCTGTTTCAATGATTTCAATATCAGGACGATGGGCTAATTTGCGCATCTTTTCAGCCAAATCCCAAATCTTGACCTTTTCGCCCATGTCGAAGACGAAGATGTCGCCGCCTTCGCCGATGGAACCAGCCTCAAGCACGAGGCTACAGGCTTCGGGAATCGTCATAAAGAAGCGCGTGATGCGGCGGTCGGTCACGGTAATCGGGCCGCCTTTTTCGATTTGCTTGCGGAACAAAGGAACAACAGAGCCGTTTGAACCTAATACATTGCCGAAGCGCGTGGTGATGAACTTGGTATTGCCCTTGCGGCTTTGCGTGTAAATCTCCGCGATGCGCTTGGTGGCTCCCATCACATTGGTCGGGTTGACGGCCTTGTCAGTGGAAATCATAACGAATTTCTCCACGCCAAATTCAACGGCCAAGTCAGCTACAAGTTTGGTGCCGAACACATTGACAAACACGGCTTCGTAGGCGTTTTCTTCCATGAAAGGCACATGCTTGTAGGCCGCAGCGTGGAACACCACTTGCGGATGATACATCTCAAACACTTCCCTCATACGCACAGGGTCTTTCACATTGGTAATGACGAAAGCCATTTTATCGTGCATATCCTTGAAATCGGGGGTGTTGTTCATCTCGAACTGGAAGTCGTACATCGGTGACTCTGCTTGGTCGAGCATGATGAGTTTTTCGGGGTTGTAGTGCATGATCTGACGGCAAATCTCGCTACCGATGGAGCCTGCGGCACCCGTCACCAACACCACTTTCTCGTTGATTTCGCGAATCACATTGCTCTTACCTAAGATAATAGGTTTACGGCCCAAAAGGTCTTCAATCTTGATGTCTTGGATTTGGTTGGATGTGATTTTTCCGTCCACCCATTTGTCGAATGCGGGGATGGATTTCACGATGAGGTTGAGAGACATGCCCTTTTCGATAATTTCCCTGCTGCGCTCCTCACTTAGGCTGGGAATGGCAATAATCATCACATCGATGTTGTATTTCTTGATGAAATCGGGTGTCAAAGCCTTTTCAGGCGAATACACCTTGATAGTGTTGATTTGAGACTTGACGCGTTTGGGGTCGTCGTCAACGAAAGCCTTAACCCTAAATCTCGATTGTGTGTCTTGGCTCAAAGTACGCAACAATACGGTGCCGCCATCACCTGCTCCGTAGACGAGAACATTCATTTTGTCGCCCGTGTTTTTGTAGACTTCATTATACAATCGCCTGATGGTGAAGCGCATAAGAATCATTATCACCATCGTGAATAAATAATGGTAAACCAAGGTAACATAACGGGGATAGAGTTCGTAGGCCACATGCGGCGCAACTTTGGTAAAGACAAGTTTGCTAATGAGAAGGAAAGCTAAAGTAGAGGTGCAGGCGGAGAAAATTTTTCGGATGTCGTTGAAGCCCGAATAACGCAACATGCCGTCGTAAGTTCTGCTGATGAGGAAGGCGACAAGGTAAACGACAGGCACAATCCAAATGCGGCTCCAATCGAACCCAGATGATTTTATGTTCTGGAAATACAACATGAAAAGCGCTCCGACATAAGAGATGACGACGATAATCATGTCCACCGCTAAAATCCAATAGCGCGGCAGGGTGTTATTGTTGTGTTTTCCGAATATGAAATTGCAGAATTTTGTAATCAATTTATACATAAGCTTGTGTTTTTACATTAAACCGCCAAAAATACTACTTTTTTTGATTACTTGTCAAAATATTTTTTCCATTAGGTATTAAATAATCATATTTCTTTTTTATAATGTAAATCAAAAACAGTATAAAAGATTGTTAAATAAAAACTTACAATTCCTTCACTTCCGCCAAAGCCGCCACGAAATACCACCTGCCGTTGTTCTCGCATAAGCACTTGTAGCGGGTGCGTTGCTTCTCGCCTTTTTGGAAAATGAGGCCGTTTTTCAGCACGAAACGCGCTCCATTGGGCAGGTTTTCCACGGTTGTAATGGTTTCAACGTTTTTGTCGTATTGCTTCAGCACCCTTTGCAGGTTCGGGTCGGCAGTGCTGCTCGCCTTGATGTGGTGCAGGTGTTTTTGCAAAGCGGTGAGAATGTCTTTCGGGAAGATGGTTTCGGTAAGGAAAGGCAACAAAAGCGCAGAGAATTGTTTTTGCCATTCGATGCCGTGGGGTTGCACGAATCTTGAGCCAAATTGCTGATACACATCATAATGCGCCACTTCGTGAATGTAGGTGACGAGCATTTGGTAAGGGTTCAAATCCAGATTGAGGGTAATGGTGCAGATGCCATTTTTGGTGCGTGGCGGACGGAAATCGCCCAATTTTGAAGTGCGAGGCCGCTTGAAATGCAGTATGAAACGCCTTTGCTCGTACATTGCGCCGACCATCCCTACCGATGTTTCGGGAAAATAGCGTTTCAGCAGTTCGAGTTCTTCAGGCTTCATTGCTGTTCAAGAGTAAGGTTTCCGTGGCTTTCTGTGGAGCGTAACTCCACTTGGTGCAGGTGTTGCAGTTGCGCGGTGCGCGACGGCGACCCGGCACTTCCTTGGTCTTGCAGGATGTAACTGTCAGGATAATACCTAACAAAAACAATATCAATAATTTGTTTCTCATTTCGACAACCAGTTTGCGGGATTTTGTCTGACTTGTTCCTTCAGCAGTTCGAAGTGCAATTCCGTCTTGCCTTCGGTCTTATTGGTATGGACGATGCCAATGTTTTGCTTGGTTTTCACCTTGTCGCCGCGCTTGACGGTGACATCTTCAAGGTTGGAATAGACCGTAAAATATTCGCCGTGGCGGATGATGACCACGGTGTTGCTGCCCGTCAGTTTGGTGACGTTGGCCACCTCGCCCTCAAAGACGGCACGGGCGTGGGCGTTCTCCGTGGTGGCAATGTCGATGCCGTTGTTGGTCACGGTCACTTTGCTCGACACTACCGAGGCGTGTTTGCCGTAGGACGACGAAATCACCCCGCGCTCCACGGGCCACGGCAATTTGCCTTTGTTGCCGACGAAGTTAGACGAAAGCGTTTTTTCGGCGGGAGTCAAGGCCATACCTTTTTCTTTTGGTGCAGGGGCGGCGGTTTTGCCTTTTTCCTTGGCTTTTTTCTCGGCTTCCTTGCGTTTGCGCTCGGCCTCGGCGTTGGCTTTGCGGATTTCCTCGGCAATGATGTCGTCGATGGCCTTTTGCAGTTTTTTGGCCTGCTGCTGCTTGTTCTTGATGTCCTGTTGGATTTTGCCTTCTTGCTTCTTGAGTTTGGTCACCTGCTGGTTCAACTCCTTCTTTTCGTTCTGTAAATCAGCTTTTTGCACTTTTTCATCGGCAAGCAGAACGGCTTGTTCCTCGCGGGCTTGTCGGTTGGCTTCGACCTCGCTGCTGATTTGCCTTTCGGTGGAGGCGATTTGGTTCATCTTGACCTTGCGGGCATCGCTGAACTCGCGGATGTAGCGCAACCGACTGAAGGCTTGGTTGAAGTCCTTGGAAGCAAAAATGAAGCCTAACTTGTTGTAATTGTTGCGGTTTTTGTTGGCAAAGACAATCATTTTCGCGTATTCCTTTTGCAATTTGCTGAGGTCGGAATTGAGGCTGCGGATGTTGCTTTGGCCCGACTTGATTTCCTCGTCGAGAACGGCAATCTGTTCGTTGTAAGCCTTGATGAGTTTCTCGCGCTGCTTGATTTTCGAGTCCAAGATGGAGACTTCGTTGAGGGTCATTTCGCGGTCTTTTTTGGTCTTTTTCAGCAATTGGTTGGCAGTCGAAATCTCGTTTTGCAACGATGTGATTTCGCTCTGCAATTGCTTTTTCGACTTGCCTTTCGTTTTTTGGCCAAAAGTTGGCGAAACGAGAGACAACAGCAACAAAACCAATATGATATGCAGTTTTTTCATTGCTTTTTCAATAGTCGAATCCGCTCCATTTTGTCTGTGATTTTCAACGGGAAAGTCGTTTCCTCGTCCAATCGGATGTTGTTGTATCTGATTTTGGCGGAAAGGTCGCCCATCACGAAAGTTCTCAACTGAACGGTTTGGTTTTCAACGGGCGCGTGGCCTTGATTATTGTCCAAAAGCAAAATTTGCACCAACGGCAGGCTCAAAGGAATGCCCAATTGCGCCGAAACCGTGTCCAAAGGCTCGGCCAAATAAGTCTTTTCCAATCGATTAAGCAACCAAACAGAATCATTGCTGACTTTGGCACGAAGCACTTCCACACCCATTGTGGCGGTCACGTTGAGCCAAACGAGGCTGTCTTTCCGCATCCTGAGTTGCCCCGACAAGTCGTTGTAAACCATACCATTGCCTTCGGCTTGTATGCTCAGGTTGGCGGTGAGCCATTCAAAAGATTGTGGCGGTGCAGGTGCCACGGTTTTCTTGCGCGAGGCGCAGGAGGTGAGCAGTAGCATCGTGAGCAAAAACAGAATTGCTATTTTGGGATATTTGGGCATTAATGTGCATTTCTATTGATTCATCCTTCAAAAGACATATCTTTTGCATCTTCCCTTAACAAGGCATAAAGATTGTCGCGGTTCTGGCGGTTGTGCCAAATGTTCACGATGTAAATTTCATCATTATAGATGGCATACACCACACTATTGAGGCGACAGTGCAATTCGCGGAATTCAATACCTGTTTCTTCATCACAGAAACTTGGAACACCTATCTTTGGGAATTGGGATATGTTTTCAACTGCCTTATGGATGCTGTTGCGCATTTTTTGGGCGGCCTTTTGACCAAACTCACTCGCCACATACATCGCAGTGGCTGCAAACTCATTTGCCGCACGATTGGACCATCTCACATTCATAAGGCCTCAGCAATTGCTTGGTCAACCATCTTCATCACGTCTTCGTGAGGAAGTGTTTGCTCGCGTCCGGCGACAATGTCTTTCATCCGTTCTCGCGACACTTCCATCATTTCCTCACAGGTTCTCATTCCAGGAATATCCAAAAAACTGTCTTCCTGATAGATACGCGCAAGAAAAGCCTTCCGCACCTTTTCGTTCTGCTGACGATAGATGGTCAACAACGCATCCACTACTGAAACTTCTTGATACATAACTCTTGCCTCTTAAACAATTACTGGTTTTGTTGGCAAAAATACACATTTTTTGAAAACAATTGCTTTTGTGTGTTTTTTGTTGAAGAAGAAATGATACCTCACCCCCATCCCGGATTCCCAGCGCGTCGACAAACGCTTAGAAATCGGGATGGGGTGGTTTTCTCCCGATTCGCTTCACTGCGAGGAACGAAACGGTCTGGAAAACGCGAGGCCGCAATCATCGCGAAGCACGGACCGGACGAACAGGAATGCCAAACTGACGTGATTCTTCATACATAAAGTAGTCGGTACCGTGAATGATAAAACCAAACCGCCATGCGTGGTCCACCCAAAGCGTGGGAAGACTGCTCGACCAATAATCGCCATAACCCCAACCTGTATAATTACTATCAAAATATTTACCTGTTCCCGGCAGGAATAGCGTATTGCCATTGGGACCTGTGTAAAGAATCCCACACACGCTGTCCTGATTTATATAGGCAGCAGTACAATTTTCCGCCAGTTCCACCCATTCATCATAAGTAGGTGTGCGCCAGTTGCTGCCCCAGTTGACCGTTGCGGCATCGTCGCAGGGTAACAAGACGGATAGCGTGTCGTTGTAGCCGTTGTAGCCAAACTTGAGAAAATCAGGACTGGCATCGTGGCTGTACTTGGTCAGTTTCAATTGGCTGCCTTCGCAATACTTGTAGGTGCTCCAATCGTAAACGGACTTCGGCTCGGTTTCGCCCCAAGCGATAAACCAACCGAAAGCATTTGTGCTGTCCGCGCCCACATTTTGGGTTGCCCAAAGCGTTCCGCTCGGCAAGCCGAGGTCAACAAAGGGGTGGTTGATGCCATCGCCATCGTAATGGTATTCTGAGGCAGGTGGATACACCGTGATTCCGTTAGGGGCTAAATTCTCTTGTTCTGGGTTTTCTTGTTTTTCTTTCTTACACGAGGTGAAAGTTGCCATACCTGCCACTACCAGCAGCATCAGCATTAATTTCATTGTTGTTTTCATAACATATAAATTTAAAAATGTCCGGCAAAACTACCGCAAAAACCAAACCAAAAACCATCTTGTCGAGACCCCAAGGCGATTTGTCCATATTATTTTTGGTTTTGAAAATTATAGATGATTGTAAATCAAAGATTTGAAAAAATCGGGCTTTGGATTTTGTCCATACGGCTTTTGCTTCCAAAGCCCCCAAAACCATCAATTTTTCAGTTTATTCATTATGGCCTCATAATGCTTCGTATAGGTTTCGTCAGGCTCCTTCAGCAGTTTCAGGGCTTTTTTCATTTGCTTTTCGGCTTCCCTGTAGTCCCCTTTCATATAGAGTACCCAAGCGTGGGTGTCGAGATAGGTCGGGTTGTCGGGTTCGGCGGCGATGGCTTTGGTTGACATTTCCAAGGCCTTGTCCAAGTCTTGGCCTTTCACGGCGAGATAATAGGCGTAGTTGTTGAGAACCAACACATTGTCGGGGTCGTTGCGCAAGGTGCGCTCGTAAGCAACGAAGGCTTTCTCCTCGTCGCCTTGCTCGTGGTAGAGGTCGCCAAGGAAAGCGTCGAAGTTGGATAATTGAATCTTGTCGGTAGTATAGCGGCGGCCTTTTTCCAAATAATTGATGGCCTCGTCGTTGATTTTCAGGACGGCACTTGCCACGCCCGCATACCAATAGAAAACGGGCTGCATCGGGTAGTATTTCAAGGCGGCGATGGCGTGTTCGCGAACATTTTCGTTTTCGTTCAGCCTTGACTCGCTGATGACAAGGTTTTGCCATCCATAGAAGTCGGTGCTGTCGATGTCCAACACTTGTTGGTATATCTCCTTGGATTTCACGGCGTTTTGTTCCACTATATAATAGGAGCCGAGGATAAGGTAGCCCAATTTGTTGTCGGGATGGGTTTCAATGAAGGCCTCGCCGCATTGCCGCGCCTGCTTGTCGATTTCGTTGGATTTTTCGTTTTTTCCCATCCAATAGTCCCAGATGTTGGCTTTCGTGGCAATGTCGAGGCTCTTGTTGCGGATGGCGGCAATCAGTTCGTTGAAAGCCTTTTCCTTGTCGCCGTTTTTCTCGTAAAACTCCAACAATGAAACGTTTATATAAGGGTCGTTTGGGTTCACTTCCTTGATTTTCTCGTAGGTTTTCAAGGCTTCCTTGTCCTTGCCCATTTCGGCATATTCTTGTGCAAGCAAGGAATAATAGCGCACATTTTCAGGGTTTTCCTTGATGAGCCGCTCCAGTTCGGCGACGAGTTTCTTGCCGTTGCCTTGCCGCTTGTAAACGCCGAGGCGTTGCTCAGTGATGAAATCGTTCTGCCCGATTTGTTGTTCCAGCACATCCATTTTGGCCAAAGCCTTGTCGAATTGCTCCGTAAGCAAGTAAGCCTCAATGAGTTCGCTGAGCATTTCCATATCGTCGGGATACTTTTTCGTCAAGGGTTCGTACAGGTTGATGAAGTCGCCGAGTTGCCCCAATTCGCGGTAAAACACGCCCAAACGCATTTGGTACCACTTGTTTTCGGGGTCGAGTTCGGCGGCCTTTTCAATCATCCTGAAAGCGTCATCAAGTCGCCCGACGGTATAATATTGTTCGCTCAACTCGAACATCGAGGCGGCATCGTTGGGCATATAGCGCAAGGCCTGCTCGAAGTTGCGGATGGCGCCTTCGGTGTCCTCGCGGTACTTGCTTTGCAAGCCGTTGGAGAAATAGGTGGCGTTCTTTTTCTTGTCGGGTTTGCCTGCAAATTCCGATTCCATCGTTTGGGCAAAACTCCCCATCGAGCAACCCAAAAACAGTAACAACAAAAACAATCTATACTTCATAACTCTAAACTATTTAACTGACTCTAAACTCTAAACTCTAAACACTACACTCTCAACTCTTCCCCGTGTGTCCAAAACCACCCGCGCCTCGTTCCGTTTCCGATAAAACTTCCACTTGCACAGGCTCAACTTGTTCGCATTTGGCGATGACCATTTGTGCGATGCGGTCGCCGCTGTTGATAATGAAAGGCTTGTCGGACAAATTAATTAGGATAACGCAAATCTGCCCGCGATAGTCGGCATCGATGGTGCCGGGCGAGTTTAAGACGGTGATGCCGCTTTTGAGCGCGAGGCCGCTGCGGGGGCGCACTTGGCCTTCGTAGCCTTCGGGGATTTCCATATAGAGGCCCGTCGGCACGAGGCCGCGTTGCATAGGTTCAAGCGTTATCGGGCCTTCGGGCAGGAAGGCGCGGAGGTCCATACCGGCCGAGTTTTTGGTCTCGTAGGCGGGCAGGGGATTGTTTGAGGTGTTGATTATCTTTAGTGTCATAAGTGTTTATTTTATTGTATTTCAATTACTTCCCAATGACCGTGATTTCCTGAACCGCGATAAGTAATCTTATCCTTCATTTTCGCCAATTCGCGTCCTATGGTTTTGGCGTTCACTCCCAATAGTTTTGCCATCAATTCTCTTGTAATGCCAGGATTCATCCGGACCAACTCCATGATATGTTCTTGCCTTGATTTTTCACCTTTTTCGTGAGGGACATCGTGAGGGACATCGTGAGGGACATTTGTCATTTGGGTCAAATCCATCTTTCTCGGAATGATGATTCTGAACTCATCCAAGTCCAAATCGTTGTAATAATCCACATTATCAAAGGCTTGTGAAACACGCAAGATGCCACTTCCAACACCAGTATAGGGCAGAAAATATCGGGCAAACTCGAAAAGTAATTGGTTTCTCGGTTTCGAGATGCCTTTCTTGATGTCCTCCACGGTCAAATCTGACGGCAAAGTGCCGGGGCTATGCAATTCTATACGGTTGTCGAATACAAACAAACGAATAGCGGACGATTGGTAATAATCGCGATGAACCAAAGCATTGACAATCAACTCGACAAATACGGATAAAGGAATCTCCAATTGTCCGTTGCTATTGAAATTGTCTTCCTTTTGTTTGGTCATCAGATTGCGGCTTACAAAATTCATTGCAGCCGTATATTGCGTCAGCAGATTGCCTTCCATTTCGCTTTCTGGCAGATAGTCTCGATACTGGTTTCCAGCAACTGTGTTTCCGACAAATGAGATGCATTTTATCGTGAACACAGGCACAAATCGCTTGATGTTTTTGCCCACAAGCAAAAGCCCTGCAAGGGTCAGTTGGCCTTTCGCATCCATTAGCGACAAATTTTGAAGCAGCCGCTCAATGGTGAAATTGGGAGCCACGGCATCAACCATGTTTTCAATGGTAGCGTTTTCTTCGTTTAAGCCGGCCAAAGCCAATTCTTTGGAGTATCTTTTCGACAATAGCATTTTCAACGAAGTTTCGGAAATGTCGTTTATGGAACTACCATCCACACTTCTCTTGTCGGCGCACACTCTACCACTCTCTTGCATCATCGAAAGCATTTTTTCGTTTGAGACAACCTTTCGCTTGTCGGAACCTTGCTTAACCCATATATTTCCGTTTAATGTTTTGTAAGGTTTGTTCGTGCCTTCCATCACATGAGCCACCAATACGCGCTTGCCGTCGGCCACGATGACTTCGGTCTGCAAATAAATGGCAGGTCGGATTTGGTCGTTGGCAGCAGTAGAGATTTCATGCGAAATCTGCTGGATTTCGGAATAAGAAAGTCCTATGATTTGCCCAGTCTTGTCCTCGATGCCAAACAAGATAATTCCTCCCTTGCAATTGGCAAAAGCAACCATTTCCTCAGCGATTTGCTTGGAAGTGGTCATCTGCTGCTTGAACTGCACGGTGCTGGTTTCGCCGCAAGTTATGATCTCGACTAATTCTTCCTTGGTCATAAGTTTGCAAAAATACACATTTTTTCAAACAATCATCATTTCCGCTTCTTCACCATAGCCAAAACTCCCTTCACCAAGTCCTTCTCCATCCAGCAGATGAAGGCGAAGAAGACGAGCAGCAAGCCCGTATTGACGACCAAAGTCCAGACGGTGCTCTCAATGTGGATGCTCTTTTGCACGAAATACAAGGCCACGGCGAGGGCAAAATAGAGGAAAGCGGACTTAATATTATAAGGTATCGGGGCCTTTTTCTGCCCGACGAAGTAGGACAGCACCATACAAACGCCGTAGCCCGCAAAACCGCCCCAAGCGCAAGCCATATAGCCGTATTTGGGCACAAAAATGAAATTGATGGCGAGCAACACCGCGCAGCCGATGCCCGAGAAAATGGCGCCCCACCAAGTCTCGTCGATGAGTTTGTACCAAAACGAGAGGTTGAAATAGATGCCCATAAAGATTTCTGCCATCATCACGATGGGCACCACGCGCAGGCCTTCCCAATAGTCGCTCTTGATGATGTGCTTCAGGATGGGCATATACATCACAACGGCGAGAAAAGCAAACAAGGTAAAAATGATGAAATATTGCATCACCTTGGCTTGGGTTTGCTTGTCTTCCTTGTCGCGCTTGCCGCCGAAGACGAAAGGCTCGTAGGCGTAGCGGAAGGCTTGCGTGATCATCGCCATAATCATCGCGATTTTCACACAGGCGCCGTAGATGCCGAGTTGCACCTCGCCTTCCTTGCCGGGCACGATGAAGCGGTAGCAAATCTTGTCGGCCACTTGGTTGAGGATGCCGGCCAAGCCTAAAAGCAGCAGCGGCCAAGTGTAGCGCAGCATTTGTTTGAGCAGGTCGCGGTCGAGGCCGAAGCGCAACTTCCTGATTTCGGGAATGAAACCGAGGGTGATTAATCCGGTGCAAATCAGGTTCACGATGAAGATGTAGCCGACTTGGTAACTGTTTTCGTACCAGCCCATTAGCGCGGGATGGCTCTCTTTCAGACCGGGTGCGACCAAGAAAACGAACAGGTTCAAGCCGATATTGAGGAAGATGAACAGCAGTTTGAGCGCGGCAAACTTGATGGCCTTGTTTTCGTATCTCAAGCGGGCGAAAAGTATGGCCTGAAATGCGTCCAGCGCCACGATGATGGCCATAATCTCGACAAATTCGGGATGGTTGGCGTAATGCAAGGCGTTGGAAATCGGCTTTAGGAAAAGGCTGACCAAAACGACGAAAACCAAACTCACCAAACCCACCGCCAATCCCGACGTGGAAAAGGCCTTGTCGGGGTTCACGCCTTCCTTGTTGGAGAAGCGGAAGAAGGTGGTTTCCATACCAAAAGTGAGGATGACGAGGAGCAGTGCGGTGTAAGCATACAAGTTCGTGACAATGCCATAGCCTCCCGACTCGGCGGCGATTTTATAGGTGTAAAGCGGCACAAGCAGGTAGTTCAAGAACCTGCCGATGATGCTGCTGAGGCCGTAGATGGCGGTCTGTTTTGCAAGGGAGCCTAACTTGTTTTCTGCCATAGGTCGCATTTGTTTTTTCCGAAACGCAAAAATAAAGGTTTTTGTTGTAATACCATCCATCAACTTTTGGCAATTCGGTCACAGACTGTATGACGATGTGAAAATCGAATGGAAACGGGTAAGCATTAATGCGCAAAAATCCCGATTTTGCGCAAAAATCCCTCGTTTTTGGCCGTTTTTTGAGAAAAGACAGTCTTTAGCAATGCCAAATTGGTTATTTTTGTGCCAGTTTTATCAACCCAATGTTTAACAAAATTTCAACAATGAAATGAAAAAAGTAATGTTTATCGCCGTCACATTGGTGGCTATCGTGTGCATCTCTTGCACAAAAACCGGGAGCAAAGATTACTACTCCTATTCCACATCATTCCGCATCAATGGCCAAGGGAACAACACCACAGAACTCGAAAACATTCTGCGTCCTAAACTCAACAGCGTTATGCAATTGACAAAAGAAGAGGCACAAACCGAATGGAATGGCTTCTTGTCGTCGGTGTCGAACATCACCGTGACTTTGAATGATTCAAGTTATTATGTCGTCAAGTTCTGCCGTCAGGAAACGCAAAACGACCAATTGGTGAACGTTGAGACCATCGGCACAAAAACTTGGGGAAACGTTCCCGCAAAATGAATTCTAAAATACCTAAATTTCAATAAATTAACAACTAACTAAATTTAAATCAAATGAAAAAAGTAACATTTTTGCTCGCCACCCTGCTTATCGGTGGCTTGATGCTCACAGGCTGCAAGAAGGACGAACCACAACCAACACCAACACCTACGCCCACGCCTACAACTGCCAAAGTGATTTACGAAGTCACCAACAAGCAAGGGGTTTTTGCCGCTTCCGATTGCTTCAAGTACACAATCACCTATGTAGGTGCTGACGGCAATTCGGTGACAGTGAATGACATCTCTTTGCCTTGGACCTCTCCTGAAATCACTGTGAACCTGCCTTTCAATGCCAAGGTTGAAGGAAAAGCCACTTACAACGAAGCCAGTATTCCTGACCTCGTGACGTTTGGCCGTACGCCGAGTATCACTGCCGATGGCAAACTGGTTGCCATAGGAAATGACCCTTACCAAGCCGTTTCTAAAGAACGTTTCTTGGCTTTGGTAGCGGAAGACTCTGGTATGCTGAACTTTAGCCTTAGCGAGAAGGTAGAATAAACATTAACCATAACATTTTCAAAATGAAAAAAGTAACATTTTTGCTCGCCACCCTGCTTATCGGTGGCTTGATGCTCACGGGCTGCAAGAAAGACGACCCGCAACCAACACCTACGCCTACGCCAACGACAAAAACCGTGGTGTATAAAATGGATAACTCTTGGTATGATCAAACGTCATCATCATCAATTACCCTTTCGCCTTGCTTCCACTTTACTTTCAGTTACAAGGATGCCAATGGAACGATGGTTGAAGTGAATGATCCCACTTTGCCTTGGACAAAGGAAATCACGGTGACGACTCCTTTTGAAGCCAAACTGGAAGGAAAAGTGACGTACAATGAGAACGAACTTCCTGAAGAGGGAAAAGTTTGTGTTGGTGCGCTTTGCACTATCAAGACAGATAATAATAAAACTGCTGATCCATCTTATCAACAGTTCCGTGACAAGCAGCAATTCCTCGATTTTCTCAGCACCCATCCTGATATGCTGAGTTATAGTTTTACCTTGTCGATTAAATAAACAACTGTAAGGAGATTTCCTTTTGTTTGCCCGACCTTCAAACATCGAAGGCCGGGCAAATTGTTTTATGACAAATGAGGTTTTTTGTTTGTTGTCGCAATAAAATTGTACTTTTGCAGCCGTGGAACTAGAGCAAAAACACATCGAAAAGGCGATAAGCATCGAAAACCAATCTCTTGTAAATCACGTGGACAGCGGTCTACCCCGCTGGCTCATCGAGGCGGCTTTCGTGTGCTACCTTTTGCAGGCTGCCATCAACTATGCGCCGCTGATGCACTGGATGGATGATGCCCATCTCTCGTGGGTGCGAGGCTTCGTACAGACCTTTGGGGCCTTGGTGATGTATTTTGGACTGTTGCGAGGTATGAAGCCGCTTTATCGTCCGTTTACGGCGTGGTGGTGGGTGGTCATCTCGTTGAATTTCGCTGGGTTTTTGACGGAATTGATTCCAGCCCTGATGTATAGCGTTGGCCTGCCCGTGGCCGTTTCGCTGATGCTGGTTTATCTGCCTTTGGGCTGCGCCATTGCTTTCAGTTACAGAGGGAGGCTGCATCAGGTGGGCGTTTGGATGGCGCTTTACATCCTCATTTCCAGCATTGTGCCTGTTGTTTCGTTCCTGATAGGTTTGGAGTCGGTTTGGGTCAATTGGGTTATGGAAGTTTCCACTATTGCCGTCATCGTCGTTTATGCTTGGATGCAGCGGCGGGTGTTAGTCTGAAGTATCTGTCCTTTCTTGATTTACAGCATTTTCCATTCCCTTTCGGTATTGCATTGGCGTGATGCCGAACCTGCGTTTCATCTCCATTTGGAACGTGCGGCGACTGCCGAACCCAGCCTCCGTCCCTATGGCCTCGATGGTCCAGTTGGGTTTCTCGTGCAACAGCCTACAGGCCAGCAAAACACGCTTCTCGTTGAGATAGTCACCCAAGTTGGCATATTTTGGATGGTTTTTGAACAAAACATTCAGTCTCCGTTGTGTCAATCCGAGGGCGTTTGCTAATGTCTTCAGTGTGAGGTCGGTATCGGTGTAGAGGTTTGCTTCATCCATTTTTTGGTCAATCCAAATCATCAGTTCTTCGTCGCCCATGTCGGCAGTCTGTTCGATGTTCTCGCGATACTCGCGTGTTTGCTCCTTCAGTTGTGCCACTTCATCCCCTGCTTGTTGCTTTAGTTCTTCCTCCAATTCGTTGATTCGTTTTTTCAACGCTGTTTTGTCTTTTTCCTGCCGTTTGTTTTGTTCAAGCAGGGCGTTCTGGTTGTTCACCAACCTCGAATTGGCGGAAAACATCTTTTTCGCCTGACTATTCAGTACGACCATCGTGATAAGGAAAGCCATTACGAGTACCGCGATGATGGCTACGATAAGCAATTGTGGTCCTGTCATGGGTTTGGCTTGTTTTGTTTCGGCAATACGATTTGGAATCTTGTGCCGACATTTTCTTGGCTTTCAAATGAAATCGTCCCGCCGGCGGCCTGCACGATGTTGTAGGTCAGCGAAAGACCCACGCCCGAACCACCTGATTTGGTGGTGAAATTGGGCAGGAAAATGCGGTCTTTGTCCTCGTCCTTGATGCCTTTTCCGTTGTCTTTCACGCTGATAATGAACGATGTTTCAGTGGATTGCAGTGAAACATCAATTTTGCCGTCGGGCTTGTTTCCAATGGCTTGCACGGCATTTTTGACAAGGTTGCCGACGGCACTGTTCAGGTTGGTCTTGTCGCCTTTGAAAGTGTGGTTTTGCGCTTGGTCGTAATGGTATGCAAATTCAATGCTTTCCTCATTGTCATAAAGATTCACCACATTGCCGACCAACTCGGCCAAATCCAATGGAGCAGGATGGTTTTCAGGCAGTTTGGCATAGCGAGAGAACGAGGAGGCAATGTCTGAGAGGGCATCGATTTGTTCAATCAAAGTGTTGGCCGTGCGTTGGGTCTGTTCAGGCGTGGCTTTGCCGTTTTCGATGTTGCGTTGCAGCATTTGCACGCTTAACCGCATGGGTGTCAGCGAGTTCTTGATTTCGTGCGCCACTTGCCTTGCCACACCGCGCCATGCCGATTCGGTCGTGGTACGTTTCAGTTCGGCGGCACTCTTCTCCAATTCCACAATCAATTGGTTGTATTGCCTCACCAAAGCCCCAATTTCGTCGTCACCTTTCCATTCGATGGGTTCGTTCTTCTGGTCGATTTTGATGTCACCTAATTTGTTCTGAATCAATGACAAAGGTTGCGTCAAGCGGTTGGTGAGGTGGAGGATGAACAGCAATGCTATACCTAACAGAATGAGGATTATATTAATATAGGTGAGCACAAAATTCAGGATTTCTTTTTGTAAATCGGTGGCACTGGAGAAATAGGGCGTGTTGAGATAAGCCAACGTATTGCCGTTTTCGTCGGCGATAGGGATATAGGACGACTCATATTTGCCTTTTCCAAGATACTCTATGTGTGTGAAAAACAGTTCTTTGTTGCGGTGCATCTGTTGGTAAGCCTCCGCGTTCATCAATGGGGTTTGCAGGTTCAGGTCGTATATTTCAGGACGTGTGGTGGCTAACAGTTGTCCGTTGAGTTGGTAGAGATTCAAGTCTGTGAAGAAAGTGGTGGCATAATGTTGCAGGATTTCCATCCAAATGTCCCTCGAAGCAGTTCTTAGCAATGTCTTGAAATCGAGGTCGTTGCGCATTTCAAGAGAGAGGGTTCGCGTGGTTTCGAATTGTGAGGCGGTGGTCTTTTGGTTGTATAAAGTTTGCATGTAAACGACGGATACCGGACCAATGGCAAGGAAGGAAATGCCAAGCGTTGAGAAGATGAGGGTTTGGAGTCTTCTGCGGAAACTCCTGTCGCGCCATTTGTGGTGTTCCTTGGGTCGTATCAACCAGACTATCAGCAAGAAAGGCAGTGACAGTCCAAGAAAGAATATCGCAAAGGGAGCTGTTGTTTCCGACCATCCTTTGGTTGGAGTACTGATGACGATGGCATCGTTGCCTTCCTTTTTGATGGCGTAATGCTTGTATTTTTTGCTGAAACTGATTTCTTGGTCTTTGATTTTCAGGCTGTTCAAAAAATTCGGGTAGACATATCGGCCGTATTTGTAGACGAGCAAGTTGTCGCGATAGTTCGCCACCGAATATTCGTATGGCTTTTGGCTGTTCGATTCTTGCAGGAGTTGTGGGAAACCGAAGCCTTCTGGCGCAATGGGCTTGTAGAATTCGAAATAGAGTGTCTTTCGTTGCAAGGAATCTTTGGAAACGATTCTGATTTTTCCTAAGTAGTTGGGGTCCAGCGTGTAATAATCCATGAAATACAAACCATCCCCTACCCTTTTCTGCTTGTTGTTGGCCAATTTTTCAAGGAAATAGTCATCACAATCAGTGCTGTAACCTTCGGGCTGGATGATGATTTCTTCGCCAAGGGCACAAAGCGTTAGCGAAGTGATGTAGGATCGCATGGTCTCATCGAAAAGGAGTTCTTGGGAATAGCCCAAAATGACATCGGCAAGCACATTGCTTTCGGCAAACAGCATTTCCCTGATGTTGGTGTCGGATTTCATCTGTTCGGCAAAGGTCGCATAACTTGTTTCAAAGGAATTGTCGCGTTTTTCCATGAAGTTTTGTGCCTGCTGTTTCATCTGCTCGTTTTCCTGATTCTCGCTGATTCTGAAGTAAATGTATGTTCCAATCGCGGAAATTATGATGATAATGGCAATGCCGATTTCTATGACATGAGGTCGCTTTTTTCTGCCGTTTTGTTTTTTACCGCCTCGATCGAGTGATAATGTTGCTCCGATAATGAACAAAATGATGAGAGGCAATGGCCAAAACAGAAACGTTTTTTGAAGTTTTGGTTTTCCTTCGATCTTGTAGTTAGCCAAGCATTTGCCTTCTTCGTTCACAATAGGGATTCCCTCACCGTTTTCTGAAAACTGAATATCAGCATCGATGAATTTCGGAAGGGTTTGGAAGCGGTTTTCAAAATATTGGTTCTCGATTTGATAGTTGGTGCTGACCAATTTGTACACAAAATAGGTCATCGCGGCGTTTTGGTACGATTTCACGAAATAATTGCCTGAAAGCAAAGGGCAAATCGTGTCACAACCTATTTGGACTTTTCGTTTCATCAACTTGGGGTTGACGTCGTTTCGGTTCCAGAAGACTAAAGTGTCGTTCATAAATACCGTCAGTCCCGTTTGAGTTTTCTCGAGTTCGTCATGGTTCAGGCCTTTTTCAATCAGTGTCTGCATGTCGTTGTCCATTCGCAACACCGATTTCTGAATATTTCGTTGCAAGGATTTTTCGTTCAGTGCCAAATGAAGGAACATGCCGAGCAGAAGCGACAATCCAATGCTACTCCAGCACAAAATGCTGCCTATCCGTCTTCTTTTTTTGTTCCTCATTTGCTCTTTTTTCCTAAAACCGCTTTTTTCTGTTGATATTGTGTGAGTTATAAAACATTTTGTAATTTTGCTTTTCTTGCTCTTGGTGATGTCCTGATTCAAAAACCTGCAAAAATGCCTGAAATCGCCTAAAAACAGCCAAATTTTGGGTTTTACTGTTTTTTCTCAAAAATATACACCATGCTTGACCATTCACCAGACCGCCTCGCCTTGCAGTTCGACACCAAACCTTTCAACGCTCCTTTTATTAATGGGAGTGAATGATGCTTGTATTGTTCGCTCATATATGATATGTAATAAGCATCCCAAACCAACTTTTCGGTTCGAGACAGTTTCAACCCTACCGAGGCGAAAATCTTTGTGATGGTCTGCTTGCTGAAATGGTTCAAATGCCTCGGCACATCGTAGGCCGCCCAGAGTTCCTTGTAATATTGCCCATCGTACGATTTGTAGTTTGGCACAGCAATGACAATTTTCCCGTCGGGTATAACCAATCGCTGCAATTGCTCCATCTGCCATTTCAAATCATCCACATGCTCCAACACATGCCACATGGTAATGACATCAAAAGTTGCATCTGGAATTTGCTCCAAATCCGCACTTGCGATAATCTCGGCCTCGATTCTTCTCCTTGCTATGGCCTTTGCCTCGTCTGAAGGTTCAACGCCGGTACATTTCCATCCGTGTTCCTCTGCGGTGTGTAAAAAATCACCTACGCCGCATCCAATATCCAATAGTTTTCCTTCTTTGATTCCGTCTGTGGCAAGACGATATTTGTGTTTCAGGTTCACTTTTTTGACCGCTTCATACACTTTGGGAATGAAGCCTTTCTTGTTTTCCTGATGGCTGTAATACTCTTCGGATTTATAATACTCCCCGATTTTGTCTTTGCTTGGTCGGGGCATGGTATAAAGTAAGCCGCAATTCAGACATTCGCAAATGTGAAAATCCTCTTTGGTCAGGAATTCGTCCTTCAACCAAAGATTGATTTGTGCTTTTTCGGAGCCGCACCAAGGGCAATTGTTGTTCATTTTCTATGGTGTTTCATGTGAAACAATTCTGTTATCGTCCTAAAAATATGGCCAGCACATTGATGTCGGCTGGTGAAATCCCGCTGATTCTTGAGGCTTGCCCCAAGGTTTCAGGTTGGTATTTGTTCAGTTTCTCCCGCGATTCGTAGGACAAGGATTGGATGCTATGGAAGTCGAAATCTTTCGGCAGTTTCACATTTTCCAAACGTCTTAGCTTGTCGGCGAGCTCGTCTTCCTTTTGGATATAACTGTCGTATTTGATTTGGATTTCCGCCTCCTCAAGACATTCCCTTCCAAATCTGTCTTCGTTCTTATATTGCTCCAAAGAGGGCAATGTATCTATCATTTCCGCCAAACTGACTTGTGGCCGCAACAAAAGATAGGACATTTTCATTTTTTGCTCTATCCTCGTGCTTTCCTTTTGTTCCAAAAGTCCGTTGATTTGGTCTGGGTAGACATAATTCTCATTCAAAAAATTCTTGATTTCTTCGACTTTTTGACGCTTTTCCTGATACTTTTGATAGCGGTCTTCCTTGGCCAATCCTAATCGATATGACATCTCGGTAAGGCGTGCATCAGCGTTGTCTTGGCGCAACAAAATGCGATGCTCTGCCCTACTCGTGAACATTCTGTAAGGTTCATCCACACCTTTTGTGATGAGGTCGTCAATAAGCACGCCGATATAAGCCTCATACCTTGACAGCACCAAAGGCTTGTCGTCGCGCAATGCCAAACTTGCATTTATGCCTGCCATCATGCCTTGACAAGCGGCTTCCTCATAGCCCGTCGTCCCGTTGATTTGTCCGGCAAAATAGAGGCCGTGCATGAGCCTTGTTTCCAAGGAATGGTGGAGTTGCTCAGGCGGGAAATAATCATATTCGATGGCATACCCAGGGCGGAAAATCTTGGCGTTTTCGAAGCCTTCGATTTGCCTCAAAGCCTCATATTGGATGTAGTCAGGCAAGGAGGAACTAAAGCCATTGAGGTAATATTCTTCCTTTGTCCAGCCTTCGGGTTCCACAAAAAGTTGGTGGCTGTCCTTGCCCGAAAAACGCTCGATTTTGTCCTCGATACTGGGGCAATATCTTGGTCCAATGCCTTGGATTCTGCCATTGAACATGGGTGAATATTTGAAGCCTTTTCGGAGCGTTTCGTGTACTTTCAATGAGGTGTGTGCAATCCAGCAACTCCTTTGCTTTTGGATTCTGAAAGGTTCAGTATAGGAAAAACCGACCACTTCGTCATCGCCTTTTTGTTCGATGAGCTTGCTGAAATCAATGGTTCTGCCATCGATGCGGACGGGTGTTCCGGTCTTCAATCGTTTCACTTCAAAGCCAAGGTCTTTCAGTTGTTCGCTGATACCGTGACTTGCCACCTCGCCCATCCTTCCTCCCGAAAAATGCTGCTCGCCGATGTGTATCAAACCGTTCAGGAACGTGCCGTTGGTGAGGATGACGGCCTTGCTTTCGATGGTACCGCCCATCGCCGTAGTGACACCTTTCACTTGGTCACCGACAACCAATAAACCCGTCACCATGTCTTGCCAGAAATCGACATTAGGCGTTTTTTCCAATAGGCTTCGCCATTCTACGGAGAACATCATCTTGTCGCTTTGGCAGCGCGGACTCCACATAGCAGGACCTTTCGACTTGTTGAGCATCCTGAATTGTATCATGGTGCGATCACTGACGATGCCCGAATAACCACCCATAGCATCAATTTCGCGCACGATTTGACCCTTGGCGATGCCGCCCATAGCGGGGTTGCACGACATAGAGGCCATCAGGCGCAAGTCCATTGTAACCAACAAGACTTTGCTGCCCATATTGGCCGCCGCCGCCGCTGCTTCGCATCCGGCGTGACCGGCTCCAACTACGATAATATCATACGGTTCAAAATACATCCTTTTGTCAGTGTTTCACGGGAAACATTCGTTTTAACTAATTGATATTCTTTTTACTAAACATCATTCCTAACGCCTCTTCCTCTTTTTCACGCATTTCTTTTTCTTCTTCATCAGTGAGGTCGTCGAAGCCGATAAGATGCAACACGCCGTGGATGATGACGCGGTGTAATTCGCTCTCGTAACTGCGCCCAAAGGTCGTTGCGTTCTCCTTGATGCGGTCAACGCTGATGCAAAATTCGCTTGAAAGAACGGTCTCGCAATCGGTCAAAGGGAAGGTCACAATGTCGGTGTAGAAGTCGTGGCCGAGGCGGTCGCGGTTGATTTCCAACAGCCTTTCGTCGTTGCAAAAATAGTAATACAACTCCCCTATCGTCTTGCCGTAACCTTGCGCCACGCTCTCAATCCACGCCTTGACGCGCTGCGGTTCGATGGACGGCATTTCCACATCCAATGTGCTGAATCTGATCATCTCAATGCGTGTTTTTCTTCAGGTAATATTCATTGATTTTGTCCTTGTAATAGGGCGCATATTCAATCGGGTTGGTGCGCAAAAACTCTTGGTTTTTCTTGAGCGTTTCTTTGTAGAGAATCTCGTCGATTTGCCTGTCGAAGTGCGATCCTTTGTACTCATTCGACTTGCGTTTCTCTTCCTGTTCGCGCTTCTCCTGCGCCTTCTGCGACTCCAACATTCTCGATTCAATCCGTTGGCTGCGCTCGATCATCTGGCGGTTGATTTTCTTGTTCACCAATTCCTCCTCCAACTTTTCCATGTCCTTGATGATTTCGTTCAGGCCATCGTCGCCGATTTGCCCGTTTTCCTTCATTTCGTTGAGCATCTGTTGCATTCCCTGACGCAACATTTCCTGTTCGGCTGCCATGCGTGCAAATTCCTCGCTCATGGAGTTTTGTTGTTGTTGCCCTTGTTTCTCCATCTGCTGTTGCATTTTTTTGAGTTGCTCGCTCAACTGTTGCTGCAACTGTTGCATGTTTTGCATACTTTGTTGGCCTTGTCCGGGTTTTGGATTGGGACAAGCCATAGGCATTCCCATCGATTCCATGCTGTTCTCCATGTTTTCCAACGACTCTGCCAACATGAGTGCCAAGTTGTTCATCGACATCATTGCGGTTTGCTGATGGCGCACCGCCTGCGAAAGTTTCAGGTCATTGAGGTATTTCATCGCGTTTCCCGTTTGGCTTTCGATGGTGTGCAATTCGTCGAAGACGAAGTTTTGAATCATCGGTTGGCGCATGGCCATGCTGCGTAATGAATCGCGAACCATGTTGAAGTTGTCGGCCACATCCTTTTGATGGATGATTTTCTCGACCAAAGAGGGGTCGTCGGAGCGTATGTGGCCGATTTCGGTCATCAGGGCTTCTTGTTCGTGCGAGGCGTGAACCACATTTTCAAGCAAAATGCGCATTAAATGGGCATCTTCGGCCATCTGTTGCATACCTTGCATCTGCATTTGCATCATCATTTGGTTGGCCATCTGTTGCATTTTCTGGCCAGCGTCTTGCTTCTTGTTTTGCGATTTCTGCTGCTCGCCCGATTGCTCTTGTTGCATGGCATCGTTGAGGTCTTGGTTGATGCTTTCCTCCATTTCCTCGTCTTTTTCCATGTTGAATGGGTCTTGAAGTTCTTGGTTTTTCTCTAAAAGTTGGTCGAGTTCGTCCATCATCTTGTCGAATTCCTCCTTGGCTTCCTCGGCGGATTTTTGGTCGCTCTCCTCCCCTTCTTTATTCTGATTTTCAGACTCTTGCTTCTGCAACTCCTTCCCTAACTTCTCCAATTTGTTGGCCAAATCGTTGAGGTCTTTCTCCATTTTCAATTGCTCCAGCAAAGCCAAATTTCGGTCGAGCAATTCCTGCATCGACTGGTTGTTTTTCTTGATGTCTTGCATCATCTGCTGCATCTGCTCACGCGGCATATCCTCAAGAAGTTTGTCGATTTGCTCCATCATTTTGCGCAATTCCTCTGGAATCACCTCTTCGAAAAGTTTGTTGATTTGCTCCTGCTTTTTGATGAGGTCTTCGTTGGCGATTTCGTGTTCCTTCATAAAATCGGCCAACTTTTCTTGCTCCTCTTGTAACTTATTCCATTCATCCTGAATCTGCTGCTGCTTTTCCAACAAGTCTTTCATCTTCTCTTTGTCCGACCAGTCCAATTCCTTCTTCTGGATGAGGTCTTGCAGCATCTTCTCAATCTCATCTTGCAGTTTGTCAGCCGCTTGCGACTTCTCTTGAAGCCTTTCCATAATGTCCTCCGATTGCTCGTTGGCGATGCTGTCTAAAGCCGATTCCGAAGGCTTGTAATAAGTGAAAGTTTCTGACCGCTTCGATTTCGGGCCGTGGAAACCGTCATTGTCCCAAACCTCGAAATAAACCTCCATATTCTGACCGGGCATAATGCCGAGGCTGTCCATATTGAAACTGTAGAAAAACGAAGTTCGGGTTTGTTTGAGGTCTAATGCAACGGGTTTGACGATTTTCTTTTCGATGGGTTCTTTCACTAAACAGTTGAAAGTCAATTTGCTGAAACCATAGTCATCGGTAACAAGGCCTGAAAAATAAACATCTGTGGAAAGATGCTCGTCGAATGATTCCACTCGGATGTCGGGATAGGCATCGGGAAGCACATCGACGGAGAAGGGTAGGGGTTCCAAAGTATTGTTCCAAGCGTTCTGCACTTGCACCTCAAACTTGGTGGATTGTGATGCAACGAATTGGTATTCAAAAACATCATCCTTTGCTGTCAAGTCTGTTTGTAGCGAATCGCGTGTGACAGTCATACGCTCGGTGTCGCGGGTGGTGAAACTGAAATTCAAAGTGGTGCCTTGCGGGACGATGAGCCTCGTTTTGGCGTCCATAGTTTCATTGTTTCTGTGGATGTAGGCCGGATAGCGCACCTCGCAGCGATAGGAGAGTAGGGTAGGGTTAGGGTGAACCGTGATATGTAGCGGGCGACTGGTGTATTCTCCGCCAATCACATTGAAAGTCAGGTCGTTGAAAAGATTTTTGAAAGTGTAATTGAAATCATTGGCCGAACCTTTGGTCATCAGTTGCTGCCCTAATTCGCTCTTCACATAAAAGGCATCAGGGATGCGGTCGCCCGTGACGCGAATGTTGAATTTCACTTCCTTGCCTTGCGTGGTTTCTATTTCATCTTGCTCAATTTCAACTTGATAGGGGAGAGGCTTCTCAAAATGCTGCTCGTAGTTGACGATGCGTTGTGTGGGCTGCACCGCAAACGAGGGCAAAAACACCATCAATGCTATTAATATAAGGAGTGACCCGAAAAATATGCCCAAATACTTCAAGTTGCCGCGCAAGTCGACGGCATCAGTGAAGCGGATAGGGGAGAGGCGTGCGCTACGTTGTTCAATGGTTGCGGCTAACAGATCGTTCTCGGTACCTGAGCCTGTCGAAGGGCCGACTTTAGATGCCTCCATTTGGTTACTCAACTGAATGGTATTCAGCAATTTGTCTTTGATTTCAGGGAAAAACTTTCCAATCAGCACCGAAGCCTGTTCCACCGACATTTTCTTCCGGAAACGGATGAGATTAACGAGGGGAATGAGGAAATGGTACACCAAAACGAAACCGCTGCCCGCCAACAAAAACAGCAACAGCACGAAGCGACCTTTGGGCGGGAACCACGAGAAATACTCTAACCCATTGATAAGCAGATAGAAAACAATCCACAGCACAGCACCCACCAACACGCCTTGTATCAATCGGTTGAGATAATACTTCCGCGTGAAGCCTTCGATTTTTTCTATCAATTTGTTTGGAGCAGACATATCCATTTTAAAATAACTTGCAAAAGTACATTTTTTTCCGCAATTCGGCCTTTCCATTCAGGATTTCTTCCTATTATTGCAGCGTGAAAGTTGGAAAAGTGGCAGAAACCGCCTTAAAAAGGGTTGGAAAAGAGGCATAAAAGTAGTAAAAACAGGTTGGAAAAAGTCATTTGTTATGCTTAATAGAAAGATATACAGTTATTTACGTTCATTCTTTGAAAATGACAAGAAAGCACTTTTGGTTTCGGGTGCGCGTCAAGTTGGGAAAACCTTTGCTATCCGCAAGGTCGGCAAGGAGTGTTTCGAGCATTTTGTGGAACTGAATTTCATTGAAAACCCGAAATTGAAATCGGTTTTTGAACAACCACACGATGCCAAGGCGACATTGCTCCGCCTTTCGGCACTTGCTGAAACTCAATTGGTTCCACGCAAAACGCTGGTTTTTTTCGACGAGGTACAAGAGTGTCCTGAAATTGTCACTTCCATCAAATTCCTTGTCGACGAGGGCAGTTATCGCTATGTGATGAGTGGTTCGCTTTTAGGCGTTGAATTGAACGATTTGCGCAGTGTTCCCGTTGGGTATTTGGCCAAAAAGGAAATGAATCCTCTTGATTTTGAGGAGTTTTCGGAAGCTGTTGGAATGAGTGATGAGGTGTTGGGACATCTTCAGAAATGTTTTGAAAACAAACAACCCGTCGACAAAGTTGTTCACGAAAAAATGCTTGAATTGTTGCGGCTTTATCTCGTTGTGGGCGGTTTGCCGGCGGTGGTGACGAAATACATCGAAAGCAACAATCTGCAAATGGTACGGCAAGAGCAGGAGAACATCGTCAACTTGTATCGCAAGGACATCGCAAAATATGATCCCGACAATCGCCTCTATATCAAGGATATATTTGATATGATACCCTCGGAGTTGAACGCCAAAAACAAGCGTTTCATCTTGAAATCGCTGCATGAGAAAGCCAAGTTTGAGCGTTACAAAAACAGTTTCCTTTGGTTGGCAGATGCGGGTGTCGCTTTGCCTACCTACAATGTTGAGGAGCCGCGTTTGCCCTTGAAACTCAACGAACAACGCAGCCTGTTCAAACTCTTTCTCAACGATGTGGGTCTATTGGCATACCTGTATTCTATGCAGTTCCAGCAACAAATCATCATTGGCGAGACGAACATTAATTTCGGTGCGATTTTTGAGAATTTTGCGGCGCAAGAACTTCACGCTCACGGATATACGCTCTATTATTTCAATAGCAAGAAACAAGGCGAATTGGATTTTGTGGTTGAACACGATGGTCGGATTTTGCCTATCGAAATCAAGTCGGGCAAGGATTACAAGCGGCATAATGCTTTGAGCAATGTGATGGCCAATGCGGAATACGACATTCGCTCGGCTATAGTGTTCTCAAACGGCAATTATGAAGTGCAAAGCCGTGTCGACTATTGGCCTGTTTATATGCTGATGTATCTCCAGCCAACGGCGTTTGAAAACCCTGTGTTTGTGTTCAAGCCGATGTAAAACAACAAAAGAGTTCCGAAGAACTCTTTTTTGCTGAGCCACATGTCGGACTCGAACCAACGACCTACGCATTACGAATGCGTTGCTCTACCAACTGAGCTAAAGTGGCCTCTCAATTGCGGCTGCAAAAATAGGAATAATTAGCGAAACGGAACTCATTTTTTTGAAAAAATGTGATCTGATGCGATTGCTTCGCAAGAAATCCAAAATAATCTATTTTAAAATCTGTTGAAAATCAATAATATATAAATATTTTACCGAAAAATACAATAAAAAACTAAAAACTTAGTTGTATATTCAAAATAATCTGTATATTTGCAGCGTAAATCTTTCGAGAATGAAGTTGAGGACATCCATATTGATTTGCATTTCAATAAGTTGTGTGTTTTTCGCCTGCTCAACGCAACCGCCCACAAAGTCTGCCTATAATGCCTATTACAGCGAGGAACAACTCCGTGAGATGCGTGAACAAGGTCGTGCCCAGGCCAAGGCATACTTTGAGAAACTGGAAAAAATGCATCCTGACTCCGTCAAGACGCTCGAATTGAGCTGGACCTATCTGGATTCCCTGCCCGACGTCTCCAAATACAATAAGGTGTGGATGATCAGTTTTTCAGGCAACGAGACGCCAAAGGTGGACAAATCGTTGTTTTCGTCCGATAGCCTGACTCACGTCCGCCTCGAAAGTTGTGGCATCCGCGAAATCGAATTCCCCGAAGGCAACCGCATCGAGAGCATCACTCTGACCAACAACGAGTTGACCCGTATTCCATCAAGTATCCGCCGTTGCAAGCACTTGAGGTCGCTCAACTTGGAAGGCAACCAAATCCGCCACATCCCGAGATGGATTCTGGACTTGGATAGTTTGGAAGACCTTACATTGAATTTCAACCAATTGAAACTCAATCGGTCGGATATCCGCCATCTCTCGAAGGTCAAACAAATCATCATTGGCGGCAACGGCATCGAGAAACTACCCAATAACATCGGCCGATTGCATTGTGAGAGCATGAACTTAGGCAAAAACAAACTACGCGCCTTACCTAAGTCGTTTGCCAACCTGAAACAAATCAAGAGTCTGATTTTCTATGAGAACAAGTTTGAGGAAATTCCAGAAGTTTTGGCTGATTTCAAGGAATTGAAACACTTGGATTTCTACAAGAACAACCTTACACAAATCCCTGATTTTGTGGGTAATATGGATGGCTTGCAGCAACTGTTCCTTGCATTCAATAAAATTGAGTTGATTCCCGATACCTTACGCCACCTGAAACGGCTGAAGTATTTCTACATCCACCATAACGAACTGCATTTTCTGCCTGAATGGATTACGGAGATGGACTCCATTGAGCGTTTCGGTGTGGGATTCAATCATTTGCTGGACTTGCCTGATTTGTCGAAAATGAAGTCGCTCAAGGATTTCGATTGCGAGCATAACCTTTTGGAACGCTTTCCTTGGGGTTTGGTGGAAAAACCCGACATGGAAATCATCGTATTGCGTGACAATGATTTTGTGATGACAGACGAGGAGAAGGTAAAACTTGAAGAAGCAAAGAAACAAACAACTATCGTTTATTAACATATAAAACCCATTGAAAATGAAAGAATTAACCAAAGGAGAGGAACAAGTGATGCAAGTCATCTGGCAGGTTGGACAGGGCTTCGCCAACGAGATTATGGCGGCCTTTCCTGAGCCTAAACCGGCCTACAACACCGTGTTGACCGTCATCAAGATATTGGAAAAGAAAGGTTTTGTGAAGCATGAAACCTTCTGCCGCGCCAACCGTTACACTGCTGTCATCAGCAAGGAAGAATATTCGCATCGCTATTTGGGTAGCGTAGTGGAACGCTATTTCAACAATTCGTACTTAGACCTCGTTTCGGCCTTCGCCAAAAAGGAGAACTTCAGCATCGAGGAGTTGGAGGAAATGAGAAAAACCATCGACGAGGCCATCGCCTCAGAAAGGAGTTAAGCCATGAACGCACAAGAATTAATCATCGGTCATCTGCTGCCCATTGCAGCCACCGTTGCTGTGCTTTGGGGGGTGTATCGCATGCTGTTCCGCAACAGCAACCGCTTGCTTTTCAACCGTTTCTTCCTCTTGACGAGTATGTTGCTTGCCTTGGCCATGCCTTTGCTTGGCCTGCTCTCGGGAACGGAATTGCCGCAAATGGCGACCTTGAAACAAAACATGTTCAGCGGCATGATGCTGAGCGAAGTCATCGTCACTCCCGACGGCCAGCCCGTGTTGCCCGAAGTGACGGTTACCACCAATGCCACGCCTTCGCGTTTCAGCCTTTGGCAAGTCATGGGAGGTATTTATTTAATAGGTGTCGGCGTAATGACGCTACTGTTTCTCTTCAAGTTGGGCAAACTCGTCGCGCTCATCATCCGCTCGCCAAAGCGCAAGATGAGCGGTTGCACGGCGGTGTTCACGGGCCGCGACCAAGGCTCGTTCTCCTTCTTCCGCTATGCCTTCTTCCCCAACGAAAACGTGGACCCCGACATCATGCGGCACGAGATGAGCCACATCAGTCACCACCATTCATGGGACATCCTTTTCGCCGAGGTGATGATGATTCTGCAATGGTTCAATCCCTTCATCTATCTGTACAAGAAGGAGTTGCAGAGTCTTCACGAATATCAGGCCGACCGCGATGTGGTGGCCACCGGCGTTGACAAAAAGAACTACATGATGCTGATTTTGCAGCAGTGCACGGCTGTCGATTTCAGCGGAATGAGCAATAATTTCAGTTTAATCCTTACCAAAAAACGAATCAAGATGATTACAAAGAATGAAAAGGCCAAGGGCCTCTGGTGGAGGCTCTTGGCGACATTGCCGGTGCTGGCTATCCTGATGATTGCCAACACGAAAGTGACGGCACAGGAACAAAAGTCTGACGACAAATTATTTACTGTCGAGTTCGGACAGTTCGAAATCTTTGATGATGACGGCTTTCCGATGCAACTAAGGGATACTGTCATGTATAACGACGATGGCTCCTACTTCAAGTTTGAGATCTCCGATGCTCCTGACCCGATTTCAGGCGAGATGCGAAAAAAAATTACAATGACTTCCTTCAATGCAGATGGAACACCAAGCAACAATTTCAAAATCAATGAAGTGGAAAGGCACGGCGATACGACTACATACTCTATAGATCCGTTCACCATTTCCGCCGACAAGTTCAACAAATTCAAAATCACAAGTGGCGAGGACATCAACGTCAAAGTGAAGCACGCGAAAAACGACAGCATTTATCAAATCGTTGACCAGATGCCCGAATTCCCAGGCGGCACGGAAGCTTTATTGAAGTTTGTGGCCAATAATGTCAAGTATCCGGAAAAGGCAAAAGACGAGGAAATATCAGGTCGCGTGTTCATCAGTTTCGTCATTGAGAAAGACGGTAGTGTGTCCAATGTGGAGTTGAAACGTGGCATCGGAGGCGGCTGCGACGACGAGGCCGTCCGCGTGGTGAAAGCCATGCCGAAATGGAAGCCCGGCATAAAAGACGGGAAACCTGTTCGTGTCAGTTACATGATGCCTATCAACTTCAAACTAACTGATGACACTCCAACAAAGTCTGTCAAGAAAACGGAAGCAAACAAGCCCGACATGAAACCCAACGCTGACGGTGTCTATCAAATCGTGGAGGAAATGCCGTGTTTCCCGGGCGGCGATCAGAAGCTGATGGAATACATCGCCAACAACATCAATTATCCGCAAGAGGCGAGGGACAAAGGCATCGAAGGTCGCGTGTTCATCGGCATGGTGATTGAGAAAGACGGTAGCGTTTCTAAGGTGAAAATCCTTCGTGGCATCGGCGGCGGCTGCGACGAGGAGGCCGAGCGCGTCATCAGCTCGATGCCGAAGTGGATGCCCGGCAAGGTAGGCGGCGAACCTGTGCCGGTGAGTTACATGCTGCCTGTCAATTTCAAGTTGCAAGAAAAACAATCGAAGAAGAAATAATAGATTTGTAGGGCTGTCGTACCACGTCAGACGCACGGAGAAATTTGTTGCGGCTGCCACGGTGTGACAGCCCTACAAGACTAAATGTACTCACACGGTGCATTTTTTGGAGCTATCGCTTCGCGAGAAATCAACCTCAAAATCAGCAAAACATAATTATCTGATTTTTAATGATTTTTGGAAGATTTCTTGGCCGTATGCCAATCCCTAAATCACCAATTGCTCCCATTTGATCTTCGGCACAAACTGCACCCCGTTTTCATCGCGGTAATAGGCCAATTTTTCGCTTGCATGCACGGGCTGCAATTTGATGGTTTCTTTGCCCTTGCCAATGGCTAAAATTAGGAGCGGTTCGTAGGGCAAATTGAAAGCTTCGGTGATTTTCGCCTTGTTGAAAGCTCCAATCATGATGCCGTTCAAGCCCATTTCGGTGGCTTTCAACAACATGCTTTGGGACGCAATGCCAAGGTCGATGTCCACGAACTTGTTTTCGGGAACGGTGCTGCAAATGATGATGAAAGCCTCGGGTTCCGTGCCGGGGAAGGGGAGGTGCAATTCGGGCAACAAGCCGCCGAGTTTCATGTTTTGGGTGATGATTTCCGCGCCCGTTTCTTTGGTCACCAATTTGAAACGAAGCACTTGCTGGTTTTTGGCCGAGGCGATTTTGGCGTTTACTGCCACGATGCGCTCGAGTATATCGCGTTTCACCACAAATTCCTGATTATAACCGCGATAGCTGCGATTTTTTTCAAATAAGGTATCGATTGAGGTATGTTTTACCACAGTCTTTTTGGCGCCTTTGCCGAAGACTTCCTCATAGCGTTTTTCCAAGTATCCGTCTGCCATAGTCGTTGGTTTTGTTTCTGTTTCAGCGGCGAAGATACGGAATATTTGATTACTTTTGCGCCATAATCGACAATACTTATGAATCAAAGTGATAGTTCCGTTCTTTTGCCCGCTCCTACGAACAAAGGGGAGATAGTGCTTTATCAGCCAAATGACGACATCAGACTTGAAGTTAGGTTGGACAAAGAGACGGTATGGCTTACGCAACAACAGATTGCCGAATTGTTTGGAGTCAAGCAACCTGCTATCTCAAAACATATTGCAAATATCTATAAATCAGGCGAGTTGGAAGAGAGTAGCACATATTCCATTTTGGAATATATGGGTAACGACGGGAAACAATTGTACCATTGTGGCCACTCGCTCAAAGACATGGGGCGCAAACTTTCCGCCATCACCCTGATGGGAACTTCGCCTGAAACGGTACTTGGTCAAGTTGGATAAAAGTGATATTCCTTTTGCCCAAATCTTGATTAATTTTGTACTTTTGCGCCCATGAAAAAACGCCTGCTTCAATTCGGCTCTTTTTTGATGGCTCTCGTGGTGCTTTTCGTTTCCATAGGTTGGGACGTAAAATACCACTATTGCACGGCGGAGCATCGCCTTTCGGGAAACTTCGGGGAGTCGGCTGAATCGTGCCTGCATTGCATTGGGCATGAACACGAACACGAAGCCAATTTTGCACAACCGCATGAAATCCAGTTCGATGCAAAGTGCTGTTGCGAGGATTTCGAGAGCAAAATCCAGTTCGCGGGCAACTATGTTTTTTCAATCGAAAAGTACTTGAATGTGCATTTTCAGCCTTATGTTTTGATCAATCTCGGCTTTCATGATTTGATGCCGAAGGCAAAACTGGCGTTGCTGCATTTCACGGTGCGAAAAATTCCACCTTTCCAGTCCTCAAGAGACAGGTTGGTGTTTTTCTCTTCCTTGCGACTCAATCCTTTGGTTTTCTGATTCTTCGTTCTGTCGGATTGCAAATCCGGCAAAACAGAGGTGCATCGTTGCATTTTTCGGCTGCCACGGTGTGACAGCCCTACAAACCCAGTTTTAAATCTTGAATTATAGAATTATGAAAACCAACAAAATAACCTTTATCATCTTATTATTAATGGCCTTCGCCACCACCGCCTTCGCCCAAGGCTTCATTGAGGGCACGGTTTATGAACAGAACGAAAACGGCGAGAAAACCCCGCTGCCGGGCGTGAACGTGTATTGGAAAATCGTCAACGAGGGCGTTGTGACTGATGCCCACGGACATTACAAAATCCCGCTGCACGAGCGCATCGGCTGCCTCGTGTTCAGTTGCATCAGCTACGAGAACGACACCATCCACCACATGGTGGAGCCCGCGCATTACGACCACATTTTCAATTCCGCACATATACTCAACGAAGTGGAAATCGCGGCACGAGAGAAGGCTTCCTACATCAATCCCATCACGCCGATGGCCGTGCAAAACATCACTTCGGAAAGCCTCAAACGCGCTGCTTGTTGCACCCTTGCGGGCAGTTTCGAGAACAATGCTTCGGTGGATGTGAACTACAGCGATGCCGTCACAGGCGCCAAGCAAATCCAACTGCTTGGGTTGAGTGGTATCTACACCCAAATGATGACCGAAATCATCCCCAATTTCCGTGGTTTGGCGTCCACTTTCGGCCTGAACTATGTGCCCGGCACTTGGATGAACGGAATTCAGGTTTCCAAAGGAACTTCCTCTGTCAGAAATGGTTATGAATCTATCACGGGGCAAATTAACGTGGATTACAAGGAACCCTTGCCCAACAAGAGCGAGAAAGTGTTTTTCAACCTTTATGCCAACTCAATGCTGATGACGGATTTCAACTTCAACGGTCGCGTCAAGGTGGGGAAAAACGACGGTATCATGCTTTTCGGCCATGTGAGTCACAATTTCATGAAGATGGACGATAACGGCGACACCTTCTTGGACGACCCGATGACCACACAATACAATGTGTTTCTGCGCTATAACCATCCCCATATCGGGCATTTCGGATGCAAGTTGGGGATAAAGGCCTTGAAGGAAACCCGCCTTGGCGGACAAATGGACTTCGACCCGAAGCACCGTTTGGATGAAGGCTACAACCTGTACGGCATCGGCATCAACACCGAGCGTTACGAGGCTTTTGCCAAGTGTGGCTACCACTTCGACCGCAAAGACACCAGCCTCGGACTGCAACAGCAAGTGACTTACCACAAGATGGACTCTTATTACGGCCTCACCGATTACAACGCCAACCAACTTTCCTATTATGCCAATTTATTGTTTGACTCCTACATCGTCAACGACCATCACACCTATTCCGTGGGTGCCAGTTATACTTACGACAAATACGATGAACACTTGAAAGACAGCTCTTTCCTGCGCGTTGAGCAAGTTCCCGGAGTGTTTGCCGAGTATGTCTTCAACGACGACCACCATTGGAGCGTGATTGCGGGCTTCCGTGCCGACTACAACACCTATTACAAAAAGATGCTCTACACGCCGCGCCTGCATATACGCTTCAAGACCCACGATGACTTTGCAATAAGGGTTTCGGCGGGCAAAGGCTACCGTTCACCCAATGTGTTGGCCGAAAACTCCACGATGTTGGCTTCTGCGCGACAAATCGTCTTTTTGGACACGCCCAAGATGGAAGAGGCTTGGAACTACGGCATTAATTTGACCAAAGACTTCCATATCGGTTGGCGCGAACTCACGCTTTCTGCTGATTTCTATCGCACTGATTTCATCAACCAAATCGTCCTCGACCGCGATGCCGATGCGCACCAAGTCCGCATTTACAACCTCGACGGGAAATCCTATTCCAACAGTGCCCAAATTGAGGCCAATTGCGAGATTTTCAAGGACTTCGACCTGACTTTGGCTTTCCGCTACAACGATGTGAAAATGACCATCAACGACACTTTGAGAGAGAAGCCTTTCGTGAACCGTTACAAGGGTTTGGTCACGATGTCGTACGCGCCCGGCACTTGGCAGTTCGACTTCACGACACAATTCAACGGCGACAGCCGAGTGCCCGATTTGAGCGGCAACGCCACCGCCGTGGCCCACGGACAAGATATTAGGCGTTCTCCTTTTTATGTCATTATGAACGCTCAGGTTATGAAGAAGTTGGGTAAGTGTTGGGAAATCTACATAGGAGGCGAGAACTTGACCAACTACACGCAGAAATATCCCATCATCTCAGCCGAAAATCCTATGAGTGAAGATTTCGATGCTTCGATGGTTTGGGGACCGCTTTCCGGGGTGCGTGCATATTTGGGTGTGAGGTTCTCGATAAAGTAATTGTTTCACGTGAAATTTGTATTATTTCACGCAGAATCCGCTGAACTCGCAGAAGCGCAAAGCGAAGTAAAGCCAGTGTCAAGCAGGTTTCCCATAATTCAGCGTATTCTGCGTGAGAAAAACTATCTGTCAGGCTTCAAATATTTCTGCGCTTTCTGCGTGAGAAAAAAAGTGTATTTTTGCGCCCTAAATCGTGACGAAAAATGAAAAAGTTCCTTTTCCTTTGTGCCGTGGCCTTGACCTTTGCGGCCTGCGGACAGAATGAAAACAAAGACAAGAAAGAACAGCGTCAAGTTCAAGAGAAAGAAACGATTGTTCCCAAAGGTGTGCCAGTGGCTCCCATGCAGAATGTTCCTGTGCAACCCAAAGGTGATTTTGACCAAACAGCAACTACAGGCTCATCCGATGGGCCAGTCTTGAAGTTGGAAGAAGGCAAACCGCTTGATTTCAGTCAGTTGAATATGGGGAGAAAATCCCTTCAGGACCAACTTACAGAGCGCATTGATACCATCCGCAATCGCGCCGAACAGGACAAAACCGAGTTTGTTTATCTTTACGGGCTTTGCTACGAAAATGGCTGGGGCGTTGAAAAGAATGTGGCGCAGGCCTACAAATGGTACTCCAAGGCCGCCGAAAAGGAATTTCCCGCCGCTTGCAATGCTTTGGGGAACTTTTATCGCATGGGAAACGGCGTGAAGGTCGACCTGAACAAGGCCTTTGAATGGTATAAAAAAGGTGCGAATGGAAAGGACGACCAAGCCATGCTCAACCTTGGAAACTGTTATTTTTACGGGATGGGAACTGCAAAGGACGAAAAAGCAGCCCTCAAATGGTGGAAAGATGCTGCCGAAGCAGGCAATGCCTACGTGCTCTCGCAAATGGGTGATTGTTATTATTACGGTATTGGTGTGGAGAAAGATTTGGCCAAGGCCGTCGAAAACTATACTGCCGCTGCCGACAAGAACATTTCTAACGCGCAGTATCGCTTGGGCATCTTATATTACACAGGAAACGGCGTGCAGCAAGACCAAACCTACGCCAAATTGTTGATGCAGAAAGCCCGCGATGGTGGTATGCACGAGGCGCAGGAATTCTTGGATAGGAATTTCAAAAATTGAGTTCTTGCGAGTAAACAACTTGTAAATCAAATCATTTCGCCTTCGTCAAAGCCGCTGCGCCGAGGATAGCCGCATCATTATCAGGCAGTTCGGAAACACGAATGTCGACGTTGCCATCATAAACAAAGCACAAGTGCTTCTTGAACGATTCACGGGTAGGTTTTAGCAGTATTTCTCCCGCTTTCACGGGACCTCCCATCAGGAAGATGGCCTCTGGGCCGCTGAAGGCCACGGCATTGGCCAGGGCAATTCCTAACCAATAGCCAGTCTTTTCAAAAACCTTGATGGCCAACGGGTCACCGTATTTGGCCGCATCGCCAACCGTTTTGCTCGTCAGTTCCTTTGGGTCGACTTTTCGAAGTGCCCCGTCATAATCAGGAATGGCTTCCATCATTTCGAGTGCTGTGCGCCGAATGCCCGTAGCGGAAGTATAGGTTTCGAGGCAGCCTTTCCGTCCGCAACCGCAAGGGCGACCTTCGGGGATGAGGATGGCGTGTCCGAGTTCGCCTGCGCCGCCAGTCTTGCCATGAACCAACTTACCGTCCACCACAATGCCGCTGCCCACGCCCGTGCCGAGGGTGAACATCACAAAATGTTTCATACCCTTGGCACCGCCGTAAACCAGTTCGCCGTAGGCAGCCGCATTCGCGTCATTGGAAACGACTACGGGCACATCCAAATGGTCGTGGAACATCGCGGCAAGGTCGATGACTCCCTTGAAGTTGAGGTTGGTGGCGTTCTCAATGCAGCCCGTGTAGAAATTGCCCGCCGGAGCCGCAATACCGATGCCATCGATGGCAGTTACTTCGTTTTCGCCCATTAGGTCTTTGATTTTATCGCAAATATCTGACACATAAACAGATGCGTCATAATACTTGTTGGTGGGAAGGTTTTTCTTGGCCATGCAACGGCCATCGTCGCGCACCAGTCCGATGTCAGTGTTGGTGCCGCCAATGTCGATTCCAATGGAATAAGTGTTCATAATTCGTTGTTTTGAATTGGCGAAAATACGGAAATTTGGTGGAAATGGAAGGAAAAATAATACCTGACCCAAAAAAATTGTAATTTTGCGCCCGCAAAACCAAACTGTTTATGCTCTTCAACTCCATACAATTCGCCCTGTTTCTGCCGATAGTGTTTCTGCTCTATTGGTTCGTCTTCGACCGCTTCATCAGCAAGTCGAAGTATCAATTAAGGTTGCAGAACGCTTTCGTTGTTGTGGCGAGTTATGTGTTCTACGGCTGGTGGGATTGGAGGTTTTTGCTGTTAATAGCTTTTACTTCGTTTTGCTCGTGGGGCAGCGGAATGTTGATGCAAAGGGTTGAGAACCAACAAATTGACCCGAATTTAACGGGGGGGGGTAAATCGTTAGAAATCAATAAGTTACAAAGGCGAAAGAAGCTGATAACCACGGCCAACATCGTTTTGAATTTGCTGATTTTGGCCATCTTCAAGTATTACGACTTTTTCGTCACCGAGTTTGCGCAACTGTTCCATATTTCCACGGATGGGCTGTTGCTAAAGGTTATACTTCCCGTAGGAATCTCGTTCTACACTTTCCAAGCCCTAAGTTATTCCATCGACGTTTACCGAGGCAAGATTGAGCCGACCAAGGACATTGTCGCCTTCTTCGCTTTCATTTCGTTCTTCCCGCAGTTGGTGGCTGGCCCCATTGAGCGGGCGACGAACCTTTTGCCGCAGTTTTTGAAGAAAAGGGAATTCGATTATGACACCGCCGTTGACGGTATGCGCCAAATCCTTTGGGGTTTGTTCAAGAAGATAGTGGTGGCTGACAATTGCGCGGTGTTTGTGGATGAAGTGTTCAAGACCTACACATACCAAAGTGGAAGCACCTTGCTTCTTGCCGCGATATTTTTCACTTTCCAAATCTACGGCGACTTCTCGGGCTATTCCGACATAGCCATAGGAACGGCCAAGTTGTTCGGCATTAAGCTGATGCGGAACTTCAATGTGCCGTATTTCAGCCGCGACATTGCTGAGTTTTGGCGCAGGTGGCACATTTCCTTGACGACTTGGTTCCGCGACTATGTCTATATCCCTTTGGGCGGCAGCCGCGTCTCGAAAGCGAAAGTTGTAAGGAACACTTTCATCATTTTCCTCTTGAGCGGTTTCTGGCACGGCGCGAATTGGACATTCATTGCTTGGGGCGCGTATCATGCCATTTTGTTCTTACCTGCCAACATTGAAAGAGGCAGGTCAAATGCTTTTGACATTTTTCTTGGCGGTGTTTGGGTGGATTATTTTTAGAGCGGAGAGCATTGGGATGGCTTGGGAATATGTTTGTGGGATATTTACATCAAGATTTTTTGTGTTTGAAGGTTTGCCCCGAAAAACATTGGTTTATGTCGTTGTTATGCTGCTAATTGAATGGGTTCATAGAGAAAAGTCTCATGGTATGGAAATAGGTGATAAGTTTTTCTTGATCCGATGGGGTTATTATATATTTGCTCTGTTGATGATTTTTGTATACGGTGCGTTTAATGAATCATTTATCTATTTCCAGTTCTAATGAAAAAGTTTTTGATTAAATCGAATATTGTTTTTGCCATCATACTAATGGGAATGTATTCATTAGATATAGTGATAACTAATAATTTACATCAATCTAAAGCAACTATGGTCAGGGGAATGAACGAGGCGTTTTTTGATAGCACAAATTATGATGTAGTTGTTATGGGAAGTAGCCGAGGTTTAGTTCAATACGATACCCGTGTATTAGATAGTATATTGCATGTTAATAGTTATAATGCAAGTGTTGATGGACGTGGTATCATTTCACAAATAATAAAATACCGTGTTTTTGAGAAAAGGCATGGAAAGCCAAAAATGATTATTCAAAACATAGACTGTTTTTTATTAGGAGTGGATAATGGATTTGAAAGAGAGCAATATCTTCCGTATTTTTTTGATAAGGAACTATTTGAAATGATTAAAGAGAGAGAAGGCTTTAGTAAGGTAGAGAGATTGGTACCATTAATTCGGTATTCAGGATATGAGCAAATGATAAGGGAAGGATTGAGGATTCCGAATAAAATGCCAAAATCGGAAATGTATAAAGGATATAGGCCTGGATTTGGGAGTTGGAATGGAAAAGAATTTGGAAATGTTGGAAAAATCGGTTTCACCAATCATCCGAACGCTAATTCCTTGTTTAATGAATACTTGAAAGAATGTCGAAACAAAGGCATTATCATTGTGTTTGTTTATGCTCCACTGTATTCTGGAGCCCAACAAAAGATTACTGAAGAAGGTTTGCAAGAAATGTATATTACGTACAATTTCTTTTCTCAATTATATGATATTCCCATTTTATCATGGTGGGATTCGCCTATCTGTAGTGATACTGCTAATTTTTATAATGCGACACATTTGAATGCAAGAGCCGCAGAAAGATTTTCGATAGAACTTGCTCAAGCAATAGATTCTCTTGGTATTCTCCAACCCTGAGGGCGTCCTTGTTTTCCAAACAGATTTCTTTAGATTCCCAAACTTCACCACTTTTTTATATTTCGCCGTTTGTGATAAGATTTCGGGTTTCATTCCGAAGAAGTCAACATTCCAATACCTTCAACTTTTCCTTTGCATATCCACAAAATTTGTCGTACCTTTGCCGCCGCAAAGCGCAAAGAATATGCTCTTCAACTCCATACAATTCGCCCTATTTCTGCCGATAGTCTTTCTGCTCTATTGGTTCGTCTTCGACCGCTTCATCAGCAAGTCGAAGTGGCAGTTGCGGTTGCAGAACGCTTTCGTGGTGGTGGCGAGTTATGTCTTTTACGGCTGGTGGGATTGGCGTTTCCTTCTGCTCATCGCCTTTACCTCGTTTTGCTCATGGGGTAGTGGAATGTTGATGCAAAGGGTTGAGAACCAGCAAATTGGCTCGAATTTAACGGGGGGGGTAAATCATTAGAAATCAACAAGTTACAAAGACGGAAGAAGCTGATAACCACGACCAACATTGTCTTGAATTTGCTGATTTTGGCCATCTTCAAGTTTTACGACTTTTTCGTTACCGAGTTTGCGCAACTGTTCCACATTTCCACGGATGGGCTGTTGCTGAAGGTGATTCTCCCCGTTGGTATCTCATTCTACACTTTCCAAGCTTTGTCTTATTCCATTGACGTTTACCGAGGCAAGATTGAACCGACCAAGGACATCATTGCTTTTTTCGCCTTCATCTCGTTTTTCCCGCAGTTGGTGGCCGGCCCCATTGAGCGGGCAACCAACCTTCTGCCGCAGTTTTTGAAGAAAAGGGTGTTCAATTACGATACCGCCGTTGACGGTATGCGTCAAATCCTTTGGGGCTTGTTCAAGAAAATAGTGGTGGCTGACAATTGCGCGGTGTATGTGGACCAAGTTTTTTCGACTTACACGGAACAAACAGGAAGCACCTTGCTTCTTGCAGCCATCTTCTTCACTTTCCAAATCTATGGCGACTTCTCGGGCTATTCCGACATAGCCATAGGAACGGCCAAGTTGTTCGGCATTAAGCTGATGCGGAACTTCAATGTGCCGTATTTCAGCAGGGACATTGCTGAGTTTTGGCGCAGGTGGCATATTTCTTTGACGACTTGGTTTAGGGATTATGTGTATATCCCTTTGGGCGGCAGCCGAGTGAGTAAAGGGAAAGTCATTAGGAACACTTTCATCATTTTCCTCTTGAGCGGTTTCTGGCACGGCGCGAATTGGACATTCATTGCTTGGGGCGCGTATCATGCCATTTTGTTCTTACCT
>CACZZO010000004.1:0-30700 GCA_902785755.1 uncultured Bacteroidia bacterium | reverse complement strand
GCCAACATTGAAAGAGGCAGGTCAAATGCTTTTGACATTTTTCTTGGCGGTGTTTGGGTGGATTATTTTTAGAGCGGAGAGCATTGGGATGGCTTGGGAGTATTTCCAAAGGATGTTGCAGTTTGGGACATTGCGTGCTAGCTATCGTTTTTTCTTTTTGTCTGGAATGTGGCTTAAGGAGTTGCCCGAAATGTGGCCAACAAATTTGTTCATTGTCATTATGCTGGTGGTGGAGTGGCTTCAGCGGGGGAAGGAGCATGGGTTGAAGCTTGGTGATGAAAAGAGGTGGAAATTGCTAAGATGGACTTGGTATTTTTTTATAGCTTTGACGATTTATTCTTTTGAACCAGATGGAATAGGAACATTCATTTATTTTCAGTTTTGATGAAATGAAAAAGTTTATTTGTCAAATAATTGTCTTTTCCCTGCTATTTGTATTAATCTGTACAATTCCACTTGTTGTTTTTGAAAAGAGAGCAAAAGATTGTACAACACGACACCCGTATTCTAGTGTTAATTTTGCCAATAATTCAAAGAATATTGATGCAGATTTAATTGTAATCGGTAATTCCAGAGCGGAATGTAGTTATAATGATTCAATTTTGTCAGCAATGACTGGATTAAAATGCGTAAATCTTGGCTGGGCTGGCTATCCTTTTGATTATCAATATAATGTAATGTTTAAAACTTATATCAAACAGAATAAGAAACCAAAATATATTATGGTAGAAGTTGCTCCGTGGGCATTCTTCGATTATGTGAATCCGATTTACATTATTGAATTGCTCCCTTATATTAATCAGCCAGAATTTCAGTTTTATGTTGAATTATGTCCGGAATTATCATGGATTGACAAATCGTTGTTCGTTAAATATGCCGGGAAGTTGAATAAGGTAAGAAAGGAACTTGTTTTGTTTAAATCACCTATCCACAAAACAGAAAAAGTAAATAAAAGAAAATGGAATAGTAATTATATTACAAGGTCTTGTCGTTTAGAATGTGATACTGCTATTATTCGTGTATTCAATACATTTATAGACGAATGCTTGGAAAATGATATACAACTTATTTTGATATGTTCTCCGATTCATTTGAAAGATGGGGCCAGCCATTTTGATATGGATGGATTTTGGAAGAATATCAATTCAAGTATTAAAAACAAGGATATTAAAATATTAGACTATGAGAATCTTTATGGTAATGACACCTTATATTTTCAAGATCCAATGCATTTGGATGATGGTTATGCTAGAGAGTGTTTTACAAAAAAAGTAGCACACGATTTGGATTCACTTGGCATTCTTCAAAACTGAGGAAATTCCCCATTTTCAATCATATTTCCTCAGAGTCAAATTTCTAAGACATTAAAACAAGCAATTGTCTTACAATTATTTACAGCGTTTTATTCCGTCGTATTTCTGAACAAATCCTCCATCGTCACTTGGTTTTGGATGTCGTCGGAATAGCCGCCTTGGGTGAGGCCGTAGGTGGTAATCAGGGTGGGTTGTTTAATAAAAACATTGGATTATATTCCAAAAAAGTTACAACTTTTAAGGATTACATTCCAAAAAAGTTATATCTTTGCGGCGCAAAATGAAATGTGTTATGATCAAAAGAAGGCTTGAAGAAGTATTCAAGGACAAACTGTTTTCGGGCAAGGCTCTGATACTGTTGGGAGCAAGGCAAGTGGGGAAAACAACACTATTGAATGATTTGGTGGATGGACAGGCGGATTGCCTTTGGCTGAATGGCGACGAATTGGACGTTCAGAAAATGTTTGAGAACACTTCGGCGGACAGGCTGAAAGCGCAGTTTGGCAACAACAAAATCGTTGTCATCGACGAGGCGCAACGCATCAAGGACATTGGACTGAGGCTGAAACTGATTACCGACCAAATGAAAGACATCCAACTGATTGCCACGGGCAGTTCGGCTTTTGAACTGGCCAACGAGGTCAATGAGCCGCTGACGGGACGGAAATGGCAGTATCAGATGTTTCCGCTATCTTTTTCTGAAATGGTTCAGCATCACGGACTTATCAAGGAAAAGAGGCTCTTGCCCCAACGCCTCATCTATGGCTATTATCCCGAAGTGGTGACAAGCAACGGAAATGAGAAGCAAGTGCTTAAACAATTGACCGATGCCTACCTTTACAAGGACATTCTCGCGTGGGAAAACATCAAACATCCCGACAAACTGCTCACCTTGCTTAGGGCTTTGGCCTATCAGGTCGGCTCGCAAGTGTCGTTCAATGAGCTGGGAAACACTTGCTCATTGGACGCGAAAACGGTGGAAAAGTACATTATGCTTTTGGAACAATGCTTTGTCATTTTCCGTTTGCCCTCATTCGCCAGAAATCTTCGTAACGAACTGAAAACCAGCAGGAAGATATTCTTCTACGACAATGGCATCCGAAATGCGCTGATTGCAGATTTCACGCTTCCCGAGATGCGACAAGACATCGGGCAATTATGGGAAAACTTTGTCGTTTCCGAACGTATGAAATACTTGGCATACAATGAGATATGGGCAAACGCTTACTTCTGGCGCACCAAACAGCAGCAGGAAATTGACTATTTGGAAGAAGCTGATGGCAAAATCCTCGCTTGCGAGATAAAGTGGAACCCGAAAGTGAAAGCGAAAATGCCCGAAACATTCAAGAAAGCCTACCTCAACGCGGATTTTAGGGTGATTAATCAAGAGAATGTAGAAGATTTTGTCATGTGAGTTGTTTTTCCTATTTTTGCACCCGCAAAACCAAACCGATTTACTCATCTGATAGCGAAGTTTTTGTTCGCATTGCCAAGGTGAGTTTTTGGGTTCAGCAAAACATAATCATCATCACAATGAACGAAGTAAGAGTAAGATTTGCCCCCAGCCCGACGGGGCCGCTGCACATCGGGGGCGTGAGAACGGCGTTATATAACTATCTGTTTGCCAAGAAGAACGGCGGCAAGATGATTCTCCGCATCGAGGACACCGACCAGACGCGCTTCGTGTCGGGTGCCGAGGAATACATCGTACAGTCCTTGGACTGGTGCGGCATCAAGTTCGACGAAAGCGACTATGTGGGCGGCGAATATGGCCCCTACAAGCAGAGCAACCGCAAGCACCTCTACAAGCAATACAGCGACGAACTCTTGGCCAAAGGCTGCGCCTACATCGCCTTCGACACCGCCGAGGAGTTGGACAAATACCGCAAGGAGGCCGAAGCCAACAAGCAGACTTTCATCTACAACTGCCAGACGCGCAAAAACCTGCGCAATAGTTTGACAATGAGCAAGGAAGAGGTCGATAGGCTCATTGCTGACGGCACGCCATACACGGTGCGTTTTATGATTCCCGAAGACCGCGAAATCGTTATGCACGATCTGATTCGCGGCGAGGTGCGTGTGCAAACCAACACCTTGGACGACAAGGTTTTGTTCAAGAGCGACGGAATGCCAACCTACCACTTGGCCAACATCGTCGACGACCATTTGATGAAGATCAGCCATGTCATCCGAGGTGAGGAATGGCTGCCTTCGATGCCCTTGCATGTGATGCTTTACGAGGCTTTCGGCTGGGAAGCCCCGCAATTCGCACACCTGCCTTTGCTGCTCAAGCCCGACGGAAATGGTAAGTTGAGCAAGCGCGACGGCGACCGCCTCGGTTTCCCCGTTTTCCCAATGTTCTGGCAAGACCCGAAGACAGGCGACACGGCTATGGGCTACAAGCAGTCGGGCTACTACCCCGAGGCGTTCATCAATATGTTGGCACTTCTCGGTTGGAATCCCGGAACGGAGCAGGAAATCTTCACGATGGACGAACTCATTCAGGCCTTCTCGCTTGAGCGTTGCAGCAAGAGCGGTGCAAAGTTCAACGTGGAGAAAACGAAATGGTTCAACCACGAGTGGCTGATGCGCAAGTCGAATGAGGAAGTCGGCAAGGACTATCAGGCTTGGCTGAAAGACGAAAAAGGCATCGAAACTTCACTTGATTTTGCCGTGAAAGTGGCTGGTTTGGTGAAAGATAGGGTCAATTTCGTGAAAGAAATTTGGGACCAGAGTTTCTTCTTCTTCGAGGCTCCGGCGGAGTACGACCCCGTGACCGTCAAGAAACGTTGGAAGGAAAACTCGGCTGAAACGATGCTCAAAGTGAAAGAGGTCATCAACGGCATCGAGCCGTTCAGTTTGGCCAATATCGACGAAACGCTAAACAATTGGATTACAGGCAATGAACTCAATATGGGCTTGGTGATGAACGGCCTCCGCCTGATGGTGGTCGGTGCCGGCAAAGGCCCTCATATCGGCGAAATCCTCGAACTTTTGGGCAAGGAAGAAACCCTCAAGCGCATTGATGCCGGCGTGAAAGTGTTGGGTTGAAAAACAAACTTTTATTCAATCACCAACCGCTTCATCGCGACACCGTTTTCCGTGGCGAGATGAACCAAGTAAATCCCTGAAGGATAATCATTTGTGTTGATGACACATCTGTTTTTGCCCTTCAGGGTTTTTGTTACCATTTGCTGACCCAAAAAGTTGTAAATGGTGACTTGTTGCAAGCCTTCTTCGGCCAAAATATTGACAGATTCTCTTGCTGGATTGGGATAAACGGCCACCGCACAGGCTTCACTTTCGGTCACCGAAACATTGGTGAGCCCGGCCAAATGAGCCACCGCCGCCAAATTGATTTCGGCAAAGCGTTTTGACTGTTCCAAGTTGTTGACACTCAATCCTAAAACATCCTGTCGCGTGTGAATGTACGGCGAACTGGCATGAACATCCTCGAAGGGATGAAGTGCGGGATAGCCACTGCGGTTGAACGAGGAAAAATCGCTGTCGCCGTGGGGCATCCAGTTTTGACGCACTGGCATGTCGGGAAAATAGGTGTGGCACACATCGAAAAACATGTTGGCCAAGAGCGAATCCTGATTCACATAGACCACATGCATGTGAATATCAGTACCTTCCTTCAGGTAGCCGTTCATGTCCATATTGAAATAACCGACAATGTCCATGCGTTTTTCGGCACATTCCTTGGCGTAGGCCTCGCTTCCGATGAGTCCGATTTCCTCGGCACACCAATTACAATAAATGATGGTACGATGGAACTTGTATCGACTGAGCAAACGCGCTGTCTCCCAAATACCTGCAATGCCTGTGGCATTGTCATCAGCACCGGGGGCGCGGACGGTATCTGGGTCGGCAGTATCGCCGTTCCACGAGTCGTAATGCGCACCGCAAATCACGTATTCTTCGGGTTTTGTCAGGCCCCATTGAATGGCGAGGATGTTGTCGGCAGTTTCTTCAGGGAAGCCCTCTTTGTTGACTTTGAAGTCGTGAAGCATCACCGTGTCGAGACCTTCAAGGCTATTATAACGCGCTGCAAGCCAATCTTGTACATCGTAAATATGTCGACTGTCGCAACGGCGGTTTTGGTACGAGCAAAGGTGCGTAATCGTGGCCTCGATGCTATCGATGGAAACCGAATCCATTAAAGCGCGGATGGTTGGGTTTTCCGTTGCAATGATGGGATAGTCGTGCTCAAAAAGGTGAGGCGATTCCGAAACGCTTTTGTTTTGGGCAAAAATGCAGATTCCAGACAAGAGGAGAAGGACGAGTAAAACATTGTGTTTCATCTTTATAACCCTTTCACATGCGGCTTTCCCGCGATAAAATCCTTCAAATAAAACGGTTCAAAATAAGCCACATCGACAAATTCTTGGGCTTTCAAAGCCTTTTCCGCCAAAGGACGCATAAAGGCGGCAGAAGGCTTGAAACCGTCGATGATGCTGATATTAGGTTGGTTTTCAAAGAGTTTGCTCAATTTTGGCGCACCATCACCGAAAAGCCAAAGGTGATGGTCTTTTCGTAAATCCTCAAACGAGTTTTCATCGATGACCAAAGCCGCCGTGTCGTTGATTTTGTTCAAGTTGGCATCGAAAATGGCGGCATATACTTCCATTCTTCGCGCGTCAATCATAGGGATAAGCAAATCATTTTCAGTGATTTGGCTTCCAAGTTTCATCGTCATCCCGTAGGCCATTGCCTCCAAAGTGTCCACAGCCATCAGCGGCAAGTCGGCGGCGTAGCAAATGCCTTTGGCCGTGCTTACGCCGATGCGCAATCCCGTGTAAGACCCCGGCCCCATGCTGACCGCAACTGCATCCAATTGTCGATAATCTATTTTGGCCACTTCCATCACTTCACGAATGAAGTTAGTAATCTTCTCTGAATGAGCGTTTTGGCCTTCCGTTTCGCGCAAGGCAATCGTGCAGCAACCATCGTTGAGCGCGACCGAACAAACCGGCGTGGCCGTTTCCAAACAAAGTATCATAGTCGTCCGTTTTTGTGCGGGCAAAATTAGGAAAAATGTCGGTTTACGATAGTTTTTATTATTAAAAACAATTACAAAGCAAAAAATTCCCTACTTTTGCAAAAATTTTATCATGCCTTATTGGGCAGTTTTTGTAAATAATTGACAAACAGTTCCTTAAACCAAATTAATGGGACTTAGAAGGCGAAGCCGTATAATGACGGAACCTAACTTTTTCATTTCGGATGCTACCCAACGCAATTGGGACAAGTTGCGGCTTGACGGCAACGACCGCCTGACGCGGCGTGCCAACAAGAGCCGCTCGCAGAAAATCATCACGCCCGAAGGCTATGTGATGGCAGCCAGTTTGCCTCGTTTTGTGGAAGACTTAAAAGAGTCGAATTATCCCATTAACGACTTGATTTTCAGCCTCTGCGCCTTGTATTTGGAACATAATCGGGTCAATGAAGCCAACAAGGCACGTTTCTTTGAAGAACACGCACAGTATCAGAAACTTGACATTGCCGTTCCGCGACAAATCCTGAAAAACCGTCAGGACGATTGGATTGGCTTTGTCTATCAATCGCTGACGGCTGAGGGTTCGCGCATTTTGAAAGGACTTTATTACACCAAGCCCGTGATTGTCAGCGACATGCTTTCCGATATTCGGGTGAGGCAAGGTGAACGCTTCCTTGACCCCTGCTGCGGTAGTGGCATTTTTTTGCTGAAGGCGGACCATGCCCAAATGGAGCAACTTTACGGAATCGACAATGACCCTTTGGCTGTGATGATAGCCAAGGCTAATTTGATTGTAAAATACAATGAATCAAGTGCTTATCCTCAGATTTATCTGATGGACTTTTTGCTTCACGCCGAATCAGCCTTGGGTGATTTGAGGTTCGATTACATCCTCACCAATCCGCCTTGGGGCACCGAGAAAGGCAAACTGCACACTTCTGAAGTCATCCAATCGAAGGAAAAGGCTTCGTTGTTTTTCACAGAATCGTATAAATTCTTGAAAAACAACGGAATAATGCACTTTTTGCTGCCTACTTCCGTGCTGAAAATCAAGGTTCACGCCGACTTGCGCCGCTTCATCACTCGTGAAACTCGCATGGAAAGCCTGAAATGCTATCGCGAGCGTTTCAAAGGGGTTTTTACGGACTTCATTAGCCTGAAAGTCAGCAAGAAACCCGTGTTTGATAGCCAGAATTACTTGGTTTATGGCGCGAACAATGAGGTGTCAAGGAAAGAATTTGTGCCGCGCGAGGACGACTTTTGCGCCATTCCGATACTCAACGATCGCGACGAGGCCATCATCAGCATAGCTGAGCGGATGCGCCACGATGACCTCTCCCATAGCCGCTGGGCTTTGGGCATCATCACTGGCAACAATGCCAAGGTGCTGAAAGACAAGCCAAAGAAAGACTTGGAACCCATTTTTACAGGCAAGGACATCGGCAAATACAGCCTGAAACCAGCGAGCCGTTACATTAAATTCAATCGCGCTGATTTTCAGCAGTGTGCAAAAGACGAGTTCTATCGTGCCAAGGAGAAGTTGGTTTATAAGTTCGTTTCAAGTCGACTTTGTTTCACCTACGACGACCAGAAACGTCTTTTCCTCAATAGCGCCAACATCCTCATCCCCGAAGTGGACGGTATGAGCACCAAGACGGTGTTAGCCTTCCTCAATTCATCGCTGTTCAACTTCTTGTATGTCAAGCGTTTCGGAGACTTGAAGATTCTGAGAGGCAACCTTTCTGCATTGCCGTTCCCGAAAATCGATGAAGAAACTGACCAGAAATTGAGCGCTTTGGTGGATGAGGCCTTGAAGGGTAATGGAAATGCTGTCGCGGCCATAGATAAAGTGATTTTTGAATTGTATCAATTTGATACAGAAGAAATTAGAATAATACAAGAATTATGAAAATATTAGTCACAGGCGGTGCCGGTTTCATCGGATCGCATACTTTGGTGGAACTTGCCGCTGCAGGACATGAAACCGTCGTTGTTGACAATTTGAGCAATTCCAATCGCAAGTCGTTGGAGCGCGTGGCGGAACTGACGGGAAAGGAGATACTTTTCTATGAAGTCGACATCCGCGACCGCGAAGGCCTCAACCGCGTGATGGAAGTCCATCGTTTTGATGCTTGCATCCATTTCGCTGGACTGAAAGCCGTGGGCGAAAGCGTTGAAAAGCCGTGGGAATACTACGAAAACAACATCGGCGGGACTCTAACTTTGCTTGATGTGATGCGCAAGCATGGCTGCAAGAACATCATTTTCTCTTCATCGGCGACTGTTTACGGCGACTCTGCCATCATCCCAATTACTGAGGAATGTCTGAAAGGGCATTGCACCAATCCTTACGGCCAGACCAAGAGCATGTTGGAGGAAATTATGATGGACATGCAAAAGGCTGACAACGAGTGGAATATCGTGCTGTTGCGCTATTTCAATCCCATCGGTGCGCATCCGAGCGGTCGCATCGGGGAGAACCCGAATGGCATTCCCAACAACCTAATGCCTTACGTCACGCAGGTGGCTGTGGGCAAACGTCCTGAACTTGGTGTTTTCGGCAATGATTATTCGACACATGACGGCACCGGAGTCCGCGATTATATCCATGTCGTGGATTTGGCCCGAGGTCATGTGGCGGCTTTGCAGGCCATCGAAAAGAACTGTGGCTGTGCGATATATAACCTTGGCACGGGACAAGGTTACTCTGTGCTGGATGTGGTGAAGACCTTCGAGAAAGTCAATGGCATCAAGATTCCGTACAGCATCAAGCCGCGCCGTGCGGGCGACATTGCCACCTGTTATTCCGACCCTGCAAAAGCGGAAAAAGAACTCGGTTGGAAGGCTCAATACGGCCTCGAAGAGATGTGCCGCGACTCGTGGAATTGGCAAAAGAACAATCCTAACGGATATTAATACAAACGTAAAACATACATACCATGAACTTCAAAAGAACAATCATCATCACCGGCGGTGCTGGCTTCATCGGAAACCATGTCGTGCGCCTTTTCGTGAACAAGTATCCCGAATACAAAATCATTAACCTCGACAAGCTGACCTACGCCGGCAACTTGGCCAACCTGAAAGACATCGAGGACAAGCCGAACTATAAGTTCGTCAAAGCCGACATCTGCGACTTCGAGACGATTTACAAGTTGATGCAGGACGAGCATGTGGACGGCATCATCCACCTTGCCGCTGAGAGTCATGTGGACAGGTCGATTAAAGACCCGTTTACCTTTGCGCAGACCAATGTGATGGGCACGTTGAGCCTTTTGCAAGCCGCCAAACTTTATTGGGAAAGCCTGCCGGAGAAAAGGGAAGGCAAACGCTTTTATCATATCTCCACCGATGAAGTCTACGGTGCCCTTGAACTGACCGACCCCGAAGGCATCATGCCTCCGTTTAGCACTAAGGCCAGCAGCGGCAAGCACCATTTGGCTTACGGCAGCAAGTTCTTCACTGAGGATTTGAAATATCAGCCGCACAGCCCTTATAGTGCGGCCAAAGCGAGTAGCGACCACTTCGTGAGAGCCTTCCACGACACCTATGGCCTTCCGACGGTGGTCACCAACTGCTCAAACAACTACGGCCCGTACCAATTCCCCGAGAAGTTGATACCTTTGTTTATTAATAACATTCGCCATCGCAAGCCGTTGCCCGTCTACGGCAAGGGCGAGAATGTGCGCGACTGGCTCTATGTGGAAGACCACGCACGCGCTATCGACCTAATTTTCCATGAAGGCAAGATTGCCGAAACCTACAACATCGGCGGCTTCAACGAGTGGAAGAACATCGACCTCATCAAGGTTTTGATCAACACTGTTGACCGCTTGCTTGGTCGTCCCGAAGGTGCCGACATGGATTTGATTACATACGTCACAGACCGCGCCGGCCACGATTTGCGCTATGCCATCGACTCCACGAAACTCCAAAAGGAATTGGGTTGGGAACCGAGCCTCCAGTTCGAGGAGGGCATCGAGAAGACTGTCCGCTGGTATTTGGACAACCAAGAATGGATGGACAATGTGACCTCTGGCGACTACCAGAAGTATTACGACGACATGTATAAAAACAGATAAACCAATCTCATGTTCGTAGCAATTTATCCATCGGTTTTCAGAAAAAACGGCATTCGCTACGGTGTCGTGGTTAGTCCATTTCCGTAATTTCAGACTGGGACGACGGGCATAACCCGAACTCAGTCGAAACATTATTGAAAACAACTAATCTATTGAAAACTAAATAAATACCAAATTACATTAATGGATAAAGTAACTATCATTGACTACGATCGGATATACAAAAACTTCATTGACGAGAAGTATTTGCATGACGGTCACGACGAATATTATTACCGCAACCTACAGGTGAAAAAACCCGAAGGCGGCTGGCGTCATTTGCGTTCCGACGAGATTGAACGCCTCGTGAAGAACAGCAACTCCGCCACCAATTGGGATGACATTTGGGTCACCAACGAGTTTGATACCAACATGGTGCGCAACAATCACTTCTTCGGCATGGTGCGCATCGGAAGGGTGAACAACAAAGTGCTGCAATACCACGACTTGCGCGTGCCCATCGGCATCACAGACAGCAGCATCATTTCGTGCGACATTGGTGACGACGTGGCCATCCACGATGTGCATTACATGGCCAACTACATCATCGGCGACAGAAGCATCCTTTTCAACATCCACGAACTTTCCACCACCGACCATTCCAAATTCGGCAACGGCACCATCAAGGAGGGTGAGGATGAAAAAGTGCGCGTGTGGTTGGAAGTGATGAACGAAATCGGGACGCGCAAAATCATGCCTTTCGACGGCATGACTACCGCCGACGCTTACCTTTGGGCAAAATACATCGACGACACCAAATTACAGGAACGCCTTGCCGAAATCACTCAGGCCAGCGTCGACTTCCACCGTGGCTACTACGGCACCATCGGCGAGTCGTGCGTCATCAAAAACAGCTGGATTCTGAAGGATGCCAAAGTCGGACCGTACTGTTACATTAAAGGTGCGAGCAAACTGAAAAACGTCACCATCAACTCATCGGAAGAAGAGCCTTCGCAAATCGGAGAAGGTGTTATTTTGGTGAACGGCGTAACAGGCTACGGCTGCCGCATTTTCTATTCTGTTGTAGCCACGCGCTTCGTGCTGGGCGACAACTGCAACCTGAAATACGGTGCGCGCCTCATCCATTCCGTGATGGGCGACAACTCCACCATTTCTTGCTGCGAGGTATTGAACAACCTTATTTTCCCCTCGCACGAGCAGCATCACAACAACTCGTTCCTGATTTCCGCCTGCGTGATGGGCCAGAGCAACATGGCTGCTGGTGCGACCATAGGTTCTAACCACAACAGTCGCGCCACAGATGGTGAAATAGTGGCCTCGCGCGGTTTCTGGCCGGGCCTTTGCTCCAGCGTGAAGCACTCCTCCAAGTTTGCTTCGTTCACATTGCTCTCCAAGGCCGATTATCCGAGCGAACTGAACATCATGCTGCCGTTCTGTTTGGTGAACAACAACACGGCCAAGAACGAGTTGGAAATCATGCCGGCCTATTGGTGGATGTACAACATGTACGCCATCGCCCGCAACACCTCGAAATACCAGAGTCGTGACAAGCGTTTGCGCAAAGTTCAAAACATTGAGTTTGAAACCCTTGCCCCTGATACGGTTGAGGAAATCATCGAAGGCCGCAAGTTGCTTGAGGTTTGGGTGGCCAAGGCATATCTCCGCAAAAAAGGCGAAAATCCCGAGAAATACGAGTATTACGACCTTCGCGACTGTGGTAAGAACCTCCTTGACAATGAATCCGAAACGGTGAAAAAGTTGGAGGTTTTTGGTGAACACATGGAGAAAGGAAAGCGTAAAGTGCGTATCCTCAAGCCATTGGAGGCCTATCACGCCTACGGCGACATGATTACCTATTATGCCGTCAATACCTTGATGCGCTATTTGGAAGCCCATCCCGAATTGGATATGGAAGCCATCGTGAACTCCATGAGAGGCAAGCGACTCCGCAAATGGATTAACCTTGGCGGACAGACCATGCCAGAGGAAGATGTTGACCAACTGCGTGCCGACATCCGAGACGGCAAACTCAACACTTGGGACGAAATCCACCACCGTTACGATGAACTTTGGGAGAACTATCAGGCCGAGAAATTGCATCATGCCTATTTCGCGCTGATGTTCCTTTACAAGGACGAAACCGATGTGCTGAGCAAGGAAATGTGGCACGAGAACTTGGACAAGGCCATCCGCATCCAGCATTTCATCTGCGACCAAGTCTACGAAAGTCGCAAGAAAGACTACGAAAACGAGTTCCGCACCGCTACCTTCCGCAATGAAGACGAGAAAATCGCCGTCATCGGCAAGATTGAGGATGTGAAATTCGTCAAGCAAATCCGTGAGGAAACGGAGAAATTCGTGGCCTTAATCCAAAAATACAAAAACACGCATTAATAAATCAATTAAACAGTTAAACGATCAACACTTAAACAACATACAACTATGAGAGTAATCATCGAACAAAACTACGACGCCATGTCGCGTTGGGCAGCCAATCATATCGTTGAACGCATCAATGCCTTCAAGCCAACTGCTGAAAAACCATTTATCCTCGGATTGCCTACGGGATCGACACCCATTGGCACTTATAAAGAACTGGTTCGTCTTCACAAAGAAGGCAAGATTTCCTTCCAGAATGTGGTCACTTTCAACATGGACGAATATGTGAAGATTCCGGAGAACCACCCCGAGAGTTACCATAGTTTCATGTGGAACAATTTCTTCAGCCACATCGACATCAAGAAGGAAAATGTCAACATCCTGAACGGCAACGCCGAAGACCTTGAGGCCGAGTGCGCCCGCTACGAAGCCAAAATCAAGAGCTACGGCGGTATCGACCTCTTCATGGGTGGCATTGGTCCCGATGGTCACATCGCCTTCAATGAACCTGGCAGCAGCCTCACATCGCGCACTCGCGTAAAGACCCTCACCACCGACACGATTATCGCTAACTCACGCTTCTTCGACAACGATATTAATAAGGTACCGAAGACAGCCCTCACCGTGGGCGTGGGTACCGTGATGGACAGCCGCGAAGTGATGATTTTGGCCAACGGCCACAACAAGGCTCGCGCTTTGGCACACGCCATTGAGGGTGCCGTCAGCCAAATGTGAATGTGGACCGTCAGTGTGCTGCAAATGCACCCGAAAGGCATCATCGTTTGCGACGATGCGGCCTGCGACGAGATGACCTACGGAACGGTGAAGTATTTCAAGGACATTGAGAAGAACAACTTATAATTAATGAAGAATTTTGCTATCATTGGTGTCGGGGGGTACATTGCTCCCCGGCACTTGAAAGCCATCAAGGACACGGGCAATGACCTTGTGTCGGCCTACGACAAAAGCGATAGCGTAGGCGTCATGGACAGCTATTTTCCCAAGGCTGCCTTTTTTACGGAGCAGGAGCTTTTCGATCGTCATAATACCAAACTGAAAGATGAAGGCAAACAGATTGATTTTGTGACTGTTTGCACGCCCAACTATTTTCATGATGCTCATATCCGCTATGGTTTGCGCTTGGGTGCAGATGTCATTTGCGAAAAGCCGCTTGTGCTCAATCCCTGGAACATTGATGCCTTGCAGAAAGTGGAAAAACGGCAGGGGCATAAAGCCTATAACATCCTGCAACTTCGCCTGCACGACAAGATTGTGGCACTGAAAAAGAAAGTGGATGAAGGCCCGAAGGACAAAATTTACGACATCGACCTGACCTATATCACTTCGCGTGGGAACTGGTATTATGCCTCATGGAAGGGTGATGTCAACAAGAGTGGCGGCATTGCCACCAACATCGGCGTGCATTTCTACGACATGCTAGGGTGGATTTTCGGCGATGTGCAGAAAAACATCGTTCATGTGGCCTCTCACGACCGTGTGGCCGGCTATTTGGAATTGAAACGTGCCCGCGTGCGTTATTTCCTCAGTATCAATGCAGATACATTGCCTGAAAACGCCGTGGAAGGCGAAAAACGCACTTATCGCACTATTATGATTGACGGTGAAGAATTTGAGTTCAGTCAAGGCTTCACCGAACTGCACACGAAGAGTTATGAGGAGATTTTGGCGGGTCGCGGTTTCGGTATAGAGGAAGCGCGTCGTTGCATCAACATTGTCTACGAAATCCGCAATGCGAAGCCCGTCGGCCTCATCGGCGACTACCATCCGATGGCTAAATTGCCTTTGAGTGGTCATCCCTTTGGATGGAAATAACATACTGAATAACAATACTATATAAACAATGAAAGACACAAAAATTTGTGTAATTGGCCTCGGTTATGTGGGTTTGCCCTTAGCCCGCCTTTTCTCAACGAAATTTGAAACCATAGGTTTCGACATGAACCAAGCCCGCGTGGATGCCCTGATGACGGGTCATGATGCCACCCTTGAGGTCAGTGATGAATTGCTTCAGGATGCCATCAAGAACCACGGCTTCCGTTGCACCACTAACCTTGAGAAAGTCAAAGGTTGCAACTTCTATGTTGTGGCCGTTCCTACTCCCGTCGACAGCGACAACCATCCCGACTTGCGTCCCCTTTGGGGAGCTTCTGAGACGGTCGGCAAAGTCATTTCGAAGGGTGATGTGGTGGTCTATGAGTCGACGGTTTATCCTGGCGTGACCGAGGAGGAATGTTTGCCTGTTGTTGAGCGTGTTTCGGGCTTGAAATTCAATGTGGATTTCTTTGCAGGCTATTCTCCGGAGAGAATCAACCCGGGCGACAAGCAGCATACCGTGGAAAAAATCAAGAAGGTGACTTCAGGTTCCACTCCTGAAATCGCGGACTATGTGGATGAGGTCTACAACAGCGTTCTCGTCAACGGCACGCACAAGGCATCGAGCATCAAGGTTGCAGAAGCGAGCAAGATTATTGAGAACAGCCAGCGTGACGTGAACATTGCCTTTATGAACGAATTGGCCAAAATTTTCAATGCTATGGGCATCGATACGCATGATGTGATTGAAGCCGCTTCCAGCAAGTGGAATTTCATCAAGTTGAGTCCAGGCTTGGTCGGTGGCCATTGCATCTCGGTCGATCCGTACTATCTTATACAAAAGGCGCAGGTTTATGGTGTATTGCCGCGTGTGATGTACAATGCCCGTCGCCTGAATGACGGAATGGGCGCGTATGTGGCCAACCAGACCATCAAGTGCATGAACAAGAAGGGCGTGATGGTGAAAAACGCGAGAATCCTTATCCTCGGCATCACCTTCAAGGAGAATTGCCCCGACATCCGCAACACAAAGGTCGTTGACATCTACCACACTTTGAAGGAATACACCCCGAACATCACCGTATATGACCCTTGGTCCAACGCCGAACATGTTTTCCAAGAATATGGCATTACAGTGACCAATGATGTCCCGAAAGACAAATTCGACGCTGTGATTCTCGCCGTGGCACACAATGAATTCCTCGATATGGATGTGAAAGCCTTCGCAAAGGACAACAGCGTCATTTACGATGTGAAGGGCATCCTCGACAGAAACATTATTGACGGTAGATTGTAAAATGAATATCGCGGTAGCAGGCACAGGTTATGTTGGCCTGAGCATCGCCACATTGTTGGCGCAGCATCATCATGTGACCGCTGTTGATGTGGTTCCTGAGAAGGTGGAGCTCATCAACCAAAGGAAATCGCCCATTCAGGATGAGTACATTGAGAAGTATTTGGCTGAGAAGGAGTTAGACCTTACGGCTACCTTAGATGGTGCTTCGGCATACAAAAATGCCGAGTTCGTCGTCATTGCCGCTCCAACCAACTACGACCCGCAAAAGAATTTCTTCGACACGAGCCATGTTGAGGAAGTCATCGACTTGGTTCTCAGTGTCAATCCCGATGCGGTGATGGTTATTAAAAGCACTGTGCCTGTTGGGTATTCAAGAAATCAATATGTAAAGTGTGCCGCCAAAGGTGTGAAGAAGTTCAACTTGCTTTTCTCACCAGAATTTTTGCGCGAAAGCAAGGCCTTGTACGACAACCTTTATCCGAGTCGCATCATAGTGGGGTATCCTAAACCCATTGCGGGCTATGACAAGGAAAACGAGGCCATCATGTCATTAGTGCGTCCCGACATCGAGGAAAAAGCCCATCAATTTGCAGCCATGCTTCGGGAAGGTGCCATCAAGCAGGATGTGCCTACCCTTTTTATGGGCATGAAGGAAGCCGAGGCCGTGAAACTCTTTGCCAACACCTATTTGGCTCTTCGCGTGAGCTATTTCAATGAGTTGGACACTTATTCCGAAGTGAAAGGCCTTGACACCCAAGCCATTATCGACGGCATTTGCCTCGACCCAAGAATTGGTTCACATTACAACAATCCGAGTTTCGGTTACGGCGGCTATTGTCTGCCCAAGGATACCAAACAACTTTTGGCCAACTATGAAGATGTGCCGGAAGACCTTATTCGGGCTATTGTGGAGAGCAACCGCACCCGCAAAGATTTCATCGCTGACCAAGTGTTGAAGAAAGCGGGCTATTACGACTACTACGACCAAGGCCAATACAATGCCGCCAATGAGCATCGTTGCGTCATCGGTGTGTATCGCCTGACGATGAAGTCGAACAGCGACAATTTCCGCCAATCGAGCATCCAAGGAGTGATGAAGCGTATCAAAGCAAAAGGTGCCGAGGTCATCATTTACGAGCCGACTTTGCAAGACGGCACGACTTTCTTCGGCAGCCTCGTGGTCAACGACATGGCAAAGTTCAAGGCGCAAAGCCAAGCCATCATCGCCAACCGCTACGATTCCTGTTTGGATGATGTAAAAGATAAAGTCTATACCCGCGATATTTTCAAGCGGGATTGAGTTATATGTTCAACAAAACCAACCCTTCCTATTTTGACGAAGGCCCGTGGACCTTCGAAAAGACCGAACATGCAGTCATTGGCCTTTGCAAAATCCTTGACCGCTATGCCCATAAACTGACACTTGACGACTTGCAAAACGACCCCCGCTGCGCCAAGATTCCCAACTTGAGTCTCAATACCGTGCAGCATGTCATTGACGACACGGAAGCCAAACTCCGTCGCGGTATCAAGCCCATCGAAAACGAGGTCATTTACCATACCGGGCCGCACCACGACGACATCATGCTTGGTATCATGCCCTTCATCAACAGGCAGATGCGTAGCCCATCGAACCAAGTGCATTTCGCCATTATGACTTCGGGCTACCATTCCGTGACCGACGAGTTCCTGCTCAAGGCTTTGGAAGATACATTGAAATTCTTGAAGCAAGGCCTTATCCAAATGGTCAATTATCCTGACTTTTTCGAGAATGGCTATCGTTTCAAGCAAGAAAAGGATGTCCACCATTACCTTGACAATGTGGCCAGAAAGAATCCCACCGAAATGCGTCGCGGCTTCTGCCACCGCATCTTGCGTGATGCTGTCGAGTTGTGGCAATTGAAGAGCGTGGACGAGGTTGAAAACAGATTCGAGACCGAAATAGAAAACCTTCGCAATGGTAAAGCCAACAGTCAAGAAATCAATAAGTTGAAGGGTGAAGTCCGCGAGTTCGAAGAAGAACTCGTTTGGGCCTATGGCGGAACCTCGTTGAACCATGTACACCACTTGCGCTTGGGACTTTATAATGAAACAAAGACCCCAGAGCCAGCCGAAGGGCCAACCATCTGGACCCCAGACCGCGAGCGTGATGTCATGCCTATCCTCAAGCAATTGCGCGAACTGAAGCCCACCGTCATTACCGTGGCCATTGATTATGAGGGCTTGGGGCCTAACACGCACTACAAAGTGATGCAATCCATCGCCGAGGCGGTCAGACTTTGGAACGAGGAAACCAATCTCATGGATTTGAGGATTTTCGGCTACCGCAATGTGTGGTCTACATTTCATCCTGTCGAGGCCAACGTTTATGTGCCGGTGTCGCTCAATGCCATCGCGGTGTTCGAGAAAGCCTTCAATGACAGTTACTTGACCCAGGTCAAGGCCGAGTTCCCCAACCCGGACTTTGACGGGCCGTTCAGCGAATTGGCGGAGCAGATTTGGGTGAAGCAACTGAAAGACATACAATTAGTTTTGGGCAAGAACTATTTCTACGAAAACCAGCATCCGCTCATTCGCGCCACACACGGACTGCTTTTCCTGAAGCAGATGACGGCAAGCGAATTTGTGGCCTATGCAGATGCCATGAAGAGCAACATGTAACATGGATTTCCTTGCCGCCCATTGGTTAGACATTACCACGACAGCCCTCGGTTTGGCCTACATCTTATTGGAATACAAAGCCAGCGTGTGGATGTGGGTTGTGGGCTTCGTCATGCAGTCGTTAGGCATCGTATTGTACTATCAGAAAGGACTTTACGCCGACTGCGGCATGGAGTTTTACTATTTGGCCATGACTGTCTATGGCTTCATTGCATGGATGCGCCACAAGCAGAAAGCCGCCGATTTGCCTATCCGCCACATGCCCAAGAAATTGGCTTTTATGTGGATAGGTCTTGCCGTGGCGATTTGGGCGGCCATTTATTTTCTGTTGTCAAGGTTCACCAATTCCAATGTTCCCGTGGCCGATGCCTTCACCACCGCATTGAGCATTGTCGGCATTTGGGCTTTGGCGCGTAAGTATTTGGAACAGTGGTTCGTATGGATAGTGGTCGATGTGGTCACTTGTGCGCTGTATTTCTACAAGGACATCCCCTTCAAGGCAAGTCTTTACGGCCTTTATGTCATCATCGCTGTGTTCGGCTATTTCAAGTGGAAAAAGATGATGGAAACGGCTTAATAGGCAAAGGTTTACAAGGATTCTGAAAGCGGATTTGGCAAATGCCAAACCCGCTTTTTTGTTTCGTATACGCCGTAAGTTTGCTATTTTTGCAGCAAAATTCAAGACAATGAACACCAAACGCACCTTTTTGGCCATCTCCATCCCTTCGGGGACAGAATTTCCGGCTCTCGTCGGGCGACTGAAAAAGAACCTGCCGCACGAGAAATTCATCAACTATTGCCGACCCGAAAACATCCACCTGACGTTGAAATTCCTCGGCAGTACGCCCGTGGACGACATTCCTAACATCATCGAGGCATGTCGCGCTGTGGCGAAAAAGCACCAGCCGTTCACGATGGACTTCGACCGCACTGGATTGTTCGGTAGTAATCATTCGCCGCGTGTGCTTTGGCTCGGTATGAAAGACCAACCCCAAGCGTTGTTTGACCTCGAAGCCGATATCCTTGATGCTTTTGACGGCTTGGGCTATCTGCGTGACCGTCAGAACTTTGTGCCGCATCTTACCGTTTGCCGCATCAAGTCGTTGGTCGACAAGCAGTTTTTCATGCAGATCTACAACAGCATTGAACAGAAGACCTATCTCCACGCCGACGTGAAGGAATTGGTTTATTTCCAGAGTTTCCTGCAACCCACCGGGCCGATTTACAAGGTTTTGGCGAAAATGCCTTTGGGCGCATAGCATCAGGCCAAGGAAATTGGCACTAATTTTGCGACAAAAGGCCTCGTGCAACAAAAAATGCACTACCTTTGCAATTTATTTGCATCCATTGGAGTTATTAGGAAAAATTCGATAAAAAATGAAAAGTAAAATCACAACCGTAATGATGGTTCTCCTTGCCGCTTTCATCACGATAGGAGGCACCACCAGTTGCAAGAGCAAGAAGCGCCTCGCCAAGGAAGCGGCTGAGGCTGAGTACAAATCAAGGGTCGACCAAGCCGTGAAAGACCTGAACGCTATCCTCGACGACGAGACCCTCTGGAGCCTCGAAGAAAAGGAAGCCCGCGTGCAGACCATCAAGGACTGGAACCTGCAAAACGCCGAGGTTGACGACCTGCTTTATCAGGTGGAGAAGAAATTGGCCCGCGAGCGCGCCCAAAAGGATGAAGAGGAACGTCGCGCCGCCGAAGAACGCGAAAAAGCCAATGCCGCCGATGTGGTTCTCGGACGCAACTTCAACAGCATCGCCAATGCCAGCAGCGTCAGTCAGGCCAACCGCGTCATTAATGAAACCTTGGGCATGTTCGAGTCGCCCAATACGCCCGTGCTCATCATCATCAAGCAGAACGCCGGCTTCAACGACTACGACCGCCCGACCACCATCGAAAAGTACCTCAACTATGTGAAAGACCAGAAAAAGGCCACCGAAAAGGTACACGAAATCAAATACAACAGCAACGGAAAGATTAACGAAATAGAACTGATAAAGAAATGAAAAAGATCATTGCCACATTAGCCTTTGTCGTATGCTTTGCGGGTATCGCTTTGGCACAGGACGAACTGAGTTTTGAACGCAAGCAGGCCATCGATAGCCTTGCCTTGGAGAAAGTGAGAGACCTGAGCAAATACATCAAAATCGTCGGCTCGAAAGAAACACCTTTCAGCGAGGCCAACCGCGTCATCGACCGCGCCGAGGAACTTTTTATGAGCGATGCCGAAATTGGTGTCTCCTCGCTCAGTTCCAACCAAATCACCTATTATCGTGTCCGCAAGTATTTCGAGCACCTGATGCGCTTGAACTACGACCGCGTCGAGATTGAATGGTACAACATCGAGTATGTCAGCGACTTGCAACGCCAGCCCGACGGCACCTACGTTGGTGTCATCACCATTTTCCAGACCTTCCGTGGCTACGACCGCGAGGGTAACATGGTCTACAAGGACACGACCAAAAAAGACATTACCGTCTATGTGAAGCGCAAGGAAACCCAAATCGGTGGCCGCACCATCGGCTTCTGGGATGTGCTGTTGGGTGATATGCGTGTGAAGGAAACCACGAATAGATAGTTGAAAGTTTAGAGTTTAGAGTTGAGAGTGCGTTTTTGGCATATTGTGCTTTTGGCGTTGGGTTTGCTCTTTGCTGCCAACGGTTTTGCCCAGACGATTGGCGATTTTAAGATGGACGAAACCGAACTCTACGCCATGACCAAGCAGATGGGCCAGTTCATGCGCCGGTTCAACTACGAGGAGGACCAGTTCGGCTACAAACTCAACCCGAAAGACCCCAATTATCGCAGCAACGAAATGCGCCGCAAGTCGCTGCCCGTGCTTTTCGACCAAGAGAAATACGGCACCCAAACCGACCTGCAACGCTATTTCATCGAGGATGTCACCAAGGGCGATTCAACCTACATGACTTTCCTCGGAGGTCGTTGGTTCTCAGAAGTTTCCACCACCTTCAAATACAACGGCAAGGAGGTCAAGGTGATGCTCTTTTTGGCCGTCGAAAAGGAAGGCTTAGGTTCCAAATGGGTGCTGACCAATGTGTATTTCTCGGAATTCAACAAACTTTTCCCGACGGGCGAAATGGCTGACAAGGAGAAGCATTTCCTGCATCCCATGAGCCATGAACTCGACTTTATGAACATCTACAAGGCCTTCCAAGACCCCGACGTCATCGAGTATTACGCCTCGCAAAACTATCATCCCGATTACCTGACCCTTTTCTTTTACGAAATCAAGAGCGGCAAATTGGTGTTCCAGCACGTCGATGCGGTGAAGTTCCACGTCTTGCAAATCAAGGACTGGTACTTCGAGGTGTCGTGGTTCAACCGCTCGGGCCTCAATTCCGGCTGGCTCATGTCGAATGTGGTCTACATGCCTGAAAAGGAAAAAACCAACCTCATCAAATTCTATCAACCATGAAAAAGATAACCATTCTTTCCATATTGTTGTTTGGCTTGGCCTTTGGCGGTCAGGCCCAAAAACTCTCCAAAGACGAAATCGCCAAGTATGAGAGCGAAATCAAGTCGATGCTCGCCTATTTGGAAGAAACGATGAACTTCATCGGCGACAGTGCCACTTCGGCCTCGGAAAAGGAAATCGTGTTCACCGAAAGTTGGAGCAAAATCTTCATCGATGACAAGGTGCAGGTGGAGGACGACCTCGACGTGAACCGCAAGACACCTATTAATAAGGATGTGCAGGCCTATCTGAAAGACATTGACTTCTTCTTCAAATGGGCCAACTTCAAATTCGATTTGCAAAGCATCGCCAACAACAAGCGTGACGATGGCAGCATCTTCTTCAAGGTCACCATGACGCGGCATTTGACGGGCAAAACCGTTACTGACGAGCAGGTCGACAATGTGAGGAACCGTTTCATAGAAATCAACCTCGACCGACAGAACAACAGCATAAAGATTGCCAGCATCTATACCACTAAAATCAATGAGAGTGAGGCACTTCGCAACTGGTGGAACGGCCTTTCGCAAAACTGGAAAAACCGTCTTGGCGGCGATATTTTGTTCGACAGCGGCATTCCCATGTCGGAATACAACATCAGTAGCCTCAACGATTTCACCGAATTGGACGCCAAACTGAAACTCGTCACCCAAAAACAGCGCGTCGACATCTCCGGCATCCGCGAAATCATCACTTTGGACCCGCTCAGCGAACTTTCCGACCTCACCTTCTTGGATGTTTCAGGAACCTCCATTGAAGACCTGTCGCCCGTACGCAACCTCAACAAACTGAAGGTGTTGCGTGCCAATTCCACCATGATTGAAGACATTTCGGCACTGAAATACAACATCACCCTTGAGGAACTCGAAGTGGCCAACACAGGCATTGAAGACCTGAGCGTGCTGGAGTCGTTGCGCAATTTGCAGAAACTCAACATTGCCGAAACGCAAGTCAGCAGAATCAACAATTTGAAGGGTTGTCCTAACCTCGTTTCGCTCAATTTGAGCGGCACGAGCATTGCCAATTTGGGCGTTTTGCAGGATTTGACCCTTTTGAAAAGCCTCGACATTAGCAACACTGCTGTCCGTGACTTGGGTCCCATCAGCAATCTGAAGGATTTGCAAAGCCTCAACATTTCGGGCACAGCCGTTGGCAACTTGCAGGCACTGAGCGAGATGGAGAACTTGCGCGAACTCTATTGCAGCAACACCACCATCCGCGACCTTTCGCCCCTGAAAGGCAACCGTCGCCTGAACAAAATCTATTGCGACCAATCCAACATCGGTGATGCCGAGGCAAGCGAGTTCGTCAAGAGCAACCCATTCGCTTTGGTCATCTACGACACCGAAGCCCTAAGAAATTGGTGGATTGAACTGCCCATTTATTGGAAAGCCGTGTTTTCCAAGCAGATAAAAGTCGACTCAGAGCCGACCACTGAGCAGTTGCACCAAGTCATCAACCTTCAGGAACTCGACCTTTCGGGCAATACTTTCATGCAAAGCCTGATGCCCGTCAGCCGCTTGACCAACCTTCGCTCGTTGAACATTTCAAACACAGAAATTGGTTACCTGCAACCCATCCAAGGCTTGGCCAATTTGGAATCGCTCAATATTTCGCACACCTATATCAGCGACCTCAAGCCCTTGCAGGACATGGGTAACTTGCGGTATCTCAACATCATGAACACGCCCGTCAACGACTTCTCGCCTTTGATGAACGACAACAACCTCGAAGTGATTTATGCCGACAGCACCAACATCAACCCGAGCCAAATCATTGTGTTGAAAGAGAGTCAAAGGCAGGTGCATGTCATTTATCAGACCGAAGCCCTGACGACATGGTGGAACATTCTCGACCCGATTTGGCAAGCTATCTTCCGAAACGCCATCGGCATACAAGATGAAATACCCAACGACCTTGATTTGCAGCGTATTGTGGATTTGCAGGAACTTGAAATCGGCATGGAATTCCCCATCATCAGCCTTGAGCCTTTGAAGAATTTTCTATGGCTTGAGCGTCTGACCATCAACGGCCAAAGCGTGCGCGACATTGCACCTTTGGAGAACAAGTGGTATCTCGTCGAACTCAATGTGCAGAACAATCCTATCAGCAGCCTGAAACCCATCGAAGGCAGCACCATGCTCGAACTGCTCAACATCGAGAACACGCAAATCAGCGACCTTGGCCCGCTCTCGAAGATGAACAACCTCGTCACCCTCAATGCGAGCGGCACGGCGGTGAAGTCGCTGAAGCCTTTGTCGGGCTTGCAGAAGTTGGAGAACCTGTTTGTCAACAATACCAATGTCAAGAGTTTGTCGCCCATTGAGGACATCCCGACGCTGAAGCAACTGAAGGTTTACAACACCAAGGTCAAGGCCCGCGCCATCGAGAAATTGCAGGAAAAACGGCTGGATTTGAACATCATTTATTATTGATGAATTAATTTTTTTATCTTTGCTCCGTCAAATTCTGAACAAAATGCCGGAAATAAGCAGGTTTTTAGGAATCATCATTACGATGAACTTCTCGGACCACAATCCGCCCCATTTTCATGTTCGTTACAATGAATATGAGGCCTCTATCAGGATTAAGGATTTCGGGTTGATGATAGGTGACTTGCCGCCAAAAACTTTCGGCCTCGTTGCGGAATGGGCAAAAATGCACCAAGAGGAGTTGATGCTTTGTTGGGAAGAGGCGAAAAAGGGTAATCTTGTCAAAATCAAGCCGTTATAAAATGAATTACGATTTGAAAAATATTGAATACCAGCACGATTACATCTACAAAGTGTCTTTTGAAGATGGAACATCTGGACTTGTTGATTTTGATGATGTGATTCATTCCACGAAACCTTACAACCTTTTGTTGAACATGAATTTGTTCAAAAAAGCCTATATCCATCCCGAATTGAAAACCCTTACTTGGGCCGATGATTTGGATTACGATCCGATAATCCTTTATTATAAAGCGAACAACATCCCGTTTCCTGCCTCATGGGGCGAAATAAGTTGAACTGAGTTTTTGAATCTTGAATATTAAATTTTAAATCTTTAAATACAGTATTATGGAAATCAGAAAGTTAGAACAAATGTTTGAGGTTTTGCGCAGCAAACCCAAGAAACGTCTTGTGGCCGCTTACGCCAATGATGATCACACGATTTGTGCAGTGAACGCTGCCGTCAAGGAAGGCTTGATTGAAGCCACCCTTCTCGGCGACGAGAAAGTGATTGCCGAAGTGTGCAAGGCCGAAGGCATCGACATGGCCAACTTCAAAATCATCAACGAACCCGTCGATGTGAAAGCCGCCGCCATGGCTTGCGACCTCATCAACGCCGGCGAAGCCGACATCCTGATGAAGGGCCTGCTGCCCACCGACAAATACATGCGCGCCATCCTCAACAAGGAACGCGGCCTCTGCCCGCCCAATGTGACTTTGGCTCACGTTGCCGTCATCGAAAATCCGAACTACCACAAGCTGATGGTGGCCTCCGACTGCGCCATCATCCCGCTTCCCGACATCAAGCAGAAGCAGCAATTGCTCAAATATGTGACCACTGTAGCCACAAAATTGGGTGTAAGTTGCCCGAAGGTCGCCATGGTGACCGCCACCGAGCAGATGAGCGCGGGCATTCCCGCTTGCGTCGATGCCGCCATCATCGCAAAGATGGCTGAGCGCGGCCAAATCAAGGGCTGCATGGTGGAAGGTCCTATCAGCCTCGACCTCGCCTTGGATGCCGAAACCGCTGCCATCAAGGGCATGAAGAACCCCGTGGCCGGCGACGCCGACTGCCTCGTGTTCCCCAACCTCGAAGCCTCCAACGTGTTCTACAAGTGCTGCACCAAGTTCGACAAGAGCGAAGTGGGCGCCATGCTGATGGGTGCCAAGGTGCCTTGCGTGCTCTCCTCGCGCGGCGACACATCGAAGACGAAACTGTATTCAATCGCTTTGGCCGCAATGATAGCGTAACCAATTAAAAATACATCATTATGGCATACAAAATCTTAACGATAAACCCCGGTTCCACCTCGACGAAAATCGCGGTGTTTGAAGGCGAAGAGCAAGTCTTCAAGAAGAACCTGAAGCACACCACTGAAGAAGTCTCGAAATACGAGCACATCGCCGACCAGAAGCCTTTCCGCACCGAAGCCATCAAGCGTGAGCTGAAAGAAGCTGGCATCGACTTGAGCGAAATGTCTTGTGTCGTGGGTCGTGGCGGCTTGCTTCGTCCCCTCGTTTCGGGTGTCTACGAAGTGAACGAACTCATGATCAAAGACCTTAACGAAGGCTACAACGGCGAACACGCCTCCAACCTCGGCGGCTTGATTGCCAACGACATCGCTAAGGAAATCGGTGTGAAGGCCTACATCGCCGACCCCGTCGTGGTCGACGAGATGGACGAAGTGGCGCGTTATTCGGGTCATCCGCTGTTCCCGCGCATTTCCATCTTCCATGCGCTGAACCAAAAGATTATCGCCCGCCAATTGGCGAAAGACCTTGGTCGCAAGTACGAGGACATGAACATCATTGCCATCCACCTCGGTGGTGGTATCTCGGTCAGTGCCCACAAGAAAGGCCGCGTGGTTGATACCAACAACGCCCTGAACGGCGACGGACCCTTCACTCCAGAACGTGCTGGTAGCCTGCCGGCGGGATTCCTCGTCGATGCTTGCTTCAGCGGCAAATACACCAAGAAGGAAATCGGCCAGATGCTGAAAGGCAAGGGCGGCTTCGTCGCCTACCTCGGCACCAATGATGCCCTTGAGGTTGAAAACGCCGTGAAAGCTGGCAACAAGGAATGGGAGAAGGTTTACAAAGCCATGGCTTACCAAGTGGCCAAGGAAGTGGGCGGTCTCGCTGCTTCGGCCATGAGTATGGATGTGGACGCTATCTTCCTCACGGGCGGCATGGCCTATGATAAAGGCTTTTGCAACCTCGTGAAGTCGCATGTCGAGAAAATCGCTCCAGTGTATGTCTATCCTGGCGAGGACGAGATGAAGGCTTTGGCTCTCAATGGCTTGATGGTGCTCAATGGAGAGACTGAGGTGAAGGTTTACGAATAATTGTGTCGAGACGAGCCATGGCGCGTCTCTACCACACAAAAACCACCGTTTTCATTTGAAGGCGGTGGTTTTTCTATGCGCTTTACGGTGCGATTTTACCACAAAAAAGGAAAACAAAATGCCACAAAAAAGGAAAATGAAATATGTAAGTAATTAAAAAAGAACTATATTTGCAGCCGAAATAAAATATATAAAACATGAGTTATTTTTATAGAACCGCTGATACTGTGACAGCCCTACAAGCATCCCAGTTCTGGCGGATTTGCAATCCGCCAGCATCGAATATCAGCATTTGTAATGCGAGACGCTTGTGCAGCAACAAATTTTCCATTATCTTTGCTCCGAAAATCAGCATGTTATGGGAAGACGTGATACATATTTCGGGGATTGCAAATCCCCATATTCAAGACTTGCGGATTGCAAATCCGCTGGGACGGGGTAAAAAAAAGACGGTCACCATGTTGTGGCCGTCTCTTTTTTTTGGAAACTCAACAATGTTTAATCCTCTTTTTCCAATGTTATAAAACCTGCCAAAGTAAATATCTCAGTTATTTCAGCCATGGTGTTATTATATTTTTCAAAACGTTCTTTCAAATCCTTCGGCAAGACATCTTTCAATTCGTCAGAAGACCTGTCAAAACTTTTTAGAACCGAAATTTCATTTCCATAAATGCTATCTAAATGTTCTATTGCTTTTTTCCCGTCTTCTTCAGATTTATACGAGTCGATACCAAAATTAGTTCTTATCCAATCTTCTAAGGCTTTATTCTTCTCTTCATCAGAAGCATCTGAAGTGATGCCAAGAGTGGTGTTTTTCCAATTTTCCTTTTTTTCCATTGCTTTTTGTAGCTCCTCGTCAGAAGCATCTGAGGCAACACCAAGGATATTGCGTATTTTTTCTTCTATCACATTTTCTTCAACACTTTCCACATGGTTGTTCATCAAATATGACGAAAAATATAACAAACTAAAGTCAGTAAATGTTTTAGCAAATTGTTCCCCTTTTACTAAAATAGGTGCAAATAATTCACCAGCTTTTTGTGATTCCATTTTGTCAAAGGCTTCTTTCTTGTTGGAAAGAAAATCTTGGGTTTCTTGTGATAGTTTCAAATTGGAATAGCCTGCCTTAAAATCATCGGATTTCTGTTTGAAGTTCTGGAAAAAGGTAACGAAACCATCCCAGTTGTCAATAGCGTTTAATTCCGTTTCGGCTTGGGCGTATAATTCATTGGCTTTGTTCATCAAATCTTTTTCCTTGTTGCCACAGGAAGTCATGATGAAACCTATGATTACAACCGCAACAATCATTGTCAATTTTTTCATGATACTTTGTTTTTAGTGATATTAATAATAAAGTTGTTTAATGGCTGCAAAAATAGAAATAAAAAAAATCAAATACAACAGCATCAATTCCCCGCGCAAGCCGCCGTAGCCGCGCTAATCGTGATTCCGGGAATGTTTTCCAATTGGTGCGCGCACGATTCCAAGGTGGCGCCAGTGGTCAAAACGTCGTCTATTAAAAGGACATGTTTCCCTTCGAGTTCTTCGGGGAAATGCACCTCGAAGATGTCCTTCACATTTTTGTGTCGTTCCTCGGCTGATTTCTTTGTTTGTGTGGTCGTGTACACCGCCCTGATGAGGTATTTGTCGCCAATCGGGATGCCTGTCGCTTCGTGGATGCCTTGGGCAATCAATAGGCTTTGGTTGTAGCCGCGTTGTTTCTCGCGTCGGGGATGCAGCGGCACTGGAATCAGGTAGTCAATGCCTTGAAACAGAGGCGCATCTTTGATAGTTTTGCCTAATTCTTGGCCGAGGAAAATGCCCGCTTCCGGGTTGTTTTTGTATTTCAGTTCGTGGATAAGGTGCTGCACCTTGCCTGATTTGGCGAAGAAAAAACAGGCGGTCACCGCATGGAAGCGCACACGACCATAGAAGACTTGCGCCAAAGGGTTGTCGGCATGATTCTCGTAGCCTGTTTTGGGTAGAAGATAGCGGCATTTCAGGCAGACGGTTTCCTCATCCTTGAGCAAGCCACAACCGCAAGCCGCGCACACGCGAGGGTAGAACAAGTCAATGATGCAGTTGAGCCAATAGCGAATGGTCATAATGGAACGGTTTAGTTGCCAAGACGGATGTATTTTTTCCTCGGAACCATCGGCTTCACTTTGCCCACTTGGTTTGTCGTGTCAAATTCAAACTTGTTTTTTCGGGCTTCGGCGGCTTCGTCAAGTTCATACATTTTGTAGTCGATGGCAAAATCCAAGGAATCGGGGAGGAGTTCGTCGGTGCGGCCTTGCTCGCGCAGCACTTCGTTATACATGCGTCGGTTGCGGAGCAGCGTGGCCTGTCGGCGTGCCGACTTGTTGTATTTGTCGTAGAGATATTGGATTGGGTTTGCAGTGATGGAAACCATGCCGTTGCCAACAGGGGTACGGCTCAGCCAGAGTTCGTCGAGGTCTTCATAAAGTCGTTCAATCTCTTCGGGCATCTTGATGCTCGGCATGGTGATGAGCATTTCCTTGAAACTCTCGTAGTTGCTGAAAGGCAGCACGGTCACCTCGCGGAGGGTGATGGTTTCGGGATAAAGCCGGATGACGAGCGTGTCGGCGGAGGTGAGTGAGGGGTCGATGGCGACGAGGCGGCGAGTGTAGCCGATGCAACTCACCCAAAGCGTGTCGGTATCATGCGCTTGGATGTGGAACTTGCCCTGCTGGTTGGTGATGGTGCCGCAATGTGCCATTTTACTGATTACGTGCGTGTTGCGGATAGGGTGGAGGCTGTCGGCAGTGACCACATAGCCGTAGAAGTCTATGCGCTTGTGCTTCGGTTCGTCCTCGCTTTGGGCGAAAGCGGCGAAGAAGCACAACATTAGGGCCGATATGACAAGAAGGCGTTTCAATTCTCGTGGTTTGGGGTGGCTAAAATACGACAAATAATGAACGGTGGATTGGTTTTTTTATTTTTGCAGGGAAAAATTCTTTCGGAACATGAAAGCAAAGGCTTTTGCCATAGGATTATTCTTGATATCAGAAACTATTGCAACATAGAACAAAAATACATACCTTTGCAGCGGGTTGAAAGGTCTGCCCAAACCGGACTTCGGCATCCTGACAACCCGAAAACAAGGAAACCAAGTATAATTAGAAGTCCCCTGTAAAAATCACAAAGCCATGAAAAAGCCACTCCTACTATTACTTGCCTTTGCGCTGGCTTCGCTTTTTGCCCAAGCCCAAGACTACTCTTGCGACTCGCTTTTGTTGTATGTCAAGCGCCCTGCCGAGGTGAGTGGTTTCAAGTTCTATCTTTCTTTCTCCACAAAGACAAGCGACGGAAACATCATCACCTGCATCCCAACGACATCTGCCTCTCTCTGCGGCGACTGGCTTTATAAGATAGACCCACAAACAGCTTCCGTCATCGATTCGGTGTTTGTCCAATCCGACAAAAGATATGTCGATAACACCAAGGAGTTGCTATTGACGGAGGCTCCCAATGGCAATGGCCTTATCCTCGCCAGGCTCATTTACAAGGATGGCATCCAGTCGTTGTTGCGTATCAGCCATATCGACAACGACTTGAATGTGCAGCCCCA
>CACZZO010000003.1 GCA_902785755.1 uncultured Bacteroidia bacterium | reverse complement strand
CTATAAAATGGCGGCTGAAGCGGGAAACGCTGACGGCCAATTTTGCTATGGGATGCAGTTTTACAATAGGGAAGAATATGATAAAGCAGTGCCTTGGTTCGAAAAAGCCGCCGAGCAGGAGGAGCCTGATGCCCAAACGCAGTTGGGAATCTGCTATTTTGAAGGTCACGGCGTTGAGTGTAATCCAATTATTGGAGCATGGTATTTGTATGCAGCAGCCGATCAAGATTGGCAACGTGCTATCGACCTAATCAACGAGAATGACATTCCTCGCCCGACAGAAGAAGAGTTAGACGCGCAAATTCGTGATGTTTAGAGATGAAGTTCAATCTTTGCATCAGTGAGGAAATCAAGTTGCGGCGGTAAGGCTTTTTTCAACACGAATTTCCATGAAATCATAGATTCAGCGAAGCTAATGATTCACGAATCTCCAGAAATGAATCTTTGAAAGATTTGTGGCAAATTGGTGGCAATTGGTGTAGAAAACCTACTATCTTTTACTATAATTCACTACATTCCATTGAGCATCGGCAGAGGTGCTATATTTTCGCGACCGTTATCAAAAACAACACACTATGGGATGCTTCATCTTTATTGATTATCTTATCGGATTGATTGTTCTCATCAGAATCCATGCGCCTTGGTGGGCTTGGACCCTTTATATCATCAGCGTTCTGGTGTGGCTATTGGTTGGAATCCCAATTGGAGGTGGTGGAGGTGGAAGTGACAACAAGACATCAGACGGGCCAACGCAGGAGTAGCCATGATAATCGGCTCGTGATTAAATTTGGTACACGATGCTGAGGGACGATGACTTGTGACGATGGCGGCTTCTGACCTCTGGCCAATTGAAGTTGAACTTAAAGGCTTACCATTCATCCAAAGAAAAGCCTTTAAGCTTACAATTCCCGTTAAGACGGTCATGGTCATGGTCAATAGTCATAGTCGGTCCCGTGTCAAAAAACATGCAGTTTGCGGATTATTTACTTTTCAAATATCACTGAACCTGCCTGAATGGGGTGGTCGTAGATAAGGATTTCTTTGGATAGGTCTTGTTTCTTGAAAGTGAGTACTTTCCAGACAATCATAATATCTCCTCCCGCCGACAAAATCATCACAATTCCTATCCAAAACAAGAGGTGCGAACCCAATAGGATCCCGATTGCCGTGGGAAATATTCCGAGAACAATACAGGGCATCAATGCACCTAATATGTAGTGGTTTTTCAGGATGGGCGTCGTACATGTACAGTATGGCGTAAGATATTCTTTCATGAATCCAAACTCAATATCCTTGAAATGATGCTCGGCGTAGATGCTCCAGGTCAGCCCGTGAATGAGTTCATGCGCCACAATGAGCACGAAAAACAATACGATAAACAGAAGACTTCCATAAGGGGTGGGCGTTAGAAGTGATATAGGATTCCTCCAAGCGAAAAGAAGTACACCAATTGCCACGATCGGAATAGCAAGCAAGAATACAAATAGATTGGCTTTGACTATGCCGATGGTCAGATCTGTCTTTTTATAACCCTCTCGGGAAAGCCTCTCGCAGGTCTCTTCAAAAACGTCCAGACGTTTCTGCTCTTTCGCACTTAGTTTTCTGTCTTTTTCTTCTTTCATGATTTTCTGAGTATTTACCGTAGATGTATGTAAGGATATGTGTTGTGTTTTGCGGTGGTAAAAATAGGGAAAAGTTTCTTTGAATGGTATAAAAAACAAAAACCCGCTGGAGTTCAGCAGGTTTCTGTGGGACGTACTGGACTCGAACCAGTGACCTCTGCCGTGTGAAGGCAGCGCTCTAAACCAACTGGGCTAACGTCCCTCCTTTCAAAGAAAAAACGCCGTCGGCGTTTCGTGTGGGGCGAACAAGGATCGAACTTGTGACCTCATGCCTGTCAAGCATGCGCTCTAAACCAACTGAGCTACCGTCCCATTGCGGGTGCAAAAATACGGCTTTTTTTCATTCCTCCAACTTTTTTTCGCTATTTTTTTGAAAAAATCCTACCTTTGTGCAATCAAATCTATTCGTTATGAAGTTTAAATACCTATTAGTCAGTTTGTTCCTTGTTTTTGGAACGCTTTCGGCCTCGGCCCAAGAGAAGAAAAATTTCGATTTGGAAGACCTTTACATGCGCCCGACATTCTATGCGAAGAGCGTGCGCGGCATGAATTCGATGAAGGACGGCAAGACTTACGCCAACTTCGAGAAAGGCCAACTCAACATCTACAACTACAAGACGGGAAAGTTGGAAAATACGCTGTTCGGCATCGCCGACCTGACCTTGCATCCTGATTCGCTGCCCATCGGACTTCAGGATTACACATTGAGCGCAAACGAGGACAAAATGTTGTGCGCCACGGAGATGGAGAGCATCTACCGCCACTCATTCCACGCCATGTATTATGTTTATGACTTCAAAACCAAGACCTTGCAGCCCCTTTCGGAGAACGGCAAGCAGCGTTTGGCCACTTTCTCGCCAGATGCAACCAAAGTCGCTTTTATGCGCGACAACAACCTGTTCATCAAGGACTTGGTGACAGGGAAGGAGAGTCAGTTCACCAAAGATGGCCTCTATAACCATATTATTAATGGTGCGCCTGACTGGGTGTATGAGGAGGAATTCAGTTTCTCGCAGGGCTTCTATTGGTCACCCGACAGCAAGAAAATCGCCTACATGAAGTTCGACGAGAGTAAGGTGCGCGAGTTCCAGATGGAAGAGTTTGAGGGTCTTTATCCTGACTGGTACAGTTTCAAGTATCCCAAGGCGGGCGAGGACAATTCCATCGTCGAGATTTACGTTTACGACCTCGAAAGCGGCAAGACCGTGAAGATGGACACGGGCAAGGAAACCGACATCTACCTGCCTCGCATCGCGTGGACAATGGATGCCAATGTGTTAGCCATTCAACGCCTGAATCGCCATCAGAACCATCTTGAGATTTTGGCCGCCGATGCCACTACGGGCAAGAGCCGCGTGTTTTACGACGAGACCAACGAATACTACATCGACATCACCGACAATTGGCATTTCCTTGAGGACGGCAAGCGTTTCCTGATGACTTCCGAAAAGAGTGGCTACAACCACATTTACCTTTACAATTTGGATGGTACTTTGGTGAAGCAACTTACTGAAGGCCAATGGGATGTGACGGAAGTCTACGGCTTCGATGGCAAGGAGGTTTATTTCCAAGCCGCGAAGAACACGCCCGTCGACCGCCAAATTTATGCCGTCAACTTGAAGGGCAAGATGCGCGAGGTGATTGGTCGCCCAGGCACCAACGACGCGCGTTTCAGCAACGATTTCAGCTACCTTATTAATATAAACAGCACCATCAGCCAGCCGCGCCAGTTTGAACTTTACACCAACAAGGGCAAATTGGTGCGTGTGTTGGAGGACAACCACGAGTTTGCCGAAAAACTGAAGTCCTTCAACCTCGGCGAGAAGAAACTCCTGAAAATCAGCGACCCAGCTTTCACTTTGCCTGACGGCACCCAAGTGGATGTGGACGCATGGCAAATCCTGCCTCCCGACTTCGACCCCTCGAAAAAATACCCCGTGCTGATTTACGTCTATGGCGGTCCCGGTCACCAAACCGTGAACAATTCATGGGCCAACAGCGATTATTGGTGGATGCAACTGCTTGCGCAACACGGCATTATCAGCGTTTCCATCAACAACCGTGGCAGCGGTGCGCAAGGCGAAGTGTTCAAGAAAATGACCTACCTGCAACTCGGCAAGTACGAAACCGAAGACATGATTACCTTAGCCAAATACATGGCCAAGCAACCTTACGTTGACGGAAGCAGAATCGGTATTTACGGCTGGAGCTACGGTGGTTTCATGGCCGCCAACGGCATCACCAAGGGCGCGGATGTCATCAGCACTGCCGTTTCGGTGGCTCCTGTCACCAACTGGCGTTATTACGACAATGTCTATACCGAGCGTTTCATGCGCACGCCGCAGGAAAACCCCGATGGCTACGACCTCAACTCGCCCGTCCACAACACGGCGATGATCAAGGGCAATTACCTGCTTTGCCACGGCAGCGGCGACGACAACGTCCACTACCAAAACGCAATGGAACTCATCAAAGCCATGATTTCCAACGGCAAGCAGTTCGACCTGATGATTTATCCCAACAAGAACCACGGCATCTACGGCGGCTACGAATACGGCGACGGTGAATGTCGGATGCACCTGTTCAACAAGATTGACAATTTCTTGTTTAAACACCTGTTAGGCGAGTGAATGAAAAAAGCGTCAGTCGGTTGGCTGACGCTTTTTTAATGCCGTTTCATGTCTTCATATCGGTTTCAATCTACCCATTATTGATGGTTTCTTATTCGCTTTTTCATCAGTATTGGCGAGAAGCGGAAAGCGATTTTTCCTTTATTTTTGCGGCATAAACAAAGATAGTTATGGCACATCATCACGAACACGAGTGTTGCGCTCACGAGCATGAGCATCATCACGAGCATCACCATGAAGAAGGCGGTCTGAAAGGCCAAATCATCAAAATTACGGTCACCGTGGCATTGCTTGTTGCAGCGGTCATCATCGAGAAGCGTTGCGACTTGCGCACTTGGCAACTGCTCCTCATTTATTTGGTTCCTTACCTATTCATCGGCTTCGACACGCTCAAGGAGGCCGCCGAGGGCCTGGCGCATGGCGAGGCTTTCAACGAGCATTTCCTCATGTCCATTGCCACTATCGGGGCACTTTGCATCGGGTTTTTGCCCGGTGCCGAAACACAGTTTCCCGAGGCGGTTTTTGTCATGCTGTTTTTCCAAGTCGGTGAGCTTTTCGAAGGCTATGCCGAAGGCAAGAGCCGCGACAGCATCGCCCACCTGATGGACATTCGGCCTGATGTGGCGCATGTGGAGCGCAACGGTCAGATGGAAAGTATTAGTCCTGAGCAGGTTGAAGTGGGTGAGACCATTGTCATCAAGCCGGGCGAAAAGGTACCGTTGGATGGCGTTATCATCGAAGGCAACACGTCTTTGAACACTGTCGCCTTGACGGGCGAGAGCCTTCCGCGCGAAGTTGCCGAAGGCGACGAAGTCATTTCGGGCTGCGTCAATTATTCGGGTGTGATTAAGGTACGCACGACCAAGAGTTTCGGTGAAAGTACGGTTTCCAAAATCATTGATTTGGTGGAAAATGCCACTGAAAACAAGTCGAAAAGCGAAACGTTTATCTCCAAATTCGCCCGCGTTTATACACCCGTGGTGGTCTTTGCGGCTCTTGCTTTGGCTGTGTTGCCGCCACTGTTTTCTGGCGATTTTGCTGGCACTTTCGCCATTTGGCTCTATCGCGCCTTGATGTTCCTTGTGGTGTCATGCCCTTGCGCCTTGGTCATCAGCGTGCCACTCACTTTCTTTGGTGGCATTGGCGGGGCTTCGCGCAAAGGCATTCTTGTCAAAGGCGCGAATTACATGGATGTGTTGGCTAAGGTCGGGACGGTGGTTTTCGACAAAACTGGCACATTGACTCATGGACAATTCGCTGTTACTGCAATTCATTCAGGACAATCAGATTGTAAGACCGAAATCGCTGATTCACAAAACTCTCAACTCTCAACACTCAACTCTCAACTGTTGCACCTCGCCGCCCATGTGGAGCATTTTTCCACGCATCCCATTGGAGCCGCCTTGCGCGATGCTTTCCCCGATGAGGCAACAGACGGTTGCAAATTGAGTGATGTGGAAGAGATTGCTGGTCAAGGGATTCGGGCCAAAGTGGAGGGCAAGACCGTTTGCGTAGGCAATGCGAAGATGATGGACGCGATTGGGGCAAAATGGCACGACTGCAAGCATGTCGGCACGATTATCCATGTGGCCATCGATGGTGAATACGCGGGTCATATCGTCATCAACGACAAAATTAAGGAAGACAGTGCGGAAGCCATTGCCGAATTGAAATCTTTGGGCGTGAGCCGCACCGTAATGCTCACCGGCGACCGCAAGGAAGTAGGGGAGGATGTGGCCAAGAAACTCCAACTCTCTGAATATCATGCTGAACTGATGCCCGCCGACAAGGTCGCTTATGTAGATGAATTGCTCAACTCTAAACCCTCAACCCTCAACGCTCAACTCGCCTTCGTAGGCGACGGTATCAACGATGCCCCCGTGTTGGCTCGTGCCGATGTGGGCATTGCGATGGGCGGTCTCGGCAGCGATGCCGCCATCGAAGCCGCCGATGTGGTTTTGATGGACGACAAACCCTCAAAAATCGCCCTTGCCATTCGCATTGCGCGACGCACGATAAGGATTGCCAAGCAAAATGTGTGGTTCGCCATTGGCGTGAAAGTGGCGGTACTTGTCTTGGCCGCTTTGGGCATTGGCACCATGTGGATGGCCGTTTTTGCCGATGTGGGTGTTACGGTTTTGGCTGTGCTGAACGCCATGCGGGCGTTGAAGGTGGATTGATTGTTTTTTTGTATTTTTGCGGTGTTGAAATTTAGAACAATAACGCAAAAAAGTCAATTATGAAACGGATTCTATTAGCGATGTTTGCCGCCATCATGTTTTGTGGCAGCCTTCAAGTCAAAGGTCAAAATGAAGATGTTACGCTGTATTTCAGTGAAGAAGAAATGCCTAACCTCATCAAGTGCCTACCGGCCCCGCCTGACACCATCGGGACGGATTTCGGCAATGACATCATGCGTTACATGTGGGGCAAAACGCAACGCAACGATGCGAAACGCGCCGCTCTCGTGTTTCGTGACGCTGTTTGGAACTACGATTCGCTCTTTGCCGTTTTTAGCGTGCCTTTCGGTCTCGAAGTTTCCAAAGATGGCACTCCTGAAATCTACAGATTCATGGTGAACAGCCTTTCTACTATCGACCAAACTCGTGTCAAGCCAAAGGCTTTCTACCATCGCAAGCGCCCGTTTGAGCGTTTCCATGAACACATGCTTACGAGGTATGAAGAGGCTGAATTGTCGGGTGAAGGCTCCTATCCATCGGGTCACAGCCAACGTGGTTATGCCGCCGCTTTGCTGTTCTCCGAGATCAATCCGGCCAACGCCGACACCATTATGGCACGCGGTTTTATGTATGGCGAAAGTCGTGTCATTGCAGGTGCCCATTGGCAGAGCGATGTGGATGCCAGCCGTCTTTGTGCCGCCATCGGTTTGTCTCGTCTTCACACCAGTCCCGCTTTTCTTGCGCAACTTGGCAAGGCTCAAGCCGAATTCAAACGGTTGACAAAGGTATTGCCGCCGACGGAGGATTGCAGCCAGTTCGTGAATTTGGCCGATGTCGTTCCCGATGCCATTTTGGAGATTCGCTATTACAGCACCTTCAACTTCGTCGGGACAAGGATAGACGGCTATTTGGAGCCAGTCGCCCTGCTCACCCGTCAGGCTGCCGACAGCCTTCGCGCCGTGAGCGACGATTTGAAGAAGCAAGGCTACCGCCTGAAGATTTACGATGCCTATCGCCCACAGTGCGCCGTCAACCATTTTGTGCGTTGGGCCTCCAATGTCAACGACACATTGATGAAACCTTATTTCTATCCTCAAGTGCCTCGAAACAAACTCTTTGAGTTGGGCTATATCTCAAGCAAGAGCAGCCATACACGCGGCTCCACCGTCGACCTGACCCTTTTCGATATGGCGACGGAAAAGGAACTCGACATGGGTGGCACTTTCGACTGGTTTGGTCCGGAAAGCCATATTGATTACGGCGGCAATCCTAACACGGGCAAATACAAGGCCAACAGCCGCATCACCGCCGAGCAGTTCCACAACCGCATGATTCTGCGGAAGGCTATGTTGCGCCACGGCTTCAAACCCATCGGCGTGGAATGGTGGCACTTCACCTTGAAGAACGAACCTTTCCCGGATACTTACTTCACTTTCCCGGTGAAGAAACTTGAACCTTAACCGTCATCTTCGTCGGAAAAAGGAACTCAGGTATTCCGATTTGTTCAAAGTGTTTTCAACTGCTCCACATAGTCGTCGATACGGTGCAACTCCGTCGGGATGTCGATGCCTTGTGGACATTCGGGTTTGCAGTGGCCACAGCCGATGCAGTGGCTTGCCTGCCTCAAGGCGGGTATGTTGCGGTCGTAGCCGATGAGGAAACGCTTTCGGGCTTCCCAGTATTCTTTCGCTTCGCGGTTTCCGGCGGGCATGGCTCCATCGGTGATGCTCTTGTTATAGTAGCCGAAAACGGCGGGGATGTTCAGCCCGTAAGGGCATGGCATACAGTAGTTGCAGGCGGTGCAAGGCACGATTTTCAGTTCCATTATCTCTTCGGCAATCTTCATCAGGAACTCATCTTCCTTTGGCGTGATGGGGCGCAATGGTGAATATGTGGCTACATTCTGCACCAAATGCTCCATGTAGGTCATGCCGCTGAGTACGACGAGGACACCTTCTTGCGTGCCGGCATAGCGGAAGGCCCAACGCGCGACGGGCGTTTCAGGCTCGCGCTCCTTCATCTGCTTCACGATGTAGTCGGGCTGGTCGGCCAAGCGGCCTCCGAGCAAAGGCTCCATGATGACCACGGGAATACCGCGACGGTGCAGTTCGTTGTAGAGATAAGAGGCGTCGGTGTTGCGCGTGTTATACTCGTCGGCATAATGCCAATCCACATAGTTCATCTGGATTTGGACGAAATCCCAATGGTAGCGGCCTTCGTCGTGCCAGCGCAACAGCATGTCGAAGATTTCCACGTCGCCGTGGTAGGAGAAGCCGAGGTTGCGGATGCGTCCTGCGTTTTTTTGCTCCACGAGCCAGTCCAAAATGCCGTTGTCCATGTAGCGGGTGTCAAACAATTGGTGGCTGTCCAAGTCTTTGGTCGTGCCGCCAATGCTGTGCAGCAAAAGATAGTCGACATAGTCGGTCTGCAATTCCTTCAGTGAGTTCTCGAACATGTTGATTGAGGCCTCTCGACTCCATGTCGACGGGCTGAAGTTCGACAATTTCGTTGCGATGTAATACGAGTTACGCGGATGTCGTGCCAAAGCAATGCCCGTGGCGTGTTCCGAAAGGCCCTTGCAATAAACCGGCGAGGTGTCGAAATAGTTGACGCCATGCTCAAGGGCGTAGTCAATCTGCTGGTTGACCATCTCTTGGTCGATGTTGGCATCAGGATGGTCGCGGAAAGTGCCGCCGCCTTCCACTGGAAGGCGCATCATGCCGTAGCCCAAGATGGAAACTTTGTCGCCCGTGTTGGGATTGGTGCGGTAGGTCATTTCGCCCTGACCATCGAGGATGCCCGTCAAGGGCTGGGGCTTTTCGTCGCCCGATTTGCAGGCGGAAAGCACCACTGATGTGGCCACTGCCGCGCTGCCGATATGTTTGATGAATTCTCTTCTGTCCATAACTTTTTGATTTCAAATTTATTATTTCGTTTTTTTACTACGGATTTGACGGATTAAACAGATTTGATTCCGAAAAATTTTGGGATGCAAGCATCCAATTGATACGGATAGGATGTTGCCAATAGGAATCCGTACAAATGGGACGTTTGCGTCCTCTGAATTTGAAAGGAATCTGTCAAATCCGTGTAATCTGTAGTTTTCATATTAACCAATTTGGTGCATTTCATTACCCTCAACATAAATCGCGCTGAACGGTCGGGCAGGGCAGAGGTGCTCGCAAGCGCCGCAGCCGATGCACTTGTTTTCGTCCACGGCTGGCACTTGCACCGTGCCATTCGGGCCTTCATGATCAATCATTAGGATGGCTCCCGTTGGGCAGTGGCGGGCGCAATTGCCACAACTGACACCATCGCGAAGCACAACGCAATTCTCCTTGATCCACACGGCATGACCAACATGAATGGTGGTCTTTTCCTCGCGCGAAATGGGCTTAATGGCACCAGCAGGGCAAACTTCGCTGCACCGTGTACATTCGGGGCGGCAATAGCCGCGCTCAAACGACATGACGGGTTGCATTAGTTTCATGAAGTCGGTGGAGGGACGCAAGACGTTGTTCGGACAACTCGAAACGCAGAGTTGGCAAGCCGTGCAATGCTTTTCAAAATGACGCGCCGACACCGAACCCGGAGGCGTAACAGGCGTTTGACGCTTCGGGGCTTTCTTGTCCTCGATGGCCGCCAAACCGCCATCCACTTTCATTTGGGGTTGGGCGAAGGCCGCTGTTGTGCCTGCTACTGCTGCGCCAACGAGGAAAGCGCGGCGTTCCGTATCAACGGGTTTGGATTCAGATGGAGCTTTTTTGGTGGTGTAATGCAGCGCGTCAAACTTGCATTTGTCTAAGCAATCGCCGCAAACCACACAACGCGAGTAGTCCACCGTACCGTTCTTGAAATCAATGGCTTGCGCCTTGCAATTCTTTTCACACATGCCGCAATTTTTGCACTTGTCCTTGTCGAAACGGACGCGGAATCCAAATCCAGGGATACGCGAAATGAAACTGAGGGTGGTGCCGACAGGGCAGATGGTGTTACAATAGATTCGGCCTTTGCGCCAAGCGAGGAAGGCCAATATTAATAAGGTGAGGATGGCTACCACGAAAGTTGTCACGCTGCGAGTCCAGATTTGCACCTCGGTGAAGTTGTAGCGGTCGTTGGCGGCATCCATCGAGGCGAGCCAATTGTTCAGCAGGTCATACAATGGCTTGAACAGGCTGTTCACGATGCGGCTGTAGGCACTGTATGGCTCAAACAAGGTCGTGACAGGTGCAAAACCGATGATTATCGCAAGTGCGAACACGCCGAGGAAACCATAGCGCAGCACTTTGTTTTCCTTGGCGTAACTGAAACGGTTTTTCTTGGCTTTGCCACCGAGCCACGAGAAGAAATCTTGCATGATGCCCAAAGGACAAATTACGCTGCAATAGATTCTCCCGAAAGTGTAGGTGAGCCAAAAATGGAGTAAAATCACAGGGATGAGGTTCAGGGCCAACAAGGCGGGCAAAAACTGGATTTTGGCCACCCAGCCGGCCCAAAGATGCACTCGGAATCCAATGCCGAGCAAGAGCAGGGTCACTAAAGTCATTGTGACCACTTGAAGTGAAATTCTGATTTTTCTTAGCATATTGTTATGATTTTGAGTTAGTTCGTTTTACAATGAGTATACTTGCTTCATAAAGCAGATAAATCGGCAAGGTGACGAGCATCAAGGTCACGGCGTCGCCAGTCGGAGTGATAACGGCTGCCACGATGGCAATGGCCACAATCGCGTGACGACGGTATTTCTTGAGCGTTTCGGCTTGCAAAAGCCCGGCCTTGGCCAAAAGATAGTTGACGATGGGAATCTCGAATAAAATACCCATCAAAATGCTGAGCATCAGCAGAGTGGAAATGTAGGATGACAGCGAAATCTGGTTTTTCACTTCCTCGTACACCTGATAGTTGTTGAGGAAACGAAACGAAAACGGGAAGATGACGAAATAGTTCATCATCACACCTAGGACGAACAGGGAAGTGCCCCATATTAATATAGGTGCAGCATGGCGTTTCTCCTTGTCGTAGAGTGCGGGCGCGACGAAGCCATACGCTTGCACGATGAGGTAGGGCGAAACCACCACAAGTCCCGCCCAAAGCGCCACTTTGATGTGCGTCATGAACTGCGCCGCCAATTCCGTGTTGATGAACGAAGCCTGAAAACTGCTGGGGCAAAGCGACTGCCAACCCGTTTGGGCGCAAAGCCAAGCCATCATCCGATACGAGAGGAAGTCGTCTCGCGACGGGGCAAAAAGCAGGCCGAACAATACCTCCTTGAAACAGAAGGCCGCCACGGCTCCTATGGCCCAAGCTATCAGGCAGCGGAACAGCACTTTCCGAAGCACATCCAAATGGTCCCAGAAACTGCTGACCTCCCGCTCGCTCATCCCTTCGCGTCTTTTGGCTTATCTTCCTTGATTTCAGGCTCTTCAACGCCATTCACGCCGTCTTTGAAACTTTTAACGCCTTTGCCCAAGCCTTTCATCAGTTCGGGGATTTTCTTGCCTCCGAACAACAATAGCACAAGCGCGACAATGATGATGATTTCAGTCGTTCCAATGGTAAGTAATTGCATAGTATTGAGGGTTAGTTAGTTTGAAACTGCAAAAATAGGAAAAAGATGCTTTTTTGTCAAATGATTTGCAGTAGATTCAAAACTTTTCATTTTTCTGCACTTTTTTTGTTGAGCAAAAAGAAAAAGTTGTACTTTTGCGCCCTCAAATCAATTCAATTAGTTACTAACCATTTAAAAGAAGGAAGTGTTTTAAAATGATTATTATTCCTGTAAAAGAAGGCGAAAGCATCGACAGAGCTTTGAAGCGCTACAAGAGAAAGTATGAAAAAACCGGCGTCGTGAAGGAATTGCGCGCCCGTCAACAATTCACCAAGCCCTCAGTCATCAAGCGTGCACAGCTGATGAAGGCTATCTATGTGCAGAAACTTCGTGAGGCTGAGCAGAATATGTGATTCATTCCGAACTTGTTGCGGAATCGCCCGCTTAGGAAAATAATTTTTTTAGGCAAACTTCGCCGTGAATTGGTAATTTATTACTAATTTTACGGCGAAGTTTTTGTTATGCTCACCAACGAGTTCATATCATACCTCCAAGCGGAAAAACGCTTTTCGGCACTGACGGTTGAAGCCTATCAACGCGACATGGCGCAATTTGCCGGTTACCTGAAGGCTGAGTATGAACTTGAAGACCTTACCCAAGTGGAGAAACCGATGGTGAAATCCTACATTGTTCGCATGAAAGAAGAAGGTTTGGTCAATCGAAGCATCAACCGCAAAATCTCCACTTTGCGCACCTTCTACAAGTATTGCCTTCGCGAAAACCTGATGGAGAAATCGCCCATGACAGGCATCAAGGCCTTGAAACTGCCCAAGACGTTGGTCAAGTTCGTATCTGAGGGCGATATTAATAAGGTGTCGTTTGGCGACGAGGCAGATTTCTCGACCTGCCGCGACCGGCTGCTCTTTGAATTGCTTTACCAGACGGGAATGCGCCAAGCCGAGTTGCGCGGATTGCAGGACGGCGATGTCGATAGGAGCGGAATGTTGCTGAAAGTTCACGGCAAGCGCAATAAAGACCGCTTTGTTCCGTTGTCAAGGGAGATGGTAAACATGATTGCACAATATCAGACCTTGCGCGATGCGACCTTCCCGACGAAGGCCGACAACCTCATGCTGAACGATAGGGGAGAGGCTATGACGCCGTCATTCGTATATAATAAGGTGCATCACATGCTCGAAGGCGTGACCACGCTGAAGCAGAAAAGCCCGCATGTGCTGCGCCATACGTTTGCCACGCATTTGTTGGACGAAGGCGCCAGTTTGGTGGCCATCCAGAAACTTCTTGGGCACGAAGACTTGGCCACCACCCAGATTTATGCCCACAACACGATTGAACAACTAAAGAAAATCCATAAACAAGCCCATCCGAAAGGGTGACAAAAGAAAGGAGACACTATGAAAGTCATGATCAATTCAGTTCACTTCAAGGCTGACCAAAAACTTGAAGACTTCATCACGCAGAAAGTGGAAAAACTCTGCAGCAAGTACAGCGAGGTTATCAACGCCGAAGTGTCGTTGAAACTCGACAACACCGACACCCCCGAGAACAAGATTGCCGACGTCCGCCTTGTGTTGCGCGGCGACGACCTCTACGCCAGCAAACAAAGCAAGTCTTTTGAGGAGTCGATCGACACTTCGATTGACGCTTTGAAGAAGCAGTTGGAGAAATACAAGGGCAAGAGCGCCAAGTGAGGCACTTGCCACCTCGTGACTTGATTGTCGGAGCCAGTCGAAAAACAGCGGCTGGCTCCGCTTTTTTGCCGTTTTTGTCGCAAAAACCAAGCATGGGCTTGAATGTCAATACAAAATTTTGTTATTTTAAATCATTGAATATCAAATATATAGTATTTCAAAGGAAAATTTTTTCAAAAAAAAGAGCGAAAAGGCATTGTCAATTCAAGAAAAGTATCTATTTTTGCACACCTTTTCAGCGGAGAAAGGGCGGCAAAATGAGCCAAACGTTCTTTTACATCATGCCGGTATAACTCAGTTGGTAGAGTAGCTGATTTGTAATCAGCCTGTCGGCGGTTCGAGTCCGTCTACCGGCTCAGTTATTTGAAAAACACGGGGGAGTCGCATAGTGGCAATTGCAACAGACTGTAAATCTGTCCGGGTATCCGTTCGGTGGTTCGAGTCCACCTTCCCCCACAAGTCAAGCGGAAGTAGCTCATTTGGCAGAGCGAAAGCCTTCCAAGCTTTAGGTGGCGGGTTCGAGCCCCGTCTTCCGCTCAGATGAACGACAAGCCGATGTAGCTCAGCGGTAGAGCACTTCCTTGGTAAGGAAGGGGTCGGGAGTTCAATTCTCCCCATCGGCTCACTTTTTATGGGATAAAGTTTATAACCTTAAATAGAATAGAAAATGGCAAAAGAAAAATTCGAAAGAACTAAACCGCACGTCAACATTGGTACTATCGGCCACGTTGACCACGGCAAGACCACTCTGACCGCTGCTATCACCTTGCACCTGGCCAAGAAGGGTCTCTCGGAGGTCAAGTCCTTTGACTCCATCGACTCCGCTCCCGAAGAGAAGGAAAGAGGTATTACCATCAATACCGCTCACGTTGAGTATCAGACCGAAAAGCGTCACTATGCTCACGTCGACTGCCCCGGCCACGCTGACTATGTGAAGAACATGGTTACTGGTGCTGCCCAGATGGACGGTGCTATCATCGTTGTCGCCGCCACCGACGGTCCCATGCCTCAAACCCGTGAGCACATCCTGCTCGCCCGTCAGGTTGGTGTGCCGCGCCTCGTGGTGTTCCTGAACAAGTGCGACCTTGTTGACGACGAAGAGTTGCTCGAATTGGTTGAAATGGAAGTCCGCGACCTCCTTGGCAAGTACGAATTCGATGCCGACAACACGCCTATCATCCGTGGCTCTGCTCTGGGCGCCTTGAACGACGACCCGAAGTGGACTCCCGCCATCGACCAACTGATGGACGCTTGCGACACTTGGATTCCTGAGCCTCAGCGCGCCATTGACAAGCCGTTCCTGATGCCTATCGAGGACGTGTTCTCCATCACTGGCCGTGGTACTGTTGCTACCGGTCGTATCGAAACTGGTGTCATCCACGTTGGTGATCCCGTCGATATCCTCGGTATGGGTGCCGAAAAGCTGAAGTCAGTCGTTACCGGTGTGGAAATGTTCCGCAAGATTTTGGACGAAGGTGAAGCTGGCGATAACGCTGGTCTGCTGCTCCGTGGTATTGACAAGGACGAAATCCGCCGTGGTATGGTTATTGCCAAGCCCGGTTCGGTGAAGCCTTACCACCACTTCAAAGGTCAGGTCTATGTCCTGAGCAAGGAAGAAGGTGGCCGTCACACCCCGTTCCGCAACAAGTATCGTCCTCAGTTCTACTTCAGAACCACCGACGTTACCGGTGAAATCACCCTTCCTGATGGAATGGAAATGGTCATGCCTGGCGACCACGTCACCATCGACGTTAAGTTGATTGCCGACATCGCCATGGACAAGGGTCTCCGTTTCGCTATCCGTGAAGGTGGCCGTACCGTTGGCTCTGGTCAGGTGATTGAAATCATCGACGATTGATCAACAAATCAATAATGTAAGGGTGGGCACACCACCCACCCTTATCCTACGGGTGTAGCTCAGTTGGTAGAGCATCGGTCTCCAAAACCGAGTGTCGAGAGTTCGAGCCTTTCCACCCGTGCTTTTTATTAAGGTTCAATAGAAGATGAAATTTGTAAACTACATTAAAGAGTGCTACGCGGAGCTCAAGGAAAAGGTTTCATGGCCTACTTGGCCCGAATTGAGAAGTAGCGTGATTGTTGTGTCCATTGCTTCCCTAATAATCGCCTTGGTGGTTTTTTTGATGGACATCTCCTTCAAAAATCTGTTAGAAGCGTTTTACGGACTGTTCTGATAGATTGTATGTTGAATCTTGATGAGCATTTATTGGCTAACTTAACAATGTTGTCAGGAAGATGAGTGACTCGAACGAACTGAAGTGGTATGTGGTGAAGGCCATCTCTGGTAAGGAGAAGAAGGTAAAAGAATACCTTGATTCCGAAATCAAGCGTATGAACCTTCAAGACCTTATTCCTAATGTCTTGATTCCGACTGAGAAGTATTTCGAGGTGAAGAACGGCAAGAAGGTATGCAAGGAGCGTAACTATCTGCCGGGCTATGTGCTTGTTGAAGCTGTCTTGGTTGGTGAGGTCGTTCATGTCATCAAGAATGTTCCAAACGTGCTCGGTTTCTTGGGTACGAATGGCGAGCCCGATCCGCTTCGTCCGATGGAAGTGAAGCGTATTCTCGGCAAGATGGACGAACTGCAAAGCATGGGCGCTGGCAGCGATGTCATGTTCATGGTAGGTCAGTCTGTCGTTGTCAACGATGGTCCTTTCAGCACTTTCAACGGTATCATCGAAGAGGTGAACGAGGAGAAGAAGAAGCTGAAGGTGGCCGTCAAGATTTTCGGTCGCAAGACGCCGTTGGAGCTGAGTTTCTTCCAAGTGAAATTGGAGAGTTGACCAGTATTTGTGAGTTAAAATTGTTGCCTAATTACACTTAATTAAGGATTTAGAAATGGCAAAAGAAGTAAGCGGATTAATCAAACTGCAAATTAAAGGAGGAGCCGCGAATCCCGCTCCGCCCGTCGGTCCCGCTTTGGGTTCGAAGGGTGTGAACATCATGGAATTCTGCAAGCAGTTCAACGCCCGTACACAGGATCAGGCTGGCAAGGTTTTGCCCGTCATCATCACTGTCTACAAGGACAAGTCTTTCGATTTCATCGTTAAGGCTTCGCCCGTGGCGGTCTCCATCATCGAGGCAGCGAAGATCAAAGGCGGTTCGAAGGAGCCTAACCGTACGAAAGTCGGTTCGTTGACTTGGGACCAAGTGCGTGAAATCGCCACCAACAAGATGAAGGACATGAATTGCTTCACGGTTGAGTCGGCCATGTCAATGGTGGCTGGCACTGCCCGCAGCATGGGAGTGAAGGTAACCGGCGAATCACCTTTTAAGAAAGACTGAGTTCTTTCAAGCATTTGTAGAACAAAAAAAAGTTAGTTAAATGTCAAAAGTATCCAAACAGAGGAAAGAAGCTTTGGCTAAGTTCGACAAAAGCAAGAGTTACTCCTTGAGTGAAGCGGTTAATATCGTAAAACAAATCACTTACACCAAATTCGATGCTTCGGTTGACTTGAACATCCGTTTGGGCGTTGACCCCCGCAAGGCCAATCAGATGGTGCGCGGCTCGGTGACGCTGCCTCACGGAACGGGTAAGGTCGTCCGCGTCCTGGTGCTTTGCAACCCGGACAAGGCTCAAGAAGCCATCGACGCTGGTGCTGATTACGTCGGTCTGGATGAGTACATCCAGAAGATCAAGGACGGTTGGACCGATATTGACGTCGTGATCACTACTCCTAACATCATGCCTAAGGTGGGTGCCCTGGGCCGTATTCTCGGTCCCCGTGGCTTGATGCCCAACCCGAAGACAGGAACCGTTACGATGGATGTAGCAAAGGCTGTGCAGGAAGTGAAGGCCGGTAAGATCGACTTCAAGGTCGACAAGTACGGCATCATCAATGCCGGAGTCGCGAAAGTCAGTTTCTCTCCCGAAAAGATTTTTGATAACGCCAAGGAACTGATCCAAACCGTTATCAAGTTGAAACCAGCAGCTGCCAAAGGTACTTACATGAAGAGTGTATTTATCTCCAGCACGATGAGCCCGGGTGTGCAGATCGATGTCAAATCAGTAGCAAACTAAATTGAAAGGAAGTTATTGAAATGAGAAAAGAAGATAAAAAAGTCCTCATCGACTCCATGCTCAGTCAATTGCAAGCATGTCCCAATTTCTATCTGACCGACGTATCGGACCTCAATGCCGAAAAGACCAGCCAGTTGAGAAGGCAATGCTTCAATAGTGGTGTGAAAATGATCGTTGTGAAGAACGCATTGCTCCATAAAGCTATGCAGCAGATGGACAAGGACTACGAGAGCCTGTATGACGTTCTGAAAGGATCAACTGCCGTCATGTTTTGCGAGACCGGCAACGCTCCCGCCAAGCTGATCAAGAATTTCCGTAAGACCAGTGACCGTCCCATCCTGAAGGGTGCCTTCATTGAGGAGTGCTGCTACATTGGCGACGACATGCTCGACGCTTTGTGCAACATCAAGTCGAAGAACGACCTCATCGCGGACGTCATCGCCTTGCTGCAATCGCCGATGAAGAACGTCATCAGCGGCCTGCAATCAGGTGGCCACAAGTTGAGCGGCATTCTCGAAACCTTGTCAGAAAGACCAGAATAAAAACCGAATGTGAATCATTCAAACATTAAAAGCAAATATTAACAATTAAAAATAAAAGTAAAATGGCAGATCTTAAAGCTTTTGCTGAACAATTAGTCAATCTCACCGTGAAGGAAGTGAACGAACTCGCTAACATCCTGAAGGAAGAGTACGGTATCGAACCCGCAGCCGCCGCTGTTGCTGTTGCTGCTCCTGCTGCCGGTGGCGCTGCTGCCGCTGCTGAAGAAAAGACTTCATTCGACGTCATCCTGAAGAGCGCTGGCGCCCAGAAGTTGGCAGTCGTGAAGTTGGTGAAGGAACTCACCAGTCTCGGCCTGAAGGAAGCCAAGGAACTGGTTGACGCCGCCCCGAAACCGCTGAAGGAAGGCGTGAGCAAAGACGAAGCTAATGCACTGAAGGCTCAACTCGAAGAGGCCGGTGCAGAAGTGGAAGTGAAATAAGGATTCAATCCCGTAGATAACGGCATTCAACCTCAGTCCCAAAATAGGGGCTGAGGTTTGTGCCGATTTTTCGCTTTAAGCGAAATTTCCTCTTTTCGTTAGTTCGTCTTTCCCATAACATCACCTAAAAACAATAACACCTTGGCAACAAAATCAACTGAAAGAATTAGCTTCGCGTCCATCAAGAAGTCTTTCGAATATCCTGATTTTCTGGATATTCAGCTTCAGTCTTTCCAGGATTTCTTCCAACTGGAGACCAATCCCGACAACAGGAAAAACGAAGGACTCTACAAGGTCTTCGCCGAAAATTTCCCCATTACAGACGCAAGAGGCAATTTTACACTCGAATTTCTTGATTACTACATCGACGCTCCGCGCTACAGCATCCCGGAGTGCATCGAGCGTGGACTCACCTATAGCGTTCCTCTCAAGGCAAAGCTCAGACTTTCCTGCAACGACGAGGAACACGAAGATTTTGAGACCGTCGTACAGGACGTGTATCTTGGCATGATTCCGTACATGACGCCTCGCGCCACATTCGTCATCAACGGTGCCGAGCGCGTTGTGGTCTCGCAATTGCACCGCTCGCCCGGTGTGTTCTTCGGCCAGAGCCAGCACGCCAATGGCACCATGTTGTATTCGGCTCGTATCATCCCGTTCAAGGGCTCTTGGATGGAGTTCTCGACCGACATCAACAATGTCATGTATGCTTATATCGACCGTAAGAAAAAGTTACCTATCACCACATTGCTGCGTGCCATCGGCTACGAAACCGACAAGGACATCCTCGACGTGTTCAACCTCGCTGAGGAAGTGAAGGTTTCCAAGGCAGGCCTGAAGCGCGTTTTGGGCCGCAAGTTGGCCGCCCGTGTGCTTCACACTTATTTCGAGGACTTCGTCAACGAGGACACTGGCGAATGTGTGTCCATCGAGCGTAACGAGGTCATCATCGACCGTGACGTGGTTCTTGAAGAAGAACACATCCAGAAGGTCGTGGACAGTGGCGTGAAGACCATCCTGCTGCACAGTGAAACTGAGCGCGATGAGAATGATAGGGTTTCCGACTATTCGGTCATTTTCAAGACTTTGGAAAAAGACCCCAGCAACTCGGAGAAAGAAGCCGTTGAATATATCTATCGCCAATTGCGCAATGCCGAACCGCCCGATGAGGAAACGGCTCGTGGCATCATCGAGAAATTGTTCTTCTCCGACAAGAGATATGATTTGGGATTGGTGGGCCGCTATCGCATCAACCGCAAGCTCAACCTTTCCATCCCTGATGACGTGAAAGTCCTGACCAAGGAAGACATCATCGCCATTATCAAATATTTGGTCGAACTGCTGAGCAGCAAGGCCGAAATCGACGATATTGACCACTTGAGCAACCGTCGTATCCGTACCGTGGGCGAGCAATTGCAAGCCCAATTCGGTGTGGGTTTGGCTCGTATGGCACGCACCATCCGTGAGCGTATGAATGTGCGTGACAATGAGGTTTTTACACCTATCGACCTGATTAACGCCAAGACCCTGTCGTCGGTCATCAATTCGTTCTTCGGAACGAACCAACTGTCGCAGTTCATGGATCAGACCAACCCGCTTTCGGAAATCACGCACAAGCGCCGTATTTCCGCTTTGGGTCCCGGCGGTCTGTCGCGCGACCGTGCCGGTTTCGAGGTTCGTGACGTACACTATACGCACTATGGCCGTCTGTGTACGATTGAGACCCCTGAAGGCCCTAACATCGGCTTGATTTCCTCGCTCTGCGTGTTCGCAAAAATCAACAATTTGGGCTTCATCGAAACGCCTTACCGTGAAGTGGTCAACGGTGTGGTCGACTTCAAGAAGGAGCCGGTGTATCTGACTGCCGAGCTTGAGGAAGACAAAATCATCGCCCAAGCCACCACGCCTGTCGACGATGAAGGTCACTTCATCGACAAGGATATCAAGGCGCGTTATATCGCTGACTATCCTATCGTTTCGCCTGAAGAAATCAATTTGATGGACGTTGGTCCCAACCAGATTGCCTCCATCGCCGCATCGTTGATTCCGTTCTTGGAACACGACGACGCCAACCGTGCCCTGATGGGTTCGAACATGATGCGTCAGGCTGTACCTTTGATGAATCCAGAAAGTCCTATCGTGGGCACTGGTATTGAACGCTCTGTTGCCAAGGATTCGCGCGTTCTTATCACTGCCGAAGGCGAGGGCGAGGTCATTTTCGTTGACTCGAAGAAGATCGTCATCAGATACGACCGCACGGATGAGCAACGCTTGGTCAGTTTCGAAGACGATGTGAAGACTTATTATCTCACCAAATATGCCCGTACCAACCAAAACACCAGCATCAACATCAAGCCTATTGTCCGCAGAGGCGACCATGTGACTTTCGGCCAGATTCTGACGGAAGGCTATGCCACCCAAAACGGCGACCTGGCTCTTGGCCGCAACCTGAAAGTGGCCTTCATGCCGTGGAAGGGCTACAACTATGAGGATGCCATCGTGATTTCGGAGCGTATTGTGAAGGAAGACCTGTTCACCTCCATCCACATCGAGGAGTTCACCCTTGAGGTGCGCGACACGAAGCGCGGTTTGGAAGAATTGACCAACGACATCCCGAATGTGAGCACCGATGCCACCAAGGACTTGGACGAGCACGGTATCATCCGTGTGGGTGCTGAGGTCAAGGAAGGCGACATCCTCGTCGGTAAGATTACGCCGAAGGGCGAAACCGACCCAACGCCGGAAGAGAAACTGCTTCGCGCCATCTTCGGCGACAAGGCCGGTGACGTGAAGAACGCCTCACTGAAGGCTGGTCCTTCGATGAAGGGTGTGGTTATTGGCAAACGTTTGTTCTCGCGCCTGCAAAAGGACCGCAAGGCCCGCGCCAAGGACAAGGAAGACATTGCCAAGATTGATGCCGCTTGCAACAAGGAATTGGCTGCATTGAAGGATGTGCTTGTCGAAAAACTGATGACTCTGCTGAATGGTCACACGTCGACGGGTGTCCAGAACAATTTCAAGGAGATGATTATCCCCAAGAAGGTGAAGTTTACGGCCAAGGCTTTGTATGACATTGATTATCTGACCGTCAACCCCAACAAGTGGACTTCCGACGAGAAGATCAATAAGATGATTGGAGCCATCATCGACAACTATACAGTGAAGTTTAAGGAGATTGAAGGCCGTTACAACCGCGAGAAGTACGTGGCCAGCGTGGGCGACGAATTGCCTAACGGCATCGTCCAGATGGCTAAGGTATATGTCGCCAAGAAGCGCAAGCTGATGATTGGCGACAAGATGGCCGGTCGTCACGGTAACAAAGGTATCGTTTCGAAGATTGTCCGCGCCGAGGATATGCCTTTCCTCGCCGATGGCACTCCGGTCGACATCGTTTTGAACCCGTTGGGCGTGCCTTCGCGTATGAACCTCGGTCAGATTTATGAGACCGTGCTCGGTTGGGCCGGTCACGAACTCGGACTGAAGTTTTCCACCCCGATTTTCGATGGTGCTACTTTGGAGGAAATCAACCAGTATATGCGCAAGGCGGGTTTGCCCGACAATGGCCGTATGCAGCTTTACGACGGCGAGACTGGCGAACCTTTCGACCAGCCCGCCACCGTGGGTTATATCTACATGCTGAAGTTGCACCACATGGTTGACGACAAGATGCACGCCCGTTCCATTGGACCATACTCGCTGATTACGCAGCAACCTTTGGGCGGTAAGGCTCAGTTTGGTGGTCAGCGTTTCGGTGAAATGGAAGTCTGGGCATTGGAAGCCTTCGGAGCCAGCAATGTGCTTCAGGAGATTCTGACCGTGAAGTCAGACGATGTGAACGGTCGCGCCAAGGCTTACGAGTCCATCGTTAAGGGTGACAACATGCCTGTTCCGGGCATCCCCGAGTCCTTCAATGTGTTGATTCACGAACTTCGCGGATTGGGCTTGGAAATCACCTTCAAGGACAAAGATGGTAAAGTCTTGAATTGAGTTTAATAATGCTAGGATAAAAACACAGAAATATGGCAACTAACAATATAGTAAATAGCAACTTCGCTAGCATAACGGTGAGTTTGGCTTCGCCGGAATCGATTCTTGCCCGTTCACACGGTGAGGTGTTGAAACCTGAGACCATCAACTACCGTACTTATAAACCCGAGCGCGACGGCTTGTTTTGCGAGCGCATTTTCGGTCCCGTGAAAGACTGGGAGTGCCACTGCGGAAAATACAAGCGCATCCGTTACAAGAACATCATCTGCGACCACTGCGGCGTGGAGGTGACGGAGAAGAAGGTCAGGCGCGAGCGCATGGGCCACATCAATTTGGTGGTGCCTGTCGCCCACATCTGGTATTTCCGCTCCTTGCCCAACAAAATTGGCGCTTTGCTCGGTATTCCCACCAAGAAGCTCGATGCCATCATTTATTACGAGCGTTATATCATTATTCAAGGCGGCGTGTTGGAAGGCCAAACCATCCCCAACGACAACGATGGCCGCAAAGTGACGAAATACGAGTTCCTGACCGAGGAAGAGTATCTTGACCTGATGGAGATGGTTCCGATTGAGAATCAGTATCTTCCTGAAGACGATCCGAACAAGTTCGTCGCCAAGATGGGTGCAGAGGCCATTTATGACCTGCTGTCGAAACTGAATATCGATGAGGAAGCCAACCGCCTGCGTGCCGAAGCCAACGAGGTAAAGGCACAACAGCGCAAGCAGGATTTGCTGAAGCGTTTGCAGGTGTTTGAGGCTTTCCGCGAGGCCAACAACCATATCGAAAACCGTCCTGAATGGATGATTGTGAAGGTGGTGCCGGTGATTCCGCCGGAGCTGCGCCCGCTCGTTCCGTTGGATGGCGGTCGTTTTGCCACTTCCGACTTGAACGACCTTTATCGTCGCGTCATCATCCGCAACAACCGTCTGAAGCGTTTGATGGAAATCAATGCTCCTGATGTGATTATGCGTAATGAGAAGCGCATGTTGCAGGAGGCCGTCGACTCCTTGTTCGACAACTCGCGCAAGTCGAGCGCGGTGAAGACTGACTCGAACCGTCCGCTGAAGTCGTTGAGCGACAGCCTGAAAGGTAAGCAAGGCCGTTTCCGTCAGAACTTGCTCGGTAAACGTGTCGACTACTCAGGCCGTTCCGTTATCGTGGTCGGTCCTGACTTGAACATGAACGAATGTGGTCTGCCCAAGGACATGGCCGCCGAGTTGTTCAAGCCGTTTGTGATTCGCAAACTCATCGAGCGCGGCATCGTCAAGACCGTGAAATCGGCCAAGAAGATTGTCGACCGCAAGGATCCCGTCGTTTGGGACATCCTCGAAAATATCCTGAAAGGTCACCCGATTCTGTTGAACCGTGCTCCTACGTTGCACCGTTTGGGTATTCAGGCATTCCAGCCGAAACTCATTGAAGGTAAGGCAATTCGTTTGCACCCGTTGGTGTGTACGGCATTCAACGCCGACTTCGACGGTGACCAGATGGCTGTCCACGTACCGTTGGGCAATGCCGCCGTGCTTGAGGCCCAAATTCTCATGCTGGCTTCGCACAACATCCTGAACCCCTCGAATGGTGCGCCTATCACGCTGCCTTCGCAGGATATGGTTTTGGGTCTGTACTATATCACCAAGCCGCGCAAGAGCACGCCCGAGCATCCCGTGAAGGGCGAGGGCATGTCGTTCTATTCGCCGGAGGAAGTCATCATCGCCCACAATGAGGGTCGCGCCGATATGCACGCCATCATTAAGGTGAGGGTGAATGTCCGCGAAGAGGACAAGTTGGTCAAGAAGTTGGTGGAAACCACCGTGGGCCGCGTCCTCTTCAACCAAGTCGTGCCTGACGATTTCGGCTTCATCAATGAACTGTTGACGAAGAAGTCGTTGCGTAGCATCGTCGGCGACATGGTGCGTAGGGAAGGTACAGCCGTGACGACCAAGTTCCTTGACGACATCAAGAACATGGGTTACTATCAGGCCTACAAGGGCGGTTTGTCGTTCAACCTCGGCAACGTGCTTGTGCCTCAAATGAAGGGTAACCTTATCAGCGATGCCAATGCCCAAGCCTCTCAGATTCGTGAATATGAGAAGATGGGTTTCATGGGTCCTAACGAAAGATACAACCAAATCGTTGACCTTTGGACCGATGTCAATGCCAAGCTCACCCAAGAGGTGATGAAGGTGTTGTCGAGCGACGACCAAGGCTTCAACCCTGTTTATATGATGCTTCACTCTGGTGCTCGTGGTTCGGAGGCTCAGGTGTCGCAGTTGTGCGGCATGAGAGGCTTGATGGCCAAGCCTATGAAGGCCGGTTCGGGCGGCTCCGAAATCATTGAAAACCCGATTCTTTCCAACTTCCAGGAAGGTCTGTCCGTGTTGGAATACTTCATCTCCACGCACGGTGCCCGTAAGGGTTTGGCAGATACCGCTCTGAAGACCGCCGACGCTGGTTATTTGACTCGTCGTTTGGTCGACGTGGCGCACGATGTCATTATCACCGAGAAGGACTGCGGCACATTGCGCGGCATGACCATCTCGCGTGGTGAGGAAATCAAGGAACCCGGAAAGCACTCCTTGTTATATGATCGCATCCTCGGTCGTGTGGCCTTGCACGATGTGTTCCATCCGCAGACGGGTGAACTCATTGCTGCCAGTGGTCAGGAACTCAATGAGACTCTTGCCGAGGCCATCGATGAATCTCCGTTGGAGAGCGTCGAAATCCGTTCCGTGCTGACTTGCGAGTCGAAGCGTGGCGTGTGCGCCAATTGCTATGGCCGCAACCTGTCGTCGGCTAAACTTGTCCAAAAGGGTGAGGCTGTGGGCGTTATCGCTGCCCAGTCCATCGGTGAGCCTGGCACCCAGTTGACCCTGCGTACCTTCCACCAAGGTGGTAAGGCCTCGAAGGGTTTGGTGGCCAACAGCACCGAAGCCAAATATGACGGCTACCTTGAAATCGACGAACTTCGTTCCGTTGAGGTCAATAAGGACAACGACAGTTACCAGATTGTCATTGGCCGTTCCGCCGAATTGAAGTTGCACGACAATCATACCGACGTCGTTCTGATGACGACCAACATCCCTTACGGTGCCAAGTTGTTCTTCAAGGCTGGCGATCAGGTGAAGAAAGGCGACAAGATTTGCGAATGGGACCCCTACAACGCTACCATCATCTCCGAGCATAGCGGTAAGGTGCGCTTCCAGAACGTCATCGAAGGCATCACCTATCGTAACGAAACCATCGCTGAGACGGGCTTCAACGAGCGCGTCATTATCGAAGGTCGTCGTGGTGCCAAGAACCCGCTCATCGAGATTGTCGATGAAAACGGCGAGGTTATGGTGTCTTACGACTTGCCTGTGGATGCTCATGTTGTCGTTGAAGAAGGCGACGAGATTGCCGCTGGCGACCAATTGGTTCGTATCCCGCGTAACGTTTCTGGCGGTGGCGATATCACCGGCGGTCTGCCGCGTGTGCAAGAGTTGTTCGAGGCCCGTAACTCCATAGACCCGGCCATCGTTTCTGAAATCGACGGTATCGTCCACCTTGAGAAGAAGCTCAAGCGTGGTAATCGTGAGGTTGTGGTTACGGCCAGAACCGGCGAGGAGAAACGTTACCTCATCCCGACCTCAAAGCAGATTTTGGCTCAGGAGAACGACTTCGTGAAGGCTGGCCAGCCGCTTTCCGAAGGTGTCATCACACCAGCCAGCATTTTGGCCATCATGGGCCCGATGAAGGTGCAGGAATATATCGTCAATGAGGCGCAAAGCGTTTACCGTCAGCAAGGTGTGGTCATCAACGACAAGCACTTTGAGGTCATCGTGCGTCAGATGATGCGTAAGGTCGAAATCATCGACCCGGGCGACACCCGCTTCCTGCAAGGCGAGTTGGTGAACAAACTGACCTTCCAAGAGGAGAATGACGACATTTACGGCAAGTTCTTTGTCGAGGATAAGGGTGCCTCCGACAAGCTGCAGGCGGGCGAAATCGTTTCGGCGATGAAGCTCCGCGAAGAAGAGTCTGCCCTGAAGCGTAAGGACTTGGCCCTGCCGACGGTGCGTCCGGCTCGTCCGGCCACGGCCACGCAGGTGTTGCAAGGTATCACCCGCGCTGCCTTGGCAACTGACAGCTTCATCTCGGCTGCCTCCTTCCAGGAAACGACCAAGGTGTTGACCAATGCCGCCATTGCTGCCAAGAGCGACTTCCTGCTCGGCATGAAGGAAAATGTGATTGTTGGTCACAAGATTCCTGCCGGAACGGGCTTGCGCGAATACGAAGACCTGATTGTGGGCTCTCGTGATGAATACGAGGAACTACAAGCCAAGGCCGCTAACTAATTGTTAATCAATCTGCGGGGACGGCCAGAAGGTTGTCCCCGCTTTTTAAATAAGAATGAAAATGGAAAACAATCAAAAGAATCAATTGAATATCGAAATCAGTGACGAAGTGGCCGAGGGCAAATACTCCAATTTGGCCATCATCACCCATTCACCGAATGAGTTCATCGTCGACTTTGCCCAAATGATGCCGGGCACACCCAAGGCGAAAGTCCGCTCAAGGGTGATTATGAACCCCTTGAATGCCAAGCGTTTGTACAAGGCCTTGGCCGACAACATCGCCAAATACGAGCAGCAGTTTGGCACCATCCAGGACTTGGGCAGCAACGTGGCCCAATTCCCGATAGGAACTCCCACTGCACAGGCTTGATTTTCAAGTCTATACACGATTAAAACGGAAAATGCACCAAAAAAGGTGCAAAATTTGAACAAAAATGCACCAAATTTGGTGCATTTTTTGTTCCAAAAGTGGATTTAATAGGAAAAGTGTGTTTTTATAGGCAATAATTTATAGGAAAAGTGTAATTGTCATGCGGTGAAAAATTCTCATTTGCGCCGCAAATTTGCGGTGATTTGCCAGAATGTTGTTCAAATCAGGCTGGTGAGAGGGTTGAAGCCACGTAATTTCATCTTTGCCATGGAATGTTCGTAAAATTATTCCTATCTTTGCGCCAAAATCAAGATTGTTATGGGTGCATATATCAATCTCGGCAATGCCGGGTTCCAGAGCGTAAGAAACGGAGAGTATGTTGACAAGTCTGGCCTTATTGCCATTGTCAACAATTCGCTTTACACAGAGCGACGCTTTAGTTGCGTTTCGCGTAGTCGTCGCTTCGGCAAGTCGGTGGCTGCCAAAATGTTATGTGCCTATTACGACCAATCGTGCGACTCGCGCCACCTTTTCACCGACCTTGAAATTGCCCACGACCCATCGTTTGAGAAACACTTGAACAAGTACCCCGTCATTTTCCTCGACATGACCAATTTCACCACACGTTTCAAGGACGACAGCATCATGAAACATGTGCAAAAGGAATTGAAGGAGGACATACACGAGGCCTATCCTGATATTCCTGTCAAGGATGACGATGACTTGATGGCTTACCTTATTCGCATCACGGATTCCACCCATCAACCGTTCATCTTCATCATCGATGAATGGGATGCCATCTGCCGCGAGTTCAAGACGGGTACGCACGCCATGGATGAATATGTCAGTTGGCTGCGCCGTATGTTCAAGGGAAGCAATTCCCCACTGGTGTTCGCAGGCGTTTATATGACGGGTATTTTGCCCATCAAGAAGTACAAGTCCGAATCCGCGCTCAACAATTTCATTGAGTATTCGATGGTGGAACCAAGGAGGATGGCGCCTTATTTCGGGTTCACGATGGACGAGGTTAGGACTTTGGCAGAAAAACACGGCATGGACTTCGCCGAATTGGAGAAATGGTACGATGGCTACCAGATTGGCGACGAAAATTCCATGTTCAACCCTAACTCGGTGATTCAAGCCATTGATGCAGGCCGTTGTCGCAGTTTTTGGGCGACAACGGGTTCATACGATGCTGTGGCGCATTACATTCAGATGAATTACGAGGGGCTGAAGGACGATGTGGTGCAGATGTTGGCTGGAGAACGCTGTAAAGTAAACCCTACCAAGTTCCAGAATGACATGTCCATCATCGGGGGTAAGGATGATGTGCTCACGGTGCTCATCCATTTGGGCTACCTCAGTTACGACTGGCGTAAGGACGAGTGTTACATCCCGAATAAGGAAGTGGCAGGCGAGATTGTCAACGCAGTGCAGTCCAACAACTGGACTCATGTGGTGAAGGCGGTGGAAGCCTCGGAGCGACTCCTTCAGGCCACCCTCCGTGGAGATGAAGAGGCTGTGGCGCGTGGTGTGGATGCTGCCCATGACGAGAACACCAGCATATTGAGCTACAACGATGAGAACTCGTTGGCTTGCGTGTTGAGCATTGCCTATTATTACGCCTCCAACGATTACATCATTCACCGCGAGTTGGCCACGGGCAAGGGCTTTGCCGATTTGGTGCTCATCCCTCGGAAGAATGTCGATTCGCCCGCCATCGTCATCGAACTGAAATACGACAAGGCCGTTGATACCGCAATCGAGCAAATCAAGCGCAGGCAGTATCCCGATAAGGTTGCGCAGTATGCCGACCGTTTGCTGCTTGTGGGCATCACCTACGACCGCGAAAGCAAGCAGCATCATTGCCGCATCGAAAGGCTTGCGTGAGATAGGGCATTTGAAAAAAATCGGGCAGAAACATCAAGTTCTCTGCCCGATTTTCATTACGTCCAAGGCCAATCAAAATGTTTCTGGCACTTTGTCAGCCCCTTCATCAGCCTCGAAATAAGGCCGCTTCTCGAAGCCGAACATCTTGGCAATCAAGCTGCTCGGAAACTTTCGGACACTTTGGTTGTAAACCTTGGCGGTTTCGTTGAAGCGGTTGCGCTCGGTGAGAATGCGGTTCTCGCAGCCCGCCAACTGCGCCTGCAAGGTGAGATATTCCTCGTTGGCTTTCAGGTCGGGGTAGTTCTCGACTGAAACGATGAGGCGGTTAAGGGAGTTGCCCAACTCATCTTGAGCGGTTTCAAAATTGGCAAACTCGTTCTCGTCGAAGTTTTCCGTGTTGACGGCGGCTTTGGCGGCCTTGGCGCGGGCTTTGGTCACGGCCAAAATTGTACCTTGTTCATACTCGGTGTAGTTCTTCACCAAGGCGACGAGGTTCGGAACGAGGTCGGCTCGGCGTTGGTAGACGTTCTCCACTTGGCTCCAAGCCGTGGTCATGGCCTCTTGCTTCTTGACGAAACCATTGTAGGTGCCGATGCCCCAAATGAGGATGACACCCACAATGATGGCGATAATAATGCCTGTTTTCTTCATAATCAAATGAATTCCAGCTTGTCTTGCGTGGTGTTCTTTTCGCAATAGTGGCAGTGCAGTTTGATGTTGCCCTCAGCGTCCTTAATCACGGTGAACTTGGTCGGCACGTCGTGTTCCTTGTTGGTGACGCAGTTCGGGTTGAAGCACTTCACGATGTTCTCGATGCGCTCCGGGATGGTCACTGTCTGCTTCCTGATGACCTCGAAGTCCTTGATTTCGATGATGGAAGCGGTGGGGGCGACGAGTGCAATCTTGTTCACATCTTCGGGCGCGAAGTATTTGTCGGAGGCTTTGACGAAGCCCTTTGTGCCGTACTTCTTGCTCTCCACGTTGGTGCCGAAATACACGGGTGTGGTGACTTTCTCCAAGCCCAAAATCTTAACGACTTGGAACACCTTGTCGGCGGGAATATGGTCGATGACGGTGCCATTCTCAATGGCGCTAACGGTCAGTTCTTTTTTCTTTTCCATAGTGTTGTGTGTTTGTTGTTTGTCTTATGTGGGATACACTTCGTGTAGAAATCGTTCAAAAATATATCTCAAAATCTTCTAAAATCCGATTTCGAATCTTTTTATCATTGTTTTGATTTTTGATTGATTTTATATTGATTTTTGACAGATTTCTTTGCGAAGCAAATACCAATCATTTTAATCCTAAAATTGAAGCGATGAGTGCCTGACGGGCATAAACTCCGTTTTGTGCCTGTTGGAAATAATATGCCTTTGGGTTGGCATCGACATCTACATGGATTTCATTGACGCGCGGCAGCGGGTGCAGCACACGGCAGTTGGGCTTCGAGTTCTCCAACATAGCGTTGCGCAGCACGTACGAATTCTTCACCTTCTCGTATTCCTCTGGGTCGGGGAAGCGCTCGCGCTGGATGCGGGTCATGTAGATGATGTCGGAGTGGGGGATGGCGTCCTCCAATTCGGTGTACTGATGGTATTCGAGGTTGCGGTCCTTGATGTGCTGCTTGACGACACTCGGCAGCTTCAACTCGACAGGCGAAACCAAGTTGAACTTCGCGTTGAAGTTGCACATGGCCTCCACGAGGCTATGGACGGTGCGGCCGTATTTCAGGTCGCCGACGAGTGTAATCTCCAGATTTTCAAGCGTTCCCTGTGTCTTGCGGATGCTGTAGAGGTCGAGCATGCATTGGGTGGGATGCTGGTTGGCGCCGTCGCCCGCGTTGATGACCGGCACTTTCGACACTTCGGAGGCAAAACGCGCCGAGCCTTCGATGGGGTTGCGCATGACGATGAGGTCGGCGTAACTGGCCACCATCGTGATGGTGTCGGCGAGGGATTCGCCCTTCTGGATGCTCGTTCCGGCGGTGCTGCTGAATCCGATGACGTTGCCGCCCAAGAGTTGGATGGCCGTCTCGAAACTCAAGCGGGTGCGCGTCGACGGCTCGAAGAAGAGTGAGGCGATGATGCGTCCGTTCAGCAGGTTCTGGTGTGGGTTTTTCTCGAAGTCCTCGGCGATGTCAAGGACGTGGCAGATTTCCTCAGGCGTGTAGTCGCTGATGGAAATCAGGCTGCGGTTTTTCAGTGAAATTGACATAGGCTTATCGATTTAGTTTGTTGATATTGCAAAAAAAAGACGGCCAACAATGTGACCGCCAAATATGATAAAAAAGGAAAACTCACGGTGAGGGAACAAGTTGATTCCCAAGTTTCAATCTTTTCCGATGGCTTGATTAAGTACCTCATCGGACTGCAAAGATAGGAAAGTTTTCTTTTTCGCAAGGGAAAAAACGAAAAAATATAAGGGGTTTTGTTGAAGTTTTGTAATTTTGCCATCAGAAAAACCAAGTTAATATGTTAGAACAAGTATTAAGACAGTTATTCATAAAGTCATTCAAAACTTTATATGGACAAGAACCGCCTGTGCAGCAGGTGAATTTCCAAAAAACGCGCCCTGAGTTTGAGGGCGACATGACCATCGTGGTGTTCCCCTTCGGGAAATTGGCAGGCCGCAATCCTGAGCAATTGGCCAACGAAATGGGTGCCGAGATGATCAAGGAATCGGACATGATTGCCAAGTTCAATGTGGTGAAAGGATTCCTCAACTTGTTGATTTCCGACAAGTTCTGGATGGATTTCTTCAGGGAGAACCATGAGAATCGCGAATATGGCCGCAAACCTGTTTCGGGCAAGTCCGTGGTCATCGAGTATTCCTCGCCCAATACGAACAAACCATTGCATTTGGGCCATATCCGCAACAACCTCCTCGGTTGGAGTGTTTCTGAAATCATGAAAGCCAACGGCAAGAATGTAGTGCGCGTTAATTTGGTGAATGACAGAGGAATACATATCTGCAAGAGCATGTTGGCCTGGCAGAAATGGGGCAACGGCTGTACGCCCGAATCGACGGGCAAGAAAGGCGACCACCTCATCGGCGACTTCTATGTGCTGTTCGATAAAAAATATAAAGAGGAGTTGAAAACCCTGTTGCCTGCGAACTTTGCCGATTTGAGCGAAAAAGAACAGGAAGAAGCTAAAGCCAAGGCCGAAACCGAGTCCACGCTGATGCAGGAAGCTCGCGAGATGCTCCGCAAATGGGAGGCCAACGACCCCGAGGTGCGCCACCTGTGGGAAACGATGAACCAATGGGTGTACGACGGCTTCGATGTGACCTACAAGCGCATGGGCGTGGCTTTCGAGAAGATTTACTACGAATCGCAGACCTATCTTTTGGGTAAGGCATTGGTGCAGGAAGGCCTCGAAAAGGGCGTGCTCTATCGCCGCGACGACAACTCCGTTTGGTGCGACCTCCGCGATGAGGGCTTGGACGAAAAACTCCTGCTCCGCCGCGACGGCACCTCAGTTTACATGACCCAAGACCTTGGCACCGCCCAGCTTCGCGTCAATGAATACGACCCTGAAAAACTGATTTATGTCGTTGGAAATGAGCAGATTTACCACTTCGATGTGCTGAAGCGTGTGTTGGTACGCTTGGGTCGCGAGTGGGGCAACGATATTGAGCACCTGTCTTATGGTATGGTTGAATTGCCCAATGGCAAGATGAAGTCACGCGAAGGTACGGTGGTCGATGCCGACGACCTCATGGACGAGATGGTGGCTACAGCCAAGGCTGTTTCCGACGAACTCGGCAAGGCCAAGGATCTCTCGCCAGAAGATGCTGATAAACTGTATCATACTATCGGCTTGGGCGCCTTGAAGTATTTCATCCTCAAGGTCGACCCGAAGAAGACTATGCTCTTCAACCCGGAGGAGTCCATCGACTTCAATGGCAACACGGGTCCGTTTGTGCAATATACCCACGCGCGTATCTGCTCGGTGCTGCGCAAGGCCGAGGAACAAGGTATCAAGCTCGAAAGTGAGGTGAAAGTCAGCGACTTGCAGCCCAAGGAAAAGGAAATCATCGTGATGATGTACGGTTGGCCGATGGTGCTGAACCAGGCCGCTGAAAACCGTAGCCCCGCAATGATTGCCAATTTCATCTTCGACCTCGCCAAAGAATTCAACCAGTTCTATCAAGAATGCAGCATCCTGAAGGAGTCTGACACCGACCGTAGAATGTTTCGCTTGCAGGTCTGCGACATGGTTGCGGCCTTGCTGAGGAATGCATCAGAATTGTTGGGAATAGGAATGCCAGAGAGAATGTGATTATGAAATGGAACTACGAATTTCACGAATGTAACGAATGGTTTTGTAAGAATTTTGCAGCCAAGGCTGCGGAATTATACGAATTTATTCGGTTCTCCATTCGTATTCATCCGCAACGAAGTTGCAAAATTGCATTCGTGCAAAATTCGCATTATTCGAGTAATTCGTAGTTAAATTAGCATCCAATGAACGTCTTTTACATACCCAACGCGAAAGAAGGCCTAACCACCCTCCCCGAGGACGAATCGAAGCACTGTGTCAAGGTGCTGCGCATGACCGAAGGTGAGCGTTTCTGCGTCACCAACGGCGAAGGTTATCTGTTTGATGCAGAATTGGTGGAGGCTTTGCCTAAACGGGCAACGGTCAATTTGAGCAACCAACGCAAAGGGTATGACCATTGGAACTTCAAGCTCGAAATCGCCATCGCGCCGACCAAACTCAACGAGCGGACGGAGTGGTTTTTGGAAAAGGCCACGGAAATTGGCATCGACCGCGTGAGGCTGTTCACTTCGTACCATTCCGAGCGTCGCGCCGCCAATGTGGAGCGTTTCCAGAAGGTGATGGTGGCGGCGATGAAGCAGAGCATCAAGTCGCGCCTGCCAAAGGTGGAGGACTTGGTACCGTTTGACAAATTGGTGAAGCAACCCTTTGAAGGCCAGAAGTTTATCGCTTGGATTGACGATGATGTGAAAGATTGCCTTTGTGACTTATATAATAAAGGAGAAAACGCCTTGGTGCTCATTGGGCCGGAAGGCGATTTCAGTCCAGAGGAAGTGGCCTTGGCCAAGGAAAACGGCTTCGTGCCGTGCAGCCTTGGTGAGGCACGTTTGCGTACCGAAACGGCGGCCCTTGTGGCCTGTCATACCATTCAACTCATTAATCAGATGAAATGAAGAAACTGCTGATAATCATATTGCTGTCGTTTTCCTTCGTTGCCTCTGCTCAGCAACTCAACATTGCCTTGCTGAAATATCGCGGAGGCGGCGACTGGTACGGCAACCCGACCTCGCTGCCCAATTTGGTGCGTTTCTGCAACCAAGAGATTGGCACCGACATCAACCCGAATGTGCCGACCGTGGAACCATCGAGTCCAGATTTGTTCAACTATCCTTACGTCTATATGACGGGTCACGGCAATGTGGTTTTCGATGCTGCCGAGGCGCAAAACCTCCGAAACTACATGCTTGCTGGCGGTTTCCTTCACATCGACGACAACTACGGCATCCGACAATACATTGAGCCTCAGATGAAAAAAGTGTTTCCAGAATTGGATTTCGTGGAATTACCCTATTCGCATGAGATTTTCACGAAGCCTTACTCGTTCCCGAATGGCCTGCCGAAAATCCACGAACACGACAACAAGCCGCCCCAACTCTTTGCCTTGATTTATGAAGGCCGCATCGTGTGCATCTTCACCTACGAATGTGACCTCGGCGACGGTTGGGAAGACCAACGTGTGCATCACGACTCGCAGGAAACCCGGGAGAAAGCCCTGAAAATGGGCGCGAACATCTTACGGTATGTTTTCACAAAGTAACAAAGTAACAACAATAAAACAGTTCAACAATCAACAAACTCAACAATATATATGGAAGAACAAAAAAGAAAATGCCTCTATTGCGGTGAGCCGATTTACGGTCGCATGGACAAGAAGTTTTGCTGCGATTCGTGCCGCAACAGCTATAATTACGAAAAAACACACAAGCAGACCAACATCGTGCGCAATATCAACGCGATTCTGGCACGCAACCACAATATCCTTGAGGAACTGAACGAGAAAGGAAAGAGTTTCGCCACGCGGCAGCAGATGACCGAGAAAGGCTTTGATTTCAAGTACTTTACGCATGTGTACAAGACCAAAACGGGTTCTGTCTATTATATCGTTTATGACCAAGCCTATTTGCCCAAGGAGGGTAGCCCCGATTCGTTTTTGTTGGTCAAGTTTGATGAGCGATGACTAATAGTTGTAATGCAAAACGCTGAAGTATAATCATTTAATTCATAAAACAATGAAAAAAACTATCATTACCATGTTGCTTGCGTTTGCCTTTGTGGGCATGCAAGCCAACCCTGTGGATGTCGAGACGGCCAAGTCGTTGGGCATCAAGTTCTTGAATTGCAATACCGAAATCAAGTCGGCTTCGGCTGACTTGGCCTACACTGCCTTTGCCGACGATGGCACGCCGTGTTTCTATGTCTTTGCGATGCAGCCGAAGGGCTTTGTCATTGTTTCCGCCGACGACCGCTCGAAACCTATCTTGGGCTATTCCACAGAGAGCGGTTTCAGCGCCAACGAGATTCCTGATGGCCTGCAAAGTTTCTTCAACAACTATCAGGCTGGCTTTAGCCAAATGTTTGCCAACAATGACGATCGCACCGATGAGGCCGTCCGCGATTGGAAGCGACTTGCCGAAACGGGCAGAATCAGCGACGAGAGAATCACAAGGGAAATTGAGCCGCTTTTGACCTGCATTTGGAACCAGTCGGCCTTGTACAACGACCTTTGCCCGATGGATTCTTTGGGTCCTAATGGCCATGTCTACGCAGGCTGCGTGGCCACGGCCATGTCGCAAATCATGTATTATTGGCAATGGCCAGCCCAAGGTGCTGAATCTCATGCGTTTGATTGCTTTCCATACGGAACATTGTATGCCGATTTTGCTGGCACGAACTATCGCTATGACTTGATGCCCGATTTTCTCGATTGGACTTCAACACCAGAGGAAATCCATGCTGTGGCTTTGCTGCAAAGTCATGCTGGCATTAGTGTCAACATGATGTACAGCCCCGAGGGCAGTGGTGCCTATTCATGGTATGTGGTAGAAGCCTTGCAAAACTATTTCAGATATGACGAACTCTCCATGTACCTCGACTCAAGGGATTGGCATACAGAGATCGAATGGGCTAACATGTTGCGAGAAAACCTCGATTTGGGAATGCCGCTGTATTACTCCGCCTCCGGCAACGACGGTGGCCATGCCTTTGTTTGCGACGGTTACGATGATATGGGCATGTTCCATTTCAACTGGGGTTGGCAAGGCTTTGACAATGGTTATTACTCCATTGACGGGTTCTATCTTTCCAATTATTCCTTTCCTGATGTCCATCAGGCCATTTTCGGCATATATCCAAACATTGATTATTGCTATGTGCCTCAGCGAATTGAAGATTTTCATGTCGAGGCGGTTTCCACAGGAACGAACAGAATCTCATTTAAGGCACCTTTGCAAAACTATTGTGAAGTCAACTTGGAGAAGTTGGATTCCATTGTTTTTGTCCGCAACAGCCAAATCATTCACACTGAGTATGATGTGCCGGCAGGGTCACAGGTTTCTTATGATGACAACGACGCATTGGGCATCAGCCATTACACGGTCTATCCTTTTTCATACGGGTTCATTGGGAGCTTTGAGCGCGATACCATCTTGAATGGCCCGACCTGCGAGATGTCGTTCCAATTGCATGATTCCATCGGCGACGGCTGGATTGCCAAGTCCATTTCCATCGTTGATTCACGCGGCATTTCGGTAAAGCGCATTGGATTGGATGATGGCTTTGAGGCAACGGTGAAGGTGGAAGTGCCTTCCAATGAAGAATTGAGCTTGCATTGGGCCTATGCCATTGGCGGCAAGGATAACGAAAGTTCCTTTGAAATGTACGATTGGACTGGCAATTTGATTTATGCCACCGAAGGCAAGCCGATGGTGGGCGAGTTGTGCCGCTTCACTTCCAATTGCGAGCTTGGTGTTGATGAAGAGGCAAATAGTGCTATCAGCCTATATCCTAACCCCGTCCGTTCCCAATTCACCATCGAAGGCACTGGCATTGAGTTGGTTGAGGTGTTTGATGCTCTCGGACAAAGGGTGTATCTTGGTTCCGGCAATGTAGTGGACGCAAGCACTTGGCCCGAAGCCATGTATTTTGCCCGTGTCACCTTTGAAAACGGGACAGTTTCTACCGTGAAGTTTGTGAAACGGAATTGATTATTCCTTCAGAAGCACCTCGGCAGCCCGTAGTGCTTCGGGAGTAATCTCGTTGTTGCTGAGCATCTTGGCTATTTCGCCAATGCGCTCCTTGGCCTCCAAAAGGCGAATGTGCGACTGCGTGCGTTCGCCTTTATTGTCTTTGTAGATGAAATAATGGTGTAAGGCTTGGCTGGCCACTTGGGGCAGGTGGGTGATGGAAATGAGTTGCAGCGAATGGCCCATCTGCCGCATGATGCCCCCGATTTTGGCGGCCACTTCACCAGAAACGCCCGTGTCGATTTCGTCGAAGATGAGGGTTGGGATGTAGTTGTAGTCCGAAACAGCACTCTTGATGGAGAGCATCAGGCGCGAAAGCTCGCCGCCCGAGGCCACACGACGGATGTCGTCGGGAGCCACACCCTTGTTGGCGGAAAAGAGGAAGCGGATTTCGTCGCTGCCCTTGCTGCCGAAGGTTTCTTGGCTTTCCACACTGACTTGGAATTGGGCGAAAGGCATGGCCAACTGCCGCACCAATTGGGCAACTTTTTCGCCAAAGGCAACAGCAGCCTGACAACGTTTTTCGTGCAGGTTTTTGGCGAGGCTTGAAAGTTGTTTTTCGCTGTTTTTCAGCTGTTTTTCAGCTTGTGCGATGGCTTCATCGATGTTCTCGAAGGCGTTCACTTTCTCTTTCAGGCTGTCCCGCAAAGCGATAAGTTCCTCAAACTCGTTGAGCCGGTGCTTCATCATCAGGCGGCTGAGGAGGTCGTAGCGTTCCTGAAGGTTTTGCAGTTGTTCCTCGTCGAATTGGGTTTCATCTTCCTTGTGACGCAGGTCGTAGGCGATGTCTTTTAGTTCAACTTTCAGGTTTTCAATGCGTTCAAACAATGTTTCAGTGTCGGGCAAGAGGTGCTTTAGTCGCGAAAGGGTAGAGGACAGTTCATTGACTTGCCCCAAAATGGCTGTTTCCGCGTCTTCCATCAGGCCGTTGGCGGTCACCAAGAGCGTCTTGATTTCCTCCGAGTTCTCCATCACGCTAAGTGTCTGCTCGATTTCCGCGTATTCGCCTTCTTTCAGGTCGGCTTTGTCGAGTTCGTCCAACTGGAATTTCAGGTAGTCGTTTTCGGCGGTGTTTTTGGTTGCCATCTCCTTCAAGTCGCTTAATGAACGCTTGAGTTGGTTGTAGTTGCCATATTCTGCCTGATAATCAGTCAATAACGAATTGTTTTGCGCAATGTCGTCCAAAAGTCTGAGTTGGAAGTCGGCATCGGTGAGCAGAAGTGAGTCGTGTTGGGAATGGATGTCAACCAATTGACTACCAATCTCTTTCATGGCTTGCAACGCAACGGGGGTGTCGTTGATGAAAGCGCGGCTTTTCTTCTGTGGGCTGAGTTCGCGGCGGAAGATGCAATCGGTCTCAAAATCGAGGTCATTTTCCTCAAAGAGGGATTGCAAAGTGTTGTCTTTCAGTTCAAATTGTGCTTCCACTACGCATTTCTTGTCCTTGTCGTAAAGCACATTCGTATCGGCACGGTCGCCCAAGGCAAAGCCCAAGGCACCGAGCAAGATGGACTTGCCCGCACCGGTTTCGCCTGTGATGACATTGAAACCGCTTTCAAAACTGACATTCAACTCGTCTATAAGGGCGTAGTTTCTGATGTGCAGTTGCTTCAGCATAGAAAAGGGAAATTATCAGCCTTTGTTTTGCAGCATGGCATCGTAACGCGATGATTGCGAGGGATCTATGGCTTTCATTACCTTGGAAGCCTCGGTGCGAATCTTCATGTCGCCTTGCGAGAATACTTGGATGATTTCGTCACGTTTGCTTTCGATGAGGAGTTGCAGGAAATAGCACATCGAGTTGCGTTCATATACGGCTTGCAGACTATTGATGGCGCTAAGGATGGCTTCGCGACCCATTTCGGGTTTTTCGGCCATGATGTCAAGACCGTTGCGGTGGTAGTCATAAAGGAATTGGCGCAGCGGCCTGTAGCTTTGGTTGTTGATGTCGCTGATGAGTGTGGCGCGGTTCTGCCGTCCCGTCGAGCTCCAGCCGTTGTCGGAGCCGGCCTCTTGCGGTGCGGCATTGGCGATGGTTTCCGCAATGGCGAAAAACGGGTCGCCGCCGTAGGGCGAGAACGAGTCGAAATCCAAGCCGAGAAATACATAAACGTAGAATCCGATGGTGCTGGTGAGGTTGGAGATGAAGTTGTTAGGGTTGAAGTCCAAGGGTACGCCTTCGGTGTATTCAAAATAGAACTTGCGGTCGATGTAGTTGAACAGCGGTGTGCTGTAGTTCGACTTGAACACAGGGCGGCGCAAGGCCAAACTGATTTCAGCCGAGAAGTTGTCATTATCTCGGCTGAGCACATCCACCAGCATCGAGCACTCGATTTTCTCCGCCTGACGGAAATTGATTTCCGTGAATTTCGTGTTGTTGATGAATTCGTAAAGGGAGGTTTGCAGGTTCTGGTAGATGGTCTTGTCGCTACCTTCCACCTTGTTGGAATTGACGCGCACTTCGCATTGCAACTCCTGTGCCCGCACGGTGTTGACCGTCAGCAGGCAGGCCAGAAGCAAGAGGGCAGATAAGGCTTTTTTCATGGCGGCTCCCTTTTAGTTGTTTGAAAATCAGAAGGCTTCGGCGGTTTCCTTGGCGGGATTGCGGAAGTAAATCTGGTCGTTCAAAAATTCGTGGATGGCAATCAGGGTGGGCTTGGGAAGACGCTCGTAGAACTTGGCGATTTCGATTTGTTCCTTGTTCTCGAACACTTCTTCGAGGCTGTCGTTGGATGCCGAGGCAAACGACTCGATTTTTTCGTTGAGTTCCGCCTTCATCTCAGAGGCAATCTGGTTGGCCCTGATGGAGAGGATGGCAACGGTTTCGTAAATGTTGCCTGTGCCTTTGTAGAACTGGTCTTTCTGACGGGTGACAACCGTCGTTTCTGTCTTGATTTTCTTGAAATCCATGATTATTTGATGTTTTCTAATTTCTTTCTTGCTTTGGTTGCAATGCCGCTCACTTCCTGCAAATACTTGCTTTCGGGATAGAGATACGAGAGGGTGTTGCATTGCTCGATGCACGACTCGTAACGCTCGCGCTGCTTTTCGGCGATGCTGTTTTCGGCAAAGTCGTAGTATGTCTTGGCCATGTCGAACAGGATTTCCTCGCGGTGCGGAGTGTTGGGGTATTTCTTCAGCATGTTCTCAAAAGAGGTGATGGCTGCGCTGTAGTTTTCCATGCGGTAGAACAGCCGGCAAATGTTGTAGTCTTTCTCTTCCAATTTGTTGTTGAGGTCGGCCAAAAGGTAATTGGCGCGGTCGAGGCTGTCGCTTTTGGGATAACGCTCGATGAAGCCTTTCAATTGCTTGATGGCGTTGTGGGTGTTGGTTTGGTCCAATCCCGACTCGGGCGAATCCATGTAACTGCAATAGGCGCTCATGTAGGCGGCCTTTTCTGCATCCTTTGAGAAGGGGTAGACTTGGATGAAACGGTTGTAATAGTAGCCCGCAATCTCGTAGTCGTGCTGCATATAATAGCATTGCGCCGTGCGATAAGTGATGTTTTCGCCACGGGGCGTGTTGCGGAACGAGGCTTGCAGCAGGTCGAACAGTTGCAGGGCGTGGTTGTAGTCGCCGCGTTCATAATAGTCCATCGCCACCTCGTACTTCATTTCGTTGTCGGTGCTTTTCACCAAACGGTTGAAGTCGTTGCAAGAGGCGAGGGCAAACAACCCCATAACGGCCAATATCAAAATCCTGTTTTTCATCGGGCTGCAAAATTACTCATTTTTGCGTTAATAACGAGGTGTTTTTGTTTTTATTTTTCAATGATGAGTTTTTCAACCCAGTTCCCGTTTGTGCCTTTCAGTTGCAGGAAATACACGCCTTGCCGCAAGGATTGGGCATCGATTTGGGCTTTGTCGGTGAATTTGCCTGCAAGCACGACTTGGCCGAGGGCGTTGTAAACGGAATACTGGATTTCGCCTTTAGCCTCGATGGTGAAACTGTTTTGTGCCGGATTGGGATAGATTTTCACATTCTCCGTCAAGTTTTCGTCTACCGACACACCGCTTGTGCAAGTCACCGTTGCCATCCACCCTAAATAATTGTAGTAAGTGTTTGAAACAAAAGTGATTGTGAGTGCGCCTTCGGGGTTGCTGGCCGTGATGCAGCCGGGCAAGACCGAGCCTGAATAACTGCCGATGAGCGGGGCATCGGTGGAGGTGCCGTCGTAGATGGTGAGTACGTCGGTGTTGGGTTGGGTCTTGAAATCGAGGAAATCCAAAATGATTTTTCGCCCGTTGCTGTCGGGATAAAGGGTCATTTTGTAACTTTCATCGTTGCCGTAATGCCCGCAGTCGCTGCCCGAAGGGAGAAAGAGGCCTCGGCAGTTGGTCACGGTCACATTGCCGTCTTGGATGGGGATGGCATGGTAAACATCGATGAATTCGCTCTTGGTGTTGGTGTTGGTTTGTCCATCGGCATCGGTGACGGTCAGCGAAACATCGAACTTCCCAGGTGCGTCATAAATGACGGAAGGATTGCGCTCGGTTGAGGTGGAGGGTGTTCCTCCTTCAAACCGCCACTCCCAACTGACGATGTGCCGACCTTGGCTAAATTCATTGAACCAAACTGGCGAACCCACTGTAGCCACCTCTCTTTCAGCCTCAAAATAGGCGGATAAAGGTGTGTTGGGGATAGGTGTCAGTTGCACATCCTGATTAACGGCTTCATTGTCGTTTACACTCACGGTAATGGTCTGAGGCTCATAGCCGTAAGCGGAATAAGTGATGGCGTAAGTGCCACCCTTGATGGGACGGTGATAGTCGCCCGCCGGCAAATGCGAATTGACATGAGAGCCGCGTTGGTCGTGTCCCGCAATGAAAACGGTGGCTTCAATCGCCTCGCCTGTTGCGGCATCAGTGATGGTGCCGTGAATCCCGTTGAGGCACTGCTCCATGTAACTTAACATGCTGTTGTGGTTGTAGTTCCAGTACATCGGCATTGTTGAGGCGTTGGGCAGGTATGTGTTGGAACATTCAATCGTCACTTCGCGGCATTGGGCATAGTAGTTCATGTAGTCCTGTCGGCTGCCCGAAATGGTGTACCACACATAGCCGTTGATGATGCCGTTGTCTGCATTCTGATGAGGCATATTCATATAAGAGGTGTCCCACTCGTGGCATTGGTCGGCGTATTCGTGGCAGACCAATTTCCACCATTCATCGTCGGCGTGGAGCGCGGGATGGGTGTCCCAAGGGTAGTTCAACACTTCCGAACCCGTATGGAAGTTGGCGGCCATCGTGAATTTATGGTCACGTGCAAGGTTCATCAGCCATTGGGTTTCATCTTGATAGCACCATTCGTTGTCGGGGTGCGGACCTTTGTCGAAGTCGGGATAATGGCGGTTGAGGTCGAGGTCGTTGGCATTGTTGCGGCGGGCGCCAGATACGCTTTGGTTGCCACCGTAATAGGTGCCGTCGGGGTTGGTGTTTGGGCCGATGAAAATGTCCAAGTTGTTGACCAAGTTCAAAATACGGTCGTCATTGCTCGAACAAAGTTCATCGATCAGGCGGAGCATCAGCATAAAACCTGTCGTTTCGTTGCCGTGCATAGTTGAGGTGTAAAGGAACTTCGGCTTGCCGTCGGGTTGCCCGTTGTTGATGCGGCAAAACATGAGTTTGCGTCCGCTGGCCAAAGTGCCAAGTTCGAAATAGGTGCAACGGTCGGGATGCTCGGAGGCAAACTGTTGCATCATGCTTTCGTAAGCTTCGTAGGTCGGGTAAGCGTCCCAATCGTACGCCTCGCGGTGGCTTCCGTCCCACATGATGGGCGTTTCGAGCAACGATGGTGGAGTTTGCAAATGAGGCTGATAGCCTTTTTCGAGCAAAATCTCATACTCGTTTTGGTTGGCAAAACACACCACGGTTCGGCCATCGGTGCCGTCAACGGAGCAAAGGTCGCTGATGGCTTGGATTTCAGAAGGTTGGTCAACCGATAGGGTGAAGAAATATTCCCCACGGCTGCGCATGAGTTGTTCCAAGTCCTTTTGGCTGTTTTGGGCCAAAAGGTTGCCGCAAACTGTCACGGCGAGAATCAGGATGAGTTTCTGCAAATGCTTCATTTTGAACCTTATTCAATGATGATTTTTTCTGCCCTCCAGTCGTTTTCACCGTTGAGGCGAAGGAAATACACGCCTTGTTTCAAACTTTGGGCATCGATTTGGCACTTGCCTTCGCAAACACCCGAAAGCACGACTTGCCCAAGACTGTTGATGAGTTGATAATCAGCATTGCCTTCAATGATGAACAGGCCATTGTTCGGGTTGGGATAAACCTTCAAGGCACTCGTGGTGTTTTCTTCCATGCCGACATTCCTGATGGTTACGGTCACTTCGCCGGAAACCGTATTGCCCTCTCCGTCAGTCACTTCCACTTTGTAAATGGTTTCATGCTCGGTGGGTGTGGCTATGGGGCAACAACTGGTGGGATAGTCGAGGGTTTCGACTGGTTCCCAACGGAAAGTGTAGTTGCCTGCGCCACCCGTTACAGTTGCCGTGAGTTGGCTGCTTTCGCCTTCGTTGATGACTTCCGGATTGGCGGTGACGTCAATAATCATAGGCTCGTATGAACCGACGCAGTCGACCAAGGCCTCCCAGCCGCTCGACGTGGTAGAATAGTCGGAAGTGAAGTGGAAGGTGAGTGCGCCTTCTTCGTTGGTGGCGGTCACTATGCCGATTTCGTCATTGCCTGAATAACTGTTGATGAAAGGCGCATCGGTGGAACTGCCATCATAGATTTCAAGCCAGTCGTAGTTAGCTTCAGTGCTGAAACTTAGGAAGTTGACGCTGATTTTGTTGCCTGGGGTATCGGGAAGGAAAGTCATGGTGTAGTCCTCGTTGCTGTGGTAACCGGTGTAAGCAGAAGCGTAGAAGAATGCCCTGCAAGTCTCGAAGGTGCCGTCTTGCATCATGTAGGCTTCGCGCACATGGATGTAATTGTCTCGCGTGAGGGTTTCGTTGTTGCCGTTGCTGTCGGTCACGGTGAGGGTCACGGCAAAGTCGCCAACCATATCGTACGAAACATTCGTCGGGTTCTGTTGTGTCGATGAACCGGCACCTTCAAAGGTCCAATGCCACGAGACAATGTCGCCAAACGACTGGTCGGTGAAGTTGACATGTCCACCCAATGGGACCATTGTCCTCGAAACAGAGAAATCAGGGAGGATGCCCGCGCCGGCTTCGAGTGCAACGTTCAGGTTGACAGTTTCATAATCAGCTACGGTGACGGTTTCCTGATGCGGACGATAGCCATCGGCGATGAAGTTCACTGTGTAGGTGCCTCCCTTGATGGGGCGGTGGAAGTCGCCCGCAGGTAGATGGCTCTCCACTACTGAAAACGTATTGTCGTGTCCCGAAATGGTGATCGTGGCCTCTATGGGCTCGCCTGTCGAAGCATCGGTCACTGTGCCGTGGATGCCGTAAAGGCATTGGTTCATAAAGGCGAAGATGGAATTTTTGTTGATGTTCCAAAAGTTGGGCAATTGGTTGCCGTTGGGCAGTTTGGTGTTCGAACATTCAATCGTGAGTTCGCGGCATTGCGCATAGCCGTTCATATAATCTTGGCGGCCTCCGCCAATCATATACCATTGAGCGCCATTGGTGATGCCGTTGTTGAAGTCGTTCATGTAATTGGGGTTCACTTCGTGGGTGAGGTCGGCGTACTCGTGGCTAATGAGTTGATACCAAGCATCATCAGGATGGAGTGTGTAGGTGTTGTCCCAAGGGTAGTTCATCACCTCGGCACCGCCGTGATAGTTGGCACCCATCACAAAAGCGTTTTCTTCGGCAAACTGCATAAACCATTCTGTTTCAGTTTGGTAGGGATTGCCATCGGGGTGTGGACCACCATTGGGGTCGGCATAGTTGCGGTTCATATCAACACCGTTGGCGTTGTAGCGGGTGGCACCGTTCACGTTGTTGTTGCCTGCGTGATAAGTGCCGTCAGGGTTGGTGTTCGGGCCAATATAAAGGTCAATATTGTCCATAACGGTCTGAACTTCAGGCTCGTCAGGATTTTCAAGCAAATAGTCAATCAAGCGAAGCATCAAAATCCAGCCTGTGGTTTCGTCGCCGTGGATGGTGCTGGTGTAGAGGAACTTGGGCTTGCCTTCGCCTGAACCGTTGTTCAGGTGGGCAATCATAATCTTTCGACCGCTGGGTAAAGTGCCGAGCGTGATGATTTCGCACTTGTCGGGATGGTCGGTGGCAAATTGGAACATCATTTCCTCGTAGGCCGTGTAGGTCGGGTAACTGTCCCAATCATATTCGGCGCGGTTGCTGCCGTCCCACATCGCGACTTTCTCCATCAGCGAAGGCGGCGTTTGCAGCGTCGTTTCATAGCCAAGTTGCTGGAAATCGGCAAATTCTTTGTTGTTGGCGTAGGCTGTAACCACCTTGCCATCAACACGGTCAACCGAAATGGTTTGGGCAATGGCGTTCAGGTCATCGTTGCCGCTCAGGTTGAAGGTGAAATAATACTCATTGCGTTCTTGCATGAGTTGGTTCAGTTCTTGTTGGCTCTTTTGGGCAAAAATGTTGCCGCAAACCACTGCGGCCAAAATCAGCATAAAATAGCGTAAACTCTTCATTTTATTATTGTTATTTCAAATTTCAAATTCTGATTATTCGGCTGCCACAATGTGACAGCCCTACAACTCTAAACTCTAAACTCTAAACTCTAAACTTTCAAAAAACCCCCATTCTTCAACAATTTCCGCTTCCACCTTCTCGTTCACAGGAACTAAAGGCAAACGCAACACATTCTCGCACAGACCGATATGGCTCATCAGGCACTTGATTCCTGCAGGGTTGCCGTCGGCAAAAATCAGTTGGTTCATACGGAGCATGGCGTAATGCAAGCGCAATGCTTCTTCGATGCGGCCTTCCTTTTGGGCCTTCATCATACGGCTGAAATGTTTTGTGTAAGCGTTGGCGGCCACCGAAATCACGCCTGTTGCGCCAAGTGCCAACAAAGGTTGGGTGATGCCGTCGTCGCCCGAAAGCACATCGAAATCAGCGGGCTTGTCGCGCAATATCTCCATGATTTGCTGCAAGTTGCCCGAAGCCTCCTTCACGGCGATGATGTTGGGATGCTGGGCCAATTCCACACAGGTTGCGGCTTGCAAGTTCACGCCCACGCGACCTGGCACGTTGTAGACCACTACGGGCACAGGACTCGCATCGGCGATGGCCTCGAAATGGGCTTTCATGCCGTGCTGGTTGGGCTTATTATAATAAGGTACGACGCTCAAGATGCCTTGGATGCCCTTAAAATCTTGGTTTTTGACGGCTTCGATGACGGCCTGCGTGTTGTTGCCGCCCATGCCGAGCATGACGGGCAAGCGACCCTCATTGGCTTCCAATATCGTGTTGATTACCAATTGCTTTTCGTCTGCCGAAAGGGTAGGGGCTTCGGAAGTGGTGCCCAAAACGACCAAAAAATCCGCGCCGTTGGCGATGACATGGTTCACGATGTTGATTAAAGCCTCAACATCAACTGAACAGTCGGTTTTAAAAGGAGTGAGGAGGGCAATGCCCGTGCCTTTAAAAGGGTTATATTTCATTTTCAATCAGAGTTTTAAGTTGTTGAACCCGACAAGGCCTTCAGGTAGTTGTGCAGGACATGGATGTTGGAAACAGGGTCGGTGGCTCGCGGGTTTTGGATAATCAAGTCGTAGATAGGTTGATTTTTGCTCTCGTGGAAACAAATCCTGAAATCCGACTTCGGTAGGGTGCAAAGATAGTCGCTGATTTCGGCGTTTTTTGCCGCCATGTTGATAAGCATTGTGCTGAAAGGCAGCTTCTTGATGAATTCGTGCTTGTCGGGTTTCAGCACGCTCATAAAGCCGAAATCCTTGGGCGTAATCTCGGTGTAGAGGTCGCTTTGTAGGATGGTTTCCGACATTTGGTTGCAAAGGATGACAAACCCACAACGACTTGCGCCAAACAGACTTTTCGCGCTGCTTTCGATGTTCTTCACTATGCTTTTGTCGCCTTCGTCCAAAATAATCAAAATGGAAGTAACCCGCTGAAGATTAGGCATTTTTGCCGTAGGTTTTTCGGCGAGAAATTGCTCCAAGGCGCGTCTTAAAGCCCTATTTCTGAGGTAGGATGAAAAATTCATGCCGCAAATGTAGGCAAATTCCATGAAATAGCATGTTTTTTTGTTTAAAATCGCTAATTTTGCGCTTGAATTTCGGTGAGGCGTTTATGGACGCGAAAAAATGATAAAAGTATGATTGTCACTGTTTTAGGTAGTGGAACTTCGCAAGGTGTGCCAGTCATCGGCTGCACTTGTCCCGTGTGCCAAAGCAAAGACCCACGCGACAAGCGACTGCGCACCTCGATTCTGATTCAGACTGAAGAGGTGACGGTGGCCGTGGATGCCGGCCCCGACTTCCGCCAACAGATGTTGCGCGAAAACGTCACCAAACTTGATGCGGTGATTATCTCTCATGAGCATAAAGACCACATCGGCGGCCTCGACGATTTGCGCCCCTATATTTTCATGCAGAAAAAGCCTATGACGCTCTATGTGGCTGATACCGCGTTGCCCGAAATCAAGCGGGAGTATTCATACGCCTTTGATGAGCATCCTTATCCAGGTGCCCCGACTTACGACATCCGCCGCCTCGACGAAACGCCCTTCGACCTCGGCGACCTGCACATCATACCTATTAAATTAAAGCATTTCACCTTGACTTGCTATGCTTTCCGCATCGGCAACTTTGCCTACGTCACCGACCTAAGCGAGATTTCCGAAGAAGCTATTGAAAAACTGCAAGGTGTTGAATACCTGATTATTGAGGCTCTGCAAAAGAAGAAACACTACTCGCATCTCACTTTGGACGAAGCAATCGAGATTTCCCGAAAAGTGGGCGCGAAAAAGACTTGGTTCACGCATTGCAGCCACAGCATGGGCCTTGCTGCCGAAGTCAATCCCGAACTCCCCGAAGGCATGATGCTCGCCTACGATGGACTGAAAATTGAAATATAGAAACTACGAATTGAACGAATTTTGCGAATATGATATTCAGAATCAATATTTTGCGACTAAAGTCGCTAATGGATACGAATCCTGCTCCGCTGGCCTATTCGTATGAAATCGGATGCTTGCCTCCCAACAATTCTCAAAATAATTCGTTTCATTCGTGTAATTCGTAGTTAAAAACAAAAAATATGAAAGCAACCTATTCCCAAAGATTAATCAAACTTGCCGACCTCAACCACCACCAGACTTTTTTCGCAGGTCGCTGCTCCGAGTATTTCCTGGAAAGTTCCTATTTCGCTGTAGCTCAATATGTTGATACGAAAGACACCGTTCTTCTCGTCCTCCACGGCATCGACTTCAAGTTCCCGATTTTCGCGGGCGACATTGTCACTTTCGAGAGCAAGGTCGTTTCCGTGGGTCGCAGCACTTTGACGGTTTACACGAAAATGTATCGCAGCCGCGATCCCGAAAAAATCGCCGCCGACGGCTTCGCCACTTTCTCCTATTTGGACGAAAACCACCATTCCCGTCCCCACGGCATCACGCTGGAGCCTGAAACAGAGGAAGAACGCTTCTTGCAGCAGCAGGCTCTGGAGGTGATGGAGGACTCTAAGAAGCGGGCTTTGGCAATGAATGCTGCGGCAAATCTGTGATTTTTGAACACGAATTATCAATAGTTTATCACGAGTTTGCAAAAAATGAATTGATGGAAATTCGTGGTGGATTTGTGGCAATTCGTGTTAAAGAACAACCAACTCCTTCGGATAGCAGATGAAATGCTTCACCACAGGCTGCGAGAGCACCGAAATGTTCAGTTGGTCGGAGGCCTCACTGATGTCTTTCATCGTGCCGTCTTTGTATAAAATGTTGATGGCGGGCTTTTTCGGGTGATAAGCATGATTCGACGAAACGCCCTGCAACAGCGCGAAATCCGCTTCCTCCAACGTCCAGCCGTATAGTTTGGCAATCTTGTTTCGAATGTCCTCGATATAGTTCGGGTCAAATTCGGAGTCTTGCATCTCGATCTTGAACAAATGCCTGTCGGTCAAGCGTCTGCAAAGTTCGGAAAGGACGCGGTCTTCGTCGTCGCGCCAGACCTTTACTGCGGTCATCACATCGTAGTCGTCCAACTGGCAGAACTTGTCCAAGACGAAATCGGGGTCATGGCCATCGGCGAAAGGGTGTTGGTTTTTCAGGAAGAACGACAGGGCAGGGGTGGCAAACAAGTCACGTTCCAGGCTGAGCATTTTGGCGCGTTTCAGCACCTTCATCAGCGTGTATTCCGCGCTCAGCACGGCCTTGTGCATATACACCTGCCAATACATGATGCGCCGCGCCACCAAGAAACTTTCCACGGAATAGATGCCTTTCGCCTCGATAGCGAGTTCATTCCCAACGACTTCCATCATCTCCAACAAACGCTCTGCGTTCACGCTGCCCTCGGCCACGCCGCTGAAGAAACTGTCGCGTTTCAGATAGTCGATTCTGTCAACATCCAACTGGCTGGAAATGAGTTTGCTGAGAAAACCCTTCTCATATTCTCCCTTGAACAATTTGATGGCTAAATCAAGCCGTCCGCCATGGATTTCGTTGAACTTCTGCATCACTTTCAGCGAGAGTTCCTCGTGGGAAACACCCTGCACGATGCTGTTTTCCAAGGTGTGCGAGAACGGCCCGTGGCCGCTGTCGTGGAGCAAAATGGCCAATGATGCTGCCTCCAATTCCTCGTCTGTAATGTCGTAGCCCTTGCCGCGCAGCAGTTGGATGGCGCGCCGCATGAGGTGCATGGTGCCAAGGCTATGTGCAAAGCGCGTGTGGTTGGCTCCGGGATACACCAAATTGGTCATGCTGACCTGCTTGATGCGCCTAAGTCGCTGGAAATAAGGATGCTCTATGATGTCGAAATGCAGCTCGTCAGGGATGCTGACGAAGCCGTATATCGGGTCGTTGAAGATTTTCTTTTTGTTTGGAGAGGTGGGCATAAAATGTTGATTTCTATTGGCTGCAAAATTAGTGATAATTATTGAAAGGATGGATTTATGAGAAAAAAGTTGGGCAAATCCCTTGCGGATTGGAAAATTGGTGCTATTTTTGCAAGTTGAAAAGAAATGAAAGAGAGACGATTATGGCAGCAAAACCCAACACAAAACCTTATCCGTTTAAGGAAACTCCGATTCTATTCGGTGAGGATGCGAAGCGTTTCATGGAAGAGATTGAAAACCCTGTGAGCGTTTCCGATGCCGAAAGGTTGGCGCAAGAAGAAGCCTATGCCTACCTGAAAAGTATTGCTTTGTTCCCCATGCCTTAATTCTCTATGAGAAGGTTTTTGCGGATAGAGGACATTGAGGTCATCAAGCCATTTTCCTGTGGCGACAAGTCCTTGGATGAGTTTCTTTTTGAGGACGCGCGTTATTTCTACGATGAGTTTATCGCTAACACCTTTTTGTTGGAAGATGATGACGAAACAATCGCCTATTTCAGTTTGTTGAACGATAAAGTGTCGAGCGCGACTGTTCCGAAGAACATTTGGCGTAAGTTGCGTAAGGAATTTCCCCACGAAAAGCATTTCAATAGTTATCCAGCGGTGAAAATCGGACGCTTGGCGGTTTCCGAACGCCATCAAGGAGAGCATATTGGGTCGATGTTGTTGCTGTCAATCAGGGAATTGCTGTTTCGGCGGGCTTCGGTAGGCGCTTGCCGTTTCATCACGGTGGATGCTCTGATTGGGAAACAGTCGTTTTATGAGAGAAACGGCTTCCGCTTGTTGCAGTCGGAGATTCCGGAAGGTGCAGATACGGTTCTGATGTATTTTGACTTGAAAGCCTTTTCGGTAAAATGATAGGGTGGTAAAATATTATCCCCCTTTTCTCGTTTTCCATACAAATTACTAATCTATGGACAAAACCACAATCCTTTGGGCCGACGACGAGATTGATCTCCTCAAGCCCCATATCATGTTTCTGGAACAAAAAGGCTATGAGGTAGTTACGGCCAACAACGGCTCCGATGCCATCGACCTCGTGCGCCAACGCCATTTCGATATTGTTTTCTTGGACGAGCAAATGCCGGGCATTTCGGGCATTGAGGCCCTCGAAGTCATCAAGCGCGAGTATCCCAGCCTGCCCGTGGTGATGATTACCAAGAGCGAGGAGGAGCGTATTATGGAGGATGCAATCGGCTCTAACATAGCGGATTACCTCATTAAACCCGTTAATCCGAACCAGATTCTGCTTTCGCTGAAGCGCAACCTCGAAAACCGCAAACTCCGCGACGAGAAATCGACGATGGGCTACCAGCAGGAGTTCCGCAAAATCAGCATGGACCTCAACAACAACCTCAACTTCGAAGAGTGGGTTGATTTGTATAAGAACTTGGTGCGCTGGGAGTTGGAACTGCAAAAATCCACCGACGAAGGCATCAAAACCATCCTCGCCGACCAAAAACAGGAGGCCAACACGCAGTTCACGCGCTACATCGAGCGGAATTACATCGACTGGATTCAAGGTCGCTCTGAGAAGCCCGTCATGTCGCATACCGTGGTGCGCGACAAGGTGATTCCGCGCCTTGATGATAGCGACAAGCCGCTGTTTTTCATTGTGATAGACAACCTGCGTTACGACCAATGGAAGGCCATCCAGCCGCTGATTGAGAACCATTTCCGCGTGGAGGCCGACGATGTGTATTACAGTATACTGCCCACCACGACGCAATACGCTCGCAATTCCCTTTTCGCCGGATTGATGCCCTTGGAAATCCGCCGCCGCTATCCTAAATGGTGGGTCGATGAGGAAGACGAAGGCACGAAGAACCAATACGAAGGCGAACTGCTTGGCGAGCAACTGAAGCGCTTCGGCAAGAACATCAAGTACTCTTATAATAAGGTGTTGAATTTGCAGGCGGGCAAGAAACTCTATGAGCAAATGGCCAACCTGATGCCTAACAAGCTGAATGTCATCGTTTACAACTTTGTGGATATGCTCTCTCATGCCCGCACGGAGATGGAAATCATCCGTGAACTGGCCGACGACGAGGAAGCCTACCGCTCGTTGATGTACTCGTGGTTTGAACATTCCAGCCTTTTCGACATGATGCGCTTCATCGCGGAAAAGGGCTGCGACATGATCATCACCACCGACCACGGCTCCACTTACGTTGAAAAACCCGTCCGCATCCTTGGCGACCGCGAGGTGAACACCAATTTACGCTACAAATATGGCAAGAACCTGAAATACAACCCGAAAGAAGTCTTCGAGGTGAAAGACCCCGAGAAGATTTTCTTGCCGAAGGTGAACTTGAGCACGACCTACGTTTTCGCCGGGGAAAGCGACTTCTTCGCCTACCCGAACAACTACAACTATTACGTCAGTTACTACCGCAACACCTTCCAGCACGGCGGCATCTCGATGAGCGAAATGCTGATTCCGGTGACGCATCTCACGGCGAAGTGATTTTTTGGCACGCAGAATTTGCAGAATTATATGAAGCGCGAAGCGACGAAAAATTTGTGTTCGATAAGTTCTGCGATTTTAGCGTATTCTGCGTGAAACAAAAAAAGCGTATTTTTGCGGGAAAATACATAGCAATGAATTCCAAAGAATTCCATATCAACAGCGTGGAGGCTTTGACTGAGGTTTCCGAATATCTGATTTCCCTGCGTGACGAAGCCGACATCATCGCATTTTATGGCGCAATGGGCGCAGGTAAGACCACGCTCATCAAGAACCTTTGCCACAAAATGGGTGTCACCGACGAGGTGAACAGCCCGACTTTCGCCATTGTCAATGAATATGTCACCGAGGAAGGCGAGTCGGTCTATCATTTTGATTTTTACCGAATTAAGAAACTGGAGGAAGCCTACGATATCGGCTTCGAGAACTATTTTGACAGTGGCAATCTCTGCCTCATCGAGTGGCCTGAAATGATTGAATCGCTGCTGCCAGAAAAGTATATTCGTGTTGAAATCCAGCATGGCGAAACGGATGACGAAAGAATCATCAAGTGTGAACTGATAAACGATTGATTATGAGAAAATTGTCTTTTGTGTTCGGAGTTTTGATGATGTTTTTGTTGCCTTCCTGTTATTTAGTTGATAATCAGAATTTTGCTGAATACAACAGACAAGAAGTTGCTGGAGTGATTGCCTCGCACGACACGACGATTCTCTATTTCATGACTTCGTGGTGCCAGGCTGGGCAGAGCGATTTTGAGAATAACTTGAAGCCTTATCTCGGCAATGCCTCTGAAACAAAGGCGGTTGTTGTGGTTTGTATCGGCGAGTTGGAGGAGGTCATGGGTTTGAAGGGACTCAATGACAATGTGTTTTTGTTCAGCAAGGCATCACGGCAAGGCTTTTTCGACAAAGTTTTCTTCAATAGTGAATGTAAAAAACTTCTAAAAGATTATAAACGAGTGAATTATGTTCCTGTTAGATTGGTCTGTAATGGCAAAGGTGAGATTCTGAATTGGAACACTGAAGAGGAATCAGGTAGAACATACGGAAGCATTTATCCATATTTAATGGGCTGGAAATGAACGATAAACTGAAACAAATCTTTGACAAAACCTCAAAAGTTTTCATTCTCACCGATGAAAACGTGGCCCAGTTTTGGTTGCCAGAAATAGAGTATTGGTTAAACTGCAAAAACGCCGTTGAAATCGTCATCAAAGCGGGCGAGCAGCACAAAAACTTGCAAACCGTCCAGCGGATTTGGAAAACCCTGATGAAACATCATGCCGACCGTAACGCATTGTTAATCAACCTTGGAGGTGGTGTGATTACTGACTTGGGCGGTTTTGCAGCCTCAACATACAAGCGCGGCATCAAGTTCGTCAATGTTCCGACGACTTTGCTCGCGATGGTGGATGCGGCAATAGGAGGGAAGACGGGCATTGATTTTGGGGGTAGCAAGAACCAAATCGGCACTTTCGCGGAGGCGGAAGAAGTGATTATCGACCCTGTTTTTTTTGAGACTTTGCCTCAAAGGGAAATATGTTCAGGCTTAGCGGAAATGCTGAAATATGGCTTTATCGCTGATTCCAATTTGTTGAATGTCAATTTGGAAAACTATCAGCAATACATCACTCATTGTGGCGAAATCAAGCGCGAAATTGTGATGCAAGACCCGACGGAAAAAGGCTTGCGCAAAGTGCTGAATTTTGGTCACACTTTGGGCCACGCCATTGAAAGCCATTGCCTGACAACGGATTACCCATTGTTGCATGGCGAATCGGTGGCTTTGGGAATGTTGGGTGCATTATGGCTTTCGGTGAGACAGTTGGGATTGGATGAAAAAGTGTTGCAAAATTTTGAAAAACAGTTGCCTATGCTGCTTTCGGAAACGGAAATCAGCTTTTCGGAAAGTGACATTGAACCGATTTTGGGCTATCTCGTCCACGACAAAAAAAACAAAGACGAAAAGCCGCAATTTGTTCTGCTTGAGGCGGTTGGAAAGCCCGTTTTGGAGGTGACGCTTCCTAGCGTCACAGTCAAAGAGGCTTTAGAATATGTAATCAGTAAGTTGTCAAGCCAATGAAACTGCACTGCGACATCCAACTGCCCGCCAGCAAGAGCGAAAGCAACCGCGCCTTGATGATTGCCGCGTATGGCGGATTCGCTCCTGATTTCCAGAACCTTTCGGATTCAAATGATACATTTGTTTTGTCCAATGCCTTGCGCGAAATCCAGCAAAACAAAGCCGTCATCGACATTGCCGACTGCGGCACTTCGGCGCGTTTTCTGACCACTTTTTTGGCTTGTCGCGAAGGCGAGTGGATTTTGACGGGAACGGAACGTATGAAACAACGGCCTGTCGCGCCACTTGTCGAGGCTTTGAGAGGATTAGGTTCTGATATTCAATATGTTGAAAAAGATAAATGTTTGCCTTTGCGAATCGTAGGAAAGCCAATTGAGGGCGGAAAAGTCCAAATTGAGATGCACCAAAGCAGTCAGTTTGCCTCGTCTTTACTTTTGGCCGCTCCAATGTGGGCGCAAGGTCTTGAAATTGAACTACTTGGCGAACTGAGTTCCTTGCCATACCTCGAAATGACTTTGACCATGATGAGGCATTTCGGGGCTGATGTGGAACGAGATGAAAGAACTATTTTTGTCAAACCAAAACCTTATCAATCAAAGAGTTTTACAGTTGAAGCCGATTGGAGCGCGGCTTCGTATTGGTACGAGATGGCGGCTTTGTCCGATGAATGTGAGATTCGGTTGCGGGGCTTGTCGTTGCCCTCACTTCAGGGCGATGCGGTCATTGTGGATTGGATGAAGCAGTTTGGAGTTGGTACTTTTGTTGAAAAAGAGGCCATAATCCTGAGAAAAATCCCTTTCGAAAAACGCCCTTTGCAGTTCGATTTCTCTGCCCATCCCGACCTTTATCCAACGCTCGCCGCCACTTGTGCTGGATTGGGTGTTGTAGCTGAGTTTTTAGGCCTTGATAATCTGCATCTTAAGGAATCGGATAGGGTTGGAGCTATGCAAGCGGAATTGGCAAAATTGGGTCGTCAGCCCGTGCATTTTTGTGCCCACAACGACCACCGCATTGTGATGGCTTTGGCACCCTTGGCGATGAAGTTTGGATCGGTCACTTTCGACCATCCCGAAGTGGTTAAAAAATCCTATCCTCGCTTTTGGTCAGACGTTTCTTTTTTAAAAAAACATGTGTTTTTAATAATGTAAGGATATTTTTCGTAATTTTGCACGATTTTTTGTGTCATTATGAAAGTCGAATTATTTGTACCCTGCATTATTGACCAGTTCTATCCTCAAGTGGCTGCCGATACCATGAAGGTTTTGCAGCGTACTGGAGTGGAAGTGGAGTACAATCCAGACCAAACCTGTTGTGGTCGCTTCGCATATCATGCTGGTTTTCTGGAGGAAGCCAAGGAGTTGGGCGACAAGTTCTTGAACGATTTTTCATACGATGGCCCCGTGGTGGCTCCTTCTGCCGCCTGTGTGCATTACATCAGGAAACACTATCCTGAGTTGTTTTTCAATACTGCCAACCACTTGAATTTCAAGCGAATGGTGGCCAATATCTACGAATTGACTGATTTTTTGGTCAACCAGTTGAAGTTTGATGATTTCGGGGCTGAGTTTCCGCACAAGGTGACTTTCCACGACAGTTGCAGTGCCTTGCGCGGCTTGGGTTTGGGCAAGGAGGCTCGACAGTTGCTCTCGAAGGTGAGAGGATTGGAATTGGTGGAGATGAAACAGACCGATATGTGCTGTGGTGCCGACTTTTCCTTGCAGGTGCAACAGGAAACGTTGGCTATGGGCATGGCCTATCATAAGGTCAGGAATGCCCTGAACACGGGCGCGGAATACATCGTTTCGACCGACATGACTTGCCTCATGCACCAAAAGGCATACATCGAGAAGGAGAACCTGCCTATCAAGGTGATACACATTGCGGATGTGCTTGCCTCGGGTTGGATTTTGTAAACAATTGAATTATAGAAAGATGAACGATTATTTTATACATGATAGCAGTTATGTTGATGACAATGTGAGCATTGGCAAAGGCACAAAGATTTGGCATTTCTGCCATGTGCAGTCGGGTGCCGTGATCGGCGAAAACTGCTCTTTAGGTCAAAACGTGAATGTGGGCAACAATGTCAAGATTGGCAACGGCGTGCGCATCCAAAACAATGTTTCGATTTACGAAGGCGTTGAAATTGAGGACAATGTGTTTTGCGGACCGAGTTGCGTTTTCACCAATGTGACTACGCCAAGGTCGCATTTTCCAGTGCATGGCGTGTATGCCAAGACCAAGATTTGCGAAGGTGCCTCGTTGGGTGCCAATTGCACGGTGGTCTGCGGACATACGGTCGGCATGAGTGCCCTCATCGCCGCTGGAGCCGTGGTGACCAAGGATGTAAAGCCTTATGCGCTGATGGCTGGTGTTCCCGCCAAGCAAATCGGTTGGGTTTGCGAGTGCGGAAAACGCCTCAACGCCACTTTGCATTGTGACTGCGGTCGAGTGTATAAAGAAACTGACGGTCAATTGGCCAAAATACTATAAAACTATGCAATTCAGGGATTTAATAACACAATATACTGTCCTGAAGGACGAAATGGACAAGGCCATTTTGGATGTGGTCGCTTCGGGTGCCTTTGTCATGGGCCCGAAAATCAAGGAGATGGAAACAGCTTTCGCCGAGTATGTGGGCGCGAAGCATTGCGTAGCTTGCAATAGTGGCACTGATGCCTTGCTCCTCGCCCTGAAAGCGTGGGATGTGAAAGAAGGCGATGCCGTGTTTGTGCCAAGTTTTACTTTCTTTGCTTCTGCTGAAGTGATTGCCATGCAAGGCGCGACCCCCGTTTTCGTGGATGTCGACCGCGACACCTTTAATATATGTGTGGCCGACCTCGAGCGCAAAATCGAGCAGACTTTGAAAGCCGGAAAACTCAAGCCGCGAGTGATTATCGCCGTCGACTTGTTTGGCCTGCCTGCCGATTTCAAGGCCATTCGCATGATTGCTGAGAAATACAATCTTTATGTGCTTGAAGATGGTGCCCAAGGTTTTGGTGGTCGTATTGGCGAGCAAAAAGCCTGCACTTTTGGTGACATTTCAACCACTTCGTTCTTCCCCGCCAAACCTGTGGGCTGCTATGGCGACGGCGGCGCGGTGTTCACCGACAACGACGAGTGGGCCGCGTTGATTGAGTCCTACCACATCCACGGCAAAGGCAGCGACCGTTACGACAATGTCCGAATCGGAATGAACTCCCGCATGGACAGCATTCAGGCTGCGGTTTTGTTGGTCAAGTTGAAGGCTTTTGCCGAGCATGAGTTGGTAGATATTAATAAGGTGTCGGCGCGATATACGGAGAAGTTGAAGGACATCGTGAAGACTCCGATTGTTCCAGAAGGTTTTTATTCCAGTTGGGCACAATACACGCTTCAGGTTGAAAACAAGGAAGTTAGAAACGGCTTGCAGGCCGCTTTGAAGGCTCTCGACATCCCGACGGCCATCTATTATCCCATTCCGATGCACCGTCAGACGGCATTCAACTACTTGAATATCAACGATAATCTTTGCCCTATTTCCGACCAATTGGCCGACACGGTGATTTCCCTGCCGATTCATCCTTACCTTACCGAAAAGGATCAGGACATGATTTGTGAGGCAGTTTGCAATTATCTTACGAAGTAATTCTTTGATTGACATGGGTCTGAGGTCTTTCTTTAGCCACATGATTGCTCGCGACAATTACGACGAGGTGATGGAATACCTTGCCGTGAAGGAAACACAACATGCGCCCCGTTTTGAGTTTGACCAAGCCCCTGAGCAACTTCGCGAATTGATTGCCGTTGCCGAAACACCTCGAAGCCCCGAACGCTCGAAATGGCTGAATGACTTTGCGGAAAAGACATGGGCTGTGCCCGATGGCGAGGCCACCGTGTTGTTTTCGAAAGAACATTTGAACGCCATCCGTTTTCTGAACCAGTATTTGCGTGAGGCCAATGCGAAAATGAAGCAAGATGGCTACTTCGTCTGCGCCTTCGACACAGCCCAGAAGCATCGCGCCCAGATTTTCAGCAAGTATCCGAAAATCATTGCTTATATTATTTATTTCTTTGATTTTCTTTGGCATAGAGTGTGTCCTAAATTGTCTCTGACCAGACGGTTTTATTATTTTTGCACAAAGAAAGTAAGGAAAGTGTTTCCACGTCCTGAAGTGTTGGGGAGATTGTATTATTGTGGTTTTGAAGTGGTTAGCGAGCAATATATCCATGACCGCTATTGCGTGATTTCCCAAAAGAAGCGCCAGCCCAGCACCGAGCACCATGAGTATGGTACTTTGATAAAGTTGCGGAGGATTGGCAAGGACGGGAAACCGTTCAATGTGTTCAAGTTCAGGACTATGTACGCCTATTCTGAGTATTTGCAGACCTATATTTACGAGAACAACGACTTGGATGTGGGCGGCAAATTCAATGACGATTATCGCATTACCGAATGGGGCCGTTTCCTTCGCAAGACTTGGCTCGACGAGTTGCCCATGTTCATCAATTTGCTGAAAGGCCAGATGAAATTGGTGGGTGTGAGGCCGCTGAGCCAGCAGTATTTCAATCTGTATACCAAAGAAATACAGCAACTTAGGATAAAAACGAAACCAGGATTGCTGCCCCCGTTCTATGTTGACATGCCAGAAACACTCGAAGAAATCCAAGAGAGCGAAAGAAAGTATCTTGAGGCCTACCTGGAGCACCCCTTCCGCACCGATTGGCGGTATTTTATCGGAGTTTTTGAGAATATTCTGTTTAAGGGGAAAAGGTCGAAATAATCTTTTTTATCGCTGCAAAGTCTTTTCTATCCGAAAAACCTATATTTTTGCAAAGTTTTTTAGAACGCAAGTCCATTTCGGTGGAAATCAAGTAGGAATTGGATGTTGATGATTTGCTGTTATACGATTGATAATCAAATGATTTTTGTTGTATAGTGTGAGTCAGATTGCGAAGCTATACCCTTTTTGGTATACAATTCTGTTTGTGTAGGAAATTAAGGTAATAAGTGGAAGATTGAGAATATGCCGACAGCAATAGAATTCAGCAACGTCAGCAAGTTGTACCACTTGGGCAAGGTGAATTCCCAGTATTTATCGTTGGAGTTACAGCGTTGGTGGACGATGAAGGTGCTTCGCAGGGAAGACCCGCTCCTCACCATCGATAAAACCAACGACCTCAAAGCCAAGGGTGAAAGCGAGTATGTGTGGGCTTTGAAAGACATCAGTTTCATGGTGGAGCAAGGCGATGTGGTGTGCATCATCGGCAAGTACCGCGTAGGAAAGAGCTCCTTGCGAGAAATCCTTTCCCAAATCACTTCACCAACCACGGGAACCATCAAGGCTGTGGGGCGCATCGGCTCCCTTTTGGAGGTGGTACGGGCTTCAATCTAGACATGACAGGCCGCGAAAACATCTTCCTCAATGGTGCCATTCTCGGCATGAGGAGGCAGGAAATCGAAAGGAGATTGGACGAAATCATCGATTTCTCCGGTTTTGAACGGTTTATTGACACGCCGATTAGTGCTATAGTTCGGGAAAGAAAACACGTTTAGGCTTTTCAGTGGCATCCCATTTGAACCCCGACATCCTTGTCGTGGATGAGGTGCTTGTCGTAGGCGATATCGAATTTCGGGAGAAGGCCATCAACAAAATGCAGGAACTGAGCCTAGCAAAAGACCGCACGGTGTTGTTTGTGAGCCACAACATGTGAGTGCCAGAAAGCTGTGTAAGACAGGTGTTGTGCTAAAGAACGGAAGAATGGATTACCTCGGAAACATCGACGGAGCCATCGACCACTATTTAATGAGAAATCAAGTATTAGAGTTGGATGCTGCCTTTCCTCAAGCAACAGTAAGGGGTGGAAATGGTGCTTTGAAATTCCAGCACATCCACTTATTGAGCAAGAGTGGGGTGGAGCGAAGCATTTTTGAAGTAGGTGAGGAGTGTATCATAGAAGTGGGTTATCAAGCGACCGACAAATTGAATGTTTGCAACAAATCGAGGATTACGGTATCAATAATGTCTTCTTCCACCAAGCAAGTCGTGGCTTGGCTGAGTTCTTCTATGTTTGTGAATAAAATAGACACCAATTCTTCGACCATTCGGTTCCGCATTCCTAAACTGATGCTTACAGAGGGTGTTTACCAATTAAAACTATACGCGAGTGTGGATAGCCAAGCCGTTGACGAAATCTTCGATGCCGCTCAATTGGAGGTTGTGTACCATGACTATTTTGGAACTGGGAAAGTGCCTCTTAAAGGTGTGTCTTTCGTAGGACATACTTTTTTGGATTATGACATATCTTGGGAAAATGAAGGCTAATAGCAAGATGAGTATAAAAATGTGTTTTGTATGAATAATCAAGACGATAAGAAGCCATTGCTGATAGTTTCCTTCACTTCATACCCAGCCCGCATCCATGTGGTTCCGATGGTGTTGAAAAGCTTGTATGCGCAAAGTATGCAACCCGATAGAATTCTGCTTTGGCTTGCGAAAGATGAGTTTCCGCAAAGAGAAGCGGACTTGCCCCTTTCATTGCAAGAGGATATAGCTGCAAAAAAAATAACTTTGCGTTGGTGTGATAATCTCGGATCTCACAAAAAGTATTTCTATGCCATGCAGGAATATCCAGAAGATATTATTGTAACGGTTGATGATGACACTTTTTATCATCAAAATACGTTAAAGATGCTTATGGAAGGACATGTTCGTTTTCCATATGCTGTTGTGGCAAGAACCGCGTCTCTTGTTTTGTTCGATTCCGACCTCAATCCGTTACCGATGAATGAGTGGCTTTTTGATTTTCAATTCTTTTCTGAACCTTCCATGCTCTTACATGCAGTTGGTGTTGGCGGTGTTCTTTATCCGCCTCATTCTGTGAACGAAAAAATTTTTGACAAAGATTTTATACTTGAAACTTGCACTGTAAATGGCAGGACATTCGGTGATGATTTGCTACTTAAAGTGGGAGAAATGTTGAATAATACATTGGTGGTGTCTGTTAAAAGCGAACCATATCACAGATTGCCTGGTACGCAGGGAACCGCACTCGCCACATTAATGCCGAATCAAAATCATAAAAACCTGCTTGTCAAGAAATATAAGGAAAAATTTCAAGATTGTTTTGATAAAGATTCTGTGCAGCGACTGAAGCGTTGGGTGTCCGATTTTATAGAATTGGATAACAAATTCGGATTGCGGAAGAACTATTGGCTAACAAGGCCTTCCCGTGACTTGGAAAGGCAACTTGGATATCTCTCACTGCCTGATGCTCCGTCCGAACTAAACGAATATGATTATCTGAGAATAAAGGAAACCGCTCACATTGCCGCAAGAGTCTTCACCGCCTATCCTGCCGACACATCTGATGACGAAACGACAAGGGCTATCCATACTTTTCAACAGCAGTTGCTCAATATTCCGGATATAGATAGTCTGGCGGGATCAGATGCTGTAATATGTGGGTTTGTTAAATATGGTGTGCCGTTGAATACAGATAGTCATATTATCTATCATGGCATTCCAATCTATATGAAAAGTCTTAATAACTGGCAGTCATTTGTGGCTAATCACCCGAATTGCGAGCCCATTTTTTTTGAAGGCTATAAGACTTTTCTTCGTAAGACTGAGATTAAAATAAGTCAAGCTGAATCCATTTTGTTAAAGACTGAAATAGATGAATGGAAACTGGCATACAAGGAGGCAATAAAAAAAAATACTATTAACCACAAGGTTTCCTCCTTTGGATTTATGAAACACGGTCTTAAAAAATTGGCAAGAATAATTTTTACTAAATTTTTTATATGAAACAAATAATCCGATCTTTTATCGTCAAAATCCCTTTGGCAAAACCATTGTATAAGGCCATTAAACATAGGCGAGAGGAGCAACGTATGCAGTGTGCGCATGACCAATTGAGAAAAAAACAGCCCCTCATCCGGCAAGGCTCACCTGAGTGCTTCGAAGGCTTGCCTATTAAAGTTGTTTGGTTGCTAACATCGAACTGTAATATTAGATGCTCTTATTGCTTTAATGCAAGAAAAGGATACAAAAAGGATTTTTGCACGCTCGAACAGGCCGAAACAACCATTAAGCATCTTGCTTCTGCCAACCGACCAAGTTATCAGGTGGAATTGTTGGGCGGTGAGCCGACAACCCATCCTCATTTGGCCGAAATCATTTCCCTCTTTCATGAACATATTGGCAACCGTTTGGAAGTGCTGCAAATTACCTCGAATGGTTCGTTTAGTGAAAGTCAGATAGAATCCATTTTAAAGGTGGGAGAGCAAGTCAATGTGAAATTGTCTATTTCCATTCATTTGGAATATTTGAATGTGGAACGAGTTGTAGAATTGGTGGAACGCTTTTCGAATCGGACATATTTGGAGATGAGAGTTATGTTCCAACCCGATTTGTTCGAGAAAATAGAGGCGATGACCGATATCTTGTGCAACCTTCGTAAGGACTATTTTTTTTGTATGGAAGTGGGGTTGCTGAGAGAAGGATGGCCAACTTTTGACAAGTATGACCGTCGATATACTCAAGAGCAATTTGAGTGGGCGGAGAAAACGAAAAAGAAATTCGATGAAGTAGCTATAGAAGGACCCCAATGGACAAAAGCCTATCCAAAATCTACGGAAGGGGAATTCTTGATGGAAAGAAATGTGAGAGGTGTTGTTGAGAGCCATAAGCGGATTTCTGAATCCGAACTCAAGGAATTGACGGGATGTGTCTTCACTGGTATGACTTGTAGCGCGGGAGCAAATATTATCCGTATTGAAGTGGATGGAAGGGTGAAAGGCATGGTCTGTGTACTCGACCATCTCGCCCATCATAATTGTAACATTTTTGAGGAGAATCCTTTTTTGCGAGAAGACTGGATGTATGGTGTTTTTTGCACGAAAGCCATGTGTGGATGCCGTACGAATTACTGCATTCCCAAGTTTAAGTCTCCAGCCGAGGCCGAAAAATTCATCGCAAAGAAAAGGCTGGAGCAGAAGAAACTCATGCGCGAGTGTTAGAATTGTCATTAACAATATGATAAACAGCAATTTGAAACAAACAATCCGAAATTTTATTGCCAAGATTCCGATGACAAAACTATTGTATCGTGCCATTAAAAATAGGCATGAGGAATTACGCAGGTGGCGTGAGCAAGACCAATTGAGAAAAACACAACCCATTATCCGGCAAGGTTCTCCCGAATGTTTTGAAGGATTGCCGCTTCGTGTTAGTTGGGATGTCACATCGTATTGTAATTTCAGATGTTCTTATTGCTTTAATGCAGGCACTGAATACAAAAAAGATTTTTGTACCCTTGAACAGGCCGAGACGACCATCAAACACCTAGCTTCGTCCAATCGGCCGTCTTATCAAGTTAATTTGATAGGTGGCGAACCGACCACCCATCCCCACCTTGATGAAATTATCATGTTGCTGTGCCAATATCTCGGCGATCGTTTGGAAATGTTGCAAATTACCACAAATGGTTCGTTTAGTGAAAACCAGATGAAAGCCATTTTAATGGCAGGAGAACTCGCCAATGTGAACTTGACCATTTCCGTCCATTTGGAATATCTGAATGTGGAACATGTTGTTGAATTGGTGAAACGGTATTCGTCGCGGACGCGCCTGCAAATAGCCCTTATGTTCCATCCGGAATTGGTAGATAAGGCAATGTCTGTGGTAGATGCCTTGTGCGACCTTAGAAGAGATTATCCGTTTAATATGTTTGTCACCATGTTGAGAGAGCCGCCGAAGTTCGACAAGTATGACAGTCGATATACGCAGGAGCATTTCAAATGTGCGGAAAAAATTAGGGAGAGGTTCGGCATAGCTGATGCTGAAGGCTCAAAGAGGCTAAAAAACCAACACAAAAACATTGGATGGGAGTTCATCGTAGAGCGAGATGTGAATGGTTTTGTCGACAACTATGAACGGATTCTACGTTCTGAACTTGAGAATTTGACGGGAAGACATTTTACGGGTATGACTTGCTGTGCAGGGACAAACATTGTTAAAATAGGTACAGATGGAAGAGTGAGAGGCCTGATTTGTTCTCTCGATAGGCCAGTGCTCAATATTTTTGAGGAGAATCCTTTTTTGCATGAAGACTGGATACATAGTGTTATTTGTACGAAAACCATGTGCGGATGCGGTGTTGATTTCCGCGTTCCGAAGTTCAGGTCGCCCACCGACGCTCAAAAATTCATTGAAAAGAAGAGACTGGAACAAAAGAAACTGATGAACGAGTATTAGGAAGAATGATGAGTAACGAGATTTCTCCCAAGGTTTCCATCATTGTCCCCGTGTGGAATCCCGGGTCAAGCATCAGCCGCTGCGTGAAATCGTTGCGAAGCCAGACGCTTGAGGATATCGAGATGATTTTTGTGGACGACCGCAACACGGATGGTGCAATGGACATTGTTCGGGCATGTGCAGCGGAAGACCCACGCATCCGTATCATCACTAATGCAGAGAATGTCGGGCCAGGCCCGTCTAGGAATGTAGGCATTGAAGCATCACGTGGAGCGTACCTCTCCTTTGTCGATGCTGACGATTATGTGGATATTGCTTTTCTGGAGCATTTGTTCGCAAAAGCCACTTCCAACCACTTGGACATTGTGAAAGGAAGACTTTGTTATGTCAAGGAAGACGGAATCAAAGCGGATTATTCAGAACTTAATGATAGAATTCGAGAAGGTATTCAATTGGGCAAGTCTCTTTTCTGTTTGTTTCGTTACGAGCATCAAACTGCCCTTTACCGTCGGGCTTTTCTTTTTGACAACTCTATCCGCTATGGTAGTTCACGACAAGCTGAAGACAGCACGTTCCTTTTAAAGTCTTGCAGCAAGGTGGAACGTTTTAATCTCGCGGATTCCGCCGAATACTATTTCTGCGAACAGAGCAATTCGCTCATGCACCACTTTGAACCTCTTGACTTGGAAAGAAAACTTCACGGTTTTCAAGAGCAGATGGATTATATTGTTGACAACATGGCGGATGAATACTATGCTTCCGAATATGTGTCAAAAAAGGTGCACTATTACCTTAAGTTATGTAATTATTTGAGCAAGAAAGAGGACTGTAGAGAGGCAGCCAATCGTTTTACAAACGACTTTCGCGAGCAAGTACTTCGCTTTCCGCAGTTGGAAAAACTGAAGAGTGAGTCTTTCATCGCCAGTGTCTTGTGCGACTACGGTGTTGCTTTGGCACATCGGCCTTTCAAATTGCCTTGGGCAGATCTTATGGTCGAGCACTATATGGGAACGATACAAGAATGGGTTGATTTCGTCAAAAGACATCCAGAATGTTCAAATGCAGCGGAAAAAGATTTGCTTCGATTGTATCGTGAGGCGGAGCTCTTGTGCCTTAGCGACAACTCGCATATGCCTCCTTCTTTGGTTCGCGATGTAAAGATAATTTGTCGAAAAAACAAAAACAATATGAAGCAAACGATCCGAACTTTCATCGCCAAGATTCCCTTGGTAAAACCTTTTTATCATGCCGCCAAACGATGGCACAAGGACATTCGTCACCAGTGTTTGTATGCTCATTTGAGGAAGAAGCAATCCATCATCAGGCAAGGTTCGCCTGAATGTTTTCAGAACATGCCATTAAGGATTGATTGGCATTTGACCTCGTATTGTAATTTCAGATGCTCCTATTGCTTTCAGGCAGGCAATGAATACAAAAAAGTTTTCTGCACCGTCGAACAGGCTGAATCGGCCATCCAACACATTGCCTCGGCTAATCGGCCTGGCTATCAAGTGAATTTGATTGGTGGTGAACCGACAACCCATCCTCACCTTGCGGAAATCATCACATTGCTATGCAAATATCTCGGTGACCGTTTGGAACAGTTGGAAATTACCACGAATGGCTCGTTTAGCGAAAGCCAGATGGAAACTATCTTAAAGGCAGGTGAGCAGGTCAATATGAAATTGTATATTTCCATCCATTTGGAATATGTGAATGTTGAAAGAGTTGTAGAATTGGTGAAACGATATTCGTCACGGACGCGTTTGCAATTGTCCCTCATGTTCCATCCGGAATTGATTGAAAAAACGATATACATGGCAGATGCCTTGTGCGACCTTAGAAGGGATTTTTCGTTTAAGATGTCCCCAAGTATATTGAGAGAAGGTCCACAATTTGATCGATTTGACAGCCGTTACACTCAGGAGCATTTCAACTGTGCGGAAAAGATAAAGAAACAGTTTGAAAAAGTGAGCGCAGATGGTCCAAAATGGCCAAGAGATGCACAAGAGAATTTTGGATGGCTGTTCTTCGTTCAGCGAAATGTAAACGATTCTATTGTGAGCTATGAACGGCTTTCCGATTCCAAACTTAAAGAGTTGACGGGAAGAGTTTACACGGGGCTGACTTGCTGTGCTGGGACAAGCATTGTCAAAATAGGAGTGGATGGGAGTGTGAAAGGTATGAATTGCGCTATCGACAGACCTATTTGCAATATTTTTGAGGAGAATCCTTTTTTGCGCGAAGATTGGATACATGGAGTGGTTTGTACGAAAGCCATGTGCGGATGCAGTGTTAATCAGCGCATTCCCAAGTTTAGGTCGCCAACCGACGCACAGAAATTCATCGCCGAGAAGAGGCAAGAACAAAAGAGGCTTATGAGCTTAAATAAATGAAATGAACCAGACACAATCTGTTCTTCCTAAAGTTTCCGTCATTGTTCCTGTATGGAATTCAAGGTCGACCATAAAAAGGTGCGTTGATTCGCTTCGTGGCCAGACCCTTAAGGACATCGAGATTGTTTTTGTGGACGATTGCGGAACAGACGGCACGATGGGAGTGATCCGTTCGGCTGCTGATGAAGACCCACGCATTCGCATCATCACCAATCCAGAGAATGTCGGTGCTGGTTTGTCAAGGAATGTCGGAATTGAAGTGGCACGCGGAGCATACCTCGCTTTTGTCGATGCAGACGACTATGTCGATGTTGCTTTTTTAGAGCGTTTGTTTGTCAAGGCTATTGCAGTCAAGTTGGATATAGTGAAAGGTAGAATTTGTTATATAAAAGAAGATGGAACCACGGCGAATCATATAGAGCTTAACGATAGGATTCGTGAAGGCATACAATTGGGTAAGCCTCTTTTCCGTCTGTTTTCTTACCAGCATCAAAGTGCTCTTTACCGTCGTGCTTTTCTTATGGAAAACTCTATCCGTTATGGCACTTCACGCAGGGCACAAGACACTACATTCCTTTTGAAGGTTTGCCACAGAGCCGAACGTTTCGATTTCGAGGAGAATGCCGAATACTATTTTTGCGAAAGAAACGACTCGCTGATGCACGACAAAGACTCTCATACCTTGGAAAGAATGCTTCATGGTTTTCAGGAGCAGATGGATTATGTGGTGGATAGCATGACGGATGAGGATGATGCTTCTTGGTACGTGGTAGACCGGGTGCATTATGACATAAGGCTGTGTAACTATTTGAGCAAAAGACAGGAATGTAGAGAGGCAGCCAATCGTTTTATAATCGACCTTCGCGAGCAAATGCTTCGTTTTCCACAGTTGGAGAAACTGAAAAGCGTGTCTTTCATTGTCTGTGTCTTGTGTGACTACCGGGTCGCTTTGGCTAATCGACCATTTAAATTGCCATGGGAAACGCCTCAGGTTGAGAACTATGTGGAAACGATACAAGAATGGGTTGATTTCATCAAAAGGCATCCCGAATGTTCAAATGCAGCGGAAAAAGATTTGAGCCGGCTGTATCGTGAGGCGGAAGCCCTGCGTTTAAAAGAAGACCACTCTCAGCTTCCTCGTCCTTTGGTGCGCGATATAAAGAAAATCAGTCGAATAAACAATAACAATAAGAAAAGAAAAATCCTATCTTTCATCAACACGATTCCTTGGGCAAAACCTTTGTATCATGCCGCCAAACGATGGCGTGAGAAACTTCGCATTAACGCATGCCAGCTCAGTTGAGAAAGAAGCAATCTATCATCAGGTAAGGTTTTTCGAGTGTTCAGAGAACCTTGCAATAGACCTTGCGCTTTTTCCAGAATTGGTTGATGCACAAAAGGTATTGGAGCAAATGAAACTCAGCAAGCGTATCGTGGAAAAAAGGCCTGATAAAACGGAATTTTAAATGATTAACTATTCCATCATCATCCCGCACAAAGATATTCCCGACCTGCTTCAGCGCTGCTTGGACTCGATTCCGCCGCGCGACGATGTGGAAGTCATCGTGGTCGATGACAATAGCGACCCTCGGAAAGTGGACTTCGAACATTTTCCTCAATGGAAGGGAAAGCATTACCAGTATTTCCTGACCAAGGAAGGTAAAGGAGCGGGATATGCCCGAAATGTGGGCTTGGACCACGTCCAAGGCCAATGGATTGTTTTCGCCGATGCCGACGATTTCTTCACAGAGGATTTCAACGGCTTGCTCGACGAAACGGTGGATGCCGAGGAGGACATCGTTTTCTTCGACTACATCAATGTTTTGTCAGAGAATACTACCAAGACAGTTGAGGAAAGAACTCAATATAGAGCATACATGGCAGCATATTTGAACGGAAGCAGGTCGGAAATGGATTTAAGATATTTCTATCCTGTTCCATGGTGTAAACTCGTTAAAAGGGAATTGTTAGAGCAAAACCAAATCTGTTTCAGCGAAGTGAAGTGTGGGAACGATATCTTTTTTTCTGTTCAAGTCGGTTGCGCTGCCAAAATCTTCGAGGTGAGTGGGACTATCGGCTATGTGGTCACCACACGAAAAGATTCGCTTTCTACCAACCATTGTCCGACGGCAGCCGCATTTCGGATAAGGTTGTCAGAAGCTATGAAATGCGATGCTTTGCTCAAAGCCCAATATGGGAATAATGCGAGGTCGAGACCTTGGCTGAATTATGTCTACCAGGAAAAAGGCTTCTGGCGTTGCGTGGGGTTCTGTGTCGCCAATGTCTTCCATCCCCGTGTTTTTCTGCGGACGGCGACTTTCCTTTACAAGAAAATGAAATATGGCGAAGTGTCTCGCACTTGATATGATGCCCAACTACTCCATCATCATCCCCCACAAGGACATCCCCGACCTGCTACAGCGTTGCTTGGACTCGATTCCCGTGCGCGACGATGTGGAAGTGATTGTCGTGGACGATAACAGCAACCCTCAAAAGGTGGATTTCGACCATTTCCCGAAATGGAATGGTGAACATTACCAATACTTCCTGACGAAAGTAGGCAAGGGCGCAGGCTACGCTCGTAACGTAGGCTTGGATTGCGCACAAGGCCGCTGGGTTGTTTTTGCCGATGCTGACGACTTTTTCACAAAGGATTTCAATGATTTGTTGGACGAAATGGTTGATGCAGAGGAAGACCTCATCTTCTTCGACTACATCAATGTCCTCTCTGGCGACATTACCCGACAGGTGGAGGACAGGAAATGGTACAGCAAGTTCATGGCTTCTTATCGGAACGGCGAGATGGACGAAACGTCATTTAGGTCGATGGTTCCTGTGGTATGGTGCCGAATGGTCAGAAGGGAATTCATTGAGCGAAACGGTATCCGTTTCAGCGAAATGAGATGGAGCAACGACCTGTTTTTTGCTGCTCAAGTGGGAAGTAAGGCCAAGGCCATCAAGGTGAGCGACAGGATCGGGTATGCGGTCACATCCCGTGAAGGATCACTGACGAAAGATTTCTGTGGCACGGCTGAAGAACTGCGCGTCAGACTTAAAGAAGGCTTGAAAAGTGAAAATATGTATGCCCAACATCAATTGCCTTGCAAAGGCCGGATGACCAGCGCATGTTTGGTGGTTGCCTACAAGAAAAAGGGTTTTTTGTGGTGTTTTGGCTTTGCCCTCATCAACATTTATGATTGGCCAGTCGCCAAGGTGATGCTTGCTTTCTTGGCCAAAAAGATATTAAAGAAATAATAGTTTGGAATGTGCAAATTGTCAGTTATCATACCTGTTTATAACACGGATTCGGTCTTGGGTCGCTGCGTTGAAAGCGTGCTGGGACAAGATTTCCTTGATTTTGAGCTACTTCTCATCGACGACGGCAGCAATGATGAAAGCGGGGCGTTGTGTGACGCTTATGCTGCAAAAGACGGTCGTGTTCATGTGTATCACAAAGCGCATCGTGGAGTAAGCCCGGCTCGCAATGTCGGGTTGGATCATGCCTCAGGAGAATGGGTCACATTCATCGATAGCGACGATTTCGTAGAAAGCGGCTATTTCGACTTGCCTTATTCCGGCGAAACAGACCTGTATGTCCGCAATTGGTGTTATGCCAATGGCCAAGTGGGCGAGCGCTTCGAGCCACAGATCGTCGATGAGCAACATTATTGGAGTTTCATGCAGGCTATGATGCACACCTTCGCCTTTAGGACCGGATGTTCGTTCTTCTTCAAAAGAACCTTAATCGAAAATAACGGAATCCGATTCGATGAGCGATTCCACTTGGGCGAGGACAGCCTCTTTGTGCTCGACTATTTCAGGTTGGGCACCACATTACAGATAGTTGACGGGGCATCATACAGATACGACCGTTCCGACCAATGGGAAAGCAAGCACGTCCTTTCGTGGCTAGAGACGGAAAGCTACCTCACTGTGTTCATAGGCAAATACGACAATTTGCCCGTGGCGGCTCCGAGCTTAGCCAGCCAAATCTTCGGTCTATTTCGCAATTTGATTGACAAAAACGAAAGGTATATGCATAAAAAATGGCTCGGTTCCAGTCCCGTTAAACGATTCATCGAAACCCAATTACCCGTTAGGGGATGCTCGTTCAGGTTGAAGTACTGGGTCAAGGAAATGTGCAGAAGATAAATGGTCATGCAATTCCGCAATTATGCCAGCAGAAATGTAATTTGAAATATTTAGCAAACATTATTGCTTAATATATTGTAAAAATAACGTATCTTTGCAGCCGATTTTATCACTATACGATGGATGATGCTTTTATGAATTACAAAAGCTCAGTGCCTTTTTGTTTAAGTGATTGGAAACCAGATGTTTCCTTCTTTAGAATGTGAGTCAATTGGCGAAGCTATACCCTTTATAAACAATCGGATTCTTTATGAGTCAAACCAAGCAAGATAATTGGACTACAATCATCAAACCTCGAAACAAACTTTTCGAGGTGAATTTGAAAGAAATATGGGATTATCGTGATTTGTTGACGCTTTTCGTCAAGCGCGACATTATCACAAGCTACAAGCAGACCATCCTCGGCCCGTTGTGGTGGATTATTCAGCCCATGATTACAGTAATCATGTATATGGTGGTGTTCGGCGGCATCGCGGGCATCCCCACCGACGGCATCCCACAGCCGCTGTTCTACCTTGCTGGTACTTGCATGTGGCAGTATTTCTCGGATTGCTTGAACAAGACTTCCAACACATTTGTCAACAATGCGGGCATATTTGGCAAGGTGTATTTCCCTCGGCTCATTATGCCTTTAGAAAATGTAATTGGCAATTTGGTACGATTCGGCATACAATTTGGGCTGTTTGTCATAGTTTACATTGTATACGCTATTATCGGTTGCGACGCATGTCCAAATTTGTACTTGTTGCTCTTCCCATTGCTTGTGGTGATGTTGGCTGGTTTAGCCTTGGGCTTCGGTATCGTCATTTCCTCGATGACCACCAAATACCGCGACTTGCAGATTCTCTTTTCGTTCATTGTATCTTTATGGATGTATGCCACACCTATTGTGTATCCGCTCAGCCAAGTGAAGGGCAAGGTTGTGGCGGGTTTCGACTTATATACCCTTATGCGCATCAATCCTGTGACACCTGTCTTGGAAACATTCAAATACGGAGCATTAGGAGCAGGCGAGTTCATCGGCTGGGGCTGGTTGGCCTACAGCTTCGGATTTATGCTTGTGCTGATAGCTTTAGGTGTCTTGATATTCAACAAGGTACAGAAGAACTTTATGGATACGGTGTGAGTTAGGTTAAAGGAAGAGCTATCGGCTTTGAAGAAGTATGTAGGAATGATTTAACCAACGTTGGAGAATGCCTCTTTTGTCTGTCTTAATAACATCTCATAACCAAGGGCCTTTATTGGAACGCTGTGTGAATAGTGTTATATCACAGCCTTTGCCTTTTGAGTATGAGGTTGTCATTAGTGATGACTATTCCACAGATGGGACATGGGAAATAGCGAGGTCTCTTTCAGAACGATATGTGCAGGTTAAGGCTGTACAATGTAATACGAATGATTATCAGCCAGTGAATCGATGCCAACGTTGTGGATGGAACCAGTGCAATGCGTATCGGAATTCAAGCGGAAAATATTTTGCACACATAGATGCAGATGATTTCTTTTGTGAAGGGACTGAAGTGCTGAGGAAGCAAGTGGAATTGCTTGAGTCCCTGCCGGATTGCTCGTGTTGTATGGCTAATAATTATCGGTTGGGCGATGGAGAGGAAGCCGCCAATGCTTGGCTTGATAATCCTCATTCTTTTGAAAACGGATATATCATGTCTTCGGAAGATTATATTGCCAATTATTGGAAAGTCGACCATGCCTTTGTTTATAGGAGATATGTTCATGTGGATCCGACTGAGTTGCTTGGAGGTTACTATGACGACACCTTGATAACGGACTACCATGTTCAATTTGGCGACATTGTTTGTCTTAATGATGCGGGGTATGTTTATGTTCAATATAAAGATTCTATTTGGAATGAAGTTGTGGCGACAAACGACAGTGTAGTTTTGAATGCAGCAATGATTGTTCCAGCATTGCTTCCCAAATGGACAGAGTTGTTTCTCCAGTCTCGCAATCTTTTATGTCAGCTTTTGGGAGTCGCAAAGTGGATTCATTTGGGCCACCGACTACAGGAAGGGAATCTTGCATATTTGAAAGGCCTTCCACGCCAGAACAAGTTGGTGGGTATGATGAATAGAGATTTGTCTTTAGCGGAGAGGGTTTATCTGGTTTTACTGATTTTGAATCTGAAAATGCTCAAACATGTTTCTTGGAAACCATTATATTGGTTACCTTCAAAAGTATGGAAATGATAATATGAGAGAAAGTTGCAGTTTGGTTTCTTTACCGAAGATTTCGGATGTTCGTGGCAACTTGTCGTTTGTCGAGCAAGAAAGCCACATTCCCTTCAAAATTGAACGCACTTTTTGGATTTATGATGTGCCTGGAGGAGAAGACCGCGGTGGGCATGCTTATAGGGTGACGGAGGAATTTATCATTGCCCTCTCGGGTAGCTTTGATGTTGTGTTGGACGATGGAGCAGGAAATGTGCAGACCTTTCAATTGAACCGATCCTATTATGGCTTGTATGTCCCCAAGATGATTTGGAGGCAGATGACGAACTTTTCGACCAACTCTGTGGCTATGGTACTAGCGTCCACCCGATATGATGCCAGGGATTACATCCGTGACTATGAGGAATTTAAAGCATTGAAACGATGAAAACCACAGTGTTTGATTGCCGTCTTATGGAACTTGACAAGCATCACTCCGACCGAAAAGGGAATCTGACGGTTGTCGGGAACGGAATAGATGTGCCATTTGACGTGAAAAGGGTGTATTACCTTTACGATGTGCCTGGGGGTGAAAGTCGTGGAGGTCATGCACATAAGGCTTTGTTTCAACTTATTGTTGCGGTTAGTGGCAGCTTCTCTGTGACTTTGGATGATGGAACAGGCAAGAAAACCTTTGCGTTGAATCGTCCTTATCAAGGGTTGCTGGTTGTTCCAGGAATTTGGCGTACGTTAGATGATTTCTCGTCGGGGGCGGTGTGCTTGGTATTGGCGTCTGAAAAATATAGTGAGGGGGACTATATTAGAGATTATGAGTGGTTTTTGAAATACAAAGAGTATGAGTTTTGAGGATTTATCAATTGGCATGTCATGCCAAATAGTCAAGTCTTTTTCGCAAGATGATGTTAAAGCGTTCGCTGATTTGTCAATGGATAATAATCCTATTCATCTAGATAAGGAATTTGCAAATAATAGTATTTTTAAGCAAAACATCGTACATGGTTTCTTAGTCGGTTCCCTTTTTAGTGCCATAATTGGAACAAAAATGCCAGGAGAAGGTTCGATTTATTTGAGTCAAAACATGGTTTTTAGGAAGCCTGTGTATTGGAATCAGCTTGTTAGGGCAGTTGTAAAAGTGGAAGTCCTTTATCCCGAAAAGCAAAGAGTTTTGCTGAGTACTAATTGTTACGATAGTGACAATAATGTTCTTATTGAAGGAACTGCATTGGTAAAAGTTGTTTAATTTTATGAATATGAACCAAGTACATCCGTCAACTATTATAGAAGGAGAAGTGAAATTAGGAGACAATAATAAGATTCTTCCAAATTGTATTATTTATGGACCAGTTGAAATTGGAGACGATAACCTTATTGGCCCCAATGTGATAATCGGTACGCCAGGGCAAGACACTCGAAATAGATATTACGATTCTTCCAATTGTTTTATAAAGATTGGTAACCGAAATATTATTAGGGAGTTTACTGCAATTCAAAAACCTTGTTATGAGGATATTACACTGATTAGTGACGATGTTTATCTTATGCAATCGGTTCATATTCCTCATGATGCTCATTTATATAACAAAGTTGTAGTAACACCTATGACGGTACTCGCGGGTTTGGCCAAGGTTCTAGAAGGAGCTAATTTAGCTATTGGGTGTGCGGTAAATCAAAGGACCACAATAGGTCAGTATTCTATTGCTGCGGCAGGCTCTGTTGTGATGAAAAACATTAAGCCGTTTTCTCGGTATATCCCCGGTAAACCAATTAGTATTAATAAATATGCGATTGAAAAATATGGGTATAGAGATTATTTTGACGAGATTGAAGCATATGTGTTTGACGATGTTCTGCCAACTTCACCAACAGTGTTAAATGTTGTTGGTGCTTTCAATTCTTGGGTTGAGAAATACGGTTTGGAAACATACAAATAATATGATAGTTTTTTCACATAAAGGCGTCTTCACTATATTTGTAGACGAAGTCAATAAAAGCCATTGACTGCGGGTTGACAATTACTGGTACACACAATTTTAATGAAGAAATGCCAATTCAATTATTAAGATGAATAGGATGTCTGTTGCTAAATTTGTCCATTCTGTTGAGAGCTTGCTTCCTAGTAATGTAGTTGCTTGTTATCGGGAAAAGAAGTGGCAACTACTGCGTAAGAAATGGTCTTATGATTACACTAAGATAATTCGTAGAATACAAGCTAGGAAAGGATTGATAAATGTCCTTTTTTTTGCTTTCGACTCCAACTCATGGAAATACGATTCGTTGTTCCAAGCCATGCAAAACGATCCCGATTTTTCTCCTATGGTGTTAGCTGTGCCTCAAGTGAACAAGGGTAGGGACTTCATGCTATTTCAGTTGAAACACGGCATGGAATATTATCTATCAAAGGGCTATCCAGCATTGTGTTCTTATGATGAAGATACAGATTCGTATGTGGATGCATATTCGCTTCACCCTGATATCATTTTTTTTAGCAATCCGTATGATGGCTTGGTGGATGACAGGTATAACATCCGTAATTACATGGGTAAGACACTAACATGCTATGTAAATTATGGTTTTTGTAGTGTTCCACATCAATGGAGTTGCGCGTCTCAATTCCATCAACGAGTTTGGAGATATTATGTAGAGTGCGAAGAGAATTTGAAGCAAGTGAAAAGCTATTATTCGGGTGATAATTGTGTAGTTACAGGTTACCCGACGGCGGATTTATTTGCTTCAACAACTGCAACAGGAAAAGATTGGAAGTTAAAGGATAAGAAACTGAAAAGAGTGATTTGGGCTCCACATCATACAATTGTGGGACAGAATGGATGGATACAGTTCTCTACTTTTTTATTGTATTCCGATGTCATGCTTAGAATCGCAGAAGAGTATAAGGACAAGATACAGTTTGTGTTTAAGCCGCATCCTTTATTAAAGCCCGCTCTATATGAACATATAGATTGGGGGAAAGAGAAAACGGATGCTTATTATGAGAAATGGGCAAATGGTAAAAACACAACGTATGTGAGTGGAGATTATGTTGACCTATTTAAATCGTCAGATGCTATGATTCACGACTGTGGGTCGTTTACGATTGAGTATTTGTATGTACAAAAACCCGTAATGTTTTTGGGAAATTTCGACAGGCTTTCCCAAAGTAATGAAGTCGGTAAGCAAGCTTATGCCTGTCATTATCAAGGAAAAAAGGAAGAAGATATAATTGATTTTTTGAATAATATTGTGTTAGAAGGGAAGGATGTTCTTAAATCTGATAGGGATTCTTTTTTTGAAAAAACACTGAATCCAAACGGAGATGTTTCAGTTGCCGAAAGAATAATGTGTGATATAAAAAATAAGCTATCAATAACAAATAATTAAAGTCAAGATAATGAATATTGCAGTGATATTGGCTGGGGGCAGTGGAACTCGTTTTGGCGACATAATCCCGAAGCAATTTTTGAAAGTAGCAGGGAAAAGAGTTATTGAGCATACCATTGATAGGTTTGAAGAACACGAACTTATTGACGAAATATGTATAGTTTCCAGACCTGATTGTATTCCAGAAGTGGAACAAATGGTGGTGTCAAATGAGTATAAGAAGGTGCGCAAGATATTAGCGGGAGGAGAAACCAGGTATTATTCAAGTTTGTCAGCAATTAATGCCTATGTTGCTAATGATGACAATTTGTTGTTTCACGATGCGGTAAGGCCATTGGTCTCACGTAGAATAATAACAGATTGCATTGAGGCTATGGAGAAATACAATGCGGTGGATGTCGCAATCAAAACTACTGATACGATTATTCAGGCTGATGGTGATTGTTGTATTGATAGTATTCCCGACAGGGAATTCTTGTATAATGGACAAACACCGCAGTGCTTCAAGCGTGGCATTATACATAAAGCATACCAATTGGCGTTAAGGGATCCTAACTTAAAAATCACTGATGACTGTGGCGTGGTTAGAAAATATCTTCCACATGAACCAATTTATATAGTTAAAGGAGATCCGTATAATATGAAACTTACTTATGTTGAAGATCTCTTTTTATTGGATAAATTGTTTCAACTTAAATCCATTGAAAACATCCAAAATAGTTTGACAGATGAGGTAAAGAAGAAAATAATCAATTCTGTAATAGTTGTTTTTGGAGGAAGTTCTGGGATAGGTGCGGAAATTGTGGACATAGCTAGGTCGTATAACGCAAACGTGTATTCGTTTAGTCGCTCACAAAATTCATTAGATGTATCGGACATTGAATGTGTGACCGAAGTGTTAGATGATGTTAATAAAAGAGAGGGCAGAATAGATTTAGTCATCGATACTGCTGGAATTTTGATAAAAGAGCCAATATCTTCTATGCCTGATAGTGTTGTAAGAGATTCGATCAATACAAATTTGTTAGGTGCAATCAATGTTGCAAAAGCATCATTCCCGTTTTTGAAAAAGTCAAACGGTTCTCTGCTTTTCTATACGAGTAGTAGTTATACAAGAGGTAGGATGATGTATAGTGTATATTCGGCTACTAAATCTGCGATTGTTAACCTTGTTCAAGCAATTGCGGAAGAATGGCAACCTTTTAATATCAGAGTGAATTGTATTAATCCTGAAAGAACAAAAACTCCGATGCGTACCAAGAACTTTGGCTCAGAACCACAAGGGTCTTTGTTGGATCCAAAAATGGTTGCAATAGCCTCGCTGAATACTGCTTTCTCGTCATTTACCGGAGAAGTGGTAGATGTGAGATTGCATAGCAAGAAATGATAGCTGTAATTGATCCTTTGCCATTTATCATACGATTCCTTTTCTATCACAAAAGACATAACTGTCAAATAGGCAGACGAAATCCATTCGGCCGTGTGACATATTGGATTTAAAGTTTCCCATAGAACACTAAATATCTAATGACATGGGCATATATCTGAATCCTGGAAACGTAAACTTCAAGGAGATTGTATCAGCAGATATTTATGTGGATAAAACGATGATGATAGATGTGACGAATCGTTTTATCGACAAGGGTAAAAAGTATGTCTGTTTCTCACGTCCACGCCGCTTCGGGAAGACATTTGCGGGGAATATGCTTTGCGCTTATTATTCCAAGGGCTGTGACTCTTCGGAGTTGTTCGCGGGATTCAAGATTGCGAAGACGGCGGGCTTTGCCGCGAAACTGAACCGTTACAATGTCATCAAGATAGACATGAATAGCGAGTATCAGAACACACTCGATAAAGACAAACTGATGAAGCGACTTAACCGCGAGATTGTCCGCGAGATTGTTGAGGCTTTCCCCAATGTGAGACTGGAAGAGGATGATTCTCTTGCTCAAAGCATTCTTCGCGTATACTCAGCCACGGGAGAAACTTTTGTTATCCTAATGGACGAATACGATGTCCTTGTGCGTGAGCAGGTGAATCCGGATTTGTTTGCAGAGTATCTCTCGTTCATGAACGGACTTTTCAAGAGTGATACGCTTCGCCCGGCAATTTCCTTAGCCTACCTGACGGGAATCTTGCCTGTGGTAAGGGACAAGGTCCAGTCGAAGCTGAACAATTTTGAGGAATATACGATTCTCGATGCTGAGGACTTGGCGGAATTTGTCGGGTTCACCGGTGAAGAGGTGGAGAGCCTATGTAACGCAAACGGCATTGATTTTGATGAGTGCCGGCTATGGTATGACGGCTACCGGCAGCATGGATTTGAGATTTACAATCCAGAGTCGGTGGTGAAGTCACTCAGGAAGAAAGTATTTGGCAGTTACTGGGGACAAACTTCGACTTATGAGGCCATCACCGATCGCATCCGCCAGAACTTTGTTGGGACGAAGGAAGCCGTAATACGTATGTTGGCAGGGGAGGAAGTGGATGTCAATGTTACCCGTTTTATGAACACGATGACGTCTTTCCATACAAAGGATGACCTGCTTACCTACCTGATACATCTCGGCTACCTTGCTTATAATTTTGAGGAAGGGACCTGCCGGATTCCCAACAAGGAAGTGCGTCAGGAGTGGTTTAACGCCATAGAAACGGAGGACGAATATGCGGTGACGACACAAATCATCCAGTCTTCCAAAGAGCTTCTGTCGGAAACATGGGCGGGGAATGGTGAAGCGGTGGCTAAAGCGTTGGATATTTCGCATATCCATGTAACCAGCAATCGCAGCTACAACAATGAGGACGCTTTGCAGAGTGCCATCTATCTTGCTTATATATATGCCTTGAACCGCTATTCCGTCATCAAGGAGATGACTACGGGTAAAGGCTTCGCGGATGTTGTTTTTGTTCCATACAAGGAAAACGACCCGGCCATGATTATCGAACTGAAGCGCAATAGCTGCGCAGAGAGTGCGTTGCAGCAGATTAGTGAAAAGAGATACTTCGATTCCCTTTCTCATTATCAGGGACGGATTCTGTTTGTCGGCATCAACTATGATGAGAAGAACAAAACCCATAGTTGTTTGATTGAGAAGTTTGAGAAATAGTATATTGCCATGTAAAAATAGTAGACCATTCGTGTTACGATGATACCTTTTCTGTTATTAAAAGATATTACTGCCAAATACGCTGACGAAATCCATTCGGCAGTGCAACGTGTTGTGGATAGAGGTTGGTATCTACAAGGTAAGGAAAATGAAACCTTTGAGCGCCATTATGCCGACTATATAGGAACGAAATACTGCATTGGTTGTGGCAATGGTCTGGATGCACTCATCTGGATTTATCGTGCGTACATCGAACTTGGCATCATGCAGCGGGGCGATGAAGTCATTGTGCCTGCAAACACGTATATTGCTTCGGTTTTGGCCATTACTGAGAATGGGTTGAAAGCCGTTCTGGTGGAGCCAGACCCGAATACATTGGGACTGGATGAAAACAAGGTTGAGGAAGCAATTACTCCTCGAACCAAGTCCATCCTTTTGGTGCATCTTTATGGCCGCTGTGCCTTTACGGAGAAGATAGGCGAATTATGCGAAAAACATCATTTGCACCTTGTTGAGGATAATGCACAGGCGCACGGATGTAGATATAAAGAAAAAAGAACAGGCTCTTTGGGCGAGGCTGCTGGACATAGTTTTTATCCGGGAAAGAACCTCGGTGCATTGGGTGATGGCGGAGCTGTGACGACAGATGATGAGGAATTGGCAGATTGCATCAGAGCGTTGGCCAATTATGGCAGCTCAAAAAAATACGTGTTCAAGTATTGTGGTCGTAACAGTCGTTTGGATGAGATTCAGGCGGCAGTGTTGGATGTGAAGCTGCGTCACTTGGACGAGGACAACCGTTTGCGCCAACAAGTATCTGCCTTTTACTATGATAATATCAAGAACCCTCTTGTGACATTGCCGACCCGATTGCCCGACGAGAACAATGTCTATCATCTGTTCCCGATACTATGTGAGAGGAGAGATGAATTGCAGCAATATTTGGCAGAAAAGGGTGTGCAGACTTTGATTCATTATCCAATTCCTCCTCACAAGCAGGAATGTTATTACGATGAGTGGCCCAATTCACATTTGCCAATGACAGAGCGTTTGGCAAAGATTGAATTAAGTTTGCCTATAAGTCCTGTGTTGAGAAGTGAAGACATGGAGAGAATTGTGGAATTATTAAACGTTTATTCTTAAGGTTTAGTTGGATAAAAACAGTTTAGGAGGGAGATTGTTATGCAGAGGATTATTCATATCATATTATGTAATGGTATCGCAAAAGGATTAAAGCTTTTGTTTGAAATAGTTACTGGAAAAAGTAAAATTGGTAAATTTGAAAGTTTAATCCATTATAATGCCAATAACCCAGATAAGGTGGATGTGGTCGCGAATAATCGAGAAGAAACAATTTATGCCATTGATCAGACAGGGGCTGGTTATAATAGAGTCTTGCAGAAAGGAATAGAAATTAATAGTTGTGTTTTTCAATTTAAGCAAGCATCGTGTTTTGCTTATTCAGACCTGATTGTTTTGCATAAAGGAAGTTTGTATTGTGAAATAAAAGAAAACCCACTTATAAAACATTCTTCTGATTGCTCAGATGGTTTTGTTTTGCTTAAAGATTGGAAGTATTATTGTGCCGTTAACATTCCTAGTATTGTTGAGTACTTGCCTAAGGGGATTTTCGTTAGCGGTCTTTTTTCATGGAATTATTATCACTTTACTTTCCAGATTGTCACGAAATTGCGTTGTATAAGTATGATTCCAGCAGATGTACCGCTATTGGTAGATAAGAATGCAGTAGAGATTCCTAGTTTTGCAGAACTTTTAAAAATATGTAATACACAGAGTCGGCCTATTTTAGTGATGGATAAAAAAGTTCGGTACAAAGTAGATGAGTTGTATTATGTTTCAATGCAGACATTTTTGGAGCCAAACCATAAAAAGGGAACAAAGTCTATGGATGTATGTTGCTTTTATAAGCCATTAACATTATCCTTTTTGCGAGAAATGATGATTCCTGTAGCAAAAAATATAGATTTTATTGGTCCTAAGAGGATTTTTTTGGGAAGAAAATATGCTAGTGGGAGAAGGCCATTTAATGAGGAAGAATGTATAGAATGTGCTAAAGAATTTGGATTTGAAGTTGTATATCCTGAAATGCTTACTTTGCAGCAACAAGTGAAACTTTTTAACGATGCTGAGGCAATCGTTGGTGGTTCAGGAGCAGCATTTACAAATTTGGTTTATTGTAATTATGGAGTTAAAGTGTTGGTGCTTTGTAAGTATTACCCATCGACTGGGCTTTGGCAGCCAATAATTGAATATATAGGAGGGCGATTGTGGCATGTCATGGAATCGAAAAGTATGAATCACGATCCATTGAAAATGCATGCATCATATAAGATTAATATAGATGATTTAAAAGCGGCACTGTACGAATTGCTGCAATAGCATTTTTTTCGGTTCTAATGAATACTTATGCGACCCGTTTTCTATCCACGGTAAGACCATGTGACTTTGGATAAAGGAAGAAGTTATGATTTCGGATATTTAGGATTTTGCAGATTGGATTGCTTGTCAAAAATTGAGTTTGCCAATAAGTCAGGTGATGATTTTATGCGAAGTCTGTAGCATTGTTGAATTGTTAAATGCTTATCCAACATGAGTGTGATGAAAAACCCTATGGTTTCTATTGTGGTATGTACTTATAATCAGGAACAATGGATAAGGCAAACATTGGATTGTATCCTCTCTCAGCGAACTGACTACCCCTGTGAAGTTGTTATAGGTGAAGATAAGGGGACAGACGGTACGCGTGCAATTTGTGAAGAATACGTCAAAAGAAATACTAATGTTAAATTGGCTCCGCAAGAGAGGAATTTGGGAGTGACTGCCAATTGGATTAATTGTATCAAACATTCATCAGGTAAATATATTATGTCATGTGCCGGGGATGACTATTGGCATAATCCTAACAAGATACAATTGCAAGTTGATTTTATGGAATTGCATCCGGAATGTGTTATCTGCCATACGGACATTGATAAACTGTATGTTAAGACTAATCATATTGAAAAAAACTCATATAAGAAACATGGTATTTGTCCCCCTGAAGGGAGAATACAACATAATGTTCTGAAACAAAATGGGCATATATGTGCAGTAACAGCTTGTTTTAGACGTGATTGTTTTGAGGAACATGTACCAGTAGATAAATTTGTTGAACTTGATTTTCCACGTGAGGATTGGCCAACATGGCTTATTATGGCGGCTTATGGTGATATTCGCTATATACCTGAATCTACAGCAACATATCGTGTAGGTCAAGTTTCTATTACTAGGAAGGCAGACTATGAGGCAATTAGACGGCAGTATCAAAAAGAAAAGAAAATGGGGGAGTTCCTTTATTCTTTGTTTCCAGAATGGGGAGCATTTGAGGATGGTACTGAGAATGACATGTGGCATCAATTATTGTTGGCTGCTTACCGTAATGATGATTATGAATCAGCACGTGAATTTGCCAAATATGATAAGAATAAGTCAAAAGCCAAGTACATGGTACGAACTCCAATCTCATTTAAGTTTTATAGGTCGCTTTTGATGAAACGCTAACGCTTTAGTGTATGAAAGCGTTTGGAAATAATGATATTAATTATGGTTTATTTGTAAGATTTTAATATGTCAACTGCAATAGAATTCAACAATATAAGTAAGTTATACCGATTGGGACTGGTTTCCACTGGAACGTTGTCGCATGACCTGAAGCGTTGGTGGACGATGAACATTAAGAGAGAGGAAGACCCGTATTTGAAAATTGGTTCAGTAAATGACCGCTCAAAAGCTGCCGACAGCGAATATGTCTGGGCCTTGAAGGACATTGATTTCAAGGTAGAGCAAGGCGATGTGGTGGGCATCATCGGGAAAAACGGCGCGGGCAAGAGTACATTGCTAAAAATCCTCTCTAAGATTACGGCACCCACCACAGGAACAATCAAAGCCAAAGGCCGCATAGGCTCCCTTCTTGAAGTGGGCACTGGTTTCCATCCTGAGATGACTGGCCGCGAGAATATTTATATGAACGGGGCCATTTTGGGCATGAACAAGGCTGAAATCACACTGAAGTTGGATGAAATCGTTGATTTCTCAGGTTGTGAGCGTTATATTGACACACCCGTGAAGCGTTATAGTAGCGGTATGGTGGTGCGACTCGGTTTTGCCGTGGCGGCTCATTTGGATCCTGAGATTTTGGTGGTGGACGAGGTGTTGGCTGTGGGTGATGCTGATTTTCAAAAAAAGGCCATTGGTAAGATGCAGGATGTAAGCAGGGGCGAGGGAAGGACTGTGCTGTTTGTGAGTCATAATATGGCTAGTGTTCAGCGGCTTTGTCATAAAGGAGTGTTGTTGGCTAATGGACAGATTAGCTTCATGGGAAACATATCAGATACAATCCATAATTATTTGTCAACGCAAATTATACAATCAGAATATATTAATAAGAACCCCCAAGTGACAGATAAGCTCAATTTGCTATGGGCTAAGGTGTCTCCAAGTAAAGGTGATGCTTTTTATAATGACACTCCAATAGATGTGTCTTTTCGGGTTCGGATTAATGAAAACATAGGCTCTTTAGTTATTGGTTTTAATTTGTACAGCAGTTTTCAACATCCATTGGCGAGAGCGGATTACAATGATATTGACGGTAAGACAAGTTTGGGTATTGGTGAATATGAGTTTCGCTTTCAGATTCCAGCTCATATCCTAAGTGAAGGGGATTATACAATAGTTATGGATGTTGCCGAAAAGAATGTAAAAAACTATGCTGGAAATGACACGGTACTTTCTTTTAAAGTCAATATTAATGAGGATTCCAATATCAATGCTTTTTCTGAAAATATAGATATAAAGAGTAGTATTGTCAGAGGGTTGTGGTTGGTTGACTATAATAAAATTCATTAGAACTTCCTTGTCTTTGTAATAAGATGTTTTCAGTTGTCATTTGTTCTAGAAAAACTGATATTCCTGCTGAATTGCGGAATAATGTTGAAAATACAATCGGTTGTGAATACGAGTTGGTCGTGATTGACAATTCAGGGAATGATAGTAGCATTTTTCAAGCCTATAACGAAGGTGTCAAGCATTCCAAGGGTGAAATTCTTTGTTTCGTTCATGAGGATGTGCTCTTTCGTTCAAAGGATTGGGGAGCAACAATTGAAAAGCAATTCAATAATGATGAACAGATAGGCGTAATTGGTTTTGCAGGAACCCATTTCTTGCCTGATACGCCAATGTATTGGTATAGTTCGCCATTCGTTTCCCAACGTAATCTGAACAACGACAAAGGTGTAGTTGAAGAACATTTCCACGAAGATTGGTTTAATGGTGAAGAATTGATTGAAGCGGTTGCAGTGGACGGTTTCTGTTTCTTTGCAAGGAAATCTTTGTTCGGTAGGATTTCTTTCGATGACAAGACCTATAAAGGCTTTCACTTGTATGACATGGATATTTGTATGCAGGTGATAGAGGCTGGTTATAGAGTTTGTGTGTGTCGCTCCGTGTTAGCCGAGCATTGTTGGTCGGAAAGCATGCAGTTTTCCAAACAAGGTAGCGATTTGTTTTTTTATAACCTAGAGCTTTTCTCCGAAAAATGGCGCAGCAGACTGCCTGTTCACAAAGGCTTGGATTTGCCAGAAGAAGTGTTTGAAAGGGTGAATAGGCTATGTCGTCAATCATTTGAAGCACAACTGATTCGTAAGTCAAAAGCATATAGATTAGGGAAGGTTGTTCTCACTCCCTTGAGATGGTTTAAATAATAAAGAGAAAGAACATGATTCCAAAGATAATCCATTATTGTTGGTTCGGCAAGGGCTTGATGCCCAAGTCGCAGAAAGACTGTATCAAAGGTTGGCAGAAACTCATGCCTGATTACCAAATCATGAGGTGGGATGAGTCCAACTTCGATTATAATAAATATAAGGCCTCGAAATATGCTTACCAAGTAAAGAAATATGCTCTGGTGTCAGATGTGTGTCGCTACAATGTCCTTGCAGAGTATGGTGGCATCTATTTGGATACGGATGTAGAAGTCTTTCAACGCTTTGATCGTTTTTTGGACTGTGATTTCTTCTCTGGAATAGAGCTGTATCGTGAGTTTGAATCAGAGCATATTGCAGAAAACTACTTGAATGAAGATGGAACCGCAAAGGTGTTTGATACCGATGTGCCAAGAATGGAGATTTTGACTTCTTCTATGGCGTGCAACCCAGGTAATGAGATGATATGCAAGATTCGAGATTATTACAACACGGTCGAGGTGGATGCTGACAAGGCTTTGCATTACCGTGATTGGGTGAATAATGACCGTTTGGTTGCCCGTCATCTTACACACTATGGTTTTCGATACAAAAACGAGACACAGCTGCTTGATAACAATATGGTTGTATATGGGACAGGCATTTTTGGTTACGCCTTCTGCCCAGTTGAGAGTTTTGAGGTCTCTTATCATCATAATGCCTCTACTTGGGAATCGGAGAGATGGACCCGTTCACATAAAATTAGCTTTTTCTTTGATCAGATTGGCATGTTGCCCGTGTATAAAAGATACAAGGAAATGAAAAAAAGAGTGAAACGTTTGTTCAAATAACAATGATTCACAGAATAAAAAAGACCCTCCTAAATTTGCTTCATCCTTGTATTGGGCAGGTTTGGTGTTTGCACAGAGTGGTGGAAGTACGTAGCAAATATCCAAGCAATCGGGAATTGGAGATCACACCATATTATTTAGAAAATGAGATTGTTCGTCAAAAAGAACAAGGCTATCGATTTGTTTCCATTGATGATTTGCTGAGTTCAAAATGCACGGTTTTTCCAAAGAAATGGATAAACATTTCCTTTGACGATGGGTTTCGTGATATTTATCATCGAGCATTCCCGATATTCAAGAAATATGGCATTCCATTTACGTTATACTTGACTACAAGTTTCCCTGAAGGAAAGGCAGATATTTGGTGGATTCAAATGGAAAACGGTAGATCCATTGATGATTTTGAGAGGATACTTAAAATCGTATATGAAAGTGGAAAACCCATGGCAGATGAAATGCATCGATTAACTCAAACAACTCCAAACGAAAGCCTATGTCTTGATTTGGCTTTGAATTGGGATGAGATCAGTGAAATGGTGGATAGTGGCTTATGTACAGTCGGTTCCCATACGGTTTCCCATCCAGGGCTTGTCCGGATAAGTGAGGATAGTTGTATTTCTGAGTTGTATGAATCCAAGCGTATCATAGAAGACAAATTGGGTGTCGAAGTTGCACATTTTTCGTATCCGCATAGTATGCAAAACGAAAGAGTTCAGAGAATGGTTTTTGAGGCAGGCTATAAGTCTGCAACATTGGGGTATGGTGGAATTGTTAGGAAAGGAGATAATAGGTATTGCTTGAATAGAAAATATATAGTACAAAGTTGAATATGTTTCCAAAGATTGTATACGGTGATATGTATAGGGGACATGTCCTAAGGGAGCATGGGATTTGATGGTTGCTTTATTCGTAAAGCGGATTCTAGGTGGATATTGTTGTATAGATGGTATCAAATCAGGCGGAGGCCGTTCTTGTCAAGATGTCAGATAATCCATTACTGTTGGTTCGGCAAGGGCTTGATGCCCAAGTCGCAGCGCGATTGCATCAAAGGTTGGCAAAAATTGATGCCAGATTATCAGATTATGCGCTGGAATGAGTCGAACTTTGATTATAACAAGTATAAGGCGTCGAAATACGCCTACGAAGTGAAGAAATATGCTCTCGTTTCGGATGTATGTCGTTATAATGTACTTGCAGAATATGGTGGCATTTATTTGGATACTGATGTGGAAGTGTTCCAGCGGTTTGATCGCTTTTTGGACTGTAATTTCTTTTCTGGAATTGAGTTATATTATGAGTTTGATGCCGAACATATTTCAGAAAAATACCTTAACGAGGACGGGACACCCAAAGAAAAGGGAATCGATGTACCACACATGGAGATATTGACCTCTTCGATGGCATGCTACAAGGGGAATGAAATGATTTGCAAGATTCGTGATTATTATAATACTGTTGAAGTGGATGCTGACAAAGCCTTGCATTATCGCGATTGGGTGAACAATGACCGGTTGGTGGCTCGCCATTTGACGGAATATGGTTTCAAGTATAAGAATGAAACTCAGCATCTTGAGAATGGTTTTGTGGTGTATGGAACAGGGCTGTTTGGACATGAGTTCTGTGATGACCACCATTATGAGGTGTCGTATCATCACAACGCAACGACAGGGGATTCGGAAAAATGGAGCCGTTCGCGGAAGATGATGTTTTTCTTTGATAAATTGGGATTGTTGCAAGTGTATAATAGGTTGAGAAAATTGAAAGGTAAAAATGATTGAATCGAGATCGTCTATAAATAGAGATACCACCTTTGATATCATGAAAGGCATCGGCATTTTGCTGGTGATTACTTGCCATTTTTTCGGCTGGAATCATCCTTTTATGAGCCGTTTTATCCGCTCTTTTCACATGCCTTTGTTTTTCCTTGTGGCTGGCTATTTTTCAAAGCCTTATGATGGCTGGCAGGCGGCTAAGGTGGCTATTGGGAAGTTCTTTAATCGGTTGTATTGGCCCTTGTTTTTTACCCAATTGGCAATCATCGGTTGGTTGGCAGCAATGGTCTATGCCAAGAATTGGGGGTGGGATGAGGTTGTACGACAATCCTTAAGCCTTCTTTGGGTTGATGTTGACGGACCGATGACCCCATGTGGAAAACTCAGTTTTGGGGTAACTTGGTTTCTGATGGCTTTGTTTGTGGCTAAGACGATATTGCTCTTGTTTGTTTCCAGATTGAAAAACTGGGCCATACCTGTTTCTCTTTTTATGGCGATTGGGGCATTGGTTTTGCATCGGTTTTTCCCGTATTCTATATGGTGTATCTCATTGGGATTGATGGCTTTGCCGTTTGTGACCATAGGCTGGTGGTTTAAAAACCATGAAATTCCGCTTTGGCTAAAGATAAGTGCAGTTGTAGCTTGGGTGTTGGCTGTGGTTTTCTCTGAATTGGACATGTATTCCTTTACGTGGAAAATTTATCCGTTGGATGTGCTTGGGGCTTGTGGAGGCACTTATTGCGTTTATTTGCTTTCCAAGGCGTTGAAAAACCATTTGAGAATCCTGCCGAAAATGTTAGCCTATCTCGGTGTTGTTTCTTTGGCCATCATGTGTGTACACCATTTTGAGATGTCTTTCAAAATGGGGAATCATGTTTTGGCTTTGTTTGTCTCTGAAGTTCCGCGATGGACAACTTACGTTTGGCGTTATGTGTTCACAATTGGTTTGGCAATTGCATTGATACATATACCTAAAGTAAAAAGCCTTTTTGTGTAGAGTTTGATTTGTATTCAATGGAAAGACTTTTAAATAAACTCATCCGTCTGTTTTGCACCAGATCGTTTGCAAAGAAAGGAATTAGGCTTTATAAACCTTGTATGTATTATGTGCATCCTTCAGCGAGAGTCGAAATAGGCAACTATCTTAATTTCAATCGTCAGTGGGAAGATGTTAGGGCGTGGAAGAACAAAATGACAGGTTCTCTCTTCGTAGCAGAGAAGGCGTTATTGAAAGTTGATGCTTTTGATGTGTATGCTGGATGTCGTATTAATGTAAATTCTGGTGCGGAATTGATACTTTGCAGTGGATACATGAACCATGATTGCGTGATAGATTGTTTCTCGTCCATTCGGATTGGTCATGGGGTAGTTATTTCTGAACGCGTGGTGCTTAGGGATTCTGATAATCATATAATTGGTTCAAAATTAGATAATTGTACTGTGGATGGTAAAAGCGTTGCCACTCCAATTATCATCGGAGATCACGTTTGGATTGGGATGAATGTGACAGTTTTGAAAGGTGTAACAATTGGGGATGGCGCGGTGGTGGCTGCAGGCAGCGTGGTGACCAAGGATGTGCCGCCCCATAGTTTGGTGGCAGGTGTACCTGCAAAGGTAGTAAAAACAGATGTTGAATGGAACTAAGTAAACAAGATACGACTGCAATCAAGGGCATAGCTATCTGCTTGATGTTGTGGCATCATCTGTTTCTTCGCACGGTGGAGTTTGGAAATGTCGCACATTCTTTGGCTCAAGTTTTCAAGGTTTGTGTGGCTTTGTTTCTTTTTGTCAGTGGCTATGGTCTGACGAAGCAGTATTCTAAGTTGGAAAAGCCTTATTTCAAGAACACGGTCAAGTTCCTGTTGAAAAGGTATGTCAATTTCTTTTTGCCTTATTGGTTTTGCTTTGTATTGGTGGTTTTGGTAGGCAATCTTGCAGGTTTCACTTTTCAAGATGCGTATCCCGCAAGTCGCAACATGATGAAATGTTTCCTGCTTGATGCCTTGGGACTGATGGGATGGGGATCTTATTTGAGTACTTGGTGGTTCAACAAACTTATCATACAGTTGTATCTTTTGTTTCCTCTTTTGTTTTTAGTGGCGAAGAACAAGTACTCGGCCATTATTGGCTTGGTTGTGGTAGTGGCATTGCAATTGATTCGTCCAGTCCGTTTGTTTTGTTTAGAAGAAGGAGGAATTCCTGCTTTTTTTCTTGGCATGATAGCTGCCAAGCATCAATTTTTGCCCAATCCTACTAATAGACGTTGGAGAATCTTGATGTTGACGATTTCAGTTGTGTTATGTGTCGGTTTGGCCACACTGCACCAGACCCAAGGTATGGGGGCATACGGTGCTGTTTTTATTAGGGCTTTGTTGGCGTTGTCAATTGTATGTATGTATGTATGTATGTATGTATGTATTCCAACAAGCGGTATGGCTCTGAGATTTGTTGGGAAATATGCCACAATCATGTATTTGACCCATACTTTATTCCAACAATTGATTCCAAACATAATCTATAGTTTGCCTTATTCTATCTTGGTTTTCATGCTTTTTCTGGCCATTTCATTGGGTGTAGCAGTTTTGATTGAATGGATGCAAAGACTTGTCAAATATGACAAGTTGCAAATTGCAATAGTTAAGAAAGTCGAAAAATGGTGACAATACCTCAAGTTTCTATTTTAATGCCCGTTTACAACACGGCTCCATTCCTTCGTGAAGCGATTGACAGTATGCTGTCACAAACCTTCACGGATTTCGAGTTGATTGTGCTCAACGACTGCTCGCCCGACAAAGCCGAGGAGATTTTGGATGAGTATGATGACCCAAGAATTGTCAGATACAAGGGGGAGAAGAATGTCGGCCTGTCGAATGTTCTGAATGTCGGCATTGGATTGGCGCGAGGCAAGTACATCGCCCGCATGGATAGCGACGACATTTCGCTGCCCAATCGCTTGCAGGTGCAGGTGGATTATTTGGAAACTCATCCCGAAATAGACTTGGTTTCTGTCGGGATGCAGCTTTTTGGGGATAAAGAAGAAATCTGGGTGCGTGAACAAGATTTTGAGGAGTTGAAAATATGTGCACTGTTCTATTCTCCAGTGCTTCACGCATCAAGCGTGTGGCGTAAAGATTCTTTTGAGAAGGAAGGCCTGCGTTTCCGACAAGAGATGGTGCCATCCGAAGACTATGATTTATGGACGCGGGCTTTGGTGAGGGGGCTGAAATTTGCCAACTTGCCAGAGGTGTTGTACCGATATAGGATACACAGCAATCAAGCCACACTTCAAACCGATGTTGTTGATGTAAAAATGCGTGAAGTGCAAATAGCTTTTATAAAAGCAGCTTTGCCATCTATATCAGAGAAAGGTGCAGAAGCCTTTCCAAGCAAACCTTGGGCAGTTATTTTTGCTAATTTGAGAACTGGCTTTTTTGATAATAGATTGTTGTTCAGAAGACTATATAAGTATAAAAAAGTAGGATGGATTTGATTAATGTGAAAAGCTTTAAAAAGTAATTTCGTAAGAAGCATGAAATTTTCCATTATTATACCTGTATATAATGTTGAGCAATATCTTCGTGAATGCCTCGACAGTGTACTTGGCCAAACGTATTCTGATTGGGAAGCCATTTGTGTGAATGATGGTTCCACTGATGGTTCTGCTACGATATTGGAAGAGTATGTTGTAAAAGACAAACGTTTCAAAATTGTCACACAACCCAATGGGGGGCTTTCTTCCGCTCGAAATACGGGAATGGAGGTGGCAAAAGGTGATTACATCGTTTTTTTGGATAGCGACGATTGGCTGGAATTGGATGCTTTGGAAACCTTGGCCAAGAATCTGGATGGAGAAGACATGCTTTGTTTTTCGGGTCGACGGTATTTTGAGGACGAAAAGAATTATAGGCAATCCGACAATCTCAATGAACGCAGCTATTCTTCGGGCATGGATTATTACAATGGAAACGCTCTACAATCACGCGATTTCGCGTTTGTCTGCGTTGTATTGAGAGCGTATAGACGGGATTTCTTGGTACACAACCATCTTTTGTTCAAGCAAGGCATCTATCATGAGGACAATCTGTTTACTCCCATGGCATGTTATTATGCCCAAAAAGTAAAGCAAATCAACATTTGCTTGTATGATTATCGGGTGCGTGCCAATAGCATTATGACCACAAACAATACAAAGAGGTTACATGACTTGATGGAAACGGCTAATGTATTGGCAGCGTTTTTCATCCCAAAACAAGGATTTGACAAAACTGTGGTGTATCGTGCCATTACTCATCATTATCAGATGGCGTTTGTGAATGTCTCAAAGGAGGAAAGAAAAGAACTGAAGCGACTATGCGATTGGCAACTATATAAAATAGTGAGTCACACCAAATTGAGGCATAAATGGTATTATTGGAAAAATAGAGTAATGTTATGAGGTTCTCCATCATTATTCCACTCTACAACAAGGAACCTTACGTAGCCAAAGCCATTAAAAGTGTGTTGTCGCAAACATTTACTGACTATGAGCTAATTATAGTTGATGACGGCAGCAAGGACAACTCTGCGGCAATTGCCTCACAAGCCATAAAAGGCCATGTCAATTGCCGCTTAATTCGTCAGGAGAACGCTGGAGTAAGTATGGCTCGAAACAACGGCGTGGCAATTTCGCAAGGCGATTATTTTTGCTTTCTTGATGCCGACGATTGGTGGGATTTCCATTTTTTGGAGGAAATGTCCAAGTTGATTGAGGAGTTTCCAGATGCGGGCATCTATGGGACAAGCTATGTCATTGTAAACGAGACCAAGAGGAAGACACGCGTTTCCCCGATTGGCGTTGAAGCGGGTTTTGAAAAGGGTTACATCAATTATTGCCAAGTGTACGCGAAGACTTTGGCCATGCCATTGGCCTCTATTTCTGTGGCGATTCCAAGATGGGTTTTCGTGGAGATGCACGGCTTTCCTAAGCGAATCAAATTAGGTGAGGACTTTCTTTTGTGGATTCACATAGCACTTAAATACAAGGTGGCATTCTTGAACAAGCCTTTGGCGTTTTACAATCAGGATGTGGATATGAAAAATAGGGGAATAGGAAAGCTATACGAGCCCAAGGAACACATGCTTTGGAATCTTACGGATTTAGAACCATTAGAAAAAAAGAATATGGATTATAAGCTTTTAGTTGATAATTTGCGGGTGAATAGTCTGTTTCCTTATTTTCTTTCAAAAAAGTATCATCTAAGTGCAAGCTTGGAGCTTGAAAAGGTGGAGTGGAATCGGTTTTCTAGGAAAAAACGGAAACAATATTTGAAACCTTTAGCATGGTTGAGGGTGCAATATTCATTTCGATGTTTGGGATCAAAGTTGAAACAATGTTTGTTGAAAACTATGAGATAGACCAATAGTTTCCAATTGTATATATTAAAATAAAGCGCAATTTGTAAGTGTAATTTGAAATTGCTTATTTTTGCACAAAATTATAGAATTTTATATGTTGACTTATTTCCCCAATTTTTTTTCGACCAGGGCTATTGGATGTTACTTAATCACTTTGGCTTTGGTAAGTTTTTGGTTTTCAGGCTATGTCATGCCGTTCCAATTCATGTTGTTCGGCTTTGTTGCCGTGTTGGTGTTTTTTATATATAGCAACAAATTGACCATGGAATGGCGTCGCTTCAGCACGAAAACTTTTGTCAAGAAGTTGTTTGTCACGGCGTTAGTCATTCGTTTGGCGTATGTAATATTCATATATTTTTATTATATTGAGATGACGGGAGTGCCTCATGCTTTTCACGTTGCAGATGAATTAGTATACCAGAAGATGGGAAAAACATGGAGAAATGAGGGATTTGATGTAATGATAAGGGAGATGTCGTTTTTCCCATTGTCGGATAAAGGCTATGGATGGTATCTCGGGTTCGTATACATGTTATTTGGCACACATGTTTTGACTGCTCGTATAATAAAGTGTTTTTTGGGTGCATTTTCATGTGTGTTAATGTATAATTTAGCCAAACGCAATTTCGGGGAGTGGGTAGGCCGTATCACTGGAATATTTTGCATGTTGATGCCGAACATGTGGTATTATTGCGGCATTACGCTAAAGGAGTTGGAAATGGCTTTTTTGGTTGTCCTATTTGCGGAAAGGGCGGATTATGTGTTATATGCGCGTAAGATTGTGGTGAAAGACATGTTGATTCCTGTTTTGTGTATATTAGCAGCTTTCACTTTTCGGACAGCTTTAGGTGGCGTTTTGTTTGCATCTTTTGCGGTAGGATTGGTTTTCACATCGAAGAAGCAACTGAAGTTGTGGCAAAAGATATTGTATTGTTCGGTTTTTGCTATTTGGATGGCTGCTACTGTTGGAGTGGAGGTGGTGCAGGAAACACAACAATTATGGGAAGATAGAGAGAATAATCAGTCTACAGGAATGGAAGCTCGTTCCAATTATGTTGGTGGAAACACATTTGCCAAGTACGCATCGGCCTCACTTTTCGCACCTGCCATTTTTACCATTCCTTTTTCTTCCATGGTTTACGTTGAAAATCAGGAAAACCAAATGATGTTGCATGGAGGTAATTTCATAAAGAATGTGCTTTCGGGATTAACCATTTATGCTCTGGTATTATTGCTTTTGAGTGGTGAGTGGCGAAAGCATGTGTTGCCGATAGCTTTGACATGCGGCTATTTGCTTGTCATAGCGTTCAGCAATTTCGCCCATTCAGAGCGTTTTCACTTCCCCGTGTTGGCTTTTGAGTTGATGTTCGCAGCATATGGAGTAACTCAAATTAAGAATAAACAGAAGAAATGGTACACTTATTGGCTAATTGGTGTGACCGTAATGATTTTGGGCTGGTCTTGGATTAAGTTGGCGGGTAGGGGACTTGTATGATGAAAGTAGCCTATTTTATCGGTAGCCTTAATCGGGGCGGGACGGAGATGCTAATGTTGGACATCTGTCGCAAGAAAGGATATGCTCCTTTTGAGATGATACTGGTTTATCGTAACGATGGTGAGTTGTCAGAGGAATTTAAAGCAACAGGAGTTCCCATATTTAGAATTAAGCCTAAAGGATTGAAAATAGGGTATTTGGGTCAATTGCGGAAATTGCTGAAGCAGGAGCAAGTTGACATACTTCATGCCCAAACCTTAACCAATGGCGTAATAGCGATTTTGGTTAGTTTGTTTACTCACATTAAGATAGTAGTGTCGTTTCATGGCTTTTTTTATTCCTCTTTGATGGTGCTGTTTAGACATTTTATAATGTGGAATGTGGATGCTATGGTTTTTGTGAGTCAGTTTGTCCGTGATTGGTATGTGAAGAATTCTTTGGGATGTCCTAAAGCCCATTGCAATGTCGTTTATAATGGCATTAACTTCGATAAGTTTCAGATACAGTATGAAGAACCGGATATCATACGAGAGAATAGATTGAGGAATCCCAGTAGTTTGCAACTTGTGATGGTTGGTAATTTTGTAAGTGGACGTTCGCAAATGGTTATTTGTAAAAGTCTGGAGATATTGAAAGACAAAGGCATTCAAAATCTTGATTTTTATTTTGTGGGGAAAAGGGTTGATAATGAAGCGAATCTTTATGACGATTGTGTAAAGTATTGTTCAGATAATGATTTGTTGGATTTTGTCCATTTTGTGGGAAGCCGTGGTGATATTCCAGCAATTTTACAATATGTTGATGGCTTTGTATATTCTACAAACGATGATACTTTTGGGATTGCGGTTGTAGAAGCGATGGTTGCGGGCGTCCCTGTCATTGTAAATGATTGGGAAGTGATGAAAGAGATTACAAATGACGGAGAGTTTGCAACATTGTTTGAAACAAGGAACGAGAAGGATTGTGCATTGAAAATAATAGAGTTGGTTGAAAATATAGAAATGTACAGGTTAAATGCCATAAATAAGATCAATAGAGTTAAAGAGATGTACTCTATAGAAAATCATATCAACGGCCTTTCCATAGTGTATAACAACTTAAAAACGAATTGATAAAATGAGATTAGGAATACTCAAAAGTTACAAAGAAATAGATTTTTTGGTAGAAAGTTATGCCAAAGCATGCGAGGAATGTGGTGTGGAAAGTGTTGTCCTTGATTTGTTCGCTGATGATTGGATTGAAAAGATTAGTAGTGCAAAGGTTGATGGCATTTTGGTTAGAGAAAAGGCAAATATTGCTGAATACAAAGAAATGTACAATGAAAGATTATGGGTTATCAATCAGTATTTGAAAATTCCTATTTATCCTTCTTGGCACGAATTGTTTCTATATGAAAACAAGAGAATGTATTCCTATTTTTTTGAAACGCATGGCGTTAGTACACCTTCAACGCATGTGTTTTATTCCAAAGATTACGCAATTGAGTTTTGCAAAAAAGCACAATATCCCTTGGTTTTTAAAACCAATGGAGGCGCAGGGGGGAGTGGAGTGACAATCGTCCGTAGTTATAACAAAGCTAAAAGGATGATTAATTCGATATTTGGACGTATTAATCCACGTATGGCGTTAGGGCATTGCCATTGGGTCAAATATGGTAGAGTTGTTCCTGTTCCCAAATTGGGTATGAGCCAAAGACATTATGTGATTGTCCAAGAATACATTGATGTTGAGATTGAATGGCGGATTATCAAATTGGGAGATACGTATGCAGGTTATAAGCGACCAATGGAGAATGGTCTTGGGTCATGTGAATTGTTGGAATATGGATTTCCGCCCAAACCTTTGTTGCATCTCATTAAAGAAATAGCGGAGGAAAATCATTTTGATTCTTTGTCGTTGGATGTTTTATCGGGAAAGGATGGCAAGTTTTATGTAACAGAAATGCAATCACTTTTTGGCTGTTGGACTCCTCATCAATGTGAAGTGAATGGAATTGGTGGAAAAATAGAGTTTAGAGAAAACGACTTTGTGTTTGTGGAAGGGGAAGATTTTTTTAAGTGGAATGGGAATTTAATAAGAGTTCGAGATTTTATCCAAAAACTAAAATCTCATTATTATGATAATTTAAGTATCTGATAATTATGAAACTACTTATCACTGGCGGAGCCGGATTTATCGGAAGCAACCTTTGTGAGCACTTTGTGCGGAAAGGTTATGATGTGGTTTGCCTGGATAACCTTTCAACTGGTTTCATGCGCAACATTGAGCCACTGCTTGGCGAGACAAATTTCACCTTCAAGGAAGGCGACATCCGAGATTTGCCTACTTGTAGGGGGACTGTGAAAGGCTGTGATGCTGTTCTGCAGCAGGCGGCTTTGGGTTCGGTGCCGCGTAGTATCAACGACCCGATTACTACCAATGCCAATAATATCGACGGTTTCCTGAACATGCTTGTCGCTGCTCGAGACGAAGGGGTAAACCGTTTCGTTTATGCGGCAAGTTCTTCCACTTATGGCGACAGCAAGGAATTGCCGAAGATTGAACACAACATTGGCCGGCCGCTCTCGCCATACGCCATCACTAAGTTTGTCAATGAGTTGTATGCCAATGTGTTCTCGTCTTTATATGGCATGGAAACCATAGGTTTGCGCTATTTTAATGTGTTTGGCAGAAGACAGGATCCCAATGGAGCGTATGCTGCAGTGATACCTTTGTGGGTCAAGGCGTTGATTCGTCACGAGTCGCCGTTTATAAACGGTGATGGCTCATATTCAAGGGATTTTACTTATATCGACAACGTGATTCAAGCCAATGAGTTGGCGGTCACCATTTCGAAAGATGAAATTATCAAACGGATGGAACTTTATAATACGAGTCTTCCCAAAAATGCTCCATTGGATTTGGTGTTCAATGTTGCGTATGGTGGCAATACAACATTATTGGATTTGTTTAGTTGTCTTAGGGAAAACCTGTCAAGGTTTGATCCTGAGATTGCGAAAGTGAATCCTGCGTTTCGGGAGAACAGACCTGGCGATATACCTCATTCCCAAGCATCTATCTTGAAAGCACAATTGGTACTTGGCTATCAACCGAAGTACGATGCCAAGACAGGGTTTGCCGAGGCGTGTGAATGGTATTGGAATAATTTGCGTTGAGATGAAAGTACTGTTCGTGGGAAGTGGAAATCATGGAAAGATTTCGCCAATTCTAAAGAGCCAAGGAGATTCGTTGGCTGCTGCTGGAGTAGAAGTGGAGTATTTCTTAATCAAAGGCAAGGGCTTAAAAGGGTATTTGGAACATACAAATCCCTTGAAAAAATATGTCAAGGAAAATCGTATCGACGTGATACATGCCCATTATTCCTTGTCGGCCTTTGCGGTCAGTTTGGCAGGGGTGAAGCCCATTGTGGTTTCATTGATGGGGAGCGATGTGAAGGCAACGAGGCTATATAAGTTGGTGATACGCTTTTTTGCACGATTTTTCCATTGGAGAGCCATCATTGTGAAATCGCAAGACATGTATAAGGATTTGCGAATTAAAAGAGCATTGATTGTTCCCAATGGTGTTAATTTGGATTTGTTCAAGCCGATGGATAAATCTGCTTGTCGTCAAAGTCTGTGCTGGAATCTCGAGAAAAAACATGTTTTGTTTCCTGCGAATCCATCCCGGCCTGAAAAAGATTTCGCTTTGGCGCAAAAGAGTGTTGGTTTGTTGGATAAGAATCTGGAAATCCATGTTTTTGAGCATGTAGAACATAAGAAGACGCCATTGTATTTTAATGCAGCGGATGTGGTCTTGCTGACCAGTAAATGGGAAGGCAGTCCCAATGTGGTTAAAGAGGCTCTGGCATGTTGTGCTCCAATTGTAACAACAAAAGTCGGCGATGTAAAAGAAAGGACACAGGGTGTCGATGGCTGTTTTGTAGCTCAAACACGTAACCCCGAAGAGTTGGCAGGTTTACTCAAAAAAGCTTTGGCATTTGAAGGGAAGACCAAAGGTAGAGAGAAAATAATCATGGATGGTTTGGATAATCGGCAGGTGGCTAAAAACTTGTTGAGTCTTTATGAAAGAATAATCGGATAAAACGAATATGAAAGCATATTTAGAACTAAAAAAACAGATTGTTCCCAATTACGAGGCCAATGGACTTTGGAAAACTATTAGGCTCTCGGCAAAAGAACACGGGTATAAATCCGCATTGGTTTTTGGGATGGCTAGACTGAAAGACCATTGCTTGAACACATGGGCCCAGACTTTTCCATGGAACAAGGCTCGAGTTATGATGCAACGGTGGAGAGGCGTAACGATTGGGAAGAATGTTCATATTGGCACATACGTGAATATGGACTTGCCTTATCCCTATTTTGTAGTTGTGGAGGACGGTGTTTCATTGGCTGGAAGCATTAATGTTGTTGCACACAACAAACCTTTGAAATACCACAAAAATGTGAGTGAATCTTTCATTGCACCCGTTATAATCAGAAAAAACGCTTGGGTAGCAGTGGGAGTCACTTTGTTGCCCGGAATTGAAATTGGAGAGGGTGCAATTGTCGCCGCAGGAAGTGTTGTTAATAAGGATGTTCCTCCTATGGTGATGGTTGCTGGAACACCGGCAAAAATGATCAAGGATTTTTCCGAAAAACTACGGAACAACTATTCGGAAGAGGAGTTTGATATGATTATGAAAAACCGCAAGGAAAAATTTGGAATATAATGAGATACGAGGAAATAGAAGTTGGAATGTCGTATGAGATGAAACGGGCTTTCTCACAAGAGGAAGTAAAGAAATTCGCGAAATTGTCGTATGATACCAATCCCATTCATTTGGATGTGGAGTTTGCCAAAAAATCTTTTTTTGGGCGTTTGATTGTTCCTGGTTTTATGACTGGATCCATGTTTAGTGCCATTATTGGAACAAAGTTTCCAGGCGATGGTTCAATTTATTTGAACCAGACGATGAATTTCAGGTATCCTGTTTTTATTGATCAGGAAATTATCGCAAGAGTGAGTGTCAAGGAATTGTTTCCGGAAAAACATAGGATTTTATTGGATACTTGTTGCTATGACGAAGAAGGTAAAGTCTTGATTGAGGGAACGGCTTTGGTAAAACTACCATGAATAGAATTGAGAAGTTAAATTGAATGAAAGAGAAAAACATGAATGTATTAATTCAGATGTGTCATCCAGCACACTTTCATCTTTATAAGAATGTGGTGAAGAATTTGATGGCAGATGGACATAAAGTTTTTATTTTGATAAAGACCAAAGACATTCTTGAGGACTTGTTGCAGCAATCGGGATTGCCTTATCATAACATTTTGAAGGAATCTCATCGTAAGAGTAAAATAGGAATACTCTATGATTTGATAGTACGGGTTAGACGAATGATTCCTTTCGTGAGGACAAATCACATTGATTTGTTGACGGGTTCAACCGTTGAGGTTGCTCAAACAGGTTGGCTGACAAGAAAATACAGGGTGAATACAGGCGAAGATGACATGGATGTGGTGCCGCTGTTCGCGAAAACGGCTGGGCCTTTTATTGAGACCCTCCTCTCTCCACGTGTTTGTAACAATTTCGGTTTAGAGTCTAAATCAGTGAAATACGAGTCTTATCACGAGTTGGCCTATCTGCATCCGAATCATTTTCAGGCGGACAAAAAAATAGTTGAAAAGTATTTCAAAATAGAGACACCTTATTATATATTGCGTTTTTCAAGTTTGAATGCTTATCATGATGACGGTATCAAAGGCATCAATACGGAGATTGCCCAAAAGTTGATAGACATTCTGAAACCTTACGGTCGCATTTTCATTACTTCGGAACGTGAATTAGAACCGCAATTCGAGCCATATCGCATCAAAATCAACACTTTGGATATGCACCATGTGATGGCTTTTGCGGATTTGTATATAGGTGATAGTCAAACTATGGCGGCAGAAGCGGGAGTGTTGGGTGTGCCTTTTGTGCGTTTCAATGACTTTGTTGGTCGAATAGGCTATCTGAACGAATTGGAGAATGTGTATCATTTGGGCTATGGTATCAAGGCATCAGAGTCGGGGTCGGCAAAAAAGATGTATGGTGTTGTTAAAGAGATTCTTAGCATGCCTAACCGTAAGGAAGAATGGCAAATCCGCCGCCAAAAGATGCTTTCGGAAAAAATCGACTATGCCAAGTTCTTGACTTGGTTCATTGAGAATTATCCTGAAAGCAAGAAAGCAATACATGGGAATCCTAATATCCAATGGCAGTTCAAGTAATTTAATAAACGGTTTTTCGGGTTGTTGAAATGATTGACATAAAGACAATAAAAAATGATTGACATAAAGACAATAAAATTAGTCATTTGGGATTTGGACGATACCTTTTGGAAAGGGACCCTTTCGGAAGGCGGTGTCATTTTACCAGAAGAAAATGCAAAACTGATTCGAGATCTTACGGATAGTGGTATCATCAATTCGATTAGTTCGAAGAATGAGTTTGAACCTACAAAACAACATTTGCAAGAATTGGGAGTTTGGGACTTTTTCGTTTTCCCTTCCATTAATTGGGAAGGGAAAGGCCTTCAATTGAAAGATAAATTGGATAAAATGGCGTTGCGCCCTGTGAATGTGTTATTCTTGGACGATAATCTATCCAATTTAGGCGAGGCAAAGCATTTCCTTCCCGACATTCAGGTTGGAGGACCGGATGTGATAAAGGAACTCATCGAGCAAGTCGCTGTGCTTGAAAAGAAAGATCTTCATCATAAGCGGCTGAAGCAATATAAAGTTTTGGAAGACAAGGCTACCGCATCAAAGACCTATAAGAGTAATGAGGATTTTCTTTACGATAGTAATATCAAGGTAGAGATGCATTATGATTGTTTGAATCAATTGCAAAGAATACACGAGTTGTTGCTGCGGAGCAATCAATTGAATTATACAAAGAAAAGAATCTCAATTGAAGAATTGGAGTCTTTATTTGGGAATCCAGAGTATGATTGCGGTTATGTGACAGTAACTGATCGTTTCGGTGATTACGGCATGGTTGGATTCTATGCTCTAACAAATGGACGATTGGAACATTTCTTGTTCTCTTGTAGGACAATGGGTCAAAAAATTGAACAATGGGTTTATGCTCAGCTGGGATTTCCAGAATTGACAGTGGTTGGGGAGGTCAGAACTGAATTGAATACAAAGGAATGTCCAGGATGGATTAATCAGGTGGAATCTGCGGATACACATAAGAATCAAGAGGTTTCAAAAGAGGATTTGCATTGTAAAGTGTTGTTGAAAGGGCCTTGCGATTTGTCACATTCCCAAGTGTACATCAAGGGTACTGAACTGTTTGATACGGAATTCACCTATGTGAGCAATGCTGAAGGTCAAATCATAGATGCATATAACCATTCGGTTCATATTGAAGGTTTATATACTTATTCTAAACAGGACAAGCAACAGATTGTGGAAGATTGCATTTTTGTGGATTCCGCAATGCTTGAAGGGGGCTTCTTCACTAAAGGCTATGATGTGATTTTTCTGAGTACACTTATTGAGTCCAGATATTGTATCTATAGAAAAAAAGGAACCGATATCAAAGTGGTCTTTGGAGGCTATGACATGACGAATTCTTCAAATTGGGAGTCATATTGCAACGGTACATATTACAACGGTGGTAATAAGTTTACTGAAGACTATTTGAAATGGTTCTCGGATAATTATGAGTTTTTGGGTAAAACCACCCCTGAAGCGTATTTGAAGTTTTTGCAAAATTGTATACAATGGTTGCCAAAGCGGACAAATCTGTGCTTGATTTTGGGTGCAACAAAGTTTTATCAAGGTAATGAAGATGAAGAAGAAGAGAAAAGAAAGCATCAAATACTCAATGATGAAATCAAGGTTTTTGCGAACAAACAGCCGCGAGTCCACTATATAGCTATTGATGATTGTATTAGGGATGCTTCCGATTTTGCAGGCGGACTAAATCATTTTTCGACAAGGGTGTATTATGAAATTGCGCAAGCGATGATTCGAGTATTACGGGAAGTAACGGGAATGCAAGTTGAGTCATATTCTTCAGGAATGGTTCGAATTGATAGTGTGATTATGAAAGTTAGAAAAGGATTGAAGAGATTGATGCGCCCCGAAGGCAAGTTGTATGAGAAAATGAAAAGTGTTTACAACAAGATTTATAAAAATAGGAAATGATAGTTACACTCATTGCGGGCGCACGTCCCAATTTCATGAAGATTGCCCCTTTGGTTCATGCCATTCAAAGGGCACAACAACTGGGCAAAAACATACAACATCGTCTTGTCCATACGGGTCAGCATTATGACAGACAGATGAGCGAGACCTTTTTTGAGGAGCTAAATATTCCCAATCCCGATGTTAATTTGGGATGCGGGGGCGGTACGCAAGCTGAACAAACGGCGGCCATCATGGTGGCGTTTGAGAAAGACTTGATGGCACATCCTACTGATCTTGTCTTGGTGGTAGGTGATGTTACTAGTACGATGGCTTGCTCCATTGTGGCCAAAAAACTTTGCACCAAAGTGGCACATGTGGAGGCGGGTATCCGTTCATGGGACTTGACCATGCCAGAGGAAATCAATCGCATGGTGACAGATAGTTTGGCCGATTATTTCTTCACGACTTCGGAAGTGGCTAATGTTAATCTAAGAAACGCAGGCGTTCCAAAGGAGAAGATACATTTCGTCGGTAATGTGATGATTGATACATTGTTAGCAAACCGATCAAGATTCGTCAAACCTGCGGTTTATGATGAACTGCACCTACAGCCCGAGTCTTATTTGACTTTGACTATGCACCGTCCTGCCAATGTGGACGAGGCTGAAAAGTTGAAACGGCTGATGAACGAAATTGTCAATAATGTGCAAGGGTTACCTGTTGTCTTTCCGATTCATCCGCGTACAGCGAGGATTTTCAATGATTTGGGTATCAGTGCCGATAACCTTCATATTGTTGAACCTTTGGGCTATTTGGAGTTCAACTATTTGGTGGAACGTTCAAAAGCTGTCATTACTGATAGTGGAGGTATCACAGAAGAAACAACTGTGATGGGTGTGCCTTGCATTACTTTGCGTGACAACACTGAGAGACCTGAGACCTGCACTATTGGTACCAATGAATTGATTGGCATCAATCCCGACAACATTAAGCCTGCTTTGGATAAGTTGTTTGCTGGACGATGGAAAAAAGGCGGTATTCCACCTCTTTGGGATGGGCATTCAGCCGAAAGAATTATTGAAAAGCTATCTGAACTATAGTAAAAGGCATTTATATTATGGAATGGCAAAGCACTGGACAAAATCGACGATGTCTAATGATGCAAAACCGTGAATAAGGACGCAGATCAAAAAGCACAACCAAATATGCAATTCGAGATACAAGAACCAAGAACCATCCCGTTTTACGGCGGCGACAAGAAATTGGGCGAGGCCGTGAAAAGCGCGGGCGCAAGGCGCAACATGGGGCCTATGCGCTTCGCTTTCAGGAAGATAAAGAACATCATTTTGGCGCGATTGTCGTATTTTTGCCCGCTCAACGGCTGGCGGGTGAAGATGAACCGCTGGCGCGGGGTGCATATAGGTAAAAATGTTTATATCGGAATGCACTGCGTCATTGACAACGCTTATCCCGAGTACGTTTACATCGAGGACAACGTGTCGCTCGCGGGCGAGGTGACGGTCATTGCGCACATGAACCCCTATCCGCATTTTGAGGGCGTCATCGAGCCGAAAGTGGCGCCGGTGGTCATCCGCAAAGGCGCATGGATTGGCGTGAAAAGCGCGGTGCTTTGTGGTGCCGAAGTGGGGGAGTACGCCATCGTTTCCGCAGGGTCGGTGGTGGATAAGAAGGTGAGTCCGTGCACGATAGTGGCTGGCAATCCCGCACACAAGAAAGTGGATTTTTCAACGTTAATGAAAGACAAACTGAACCAAGAATGAAAACAGCATTCATATTTCCAGGCCAAGGCTGCCAAAAAGAGGGCATGGGGAAAGAGCTTTATGAGGCTTTTCCTGAAGCCAAGCAATTGTTTGAGCGTGCCAACGACTTCTTCGGTCGCCGCATCACGGATGTGATGTTTCACGGCACCGAATTGGAGCTGATGGAGACCAAAAACACGCAACCAGCTGTGTTTATCTATGAAGTGGCCGCCGCCTTGACGCAAAAGAACATCGTTCCCGATGTGGTGGCGGGCCATTCGCTCGGTGAGTTTGCCGCCCTCGTAGTGAGCGGTTGCCTGAGTTTTGAGGATGGACTTAACTTAGTGTATCACAGGGCGTTGTTTGGGCAAAAGGCTTGCGAGAAAACGCCTACCGCGATGGGGGCTGTCATCGGAATGTCGGACGAATATGTCGAAAAACGCCTCAAGGAGATTTGGGACGAGACGGGCGAGCCGGTGTATTTCGCCAACTATAACGGTCCGGGTCAAGTGGTGATTACAGGCAGCCTGAACGGCATCCGCGTCTCGTTGAAACGCCTGAAAGCAGAAGGCGCGAAAAAGGCCGTTTTGCTCGGCATTGGCGGGTCGTTCCATTCGCCCTACATGAATGAGGCGCGTGAGGAATTGGGCGAAATCATTGAAAAAACGACCTTCAATGTGCCGAAATGTCCGATTTACCAATGCGTGGACGGCAAGCCGCACACAAATCCTGACGAGCTGAAAACCAACTTGATAGAGCATATAACCCATCCCGTTTTGTGGACAACAATGGTGCGCAACATGCACGCCGACGAGGTTGGCACATATTTTGAGGTAGGCACCGACGACACCCTCCAAAAAATCGTGGCGCGCATGTGCCCCGAAAACGAGGTGCGTTCCATCTGGGAAGTTGAAGATTATAAGCACTTAAATATTTTGAAATCATGACATTAGACCAATTTGTACAACAATTTGCCGAACAGTTTGACGAGACTCCGGCCAACCAATTTACTCCTTCCACTGACTACAAATCCTTGGAAGAATGGGGTTCATTGACCACGCTTGGCGTTATCACGATGGTGGATGCAGAGATGGGAAAACGCATCACTGGCTCCAACTTGCTGGCTTGCACCACGATTGAGGAACTCTACAACTTTATCCAAAGGATTTAATGAACGGCCGTTTTTCGTTGGAAGGGAAGACCCTTCTCGTGACGGGCGCTTCGTCGGGCATCGGGCGGTGCGTGGCGGTGGAGTGCGCCAAAATGGGCGCGAGACTCGTCATCAACGGGCGCAATCAAGAACGTTTGAACCAAACGCTTTCCATGTTGGAAAGCGTTGGCCATCAAGCCATTGCCGCCGACTTGTCGGACCATGAAGCCGTCAGCGCAATGGTAGAGCAACTGCCGCAATTGGACGGCGTTTCGCACAACGCGGGCGTGACGAGCATCGGCATGATCAAGTTCATCAAGGCGGATGACTGGCAAGCACTTTCGCAAACCAACGTGTTCTCCGCCATTTGGCTCACGCGATGCCTCGTTGCCAAAAAGAAGCTCAACAAGCCTGCTTCCGTTGTGTTCACCTCGTCCATTTCGGGCAATGATAGTGTGCGCCACGGCGAAGCCTTGTATGCCGCCACCAAAAGCGCCCTCAGCGGTTTCGCGAAGGCGGCGGCCTTGGATTTGGCCCCGCAAGGCATCCGTGTGAACTGCGTGCATCCCGGAATGATAGAAACTGAATTGTTTCATTCCTCGCAAGACGCTCTGACACAAGACCTTGACGAGATGAAGAAACTCTTCCCCCTGAAGCGTTTTGGCAATCCAGTGGACGTGGCCGACGGCATCATCTATCTGCTCTCCGACGCCTCCTCGTGGGTGACGGGAACCGAACTGAAAATCGACGGTGGTTATACCTTAGTTTAATGACAATGAAAGCCTACATACAAGCCTTGGCCTACAGTCTGCCTGAAAAAGTGCTGACCAATGCCGACCTCGCAAAGGAATTTCCTGAATGGACCGAGGAGAAAATCATGAAGAAGTTGGGCATCGCCGAGCGACATGTGGTGGCGGAAAACGAAACCGCTTCCGACATGGCCGTTTCTGCTGCCGAAAAACTGTTTTCGGAAAGCCAAATCGACCGCGAAACGGTTGATTATCTGATTTTTTGCACCCAAAGTCCCGACTACATTTTGCCCACAACGGCCTGCCTGATTCAACAAAGGTTGGGTCTGAAAGACAGCATCGGGGCCATCGATGTGAACCTTGGCTGTTCGGGCTGGATTTTTGGGCTTTCCTTGGCCAAAGGTTTGGTTTTGGGCGGCATGGCGAAGCGCGTGCTGTTGCTGACGGCGGAAACCTATTCAAAATACCTGCATCCGCGCGACAAAGGCAACCGCACCATATTCGGCGACGGCGCGGCTGCGACTTTGGTCGGATGTGACGGCATCGCCGAAATCGGGAACTTCAGTTTCGGTACCGACGGCAACGGTGCGGAGAATTTGATTGTGAAATCAGGTGGTGCACGGCATAGAAAGCAACTTGATGATTTACAGTTTGATAACTTCGGAAATCCCAAGTCGTCGGACTATATTTACATGAACGGTGCCGAGATTCTGAACTACACCCTCGACCGTATCCCCGGACTGATTGAGGATGTGCTTCAAAAGAACGGTTGCGCTTTGGAAGATATTGATTTGCACGTCTATCATCAAGCCAACAAATACATCGCTAACCTGCAGCGCGTGAAGATGAAAATCGAGCCGGAGAAGTATTATTGCTGCTTTGAGAAGATGGGCAACACAGTCTCATCGACCATCCCGATTGCATTGAAAGAGGCCTTGAACGACGGTTCCATCAAACCTGGCCACAAGGTGCTTTCGGTGGCACAAGGTTTGGGCTACTCGTGGGGCGGTGTAATGATGCAATTCTGACGTTTCGGACTATGCAAAAAGACCGTTTTTGCTTGATTACCAACGATGTGGAAACCACATCGATTCTGAATCACAAGTTGCGCGACAAGACGGGCGAGTATGTGCTCAACCAAGGAATGCCGCGCCTGCTGGACTTGTATGAGAAATATGGCGTGAAGGCCACCTTTTTCTATACGGGCCATATTGCGAGACTTTATCCAGAAGTGGTGAAAATGGCATACAAGCGCGGCCATGAAGTTGGTTCTCACGGACTTACGCACGAAGTGAGCAAGGCTTTTGATGTGATGCCGCCCGAGGAACAACTTTCGCATTTGAAGCAATCAAAGCAGATTTTGGAGGACATCATCGGGGAGGAAGTGGTTTCGTTTCGCGCTCCGGCGGCGCGGGTCGATAAGGCTTTCCCGAAAGTGTTGCAAGAGGCTGGTTTCAAAGTGGATAGCTCGGTTTCGTCGCAGAGGATGGATATGATGTTTTCGTTTGGCGCGTTGAAAAAACTCCATTGGCTCACCGCGCCGCGAAAGGCTTATTTCACGCAATCGGACAACATCTTCCGCAAAGGCGAATCACGGATTTTGGAAGCCCCTATTTCCGCTTTCGGTTTCCCTTACATTGGCACTTTCATGCGTATTGCGCCTGGACTTAACCGCTTCACACGCAGCCTGTTATATTGCGAAACGTTGTGCAATGGTCGGCAATTCGTGTTCCTGACCCATCCCAACGAGTTCATTGACGAGGACAAGGAAACCAACGAAATCGAGCGCCGCGCTAAGAACTACATCGCTTATCTTCTTGGCGATGTGCTTCGCCATAAGCTGAAAGTCAAGAACTTGGGCGAAAAGGCTTTGCCGATTTACGAGCGCGAATTGGCGTTTTTCAAAGACAAAGGATTTGAATTCCTGACCTGCAAGGATTTGTTGGCCAAAAAGAGTTGATTATGCGCGACTTCACTTTGAAATCCTATCGTTCATTGCTGGTGGCATTCCAAAAGGCAGGCTATCAATTCCAGGTTTTTGAGGAGTTCATGGAACATCCTGCCGAGGGAAAGACGGTTGTCATGCGGCACGATGTGGACGAAAAAGCACCCAACGCGCTGAAAATGGCGCAGTTGGAGCACGGACTTGGCGTGAGATCGACCTATTTCTTCCGCATCGTCAAGCAGAGCAACGTGCCTGAGGTGATTCGTGGCATCACGGCCTTGGGGCACGAAATCGGCTACCATTACGAGGACTTGGCCACCGCCGAGGGCGACATGGAAAAAGCCACGGCAGCGTTTGCAAAAAACTTGGCCTATTTCCGTGAATATTACCCCGTTAGGTCGGTGTGTATGCACGGTAGCTCCACCTCGAAATTCGACAATCGGCTGCTTTGGGAAACGCACCATCTTTCCGATTTCGGGTTGGTAGGAGAGCCTTATCTCAGCGTCGATTTCGGCAAAGTTTTCTACCTCACCGACACGGGTTATGCATGGGACGGCGGCAAGTTTGCCACTCGCGACATTGTTGAAAACAATTTTGGCTTAAAATTCCACACTACCGAGGAAATCGCAGCTTGCATTACGTCTGGCCATTTCCCTGAAAAGGCTCTGATACTCGCCCATACCCTTTGGACTGACAGCTTTTCACAATGGATTGCGTTGCATCTTCGGGAATTCTTGAGAAACAACCTGAAACTTGTGGCTAAAAACAATAAGGGTGTGGCGAAACTCTATGCCAAAATGGTGGAATTATACTGGAAAAAATGAAAATAAAATCTAAAATGCTGCATAATCGGATTTTTTTGTATTTTTGCACGCTATTTTAAACCGTCAAGAAAAGTTTATTACAATGAAAAAAAGTAAGTTATTTCTGTTTTTTGCTTTGGTAGTGTTGGCCTTGTCGTCAACTTCATGTATTACAACTAAGCAGGTTCGTTATTTGCAAGATATGCCCATTGAAGGTATGCCATTGAATGAAGTATTGGAAGCCACAATTGCTCCGTATGATGAACTGAGAATCGTTGTGCTAAGTAATACAGGCAAGGATGATGAGTTAATCAAGCCTTTTAATGTAATGGGTGGGAATATCACTAATATGAATATGAATAATAACTATGGCTCGGGCTATTTAGTGGATGCTAATGGCAATATCCAATTCCCAGTTTTGGGTGATTTGCATGTGCAGGGTCTGACCCGCTTGCAGTTGCAGGACACCATAGCCGCCCATCTTGAGCGAAATGGTTACATAAAGAATCCATTGGTTACTGCCCGTTTTTTGAACTTTAAGGTGTTTTTCCTTAGCACTTCTGGCGGTAAGGTGTTGAATGTCCCCAATGAGCGTTGCACATTCCTTGAGGCTTTGGCAATGTCAGGTGGATTAAATCACTATACACGCCGCGATAGGGTGGGTGTGATGCGTGAAGTGGATGGCAAGCGGGTGATACATTATATGGATCCACGCTCCATTTCCATTTATGATGATGAATTCTTTATTCTTCAGCAGAATGATATCATCTTTACGGAGGAAATGACCTACAATTTCTTCAGGGAGACTTATTCCAATTGGTCATTTATCCTTTCTATAATTACTTCACTTACTGGGTTTATTACCATGTGGGGCATATTCAAAAGTAAGAATTGATAGTTAAGGTATATTCAATTCATAATAGATTTGTTTTCATTCAAATAGAGTAATAAAATGGAAGAACAGAAAAAGGTCAACACGAATCCGAGGGATGTAAACTCGTTTTTCGATGAGGATACCAATAGCGGCTTTAAGTTTAAGGATTTGGTATTCATGATATTGCGAAACCTACCTTATTTTGTGGTTTGTGCATTGGTGGGTGGCATTATTTCATATTATAATGTGAAAAAGCAGGAAAGGATTTATGCAAGTTCTGCCTCTTTGATGATTAAGACGACATCGAGTGGCGGCTCGGAGTCTTTCCGTGGCTCGGTTCCTTTGAATTCGATTTTCGGACCTGGCTTGGTTTTCAGTACTATTAATAATGAAATCATGGTGTTGAAATCGCAAACCATTATGGAATTCATGGTCAGGAAATTGAATTTGAACACTTCATATTCCTATAAGACGAAAATTGCAAGAAGGAATTCTGACTTGTATAAAGACGGTCCAGTTGAAGTGGTGTTTCCCGAATTGGACGAAGAGGCGAATGCCAATTTCACTTTGAGAGTGTTGGACAAGAATCATGTGGAGCTGTCGGATTTTGGAGTAGGAATCCCCTCGATGAAGGTGGATATTAACGACACCATTATCTCTCCAGTTGGAAAATTGGTGATTAAACCGACATGGAGGTATGCTGATTTTACGGATCAGGAAATTCTTGTTCGCCATTTACCGCTTACAAGAGTGGCGGCAATGTACCGCGGGCGGGTAAGCGTGGTAAGAGATAACGATAAGAATGCCATTCTAAAGTTGTCAGTGAGCGACACATCCCCAACTCGTGCTGCAGATGTGTTGAATGCTTTGATGGATGTGTATAATCAGGAGTCTGTAGCGGACCAACAGCGTGTGCTCGATTTTACGGAACAGTTCATCAATGACCGTATCGAATATTTGATGAACGATATTCATGATTACGAGCAGGCTTCAGTTCATTTCATGCAAAGTCATAACATTATTGACACAAAAAGCTATGGTCAAACTTATGTGGCTACCAGTACAGCAAAAACAGAAGAAGCTAAACAGCTTGAAGCTCAGGCGGATATGGTTCGATACCTGCTTGATTATATGAGAGAAAATGAAAATCAGATGATTCCTGCAGGTATGATTAACATGCCGCGTGATGCTGCTGGTATTATCGCTCAATATAACGGTAATTTAATGAAAATTGAAAAATACAAGTTAGATGGGACAATTAATAATCCTGTTGCGCAAGAATTGATTGATGAGCAAGTTGGCTTGCGTGCCAATATTTTTACTGCCCTTCAAACCAATCTCATGAATTTGGAGGATCGTATCGCTGCTGCCAATCGAGAGCGTAATATTGCCAATTCACAAATTCAGAGTGTTCCTGTGGCACAATTGCAGCTCAGTTCGGTGGAGAGAATGCAGGGAATCAAGGAAAAACTGTATTTGCAACTGCTGACTAAGCGTGAAGAAATGCTTATGATGAGTCCTCAATTGGAAGCTACTGGTAAGGTGATAGATTATGCCCATGCTAATCCTACCCCTGTCGCCCCTAACGAAAAGAAATCGACTTTGATAGGTGTCCTGATTGGTTTGGCTGTTCCGATAGTTGTCATTTTGTTTAAGAACATGTTGGATACGACCATCCATGAAAGGGCCGATATTCAGAAGTCATCGAATGTACCTTTCTTGGGCGACATTCCATTCCAAAGCGGTTCGAAGGATCATGCTATCGTGGTGAAGGAGAATGGCCGAGATTCGCTCTCCGAATCGTTCCGCTTGATACGCTCCACGCTTGAATACATGAAGGATAGGAGAGACGGTGCCCATGTTGTCATGTTTACTTCATTTATGGTGTCGTCAGGTAAAACCTTCGTTTCAACCAATTTGGCGACCAGTTTCGCTCTGGCTTCCCGTAAGGTGGTCATTGTTGACTTGGATATTCGTAAAGGTACGCTTTTCAAAGTGTTCGGCGTTAGCACGAGAGCTGGTGTTTCAAATTATCTGTCGGGAAAAACAGACAATCTCGATGATATTATCCATTCCGACAGCGTCACGCCGAATCTTGATATCATCTTCTCAGGTCCTGTACCGCCTAATCCTGCCGAGTTGTTGATGAACACCCGTTTGGATGATATGATTGCTGAGTTGCGTAAGCGTTATGAATATATCTTCCTTGATAATGTTCCCGTTGGCATGGTTGCCGACTCTGACATTGTGAAACGTGTTGCCGATACTACCATCTTGGTGCTGAGAGCCGGCAAGACCGACAAGCGTTTGCTCTTTGACGTGGATAAGTTCTATAAGGACGGCTACTTCCCGAACTTGTGCGTTGTGCTAAACTCCGTCAATAAGAAGAGACGTGGCTATGGCAATTATGGTTACGGATACGGCTATGGTTATGGCTATGGTTATGGCTATGGCTACGGTTACGGATATGGCTATGGATACGGCTACGGCTACGGAAATGAGGTTGAAGAGGAGGCCAAGAAAAAGAAGAAATGGTTTAAGCGTCTTTTCCGCAAGCATCACCACCACCATCACCATCGTTCAAAAGGTATGCACGTGGCTAAGGCTCAAGACGACGGCAAAGACTAAACAATTTGAATGATGTTAGGTTTTTTCCATAAGAATCTGCCAGAGGATTTCTTCAAGGGTGCATGTGACATCCATTGTCACTTGCTCCCTGGGGTGGATGACGGTTTCCCGACCACAGAAAAGTCACTTCATGCCTTGCAAAAGTTAGAGGAACGAGGTGTTCGGAAGATGATACTGACCCCTCATTTTATGAAGGACTATCCTGAAAATGAAAGGGAGAGCATCATGGCTCAATTTGAATCATACAAGGCTGAAGCGGCCAAAGTGAGTGGGATTGAGTTGCACCTCGGAGCTGAATACATGCTTGATGCTTGTTTTATGAACCATTTCAAGCAAGGATTCCTGACTTTGGGGAAGAAGGGCAAGCATGTGCTCTGCGAAACCTCGTATCTGATGTATGAACATGGCATCTCTGAGATGCTTTATGACATCATGTGTGAGGAATATCAGCCTATTATCGCCCATCCTGAGCGGTATGAATATGCCGTGAGGGACAATTATTTCAGATGGAGGGACAAGCAGTACAAATTCCAATTGAACCTGCTCTCATTGTCGGGAGCATACGGAAAACCCGCGTTGGTGAAATCGCATTATTTGCTGAAGGAAGGCATGTATGAATTTGTGGGTTCTGACATGCATAATTTGGACAATTTCCGTCGGTTCCTTCCCGAAATTCGTTTGACGAAGAAGGAAATGGAAAGGTTGGAACAATTGATTGAAAACAACAAGAAACTCTTCGACTAACCTTCCAAAGGATTTCAAGAAACAACAATCCCGATGAGGCTTCCTCATCGGGATTGTTTGTTTGTAGGGCTGTCACATTGTGGCAGCCCATGTGGTTTTATTTCAGTCCGCGTGCCTTCAAATAAGGTTCATAATCAGGGTCTTGGCCACGGAACTTGCGGTATTGCACCATGCCTTCGTCGTTGCCACACTCTTGCAGGCAGTTCTTGCGGAACGAAGCGGCCAACTCGGGATTGAAAAGATTGCCTGAACTCTTAAAGTAGTTGAAGGCATCCTTGTCCAAAACTTCGGCCCAAGTGTAGGCATAGTAGCCTGCACTGTATCCGCCATTGAAAATGTGGGCGAAATTGGTGCTGCGGTAGCGTGGCAGAATTTCCGGCATCAGGCCGATGGCATCCATCTGCTGCTTCTCGAAAGCATCCACATCAAGCTCGTTGATTTCATCAATGGAAGTGATTTCGTGGAACTTCATGTCGAGGATGGATGCTGCAATGAGTTCGGTGGTCATGAAGCCTTGGTTGAACAGGGCGCTGTTCTCAATCTTGGTGATGAGGCTGTCGGGCATTGGCTCCCCGGTTTTGTAATGCTTGGCATACATGCGGATGACTTCAGGCTCGGCCACCCAGTTCTCCATGATTTGCGAAGGCATTTCCACATAGTCGTGGGGCACATTGCCGCAGGTGCGGCTGTAGAGGCCATCGGAGAAAAAGGCGTGCAGGCTGTGGCCAAACTCATGCCACATGGTTTCGGTTTCGTCCCAAGTGAGCAGGGCAGGGGTGTCGCCCGAAGCAGGAGTGAAGTTCATCACGAGAGAAACAACGGGATAAATTTTCTTTCCGTTGATGTCGTGGCCGCTCTCGCGGAAACTGGTACACCATGCGCCGCCGCTCTTCGATTCACGCGGATAGTAGTCTAAATAGAGGATGCCGAGGAAATCGCCGTTGGCTTCCTTCACTTCGAAGGTCTCCACGCCGGGATAATAGATGGGCAGGTTGGTGTTTTGCGTGAAGGTGATGCCGTACAACTTATTGGCAGCCATAAACATACCGTTGCGCACGTTGTCCACTGTGAGGTAAGGCTTAATGTAATTCTCGTCGAAGTCGTATTTGGCCTTGCGGAGTTTTTCGGCGTAGTACCACCAGTCCCAGCCTTGTATTTCAATAGCCTCGTTCTCTTCGTTTTCACATTCTTTGTCGGAGATTTCTTGCATTTCGGCAAGTTCCTTCTTAGCTAACTGTTGCGCGGGATTGAATATGTCGATGAGGAACTTGTCAACCGTCTTGGAGTCTTGAGCCATGTTGACGGCCAACACATAGTCGGCAAAGTTTTCATAGCCAAAGAGTTGTGCTTTCTTTAGCCTCAGTTCCAGCATTTGCTTGATGATGGCCTTGTTGTCGTACTCGTTGTTGTTGTCGCCACGGTTGTAGTAGGCGTTGTACATTTTTTCGCGCAATCTCCTGTTTTCGGCGAATTGCAAGAAAGGAATAAGGCTGGGCTTCGAGAGCGTGAACACCCACTTGCCTTCCATGCCATCAGCTTTGGCTTGCTCGGCGGCGGCATCGATGCTGGTTTGCGGCAGTCCGGCGAGGTTTTCTTCCTTGTCGATGACGAGCTTGAAATTGGCGTTCTCCTTCAAAAGATTGTTGCCAAATTGCAGGCTCAAGGTCGAGAGTTGCTCGTTGATTTGGCTCAATTCGGCTTGCTTGTCGGCAGGCAGGGCGGCACCGTTGCGCACAAAATCCTGATGGTATTTCTCCACCACACGAATTTGTTGGTCGTCCAAACCCATCTCGTTACGGTGTTGATACACATAGTCGATGCGCTCGAAGAGTTTCGGGTTCATCATGATGGCATCGCCATGTTTCGAGAGCATGGGCAGCACCTGTTCGGCGATGGCAATCATTTCGTCGTTAGTCAGGCACTCGTTGAGATTGAAGAACACGTTGCTTACACGGTCGAGAGTTTCGCCCGACTTGTCGAAAGGCAGGATGGTGTTTTGGAAGGTTGGAGTTTCAGAATTGTTGGCAATGGCCTCGATTTCATCCTGTTGCTCCTTGATGCCCGCCTCAAAAGCAGGCATGTAATGCTCGATTTTGATCTGGTCGAATGGTGGCACTTGGAAAGGTGTCGTGTACTCGGTCAGGAAGGGATTCGGGCCTGCGGCCTCGGTTTTTTGTTCGGGCTTCGAGGTACATGAAGCCAATGTGATTACGCTCAATGCGATCATGTTGATGATTTTTTTTGTCATATAGATTTAATTTAAGGATTCTTTTGCCGCTGCAAAGATAATAAATGTTGTTTTTATTTTCGTTTGGAAAAAAGCACTATTTTTGTAGCAATTTACCATTAGAATATCAAGCATAAAATATACTATGAGTTACATTTCTTGGGACAAGAAGAAATTGGTCAATCTGGAGTTTTCGCTCAACCATGAAGTATTGAGGTCCAATGGTTTAGGCTCATTCCTCGCCACCACCGTGATTGGCTGCAACACGCGAAAATACCACGGCTTGTTGGTCGTGCCGCAGCCGCAATTGGACAACAACAACCATGTGCTGCTGTCGAGCCTCGACGAAACCATCATCGAAAACAAGGAAGAATTTCACCTTGGTGTACACATGTACCCTGATGGTGTGTTCGCCCCTCGTGGTCATAAATACCTCCGCGACTTCACCGCCGACCCCATGCCGAAACTGACTTACCGCATTGGCAATGTGGTGTTGGACAAGGAGTTGATTTTCTCCTCCACCGAGGCACGGCTCTTTGTGCGCTACACTTTGCGCGAGGCTTCGGTGCCAATCACTTTGCGCGTTTTGCCTTTTTTGGCTTTCCGCAATGTCCACATGCTGACGCACGAGAATTATGATGCCAGCCGAAAGGTGGAAATGGTGAAAAACGGCGCATCGTGGCAACTTTACAAAGACTATTCGAGGCTGTATTTGCAGTTCTCGAAGGCGGTGGAATACACGCATGTGCCGCATTGGTACTACAATATGTTCTACATACGTGAGCAAGAACGTGGCTATGAAGCCATTGAGGATCAGTTTGTTCCTGGGTTCTTTGAACTTCAGATGAAACAAGGCGACACGGTGATTCTTTCTGTAAGTTTGGAAGAACAGAATCCAGCGGCCATCAAGCGGCAATGCGAGGCGGAAGTGAAAAGACTGTTGCCCCAAACGAGTTACGAGGATTGCTTGCTGAAAGCCGCACAGCAGTTTATTATCCGCGATTCGCAAGGAACAAGGCTGTGGGCAGGGTTCCCGTGGTTCGGCTCATGTAGTCGCGACACTTTCCTTTCGTTGCCAGGCATCACTTTGGTGCAAGGCGACGAAAAGACCTTCAAGGAGGCTTTGGACTACCTTGTTGAAAGGATGCAAGGTCCGTTCTTCCCGCATCGTTATTACCAGAAGAGCCTGTATTTCACCGCAGTAGACTCTCCGTTGTGGTTCTTCTATGTGCTACAACTCTATGAGAAGATGCTCGGCAAGGACAAGAAGGACATTTGGAAGAAATACAAGAAGCCGATGACGACCATCTTGGAGAGTTTCATCGAAGGTACTGACTTCAATGTGCATACCTTGGACAGTGGTCTGCTATACGCTGGCAACCGCGACTTGGCTTTGACTTGGATGAATGTTTTCGCACAGGGCAGACCTTGGACACCCCGCACAGGCTTGGCGATTGAGGTCAATGCTTTGTGGTATAATGCCTTGTGTTATGGTGTTGAACTCCTGAAAGAAGCCGAACCGAAGAGCGCATTGCTGAAGAAATGGCAGACTTTGGCCGACAAGGTGAAAGTTTCGTTTGCCGACACCTTTATTAATAAAGAACGCGGCGGATTCTACGACTATGTGAACAGCAACGAGAAAAACACGCAGGTGCGTCCTAACATGATGATTGCGGCGGCCTTGCCCTATAGCCCAATGAGCGACGAGCAGCAAAAACTCGCTTTCGACATTGCCCATTCCGAATTGCTGACTACCAGAGGAATACGTTCCCTTTCGCCTAACGATGAGAACTATAAAGGTATCAGCATTGGCAACCATTCGGAACGTGAACGTGCCTATCATAACGGCACCACATTCCCTTGGTTGATAGCGTTTTACGCCGATTTGTCGGTGAAATTGTTTGGGAAGACTTCGCTACCTTATTTGGAAGACCTTTATAACGGTTTTGAGGAAGCCATCAAGGAAAACGGAATTGGCACGGTTTCAGAGATTTATGATGGTAATCCGCCCTTTGAGGCGCGTGGTTGCATTTCGCAATCGACGAGCGTGGGTGCTTTGCTTTACCTCAAGTATTTGATTGACGAATTTAACAAGAAAGGAGGCTCAAAATGAGAGTCTTGATGTTTGGGTGGGAGTTTCCCCCCCATATTACTGGCGGCCTTGGAACGGCTTGCTTTGGCATGACTAAAGGTTTGGCCAAGAATGATGTGGACGTGCTTTTCGTGGTGCCCCGTGCCTACGGCGACGAGGACGAAACCAATGTGCGCCTGCTCAATGCCAGCGACGTGACCATCGACATCGACCACGAGAAAGACCGTAGTTATTGGGAACGAGTGCAGTATATGGAGATAGGCTCCAACATCATTCCGTATGTCGGGCCGGAACAATTTGCTAATGTTTTGGAAAGTGACCGCCATGTGGTGGAAAACTTTAATCACACTGGTTCAGTGTTTGCGCGGAATTACCAGTTTTCGGGCAAATACGGCATGAACCTGATGGAAGAGGTGGCGCGCTACGCCTTGATTGGCTCGTCGTTGGCCACGAAATACGATTTCGATGTCATCCATGCCCACGACTGGCTGACTTATTCTGCGGGCATTGCTGCGAAAGAGACCACAGGCAAGCCGCTAGTGGTGCACATGCACGCAACCGAATTTGACCGCTCGGGCGAAAACATCAACACGGATGTGTACGCCATCGAAAAGCGTGGCATGGAAGCCGCCGACCGCGTCATCACGGTGAGCAACCTGACGCGAAACATCGTTATTAATAAATATGGTATCGACCCTGCTAAGGTCGTGACGGTACACAATGCCGTGGAACCCAACGACAAGCCCAAGTCAGAATACGAGCGCAGTGGCTTGGATGCCAAGGTGGTGACTTTCCTCGGAAGAATCACCTATCAGAAAGGCCCCGAGTACTTTATTGAGGCGGCCTACAAAATCCATCAAGTCGATTCTAGCATCCATTTCGTGATGGCGGGCACGGGCGACATGTTGGAAGGCATGATTCGCCGCGTGGCGCAACTTGGCATGGGCAGTCATTTCCACTTCACGGGCTTCCTGAAAGGTGAGGCCGTCGATCAGATGTTTGCCATGACGGATGTGTTCGTTATGCCTTCAATATCAGAGCCTTTTGGTATTGTGCCTTTGGAGGCCATGCGCTTGAATGTGCCAGTGGTCATCAGCAAACAGTCGGGCGTTTCGGAGGTTGTGAAACACGCCTTGAAGGTCGATTTCTGGGACATCAACGGCTTGGCCGATGCCATCTACGGCCTTTGCCACTACAAGCCCTTGGCCGATTGTTTCAAGGACGAAGGCAAGGACGAAGTCGATAGCCTCAAATGGGAAGCCGCCGCTAAGAAGATTAAGGCGGTTTATGAGTCTGTGGTTTAATTAACGAATAATAAAAAACACATAATATGAGCAAGTCAATCTGTTTCTATTTCCAAGTGCACCAGCCTTACAGGCTTCGCACGTATCGTTTCTTCGAAATCGGTAAGAAACACTATTACTACGACGACTACAGCAACCGCATGATTATGAGGCGGGTGGCGGAGAAGTGCTACCTGCCCATGAACGAGTTGCTGATGAAGCAAATCGAGAAGTTTGGCGACAAGGTCAAGTTTGCTTTCTCGTTTTCGGGCGTGGTCATTGAGCAGATGGAGCAGTATGCCCCAGAGGTGTTGGAAAGTTTCCAAAAGTTGGTTGCCTCGGGCCAAGTTGAGGTGCTTTCGGAAACATACGCCCACTCATTGGCCTCGCTGAACAACCCTGACGAGTTCAAACGGCAAGTGACGGCCCACAAGCACAAGATGAAGGAAGTGTTTGGCGTTACGCCCAAGACCTTCCGCAATACTGAATTGATTTACAGCGACGAAATCGGGGCGGCAGTGGCCGACATGGGCTACAACCTCATGCTCACCGAGGGCGCGAAGCACATCTTGGGCTGGAAGAGTCCTAACTACATGTACGCCAACGCCATCAACCCGAAGCTGAAGGTGTTGTTGCGCAACTTCAAGTTCAGCGACGAGATTGCCTTCCGATTCGTGCAGGACAGCTTTCGCGCCGAGGACTTCGTTGGTTGGCTCAATGCCTTGCCGGACGACGAGGAAGTGGTCAATATCTTCATGGACTACGAGACTTTCGGCGAGCACCAGTCGGCGGAAACAGGCATCTTCGATTTTATGGAGGCTTTGCCCGAGGCTGTCTTGACGGGCAGCAAGTTCAAGTTTGCCACTCCACAAGAGTTGGCGAAGAAATTGCAGCCAGTGAGTGCCGTCCATGTGCCCAATGTACTCTCGTGGAGCGACGAGGAGCGCGACCTTACGGCTTGGTTGGGCAACCCGCTTCAAGACGATGCCTATCATGCCTTGTATGACTTGAACGCCAAAGTGCGCCGCATCAAGGATGAGGAATTGCAACAGGATTGGACAATGCTCCAGACATCCGACCACTTCTACTACATGTGCACGAAGTGGCTCTCCGACGGCGTGGTGCATAAGTATTTCAACCACTACGCCTCGCCGTATGATGCGTATGTCAATTACATGAATGTGCTCACCGATTTTGCTGACAGGGTGACAAAACTCTCGAAGCGGAAAAAAGAGGAGTTGCAAGTTGTTGGAAACTAAATAATTGCTAAAAATCACTTTTTGAAAAGCGAAAATCTATACAAAAATCACTTTTGAAAAAGCGAAAATTTCAACAAAAATCGCTTTTGTAAAAGTGAAATGTGTATCTTTGCAGCGCAAAAACCAGTGTTATGAGTTTGGACGAATTACAATCGCTACAAGAGAAATACCACAAGAAACTGTCTGTGGTGGATATGTCGTTCAAGCGTTACTTGTACGACAGAATCAACTGGGATGCGCGCATGATTGGCATCAAAGGGTCGCGTGGCGTGGGCAAGACGACGTTGCTGTTGCAGCGCATCAAATTAGCTTTCGCCAATCCTGACGACGCATTTTATGTGTCGTTGGACGATCTTTGGTTCCAAAACCATTCGCTTGACGAGTTGGCGCAATGGCTCAACAGCCGTGGCATAAGCCATCTTTTCTTGGACGAGGTGCACAAATATCCTTTGTGGAGCCGTGCCTTGAAAAACCTTTACGACACATATTCGGAGTTGAACGTGGTGTACACGGGTTCGTCGATGCTCGAAATCGACCATTCGAAGGCCGACTTGTCGCGCCGACAGACACTTTACACCTTGAACGGGATGTCGTTCAGGGAATATCTTGAATTTGAGGGCGTTGCGAAACTTCCCGCCTTGTCGCTTGACGATTTGCTTGCGAATCACATTGTGACGGCCATGGAAATCGTGCCAAAAATGAAGGTGTTGCGCCATTTCAATGACTATCTTCGCCGAGGGTGCTATCCGTTTTACAAGGATTCGGGCGCGGATTTTCTTCTGCGTTTGGAAGAAACCGCCCAAGTGGTCTTGGAGATGGACCTGCCCGCCGTTGAGGAGGTGACTTACCAAACCATTCAAAAGGCGAAGTCGCTGTTGATGATTATTGCCAAGAACGTGCCGTTAGAGCCTAATATTCAAACGCTTGTGTCGGAATTGGAAACCACGCGCGACTTGTGCCTGAAATTGCTCTACGCCCTTGACCGTGCCGGATTGCTCCTCTTGCTGACCAACGAGCCGAAAAGTTACAAGCACTTGGTGAAGCCCAAGAAAATCTATTTGGGCAACACAAATCTTATGCATTCCTTGTCGCCTTCCGCCGAAGTCGGGACGCAACGGGAGACTTTCTTCTTGAACCAAGTGGGCGCAGTTGCAGAGGTCGTCATGCCCCTCAAAGGCGACTTCAAGGTGAACGGCCGCCATCTCTTTGAAGTGGGTGGAAGCGGCAAGTCGTTTGACCAAATCGCCGATGTGCCAGACAGTTATCTCGCCATCGACGATGTTGAATTCGGCTACGGGAACCGCATCCCTCTTTGGATGTTCGGCTTATTATATTAAATCTGAAATCTTGAAATCCTGAAATCCTGAAATCCTGAAATCTTGAATATTAAATCCCTACACAATGAAAAACCCCGAATACCTTTTTGAAACCAGTTGGGAAGTATGCAACATGGTTGGTGGCATCTACACGGTGCTTTCCACAAAATCAAATGAAATGCGCCAACTGCTTGGCGACCACTACATTACGGTTGGCCCTGATGTGGTGAAAGAATCGCATGAGACGCTTTATTTTGTCGAGGACAACGAACTTTTCCCCGATTGGCGCGAGCGTGCTTTGGCCCAAGGCCTGAAGTTCCGCATCGGTCGTTGGAAAATCGAAAGCAGCCCTATCGCCATTTTGGTGGACTATACGACTTTGTATCAGACTAAAAATGAGATACTTACTCATCTTTGGGAACAATATGAACTCGATAGTATCCGTGGCCAATGGGATTATGTTGAGCCAGTGCTGTTCGGCTATGCCGCTGGTCAGGTGATTGAGAATTTCTGCAACTACAACTTGCAGAAAACCAGCAATATAGTGGCTCATTTCCATGAGTGGATGACGGGTTCGGGCGTGCTTTATTTGAAGGAGCATTGCCCACAAGTTGCCACAGTGTTTACCACCCATGCCACTTATCTTGGTCGTGCCATTTCCGGCAATGGGCTTTCTTTGTACGACAACCTGAAATCCTACCTGCCTTCGGTGATGGCTATGCAGTTTAATGTGGTTTCACAGCAGTCGATGGAGCAGAAGGCCGCCAAAAACGCTGATGCTTTCACGACGGTGAGCGACATCACGGCGCAGGAATGTGAGCAGTTCCTTTATCGCAAGCCCGATGTGGTGACGATGAACGGCATCGACCACACGCAAAGGGAAGAGCCTGAGGCCTTTGCCGAGAAGCGGAAAGAGTCGCGAGAGAAGATCTTGCAAATTGTCGAGACGCTTTGCGGCGAGAAGATTGACCGCAACTGCCTGATGGTCATCAATAGTGGCCGTTACGAGTTCAAGAACAAGGGCATAGACCTGTTCATTGAGGCTTTGCGCCGCTTGAACGAGGACAAGAACTTGCCGCGTACGGTCGTAGGCGTGATTGCCGTTCCGAGCAACATCGCAGGTCCATCGAAGGATTTGCAGCATCGCCTTGACGGCACCAACGCCATCATGGGGCATACCGACTTCCCCGCAACGCACCATGTCTTTGAATATGAGAACGATGCGATTCTGAATACTTTGCGCAATTCGGCATTGCAAAACGATGCCAACGACAAGGTGAAGGTGATGTTTGTGCCGGCCTACCTCAACGGCAGCGACGGCATTTTCAACATGACCTATCCTGAGTTCCTTGCCGCTTTCGATTTCTCGGTGTTCCCGTCCTATTACGAGCCGTGGGGCTACACGCCGCTTGAAAGCGTTTCGATGGGCATTCCGACTTTGACCTCGGATGTTTCCGGCTTCGGCAAATTCGTGCAACAAAATTTTGCAGGCAATGAGGCCGTGACCGTGGTGCCGCGTCAGGAAGGAGATGCTAATAAGGTGATTGACGAAATTGTTTCTTCGATACGCCGTTTCCTGAATTTGACAGAAAAAGGCATGACAGAAATTTCGGAAGCTGCTTTGCAGGTGGCCGAAAAACTGCTTTGGAAAGACCTGATTGTCAATTATCAAAAGGCTTGGGATGTGGCTCTTGAGAAGTCAGGAGGCCGTCATTACATGATGGAGCCTGTGCCTTACGCCGACATGATGCACGAGGTGGCTTACCAAAAGAACGATTCGCCGAGTTGGAAGAAGGTGTTGGTGAAGCCTATTTATTCCCCTGAAATGCAGAAACTTGAGGAACTTTCGCGCAACATCTGGTGGAGTTGGAATGTGGATGCCATCGAACTCTTTGAGTCCATTGACCCAGAGGCTTGGAAGGCCACTGAGCAGAACCCCGTTGCGCTGATGGGAGGCCTCACGTTGGAGCAAATCAAGGATTTGGAGGACAATGAGGATTTTATTGAACGCCTGAATAAGGTTTACGACCAGTTCAAGCAATACATGGCCCAACCTTGCCCAAGCAAGGACATGATTGCTTATTTCAGCATGGAATACGGCCTGATGAAGAGCCTGAAGATTTATTCTGGCGGCCTTGGAATTTTGGCTGGCGATTACATGAAACAAGCCTCCGATTCCAATGCTAACATGGTGGGAATCGGTCTGTTATACCGTCATGGATACTTCGCTCAGGAAATCACCGTTTCGGGTGAACAAAGGGCCGACTACATCCCTCAAAAGTTCTCGCAACTGCCGCTCCAGCCCGTACTCAACGAAAATGGCGAATGGGTGAAGGTGAGCATCGCTTTCCCGGGTCGCTCGGTATTTGCCAAGGCATGGCGCGTCAATGTGGGTAGGGTAGGGCTGTATCTGCTTGATACCGACATTGAGGAAAACTCGCAGGATGACCGTGGCATCACGAGCCGGCTCTATGGCGGCGACAGCGAAATGCGCATCAAGCAGGAGATGTTCCTCGGAGTGGGTGGTATTCGCTTGCTCGAAGCCATCGGCCTGAAACCCACAATCTACCACTGCAACGAGGGTCACGCGGCCTTCAGCGGCTTGGAGCGCCTGCGCGTTTACATCAACAAACACAATCTCGACTTTGATGTCGCTTTGGAGCTGGTCAGGGCTTCCACCTTGTTCACGACGCACACGCCCGTGCCTGCGGGTCACGATGCCTTTGAGGAACACCTCATCCGTATGTATATGCCTCATTATGCCAACCGCATGAATATCAGTTGGGAACGCTTCATGGGCTTGGGTCGTTTCAACCCGAAAGACCCGAATGAGAAGTTCTCGATGAGTGTGCTTGCCACCAACCTTAGCCAAGAGGTGAACGGCGTGAGCAAGATTCACGGTCGCGTGTCGCGCGAGATGTTCCAATCCTTGTGGCCGGGCTATTTCGCCGAGGAAAACCATATTGGTCATGTCACCAACGGAGTGCATCTGCCCACGTGGAGCAATCGCCTGTGGCAACGCCTTTATAAGTTGACTTTCGGCCCTGATTACATTGACCATCAGTCGGATGTGAATATGTGGAAACAAATCAACGATGTGCCGGATGCGGCCATTTGGGACATCCGCAGGCAGTTGAAGCATGAATTAGTTGCCTACCTTTCCGAAAAAATCAAGGAGGACATGCGCCAGCGTCAGGAAAGCCCGAAACTGATTATGCAGACGGTCAACAATTTGAACGAGAACGCTTTGATTGTTGGCTTTGCCCGTCGTTTTGCCACCTACAAGCGTGCCCATCTGCTATTTGGCAACTTGGAGCGCCTGTCGCAGTTGGTCAACGACCCGAAACGCCCCGTCATCTTCTTGTTTGCAGGCAAGGCTCACCCCAACGACAAGGCCGGTCAAGACCTGATTAAGATGATTATCGATATTTCGCGCCGTCCTGAGTTCATCGGTAAGATTCTGTTTGTCAGCAATTATGATATGGAACTCGGTGCCCGCCTGACGAGTGGCGTGGATGTGTGGCTCAACACCCCGACGCGCCCCTTGGAAGCCTCTGGCACGAGTGGCGAAAAGGCCGTGATGAATGGTGTGCTCAACTTCTCCGTCCTTGATGGCTGGTGGGCCGAGGGCTATCGTCCCGATGCAGGCTGGGCCATTCAGGAGAAACGCACCTACCAAGACCAACGTTATCAGGACGAAATGGATGCCGAAACGATTTACAACACGCTTGAGAATGAGATTGTTCCGCTCTATTACGCTCGCAATGTTCAGGAAATCCCCACAGGTTGGGTGGCGGCAATGAAGAAGTGCCTCAACGAGATTTCGCCTCGCTTCACGATGAAACGCATGATGGACGATTACTTCAACCAGTATTACAACAAACTGATTGAACGCACCAATTGGATGAGGGCCAACCGTTACCAAAAGGCCTTTGAAATCAATGCGTGGAAGAACCACATTCGTGCTAATTGGGACAAGGTGGAGGTGAAGTCGCTGATGCTGCCTGACACCAATGTGCGCCCGCTGACCTTTGGCGAACAGTTTGTTGCAGAAATCACCTTGCTCACTCCAGACCTTGAGCCGGGCGATTTGGCCATCGAGTTGCTTTTCGGCAAGAAGAACAACGAAGCTGTGAATGAGATTGCCTCTGTCGAAAAGATGAAACTCGTCGACTCGGGAGACGGCTGGGTGAAGTATTATATTAAGGTGCCGATTACCCGCGCCGGTGTGTACAATTTCACCTTCCGCGTCTATCCGACCAATCCGATGCTGCCTCACCGTCAGGACTTCCCGTTGGTGAAGTGGATTTAATCGGCTAGGAGTGTTGAACTCAAGTGGTAATGCCCGCTGCCGTAAATGGCTGATTGATAGCCATCGGCAGTGGGCATTTGTATTTCAGCTGTCGTATTGGCTGGGATGGTTATGTCCCATTCAAAACGATTGCCTTCGCATTTCCAGTTGCTTTCGATGCGGCCTGAAACGGAGTTGTAGGAGCAGTTCACAAAGTTCAGACCCTCGATGGGATAAGGCTTCAAAAGTATTTTGCTGTAGCCGGGTTCCAAGGCGCGGATGCCACCAAGGTATTCATATTCCCAAAGGATGAGGTCGCCGAGGAGCATGACATGGTTGCCTGAGTTCATGGCGGGATCGGCGGTGTTGCCGTTCCAGAGTTCCCAAATGGTGGTCGCGCCATTGCGCACCATGTAGCCCCAACTCGGATAGGTGTCGTTGGAGGCAATTTTGAGAGCCAAGTCGCCGTGGCCATATTCCGTTAAGGCACGCATGAGTTGCTGGATGCCTATGACACCCGTCGAGACATGGCCGCCACATTCGTTTTCGGTCTTGTTCACAATGCTTTGCACGACTTTGTTTTCCAGGCCCATAGGCACCATGCCAAACCATAATGGTAGGATGTTGGCCGTTACTGTGTTGTTGGCGTAAATGCCCGTTACGCGGTTGAAATACTTGTCGTTGAAGGCCACGGTGGAGGTGGTGATTTCTTGTTGGAAGAAGGACGCATCTTCCTTAAAACCAAGGATTTCAGCAAACTTGGCCATTTTTCCGCAAAGGTGGCAGTAAAAAGGCGTGGAGATTACTGTAGCTGAAGTGATTCGGTTGGGGTCGTTGGAGTGAATCATTTCCAATGACTCAGGCGGCATACACCAGTCGCCGTAGGTGTCGCGGGGCATGAGGCCACCTTTCATGTAGTCGTTTTTCATGTGGAGCATCCACTTTTTCAGGGCGTTGTAATGTTGTCGAAAGGGTTCAAGGTCGCCGAAACGTGTGTAGAGCATGTCGGCCACGGTGACGACACATCCAGGCCAAGTCATGTTGTCGGTGTAGCCGCGCCAATAGGGAGGAATGACGTTGGGAAGTGAGCCGTTGTCCCATTGGCTGTCTTCGGCATCGGTGAGCCATTTGGAGTAAAGTTGGTGGTTGTTGAAGATATACGACTCGCCGTAGTTGCCCGTGGTGCGGTCGCCGGTCCAGCCCATGCGCTCGTCGCGTTGCGGGCAGTCGGTGGGCATGGAGCGGTAGTTGCCACGAATGCCCCAAAAAGCATTGTGATACACCGCGTTAATAATTTCATTCGAGGTTTCAAACGAGCCTGTGATGGGCATTTCGTCGTAAATCACCCAGCCCTCAAAATCATCCAAATTAGGCATTTCGCGTAGGCCAGTGATTTCGACGTAGCGGAAGCCGTGGTAGACGAACATGGGATGCCATTGTAGTTGAGAATTGAGAGTTGAGAGTTGAGAGTTGTTGGCGACGATGTAGCGGTCGGTACATTCCGCGCCGCGTAGGTTGGCGGTGTAGAGCAGGCTGTCAGGTGTTAGGAGTTCAGCAAAACGTAGGGTGATGATGTCGCCTTGTTGCTGTCCGCGCACCTTTATATTAATGAAGCCGACCATGTTTTGGCCCATGTCCAAATACCATTTGTCGCCTTTTTGGAACAGGCTAATAGGTTTCAGTTTTTCCATGACGGTGATGTTCGGATTGGGTTGGGCACTGAGTTGGCCTTCGGGAGCTTCGACTAATTCGGCTTGGAGCCAAACGGAATCATCGTAACCTGCTTTATTCCAGTTGCCAAGTTCAAAATTCTCGTCGTAAGTTTCGCCGTCATATTCATTGGCGGTGCGAATGGGGCCTTGGTTGGTGATTTTCCATGTTTCATCGCTGACAATCAGTTCTTTGTGACCGTCCTTGTAGGTCACTTCCAACTGAAGGATGAGGCGAGGTGTACCGAAATGCGGCACATGCTCAGACCCGTCCCAGCCGTTGGGACTATTGAGGTCGTGGCGGATGGCCGAGTAGCGACCGCCAACGAGAATGATTCCGATGGCGTTTTCACCTTCATTGAGCATCTTTGTGACATCAAAAGTGTTGAAATATACGCGCTTAGGAAACCAAGAAAGGGTGGGTTTCAGCAGTTCATCGGGTGCGATTTCGATGCCATTCAGATAGGCACTATATTGCCCCATACCGCTGACGTACAGCCTTGCCTCGGCAACTTCGCCTTGCAGTGCAAACTCCTTGCGAAGATAACGCGCTGCAATTCGTGTATGTCCCACCAAAATATCATCCTCAAAATCATGTCCAATCCATTTGGCTTGCCAATCCTCTTGATTCAACAGACTGATTTCAAACGACTTGAATTCGCTTTCAACCTTGGCTTTCTTTCCACCTTTGGCCGTTACCGTTGTGATGACTTTCCAAAAAGCCTTGTCGCGGCTTTTCAGTTCCTTGCCTGCGTAAGGGATGTAAAGCATTTGGCTTGAAGGAACCACGCCTGAATCCCATAGGTCGCCGATGCCTTTTTGGGCATTTTCCATTGTTGAGGCCACGATGATTCGGTAGTTTTGTTGGACTACTTCACTTTCAGTAGTTTCATACTTCCAACTGAAGCGAGGCACTGCTGTGGCCAAGGGCTGTTCGTGGAATTGTTGCTCTACATTGGGGCTTATGATGCTGATGTTCAAGTTGTTGCTTGTGCATGAAGCAAGGGCGATGAATGTCAAAATGAGTAAAGTGATGCGTTGCATGATTCAATTGTTTATTGGAATGTTAAGGAAGGAATTGTGGTTTTACTGAATAAATCATCGTATGCACTTTGCATCAGTTCCGTTATCCCTTCATCTTTCAATTGTTCCAAAACTTTTCTACTTTCTTCCAATAGATTTTCAACGGCTTCTGTGTCATGCAATTGCTTTTCTCTGGCAGTCAAGACGATGACCGATGGAAGTGTCTGGCAATTCCAATCCCCATTTGAAAGCTGATAGTCAGCAATAAGGTTGTTGGCGAAACAATCAAAAAGGCATATCCTATCCACGGACTTTTCTGTGTACAATATATCCAACGATTTTGGAAGTCCTTCAACCGCACTATTGTGGGATTCAATATCAATCATGCGGCCAAAGCCCTTGGTTTGCACTTCTTTGTAATAACGGACGAAGGCGTTCAGCAGTGAGAACTCCTTGCAAGCTGCAATGGCAAAGGCAGCGGTTTGGAAACCATAGGAACGGAGTTTTTCGGCAGTTTTAAGCGGGATGTTAGCAGTTCGCATGGTGCCTTCCACCACAAAACTGAACCGATGGCTAATAGCCTCTTGGATAAGCTCTTCTGTGAACACATTTGAAAAGACTTGTGTCTCCTTCGAGTAGTTCCACACATCTTTTCTGAGTTCATTGAAGTTGGGATGCCAAATCCTATAGTTGTCGCCATTGATGGCAAGGAAAGTGTTTTCAGGATAGAGCCGCTCTGCCCAAAGGTTTAATTGCCCCTTGCCGACAGCCCCCTGACCACCTAATAATATTCCAAAAGGATGGTTGTCGGAAGTTATTTCACGAAGATATTCCTCTTTTTTCTCGTGGAAAATCTTCAGAACTTCGTCAATCTGCATAGGCATTTTTTAACTGGGGAGAATAAAGATTGAAAACCTTGTCATATAATGAGGCACGGGCTTTTTCGTTACCGTTCCTGCCTGTCAATACCCCTTCTTCGTAGCAATACATATCAATTTTCTCATCCCAAGCCTTGCGAGCTTCTTCTGTTGTGGCTTTTTCTTTTTGTTTGCTAGCCAACATTCTCATCAAGTTGATAATGTCGATGGCCAAATCATAATTCATCGCTTGTTCGGCTGCGCTCATAACACCTAACATTTAAAGTTTTATGCCGCAAAAATACCAATATTTTCATTTTATCGCAAAAAAACGGTTTTGGCCATCAAAAAAAGTGCTTTCTCAATGAAAAAGTCTATATTTGCAAGTTCAAAAGCGAAAAATATGGAAGTCTATCAAATTTGGCTCATTGCCGCCATTGTATTGGTTATCCTCGAAATCGCCACTTCAGGTTTTGGGGTCATTTGCTTCGCTATCGGTGCGGGTTTTGCCGCCCTTGCTGCTGGATTGGGGTTGGAAAGCGTTACATGGCAAATCGTCATTTTTGCCGTTGTCTCGTTGCTGACCTTCATCTTCTTGCGCCCTGTCGTCATTCGTTTTCTTGAGAAAAAGTCAAAAGACGTGAAAACCAATGCCGAAGCCATCATCGGAAGGAGAGGTGTTGTGTCTGAACGCATTGATGCAGAGCAACATACAGGCCGCGTGGCCATCGATGGCGACGACTGGAAAGCGGTTTCCGAAGACGACTCAGTCATCGAGAAAGGTCAATCGGTCGAAATCGTAAAACTTGACAGCATAATAGTAACCGTAAAAAAAATAGAACCATGAGCATTACTAATGTCGTATTGATCGTTTTAGTCGCACTCGTCGTGATTTACATCCTTCGGGGCATCAAAATCGTTTCCCAGTCGGAAACCATGATTGTCGAACGTCTCGGCAAGTACAATCGCACATTGAACGCTGGCATCAATGTCATCCTGCCCATTGTGGAGCAGGCCAAGGAAACCATCGTCCGCCGTCAGAATGGCGGTATATCCCGCACCTCGCGTATTGATATGCGTGAGCAGGTGTATGACTTTGACAAACAGAGTGTTATCACCAAAGATAATGTGATGACCGAAATCAACGCACTGCTCTATTTCCAAATCGTCGACCCGATGAAGGCTGTCTACGAAATCCAAAACCTGCCAGTGGCCATAGAAAAATTGACCCAAACCACGCTTCGTAATGTGGTCGGTGAGATGGAACTTGACGAAACCCTCACCTCGCGCGACACCATCAACTCGAAGCTCCGCAATGTGCTCGACGATGCCACCAACAAATGGGGTGTGAAAGTCAATCGTGTTGAGTTGCAAGATATTACGCCTCCCGAAAGCATTCGTCGCACCATGGAACTCCAAATGCAGGCCGAGCGCAACCGTCGTGCCGAAATCTTGAAGGCAGAGGGTGAGAAGCAAGCCCAAATCTTGAACTCCGAAGGTGAGAAGCAGGCCGAAATCAATGCGGCTGAGGCTGAGAAACAGGCCAACATCCTGAAGGCCGAAGGCGAGGCCAAGGCTAAGGTGCTGCAAGCCGAAGCCGAGGCCACGGCCATCCGCAACATAGCCGATGCCGTGTCAGACCGTGGTGCCGACCCCGTGAACTACCTCCTCGCCGTGAAATACATCGAGACCTTGAAGGAAGTGGCTGGCGGTCAGCAGAATAAGACGGTCTATCTGCCTTACGAGGCATCCAACTTGCTCGGTTCCTTGGGTGGCATCAAGGATATGTTTGCAAAATAAGGCATCGATGGCTGCGTTTTCTTTCAAGAAGGATTTGCATTTCGGAAACATGATTCAGCAGGAGCTGGAGCATCAGGGGAGGAGTGCTTCATGGTTAGCCAAGTCCATATATTGCGAAAGGTCAAACATTTATAAGTTGTTTGCCCGGAAAAGCATTAGCATCGATCAGTTGATGCTCATTTCCGAGGTGATGGAGCATGATTTCTTGAACGATTGTTACGAGACGCGAGAATGAAAAATGAAACCTTGGCCATCCATATTCCTGTTGCTTCTCATGGTTTCGTGCCAGCGTTCCTATGAATATGATGACAGTCGGCTCGAATTTGCGTCTGACTATGGGTCGAAGGAATTCCATGAGGAGGCGGTTCGTAACGACAGCGCAATAATGGCCGCTTTCAGGTATTATGACTCAATCTTGCCTGGCAAGGACTTTTTGTCTACCCATAGCGATATGGTGTTTCAAAAGGCGAAGGCCTATTTTTGCAAAGCAAACGTTGAAGAGGCCAAGTCGAGTGAGCATGTGGATGCCTTTTCCGATTATTTGGATGCTCTTTGGGTGATGGACGGTTTGACTGGAAAGAGGCGTTTTTTTTCGATTTCTTCTGTAAATCCTGAATATGAGTATTTTACGGCGTTGGTTTATGTGAGATTGGCGTGGCTTTTATATATATACGATTCTTGGGATTTAGCTTTGGAATGTTTGGGATTGTCGAGTGATTGTTTTGGTAAAGAGGGCAACCCTCGCGGCATAGCTGACAATTTTGAGTTGATGGGCGATGTGTTTTTGGCTCAGGGCGACAAGACTGGGGCTTTGGTGTACTACAAGAAGTCGGACAGCATCCGTGAGCGGATACAAACCGAAAATATCTATCAGAATTTCAGTAGTTTTTATCATCGCTCGCTTGATTTGTATAACGCAAATGCAAAGAAGGCATCAAACGATTTGTTGTTGCATGCCTTGGAGATGACCAATGACGACTGGTTGAGGCGACAGGTGCGTTTTATGCTTGGTTACTATTATTTCGAGAACCGGCAATACGATTCGGCACTCTACAATTACGAGCGAAGCTATCCATTGTTGCCGAGGCAGACCATCAAATCGTATTGTCGTATCATTAAGGTTGCCAATGAGTTGGGCGATTCCATAAAGGCGGCTCAGTATGGCGGAATGTTGTCGGACTTTATGTTGGATCGGGTGACGCAAAGCGGCAACAGAACCCGAATGGTGATGATGTATGAGAACCTGAAAACGGAAAGAGTTAAGGCTCGCCAGAAAAGCATTGTTTGTTTTATCATGGTGGTTATGGCAATTATGGTGCTGATTGTCGTTGCCGAAAGCGTTTTGATTGAAAAACGTCGTCGCCGCCATCGGAATGAAATGGAAACGCAGGAAAAGGTGAAGGCACTGCTTGAGGAAGAAATTGTGTCGGCAAAGAAGGATTCGCGGCATAAGGAAGAGAAAATCAGGTCGTTAGAGATTGAGTTGAAAAAGGCTTTGTCGAATCCCGACTTCCAGAAACTGCCATTCGACAAGAAATTGGAAACGCTTTATGCAATGCCTATCAGCAAGCGCGTCTGCTTGGTGAAGGAGGCCAATGTGAAGGCAGGGGCAGCCTATCCGGAGCTGGTTTTGTCCGAAAACCAGATGACGACTCTTGTCAATGCTGTGGATGCCGTTTTTCCGAAGTTTTCGGTTAGGATTCTTGAGCAATATCCGCGCCTGAAACGCATTGATGTGGTGTATTGCTGCATGTATGTTTTGGGCATAACGGAGGTGCAAGCCGCCGCCCTGACAGGAAAAACTTATCAGGCAGTATGGACCCGCTCGTTGAAATTGCATGAGATTTTTGCAAACGACTCGAATTTGCAATTGGTCTTGCATGATTTTCTAAAATCTTGGTAATCAAAATGTTTTATTCGATTTAGATGTTTTAATCAAAACAAAAACCTGAGTTTTGATTTTATTTGATTATTGATGTTAAAATTTGATTATCAATAAGTTGATTCTTAATTTATTTGATAAGTTTTGATTGATATTTTTTTCCTGATTGATGAGTTGTTTTTTTCCTTGCAGTACATTTGTCGCCCGAAAACCATTGAATGATTTAGGCTATGAAATTCACGATGAATAATGTAAATATCGGCGAACTGATACATGCGGAAATGGTGCGTCAGAATCGGTCTGTTAATTGGTTGGCAAAAGAAATCTATTGTGAGAAATCGAATGTCTATAAGTTGTTTAGAAGAAAAAGCATCGATTTGGCGCAAGTGATGAGAATCTCCGAGGTGCTTGGCCACAATTTTTTGCGAGATTGCTTTACTGAGGAAGATGAAGATTGATTCCGATTCGGTTTCGAATTGGTCAAAGATATTTATATGTCGTTGCCTTCAGCTTTGAGGTGACGTTTTTGTTTGGTCATTTGTGGAAAAAGCGTATTTTTGCGGCATGATAAACTGAATTGCCGCAATGGAAATTCTTGATTTATATGACAGAGAACTGAGACCGACGGGCCAGACCATAGAGCGGGGGAAACGTGTTCCGCCCGGGTTGATGATTCCGATTGTGGCGGTGTATGTCTATAACAATCAGGGCCAATACTTGATTCAGAAAGTGGCTCCTAACAAAGGGAATTATTATGCCACTACCGCTGGTCACGTGAAGAGTGGCGAAACCGACTTTGCAAAGGCAATGCTGCGAGAGTTGAAGGAAGAAATTGGGCTTTCGGCCACCAAGAGCGAACTGGATTTAGTGAAAATCAGGCGCTATGAGTACAAATTCACCTTTTTGTATTTGTTGAAAAGCAATGTTCAGGTTGAGATGTTGCGGCTACAGCCCGAAGAAGTCGAGTCGGTGAAATGGATGTCGTTGGACGAAATCGAGGAACTTTGTCGGCAAGGCCTGTTCAACCGCACGCATTATCGCTTGCTTCGCGATTGCGTTGAAAGCGACTATTTCAGGAAATGACTTTCAAACTTCTTCCTGTCACATGAAAAACAAGAGAGCCGTCCGATTGGACGGCTCTTGTTACTTCAGGCTGTTTATGGTCTACACATTGAAATAGTCGAAACCAACAATCGTATCGACAAAGCGGTGGACATAGCCTTTGGCGGTGACAGGCCACTGGAAACCAAGTCGATAGAGTACCTGTGTCGTGTATTCGTTGGACGATTCAATCCAGCGTGTCTGATGGCCTGTCCCCATATCGTAAGCCATCAGCGGACGGAGCAGGGTGACGAGGTCGGGGTTCTCCATCATGCGGTCGAGGGCTTGTTGGAACTCTTCGGTTTCCACACGTTTCAACGTGATGCCTGCCTCGGCGAAACCGTTGAGGATGTCGGACAGGAACTGGCGATGGGTGTTGTTCGGATGGAACACCGTACATTCTTTCGGCGTTTGCGACAATAGCATGATGGCATGGGCCACTTCGTCGATGGGCGAGAACTCGAAACGCTCGTCGAGGGCTTTGTAAGGCACCATTCCGATGACCACGTAGGCACGCAACATCGCGAGGAAGTTGTTGGTGTTGAAGTTAATCTGGAACTCACCGTCCTTTTGGCGTGCCGATAGGTTGCCCACACGCATGATCTTCGCGTTCAAACCGTGGTGGGCGATGGCGTCGAGCACCAATTCCTCGGCCTTGAACTTGGAATAGACGTACTTGTTGGCGTCGATGTTCTGTCCGATGTAAAGGTCTTGTTCCGTCAGTTTGACCTCGGGTCCGGGGACATTGTCTATGCTGATGCCGGCAATGCTGTTCGTCGAGATATGGATGAGGCGCGAACCCGTGCGCAGACAGAAGGCAATCAAGTGGCGCACCGACTCGATATTGACCATTTCGATGTCGTTGCCAGCCGAGAAATGCTTCACGTTGGCCACGCAGTTGATGACGGTCAGTTGAGAGTTGAGAGTTGAGAGTTGAGAGTTATTTGCTGCACGTTCAAGAGCATCGGGTTCGGTTATTTCGGCAGCGAAGGTTGTGACGCGCTCGTCGAAATGCGCAAAGGCTTCCGTCCTGCCGAAATAGTAGAAATAGAGCGTTTTCAGTCGCTGTGTCGGGTCGTCTCCCGACTTGCTACGCAACGGACAGAGAATCTTTCCGTGATAATGGGTCAGCAGTTCGTTGAGGATGTGGATGCCGAGATAGCCTGTGGCACCGGTCAAGAGCACGTCGCCGATGGGCTGACGCTCGCCATTGCGGAAGGCGTTGAGGTTGTTTTTGTCCAAAACGGGAATGAAAGCTGCGTATTCGGAATTGTCGATAGTTTGTTGGAGGGGATTTGAAATCCCCGACTCTTGAGATGCGGATTTCAAATCCGCATTAACGTTGCCGCTCACATATTCCGCCAATGCCCTCGGTGTCTTCAAATTAAAGATGTCGTTGAAGACAATCTGCACGCCGTGTTTGCTGGCCTCAACGATGACCTTAATGGCGTTGATACTGGTGCCGCCAATCTCGAAGAAATTGTCCGTGGCACCCACTTCCTTGATTTTCAGGATGTCGGAGAAGATGTTGCAGAACAGTTCTTCCTTCTCACCCTTGGGTGCCTCATACTCGGTGGCGCGTTTCATTTCAGGGGCGGGCAACACCTTGCGGTTGATCTTGCCGTTGGGGGTCATGGGCATGGTGTCCATTTGCATATAGGCATCGGGCACCATGTATTCCGCCAACGACGAGGCGGCAAGGGTCTTGCGGATGTCCTCATCGGTGAGGGTGGAATTGTTTTCTAACGTGTAATAAAGCACCAGATGCTCGTTGCCCATCACCTTACGCACCTCGGCGGCAGCCTGACGGATACCTTCGATATTCAGGGCTTTGCTCTCGATTTCTCCGAGTTCGATACGGAAACCGCGTAGTTTCACCTGTGTGTCGATACGGCTGATGTACTCCAACTGGCCCTCCTCGTTCCAACGACAGAGGTCGCCAGTGTGATACATCCGGACGGGACGACCCCAGCGGTCTTGCTTCACAAACGGACAATCGACGAATGACTTGGCCGTGCGCTCGGGCAACTGCCAATAGCCGCGACCCACCTGAATGCCAGCAAAACACAACTCACCCGCAACACCTTGTGGCACGAGGTTGCCCGCAGTATCGACGATAAAGTTCCAGTTGTTGGCCACACTTTCGCCAATCGGAATGTTCTCCACGCGGCGGCCAGGAGCGATGCTATAATAAGAGGTGTCGTCGGTACACTCGGTCGGACCATAGACATTGATAATCTCGATATGGTCGCTGAACACGCCGTCCATCTTCTCGCCACCGCCCGTGGTGAAGCGGATGGGCAGGTCGTCGAAGGTGTTGAGCAGCAGACTGGTCATCGCGGTCGAGTAGCCACCGCCCGTGATTTGGTGGTCGATCAGGAACTGACGAATGGCGCCAAGGTCCTTCCGGATTTCCGTCGGCATGATGTGGAACGAGCCGCCCAGGGTCAGCACGGGATACATGTCCTCGATATGCGCATCGAACGAGAAGGAACGGTGTCCGCTGACACGGTCTTCCGCCGTCAGCTTCTCCATGTCGATGACCACGGCAATGAAGTTGCGCAAACCGGCCTGATGCAGCATCGCGCCTTTCGGTTTCCCTGTTGAGCCAGAAGTATAAATCATGTAAGCAAGGCCATCGGGATTCGACAAGTCAATAGGTTCTGCATCAGGCACATCCGACATAAAGTCGTCGATAAAGAAGGTTTTGGCGGCGGCGGTGTTGAAGTCGCCTTCGGCTTGTTTGGCCGCCAAAACATCGTGCGTGGTGATCAGCACCTTCGACTCCGAGTTTTCAAGCATATAACTCAATCGCTCGTTGGGATATTCGAAATCGAGCGGCGTATAGGCGGCACCGGCTTTGTGGATGGCTAATACTGAAAGCGGGAACTCCTTCATGCGGTCGAGCATGACGCAAACGAAGTCGTTGGGCTGCACTCCAAAGTCAATCAATTGGTGTGCCAAGGCATTCGAGTAGCGGTCCATTTCGCTATAAGTCAGCTGATTCTCCTTATCGACCACGGCAGGCGCATCAGGTGTGCGCTTGGCTTGTTCGGTGAAGAGACTGGCGAAAGTCTTGCTCAAATCCACGTCAATCTCCTTGCCCGTACCTAACTTGATGATACGTTCAGCCTCCTCGTCGCTCACGATGCAGATGCTGTTCAATGCGGCATCTGGCTTTGCCATCATTCGCTCCACCGTTACCTTGACGGCATCGGCCAAACTCTGCATCAGGCGGGCGGAATATTTGCCATTGTCGTATTCCACACAAACACTGGGCTGACCCTGCACTTCACAGACGTAGAAAGTGATGGGGAACTTGGGCACTTGGAGTTCCATATTCTCCAATTCCAACGGAGTTCCCTGGCAGACATATTGGCTGATCATTCCCAATTGATAAACAAACTGTATCTCAGCCGTCAGGCCGTAGTCAGCGGCAATCTGTGCAAACGGATAGTTCTCGTGGCTCAGCGTCTCGTCGAAGTTTTCGCTCACCGCTTGCAAGAACTCTTTCACCGTTTGTTTTCCGATGGTTGTACTCAGGGCTAAGGTATTCACAAACATACCCACCGTGTTGCGGATTTGCAGGTTGGAACGGCCGTTTGAGACGGTGGTGATACAGACCTGTTCGCTATTGGCAAAGCGCGACAATGAATAATAGATGGCAGCGAGAATCAGATGGGCGGGGGTGATGACAGTTGAGAGTTGAGAGTTGAGAGTTGAGAGTTGGGATTGGATGGTGTCGAAATCCAACGGGGCGATGGCTTTGCTGATGGTGCCCTTGACGGGATTCGGCAGGTCGGGACGAACCTCCGTGGCGGCTTCCACCACAGACATCCGTTCTTTGAAGAAGTCCGCGGCAGCCTGATATTCCGCCCCACCCTCGGCGGCCTTTTCAGCCATCACGTATGCGGCGTAATTCAGGTCTTCGGCTTCGATAGTCTCGCCATTCATAAGGCTGCACAATTGTTGCAGGAAGATGTCGGAAGAGCCGCCGTCGAACACCAAATGATGCACATCCATCAGCAGATAGGCCTGCTTTTCGGTAGTCACTATCTCAAAACGATAGAGCGGACCCGTGCCGAGGTCGAAAGGCTTCACGAAGTCCTGTTTATACTTCGCCAGTTCTTCCTCACTCATCTGTTTCACGGGAATCTCTACCACCTTCTCCAAATCAACGGTTTGTACGATGCCCTCATCGCCATTGCCGAAGTGGACGGTCATCTGCGGATGCGCCTTGACGAATGTCTTGACCGCCTCGGCAAGTGCTGTTGTATCGGTATCCTTCTGGAACTTAATGCAATATGGAATATTGTACAGCGTAGAGGTGGGATTCTTCAGGCAGTCGAAATAGACACCGGTCTGGGCATAGGAGAGCGGGACGCTTTTTAGTTGAGAGTTGAGAGTTGAGAGTTGAGAGTTGGGTTCTTGGGCTGGGGATTTCAAATCCCCTCCAACGGTTGTATCCCCAGTCATTATGGCTTTCCATATCTCATTCTCAATGCTTTGCAGCGTGCCATTCTTTACCAATGACTTCGCATTGAGGGTGATGCCATAGCGTTTGTTCACCTGTATGGCCAGTTTGATGGCGGAAATGGAGGTCAGGCCGGCATGTCCCAAAACGGTGGTAATGCCAAAATCGGTGTTGCCGATGATGTCGGCAACCATCTTGTGAAGCTCTTCCTCAAGCAGATTCATGGGCACGTTACTCTCCACCACAGCCTCTTCCGCTTTCTTTTCGGGTTTCGGGAGCGCCTTTTTGTTCACCTTCTGGTTCTGGTTCAAAGGTATCTTTTCAATCTGCATTGTCACGGCGGGCACCATGTAAGGCGGCTTTTGGTCGAGGATGAAGTTGTTGAGTGCTTCGATGTCAATCTGCTCATCTGCCACGATATAGGCAGCGATGAACTTTCCTCCGCCTTCATCGTCGAAAGCTTGCACTGTGGCATCCTTGATGCTTGGGAACTCTCGAATGACGGCTTCCACCTCTTTCAGCTCGATGCGGAAACCGCGAATCTTCACCTGTCCGTCCTTGCGGCCCACAAACTGGATATTGCCATCGGGCAGGTAGCGCACAATGTCACCGGTGCGATAGGCGCGAATGTATTTCTCCTCAGTGGTGAAGGGGTTCTGGACGAACACTTCTGCGTTTTTGTCTGGGCGGTTCAGGTAGCCGAGCGCCACTTGCGGTCCCGCTGCCCACAGTTCGCCCATAGCTCCCACGGGCAGACGATGTCCCTGCTGGTCGACCACATAAAGCCGCACGTTGTCCAAAGGCTTGCCGATGGGCACATCCTTGTCTTTCTTCGTGACGGGATAGATGGTGATGAGGATGGTGGCCTCCGTGGGACCGTAGCCGTTGTGCAGCTGATAACCTGCGGGCGGGGCGATACTGGCCAATTTCTCTCCAGCCACCGACATGTGAATCAAAGAATGGTTCTCGATGTTCGTCGCAAACTGATAGCCCACCTGTGTGGTCATGAAGGTGTGGGTGATATGTTCACGCTCCAAATATTCGTTGAGCGACACGAGGTCTAAACGAAGTTCCTCCGGGATGATGTGAACGGTGGCACCGCCCGTCAACGGGGGATAGATGCCTTCCTGATGCACGTCAAAACCATAGCTGGCGTATTCCGCCACGTTGTGTTCCGGCTTCAGGTCGTAATATTTCCAGTACCAGTTGCAATAGCATACCAGATTGCCGTGCGACAGTTGGCAACCTTTGGGAACGCCTGTAGAGCCGGAAGTGTAGAGCAGGATGAATCGATCTGAAGGTGAAAGTTTAGAGTTGAGAGTTGAGAGTTTAGAGTTGGCTTCGGCTGTAAGGGACGGCAGTTGTGAGAACTCTTTCGTCAGCAATACATCGCCCTGATATTCGTCCACGAGGTCACGCAGTTCCTCATCGGCAATGAGCAACTTGGCATCAGCATCCTTCACCATGAAGTTCAGGCGCTCCTTTGGGTAGCTCGGGTCGAGCGGCTGATAGGCACAGCCCGCCTTGAGGATACCGAGCGAGGCAATCGCCATCCATTCGCAACGCGGGATGATGACAGACACGGCATCACCCACGCCCAATCCTTTGGACACGAGATAACCTGCTATGCGGTCGCTCATGTCATCCACCTCGGCGTAGGTGTAGCGATGGTCTTTGAAAACGACGGCTTCGGCATCCGGCGTGGCCTTGGCCTGACGGCGGAACAGCGACACCACCGTCTGCGTGTAATCGTAAGGTCTGTCAGTATCGTTAAACGAATCGAGCAATTCGACCTGTTTCCTCGTGGCAATGTCGATATTGCGCAAGTATTCCTCTGCGAGGAAACCTTCCACGACCGCCTCGTAGCTTTCCATGAACTGGTTGATGAGCGCTTCGCTGTACTCGTTGCCGTTATACTCTGCTTCCACCACGAATCGTCCGTCCTTGATAACGACCTTCAGATAGAGTGACACCTCACGGCTGCTGTTACGAAGAAAAACAAGCTCCATAGGCTTGCCGCAGAACGGTCTGTCACCCCAAGTGTTTCCGTGCCAGACAAATAGCGTGGCGGGTTGCAGTCCCAAGTCGTTGAGGGCGTCGCTATAACTGTATAACCCATGCTGCCGGCAGCCTTTCATCTGCTCCTCCCCAGCCTTGATGAAGTCGAGCACGCGGGTGTCATCATCGAACCTTGCATACACAGGCACCGTTTTCACCATCATACCCACCGTATGGCTGCAACGCTTGTCGGCACGCCCGTTATGGAGTGTGCTGAACAAGGCCTGCTGCTCATTATTGTATTTTGCCAACAGATAGCTGTAGGCCGCTGTGAAAACGGAACTTCGGAAAATGCCGTTTGCCTTGCAGAAAGCATCCACCCGATCCATGTCCACGGCCATTGTCCGTGTCAGGAGGGCGTCCACAAACTGCTTGTCGTCGCGGTCGGGCAACAGCGGAGAGTAGCAGTCGCCGCAATCGAAGTTTTCTGCATACCATTTCTTGTCCTCTTCAAAAGCAGATGTTTGACGCTGTTTCTCTTCTTCGACAGCCAGTTGGGCCATCGTCAACTGTTCCGCCTCCAACGGCTCACCGTTGTAGGCCTTCTCGATGTCGGCCAACATAATGCCCTGCGAGCTTCCATCGAAAATCGTATGGTGGACATTCTGGAAAAAATAAAAATGCTCTTTGTCGCGCAGCAGGCGTATGAAGAACAGACGGCCGTCCACGATGTTGAAAGGCTGGATCATCGTTTTCTTGGCGGCCTCAATGTCGTCGATATGCTCTACCTGCAACGAAAAAGTCTCCGTGTCGTCGATCGTCTGCACAGGCTCGCCCTGATCTGTCAGTTTGATGCGCGTGAACAGCGTCGGGTGGGCAGCCACCGCCGTCTCAATAGCCTTACGGAGCCGTTCTTCGTCTAAACTTCCGTCAAGGACATATAAAAAAGGTACGTCATAACAAGGCTCTCCCGGGTGGTTGAGACATTCCACGTAGAGACCGTATTGCGTTTTGGTTAAAGGTGCGGATGTTTTCATATCTAAATATATTTGTTATTCACTCTAAACACTAAACTCTAAACTTTCAACTCAAATTTGACGTGGGTGATCTTGTGGAGCACGAAGATGGCCACCGCCTCGATGATGTAAGCTATCAGGTAACTATACCAAATCCACTCTTTGGCATACTTCGAAATCAGCCACAGCACGGGGATGACCGTCAGCGACAAGGCGAAGGAAATGAAAATTGCCATTTTGTGGTAGTTGTAGAGTTTATAAACGACCATGATGGTATAAATATAGCAGAAAGGGATGAGGCAGACGGCGAAAATGCGCAGCGCATGGCAGCTTTCTGCAATCATGTCGCTTTCGTCGGCACCAAAGAGCATCACGAGGCTCTCAGGCCATATCCATACGAAAATGCAGGTGATGACCATCGCCACGGTGATGAAATTGAACGACTTGCGCAACACCATCTTGAAAGCCTCGTTGTCGCCCTTGCCCACTTGGATGGAGCCCAACGACTGGATGGTGCGGCAGACCCCTCCCAAAAACAGGTTGTAAATCAGCAGCAGATTCATGCAGAGGGCAAAGGCATAGATACCCGTGCGGCCCAGTGACGACAGGATGATTCTGTTCGCCGAGAACATCAGCACCGTCAGGCAGACCGATGCAATGGCCAACGGCGCACCTTGCGAGAGGATAGCACCGAAAATCGGCTTCTGGCGACCAAAACAGAGTCGCAAATGATTTTCTTTGGAAAGGAAATGGATGCCCATCAGGGCGATGCCCACAACATGACCGATGACGGTGGCCCATGCACTACCCTCGATACCCCAGCCTAAATATTTGATGAACACCACGTCGAGCAGCAAGTGAACGGCATTGTCCACCAAGATGGATACAGACACTAACCGTGGACTGCCATCAACGCTGACCATCGTGTCGATGCCCCACATCAACAAGTAGGCCGGAGCCCCTATCAGCGTCACCCGCAGGTAATCGTAGGTGGGCTGATAAAGCTGCTCGTGGTCGCACAACAGCCGTGTCACGGCATCGGGAATCAGCACCCCGCATCCCGTCAGTACGAGACCCACCAACAGACAAGCCAACATTGAGATAGTGAAGATATACGATGCCCGGCGTGTGTCGTTTTTGCCTAATTCCATACCGACCAGCATACCTCCACCAGCGGCCAACAGCATGTTGATGGTGAACATAAACTGAAGCAGCGGCAGTGCAAGGTTGATGGCACTCACCGCATCTTCGTTGATCAGGTTGCCCACAATCATCGCATCCACCACATTTCCCAAGCAGGCCGACAATCCGATGAGGATGGAGGCCCACAAGAAACGCCAGAACTGGCGATTAAACGATTTCTTTTCTTCTAAATTCATCTTGTATTCGTGTTTGTTTTTCAACTTAAATAAAACGCTGCTTTGTTGTCATTGTCAGCGGTTTGTAGCAGTCAAATAATTTTCTTGCAAAAGTAGGGATTTTCTTTTTTCATGCTTCTATTTATGCTTTTTTTGTGCGTTTTGAGGAAAAACCTTATCTTTGCGGCAACTTAAGAAATTAAATACCTTATTAATATGATAGCAAGAGAATTACTCGACCCGAAAAGCATCGTAGTGTGCGGTGCTTCGTCCGACATCCACAAACCCGGTGGAAAAGCATTGAAGAACCTTTTGGAGAGCCCTTTCAATGGCCCGATTTATGCCGTGAATCCCAAAGAAACTGAGGTTCAGGGCGTTAAGTGCTATGCCAAGGTGGATGACCTTCCGCAGGTGGAATGTGCCATTCTTTGCATTGCCGCCAAGTTTTGCGCCCAGACCGTTGATGTGCTGGCCAAAGAGAAGGGCTGCAAAGGCTTCATCATCATCAGTGCAGGCTTTTCTGAGGAGAGCCACGAAGGCGCTGAAATCGAGAAACATATCGTTGACACCATTAACTCTGTCGGTGGCTCGCTCATCGGGCCCAACTGCACTGGCTTCCTTAACGTGAACTATGCCGGCTGCTTCGACACACCCATCCCACCGCTCGACCCCAAAGGTGTCGATTTCATCACAGGCAGCGGTGCTACCGCTGTGTTCATCAAGGAATACGGTATGAGCAACGGCCTGAAGTTCAACAGCGTTTGGGCGGTGGGCAACAGTGCCCAGTTGGGCATCGAGGACGTGTTGGAGCATTTGGACGAGACCTTCGACCCCGAAAAGTCGTCGCGCGTCATCATGCTTTATATGGAAAAGATTGGCGACTCGCAAAGATTGCTCAGGCATAGCCGCAGCCTCATCAACAAGGGATGCCACATCGCTGCCATCAAGAGCGGAGGTTCGGCTGCCGGTTCGCGTGCTGCTTCTTCGCATACGGGCGCTTTGGCCACCAACGATGCCGCTGTGGATGCCCTGTTCCGCAAGGCTGGTATTGTGCGCTGCCAAAACCGTCAGGAATTGACCACCGTTTGCGGCGTGTTCATGCACCCCGAAATCAAGGGCAAACGCTGCGCCGTGGTGACCCACGCGGGCGGTCCCGCCGTGATGCTCACCGACGTGCTTTCCAATGGCGGCATGGAAGTGCCTTCGCTCAAGGAACACCCTGCCAGCAAAGCACTGTTGGAGAAGCTCTTCCCCGGCTCCTCGGTGGGCAATCCCATTGACTTCCTCGCCACTGGTACCGCCGAACAATTAGGTTATATCCTTGATGCAGTGGAGAATGATTACACCGACATTGACTTCTCGGTGGTCATCTTCGGCTCTCCCGGGCTCTTCTCGAACAAGGAAGTCTACGACTTGCTTGACCGAAAGATGCACACCTGCAAGAAGCCCATCTTCCCCGTGCTGCCTTCCATCATCAACGTGAAGGAAGAGATTGAGGATTTCATCGCCAAGGGAAACATCAACTTCCCCGAGGAATGTGTGCTTGGCAACGCCATCTGCAAGATTTACAATACGCCCAAACCCAAGTCGGGCATCATCGAGAATCTGCCTATCGACAAGCTTTTGGTGCCTCCCACCGATGAGCCTGACAAGGCTGAGGTGGCCGAGGTGGCCGAGTCCATACGCGAATTGGGTTTGCTCACCCCGATTACCGTCAGCCCTATGGATGGAGTCTATCGTGTCGTGAGTGGTGCCAAGCGTTTGCGTGCCGCCGCTTTGGTCGGCATGAAAGAGATTCCGGCCTACGTTCAGGAAGGCGCTGTGGCTGCCGACCAACCCGAAATCGACGTTGTGCGCATCCGCAGAACCATTGACCGCTGCAAGGACGGCTACCTTGAAATGGCCGACTACAACGAACTGCTCGATGCCGCTGGTATCAGCCGCAAGAAGAGTGTGGAAGTGAGCAAGAAAGAGGATGCTTTGGCCTTTGCCAAAGAGGTTGGCTGCTCGAAAGACGTGCCGTTGGTGATGAAAGTCGTCGGTCCGCTGCACAAGAGCGATGTGGGCGGCGTCACCCTCGGCGTGAAAGACCTCGACACGGTGAGCAAGGAGTTCGACCGCCTCATGGCCATCAAGGACACCTATGCCGTGGAGATGTATCCCATGCTCGACGGCACGGAGGTTTACGTCGGTGCCATGCGCGACCCGAAGTTTGGCCATCAGGTCTTCTTCGGCTTGGGCGGCATCTTCATTGAGGTGCTGAAAGACGTGGAGAGTGTGCTTGTGCCCACCAGCAAGGAGGAGGTGCTCGACAAACTCAAGAACCTCAAAGGTTACAAGATTCTGGAAGGCGTGCGTGGTCAGGCGGGTGTCAATCTCGACCTCTACGCCGAACAAGTGGTTCGTGTGAGTGCCTTGGTGCAGGCTGCGCCCGAAATCGCCGAGATGGATTTGAACCCGCTCCTCGGCAATCCGCGTTACGTGACCGCTGTGGATGCACGTATTAGAATTGAAAAGTAAGTGACGGCCCTTCGACAGGCTCAGGGACCTTGGCTTTTATAAAGTTTTGGGATGCCTGAGCTTGTCGAAGGCTCTGCTTTAACAAAAGAAATATGATTACCGAAAAAGCAACCTATTACCTTGTCTATGCCGCGTTGGTCGTCGTCACCTTCTTGATTGACAATCTTTTGCTGAAGAAAACCGACAAGACCAGCCGCACCATTGGCTACATCCTCAGCATCATCGTAGATTTGGGCATTTTCGGCTACGGCATTTACCTTTATCTCGCCAAGGGCGAAGACCAAACGGGCTTTGTGCTCGGCGGGGTGCTTTGCGGCTTGTGTCTGCTTTGCTTGTTGGGTCGCTACTGGCAGAACAAGGAGGCGGACAAGAAACGGAATCGTTGATGAGAAAATTTTTCTTGATAGGATTCGTTATTTTTCTGGTTCAGAGCGTTTTTGCTCAGAATGAAGTCGCTTTTTCGCTGCGTGGAGGTTTCTATGAGGAGAGTTTTACGCTTGAATTGAGTTGTGCAGAGCATTTTCATATTCGGTACACCGTTAATGGTGCGACGCCTTCGGCTCATTCTGCGTTTTATGTGGAACCGTTGCTTTTGGATGAGCGATTGTATTCACAATCAAATATTTACACTGTCAGAAACAGTCTTCCTTCCTATTATCATGAAGTTGCGGATGTGGAACGCGCCATTGTGATTCGCGCCGCCGCTTTTGATGAGAATGACAGTTGTGTGGGTCCTGTGGCCACTAATTCCTATTTCATCAAGTCGTTGGGATGCGATTTGCATGGTTTGCCGGTGCTTTCCATTGCCGTCGATTCGCTTTCCCTGTTCGATTATGAAACGGGCATTTTCATACCAGGTATCCATTATGACCCTGCCGATTCCACGGGTTCGGGCAACTATTGCCAAACCGGAAGGGAATGGGAACGCCCTATCAATATGGAATTCTATGAGCCTGACAATCAGGGTATCAACCAGCGATGTGGCCTACGTACTCATGGCGGAGCATCGCGGCTGTACCAACAGAAAGGGATGCGGCTTTATGCACGTGAGGAATATGGAAAGAAACGGTTTCAACATTGTTTTTTCCCGACTTCGCCCATCATAAAATACAAGCGCCTCAATTTGCATCCCTTCCGATGCAGCAATTGGCTGCAAACAGGGGCGCAGGACTATTTGAGCCATCGTGTGGCTTCGCATCTTGATGTCGATGCCTTGTCGGTGCGGCAGACTGTGGTTTTCATCAACGGTGAATATTGGGGCATCTACACCCTTGAGGAATCTCCTGATGAACGTTATCTTGAAGACCATTATGATGTTGACCTCAATGAAGTCAACATTTTGAAGTTTTGGGCCATGCCTCAATACGGCGATCCCACTGATTGCCAGTCGTTCAGGGCTTTTTTGGAGCAAGCGGATTTGTCGCTGCCCGAAGATTCGGCATACGCTTTCCAGCGTATGGATGTGCCCAGTTTTGTGGATTACATTTTGTTGGAAACTTATACTGCCAATCTTGACTGGCCTGTGAACAATGTCTTGTTGTGGCAAGCCGCTACGGGCGAGCCGTTCCGCATGATTTTTTATGACGGCGACGGCTGCTTCACGAATGTGGATTATCCTGCCCTTGAGACAGCGCTTAGCCATCGTACGAGTGGTCTCGTGATGAACAAATTTTTTGGGAATGAGTATTTTAAGTATTTGTTTGCGAGTCGGTATGAGGAATTGTCGGAAACATGGTTCAGCTACGATGCCATGAAGCCGTATTTGGAGGAATATTGCCAAGCGGTGGAAGAAGAAGTTCAGAATCAAGCAGATAGGTTTGGATTTCCTTCAAACAAGAAAAAGTGGCAAACAGACATGGAGACCGTCGATGCGTTTTTGCGCCATCGGAACTCGTATTTCCGAGACGAGATTTTTGACATGTTTGTCTTGAATGAACAAAAATCTTGCGAGTTTTCTTGCTATCCAAATCCCTCTCAGGGAGTCATCAATGTTTGTTTGTCAGTTGAGTCAATGGCTGGTGTTCCCATTCGGATTTATGATGTCATGGGACGTTTGGTTGATACGGAAATTCGGTATGTACATAAGGGCGAAAGCGTCTTGCGCATCCAAACTAAACTGCCACAGGGATTGTATTTGCTGAAAATTGGAAATAAGACAGAACGAATTGTAATAGAATAAGTTATATGAAAAAATCAGATTTTATCACAATTATTGTTGTAGCCGCCGTGGTGTGCGGCTTCGCTTTCATCCCGGGCGCGTGGGATTGGTTCAACACGACCACCGCTAATCACGGCCTGCTGATGAGTTTCTTCAAGTTCGCCATCCTCGGCACCTTTGGTGAGATGTTGGCCTTGCGCATCCGCGAGGGCGTGTATCTCAAGAAAGGTTTCGGCCTGCTGCCTAAAATGCTGGTTTGGGGCGTGTTGGGCGTAGTCATTGCCTCCGCCATGACCATTTTCAAGACGGGTACTGTGAAGTTGCTCGACGGAGGTTTCCACCTCAACGGGAAAGCGGCGGAATGGTTTGCTGGTGATTTGAGTTGGGGCAAGGCTTTCGTCGCGCTCTGTGTCAGCGTGCTGATGAACACCTTGTTTGCGCCGGTCTTTATGACCTTCCATAAAATCACCGACATCCATTTAGCCGAAACGGGGGGAACGCTGAAAGGTTTCTTCAGTAGTCCGCTGAGAATCAGGGAAACACTGTCGAAGAAAATCAACTGGGACATCCAATATGGTTTCGTCTTTGCCAAGACGATTCCGCTGTTTTGGTATCCTGCGCACACGATAACTTTCTTGTTGCCAGGCACTTTGCAGGTGCTGTTTGCGGCCTTCCTCGGTGTGGCTTTGGGCGTGATTTTGAGTATAAAGAAATAAAAATCATTGCGTTATGAAAGCTTATAAATTCTTTAGATGGTTTTTGAAAGCCTCGGCGCTGACAACGGTGATGTTCATCATGCAGGCTTGCTATGGCTCTCCGAATGTGCCGCCAGAGTTGCCCGATGACACCGAACTTGTTGGTGAAGAAAAGACGGAACATCCTGTTAGCGACACGTTGGATACTCAAAATAGTTTGTAATTAAATTTTGTAAATTACTGATAATCAGCATGAGTTGTATATAAAAGTTTGTAATGCCCACAAAAAGCGTTTTTTCTGTTGCATTTCTTTCTACTTTTGCTGCAACAAAACTAATGCGCTATGAAAATCTACAAATGGTTAAGGGGGCTGATGAAAGCCTCGGCACTCACTACGGTGATGTTCATCATGCAGGCTTGCTATGGTACGCCAAAAGACATGGATGATATTGTCGAAATTCATATTAACGGCTATGTGACCGACAAAGCCGATGGACAGCCTTTGCAAGGTGTCCAATTGCATGTGTTTCATGCTGATGGCTGGTCAGGTGGTCATGACTTTGCTAAATCGGATGAAAACGGATACTTTGAAATGCGGCAGTGGGGCAATATCCATAGGGTTTCCCAATTGACCATTGAAGTTGAGGATAGGGAAGGGGATTATCAGCCTTTTGATACCCTGGTCTTTTCAGATACTGACCTCACTAGTTTGAGAATCAAGTTATTAAGTAACCAATAAAACCTTTCGACGATGAAAAAACACTCTTTTTACAAAAGGTTTCGTCGCATGGCAATGCTTTCGGGCATTCCAGCCTTGACGATGATGTTTGCTTGCTGCTGCAAGTATGGAATGCCATGCGAAGACATGATTTGGGGGCAAGTTCTTGATATGGATACGGAGACCCCGATTGCTGATGTTGAGGTCAGAACCGACAATCAAGGTCAGACAAGCACTGATGAATTTGGCTGTTTTAACTTGTTTTCGACAAATTGTGGTGATTTTGTTTTCAGCAAAGAAGGCTACGCAACGAAGGATACTTTGCTATGCCACAATGTTGATAATAAAATCTTTATGCAAAAACAATCCGCCGAATGATGCTCCAAGCCTTCCATAACTATTTCCGCAAAAAAGAGACTCAACTGCACGAGTTGAACTATCTTTTTTGGGAGTGTACGCAACGCTGTAACCTCAATTGTCAGCACTGCGGTTCGGACTGTTTGGCCTCATCGCGCTACAAGGACATGCCTTTCGAGGATTTCTTGGCCGCGATTAAACCCTTGGAAACCAAATACAAACGCAATTCGATTTTAGTTGTTATTACAGGCGGCGAGCCTTTGGTGCGACACGACTTGGCCGACTGTGGGCGGCAACTGCGGCAGCACGGCTTTCCGTGGGGTATCGTCAGCAACGGCTACGCTTACGATGAGGCCATGCACAAAAAGCTGATGGACGCTGGAATGTGCAGTATCACCATCAGTTTGGACGGCTTGCGCGATACCCACGATGCTTTTCGCAAACGCACTGGCAGCTTCGACCACGCCCTTCGTGCCATCGACTTGATTGCCAACGAGAAACGTCTTCCAACATATGACATTGTGACTTGCGTCAGCCCGATGAATTTTGGCGAGTTGGAAACAATGAAACAACTGCTTATCGAACATAAAGTAAAGGCGTGGCGCTTGTTCAGTATCGACCCGATCGGTCGTGCGGCCACCGACAAGAGCCTGCAACTCAGCGATGAACAATTCCGCAAACTGATGGACTTTATCGTCGCGACACGCAAGGAAGGCAAAATCGATTGCAAGTTCAGTTGCGAGGCCTACGTTGGTCCTTACGAACGCAAGGTTCGCGACTGGTTCTATTTCTGCCGTGCGGGTATCACCGTCGGCTCCATTCTTGTGGACGGCTCCATTTCCGCTTGCCCCAACATCGACCGTAGCTTTGTGCAAGGCAACATCTACCAAGAAGATTTCCTTGACGTTTGGGAAAACCGTTTCCAGCCCTTCCGTGACCGGCAATGGATGAAATCTGGACAATGCGCTGAATGCAAGGTGTTTAGGAACTGTTTAGGCGGAGCGATGCATTTGCATCAGGAAAACAAGGAGGGAATTTTGGTATGCCATTATAATAAGATAGGAAGTAGGAGGTAGGATTTGTAGAGACGCAATGCCTTGCGTCTTGGAGATAGGAAGTTTCAAGAACCTTGACCAAAACTCCGATTTTTTTTGAGTTTTGGTCAAGGTTTTTTGTGTTTGGTCACAAAACTATCAAAACCCACAAAACCTTTTTGGCAGAGAAAGTCGCCAACCGGCTCCTTTCCCAGCCGCCATACGGCGGCGGTGCAACGGCGATTGGTTGGGAGCCGTTGCCTGTTTTATTACCTCTGTTTTGAATATTTTGCAGGTTATGTGACAAAAAAAATCGAAAATTTTCAAAAAAAATCACTTTTTCTCTTGACAGTAATGAAAAATGTTGTACTTTTGCAGCGTACTAATCAACTAATACACTAAAAAACATAGACAAATAACAGTTAAACAGTTCAACAATAAACAATTCAACATGATTACAATCAACAACTTAGACTTCGGCTACAAGAGTCAGCCAGTCTTCAAAAACATCAGCCTCGGCTTCGAGAAAGGCAACATCTACGGGCTGCTTGGCGAAAACGGAGTGGGGAAGACCTCCCTGCTGAAACTCATCAGCGGTTTGCAAAAGCCGACTGCCGGCACCTGCGAGGTGGACGGCATCGCGCCCTTCAACCGCTTGCCCAAAACCCTCCAGAAGATTTACTTCATTTCCGAAGACTTTGCCATACCGGAGGGTACACCTATTAATAATGTACGCGAGTTGGGCATGTTCTATCCCAATTACGATGAAAGCCTTTTCTTCGAACTCTGCAAGGAGTTGGACGTTGATCCAACGCGCAAATACGCCGAAATGTCGTTTGGCCAGCAGAAGAAATGCCTCATTTCCACCGCCTTGGCCCTCAACACGGACTATCTGCTCCTCGACGAGCCCACCAACGGCCTCGACATCCCTTCGAAGACCCTCTTCCGTCAGGTCATCACCAAACACGCCACGGAAAACCGCACCATCATCATCTCCACCCATCAGGTGAAGGATGTGGAAAACCTCATCGACCCCATCATCATCCTCGACCACGACGAAGTGCTGCTCAAGGCCTCGTTCCGCGAAATCAGTCATCCGCAATCCTGAAGGCTTGGACAGCAAAGTCAGCATCGAGGTGCTGTTCAACACTGTGATGAAAAACAAGCAAACCATCAAACAACTTTTCAACTAATAGGAGGATAAAACTATGAATAACACATTCAGTTTCAACCGTTTCAAGAACCTCTTGCTGAAGGACGGCAAGATGTACATTCGCAACTTTGGCTCCACACTTATCGTGCTATGTTGCATGACCGCCATATTATGGATTTTCACGCTCTTGTTTGGCAAATCAGCCGATGGAGCTAGTCGTTTCGCTATCATTGTTGCCTCTGCAGCGTTGGCCATGATGCTAGTGCCATCCAAGGTCTATGGCAAGGCCAACCTGTCGCGTGAGGGAGTGGGTTTCGCCATGATGCCAGCCTCCTCGTTGGAAAAGTTCGTCAGTATGTTCGTCTATTGCGCCATCGTTACTCCCATAGTGGTTTTCTTTGGTGGTTATTTGATTGACGCTTTCTTGTCGGTTTTCCCCTTTGGTGGTTTTGAGAAACCTATAAGGCTCTATTCGCTGAATGAGATCATCCGTATGGCCAATGACACTGAAGGTGTGGTGAATGTAGGAGATTTTGAACTTTCCCTCGAGCAAGTGTTTCCCATCGGCGTTATGCGCACTTCGCTTTATGTGGGCATTATCCAATGGGCGGCCATTTTTATGCTGGGCAACATGCTCTTCAAGAAGCACAAGGCTGGCAAGACTTTCGCCTGCTATCTCGGCATCGGTTATCTGCTTTCCATGATTTTCGGACAGGTTTTCCTCACGAACGGACGTTTGGAAAGATGGATTACAAAAATAGGTTATATGCCTATCGAACAAAAGCTCCAACTGTACCACAATTGGATGGTCGGAGGCATGATTTTTGGCATCATCATCACGGGCGTGCTGCTCTACTTCACCTATCGTAAAATCAAGACGCAAAAATACTAAGCCATGGAATTCAACGCACACAAACCCATATACTTGCAGATTTGTTCGCAGCTCTATGAGCAAATCCTGCGCGGAGAACTGAAGGCCGACGACCGTATCCTGTCGGTGCGCGACTACGGCATCCAACTCGGCGTGAACCCCAACACCATCATGCGCTCTTACGAGACCATGACCGCAGCGGGCATCATCTACAACAAGCGCGGCATCGGCTATTTCATAGCGCCCGAGGCCAAGGACATCGTGCTCAAGCAAATGCGCGAGGAGTTTCTCGAAAAGGAACTGCCCGAAGTGGTCAAAAAGATGAAACTCTTGGGCATCGGCCTCGACGAGATAAAAAAATCGTATGAACTGTAACTTTTTCGGCGCAAGTCCGTATTACTACAAAGATTGGTATCAATGAACTACGGATTATGCGGATTTAACGGAGATTATTTTGAAAAGAAATTCGTGGAATCTGTGAAATCCGTAGTTGAGAAATAATTGAAATTCAAATGACAAAGTTTTTAATAAAATGAAAAGAAACATCATAATCATCGCAGCAGCCATCATCAGCATGACGCTCAACGCCTGCACCATCAATCTGGATGGGGAATCGCTTGGCGGCAAAACCATCAAAGGCGACGGCAACATCATTACCCGCAACATCGATGTGACCGCGTTCAACGAAATCTCGATTTCGTTGCCGGCTACGGTCAACTTCACGATTGCCGACAATTACTCCTGCACAGTCAGTGTAGACGAGAACCTTTTCGACTACCTCGACATCAAAGTGAAAGACAATGAGTTGCTGATGGGCAAACGCAAGGAAGACAAAAACACAAGTTTAAGAGCTACGAAATTCGTCATCGAGGTGACGGCACCGAGCCTCAAGGAAATCAACCTCGCAGGCAGCGGCACTTTCAATGCCAACAGTCCTTTGGAAGCGGAGAAATTTGAGGCCAATGTGGCCGGTTCGGGCGACATCGTTTTCCACAAAACGGTCACTGCCGAGAAAGTCGAATTGAATGTGGCTGGTTCGGGCGATTTGGTTTGCAATGAACTGATTGCAGACAAGTTAGACTGCAACGTTGTCGGTTCTGGCGACTTGAAAGTCGTTGGCGGAACGGTGCGCGAAGCCGAGGCTGGCGTGGCTGGCTCGGGCGACATCGTCCTGACCTGCGACATCGAAAACCTTGATGCCAATGTTGCTGGCTCTGGAGACATCAAGGCGCGGGTCAGAGGCAAGCTAACCTACGGCATCATCGGCTCGGGCGACATCGGCTACTATGGCAATCCTGTCGTGGAAGGCGACAAAGCGGGTCGCGGTGGTGTAACACGCCTCGGCGACTGACCACAACGAAAGTAAATCACTTTTTCATATCCTTGTAATTGGCGAGGCTGCGACATGGCAACCTCGCTTTTTTCTGTCCCCTTACGGGTTCAATGTAATTGTGGTTTCGTTTTTCGGCAGGGGTTCCATTGCATTTCACCCCTGCCTAATATCCATCGTCACTCCGTGACTTTGTTCCACTTGGGAACCCCGTAGGGGTGAGAGGACAATAGGCAATAGATGCGAATCAAGTAAACACCTACACCAAATTGACTCATATTCAGGATAGTGGTGCTGTCGTTCATTTCGGCATCATAAACCACCTGACCAAGTTCGTTGACCACGGTGAGGCGTTGCATACCTTCAACCTCGATGGTGACATTGCCGTTGGTAGGATTGGGGTAGAGGTTGGCTTTCACACCAAATTCATCCACATCGGTGGAGTTCTTCACGGTGACGGTCATTGTTCCGTTGCCGTTGTTGCACTCCGAAACGGGTGCTGCGGTCAAGGTGGCTTCACCCTTGTAGGTGTCGCTCCAAGTGACCATCACCGACTTGCCGTCGTTGGCAGGTGTCAGCGTTCCGGCTTCTTCAGGCTCGATGCTGAAGCCGACTTCTACATCATTATTGACGGTGTAATTGGCTGTAGGCGTGAGGCGTACATCCAATTCGGCATCGCCGATGATTTCGGGTTGGGCGGCACGCGGCTCCACATTGAGGTAGATGGGTTGTACAACGTAGTTTTCGCATCCGTTGGCATCCGTGACCCTTGTTACGACAACGGTAGAACTTTCGGTTGGCGTCAGGGTGAGCGTGTAGGTGTCTTCTTCAGTGGTGAAGTCGTCGGCTTCGGAAAGGTCCACAAAGTAAGGAGCCACACCAGTGAAGTTGAACTCAATATTCACGCTCTCGCCTTCGCAAATGCTTTCGGGCAATTCGTTGATAATCAATGTCGGAGCGGGATTCACTTTGACTGTGACGGTGCGTTCACCATCCTCATAGTCGACTTGACAGAAATTGTTGCGCACTGAATTGATGTTGAACACATGTTCTCCAGGTTCAAGGTTGCCCAGATTAATGCTGTGGTTGCCTGCTACCTCAAAGATGTGCTCTTCGCCGTTGAGGGTGACTCCAAAGAACAAATCAACAGGGGGATAGATGTTGGTGCCTGATAGCGTAAAGCTAATGGAGGCGGGGTCGTTTTCGCAGATTTCAATGCTTTCGGTAGCCAAAGCTAATTGAGGAGGTTCGCTGAAGGTGAGCGTCATAGTCTGCGCTGAACTGCAAGCCTCGGAGGTTGTCGTCACATTTAATTCTACCATCATGGCATCGATGTCTTGCGGGCCGGGGATGTAGTTGGTTGTTGGTTCGTGCGGGTTTTCAAACACGCCATCGCCATTGGTGCTCCATGTTAGGTCGTTATAATCGCCTTCCACCTCCACCCATACGGGCTGCGGCTCACTGACGGCACACATGGTGACGCCAACCGGGGAGTTGATGGAAACGCTTTGGATAATGTTAACCGTCATCTCGTCGGTGATTGTGGTATTGTGGCTACCCGTGATAGTGAGGGTCAGCGTGGCTTGGCCATTATCAATGTCCTGTTGTCCAGGCGTGTAAATCGGCATGGCAATGTTGGCATTGTCGAAAGTGCCATCACCCGATGTGGTCCAGTGCAAGTTGTTGTAATTCATGGCGTAACCCACAATTTGGGCTTCGCTGCCTTCGCAAACGGTCACATCATAACCGGCAGTGCCGGCCATCACGCGCTCGGTGGGCAGGCCAACGAAGTCAATCCATGCGCAGTCGCTTCCGCTGGTGGTGTAGGCGTCTTTGGTATAGGTCCATTTGTAGGTGTGTCTTCCAGCCGAAACTGCGTATGCAGCCTTGGTCCAATCCACATTACCCGACCAATTGCCCTTTTCTTGGCTGTCGATATAGAAGTGCAGCTTGTCGTAGCCATTTTCCGACGACACCTTATAATAGAAGGAGATGCTGTCGTTTGTGCCGGCTTCATGGGTCAGAAGCAAGGTGGTGCTGGCATTGTTGCCGATGGTGCCCGATTTGGCGCAGTATTGGCCCTCGTATGGGCTTTCGGTGACGATTCTCCACGGGGTGTTTTGCTGGTTCCAGCCTTCGCCGAAGACACCGCTTTCGAAATCCTCAATGACAAGACCAACCTTGGCGATGTAGTCATTTTGTTCGGCGTATTGGCCTGAAGTCACGTTGAGGTGGAGCGGGCAAGTGTAACCGATAGGCGTGTTTTCATTGATGGTGATGTCGTAGGTGGCCGTCAAGGTTTCGCCCGCATTGACGTTTTCAAAGTCCACTCGGTTTTCCTCGATGGTGATGTAAGGCGAAAGCATCTCCAAAACGGCTTCAGTGGCGGTGGCATCGGCGTGGCCCTCATTCTTGATGGGGAAGCTGAGGGTGGCGGTTTCGCCAGCATCCAAGCGTCCGTTGCCGTTACCGTTGATTTCGGTGATGGTCATGTCGCCCAACTTGAAGACAGGAGCGTATGATTTCATCGTCAAGTTGCTGACATATTCGTCGTCGCCGTTGGTCACGGTGATGGTGAACAGGTTGCTTGTATTGTCGGGAACATTGTCGGCCACGGTAAACGAAAAGGCGTTCTCAACGGTCAAAGTGCCGTTGGGGGCGATGTCGCCGAATTGTGCCGTGCCGTTGTCGATGGTGATGTAATCCGAAGTGGTAGCCAACACTGCCTCAAAAGCGTCCATGTTCTCAGAGCCGACATTTTTCAAGGTGATGTCGAGGTTGATGGCTTCACCGAAGTCGAGTTGGTCGTTGTTGTTTTGGTCGTGGAGTACCTTGCTGTCGAAAATGATGTAAGGACCATCGGCGGGGATGACGCTCATCACGGCCTCATAGCGGAGGTAGTTCTGACCCGTCACGACAAGGTTGATTTCGGTGGACGGCAATTGCGGTAAGAAGGTGATGTTTTGGGGCTCGCCAGTGGCTTCTACTACGGCGATAATGTCCCATTCGCCGATGAAGTTTTGTTTCACAAGGCTAATCATGCAGCCTTCTGGCGCAGTGATGTTGGCTTCACCCAAACCCGCGATAATCACTTCAGGATGCGTAACTTCCATTTGCTGAGGTACTTGTGTATAGATGCGCAGGAAAGCGTCGCAATGGGCGGTAAACATGGTATAGGTGATGTCCTTGTCTTCGGTGTTGTAGGGCCAGTTGCTTTGGGCGAGGAAATACTTGCCGGCCACATTGCCAAAAGCGGGCATCCAATTGCCGGTGTTGGCGGCGAAGGGGCCATAAGTGGGCAGGAAGTCGCCGTCAAAGAGGTCGTAAACGCCCCAAACATAGGCATCGTTGACGAAAGAGTAGGAGGTTTCGGTGGGGCAGAGCAGACCCACGGCACCGGCGTTTTCGCCATTGTAAGTGCGGCGCATCCAAGCCTCGGCGAAGCAGTTTTGGTTGTAGTTGAACTTGCCCGTAAGGCAGTTGATGGACATGACGAAGGGCAACTTGCCGACATTGTTCATTTGGTTGACATGGCTGTTGCGCACGGCGGGTTCACCCCAGCCAGTTTCCAAACCGTGGTCGCGGTGTTGCAGCCAGAAAGCGCCTTGGTTAACGGCTTGCACCACTTGCTCAGGCGTGCCACCCGTCCAACCACCGAGTTCGCTTGGGGTTTGTGGAATGTAGCCTGTTCCGTTGGGACCAAAGTAGTTGATAATCATGTTTGTATTCTGGTTGCTCGACCAAATGTTGCCCGGCTGACCAGAATAGATGCAGTTGATGCGGTTGGTGTCGTAACCGAGGTTGCGCATGTAGCCGCCAAAGATTTCCGAACACAACTGGAACCAACGCTCCGTTTGCCAGCCCAAAGCGGTGATGGGGCGGGAATAGAAGTCAGGATTCATGTTGGGATTGGTGTATTCGTATTCGATTTGTTTGCCTACAAAAACGGGCAACTCATTGGCGTTCTGAGCGATAAGGCGCGAAAACACCATGTCGGGGAGGTTGTCGTTGCCGACCACATCGGCATAGCGGTTGTCGGTGATGCAACTGCCCAACGGATGCGGAACTGTTTCGGCGGGGATGTATTGGCCCATGTTGGAACCGTGGTCACCGAGCAGGCACACTGCTACAGGGGCAATCTCCCATGTGTTGTAGGCATTGTGGAACCAAGCCTTCATTTGTTGAGTGCTGTTGGCGGGCATTTCGTCAAGGCGAAAAACCTTGGTGATGATGCCTTGACGTTGGCGATAGTCCCTCAGTTGGTTGGCATATTCTGCCCAAGCGTCGTTGTTGGGCGTGATGATCACATACTCGGCACCTTCTTCACCGCCGCGCTGCCATTCTTGCATACGGGCGGCATAGTCGATGACGGGCAGTTGGTCATAATTCATCAATTCGGCGGCGAGGATGGGGTCCCAATAAGGCGAACGCAGGCGGTCTTCGCCAAAATGCCCATTACCACCTTCAAAGTTCACCGAAAGTTCAATGTTGGTGAACACTTTCAGTTCCTTGGTGACAGGATTGTACTGGAAAGGCGTAATGGCAACCGTAACAGCCTCAACGCCACGGATATACGAACTTCCCATGACAAAAGGCTCGGCGGGATAGAACGCATCTTTGCCGTAGATGTTCATGTCTTTCACATAGTTCATGTCAGGCTCCTCGTTCTCCGACTGGATACGGAGTGCAGGGGCGATGTTGACATTGTGGAGGATTTCAGCCTCAAAACTCACCACATTGAGCGTAGCGGTGGCCCCTTGCGGGATGGCCATCATGCGGCTCTCGGTGGGGAGATTGGGGTGACCGGCATCATTGGGGATGGCGATGGCCGAAATGCTGATTTCCGACATTTCCTCGCCACGATAGTCGAGTTGGCTCAACGACATCTGCCCAAGATTGTAGGTGATGTGCAACCCGTCGCGGGTCTTTTCCGTCAGGTTGAAGCCTTGTTTCTCTTTCAGGGGATAGTTGAAGGTTTGTGCCATAGCAATGCCCCCCGTCAAAGCAAGCATAATAATGGCCAAAACGGTTAGTAAAATTTTCTTCATAGTGATATGATTTATAATGGATTAATCATACTCGCCCCACCTGATGCAAGCACCCTGCAACTGCTTTTTCAGCGGGAACATCAAGGTGATTTTCACGGCGGCATCGGTGTTGAATCTCATGCCCAAGAGGTAGGGGTCGATGTAGCCCGCTCCAATCACATTCTGCGATGTGCCCTGTTGCTCTTCGTAAGTGAACGAGTTGAGCAAAGAAGCGTGGACAAAGGGCGATTCATTCAGGAAGGTGAAATAGGCCAACGAAGCGTGAGCGGAAACGTCGGCCTTGATGAGGAAATAATAGTTTCCAACGGTAAGTTTGTACATAATACCTGCACCAGCCACTACGCCGAGATTCCATTGCCACATGTTTTGTGCGGTCATGGGTACCGTGTCGATGGTGGTCGTTTGGCTAAGTTGTTGGTTGGTAGTGCCGTAGTTCAATATCTCGGTCTTCTGCCAAACCGTCTTTCCCGAAAGGGGAACACTGACGCGTGGACCGGCATAGATATAAGGCCTGAAATTGCCTTGGCCAAGATAATGTGTAAACAAAGCCTGGACATTGACTTCCTGATAATCAACATCAAGCTCGCGATAGAAGTTCTTGCTTTGGTTGATGCCAACGGGGAAATTCAGCACCTCGTAGTTCAATTGCGTGTTGCGCATGGCGTACAGGCCTTCGAGCGAGATGGAGTTGCTGTTGTTGAGCATACGTTCAACGGAAAGACCTCCGATGATGCCAAAGTGGAAAGGTTGGTTGTATTTCGTTTTGGTTCCGCCAGCGTGGAACCAATATGTCGAGTTGAGACCACCTGTAATGCCGACGTTATATTTGGCTTCGGAAGAGGCCACTCTGCTGTAGGCAGGCTTGATGGGCTTGTTGAACTGTGCCTCGGCTGTGCTGCAAAGGAAGGAAAAGGCGAGGAATAACAGGAAATTCGCTTTTTTCATTGATTGTCGGGTTTAGTTTTAGTGTTTCTGAATCAATTATTCAGTTATTCAGTATATTCTCCAAGATGAACGTCTCCGACGCTTTTCAAGATCCAAACGTTGCCCGGAAGCGGCAACGATCCGTTGTTGATGAGCGGGGCGTAAAGGATGGTCTCCTTGTTGTAATAGAACATCGACTGTGAACCTATCCTGAAGTCTTGGATGATGGGCTGCCAAACGGTGTCGGTTTTGTGGCTTACCGTGTCGGTTGTCACCACGGCTTCCTTGCCCATCTTGCCTGAGATGATGATGGCCAAAAGCGGCAGGGTCTTTGAACTGATGTCGCGCACCTCATAATAATAGGCGGTGAAATACGGGTCGTTACCCATGATGTAAATATTCTGGAAGTCTTTGACCGATGGTGTCCCGTTCTTGAAATAGGAAGGTGCAATGCTATCGTTGACGAAACTTTCGAATCGGTTGTTGGCACTGACAATGTCGTAGGTCGTGTCGTTGCTCGCGTTTTCCATATAGAGCAGCGTGCCGACTTGTGTCTTGTAGGGTCTCATTTCCCTATACTTGGCTATGCCTTGGTGTTGGTCATAGAAATCGAAATAGTCCTTCACGGGCAACATGCCGGTACGGGGCTGCCAAAGTGAGTCGATTTTGATGTTGGTTTCGTAAAGGAATGCATCCACGAGGAATTTTCCCTCAATCTTGGGCGGCTCGTCACCAAAATAAAGGTGCTGAGGGCCAAATGCGTTCAGCAGGCGCTGTGGCATGTATTCGTTGATGTTGGGGATTTGCTGGTAGCCGTAGTAGACTGTGGAATTGCTTGCCGGATTGTTTTTCATGCACGAGCTGAGAAGCGCGAGACCGGATAAGAAAACGATAGTTCTGATGAGGTGCTTCTTCATTTTTTCCATTCTTGAAGAGGTTCTTTCTTTTATTCTAAGTTTTAAACCGCAAATGTAAGGAATTCTGAATTACATTTTGCAAAGCAACGCAATTTTTTGTCGTTTTATTGTAATTGTTTGAAAATTATTTTGTTACAACAACCTTTCGGATGGCGTTTTTCCCGTTGCCGTTGAAAACAAAGAGGTAAATTCCGCTCCGATAGTCTTTTATGGTGTATGAATGTCGGCTGTTTGTGCTGCCAATCAGCTCGAATTGGTCAACCAATTGGCAGGTCATGTCGTAAACTTTTGCTCCAATCTTGCCTTCTGCTTGGCCGAAAACGATGTCCATTTTGCCGTTGTTGGGGTTGGGAACAATGTCGATTTGCATCGGGGTCTCTTGTTCGTCGAGGCCGAAGAAAGTGCAAACGAGCCAGAATCTGCGCTCAATGCCCGTGCCGGGTTCGCAATGGCCGTAAACCGTGGCGTTCAGCCAAACGGTGTCTTCTACGCGGCTGTTCACTGAAACCGTGCAGAATCTGCCATTTTCCCCGTAAGGCTCGATCCTCCATGTGATGTCGCTCTCAAAACTCCACACCACCGAGTCCCATTCTGAACCTTCGTTGTTGTCCCACAAGGTAAAATCATAAGTCTTGATTTCAAACTCGGTGGGCGAGATGACACTGTGCGGGGTTTCGTTGTTTGGGTCAGTGGATTGGATTTCAGACGGGTCGGGTGCAAGGGCCATGCTCAATTGCAGGTGGACTATGCTGTCGCAGCCAAAAACGTTTTGCACTGTGTCGGTGTAGAAGCCGGGCATGTCGTAGTATTGGCCGTTCCAGAAATAGGCATTGCAGCTTCCCGTGACGGTGTCGGTGCCGCCTTCCACGGCTTCGTTCAGAATGATGTGCAGTTCCACGATGCTGTCGCAGCCCATCACCGAAGGGAAGATTTGCTCGTAGTCGCCGCTTTCAGTGTAGGTGACTCCGTTCCAAGTGAAGGATTCGGAACAACTGCTGTGATTGACAGGGAAGGGACTGATGATTCGGTCGGTAACGATAAGCGTCAGGTCAACGATGCTGTCGCAACCGCCCGAAATAGGTGTACTGATTTGCTCGGTGTAGGTGTCGGGATGGTCGACTAAGATGTTGAATCCGTGCTCGTTGTAAGTAATAGGCTCTCCCTGCCAACAAAGGGTGTCGCTGTAGGCGGCATAATAGCCCGGCAATGCTGTGATTTGCACCAACAAACTGTCGGGGCAAAGCGGATGCTCCGGGTTGTCGATGGCTTTACGCAGGATGGTGTCGTTGGTGACGACCACATTGAAGCCGTGTTCCGTGTAGGTTTCGCCTTTGCACAACTCGGCTTCGTCGTATTCGTAATGTAGGCGGGCATCGATGAAGTAGCTCGAAGTGTCGCTCGTGCTGAACATGCACCCCCCGATTTCGTCCGTGGCGATGATGAGCGAGGCTTGGTAGAGCCTGTTGTCATTATAGGTGTGCGTAACGGGGTTTTGCGAGCTTGTGGTGCCGTCGCCGAAATCCCATCTGAGGTCGTAACTCGACAGGTTGACTTCCGCACTGAAAGTGATAGTTTCCGCAGCGCAATGACTGATGCTGTCGCCATTGTTGACCAACAGGTCGTTGAGGTGTACTTTCATGGTCAGGTCGGAGGTCTTCGAGCCTACCAAATAGGCATAGCCTTTGGCGATGCCGAAGCCATAAACGTGGGCATTGAAACCGTGGGCGCATTGCAGCCTATGTACACCGTGCGAAATGTTTTTGCGGGCAAAGACAAATTCGTTGGTGCCTTCCACGGGGGAGAAGCTGTTGGCAGGCAGGAGGTTACCGTCGAGGTAGACAGTTCCGGCATCTTCCGTGTTGACGATGATGTTGACATGATGGGTGTCGATGTCGATGTAGGTGTTGTTGAAAGTGGAGAAAGTGATGTCGTCGATGCGCTGCTCGATGGGGGCGATCCACACTACAGAGGGGTCGCCAATGCTGTTGCCGCCTTGTGAAATTTGGTAGAGATAAACGGCTGAGCGGCCTGTGCTTTCGATGAAACAAGACGGGACGCTTCGCATCTCGAAAATGAACGACTCGCCATTGTCGAGCATGGCGATAGGCTCGCCGTTTCTGAGGATTTCGTTGTTGTCGGCGGCAGAAACGATTTTCACATAGTCTGACTCCCGTTCAAGCGAACTGGTCACCACGAAGCATTTGCCCCAAGCCTGTATGGGCATGGCTTGCTCAAAGATGTGGTCATAACTGCTACTGGTGCGGGGTATGGCGGTAAGCGTGTTGCCATTGAATACCGCGATGCGCTTGCAGTCGCGGGCGGTGACCCGTGTCCCGCTGAGGTCGCGCTCGTTGCTGTCCTTGTTGGAACGCACCTGATACACTTGCCCTTTGTTCAGGTTGATGGTAAATTCGCGACCTGCCTGCCTGCCTCCGTAGGTTTTCACGCTTGGGGTGATGTCGATGGTGGTGCCGTCTTCGGTGGCAACGATGAGGAACGCACTTGTCTGGTTTTCTTTCACATACGGCAGCGATGACGAGTTGTTCGACTGGTCGTAGGTTTGGATGATATAGTCGTCGGCTAAACTTTGCGTAGGCAGCACGTATGAGGCATCAAACGATAGGTGGGCGATGTTGGTGCAAAATACGGAGATGGTGTCGCTGCTGGTGATTTTCAGGCCACGGTTCAGCACTTGCTCAGAAGAGCCATCTACATAAGCCACGTCATCAGGGATTTGAACCGTGGTGATGCTGTTGGCTTGCACAGTGAAGTCGGTGCTCCAGCCCGACTGTGGGTTGGCGATGGTTCCCGAACATTCGCGCTTGCCGCTGATGAGCACTTGGGTGAGTACCCAGTTGCCGTCGTTGGGCGCTGAGGAATGGTACTTGTGGCCATTCGACATGAAGGAAACCCAAAACTCGGTGCCTTGCGTCGATGCGTCTTGGGCAAGTCCGATTGGATTGACGACGAAAAAGGCTGCAAGCAGCACTACTATGATTCTAAAGGTTTTCATGGCGTTGAGTTTTGAATTATGCCGCTAAAATACAACTTTTTTCCAAATCAACGCAATTTTTTCCATTTTAATTGAAAATTACGACTTTTTTGGTCAAGATGCCTTCCTTGCTTGTCACGACGAAGAAATAGACACCATTGGCCTTCGACTTCATGTCATAATGATAGGTGCTGGAGTCGTTGTAGTTAGTGGTCTGGAAATCGTCTATTATCATGCCGCGCATGTCATACACCTTCACGCCAATCTTGCCTGTCAGGTGTTGGAAGTTGAGCGTCATTTGGCCGTTGTTGGGGTTGGGCAATACGCTGAAACTACTCAAAGTGGACTCGTCAAGGCCGTGGAAAGAGCAAACGAACCAATAACGGCTCGCAATGCCTTGCGGGGCGCACCTGTTGTAGGCCTTGGCACTGAGCCAAACGGTGTCGTCGACATGTTCCATGACATAAAGCGTGCAGTTCTGTCCTTTCGGTTGTGTAGTGGTGTCGGGTTCGAGCAGCCATTGTAGTCCAGGGTTCTCAAACTCCCAAGTGATGGAGTCCCAATAGCAGTTGGGATTGGTGTCCCACAGATGGAACCTATACGTGTTGATTTGGAATTCGGTGGCCGTCACCACCCAGTGGGGAGCTGTGTTGTCCGGGTCCATTGGATAGATGGGCGTGGGTGCGGGCGTGTAGTTGAATTGCACATGCATCTTCACAACACTGTCGCAGCCCATGTGGTTTTTGTACGTCCTTTCATAATCGCCGGAAAGGTCGTAGGTCAGGCCATCATGGTCGGTGGCTACGATTTCGTGACCTTGGGGATCCCAAAAGTATTCGTCGCAACTTTCCTCTATGGGAACGGTGAACTCGTACGCATCGAGCGGGTTTACGGTGAGGTTGAGCCTCAAAAGGCTGTCGCAGCCATGTTGGGTCTGCAAGTGGTGGGTATAAACGCCCGAAGTGTTGAGTACTTGGCCGAAGAAGTTGTAGGTTTCGTTAGCGCAAATGGATTCATAGAGGTCTTGCTCTTCCTTGGGGTAAACGGTTACGGTCACGTTGACGATTTGCGTGGCGATGCCGTCGCTGATGGTGCAAGAGAACTCAGTCTGCCCAAGGGGAGGTGTGGCTATGGGGTGCTGTACACTCGCATTGTTGAGCAGGTTGGCGGGTGTCCAATTGTAAGTATAGTTGCCCGTGCCGTTGATGGGGTAGGCGTGGAGGGTGGTCGTGCCGTCCTCGCAGATTTCGCCGGGTTCGGCGGTGGCCGTTGCCGTCATGTCGGAGCCTTCCATATTCACCACAATTTGTTGGGTGCTGGTGCAGCCGCCGTCAACACTCGTTACGGTGACGGTGTACACTTGCGACGAGGTGAGGGGCACGGTTTGGGTGGTTTGGCTGTTGGGGTTGGTCACCATGTTGGCGGGTTCCCAATGGTAAGTGTAGTTCCCTGCTGGTGTCGCATTGGCGGTGAGGGTTGCGGTGCCACCGAAGATGACTTGAGTGGGGTTAGACGTTACGGTGATGGTCGGGATGGTATAGACGGTCACTGTCAGGGTGATTTCATCTACGCACCGGCGACCTGTTTGTACGGTATGTGTCACATTGTAGGTGCCAGGAGCGGCGTAGGTGTGTGTCGGGTTTTGGATGCTGTCGGTGGTGCCGTCGCCAAAATCCCATTCATAACTCGTGATTTCATGCCCCAAGGGGTTGGTGGTGGCTGTGCTGGTGAATTGGGTGGGCGTGCCTTCGCAAACGGCGGTGAACTCAAAGTCGGCGACAGGCATAGCATAGATGACGACCTCGGTCGAGCCGGTGGTGGTTTGTCCATCAACGGTTGTCACACAGGTATAGGTGCCAGCCATTTCCATAGTGCAGTTTGGTAAGGTGGGGCTTTGCGAAGTGGAAGTGAAGTTGTTCGGGCCTGTCCAACTGTAAGTTGCGCCGGCTTGCGTGGTGACGGAGAGATGAATGGTTTCGCCGACGCAATAAGGGCCATCGTTGGTGGCAATGCCGGGCAGGATGCCGCAGTCGGTGGTGCCGGGGCCTGAGCCTTCGGTCTTGGTGAACGAAATGACACAAGGCTCTCGCGAGTAGTTGGTAATCATCAGGATGTAATATTCTCCTGTTTCGGGGGTGTGCTCAGTGATGGTGCCGTGGCTCTGGTTATGCACATGCTGGCCTTCGGAATAGCCCAGAAAGATGTCTTCGGAATAGGAAGCCGAATAGTTGCAGTCGATGATTTTGTCAGTCGTCAGCTGGGCAACGCAAGGGTCGGTCGGGTGTTCGAAAGGCCCCCACATGCAGAAGTCGATGTCCCTTTCTACGTTGGTCCACGGGTCGTGGCCTTCCATGTGGATAATGAACTGCCCGCCCGTGTTGATTCTCATGTGATACCACGAGGGATTGTAGGATGAGCCTATGCAGCCGTCGTCGAAAACGCCAGGAGCCTCAAGCTGGTCGGCGGTTTGGCTGGTGTTGGCCGCGTTGAAGGTGATGACATCTGAAGTGCAGAAAGGGTCGGAATCAACGCAATGGTTGTTTTCGGTCATGGCCCGATTGAGCGCCAAATCCATGGTGATTGAGGTGAAAAACATGGCCGGAACGCGCTCTTTCCATTGGGGAACGAGCCTGTCGAGGTCCACTTTGTCAATCATGCGGAAGTTGGTGGCGGCGTTGTTGTAGAACGACTCGAAAGCCTCAAAGAAATTGCCGTCGAAGTGGTCTTCGCTGGGATTGACGATGAATTGGCCGTACTCGTCCTCCGCAAGCAGCGAGAACCTGTCGTCAAGCCCGATGTTGTAAAGCAGATACAAACGGAGGTCGGGGTTGCCGATTTCAAAAAAATTGAGCATGATGCCGTCGTCGGCATATTGCCTGTAGGGTTGTTGCGCGAATGGCTTGAAAGGTAAAAGAAGGAGCAACAGTACTACTAACGTAAGTTTGAATTTTTTGTTCATGGATATTGAGTATTGATATGTTAGACTTTGCAAAATTGTTTTTGATGATTATTATCATTGGATGACGACTTTTCGCGCCACAGTGCCTTCCTTGCCCGTTGCGACAAAGAAATAAATGCCTTTTGCGCTTGGTTTCATGTCGTATGGGTAGGTTGCTGAATCCAATGTGTTGGGAATCTGTAGGTTGTCGATAATTACACCTCTCATGTCATAAACTTTGAGGTCGATGTTGCCGGTCAGGTGGCCGAAATTGAGGGCCATTTGGCCGTTGTTGGGGTTGGGGACGACATGGAAACTAATGGACTCTGAACCTGTCGAGCCGTATTCCTCCACATCATAGAAAGAGCAAACAAACCAATAACGGCGATAGATGCCATCGGGGTTGCACTTGTTGAAGACAGTGGCGCGAAGCCAAACAGTATCATTCACATGCTCAATGACATACATCTTGCAATTCTTTCCTTCTGGGAGGGTGGTGGAGTCGGGCACCAACAGCCAGTTCAATTCGGGATTCTCAAACTCCCAACGGATGGAGTCCCAATGACATTCTATGTTGTTGTCCCACAATTGGAAATCATACGAGTTGATTTGGAACTCGGTGGCGGTCACCACCCAGTGGGGGGCGGTATTTTCGGGACTCAGAGGGAAAATCTCGGTGGGGTCGGGGGTGTATTCAATGTGGAGGTTGAGATGAACGATGCTGTCGCAGCCCAAATAAGAGGTCAGTGTTTTGTCAAAAACTCCTGAATTGGTGTACAGTGAGTCAATCCAATAATAGGAATTACATTCATTGATTTCGGTGGTCGCGCCTTCCACCGTGCCCGAAAGGAGCAGGTTGCAGTCGACGATGCTGTCGCAACCGTCGTGGGAAGGAAACACTTGGCGATAAACGCCGCTGCTGTTGTATTCCTGTCCGTTCCAAACGAAAGTGCCGCAAGTGATGGTGTCGAAAGTGGTATGTTGGGGATGTCCCATTGTCAAGTGCAGCGTGACAATGCTGTCGCAGCCGCCCGACGAGGTGTAGTATTGCTCATAGTCGCCATCGGCAGTGTAGGTTTGTCCGCCCCAAACGTATGAGGAGCCACACTCGTGGTGGTCGAATTCGGTGGTAATCTGATCGGCAACGTTGAGGTGCAGGCTGATGATGCTGTCACAGCCTAAAGCGGTTTGCAATTCAAGTTGGCGGTCGTATTCGCCCGGATGGTCGTACTCGAAACTGAAGCCGTACCCGTCATAGATACCGGGCTGGCCTTGCCAGCAGCGGCTGTCGTTGATGGGAATGTGGTATTGTGGGCGAGCGGTGATGTATACCAAGAGGCTGTCCTTACATTCAGGGTGTACAGGATTGTTTTGCAATCGGGCCAAGATGGTGTCGTTGTTGATTAGGATGTTGGTGAAGCCATAGCCTGAGTAAAAATCGCCCGAGCAAAGTTCGTCGCTTTCGGTGACGTATTGCTGGCTGACATCAATGAAGAACTTGGTCGTGTCGCTGTCCGAACCTGTGCAGCCGCCCGCTTCGGTGGTGACGAGCAAAGTGGCTGGAAAAACGCGCCTCTCGTGGTAGACGTGGGTTGTGGGATTGTCGGTGCTGGTTGTGCCGTCACCGAAATCCCATGTCAATTCATATTGCTGCAGGTTGACATCGGCTGAGAAAGTGATGGGTTCCTCTACGCAGTATTGGAACGACTCGTGTGGCTGGACAACCAAGTCGTTGACGGTGAGGCTGGTGCTGAGATTGGTGGCTTTTGAACCGACCATGTAGGCATAGCCTCTCGATTGGCCGAAACCATAGACATGCGCATTGAATCCATTTTCGCAAACCAAATGATGGACGCCATGCTCGATGTTCCATCGCATGAAGCGGTAGTCATCGTTGCCGTTGACTGTTTCAAACTCCAAGGGGGACAGCAATTGGCCGTCGAAGTAGACATGTCCAATGTCGTCCTTGTGGACGATGACATTCACACTGTGTACACTGATGTTGACATTGTCGTGATTGTAGTTGAATGTGGAGAAGGTGATTTCGTCGATGCGCTGCTCCAACGGGGCAATCCAAACCATGGAAGGCGCACCGTTGCCTTCGCTGTTCGAGCTTGTGTTGTAAAGAAACACGGCGCAACTGTTGGTGGCTTCCAAATAGCAGGATTTTTCGGTGCCGAGCATCCTGAATGTGTAGGATTGGTTGGCGTTCAGGTTGCAGAGTTGCTCGCCATTCTTTAAGATGGTGTTGTTGTCGGTTGCGGAGGTGATTTTGACATAGTCATCATTGCGGTTCAACGACGAGGTGACGATGAACCGCTTTCCCCACGAATGAACGGGCATGGCTTGCTCGAAAACGCAGTCGGCATCGCTGTAGGCACTGGTGGGCACCAAGGTGAGGTTGTTCCCGTTGAACACCGCGATTTTCTTGCAGTCTCTCGCCGTGACGCGCGAACCGCTCAGGTCGCGGCTGCCTCCCCAAAACTCGTTGTGCGAGCGCACTTGGTAGGTTTGCCCACGATCCAAATTGACGCTGAAGGTTACTCCGGCAGGCGAACTGCGCAAAGTCTCCACCGAGGGCGTGATGTCGACGGTGGTGTTGTCTTCGGTGGCAACAATCAGGAACGCGCTGGTGTAATAGTCGTCACTGCCTCCTGTCCCGTCCGATTGGTCGTAGGTTTGGATGATGTAGTCGTCGGCCAACCCCTGCACGGGCATGACGTATGAAGCGTCAAACGAATAGGTCGCGATGTTGGAGCAATACACGGAGATGGTGTCGGTGGAGGTGATGAGGAGGCCTTTGTCCTTGACGCGCTCGTGCTCGTCCAATTCCATGTAGGCTTGCGTCTCGTCGATGTTTTCAAACAGGTAGGTGCTGTTGGCCTCGATGTCAACGGTTTGCTGCCAACCCGTCCGAGGGTTCTGAATAGTGCAACTACAGGCATCTTTTGCGCTGATAAGCAATTGGATACGAAGCCATGTCCCGTAATTGGGATGGTCTTTGAATCCATTGCCCATGAACGACACCCAAAACTCCTTGCCTTGCGTCGAAATGTCTTGTGTGAAGGCAGTTGTAGGGGCGAGCGCATAGAGCAAAACCAACAATATGAGTGTCTTGAGCTTGTTCATTGGTGTTCGGTGTTTGTACCGTCAAAAATTTTAATGTTGAATGACTACTTTCTTGGCCACGGTGCCTTCCTTGCTCGTCGCCACGAAGAAATAGATGCCGTCGGCTTTTGTTCCCATGTTGTATTGGTAGGAGCTTGGTCCGGCACCATTGTAGGTCTGGAATTTGTCGATCAAGACGCCTCTCATGTCGTAAACCTTGATGTCAATCTTTCCAGAAAGTTGCTCGAAGTTGAGGGTCATTTGGCCGTTGTTGGGGTTGGGAATCACATCGAAATCGGCGGCTGTGGCTTCGTGTTCTTCCACGCCGATAAACGAACTCACGAGCCAATACTTTTGTTCGACACCTTCATCGGGCGAGCAGCGGTTGAAGGCTCTGGCTTTCAGCCAAACAGTGTCTTCAACCCAACTGAGCACATACAGCTTGCAGCATTTGCCATTGTCGCCGAAAGGTTCCAAAATCCAGTCAGGAGCCTCGTCGCAGCTCCACTGAACGGTGTCCCAGTGGCAGTTCGGGTTCTCATCCCAAAGGTTGAAATCGTAAGTGTTGATTTGGAACTCCGTTGCAATGATGGGCCAGTGGGGGGTTGTGTTGGTGGCATCCATCGGGTAGATGGACGTGGGGTGAGGCGTGTATTCGAATGTGACATTCATCGACACAACGCTGTCGCAATCGTAGATGTTCTTATAGGTTCTGACGTATGGAGTCCCATGAGTTGAAATGTCGAACACATGGTCTTCAGGGTCATAGGCGTTGCCTTGGACATAAATGCTGCCCGCAGTATATTCGTGGCCTTGCGGGTCCCAAAGGTAACTGTCGCAACTCTCGTCTAATGGCACTTCTACCGTGACCTCATCGTGGTCGTTGATGGAGAGGTAGAGGGTCGCTTCGCTTTCGCATCCGAAAGCGTTGGTATAGTGGTGTGTGTAAACCGTGCTTTCGCTGAAGGTCATGTCAACACCGTAAGTGTCGTTTTTCCAGCGGTAGGTGTCGCAACTGGTGACTACCACATCATTGTTATAGCTTGGTCTGAGTTCAAGATTCAAAATAAGGGTGCTGTCGCAAGCGTTGGGAACCGAAAGGGTGTCGTAGTAGGTGCCCGATTCATAATAAGTGACTCCATTTGACCCCCAAGTGTACTCGGTGGCGCAAAGCGAAACATTGTAGGTCTTTGAGTTGTATTCCGACTCTTCTATGTTGAGGATGACTACACTGTCACAGCCCGCAGTGGTTTCAAACACATAGGTATAGGGGAAAATGCTGGGCTGTAGATAGTCGCCGTTGTAGTAGTAACCGTCGCCGCCCTGGCATGTCGATTCGGTCAGGTAGACATCGTAGATGGGGTCTTGAATCAGGTTGAGCTTGATGACGCTGTCGCAGCCATGAACCGATTCAAGGGTGTGGTAATAGATGCCGCTCGAAGAAAGCGATTGGTCGAAGAATTGGTAATGTTCGCCTTTGCAGAAATGGGCACTGATGGGGGTTTCGTAAATCTGCCAGTTGTCCAAATGCAGGTGAATGACGCTGTCGCAGCCGTATTGCGTTTCAATGGTGTGGTCATACTCACCGGGCGCGTTCAGGTCTTGGCCGAAGAAATTGTAGGTGTCGTTTTCGCAAATGGTCTGATACACATGGGCTTCCTCGTTGGGGTGGACGGTGACCGAAACGCTGACATCTTGGCCTGTGATGCCGTCGCTCACATGGCAGGTGTAGGTGGTGATGCCAACGGGCGGCGTGGCCACGGGATTTTGGATGGCGGCGTTGTTGAGTGAGTTGGCGGGTGTCCAAGTGTAGGTGTAATTGCCCGTACCTCCCGAGGGATAGGCATGAAGGGTGGTCGATTCGCCTTCGCAAAGCGAGGTTTGGTCGGCGGCGGCGAGGGCTGTCATGTTGGAGCCTTCCATGCTGACGGTCACTTGTGCGGTGCTGCTACATTCGCCTTGGGGATTGGTGACAGTCACGGTGTAGGTTTGGGTGGCTTGAAGCGGCACGGTTTGGGTGGTTTGCGAGTTGGGATTGACCACCATGTTGGCGGGTTCCCAATGGAAGTTGAATGTGCCGGTCGAGCCTGCATTGGCGGTGAGGGTGGCCGTGCCGCCATAAATAACGGTGCTGGGGTTGGCGGTCGCTGAAGCCACGGGTGCGGCATACACGGGTACGGTTTGTGTCTTTTGGTCGGTGCAAAGGCCGTTGCCACAAGCAACTGCAAGGGTCACTTGATAGTTGCCAGCTTGGGCGTAAGTGTGCGTAACGGTTTGGCCTACACCAGTTTGTCCATCGCCGAAGTTCCATTGGTAGCTTTGGATTTGCTGCCCGTTGGGGTTGGTGGTGGAGGTGCTGGTGAATTGCGTCGGGTTGCCTTTGCATACCGAAGTGTAAGTGAAGTTGGCCGTGGGTTGCGGAAACACTTCAACCTCAGTGGTTGCACTGTTGGTTGCGCTACCGAGAGAGATGGTGCAGGTGTAGGTGCCTGAATGGGCCATCGTGCAGTTGTTGATGGTCGGGTTCTGTTGGTTCGACGAGAAACCGTTAGGGCCTGTCCAACTATATGAGGCACCGGCTTGTCCGTTGGCGGAGAGGTGAATGGTTTGACCCACGCAGTAGGGACCTTCGTTATTGACCAAAGGAGGCAGGATGCCGCAGTCGGTTTCGCCATCACCGGCGTATTTTTGGAAAGTGATGCTGCCGTCAGTTCCGCTCCAGTTTGTAATAAGAAGAATGAAGTATTGTCCAACTTGTCCATTCACGATGTGAGCATACTCATAGTGTCGAGCATCAAAACTACAATCATGAAGGTTGCCATAGGGATAGTTAGCTGAGGCTGAGGTGTTGTTAGGACAATTGGTGCAAGTTGCAGTCAATTGACCAGCTTGTCCTGCTGATGTCGGACACGGGTCGGTTTCGTTGGCGAAAGGTCCCCAAAGGGCGAAGTCGACATCGAAATTGGCCTCAATTTTTATGGTGATGTTGCCTGCAACGCCAATTCTCATGTAGTACCAGAAAGAATGATGAGAAGTAGGAGAGGTGTTTAGGCATCCGTAGTTCGGCCCCGACCATGAATAACCGCTATTGAGGGCCGGGAAATTGTACACATCGGTAGTGCAGAACGGCTCGGCATCCATGCAATGGTTGGCACGGTCAAGATGGTCTGACATCAAGAAGTTGTAGTATTCATTGCTGAGATTGTGTGCCCATGAACCGAAGATTTCAGCAAATTCCTCTTTTGGCAACAATGAAGCTGCTTGGTATTCTTCCCGAAGAGTCATTCTGAGATAATCGAATTCGGCATAAATCGGGATGTCGGCGTAGTAGCTGTTGGGTCTAATGAACAATTCTCCGGGATTGTCGGTCGGGTTGCAAAGCCAGATGTCGCTCGTGGCAAGTGCTGCTGCCAACTGAACACGTTCCTCCACATTCTCAATTTCGAAAACGTTGAAAAGGAATCCGTTTTCATATTCCCTGATTTGGTAGTTTTGAGTCGCATTGGTCTGATTTGACATGTAATCTTGTGCCCAAACCCTTGCAGGGATTACCGACAATATGAGGGCAACTATCATCGTCGTAGTGAATCTGTTCATGGTGCTTTAATTTATTGGTTATCAATATTATATTTAATTATTCTCGTAGTTTTTCAGGGGAAAGATGCCTGTATTTGAACCGACAAATATAGAAAAATTCCATAATAACAGCGCAAGAATGGGGAAAAAAATGGAAAAAAAGTAGAAAAAAACAAAAAAGGAGCCGAAATCTCAGCTCCTTAAGGTCAAATCCAGTCCCGAAGGGACGGCACATCAGTAAGCAGGCGACGTGAGTCCCTGCATTAGACCACTCCCGTAAATCCCATGAACGCCATAGCCAAAATGCCGGCGATAATCAGGGCGATAGGGGTGCCTTTCATGCCCTTGGGGGCTTCCATCAGATCAACATGCTCGCGGATGCCGGCAAACAGCACCAAGGCCAAGGCAAAGCCCAAGGCAATGCCGACGGCATACACCACCGACTCGCCAAGGCTCAGCATGTGGGCCACGCCACCATAGTTGAACTCCTTCGTGACCACGGTCAGCGAAACGCCAAGGACGGCGCAGTTGGTCGTAATCAGCGGCAGGAACACGCCCAAAGCGGTGTAAAGCGACGGACTGATTTTCTTCAAGATGATCTCCACCATCTGCACCAAGGCGGCGATGATGAGGATGAAGGCAATGGTCTGCAAGAACTTGTCCAAGCCCAAAGGAATCAGGATGTACTGGTTCACAAGCCATGTGACGAGGGTGGCCAAGGTCAGCACGAAGATGACGGCGGCACCCATGCCCAAGGCCGTTGAGGTCTTCTTGGAAGTGCCAAGGAAGGGGCAAATGCCAAGGAATTGGCTGAAAATCACATTGTTGACCAAGATGGTCGAAAGTATGATGATAAGGTATTTCATGGCTTAATGACTTTCTTTTCTGAATTGGTTGACGATAGCGATAAGGAATCCGAGGCAGATGAACGCACCCGGAGGAAGGATGAAGAGCAGAATGTTGGCCGTTTCGGGCAGGATGCGGAAACCGAACATGGAGCCGCTTCCAAGGAGTTCGCGGATGCAGCCCAAAATGGTCAGGGCGAAGGTGAAGCCCAAGCCCATGCCTGCACCGTCGAGAATGGACGGGAAAACTGGGTTTTTCGAGGCGAAGGCCTCAGCACGACCGAGCACGATGCAGTTCACCACGATAAGCGGGATAAACAGGCCGAGGGTTTCGTAAATGTCGGGAACGTAGGCCTGCATCACCAATTGGACGATGGTTACAAACGAGGCGATGACCACGATGAAGCAGGGGATACGAACCTTGTCGGGGATGAAGCCCTTGAGCAGCGAAATCACCAAGTTCGACATGATGAGGACGAAGGTGGTGGCCAATCCCATCGACATGCCGTTGATGGCGCTGGTGGTGGTGGCCAAGGTCGGGCAGCAGCCCAACAGCAGCACCAAAATCGGGTTCTCCTTGACGAGGCCTTTGGTAAAGGTTTGCAGATTGTTACTCATTGTTGTCCTCCTTTCATGAATTTTGACTTGTTCGCTTCAAAACTATCGCAGGCCATTTTCACGGCGCCGGTGAAGGCACGCGAACTGATAGTGGCCGCAGTGATGGCATCCACGTCGCCGCCGTCTTTCTTGACGCTCAGGTTGTAGGATGCGGGATTCTTGCCGTTGAATTGGTCCTTGAATTTCGGATTCACCATATTGGCGCCCAAGCCGGGAGTTTCGCTTTGCGAAAGCACCGAAACGGCGTTGATAGTACCGTCGACGAGCAAGCCGACCATGAGTTCGATGCGACCGCTGAAACCGGCGTTGGAGTAGGTCTTCACAGCAGCGCCGAGCAGGTTGCCTTGCGCATCGTATGCCAAATTGTAGGTCAAATCGTCGACGACGGTTTCCTCAATGCGGTCGATGGGCGTGTCGGTCTTCAAAACCGCTTCGATGGCCGCTTGGTTTTTCTTCAGATCAACTTCGGCGATGGTGTCTTTGGTCATGCCATAGACGAGGCCGAGCAGGCCGCCCGAAACCGCCGTGATGACGAGCAGGGCGACGACCATATTAATTAAGGTGGATGGTTTCTTTGCCATGACGTTTACTTTTTAGAGGGTTTGACGACACCGAAAACATACGGTTTGAAAGCCTTGTTGATGAGCGGCGTGAAGGCGTTCATGATGAGGATGGCGAACGAAACGCCTTCGGGATAGGCACCCCAAAGACGAATCACCACCGTTATCAAGCCCACGCCGACACCAAACAGGATTTTGCCTCGAATGGTCATGGGGGTGGTCACCATGTCGGTCGCCATGAAGAAGGCACCGAGGATGAGGCCGCCATACACGATATGGTACCACGGCGCGATGAAGTTGGCCGGATTGACGAGATGGCAAATTCCCGTGAAGATGAACACGGTGAGGAGGATGGTCAAAGGTGTCACGAATTCGATGACGCGGCGGGCTAAAAGGTAAATCGCACCAAGCAACAGGGCGATGGCGCAAACCTCGCCAAAGGCACCACCACGGTTGCCGAGAACCATGTCAAGGAACTGCATGTCGCCTGTTTCGGCCAGCGAGCCAACGCCGGATTCCTTCAGTATGCCAAGCGGGGTGGGACCCGTGACGGCATCGGCGAAGAAGCCTTTCTCGAAGATGGGCTGGGCTTGCGGCCAAGTGGTCATGGCGGTCGGGAACGACACGAGCATGAACACACGGCCTACCAAGGCGGGATTGAAGGGGTTTTTGCCCAAGCCGCCGAAGGCCATCTTGCCCACGCCGATGGCGACGATGCTGCCCACGATGGCCATCCAAATGGGAAGGTTGGCGGGCACGTTGAAGGCAAGGAGCAAACCCGTCAGCGCGGCTGAGCCGTCATTGATGGTCAAAGGCCCCTTGATGAGGAATTTCTGGATGAGCCATTCGGTCAGCATACAAGCGGCTATCGAAACGATGGTCAGCCTGAGCGCATACCAGCCGAAATAGTACAAAGCCACAAGCAAGGCGGGAACCAAGGCGAGAATCACGCGATACATGATTTTCTGCGTGTTTTCCGTCGAGTGTACATGCGGCGAACCGGATATTGTGTATTTGTTCATTGTTGAAATGTTGGTTGTTTAATCGTTTAATTGTTGTTAGGCTGATGACCGATGGCTGATGACTATGGCTGCTTAAACCAAGGGTTGGAAGTTTTTGCTTTGGATAAAGCGGCCATAGTCATAGGCCATAAGCCATAGTCCGATTATTTTTGGTTTCTCGCCCTAATTATCGCCCCCGTCTTGGCCTTGCCGTAGCGGATGTAATCCAGCAGCGGGATGTTGGCGGGGCAGGTGAACTCGCAAGAGCCACATTCGATGCAGTCCATGATGTGGTTCGCTTCGGTCTCGTCGAAATCGTTCTGTTTGGCCAACTTGTGGAGCAGGAATGGCTGCAAGCCCATCGGGCAGGCCATGGCGCAACGACCGCAGCGGATGCAGTTGGTCTGGCGACGGTCTTGAGCCTCGTTGAGGGTCATCAGGAGGATGCCCGAGGTGCCTTTGATGCATGGGAAGTTGGTGACTGACACCGACTTGCCCATCATCGGGCCGCCATTGATGACATCGGTGATGCCTTCGGGCAGACCGCCAGCAGCCTCGATGAGGAGGTCGGCAGGTGTGCCGAAACGCACGCGGAAGTTCCCTGGCTTCTTGACCGACTTACCTGTGACGGTAACGATACGCTCAATCAAAGGCTTGTTCTTTTGGACGGCCTCGTAAATGGCGTAGGTCGAAGCCACATTGACCACGACGCAACCCGTCTCGATGGGCAACTTGCCCGACGGCACTTCGCGACCCGTAACGGCCTTAATCAATTGTTTCTCACCGCCTTGCGGATATTTTGTCTTCAAGGGCTGCACTTCTATGCCTTTATAAAGGTCGCGGTGCTCGTTGATGGTCTTGTCGAGCAACTCGATGGCTTCCATCTTGTTTTCCTCGATGCCGATGATGCCCTTGTCGGTATTGACGGCCTTCATCAGGATTTTCACGCCGACGAGGAATTCTTGCGTCTTTTCCAACAGCAGGCGGAAGTCGCAGGTGAGGTATGGCTCGCACTCGGCGGCATTAATAATAATGTATTCGGCTTTCTTGCCTTCGGGAACCATCAGTTTGACATGGGTGGGGAAGGTGGCGCCGCCCATGCCGACGATGCCACATTCTTTTACCTTGTCGATGATTTGCTTGGGATCCAATTTGATGTCGGTGAGCAGTTCATCGGTGTCAATGTAGCCCTCGATCCATTCGTCTTGGTCTTCGCGGTCGATGAAGACGGCGGGCTTGTAGTAGCCTGTGTGGTCCATCACGACATCGACTTTGGCGACGGTGCCGGTAGCGGGCGAGTGGACGTTGGCCGAAACGAATCCTTTGGCCGTGCCGATGAGTTGTCCCGTCAGCACGCGGTCGCCTTTATTGACGATGCATTCAGCCGGTGCGCCGAGGCATTGTCCGAGCGGGACGATGATTTGCTTGGGCATCGGGAAGTCTTGTATGGGCTGGTGCGCCGAGAGTTTGTTCTCTTCGGGATGCACGCCGCCTTTTTGGAAAGTCTTTATCGGGTTCATGCTTTGACGGTGTTTTCGGGTTTGACTTCAGTTTTGGCCTCCACGGGTTCTGGTTTCGGCTGTGGCTTCACGACGGGTTCTGCGCCTTGCAAAACCTTCGGGTCTTCGGTCTTCGGCTTGCGAGGCGGGAAGTTGATGGCGTGGATGCTGCCACGAGGACAGACCTCAACGCACTTGCCGCAGGCCTTGCACTTGGCCGGGTCGATGTAGGCCAAGTTGCCGCGCATCTCGATGGCCTCGAAGGGGCATTCTTTCAGGCACTTCTGGCAGCCGATGCAGCCCACCGAGCAGTTCTTGACGACCAATGCGCCCTTATCGGTGTTGACGCAGCACACAAACACGCGGCGGTCTTTCTTGCCACGCGGGCGCACTTCGATGATGCCACGCGGGCAATTCTTGGCGCACACGCCGCAGCCCACGCACTTGTCGGGGTCGACGACGGGCAATCCCGTCTCCTTGTCGATGTGGATTGCGTCGAAGTTGCACTTCTTCACGCAGTCGCCGAGGCCGAGACAGCCTTTCGAGCAGCCGCCTTCGCCAGCATACAAAGTATTGGCGAAAGCGCAAATGTCGGCGCCTTCGTAATGCACCTTGGAGGGTGAGTTTTGGCAACTGCCGTTGCAGCGCACCACCGCAATCTTCGGTTCGAAGGCGGCAGCGGTGAGGCCGAGGACGGCAGCCACCTTGCCCATGTCGGTGCCGGGGCATGCCAATCCGTCGATGTTGCCTTTTTCGGCGGCTTGCTTCACGCAGGCCTCGGCCAAGGCACGACAGCCCGCGAAGCCGCAGCCGCCGCAGTTGGCGCCGGGCAGACAAGCCTCCGCTTCGTCAATCAGTGGGTTCTCCTCCACCTTGAATTTCTGTGCCACGAAGTACAGAACCACGGCAAGCACACCGCCCAAGATTCCGAGAACCGCAAGGGAAATAAATAAAGTGTTACTCATTTAAAAAAGAATTTTGAGTTTGTTTTCGATTTGAACCCGCAAAAATACGGAATATCGTTTTTTTGGCAAAGGAAAAATTATTCAAATCACATTACAAAATTATACAATTTGCATTATACGAATCATATAAAATTTCAATAATTAAAAGTAACTAATTGTTAATCAATAATATATAAAAACTTATTCTTGAGTTTGTCGCGGCGCAAATAGAGTATAATATAATAAGGTATCAGCGCGACGATGGCGATGAGTGCCGACAAGCCTTCGTTCAGCCCCAAGCCGAGGCATACGAAAAGCACGGCCAAAAGCAACAGAATCGGGATGAGATAGGCCAAAACCGCCGCCTTGTTGCCCTGCCCAATGGCCATTTTCACGTTCACTTTTTGGTTCAGCGCGAAGTCCTGACCCTTGGGTCGTGGCACGGTAAGGATTTTCTCTGCCTGTTCGCCCATGCCGCAGGCACTTTTGGCATGGCAAGCTGCACACGCACTCTGCGCCAATATCTTGATTTCCAATTCGTCGTCGGTGATTTTAGTGACGATGCCTTCGTGGGATATGGTGTTGTTTTCGTTGGTCATAATGCCGCAAAAATAGGATTTTTATCGGCTCATTGCAACAAAACCCGTATTTTTGCGCCATAAAACTCCGTTTATGCCTAACAAAGAAAAGAAAGACGGAAAACTGGCAATCTGGCTGGAAGCCAAAATGCAGACGGTGAAGGAGTGGTACAACCGCGACGACAACTTCTTGCGCTTGGTGCGTTTCCCGGGCACGAAGTTGCCGCTGATGGATGTGCTCATCGACTTCTTCAAGTTGTTCACCAAGGGCCGCACCGTCGACCGCGCCGCTGGCGTGGCGTTCAATTTCTTTGTCGCGCTCTTTCCGCTGATTCTCTTTTTCTTCACTCTGATTCCCTACATCCCCATCCCAAACCTTTACGGAAGGGTGATGTTGGCCTTGGATGATTTCCTTATCCCTTCAGGGACAATGGATTATGTTAAGGAAACCATTGATGGCATTATGAATCGTCCCCACGATGGTCTGCTTTCCATTAGTGTCGTTTTGTGCTTGGTGTTTGGCTCAAGCGGCATTGTGGCTGTGTTCAATGGCTTCCGAAATGTCTACGCTGACTACCTCACTTTCAAGGGTTTAGGGCTGAAAGGTTGGCTGATTCAGCGGCTGTTTGCCATCATTATGCTCATCATCATCGGTGCGTTGGTGGTGGTTTCGGTTTTGCTGATTGCTTTGGGCGGCACGGCTCTGAAATATTTGGTCACGAATGAAATCATCGAAGGAGGCTCGTTTACCTTCTTCTTGTTTATGGTATTGCGTTGGGTGATTGGCATTTTTGCCCTTTGTTTTGGCATCGCTTTGCTGTATTATTTCGGCAATGTCAGGTTCAATGAGCATTACCGTCAGGAACTCAAGCGGCTTGGCCCCAACGGGGAAAAACGCTACCGTAACTTCGTGGTTTTCAGTCCTGGAACGATTCTCGCCACCACGCTTTTCGTCCTCGGAACGGTGGGTTTCAATACCTATATCTCCAATTTTGCGCGTTATAACGTGCTGTATGGCTCCATCGGCACGCTCATCATACTCCTGCTTTGGATTTGGATTGTTGCCATCCTGATTTTGGCCGGCAACGACCTCAACTCGGGCATTCGGCGCGGATACGACAAACTGAGTGACGCGGAAGACGAGGTGCGCCGTCGCGAAATCGTCATCGAGGACTTGAAGAAACACATTCAGGCCTATCAAACCGCTAATGAATACCGTTTGGAGCGCATTGAGGAGTTGAAGAGAAGCATTGAGGAGAAGAATGTCTTGGTTCATGACTTGGAGGAGCAAAACAAGGATTACGAGTTGATTATCAAGGCGTACCAGAAGTTTGCCGAGCATGAACGCAAGCGTTCCGACGAGCAATACGAAAAGACAATTGACTTGAAAGAGGAGTTTGAAAAGTTGGGTAATCCGTCATAAATTGGCACAATGGGCATCGTAGCACGACAGAGTATCAAGGGCACCATCGCCACCTATATCGGGGTGGCCGTGGGCATCGTCACGACTTTCTTCATCCAGACGAAAGCCCTTCAGCCTGAGCAAATTGGCCTCATCGACATCTTGTTGCAATGCTCCTTGTTGTTTGGCGGTTTGGCCCAGTTGGGCACCAACTCGTCCGCCATGCGCTACTATCCCTTTTTCAAGGACGAAAAGCACCGCGATCATGGCTTTTTCGGCTGGACTTTGCTCGTCCCACTGATTGGTTTCACATTCTTTTTGCTTGCGTTTTTCCTCTTCAAAGGCACGATTGTCGATTTCTTTACGAAAGATTCCGAAGTGGGCGCGGATTTGTTCGCAAAATATGTGAATTTCGTCGTTCCACTGGCATTTTTCATGCTCTATATCTCTGTTTTTGAGACGAATAGCAATCTTCTGCTTCGCATTGTGCTTCCCAAATTCATCCGCGAGGTCGGGTTGCGCGTCGGAACTCTGACGATATATCTGCTTTATTTCTACAAAATCATTGATTTTGATGGTGTTATCATTTCGTTTTGTATCTTATATGGGCTTGCCACCATAATCAATATAGTCTATCTGATGTCGCTCCAGCGGGTGTCGTTCAAGATAGAGCCGAAGTTCATTTCGGCACAACTGAAGCGCGATTTTCTGTTCTACACCCTGTTTATGATTACGGCGGCCTTGGCGGGCAACGTGATTCCGATGCTGAGCAAGTTTTTCGTGGCGGCCAAGACGAGTTTCCATTTGGCAGGCGTGTTCACAATAGCCACCAACATTGCAGCACTTGTCGAGATGCCTTACCGCTCGTTGGGAGCCATTTCGAGACCCCATATTTCCGATGCGATGGCCAAACAGGACATCAAAACGGCTGATGCTTTGTGCAAGAATGTGGCTCTGCATCAGTTCATTGCAGGTAGTTTCGTGTTTTTCATCGTGTGGATTAACATCGATTTCCTCTTTGACCTGTTGCCCAATGGCGACATTTACCGTTTGGGCAAATGGGCGGTACTCATCCTTTCGTTGAGCCGCCTCATCTATTCCACGCTTGGTGTGATAACCACAGCGTTGAGTTATTCTAAGTATTACTATTATTCGCTGATTTTCACCATCTTGCTCGCCACAATGTCCATCATCCTGAACAGTTGGCTCGTCCCAAAATGGGACATCACGGGCGGTGCCTTGGCCAATGTTGGGTCCTATTTGGTGTATTTCGTCTTGCTTTTGGCTTTCATCAAGTGGAAAATCGGCGTGATGCCGCTGTCGAAGAAACTAATCCCCGTGGCGGCGATTGTGTTGGCTTTGTTTGCGCTCAATTGGCTGTGGACGTGCGTATTAACACCATTGTTCGCCAACTTTTTCGAGAATCCCATTTTTGGCTTGGCCATCAATGCAGCCTTGAAATCAGCCCTATTCCTTGTCTTGGGAATGGTGGCGTTATATAAATTGAAGGTTTCGTCCTCGGTGAATGATTTGGTGGGGAAGATGTTAGAATTTTTATCGGGGTTTCAGAAAAATTCGTAATTTTGTATTTTTAAATTTGCTCAAAAGATAGGTTATTATGAAAATACTATTCATATTGGATCATCCTTTTCCGCCGAATGTTAGGGTTGAAAATGAAATGAAAGCTTTGACCGATGCTGGAAGCGATGTACATGTCGCCTGTGTCCAAAAAGATGGTGAACCTTTGAATGAAAAGACCATTTATGGCACGGTCCATCGTAAGCCCATGTCGAAGTTCATATACAAGTCGAGTGTTGGAGTATTGAAGTTCCCATTCTATTTCAACTATTGGAGGCGTTTTGTTGATGAACTGTTTGCCCAAGAACACTTCGATGCAATACATATTTGCGATTTGCCGTTGGCGAGAATAGGGTACGAGGCAAAAATCAAATATGGAACCTTTTTTGTGCTTGACTTGTTCGAAAATTGGCCCGTTCTGTTGCAGCTTTCCACACATACCAATACTTTTTTGGGCAAGATGCTATCCTCTCATAAGCAATGGGTAAGGTATGAAAAAGAGATGTGCAAGTTGGCCGATAGGGTTATCGTGGTGATTGAAGAGGCTAAAACGAGAATTGAGGCTTTGGGAATATCTCCTGAAAAAGTGGTTGTTATTTCTAATACTTTGGATATAGAGCAGTTTGATGTGCCTAAACGAAAAATGTTTAATACCAATGAAATCAGGATGTTATATGTTGGTGGAATCAACTTTCACAGAGGCATCCAATATGTGATTAAGGCCATTTCCATCCTAAAAGAAAAGAATGTCCCCGTCCATTTTGATTTGGTTGGCAGCGGCAGTTATCTGGCGAATATCAAGAGTCTCATTGAAGAATTGAAAGTTCAGGACAATGTGACAGTCCATGGTTATAAGCCATATACCCAAATCTGTGATTTGTACGAAACGGCCAATATTGCATTGATTCCCCATGTCAAATCAGGTCATACTGACAATACTATTCCGAATAAGATTTTCCAGTACATGTACGCCGAAATACCGATGGTTGTCTCCAATTGCGACCCATTGGTGCGAATTATGGACGAAACGGGAAGCGGCCTTAGCTACCATTACGACCAGCCTGAAGAATTGGCAGCCATTATTGCCGATTTCTACGAACATCCAGAGAAATTGAGCTGCTACATCAAGCATGGTCGTAAGGCTGTGATTGACAAGTATAATTGGAAGGTGGATGGCTGTAAATTGGTTGAGTTTTATTCATGCCTTGCTTAATACTGAAGAGTGGTTTTTATGAAAAAGATAATGTTGGTTTTCGGCACACGTCCCGAGGCGATTAAGATGTGTCCGTTGGTGATTGAGTTAAAGAAACACCCCGATGTTTTTGAAACAAAGGTGTGTGTCACGGGCCAGCATCGCGAAATGCTCGACCAGGTTTTGAAGATTTTTGGCGTTGTTCCTGACTATGACTTGAATATCATGAAGCAAGGTCAGGATTTGTATGATGTTACCTCAAAAGTTTTGATGGGTATGAGGAATGTGCTACATGAAACGAAGCCAGATGTGGTTTTGGTTCATGGTGACACCACAACCAGTATGGCGGCTGCGCTGGCAGCGTTCTATCAGCAGATTCAGGTGGGACATGTGGAGGCGGGATTGCGTACACACGATATCTATAGTCCTTGGCCAGAGGAGATGAATCGTCAAATCACAGGGCGAATTGCATCAATCAACTTTGCTCCGACCCAGCTAAGCCGCCAAAACCTGTTGAAGGAAGGTGTCTCGGACAAAAGAATAACGGTTACCGGCAATACGGTTATTGACGCACTCCAAATGATTGTGGCCAAAATGAGTTCTGATGATGGACTCAACAAAGTTTTGAAAAGCAAATTGTTGTCGTTTGGCTATGACATTGGGCGTTTAACATGCGGGAAAAAGCTTGTCCTGATTACAGGGCATCGAAGAGAGAATTTTGGAGAGGGTTTCTTGAATATTTGTAACGCAATCAAAAAACTTGCGCAGACCTATTCGAGTGTTGATTTCGTTTATCCTATGCACTTGAACCCCAATGTGCGAAAGCCAATCCATGTTGTTTTTGGTGAGGATTTAACGCATTTGGGCAATGTTTTCTTTATTGAGCCACTTGAATACTTGGAATTTATATATTTGATGAAGATTGCCTCCATAGTACTTACCGATAGCGGTGGCATACAAGAGGAAGCCCCAGGACTGGGGAAGCCTGTTCTTGTGATGCGCGATACGACCGAGCGTCCCGAAGCCGTTGAGGCAGGTACAGTGCAACTGGTCGGCACGGATATGTGGAAGATTATCAGAGGAGTTTCGCAATTGTTGGACGATGCCGATGAGTATAGCAAAATGGCACAAGCAGTTAATCCCTATGGCGATGGTAATGCGTGTCAAAGAATTGTTCAAGCGTTGAGGTAGAGGTCAGGGCAAATCTAAATCAACATAAATGATGTGTGTATGCTGTTGTTCTTTATTGGGCAGTTTCATATAGTCGCCATAGATGCTTGAAAGGTATTTATTTGGATTTGATGGGCCCAAAAATGTTTTACCTTCAAAAGTGATGTCTTTAAGGGGAAACACAATGTTGTGAGGGTAGGAGTTTCCATAAACATTAAACTGTTTGGCATATCCGATGTTTGTTTTTTTACCAAGGTTAATCATCCCCCAAACGATGTCAAGGCTTAGTTTGATGATGGGGAATACTATAGAAGCCAGATGGTTTTTTAAGTTTACACTTTGCTTGACAGAAAAGAAATGACAGGTTTTCTGGTACCAGTGCATGATGAATTTTTGCAATTTGCGATTGACTTTTGGATAGGGCTTGGCTTCAAAAATATCAATGTATAGTCCTTTATTATAGTCTCTTGTGAAATCCTCATGCTTCGTAATGTAGAGTGAGTTTTTGTCTCTTACTTTATCAATTAAGAGACGATATGATGGGTCGGTGTCTTTGGTCTGGAGGAAAAGGTTATTGGGCAATTCCTTTGGTGCTATTTCCAAAAATCGACGGTAATCTTTGGATGGCATGGTAATATCTATGTCATCATCCCAGGGGATGAAGCCCCCGTGCCGCACCGCACCGAGCAATGTTCCAAAGTCAATCCAATACTGGATGTCATGTTTGCGGCATACTTTGTCGATTTCAACAAGAATATCCAAAAGGCGCAATTGTACCTTTCTCAGCAATGTGCCTTCACCGTTATACTCGGAAAAGTCTTCCATAATAAAAAAGTAGTGTTAAATTATCAATTCGTATAATGAAAAGCAAGCGTTGGAATCCAAATGGATAGGGTTGTTTTTCAATCTTGTCGGATTCACAGAGTTTGTGAGCACTTCCAACTCCATCACTCTGTCTTTTGTTTCTGGATTTTGCAGTTCCAATATCTTCAGCAAGTTAATGATGTAATTGGCCGCCTCGTTTGCATCGTGACATGCAAGCGCACGGGCAATGTCGTCAAAGGTGGTGAGCAAATAATCCTTTCCCCTTGGGTCTACGCATTGTTCGGGATGGTTGATCATGTATTGCCAAACCACGGGGAGACACAATGCCACGGCATGACCATGTGGCAAGCCGTACATCGAAGTCAGTTTGTAGCTCATGGCATGAGGAGCGGTGGTTTGAGTGATGTTGATGGCGCGGCCTGCATAGTTGGCGGCGGTCATAATGCCTTCTGCCGCCTCGTCGGTGTTATGGAAGATATAATCCTCCCAATACCGCATAATCATTTGAACCGCAATCTTGCTAAACATTTTGCTTTCGTCAGTCGAGTTGACGCTCCACCATGACTCTATCCCCTGGCACAAGGCATCCATCATGGTGCATTTCTTTTGGTAAAGGGGCAAGGTCTTTAAGAGCATAGGTTCAAGTATGGCATAATTTGGGATGATGCTCTCGTGTGTCACGCTTTGTTTCTTGCCCTCGAAATAAATGACGGCATAGCGTGTGCTTTCGCTGCCTGTGCCCGCCGTGGTTGGTATGGCGATGAGCGGCACACCGCTGTCTTTTGCCTCTTGCTGCAGGAAGTTTTGCGCTGGGTTCATCTTGCAATACAACTTGATGCACTTCGCCACATCGATGGTTGAGCCGCCGCCAATCGCCACTATGGCGTCGCATTGGTTGCTGTTGAAAAGCTCCACACCTTTGCATACCTGTTCGTAAAGAGGGTTTGGGGTAAACTGGTCAAAAATAGTCTTGGGATGGAATACGTCTTTTATGGGCAAGAAGGAGAATGAAGAATCGCAAACCAGCAAATAATTGCGGCTCCCGACTTCTTCCAATGCGATTTCGATATTCTTATGCCCTTTCAGAATCTTCTGCATGGTGCTTATTTGGATAGGAATCTCATCAAGGCTTCCTTGTTTTGGATTGGGGTGGTTGTGGGGCGTCCCAAGTCCTTTCGGTTGCCTTTTTTCACTTTTACTTCGAGAAAAACAGGACCCGTTGAATTCTTCGCTTTGTCCAGAACGGTTTCAAGGTCGGCTTTGTTATCGACGCTGTAAACGGCAGCATATCCAACCGCCTTTGCCACTGCTGGCAAGTCGATTCTCAAGCCAACCGTAGGTTGCCCGCCAACGCTATCGTGTGCGCCGTTGTTGAACACTACATGAATGTAGTTTTTTGGGGATTTACTTGCAACAATGGCCAACGATCCCATGTGCATGATGGTGGCACCATCGCCATCGAAGCACCAAACACGGCGGTCGGGTCGCTCAAGAGCGATTCCCAAGGCAATCTGTGAGGCATGACCCATGCTTCCAACGGTCAAGAAATCGCGTTCATGGCTTTGGTTCATTGCAGCGCGGTATTCGAATAGTTCCCGACTTATCATACCAGTTGTGCTGACAATGCAATCTCTTTCGTCGAGGCTTGCAGCCACGGACTGGATGGCATCTTCGCGGCACATCGTAAGGTTGTTCGTTTCAATGTTTTGAAGTTTGTATTCTTCAAAGGTGTCTTTTTCAATCACAAGCGCGTAAACCTCTTTGTTTCTAATGACTTCAGCGGCTTTTGAGATTTGTTTCGCGGCTTTGTCCTCCTCTTTACTCAACACGTGGTAGTTGATTCCCAATACGTTGAGCAATCCAGTGGTTATTTTGCCCTGTTTTACGTGTTGCGGCTCATCGTGAACGCCGGGTTTTCCGCGCCAACCGATGAGGAGAAGCATGGGGATGTTGTAGACCTCCTTGTCGGTGAGTGAGGCAAACGGGTTGATGGCGTTTCCTTCGCCGCTGTTTTGCATATAGACACATCCGGCTTTCCCCGAGGCCAAGTAATGCCCGGCGGCCAAACCAACCGCAGCGCCTTCGTTGGCGGCGATGATGTTATGGGCCGCATCGAAATGGTCAGTGATGTAGGCACACACGTTTTTCAACAGGCTGTCGGGCACTCCTACGAAGAAATCGATGCCCTCAGAACGAAGTTTCTCGATGAAAAATTCAGGCGTAATCATTGCTTTGTTCCAGGTATGAGGGTTAGTATTTCCTTGATAGGCATACAATAATCGTTGCTGGCCTCCAAACTTCGTTGATGTTTAAGGATGCTTTGTGCACACTTCACCATAGCAGGATAGGCAGCACGGAGCATGTGGTTGGCATAAATGACCACATTGATGCCCCATGAGGCCAATTCGTCTTCGGTGAATTGATTGTAGGTGGTGGGGACGGCAACGATGGGCGTTTCGGTGTCTTTTTCGCGGAAACGTTGGCAGAACTCTTTTATGTCCATTCCGTCCTTGTTTTTGGAGTGAATCATGATGCCGTCAGCACCAGCCGCGATGTAGGCGAAGGCGCGTTCCAATGCGTCTTCAATGGTTTTACCCGCTATCAGGCTCTCAATGCGTGCGATGACCATGAAGTCTTCGGTGATTTGGGCATTTTTGCCTGCTTTGATTTTAGCGCAGAAATTTTCGATTGAGTCTTGTGTCTGTTTGGCATCGGTGCCGAACAGCGAGTTCTGCTTCAATCCGATTTTGTCCTCAATGATGACAGCAGAGATGCCAAGACGCTCCAAAGTGCGGACGGTGAACACGAAATGCTCCAGTTTGCCGCCCGTGTCGCCATCGAAAATGACAGGCTTGGTGGTCACTTCGAGGGCATCGTTCAAGTCGTGAAGGCGGGTCGTTATGTCAACCGCTTCAATGTCGGGTTTGCCTTTGCTTGTGCTGTCGGTGAGCGAAGATGCCCACATGCCATCGAATTCCTGCTTCCTCCCATTGACTTCAACAAAAGTGTTTTCTATTATTAGCCCTGTCAATCCATTATGGCTTTCCAGGATGCGCACGATTTTTTTTGCCCCTATCAGGCGACGCAGCCTTTTCAATCTGATTTCGGGGGTAGTGCCAATCTCTTTGAGCCGTTGGTTCATGGCGGTGCTGCTAATGCCTTGGGTATAAGGAATGTCGATTACTTTCCCGCCCCATTCTGCCATGGCTTCGATGATGCGCTGGCGGGTCTTGGCCTGCACTCCTTCTTTCCAGTCGTCGCCATGCACCACATAGTCTGGTTTCAGTTCTCGCAAGTTAGGAACGTAATCCAATGTGGTTTGAGGCACTACACGGTCAACACCTTTGATGTTGCTGACGATTTCGGCCCTTTGCTCGTAGTTGAGATAGGGCAGGCGCTTGTAGCTGGCAATGGCAGCATCGGTCAAGACACCTACCGTAACGCTACCTAACTTGCAGGCTTCGTGTATGATGTTCAGATGACCCGGATGAATCATGTCGGCGCTCATGCCGACGTAAACTGTTTTTTGGGGTTCCATTATTTATTGCTCAATAATTATGTTTACTATTCTCTATGTATTTTAGCCTTTGTTCTCTTCGGTTTTCACTTCCCAATGTCCGCCTTTGTTTGGACCGATGCGGGTTAGGCGGCCTGTGGATTTTAGTTGTTGGATATTCCATTCGACACCTCGGAGCGATAGCCCTGTTAGTTTTGCTATTTCGGGTTTAGTGATTTTGGGATTGTTGATTATTAAGTTTAGAATTATTTCCACAGTTTCTCCCACAGTTTCTCCCACAGTTTCTTCCATAGTTTTTCCCATAGTTTTTCCCACAGTTTCTATTATACCTCCATTTATACTGTTATTTTCGGTAACATTTTCAGTAACTTTCCAATGTCCGTTTTTGCGCGTTCCAACTCTAACAATGAGACCGTTTTGCTTGAGGAAAGCAATATTGTTTCTAATATTCTTGGGGCTTATTCCTATTTTACTGCTCAATTCGGCTTGGGTAATCATATTGTTTGATTTGATTAACTCCATAATCTTTCTTTGATTGGGAGAGAGATTTTTTAGGTCGTTTTTTAGGTCGTTTTTTAGGTCGTTTTTTAGGTCGTTTTTTAGGTCGTTTTCTGCCGTGGCGACATTTTCTGTCTCATTCTTAGTATCGAGATGAACAGTCACCATAATCCCGCCAGAAATCTGCTGCCATTCGGGGGCTTTATGGCCTGCCTCTAAAAATGCCTGAACCACACGCCTGATGCCGCTGCCATACTTTTCAATTTCGCCCATATCCTTAAAGACATCGGCAATCTGCTTGTTGCGCGGTTGTGAGCGGTAATGGTTGCTCATCAAGTCCGCTATGTCAAGACCTTCGGGCAGTTTGCCGGGGTTGTAAAACTCCATTCGGTCGGGCAGGATCTTCACTATGGAATCGGCGGTGGCGCGGTAGTCGCGATGCACAATCATGTTGAGCACAATCTCGCGGATGGCATCCAAAGGATAGTCCCAACGCTGGATGTTTTCCACTTGGTTGGGCGAAATGATGACCGCCATATTGATGTGCTTCTTGACAAACTGCATAACATCTTCCACCTGTTCAATAAGACTGGCCTTCGACCGTGCCGAATCCTTGATGAAAATGCCGTTTTTGTCCTGAAAATGCCCTAACTCTATGGTTGTCAGCAAGTCTTCCTCTTGCTTGAAAAGCAGGTAGCCGCCAAAAGTAAGTTGCCCGGCTGCATTGCATAGCCCCTTCTTTCTGATATATTCCTCCGGCGATTCGGTGATGTTCATTCCACGGCGGTTCATCTGTGCGATGGACTTTCTGACAAGGCCGAGATTCAGGTTGTCGATGGTGTGAAGCGGGTCGGTGTAGTAGTCCCAACTCGAGTTGCGTGTTTGCAGGCTCATGTCGGCGATTTCGCCAGCCGAAAGCAAATGGTTGCTGTTTTGTCGGCGGCAGTAATACTTTCCCTTGACCGAAACGGGTTTCACGGGATATTCCTGAACGCCGAACAGTACAATGGTTTTTCCGTCCTCTTCCTGAATTTCAACATCGGGAATGATGCTCGGCTCGGTTTTCGACTTCACTTCATTAATCCATTGTGCGACAGTTTCTTTTCCAAGTCTTACTCCAACTACGGTGCCGTCATCGTCCACGCCAATATAAACCGTTCCACCTTTTGCATTGGCAAACGCCACCAATCCGACAATCACCTTGTCGGAAAAAGACGACTTGAACTCCGTATGTAAATCTTCCTGCTTGGGTATCATGGCATCATTCCGTTATGGTTTTATCCAGCAGTTTCCCATATTCCTCCGTCAAAGCCCTTCGCGAGTATTTCTCCACTTCATTGCTCTCATTTGAGAGCAATCCATTCTCCAAATACTTCTGGTAGAGGTCTTTAATAATTTCCTTCATCTTCTCCTTGTCCTCGAAACTGACGGTTTGGCCAGCATGGGTTTCCTTCAGGATGTGTGCTGCGTCGCCGTCTTCGGGCCCAATGCAGAGGATGGGTCGCCCCGAGGCCATGTACTCGAAAAGTTTGCCAGTCAGTAGGCCTTTGGCGCGTGGTTCGTTGTCGGGCATGAGGAAAAGCAAAAGCAAGGTGGAACTGCAATGCACTGCCGACACTTGGTCGTGTGGAACGTAGGGCGACAAAGCAACATAACTGCTCAATCCTTGCTCCTCAATGGAGCGAATCACAGAATTGTCAATATGACCTATTAATCTGATTTTCAAATTCTTGCTAAAGTCATTGTCTTCTTTTGCCAATTCGCCCAAAACTTGCCAAAACTTCTCTGGATTTTGCGCTTTCGAGAGAACACCCAAGTAGGTCATAGTGAAAGTATTGGGCAGACTTACTGGCGTTTGAGCGTCATCGTTGCGGTCGAAGCCGTTGTAAATCGTCCTCACGTTTCTATTGCCCAACCTGCCAAGCCTTCTTGCACCATCTGGGGCCACAGTAACCACCTTATCTGCTTTTTCAAGCACTTCGCGCTCCAAGCGCTGTTGCTTGCGGTCGGCCCATTTTGTAAGTCTAAGCTCGTCATAATAGTCGATTTCTGTCCAAGGGTCGCGGAAGTCGGCTATCCACGGGATGCCCAAATCTTCCTTCAACTTCAAGGCTATCAAATGCATGGAGTGGGGCGGACCCGTGCTGATGATGGCGTCTACGGGATGGTTTTTCAAATACTCCTTCAAGTAGCGTACCGATGGCTTTACCCACCAGCAACGCGCATCGGGAATGAACAGATTGCCGCGAATCCATACTGCAAGGTTCTCTTTCCATCCCGTTTTTTTCCCTTCCTCCTTGATGAAACCAGCTTTCACAGTCTCACTTTTCTTGATGCCGAGAAACTTCTTATATAAGGTGTAAGGCTCCACGATGGGTCGCCTGATGATTTCGGCTTCGGGTGCGATGTCTTTTTCGAGTGAGGGGTCCAAAATGGGATATTCGCCCTCTTCGGGTGTGTAAATTACGGGTTGCCAGCCGTTTTCTGGCAGGTATTTAGACATCTTCAACCATCGCTGTACCCCGCTGCCGCCAGATGGTGGCCAATAATATGTGATAATCAAGACGCGCTTCATGCTTCTTGTTTTTTCTTCTTGATTGTGAACAAGATAGCTCCAATCAAGCCCAAAATCATTATCAGCGAACTGGCAAACGTAACCGTATTACCGGTTTTGTAGGCTTTAGGTGCATATTCCATCATGATTTCATGCTCGCCGCTCGGGACGAGGGCGGCACGCAACAGGTAGTTAGCCCTCAACAATGGCTGCTCCTGTCCGTCGATGTACATTTTCCAGCCTTTTGAGGTCCAAATTTCGGAGAAAACGACCAAATAGTCGGCGGCCGTTGAACTTGTCAAAACGCCGCTGAATCTGTAAGTTAGTTTGTTAGGCTGGTATTCCGTTAAAACAATCTGCGGCAAAATGCTGTCCGTAAGTCTGTAGTTTCCAACTTGTTGTGCAAACTCCTTGTGCAAAATGGCCGTGTTTTGCAACTCAGTTGTCCCGATGGCATCGATCTCATCGTTGGGAGTATCGACCCATTTGATGTCGTTGGCAATCCATGCGTTGCCAAAGGCGAAAGGATTGGAAATGGGCTGTGCTTCAGGATTGTAGATGACATATTTAGTATTCAGCATGTTGGCGACTTTTAGTTGTGCCATGACTTGCATCATTTCTTGTATTGATTTGGTGCCTCGAAGCTGGTTCAGTTCGCCACCGAGGTATTGCGTGATGATGTCTTGATAACGGCGCAATTTGGCTCCCGAATAGCCCCCGAGCGACTTGTGGAAATAGCATGTACTCGCATCGTTAAACATATCCTTGGTTAGATCCATAACCCTGAAATCCAAGCTGTTGTCGGCGAGGATGGCTTTGTCGGCCACCGATTCGGTATATGGATTCTTGACCCGCTGTTTCGGCAGGAAATTGTTGTTGTTGAGGTAACGTTTGTCGATGGGAAACATGTCAATCAGCACCAAAACGGCGAGAATCGGGAAGGCAATCTGGCCTTTCAGCTTGCCCTTGCCATATAGGAAAATCGGCACGGCGGCAAGGATGATGAAAAGCAGGCTGCGCAAGGTGTCTTTGCGGAAAATGGCCACACGCACGTCTTCAAGTTGTGTAGCGAAATTAGCGTAAAGGGCTCCGTCTTTGCCTTTGCTCATGGCGGCAAACTGCTCGGCTTCGTTTTGGCTGAGGAAGCTGAAGAAGGCTTTCGGTGCGAGGTAGAACACTAAGCAAATGCCCGCAGTAATGCCTAACGCAATATAGAATTTCTTCAGGTTTTGCTTGAAAAATTCGGGGCTTTTCGCGATTTCGGCCAAGCCGAGGAAACCCAACAAGGGCATGGTGACCTCGGCAATGACCAAGGTCATGGAAACGGCTCGGAACTTGTCGTAAAACGGCACATAATCAAGGAAGAAGTTGGTGAATCCCATGAAGTTCTTGCCCCAACTGAGCAGGATGGAGAGCAAGGTTGCAATCAGCAAGGCCCATTTCAGTTTGCCTTTCACGGTCAAAGCACCTAACACAAAGAGAAACACCACGATAGCACCAACATAAACTGGTCCGCTCGTACCTGGTTGGTCGCCCCAATAGGCACTGCTCTGCGCGATGCTGTCTCTGAATTGGCGATCGGCCTTTTCCAGAGCTGGATTCTTCTTCCCAATGTAGGCAGATGCGCCGCCTTTTGCGTTGGGAATCAGCAAACTCCATGTTTCTCCCTTGCCGTAACTCCATTGCGTGATGTAGTCGCGGTCGAGGCCTTTGGTCTGGTTGGCTTCGTTGCGGGTCAAAACGGGTTTGCCGCGTGTGGTTTCCTTGCCAAACTCATAGTTGCCGTAAAGCGTTGTGGAACAAGTCAATATGCCTAATATGGCGGCTACAACTAATCCCAACGAGGCTTTGAGAAAATGTCCTAATTGTTTGTTTTTCAGGTCGCTGATAAGTTCGGCAATGATGAGGATGACTATAATCAATAATAGGTAATACGTGATTTGAATGTGCCCGGTGCGAATCTCGAAGGCAAGGGCAAAAGCAGTTAAAATGCAGCCCCACAGGTATTTGCCTTTGTAGGTCAGCAGTACGCCCGCAATGACGGGTGCCATGTAGGCCATGGCCATAGCTTTGGCGTTGTGGCCTGCGCCTATTATTATAAATAGGTAGGATGTGAACCCGTAGGCGATGGCTCCGACGAAACTAATCCAAAAGCCGCAATCAAGTACCAATAGCAGTACAAAAAAGCCTAACATACAGATAAATACGGAGCCGATAGGGTGGGGAAAAACCAAACCAAGGCTTTTGTAAATCGGGTTAGTGAGGTTGCCTTTGGGATGTACCGAGATGTTCCAAGCTGGCATTCCTCCGAAAGGTGCGTTGGTCCAAAGGGTTTGTTCGCCTGTGGCTTCGCGAAAATCGGTAATTTCCTGTGACATACCGAGATGCATCTCAATGTCGTGCTGCTTGATGCGCTTGCCTTCCAAAATGGGGCTGAAATACACCAAGGTGATGGCTGCAAACGCAATAATGGCCGCAATGATGCTCAGGATGTTTTTGTTTTTTTGTAAAAAAGTATTCTTCATTGTGTCGATATTTTTCTATTTAATCTCTTCAAAATCAGTATATTCACCTATATTTGGGTCAACATGGGGATTGGATGGCTTTTTTGTGGTGTCTTGATAGTCATCTGCAAATTCCTGTTGCATCTGCCGGGTGGCTTTCTTGATTTTATGTTGGAATAATATCCTGATAATCATGCTGAAAACATAGAATATCAAGATGATGATGATCAGTATTCTGATAAGTCCCATAGAATAACTCGGTATTGAAATATGCTGCGAAATTACGATTTTTCCGTTTTCGATGGCAGTTTTTTGCTCAAAATGTCTTGCCATGCGGCTTCAAGAAAGCCCAAACCATAGCCGAATAGTTGAACGTAAGCCGCAGGAACAGAGAGCAAAGCAACCTTTAAACTCTTGTTTTTCAGCAAAGAATCACAGAATACCATCAAGCAGTAGAGTAGGACGGGAGTGAACCAAAGCCAGTGGCAGAAAACGCCCAACAATACCAAAATTAGGTTGCCGACCACAAAAGCGGCGGGCAAGAGATGCACAAGTTTGAAAGTCTCAGGGTATTTATTCTTCAAAATGACACGCGCCTCGCCCGAATGTTTCACCTGTCTGAAGAATGAACTGAACTTCACACGTCTTTTGTGATAGACGAAGGCATCAGGGAAGAGTCGGCAACTGTAACCGTTGTCGAAGATTCTGGTACTCAGGTCAATATCTTCTCCATAACGCATTGGAGCGAAGCCGCCCAAGGCTTCATAGACGCTTTTCTTGATGCCCAAATTGAAACTTCGGGGATAGAACTTGTCTAATTTTTGCTTGCCACCTCGAATGCCGCCCGTAGTGAAAAATGAAGTCATTGAGTAGTTGATGGCCTTTTGGATTGGGGTGAAAGAAGGATGCGCTTGGTCTGGACCGCCGAATGCATCACAAGTCTGGCTTTTCAACTCTTTCTCGATGATTTCCAAGTAGTTGTCGGGAACGATAACATCAGAGTCTAATACGATAAGGTACTCGCCTTGGCTGCGCTCTGCACCATAATTGCGCGAAGGCCCTGGGCCACTATTGGGCTTGAAGTAGTAGTTCAAACTCAACTTGTCGGTGTATTTTTGGCAAACCGTGTCGCATTTCTCTGATGAGCCGTCCTCCACCACAACGACCTCAAAGTCCTTGAAAGTCTGATTGATAAGGCTTTCCAATAACTCATCGACTTCTTGAGGCCGGTTATAGACGGGTATGATGATTGAAAACAGCATTTCTCGAATTTTTTGCAAAGATAGGCAATCTTTGTGTATTTTTGCGTCAAATATGTAATGATGAAGAAACTCATTTCCCTCTTTACCAAAATCTTCCCCCGCCAGTGGCTCATCAAATTGAGCTACTTGTTCAGCCTTTTGGTGCGTCCGTTCTATATTGGAAACAAAGTGGAATGTCCCGTATGTGGCGGCCATTTCCGCAAGTTCTTGCCTTACGGTTATGGCAAGGCTATGGATAATCGTTTGTGTCCCAAATGTTTGTCGCTTGAAAGGCATCGCTTGCTGTGGCTATATCTGAAAGAAAAAACGGATTTCTTCACCGCGCCATTGAAGGTTTTGCATTTTGCGCCCGAACAGCCGTTTTTGAAACGTTTTCGTGCCTTGAAAAACCTCGACTATACCACTGCCGACCTCGATTCGCCCATCGCCGACCTGCATTTGGACGTGACCGCCATTGACCAGCCGAGTGACACCTACGATGTGGTCATCTGCAACCATGTTCTTGAGCATGTCAACGACGCGAATAAGGCCTTCGCCGAAATCAAGCGCATTTTGAAACCCGGCGGCTGGGCGATTCTTCTTGTACCCATCAACCCTGACGTGGATACCTTTGAAGACCCGACAATCACCGACCCGAAGGAACGTGAGCGACTTTTCGGCCAGTATGACCATGTGCGGCAGTTTGGCCGCGATTATGCTGAAGTTTTACGCAGGGCAGGTTTCAAAGTGATTGAAGACAGGATTTACTACGAGATTTCAGCGGGACAGCGTGAGCGGATGCGCTTGGCGCGTAGGGGAGAGGAAATCATTTATCGTTGCGAGAAAGACTAATAATGTCCTCGTATTGACAAAACAACAAAAGGCGATTCCCAAGCGGGGTCGCCTTCCGTTTACCTTAAAAAGAAATATAACGGCTTCCGAAAATTTAATACTCGTCAGAAACTGTAAGTTTTTTGCGGCCTTTGGCTCTTCTGCGGGCCAAAACCTTACGGCCGTTAGCCGTTGACATTCTCTCTCTGAAACCGTGTTTGTTTCTACGTTTTCTGTTCGATGGTTGATAAGTGCGCTTCATCTCTGTATCTTTTTATTTGTTATTTTTCTGTAGAATCCCTTTGAATCGGGCTGCAAAAGTACGAAGAATTTCCTTTGCTCCAACACTTTTCTCAAAAAAAATGAGAAAGGCAAAGCCAATTCTGATTTTGCCTTTCTCAAATTGTTGATTATAAATTGCTTATGCAACAGCTTCCTTTTCGGGAATGTTCTTCAATGTCTCGACGAGGAAGTCCCAGAAAGGCTGCACACTCTCGATGAGCAGGGCTTCGTCGGGGGAATGGGGGTGAACCAAGGTCGGGCCGAAGGAGACCATGTCCCAATTCGGGTACTTCGAGCCGAGGATGCCACATTCCAATCCGGCGTGGATGACCATAATCTTGGCTTCCTTGCCGAACTTGTCGTGATAGACTTTCTTCATCAGATTGAGGATAGTCGAGTTGATGTTGGGTTTCCAGCCGGGATAATCGCCAGTGGAGTAAGCCTCTGCACCATTGTCGGTGAGGTTCTTGCGGATTTGCTCGGCCAACTTGTCCTTGTCGGCATCGACGAGGCTGCGGGTGAGGGCAGCGCACACAATCTTGCCGTTTTCCATCTTCACCGTGGCAAGATTGCTGGAGGTTTCGGTGGTGCCTTCAAAGTCGTTTGACATGGCAATCACGCCGTTGGGATAGCGGGCGATGGCGCAGAACATGTTGTTTTGCGTCTTCAAGTCAATGACTTGTTTGGGCATTTCGGCGGGTTCGCAGAGAATGGCCAATTCAGGCTCGGTTTGGGCAAACTCTTCCTTGCAAATGCCTTCATACTCAGCGGCAAATTGTTTGAATTCCTCCTCCTTGTCGGCGGGAACCACAACGATGGCTTCGGCCTCTCTTGGGATGGCGTTACGCAAGCTGCCACCATCGATGCAGGCAAGGCGCAGGCCGTATTTCTCAGCTGCCATCAGCAGCATGGAGTTCAACACTTTGTTGGCATTGGCGCGACCAAGGTTGATGTCCATGCCCGAGTGACCGCCTTTCAATCCCTTGACAAACAGGCGATAAGCCACCATTCCAGCGGGAACGTCTTCGTAAGTAGGAGTCCATGTGCCGATGGTGTCGACCCCGCCGGCGCAACCCACATAAAGTTCGCCTTCGGTTTCGGAGTCCATGTTCATCAGGATGTCGCCTTGCAGCAGGCCGGGTTGCAGCTTGTTGGCACCCGTCATGCCTGTTTCCTCGTCAATGGTGAACAGGGCCTCAATCGGACCATGTTGTAAATCAGTGGCTTCGAGCACAGCCATAGCAGCGGCGGCACCCATGCCATTGTCGGCGCCGAGGGTGGTGCCGTTAGCCTTCACCCAACCGTTTTCGATGTGGGTTTCAATCGGGTCGTTCTCGAAATCGTGTACCTTGTCGGCGTTCTTTTGCGGCACCATGTCGAGGTGGGCTTGCAGGATAACGCCTTTGCGGTTTTCCATGCCGGGCGTGGCGGGCTTGCGCATGATGACGTTGCCGCAGTCCTCAATGATGGTTTCCAATCCGTGTTCCTCGCCCCATTGTTTCATGAAGGCGATCACCTTTGCTTCTTTCTTCGAAGGGCGCGGAATCTGTGTCAAGCTGTAGAAATTCCTAAACACGCCATTCGGTTCCAATTCTTTGATTGTCATTTGTGATAGTTTATAGTTTAATGTTTAATTATTGATTCTTTGTATGTTGTGAATGTTTGAGGTTGTCTGTCAAATGATTAAACGGTCCAACCACCAACAACTCAACAACAAAAGGTCGGCTAAAATACGAAAAAACTCTCACATTGAAACAAAAAGTCTTATTTTTGCGCCAAAATTCTGAACAAGATGAAAAAGTTTTTACCTCTTTTATTATTGGTGATGCTCACAGTTGCGGGTTGCCAGCGTGGTCCGGCCACATACCAATACACTGATAATCCGCACGAAATTGTGGTCAATGCCGAGAAATTCGTCAATCAGGTTTCAAAGAAATCGAAGCATTACACAGCCGAGGAGTGGGATGCTGCCGTAGGGCAATTCGTCACCATGTGCAAGAACTATTATGAAAACAGCAAATCCCTTACGAATGAGGAGCAGATGAAGTTCGACAAGGCCCGCCTGAAGTTCATGGATGCCATTTCAGCCGCTGGCAAGGACGATGTTGCCCGCCGCGTAAAGGAAGATTATGCAAGAATTATAGGGAATTGAGGCGAAATCACCTCCTGCTATTCCCCAATCCAATGTAATACAACAGCGAAGCCAACGATGATAAGGCTGCGACCACGTATGTGCTTGCGGCCCACCCCAACGCTTCCTTGGCCTGTCCTACCTCGGCTTGACTGAGCGAGTTGGATGATTGTAGCCATGCCAACGCGCGGCGCGAGGCATTGAACTCGACGGGCAAGGTGACGACGCTAAAAAGGAACACCAATGCGAACATGGCGATACCTAACCAAAACAGGGCAGGGAAAGTGTTGATAATGAGCAGCCCGATGATGATGACAAACATCGACAATTTAGACGAAAAGCTGACGGCTGGCACCAAAGCCGAGCGTAATTTCAACGGTGCATAGCCTTCTTTATGCTGCACGGCGTGGCCACATTCGTGGGCAGCAACGGCAGCCGCCGCAACACTGTTCATGCGGTAAACATCTTCACTAAGGTTGACGGTCTTCTTGGTGGGGTCGTAATGGTCGGTGAGTTGCCCTTTGATGCAAGTCACCGAAACGTCATATATGCCGTTGTCGTTTAGCATTTTCTGCGCGATTTGCGCTCCTGTCATTCCGCCAGGCGAGAGCACTTTCGAGTACTTTGCGAATACGCTTTTCAGTTTCCATTGCACCAGCATCCCGACGATGCCGATGACGATGATAAGAATCCAGCTTGTGTTCATTGCTCCAATTTTTGTTATTTAAGGTGCAAAGATAGCGGAATTTTCTTGAATATTGGTTGAAAATATCGTTGACCGACGATGTTTTTTCCTATTTTTGGCCTTTATTTCTCAATGAAAATGTCCGAACATTCCTTTAACTTATACCTAATTGTCATGTCGGCCTTCGCTGTGGTGGTCTTTGTGAGCCTATATTTCGTGGATGCAGGCTATGGCAAGTTCTACAACAAGAAATGGGGTCCGGCGGTCAATAACAAATTGGGCTGGGTATTGATGGAATCGCCTGTGTTTGTTGCCATGTTGCTGCTTTGGCTCTTCTCCGATAGGCGCGGCGATTTGGTACGGATAGCCTTCCTCTTTTTGTTTGAACTACACTACATCCAGCGGTCTTTTGTGTTTCCGTTCCGGATGAGGGGCAACAGCGTCATGCCGCTTTCGATTGTAGTTATGGGCGTGGTTTTCAATGTGTTGAACGCGCTGATGCAAGGCGGCTGGATTTTCTACATCTCGCCCGACGACTACTATGGCCGCGATTGGCTCACCGACCCGCGTTTTATTGCTGGATTTTTGGTTTTCATCATTGGCATGTATATCAACATTCAGTCCGACGACATTATCCGCAACCTTCGCAAGGATGGCGACACACGGCATTATCTGCCCAAGCAAGGCATGTTTCGCTATGTGACCTCTGCCAATTATTTCGGCGAGTTTGTGGAATGGGTTGGCTTTGCGATACTTACATGGTCGTGGGCGGGCGCGGTGTTCGCTTTGTGGACTTTCGCCAACCTCGCCCCTCGCGCCGACCATATCTATAAGATGTACCAAAGTGAGTTCGGCAAAGCCCTGGACACGAAGAAAGTCAAGAGAATCATACCTTTTATCTATTGAGTCATGGAAAAATCAATCATATTCACCCCTTGCGAAATCGGGCCTATCACCTTGCGAAATAGGGTAATACGCTCGGCGGCTTTTGAAAATATGGCATACGGCAACCGTCCTTCCGACGACCTATACAATTATCATGTGGCAGTGGCGCGAGGCGGTGTAGGCATGACGACGGTGGCCTATGCAGCAGTCAGCCAGTCGGGACTGTCGTTCAACGGCCAACTTTGGATGCGCGAGGAGATTGTGCCCACCTTGAAAAACCTCACCGATGCCGTCCATAGTCATGGCGCGAAGGCTTCCATCCAATTGGGGCATTGCGGCAACATGACGCACCGCTCTACCTGCGGCTGTATGCCTGTCGGGGCTTCGGGAGGGTTCAATTTGTATTCTCCGACCTTCGTCAGAAAACTTAGAAAGTCAGAGATTTATAAGTTGGTACTTGATTTCGGTAAGGCCGTCGATTTGGCTCGCAAAGCGGGTTTCGACTGCGTTGAAATCCATGCGGGACATGGCTACCTCATCAGTCAGTTTTTGTCGCCTTACACCAACCGCCGTCGCGACGAGTTTGGCGGAAGCCTCGAAAACCGGATGCGTTTCATGCGCCTCGTCATCGAGGAGGTGATGCGCACGGCGGGCAACGACATGGCCGTTGTGGTCAAGGTGAACATGCACGACGGCTTCAAGAAGGGGATGCAGCAAGAGGAATGTCTTGAGGTGGCGAAGGAATTGGAACGTCTTGGTGTTCATGCACTTGTGCTTACGGCAGGCTTCGTCAGTAAGGCCCCTATGGAGGTGATGCGTGGCGCAATGCCGCTCAGGACCTTGCGCTATTACATGGACCCGAAGAAGTTCTGGTGGCTCAAGGCGGGATTGGCCTTGTTTGGCCGAAAGATGATTCCCACGGTGCCATTCAGTGAAGGCTATTTCTTGGAGGAGGCCAAGGTGTTTCGCAAAAACCTGAAACTGCCTTTGATTTATGTGGGCGGCATGGTTTCACGAGAAAAAATGGAGGAAGTGCTCGATTCGGGCTTTGTGGCCTTGCAAATGGCACGCGCTTTGATAAACGACACTGAGTTTGTCAACAAACTGCACAGCGGCGAGTTGACCCGAAGCGAGTGCAAGCATAGCAACTATTGCATCGGACGCATGTACACCTTGGAGATGAAGTGTCACCGTTGCGTAGATGATGAACTGCCGAAAGCAATAAGGAAAGAGATTAAAAAAGCGGAAAAGAAGGGTTAATGAACTATCAGAAATGGATGAATCGGTTTCAGGAGGCGCACGGGCATCGGCCTTGGGCACTCATCACGGGCGGAAGTTCGGGGATGGGCTTGGAATATGCCCGACAATTGGCTAAAATCGGTTGTAACTTGCTTTTAGTCAGCAACCAAAAGGAGGAGCTTGAAAAGGTTTCCGAAGACTTGAAACGCAATTCTACCCTCCAAATCGTTCCGCACTATCAGGATTTGTCCACCGAGTCTGCCGCTGAGGAATTGTTCGGTTTTTGCCAAGCTGTAGGCCTTCAAATAGACATTCTCGTCAACAACGCAGGAATGTTCTTTTTTGAGGAACTGACCACGGAAAACGAAGCCAAAGCCTTGACCATGATGCGTTTGCATGTTTTTACCCCGACGAAATTGTGTGTCTTGTTTGGCGAGGAAATGAAAAAGCGCGGTTACGGATACCTTATTAATATGTCGTCGATGGCGGCCAAGTTGCCGTGTCCGGGCATTACGGTCTATTCCGCCACCAAAGCCTATCTGAAAAGTTTCGGCAAGTCGCTCTATTTCGAGATGCGACCCTACGGTGTGGGTGTGACAACGGTCTGTCCCGCCGCCATTGCCACACCGCTTTACAGACTGAAACCCAATTTGTTGAACCTCGGCGTGAAAATCGGACTGATTGGCATGCCGCAATGGTTGGTGCGCAAGGCCTTGAATGGAATGATACGGAAAAAAAGAGTGGTGAAACCGGGTTTCATGAACTATTACTTGCCCCCGCTGATTGCCTTGTTACCCAAAAGATTAGTTGATAAGTTATGGCGAAAATTCAAGTGACCATACTATGCCTGTTGGCCTGTTTGACCGCCTTGGCCCAGCGTTACGAGAAAGTGCCTTTCGGCGATTTCAACCAATGGGCCGTGCGTTATATCACTGAGTCTAAAGTGATTGGCGGTCAGGAAAAAATCGTTTACATGCTTGGCCCAACCGATACCATTCGGGGCAATGTTCCCTATTCCTACAAAAACACGATTTGGTCGTCGTCGAATGTCTTTGCCAAGGTGGTGGGCGTGGTGAAGACCAGCACCAATGTCACGCCCGACGATGGCCCGACGGGAAAATGCGCCAAATTGGTTTCCCAAATGGTGTCGTGCAAGGTGGCAGGCATTATCAATGTCAAGGTGATGGCGGCAGGCTCTATCTATTGGGGACAGACGCAAGAACCCGTTTCGGCCATCAGCAATCCCTACGCCGTTATGACTTGGGGCATACCTTTTTCCAAACGACCGAAAGCGTTGGTTTTCAATTATAAGGCGAAGATTCCGAATACTGGAAAATTGATTAGGAGCACCACATTCCGCGCCACCGAATTTGACGGCTACGACCCTGCCGAAGTCGTTCTCATATTGCAAAACCGCTGGGAAGACGAAGATGGCAACATCCACGCCAAGCGGGTGGGAACGGCGATGTGCCAAGTGGAAAGGTCGACCGCAGATTGGATTATCGACCGTAGGCTGCCAGTCATTTACGGCGATGCGCGAAAACACAAGGATTACAAGCCCTACATGGATTTGATTACAGGCTATAAGAATATGTACGCCTTCAATAGCAAAGGCAAGAAGAAGCCCATCCTCGAAGAAGGCTGGGCCGATGCGGATTGCCCTGTCACTCACGCCATTTTGTGGTTCGCTTCGGGAAGTTGCGGTGCTTTCATCGGCACTTTGGACAATGTGCTTTGGGTGGATGAGGTGAGATTGGAGTATTAGAGTGGATGATTTGGATTTCGCTTTTCCATCCTTTTCAGAACCAAGATACTCACTTCATAAAGCAGATACAGCGGAATCGTGACCAAAACCAAGGTCATCAAGTCGGGAGGCGTGATGATGGCCGCGACGAGCATGATGATAAGGAAGGCGTATTTGCGGTAATTCGCTAACATTTCGGAGGTTATCACTTCCAATTTGCCCAAGAAAAAGGCAATGACGGGCAATTGGAACACCAATCCCATCACCAAAGTCAGAGTGGTGAAGGTACTGATGTAGGATTTCAGGGTAATGTTGCTTTCCACCATCCCCGAAACGCTGTAAGTGCCTAAAAATCGGAAGGATATGGGAAACAGAATGAAATACGACATCAACACGCCGACGATGAAAAGCAAGTACATTGTGGCGGCCACTTGCACTGAATATTTCTTCTCGTTTTCGTAAAGTGCGGGCGTGATGAAACGGAACAACTCGACCAAAATGTAAGGCGAAGCACCAAGCAAACCAAGGTATAACGCAGTTGAGATGTGCGTCATAAACTGGCTTGACAACTCTGTGGCAATCAGGTTGATATGAAACTTGTTGAAAGTGAAATCGGAACCCAATTTGTGCAGAAGAACCTCAATGTAGCGATAAGTGACAAAATCCCATTGGCTGGGCGCAAGGAGCAGTTCGAAGGTCTTGTCCTTGAAGCAAAACACGGCAATAGCCAACACCATCACCACGGCGATGATGCGGAACAACATTCGGCGGAGCACTTCAAGGTGTCCGCCGAAGGTCAGCAAGTTCGGGTCGGAATTATTGTCCGGCTCCGTCGTTTTCTTTGGGTTCGGCTTGCGATTCATCCGTCACTTCTTCCAGCTTTTCTTCCTTCAAAGGCTCGTTCATGCCTTGCTTGAAACTCTGCACGCCTTTGCCCAAGCCTTTCATCAGTTCTGGCACTTTCTTTCCGCCGAAGATGAGCAAGGCCACGCCTGCGATGAGCAGCAGTTCCGTTGTACCAATGAATAACAGTGTCATGCTACAAGATAAATTTCGTTGGTTTCAAAGTTGATTTCCCAGTTGCCGTTTTCGGCGGATTCCCATTGGTACTTTTGCGCCATGCGATCCCACCAACTTTGGAACTTGGTGCCGGTCTCGCCCATGTCCTTGACGAGTTTTTCGTAAAGTTCGGTGTTGTCGGCATTGAGGATTTTCGCCAATTCGTTCAAGCCGTTTCTTCTTTCGAAGAGTTGCTGGATTTCATTCTTTTCTTCAGGGGTTACCTGACCTACTTTTTTCTTCATTGTCATAATGTTTATCTATTTATTTTATTGAGAGATACACTTCGTGTAGAAATCTTGAAAAAATCTAATTTCAAAATCTTATAAAATCTAATTTTGCATCTTCTTTTCACTGTATTTCAATTTTTGACTGATATTAATGATGATTTTCGACAGATTTCTTGCGAAGCAATCTCATAATTTCCTTGTTTAGTCTTTTTCGGATTGCCTTGCGGCAAGAAATCAATCAAAAATCTATTTTCAAAATCGTTCAAAATCATATTCTTGTATTTTTGAATGATTCTCATTTTGATTTTTTTCGGATTTCTTGCGAAGCAATCCCATAGTTTCCTTGTTTAGTCTTTTTCGGATTGCCTTGCGGCAAGAAATCATTCAAAAATCTATTTTCAAAATCGTTCAAAATCATATTCTTGTATTTTTGAATGATTCTCATTTTGATTTTTTTCGGATTTCTTGCGAAGCAATCCCATAATATCAAAATTCCTTCCTGACCTCAAACGGGTCCAAGTAGTTGATTTCCTTGATGTCTATTTGCGGCATGAACTCTCCGATTTTGCGGATGTCGTTCAGCAGGTCGCGGGAAGCGTTGCGTTCCAAGTGCGACATCACACATTGCTGGCGCGAGGGCGTGTTAAGGTCCCAAGTCAGCTTGCGGTTGAGCCAGAGGCAGCGGCGGCATTGGTAGGAGTCGCAGTTGCGGCACAGGGGCGCGTGGTCGAGTTTCAGGAGTTGCTGGTTGGGAATGTCCAAGCCTTTTTCCAAGTCGCCAACGGAATTGTCCGAAGTCGGTTGGTGATGATTCAGTTGGTTGTCAACCTTTGTTTGCTCGTCGTAGTAGAAGGCAGGGCAGAGGTAGAATTTCCCGTTTGGCGCAAGGGTGATGTTGCTCACGCCAGCCTCACAATTATGCATTTTGTCAAGCATCATCCTGTCCGTCAAGAGGTTGAATTGCGGGGATTGGCCTTGCTTGTAGAGGTTGAGCAAAACGGCGTTCCACTCTTTCAAGACTTGCTTGTAGGCTTCAATTTGCTCGTCTGAGAAATGCTCCACATCGGTGATGCAAAGGTTGATTCTTGTGCCCGAGGTGAATAGTTTGGTGATTTCGTCTTTTTTCGCAAGCATTTCGCTGAAAGTTAAGCGAAGCACCAAGTTTTTGGCTTCCACATTTTCAAAGACTCTATTCGCCACTTCCACATCAGCTTCATTTCCATCATCAATACCCGTAAAAGGTTTGCAACCAACAGGATAAATCTTCACATTGTCGATGCTCTCGATGGCTTCGGCATACTCTTTCGGCAGTGCATATTCGGGGAAGACATACTGGATCATCAAGTTCTGCTTCATCCCGAAAAGGATGGCCTTTTTGAGGGTTTCTAACGGAATTAAGTTGCGTTCTTTCAGCGGATTGTCGGCATGGCAGTAGGCCACGCTGGTGTCTTCCAATAATATAACAAGGTATTGCAGCATGGCTTAACAGATTTCGGGTTTCACTTCGCGTTTGTTGGCTTCGTATTGTTCGCGCAAGTCCTCTAATTCGAGCTTGCGGTAGAGCTTGTTCCAGTAGTAGTTGTTGGCTCTCACTCTTGCCTTGTGCATGAGGCAAATGGCCGTGGCGCGTTCAAAAACGGTGTGCGTCTGTGCCGCGTCGTAGTTCTCGCCTTGACACCATGCGCAGCCGCTGGCCACCTCACATTCGATGCACTTCTGTGGACTTTGCGTCGTGCGGTCGAGGGTGAGGAAGGGGCGCAGCTTGTTCTTGTCGATGCCGTCTTTGATGTTGCCGATAATCCATGCTTCCTTGTCGCGCAGCGAGTATTGTGCAAAGCGGGTGCAAGGGTAGAGGTTGCCCGCCGCATCCACGCTGAGCATCTTGCCCGCGCCGCACCAGTTCTGGTTGTCGCGCTCGGGGTCCATCGGCTTGCCGATGTGCTCCGAGAAGAACGAGCAAGCATAGTCTTGATAATAGCCGCCGTCGATGATGGCGTCGGCCAACTGCATCAGTTGTTCCTCAAACTTCAGGTCATCGCCTTCTTGCCACACGTCCTCGAACACCACATTGATGTTCACCTCGTGGATGCCTAAACCGTAAAGATGCAGCACACTCTCAGTGATATAGGGAATGTCCGCCGAGGAGATGGTAACCTTGGTGCCGCCGCTTGGGAATTGCTCCAACCAAAGCGGGATGTTCTTCACCACATCTTGGTACGAGCCTTTCTCTGGGTTCGCAGACGTCCCGTCTGCACCAAGAGGCTGCTTATACACACGGTTCAAGTCATGCTTCTTTTCCGTCCCATCGATAGTGATGCCGATGGAAAGGTGTTCGCGGTTCTTCTTGATGAAATCCTGCACGGCCTTCTCGTGGTAGTTGATGCCATTGGTGGAGAAGGAGAAACGGTAACTATTGAACCAATGGTGATTTCGACGGTACAGTTCGACCTTGATGTAGTCGCAAATCTTGTCGATGAGTTCTATCTCAAGGAACGGCTCGCCACCAATGAAATCCCACACCACCGATTCTTCAGCAAACTCTGGGTCGTTCTCATGGTCGAGCACATAATCGATAAAGGTCTTGGCCACCTCCCAAGGCATCCGCTCCTTCACGTTCTTGCCCACAAGGTAGCAGTATTTGCAGGCCAACTGGCAGTCCTTGGTGACGATGAAGGTGATGTTTTTCGCCATGCCGGACTGCCAAGAGTCTTGGTTTTCTTTGATTCTCATTTTATAAAAACCTACGATAATCTATTAAAATGAAGTTTGGTCAGCCTCCGTATGTACCTCCCATTTTGTTGCAGTATCCTTTACATGTACCCTTACAGAGAGTTTTGCAACCACCCTTGCAATCGGAACTACAAGTGCCACTACATCCTTTACATGCACCTACACAAGTAGTTTTACAAGTGGTTTTACATGCATTAGTACAAACATCATCACACCCTAAGGAGATTTTTTTACATGATTGAAGTGTTGGTGCAGCAACGGCCATTACAGCCATACCTAAAATGGGTAAAGTCTTTTTTGCCGCTTCCTTGAAGAATTCTCTTCTGTTTTTTAGTTCATTTTTCATATTTTGATAAATTAGTTGATACGATTAGATGCATTAAACTCTCAATCAATTAGCTTTGTAAGAATTGCCTTTGCAACTGCCGTCGCATCTATGTGAGCAACTGCCTTCGCAACCACCACCGCAAGCATATTCGCAATTTCGGCAACCACTAACAGTAGTAGATGAATTACCTTTGCAATTAATTTGGCAATCTGTTTTACAACTACGGTAACATCCAGTATGACACCCGTTTGTGCAATCGTCTTTACAAGATGAGCAATATCCCATGTTCAGACTTCTTACTTGGGCAATGATTGGCGAATTTGCCAATACCACAGCACCAATAATCGGCAAAGCTTTCTTTGCAGCTTCTTTGAAGAATTCTCTTCTGTTTTGGATTTCGTTTTTCATAATGACACACTTGATTTATGAATGAATTAAAAGTTCAAGTTGATTGATAATCCAACAACGGCATTTGTCTCGCCGGTAAAGTTTGTATAAGTCAAATAAGGCGAAAGACCAAAATTTATGTTGGCATGTTGCCCGCGTAAGTCCTGATAGTACATGTTCTTGATTTTTGCAACGTGGACGGCATCAACAATGCTCATAATATCGATGGTCAAAGCGGCAGCAGTAGTGACAAGCATTGGCCAATAAGAATAAGTTAATGCAGTTACAATGCCTCCAACGGAACTTACTAAAACTGAGCTTCCAAAATAAGCAAGTCCACGTCCCCATTCGCCACAAATGGCCTGCCCTAAACCTGGGATGAAAAAAGACGCAACACCAGACCAGCCAGGGCTGTATTGGTCTCCTATTTGGGCATTGTACAGGTGATGGTCGTAAAGGTTCTTGTATTCTTTGTAACGCATTCCCTCTTGTATAGGTCCTTTTGCGGTGGAAATGTATGGTGTTGAGGAGTATTGAGAGGAGTTGTTACTAAAAACCTCGTTTTCTCCATTTTGATAGCGGACAATTAGGATTTCCGATTTGTTCATGGTAAAGGTAGGGCCGTCTTGGTTGTTGAATTTTTTGTACTTGACCTCGGTGTTTGTGACTTCAAGGATTTTTGCTTGAATGTCTTTGCCGTCTTTTGTCGTGATGAGGTCTTGGGCTTTCACAGATGCCAATAAAAATAGCATCATAAAGGCTGATAGTAATACTTTTTTCATTTGTTAGTCTTGCCAAGGTTATTACCCATTATGGCTCGTCGGGGTTAGTTAGTAATGGTTTTACGCTGCAAAATTACCCATAGTTCACTTATTGTCAACGATTTAACCGTCAATAGAATTTACGGTTTCGTTGAAAATATTTACGGATGGAAATGTTTTTTCTCGAAAGCGAAGGTTCTGTGAGGCTATAAAAATAAAGAAACTGCGATGGTTGTCGCAGTTTCCAATTTGAAATTCGCTACGCATTAGGTGGCGAATTGGGAGTGTAATGCAATTAGGCTTTCGTGCCGTTTTCGTAGATGTATTCAGGCGCAATGTCAATGTTGCCGTCGTTCCATTCGAGTGTGTCGGTAATGGTGAACGCCTTGAACAAATCCAAGTCATGCAAGGGCTTGAATACGGGATAACGATTTATCAAGGGCAAAAAGTCGAAGATGCGTTTTTGCCCGTCATTGAACAACAAGAACATCTTGTACCCGTCAATGTATTCTGCACTGATAATTTCTTTCCACATTGCTACATTATGCGACATGGTTTCCTGTTTCCGCCAATTCCTTCAGCAACAAGGAAATCCGCTCGGCCATTTCGGGCGAAAATGCCTCTAGGTTAAGCTGCACATTCAGTTGGCGCGTCGTAAGCTGCGATTCCAAGCCGCATTTATATTGGATGTCGTCTAAGAAGTTATGCTCCAAAGCCTCTGAAATGACCAAAAGCTGCTCCACGCCTATGTCGTATCGCTCGAAGATGGAATACACATTGGGCCTAGCGCAATTGATGCGGCGGGCGAACTCGGTCACGCTTATTCCCTTTTCGTCAAATACCTCTTTGATAAGGTGTCCGATGTGTATTCTGTGTGGTTTGGCCATGGTTGGTCGCTTTTGTGTATTAAAGTGGCAAATGTATTGATATAGATGCGATTCGTTTTAAGACTGAAGTCGTTATTATTTACGGTTCTGTCAAAAATATTTACGGTGCTTCTCTGTCATCACAAAAACAGCATGAAAAAAGCGTGGAAATGTCACTTGCCTGAACTCCGGGTTACCACGCCCTCTAATCTAACAAGTATCTCCACGCCAAACAAATGGCGTTTTTGAAACTTATTCTTGATTAGATGTCCCCGAAAGGACGAGTGGTAAATTGGAGTTCAAGAACAGCTTCGAATCGCTATTATGTGCTTATGATGATATGTTGTTTGTGTTGTTTTCTTACATAGAGTTGTATTTGTTGGTTGAAAGGCAAATATACGAAGAATTTGGGATTTGCAAGGTTTTTCGGAAAAAATGTTTATTTTTGCAGCGAGAAAGGAGAAAACAACCATGTCGTACAGTGAGATGGCGCAACTTGAGTTGATGAACGCCTTGAACAGCATCGACTCGGAAGCCGAATTAAATGAGTTCAAGGATTTGGTGGCAAGGTATTTTGCCACGAAGGCTCAAAAAGCAATAGACGCTTTATGGGACGAGGGTGTTATCAACGAAGAAACTATAGAGCAATGGGGCGAGGAACACATGCGCACCCCTTATCGTTATGCGGCGCATCGTTCTTGATACAAACTGCCTTTTGCAGTCTTTACCGTCCAAAAGTCCTTATCACAAAATATGGACTGATGTGTTATGTGGAAAAATCAGTCTTTGCGTGAACACGGAGATTTTGGACGAATACGAAGAAATCCTTTCCCAAAAAATCAACAGCGAAGTGGCAACCAATGTTGTGGAAGCCATAGCCCGGCTTCATACAACAGTTTATCAGGAAATCTATGTCCATTTCAACTTGATTCGTGACGATGCCGATGACAACAAGTTTGCGGATTGTGCGGTGGCTTCAGGAGCGGAGTTCATCGTAACAAACGACAAGCATTACAATGTCCTAAAACGAACACCTTGGCCTGATGTTAATGTTTTAAATATCAAGGATTTTTTGAATTTGTTGTAGTGGAATAGGTTCGGGAAAAATGTTTATTTTTGCACAAAATTTGAATGAATAGATTAAAAATTTAGGAGATAAAACCATGGCAAAACCCATCAAGGAAACACCCATCCTTTTCGGTGAAGACGCTCGCCGTTTTGAAGCACGGATGAAAGAGAAGCGGACGGAGACAGCAGAGGAAAGGGCAAAGCGACTTGAAGCTTACCATTTTATTATGAGTATAATGAAATCATAAGAAAAATGATTTTGCTGGTTGTTGTTTCCTCACAGTTGATGCTTGCACTGTACCTTTTTATCTGAAAAACGGTTTCGTCCCACTCAACGAAGATGACAAGGACGATGACACACGCCTGCTTTACTTTGACTTGAACGATGTAAGCGGAGAATAATAATTTTTTGTACAAGCAAACGAAAAAAAAACTATTTTTGCAGCCGTTTTTGAAAATGAATGAATTATGGATTTGACTAAAATTGTATCAATATCTGGCAAACCGGGACTGTATGTGATCAAGTCTCAGGCTATTGGAAGGATTATTGTTGAATCGGTTGCCGAGGGTAAATGTGTTCCCGCTTTCGCCCGCGACCGCATGAGTTCCCTTGAGGAAATCTCTATCTTCTCCACCGACGAGGACCGTCCGCTGAAGGAAGTCTTCAAAATGATTCATGACAAGATGGGTGACAAGGTCGATTTCGATTTCAAGAAGGCCTCAAATGACGAGTTGCGCGAGAAGTTCGCCTACGTCATGCCCGACTATGATGAGGATGCCGTGTATCCTTCCGACATGAAGAAAGTGTTTCAATGGTATCAGATGCTGAATGACAAGGGCTTGCTCGACTTCACCGAGGAAACAGAAACTAAGCCAGAGGAAGAAGCGGCAAAGCCTGAAACCCCAGAAAACGAAAAGTGATTTTATTAGTTTATATTTGAAGAAGCTGCTTCGGCAGCTTTTTTTGTATATTTGTGGCGCGTAAAGGTTCAATCACATGACAAAACAGATTGCAGACTTCAAATTAGTTGAAAAACAAGACTTTAGCCGCTCCTTGTTGTTGCGGTTGCGTTCCGACCAGCCTCTGCCAGCTATTCAGCCCGGACAGTTCGTCCAGGTGCGCGTGGACGACTCACCAAGCACCTATCTGCGTCGCCCGATTTCCATCCACGATGTTGATTTCCAGCAGAATGAAATATCGCTTTTGGTGCAACAGGTGGGCGAGGGGACACGACATCTCGCACAGGCAAAGGAAGGAGATGTTATCAATATGGTGTTCCCTTTGGGCAATGGATTCACCTGCCCCGAGATGGGGGAGAAGGTGTTGCTTGTCGGGGGCGGCATCGGCATTGCACCGCTGTTTTATTTCGCCAAAGTGCTGAAAGAAAATGGGATAACTCCTTCTTTGCTATTAGGCGGAAAAACGGAAACCGACTTGCTCCGTTTGTATGATTACCAGCAACTTGGAGAAACTTTCGTGACCACCGAAGACGGCTCATTGGGTGAGAAAGGTTTTGTTACCATGCACTCCATTTGGCAAAAGCAGAACTTTGACAAAATCTATGTTTGTGGCCCGAAGCCTATGATGAAAGCTGTGGCGAAATTGGCCAACGAAAAAAGCATTTGGTGCGAGGTTTCGCTCGAAAACCTGATGGCTTGCGGCCTCGGTGCCTGCCTCTGCTGCGTGGAGGACACGGTGGATGGAAATGTTTGCGTCTGCAAAGAAGGACCGGTATTTAACACAAGGAGGTTGAAATGGTAAATACGACAATAGATTTGGGTCGCGGCTTGGTGCTGCGCAACCCCGTGATGACAGCTTCGGGCACCTTCGGCTACGGCGAGGAATACACCGATTTCGTTGATTTGTCGCAACTTGGTGGCATCATCGTGAAAGGAACGACTTTGCATCCGCGTGAAGGTAATCCTTATCCGCGTATGGCCGAGACTGCTTTGGGGATGTTGAATTGCGTCGGACTGCAAAACAAAGGCGTTCAATACTTTATCGAAACGATTTATCCGCGCATCAAGGATTTCGATACCAATGTGCTGCTTAACCTCTCTGGCTCCTGCTTGGAAGATTACGTGAAAGGCGCGGAGATGGTGGATGCTTTGGACAAGATTCCCGCCATCGAGTTGAATGTGTCATGCCCCAATGTGAAGCAAGGTGGTATGGCTTTTGGCGTGACTTGTGCGGGCATCTCTCAAGTGGTTTCCGAAGTGCGCAAGGTGTATCATAAACACCTGATGGTCAAGCTGTCGCCGAATGTGACTAACATCGCCGAAATCGCCTTGGCAGCCGAGGCCGCAGGTGCAGACTCGGTTTCGCTCATCAACACTTTGATGGGCATGGCCATTGACGCGGAGAAACGCAAGCCAAAATTGTCCGTTATAACAGGCGGATTATCGGGTGCTTGTGTGAAACCGGTGGCCTTGCGCATGGTGTGGCAGGTGGCCAAGGCGGTGAAGATCCCCGTAGTCGGCTTGGGCGGCATTTCCAACGCCACCGATGCCGTGGAGTTCATGCTTGCCGGTGCCTCCGCCATCGAAATCGGGACGGCCAATTTCATTGATCCAGCGGTTTCCGAAAAAGTTGCCTTCGGCATAACTGACTACTGCGAAAGGTATGGCTTCCAAAAAGTTACCGAGTTGATTGGGGCTTTGGAATGCTAAAGTAATGGCCATTACCGTAATGGTCATTACCGTTTCTCTAACTCACAAAGCCCATCTTTGTTACCGACCACATAGGCTAAGGGCAGGTTATTGCCCTGAACGAGGTCGGAGAGATAGAGCGGCTCGCCGAGAATGAACAGGCTGGCATAGAAGGTGTTGCCCACTTTCAGCTTGGAGTTTTCGGCCTGCTCGACGATGAATTGCTGGTTGCCGAGATAACGAAATGTGCAGCGGCGGTCGGGCTTCCAAGAGACAAAAACGCGGTCGTTGGGGCGGAGGTCGTCGGCCTTGATGTGGAATGAGGTAACTGGGTCAGAACCGCTGCTTTGGCTGATTTCCTCGACAAAAGCGTCCCAGTTATCGAAACCAAGGAAGTTGGAAAGTATGTGAAGCGTGCTGTCGCGTGTTTCGTCGGCACCGTCGATGTAGCCCCAGAGCCGCTTCAGGGTGGTCGGGCTGATGGTTTGATGCGTGCGCTCCCACACGGCACCCACAAGGAAAATGAAATCGTTGGGTGTGCGTATCTTGCGCTTCAGGTTGCCCTCAATGCGTTTCTTGAGTTCCGAAATTTCCGGGCTGGTCTTTTGCATGGTCGTTTCTTTTTGACTTCGAGATTGCAGGACCTCGGGACTGCGAGTCATTATACCTGTTCCGTAGTCTCGCCGTTCCGCGTCATTTTGGTTTACAAAGAAACGAACTTTTTTTGGAATGGTTTTGATCCTTGTTGATCCTTTTTGTTTTTTCACCAATAAAACCATTATCTTTGCGGAAAATTTGCGGCGATGACCGACGACATCAGCACATCAGGGCCTATCACGGAAAACTTCATCGGAAACGACGAGCTTCAACCGACATACGAAAGTGTGGAGAGCCACGGCTACAGCCAGTTGATGAAACTGAAACGGCAAGGGCGGTGGTTCATGCTGAAAGGTGTGAAAACCGAATACCGGCAGCAGCAGTTCTATCTCGAACTGCTAAAAAAGGAGTACGAACTGATGGTGCAACTCGACCATCCCAACATCGCTAAGGCTTTCGCCAAGGAGATGAATCCAAAAATCGGGCCGTGTATCGTCATGGAGTACATCGACGGCGTGACGCTTGATCAGTTTTTGGAGAGCAATCCTTCGAAGCAACTCAGACGCAAGGTGGTGGATCAGCTTATCGATGCATTAGCCTATATTCACAGCAAACAGATTTTGCACCGCGACCTCAAGCCGAGCAACGTTCTCATCACCCGCAATGGCAACAACGTGAAAATCATCGACTTCGGTCTCTCTGATGCCGACGACTATGCCATCCTGAAACAATCCGCCGGCACCTTGAAATACATGGCACCGGAACAGAAGGAAAGGATTCTTGGATCGGAAGGGGTGATTGATTGCAGGTCGGATATCTACTCTTTTGGCTTGGTGTTGCGGAAGGTTTTCCCAATGCGATTCCGTCACATAACGCGCAAATGCACCCGAGAGGCTCTAACGAGGCGCTATCCCGACATGGAGGCGGTGCGCAAGGCCTTGGAAAGGAGCGACAGGATAAAACTGATGGTTCCTTTCTTTGCGACGCTGCTGTTTGCCGTAGGGGGTGTCTTAATGGTGGCGACAAAACTCGCCGTAACCTCCGAAAAAACTGAAACGGCAAATAATGGCATTACAGAGGGGCAAATGCAATATCGTGAAGAAGCCGAATGGTTGATGAATACGATGATGCATCCGATTATAAGGAAGGCACAACAGGGAGAGGAGTATCGTGAACTATTGATGGCCCAAACTTCAAAAACAATGGATGAGATGAAGAAGTTGTTGCAGGAGCAGAGCTGTCTTTATTCGGAAAACAGTCTGGAAAGGCTGGATTTCGTTTCTGCGATGACTAATTGGCAATTGGGCCATTTTAATTATGCTGCTAATCAAATCAATAGCAATTGCAGGTCATTCAGGGAAGACTTTGGCAAGGGACTGCTAAGCCAGATGGCTTACGACAGTTTGGAATGGCTTGCTTCTCCATCGGGGATTAAGACATTGCCGGTTAAGGGGATCACGGCTCATACTGCTTCTGGCGGCATTGCCATTGATGGGAAGAGCTATTGTGGCGGTGTTGAATTGGGACTTTGCTGGGGAATGCTCCACAATCCTACCCTAAAAGGCAACCATCTCCGTTGTGACCATTTGGGCGACAGTATCGTCATGAGTGGGTTGGGACCTAACACCATCTATTTTGCAAGGGCTTATGTTTCGGGTAGTTCCGGCACATGGTATGGCAACGAAATCGCATTTACTACTTTGTCCAATGATATGGAGAAGCCGTTGCCCGAAGGTGCCTTGCCCGGGCTTTTCTCGGTTGCCGAAGAAAGACAGGTGCTTTTCTCGAAAGGCAATTTGCAGTATCAGGCCTCCACGGGCACTTGGCGATTTGCGGCGCAGCAGTCTGACTATGTGGGAGCGGACAACGAAAAAAGATCGGAGACTTACAGCGGTTGGATTGACTTGTTCGGCTGGGCTACAAGCGGTTATGACCATGGCGCCGAGAACTGGCAGCCGTGGACGGGCAACACTGTTGTGCAAAGCAACCCCTTCCATCAGGCATACGGCAATTACCGCAGCGGTCTTTATGACCAGACGGGGAAAGCCGACTGGGGCTACAATGCCATTTCGAATGGAGGCAACAAAGAGAACCAATGGCGCACGCCGAAGCGCGACGAGTGGGTTTATTTGCTGTTTGTGCGCAGCACTGCCTCGGGTGTGCGCTATGCAAAAGCACGCATCGATAGGGTGAACGGTGTGATTTTGCTGCCCGACAATTGGAAGGTTGGCACCTATCATCTGAATTCCCCCAATGACGCTGGTCTTGATTTCAGCAACAACGTAATCAGTTTTTCCGACTGGCAGCATGTTTTGGAGCCTGCCGGCGCAGTGTTTCTGCCTATGGCAGGCGTGCTGACTGTTGATGGGTATTATGATACCATGGGCGCTTATTCCACGTCGAGTGTTTGTGCCCAAAGCCGATATGGAGTCGGATTTGGTTATGAGACCTTGTTTGTGCACGGCGAAAGGGGTCATCGTGGCGATGGTCATTCGGTGCGGCTGGTGCGGGATGTGGAGTAAATAGTATCAACTTTTAACTATTTACTGACGAAATATCTGTAACATTTTGTGTTTCATTCTAAAACAAAAAGGACTAACAAGGACTAATCCATGTCGGTTTTTTTTTATTTTCTTTGTGGCGGGTTTTGTGAAAGAAGAACAACAAGGTTGACTATGTGGACTTCTTTCACATGGGGTTATGCTTTCGATGCGAAGTTTGAAATCAGGTACTAACAATATTAAAACACTAAAAACTAAAAGAAGAAAAAATGAACAAGACGAAAAAAAAGAGGAAGAAAACCTTTGTTCTTTCGGCGGCGATAGCATCCATGTTGCTTCCGCCTTTGACAATGAATGCCCAGTATGATGAGCACAAGTATGGCCTGCAGCCTTGGTTTAAGTCAAGTTTGATGCGCAGGGAAGGGAGCACTGTAGGAGGGGACATTAACGCTCAAGGGTTTGGTGAGACCAATGGCGAAATCACCGGTCAAACCTTTGGCGCACCTTTGGGTAGCGGACTATTCGTCATGCTCGCAGCAGGTGCAGGCTATGCAACATTGAAATCAAAGAAAAAACAAAACAAGCAAAACAGAAAGGAAAAATGAACATGAAAAAGATAAGCATTATTGTAATGGCATTGGCGTTTTTGGCTGCATTGACGCAATGCAAGAAAGAACAAGTTGCCCCCGCAAACGATAGCGAAGCCGTGGCTATCACTTTGGACATTAAATGTGGCAATGGAACGAGAATGGATGTGAACACAGAGACAGGCGAGGTCTCCTATGTAAGCGGCGACAAGATTTATGTGGCCAGCGGTGGCAAATATGTAGGCACACTGACGCACAACGGCACCCGCTTCAGCGGCACCATTACTGACCCAGTCGTGGGTGAGCCGTTGCATTTCTATTTCTTGGGCAATGTGACTCCCGCCGAGACCCTTACGGCAGGCACAACAACGACCTGCTCCGTGGTTATCAGCGACCAGACGCAGCATTTGCCCGTGATAGAATATGCGCCGTCTAACGAAACCTATACCGCTGGCGCAACCACTTTCACCGCACACTTGCTGAACAAGTGTGCCTTGGTGAAGTTCAATGTGACCACATCTTCATCGTCTGCAACTTGTATTACTGGCTTCAACAACAAGGTGACGGTTGACTTCTCTGGGAACACACTTACTCCCAGCATGGAAGGCACAGGTGTTATTAAACTTGCTGCTGGTAACGGCGAAAAATGGGCTATTTTATTACCGCAGAATGCTTTGGAAGCAGGCGAGGCTAGTTCCGCCTATTCCGCTGATGGTGTTTACACAGGCACACGCGCTGCCGTGCCTGCCATTACTGACAATGGCTATTTGACCACGGGCATTGATGTGACCGTGACCACCGAGGTGAACCCCGGCGAAGTGCCCACAGGTGCCATTTGCGGCAAGTTTACCATTAATTCCAATGGCGACCAGGTGTATTTCTCGCAGGGTAATTTGCAGTACAACAAGGCTACTGGCGTATGGTCGTTTATGGAACACCAATATGATATGGTGGAAACTGATTGGCAGGATGTCGGAACCAACTATGCTAATCAGAATATTGTCAGTCTTTTTGGTTGGGGTACGAGTGGTTGGAACAACGGCAACATGTATTACCAGCCATACGATACCGAGCATTTTTGGGATAGTGAAATAGGCTATGGTTATGGACCCACTGATGGAACAAACTACAATTACGATTTGACAGGCGACTACGCCAATGCTGATTGGGGTGTTTACAATGCCATCTCTAATGGCGGTAATACACCCAACCAATGGCGCACATTGACAAATGACGAATGGTACTATCTTTTCAACTCACGCAGTACTCCTTCTGGCATCCGTTATGCCAAAAGCATCGTAAATGGGGTGAATGGGGTCATCCTGTTGCCTGACGATTGGAATAGTTCGGTCTATACATTGAATTATTTCAATAGACCAAACGCAACATATTCTACCAACGAAATCGCCTTGGCTGATTGGGGAACGATGGAAACTAATGGAGCCGTATTTCTGCCTGCTGCGGGTTGCCGGTACGGGAATTATACTCATGATGGGACTAGAGTTTATTCTGTCGGTTCCGATGGCGATTACTGGTCGGTTTCGTACCGCAATAATGACTGTGCGATTCGACTGTGTTTCTTCGATAGCAACCTTTTCATGAATGAAAACTACGAACGTTGCAATGGGTTCTCTGTACGCTTAGTGCGCGATGTGGAATCAACGACAACATTAAAACATTGACTTCAATATTAAAAAAATGGAATGTATATTCGACAAAAATGAAGCAATTCTTAGTGCTTCTGAAAAAAGGAAATATTATGTGTATCGCTTGGTGGATCCACGCACCTTGCAGACTTTCTATGTTGGGAAAGGCTGTGGCAACAGGGCCTTGCAACATACCAAGGATGCCAGGTCGTTGGTAGGAACCAGAAAAAAAAGCCCCAAATCTCTGACAGACGATGTTGAAGATGAGGTTTCCTTGAAAATCAAGATAATCGCCGACATCATTGCCGCTGGTAAGGAAGTGATCATAGTGATTCATCGTCGCGGGCTTACGGAAAGGGAAGCCTTCGAGGTGGAATCGGCATTGATAGACGCTTATTCGGGCCTTGCAAACATCCAAAGTGGGCATTACAGCGAACGCGGTGCCATTACATTGGAAGATTTATGCCAGTCGCTCAATGCTGTAGAGTATAATGAGCCTGATGAGAAATACATCATCATAAAAACTACTCCTGATTCCATCAATGCTAATGGCGGCCTTTATGAGGCTACTTGCAAGGCATGGAGGGCAGACTTGAAGCGAGCAAGAAAATACAAGTATGTCTTGGCAGTTGTTTATGGCATCGTGCGTGAGATATATGAGGCGAAAGAATGGTATCAGATGGGCGATAGGATTGCCTTTACAGGTGAGCCCACTACCGCTCTTGCATCGCTGAAAGGCAAGCGAATTCCAGCAAAATACAGAACCAAAGGTAACGCTTATCCATTTTTGTACAAGAAATAACGACAGACTGCAATAATTGAGACGTTATCTGCAACGTTCCATCGGCCACCCTTCAGCCTGTTTTGGTTGGAGGGTGGTTGGTTTTTTGCGGCAGCCACGTTTTGGTCATGCACCTCGGCAATGAGACGATATTGAGGTGCTGAATTATTGAGGAGAGTAAGCCAATAAACAAAAATAGTAATAGCCATTATCGTAATGGCAATTACTATTTTTATGTAAAAATCGAAGAAAAATTTGTGCAAACGCTTGCAGTTCCGAAAATTATGCGTACTTTTGCAGAATGGTAATGAGTATTACCGTAATGAAGATTACTATTTGTTGAAACAACTCAAAATACTGACGCGGTATGAAGTTCTACAATCGTGAAAATGAAAAGGCGCAACTCTATAAAGTGCTGCAACAGAGTAGGAAAGAAGCCCAGATGACCGTGCTGATGGGGCGCAGGCGCATCGGCAAGACCGAACTTTCGTTGCAATGCGGCGACGAAAAAGTACTCTATTTTTTCGTCGGAAAGAAGACGGAACAACTACTTTGCCAGGATTATTTGGAAGAAATCAGTTTCAAATTGGGCGTTCCCATCATTGGGCAACTTTCCTCGTTTTCGGAAGTGTTCAGGTATGTGTTGCAATTGGCTGAAAGACAGCCTTTCACGTTGGTTATCGACGAGTTCCAGAACTTCCTGAAAATCAATCCTTCCGTGTTCAGCGACATGCAGCGCGATTGGGACTTGCACAAGCGCACCAGCCACCTCAATCTCATCATCAGCGGCTCGGTGTTCACGCTGATGAAGCGGATTTTCGAGGATTACGAAGAACCGCTTTTCGGTCGCGCCACAGAACGGCTATTGCTTAAGCACTTCTCAACCAGCGTTTTGAAGGAAATCTTGGCCGACTACAATCCCAGTTACACGCCAGAGGACTTGTTGGCCTTGTTCAGCATCACGGGCGGCGTGCCGTGGTATGTTGCGCTTTTGCTCGATAAAGGTTATGTCACTAAAAACCAAATGCTTACCGCCTTGACGGAGGAAAATTCACCCTTCATCAATGAGGGCAAAAACATCCTCATCGAGGAGTTCGGCACCGACTATGTCACTTATTTCTCCATCTTGACCTGCATCGCGGGCGGACTGAAAACCCGTGCCGAGATTGAAAGCGAGTTGGGCATCGGCAACATCGGGAGTTATTTGGCGCGGTTGGAGAACTATTATAACCTCGTCAGCAAGTCGTTGCCCATTTTCTCGAAGGAAAACAGCAAGAAAATGCGCTACCAACTCAACGACTGCTTCCTGATTTTCTGGTTCCGCTTCTTCTACAAGTATCAGGCACTTGTCGAAAATCGTGCGTTGAAGTCGCTGGAAACCATTATCTTGCGCGACTATAGCACGGTTTCTGGCTTTATGATGGAACGTTATTTCGCCCGCAAGTTTGAGGAGGAAGGCAAGTACATCATCGGCAAGTGGTGGGACCGCAAAGGCGAGAACGAAATCGACCTTATTGTGGCCGACCCAATCAAAAAGGAGGCTTGGGTTTATGAACTGAAGAAGCAAGGCGAGCGTTACGAGGCCAAGGTTTTGAAAGAGAAAGTGAAGGCAATGGTGGCCCAAACGCCCGAGTTGGCAAAAATGAGATTGCATCTTGGTTCTTTGATTCTTGAAGATGTATAACCAATTGAAAGTCAAATTGTTTTTATTTAATTCTAAAAATAGTAATAGCCATTACCGTAATGGTTGTTACTATTTCGTTTTTCACCACAATTTGACTAAACAAAATTGACCTCCGGGCTAATCCGAATCCCGAACTTGACCTCCACTGAATCTTGGATTTTGCGAGCAAGTTCCACGATGTCGTGGCCATTCCCGCCGCCGTAATGAACGAGGACGAGGGCTTGTTTGTCATAAACTCCAATGTGTTCGTTGCGCCACCCTTTCCAACTGGTTCTTGAGCTTGCCGAAGGGCCAGCCTGCTCGATGAGCCATCCGGCGGGGACTTTCACCTTGCCATTGGGTTCGTCGTAATGTGGAATGTTTGGAAATTCCTTTTGCAAAGCCTCAAATTGCGCCTTTTCAATGACGGGATTCTTGAAAAAACTGCCCGCGCTGCCAATCTGCTTTACATCAGGCAGTTTGGCGTCGCGGATGGCGCAAATGGCATCGTGGAGTTGCAGTAAAGTTGGTTTTTCTATGCCGTTTAGATCCAAATAGGCTTTGATGTTGCCGTAATCGAGGTGGAGTGGGGCGTTTTTCTTCAACAGGAAATCCACCGAAGTGATGATGAATTGGCCTTTCAGTTCGTTTTTGAAAATGCTTTCGCGGTAGCCGAAACGACATTCTTCTTTGCCGAAAACCTTGGTTTTTCCCGTTTCCAATTCAAAGGCTTCGCATTGCAAGAAACTGTCTTTCAGTTCCATACCGTATGCACCGATGTTTTGCACGGGTGCCGCTCCCACTTTTCCGGGAATGTGCGCCAAATTCTCCAAACCATGCCAACCTTTGCAGACCGTGAATTTTACGAAATCAGGCCAATCCTCGCCAGCTTGGGCGCGGATGACGACCTCGTTCCCGTCCTCGCGAAGGATTTCGATGCCTTTCGTGTTGATGAAAATGATCAAACCGTCAAACACATCGTCTTGAAACAATACATTGTTGCCGCCGCTCAAGACAAGATGCTTTTCTTGCTTGGTTGTTTTTCATAGGGGCAAAAATACACAATAGAATCGTAATAATTGAGGTTTAAGGAAAACTTTGTACCTTTGCCGTATGAAACGCGCCATCGTATCGGTTATCAACGACTTGGTTACTGACCAGCGGGTCAATAAGTCGTGCTTGGCTTTGCAAAAGGCTGGGTATGAGGTGCTTTTGGTTGGAAGAAAGCAACGAAAAAGTCCGCCGATGGACGAAAGACCTTACGGCACGAAAAGAATGAAACTGCTTTTCGAGAAAGGACCGCTTTTCTATGCCGAATACAACATTCGCTTGTTTTTCTTCCTGCTGTTTCATCGCGCCAATCTTTTGCTTTCCAATGACTTGGACACGGTTTTGCCCAACTATTTCATTTCGCGTTTGAAGGGTAGCAAAATGGTTTTCGACAGCCACGAGTATTTTACCGAAACGCCGGAATTGGTCGGGCGGCTCAAGGTGCAGCGCGTTTGGAAACGAATCGAAGGCTTCGTGGTGCCCAAGTTGGACGAAATGATTACCGTTTGCGACAGCATCGCCGAACTTTTTCGTGAGAAATATGGTGTTAAAGTTCACGTTATCAGGAATATACCGCCACGAAAGGCTTTGCCACTGAAAGGCGATAAAATTGCCTTGGGCTTGCCTTTTGACAAACACCTTTTAATACTGCAAGGCTCTGGCATCAACATCCAGCGCGGGGCGGAGGAATTGGTGCAAGCGATGACGCTTTTGGACGACTGTTTCCTAATGATTATCGGTGGCGGAGATGTGCTACCAGTTTTAAAACAAATGGTTGAGGAACAGAAAATTACAGACCGTGTGCGTTTCTTCCCTCGTATGCCTTACCAACAAATGATGGCCTACACGCAATTGGCCGAATTGGGCTTCTGTTTGGACAAAGACACCAACCTTAATTACCGTTTCAGCCTGCCCAACAAATTGTTCGATTTCATTCAAGCGGGCGTTCCGATTGTAGCTTCGCATCTGACTGAAATTGAGAAGATTATCCGTCAATATGACATTGGAACTTTCATTGAAAACCACGAACCGTCGACTATTGCGGCGATCATCAAGGAGGCCTTGTCGGATAAGGATAGGTTGGCGGTTTGGAAGCAACATTTGGCGGTTGCAGCACGGGATTTGTGTTGGGAGAATGAGGAGAAGAAACTGCTGCCGATTTATTTGGGAACCAAGGAGGAATAGCCTTTTGCCTACTCAATCGAGAGGAAATAGCCTAATTTGTAAGCATTTAGCCATCCGATTTTGGGCTTGTTTCCAGTCAAATTTTGATGTAGCCGTTTCGCTGTTTTTTTGAAAACAAAACGTGCCAAAGACAGCAATCCCGTTTTTTTAATCACATTGGCAGTTGAAAGCAAAGGTGAATAATCGGTCAATTCATTTTGCATTTCGTGGAGCGTGTGCATAGCGTCCTCTAACTTGGATATGTATTTTTCGTTGGACTCAAATTGCATCATAACAACAGGATTGTCAATATGTTGAATACTGATTTTGGCATCGCACAAGCGTTTCCCAAATATTACATCTTCATAGCCGTATTTGGCAATGGTCTCAACAAAAGGATGGGCCAGCATCACCTCGCGCCGAGCTATGAAATTGGTGGTCCGGAAACTTTGGTGGGGATGCGTTTGCCGTTGTTGGGCAGTGTGCTGAGGGGCAATTTTTTTCTCGTATTTGTAGCGAAGATTGTGGATTGAAAGAGATTCGTTTTGGTCGATGGCGATACCGCCGTTCACCACTTGGGCTGTGTCTGCCAAAAGATAGTTTTTGATGAAATCCTTATCGGGGAAGCCCACGTTGCAATCGAGGAAAAGCAGCCATTCGTATTGTGCTTGTCGGGCGAGGAAATTCCGATTGGCGGCTCGGCCAAGGTTTTTGTCATGATGAATCAGGGAGCAATGCGTTATTTCATTTATCAATGCGTTTTGTCGGAGCGATTCCTCGTCGGTGGAGGCATCGTCGGAAACGATGATTTCGAATTGAAGTCCTTCAATGCTTGAAGCCATCTGATGCAAGTCGCGAACTTGTTTCAGGCAAATGTCGTCGCGTGTTGGAATCAGTATGGAAAGTTCTTGAATCATAAGCACTTTCATTCCATTTCGGAACAAATCACCGTCCCGTTTTTGCAATTGGCGATGCGCGAAGGATATTTCTGCATCAAAGTGTAGTTGTGCGTGGCCATCAGCACGGCTTGACCGTTTTCGCTGATGCGGCGCAAGAGTTTCATCACTTCAAGGGTGGTTTCGGGATCAAGGTTGCCGGTAGGCTCGTCGGCGATGATGACATCGGGGTCGTTGAGGAGGGCGCGGGCGATGGCAACGCCTTGTTGCTCACCTCCCGACATCTGGTGCGGCATACTTTTGCGCTTGTCGCTTAGCCCGACTTTGGCCAAAACCTCATCAATTCGGCGCGAAATCTCGGCTTTTTCTGTCCATCCCGTGGCACCCAGCACAAACTCCAAGTTTTTCTCCACGCTGCGGTCGAAAAGGAGTTGGAAGTCCTGAAACACGATGCCGATTTTGCGCCTCAGATAGGGAATGTCTTTCTTGCGCAAGCGGGTGAGGTCGTAGCCAGCCACGTTGAAGTAGCCGTCGCGGGCGGGCAATTCGCCGTACAAAGTCTTTAATAGTGAGGATTTTCCGCTTCCCGTGCGGCCAATGAGATAGATGAATTCGCCCTTATTCAAAGTCAGATTGACATTGGACAGGACAAGGTTCTCCCTTTGGAAAATGGAGGCGTTTCTGATTTCTATGATGGGTTCTGACATTTATTGATTTAAGATTTCAAATTTCAAGATTTCAAGATTTCTCGGCTGCCACGGTGTGACAGCCCTACAATTCTCAACTCCCAACTATCAACTGTAAACTATCAACTGCAAACTACCAGCTTCCCGAGGCGCCGCCGCCGCCGAAACCGCCGCCGCCAAAGCCACCAAAGCCTCCACCGCCAAAACTGCCGCCACCACTACTTCCTCCAAAACTGCTACCGCCGAAGCCGCCCATCGGAATCCAGATGGTGCGGGTGCCGCCGCCGGAATAGTTCTGGTTGCCATTGCTGGAGCGGAAAATGAGGATGAGAGCAATCATAAAAATGAGGATAAGCCAAATGGGTATGCCTTCGCCGCCGTTGGTGTATTCATCTTGGGTGAATTTGCCCGAACAGAGGTCCATAATGACGTTGACGGCGTTGTCGATGCCCGTGTAGTAGTCGTCTTCCTTGAAGGCGGGAATCATCTCCTTCTCGATGATGCGCTTGGCCGTTGCATCGGTGACATATTCTTCGATGCCATAACCTGGGCTGATGTTCACTTGGCCGCGCTCGCTGCCTTTCTTGGGCTTCACGAGGATGACCGCGCCATTGTTTTTGCCTTGTTGTCCCACGCCCCAACTATGCCCGATTTCAGTGGCATACTGCTCCACGCTATAGCCCTGTAAATCATCGACAAGGAGGACGAGGATTTGAGTCGAAGTGCTGTCGTTATAGGCAACTAATTTATGCTCTAAAATATTGACTTGGTGGGCGGTAAGCGTACCTGTGTAGTCGTTCACCAAGCGTGGCGGGTTGGGCGGACTCGGCAATTGGGATTTCAGCGTTGTGCCGAAAGTGAGCAAAACGAGAAGTAAACCGAATAAAAGGGTAAGTTTATGTCTATCAATTGTTTTCATAGGAGATTTCGTCGGGGATTTCGTTAACATCGTCGGATTGGTAGGGGAAATAAGTCTTGAGTTTTTCGCCGCAGCGCATAATGCCTTCCACAAGGCCATCGGCGAAACGGCCTTCGCGGAAATGGCTCAACATCAGGTCTTTCACGTCGTTCCAGAAGTTGTCTTCCACCACATTGTTGATGCCTTCGTCGCCGAGGATGGCAAACTTGTGGTCGCGGACGGCCAAATAAATGAGCACACCGTTTCGCAATTGGGTCTGGTTGAGTTTCAATTTGTTGAAAACCACGAGGCTGCGTTTTTCCACGTCGCCTCGGCAAAGGTTTTCGATATGCACTTTTATTTCGCCCGAGGTGTTCAGTTCGGCTTGCTTGATGGCTTCCACCACGCGGCGGTCTTCCTCGCGGTTCAGTATGTTGATGGCGTTTGACATAATCGTTCTTTTGACCGCAAAAATAGTCATTTTCCAGCCATTTGGCGTTTGTGAGGCGATTTTTTGTTTCTTTGCAACCTAAAACGACAAAAAAGAATGGGTATGAACAGGTTAATCAAGTCGATAGCGGCCATTATGATGATGGTTTTCGCGGTCGGTTGCACTAAACCCGATGAACCGAACAATAGCGGAAATGAAGGCGAAAACGATAGCATTGTCGATAACGGCAGCACTTTGAATGGCCACGAATTTGTTGATTTGGGCCTGCCGAGCGGCACTTTGTGGGCCACTTGCAACATAGGTGCAGATGCGCCTGAGGACTATGGCGATTATTTTGCTTGGGGCGAGACCGCGCCCAAGGAAATCTATGACTGGAAAAGTTACCGATATGGCCGTTTTTTCAATGAGCGGTATGAGTTGAACAAGTATTGCACCAATCCCGATTTTGGACTCAACGGCTTTGTCGACAGCCTGACCGTTTTGGAACCCGCTGATGACGTGGCCTTGGCCCAATGGGGCGCAGGCTGGCGCATACCCACCATCGGCGAATGGGATGAGATGTTCCAAAACACGACTTCTGTATGGACGACCCAAAACGGCGTGAATGGCTGGCGTTTCACCGCAGCGAATGGCAATAGCCTTTTCCTGTCCGCTGCCGGCTATTGGTGGGAAAGTGAGTTCAATGGTGCCGACCTCGGCGTTTATTGGTCGGTGACGCTCAACAAGGAATTTCCTTATCGCGCTTGGGGCTTCCACTTCAATTCGAGCCAATGCCACTTGTGTGGCAGCAGCGACAGGAATAGGGGACAGACGGTTAGGGCGGTGGTGGGGAGAGATGATTTATAAGTTTGTGAAATGTTTTTCGGGGTAGGCAGTCATCTCGTTCAGCCGTTTGGCGATTACTTTCCAATCAAAGTTTCCTTGCATCATAAAGAGATTCGTGCTTGTCTCGACTGTTTCCTTGTGTAGCATAGCAGTTCCTCCTTTTGCAAGTTGAAGTAATGACAGACGAAATTGATGTCGATGTCCGAAAGGTGCGGGATGCTCTTGATGACTTCGCGGAAGCCTTCAAAACCACCATAAAGGTCGAAGGCACCGTAAAAATCCTCTGGCCAGCCTAATTCTACTACACGCTGTGCCACCAAAGCCTTAGACCGTTGCCAATCAAAGGTGCTTATGTCGTACTCCCAAAGCAACGAAGGGTTGATATGGTGTCCGTTGGGATGGTAGTTGGAGAATATCGTGTTGGATGTGGCCATAGTTACTTTTTCTTGTTCTTGCTGCAAAAATACTCATTTCCCTCAAATTTGCATCACAAACTTGCCAAATCACGCTTTTTTTCGTTTCTTTGCAGTCTCAAACAACTAAAACAGAATCAATATGAACAGAACTTTGAAGGCAACAGCAGCCATAATGCTGATGATGGTTGCCGCAAGTTGCAACAAGCCAAATGAACCTGTTGACCATAGCGGAAGTCTCAATGGTCACGAGTATGTCGACCTTGGTCTCCCGAGCGGCACTTTATGGGCCACATGCAATGTGGGAGCTGATTCCATTGGTGATTATGGTGACCGTTTTGCTTGGGGCGAAACAAGCCCCAAGGAGGCTTACAATTGGCAAACCTACAAATATACAAATGATGACAAATGGGTGCTCAAGTATTGTGTCAATAATTGGAATACCCATAACGGCGAATATGGTTTTGAAGACTTACTTACTGAGTTGGAAGCCATTGATGACGCCGCAACGGTCAATTGGGGCGATGGTTGGCGTACACCAACTGCTGACGATTGGCGTGAGTTGAGGGACAATTGTTTCCATGATATGATTGTCCTAAATAATGTTCGAGGACATTTGATTAAGTCGCCCAATGGCAATAGTATCTTTTTGCCCGTTGAAGAAATTTATCCTGTTTTTGCTTATTATTGGTCAAGCACTCTTAATACAGATTATGGACCGTACTATGCGTTTATTTATCGTTTTAAATTTTTTGACAATGACCATGGAATGTCCGCAACCGAACGTTATAGGGGCTGTGCTGTAAGGCCGGTTTGCTCGGTTAAATGATTGCTGTATTCAAAAAAATCCCCGCAATAGAGCCGTTGCGGGGATTTTTTTTGTGTGTAGAAACAATACTACAGTTATTACAACTTCTCCATATTCCTCTTCACAAACTCGCTCAAATCCTTGCCTTTCAGCAAGTTCTTGGAGAGCAGTGCGAGGTCGTAGATTTGCCGAATCGTGGCTTCCTGTGCGGCTTCGTCCTTGTCCAAGAGGCCAGTGATGACAGGGCTGTTGGTGTTGAGCATCAGCGTGTAGCTGTCGGGCATCGAGCCGTAGAACGACATTGGGCCACCGCCCATCTGCTCCATCTCCTTCATACGGCGCATCCACTCGTTCTGGGTGACCTCCACGGGCGCGGCTTCTGCACCTTCGTTGCTGAACTCCACATTGAACTTCACCTTGTCGATGACCTTCTCAAAGGCGGCCTTCACCGTCTCTTTCTGCTTGTCGTCGAGGCCAGAGGCGGCTTCCTTGTCGTCCTTCACGATGAGTTTGTCGATGGTGTTGGAGTCCACACGGGCAAACATCGCGCGGTTGTCGTCGCCTTTCTCGCCTTCCTTCTGTTCGTAGGCGCTGATGAAATGCGGGTCGAGGATGCCGTCCATCATCAAGACGTTGTAGCCCTTGGCCTTGGCGTTCTCGATGTTGGTGTACTGGTCGTCTTTGTCGGTGGCGTACAGATAAACGAGGGCCTTGTTCTTGTCGGTCTGGTTTTCCTTAATCAAAGCCTTGTATTCCTCGATGGTGTAGTACTTGTCGTCGGTGTCCTTGAAGAGGAAGAACTTCTCGGCGCGCTCGTAGAACTTCGGGTCGCTCATCATGCCGTATTCGATGAACACTCGGATGTCGTCCCAGTTCTTCTCGTAGGCCTCGCGGTCTTTCTTGAAGAGCTCTTCGAGTTTCTCGGCCACCTTCTTGGTGATGTAGGTCGAGATTTTCTTCACGTTCTGGTCGCTTTGCAGGAACGAGCGGCTGACATTCAATGGGATATCGGGCGAGTCGATGACGCCGTGCAGCAGCGAGAGAAACTCGGGCAGGATGCCTTCGACGCTATCGGTGACGAAGACCTCGTTGCAGTAGAGTTGTATCTTGTTGCGCTGGAACTCGTAGCGGTTCTTCACCTTCGGGAAATAGAGGATGCCCGTGAGGTTGAAGGGGTAGTCCACGTTGAGGTGGATGTGGAACAGCGGCTCGCCGAAGTTCATCGGGTAGAGCGTGTGGTAAAAGTCGTTGTATTCCTCGTCCTTGATGTCGGTCGGGGCTTTCTTCCACAGCGGTGCCACGTCATTGATGATCCAAGGCTTTTCCACCTCCTTGGTCTTGGGTTTGCCGTCCTTGTCGGTCTCGCCCTCGATTTCCTCCTGCACCTTGCGTGTGCCAAACTGGATTGGGATGGGCAGGAACTTGCAGTATTTGTTGAGCAGTTCGCGGATGCGGCCTTCTTCGAGGAACTCGGCGGCATCGTCACTGATATAAAGGATGACGTCGGTGCCGCGGTCGCCCTTCGGGATTTCGTTCATGGTGTACTCCGGGCTGCCGTCGCACTCCCAGATGACACCGTTAGCGCCTTCTTCCTTGCAGGACTTCGAGATCAGCGACACCTTCGAGGAGACCATAAACGCGGAGTAGAAGCCCAAGCCAAAATGTCCGATGATGTTGGCGGCTTCGGCTTCGCTTTGAGTCTTGAACTTGGCGATGAACTCCTCTGCGCCCGAGAAGGCGATTTGGTTGATGTACTTGTCGACCTCTTCGGCGTTCATGCCGATGCCTCGGTCGCGGACGGTGAGGGTCTTTTTCTTCTTGTCCACTTCCACCTTGATGGTGAGGTCGCCCAGCTCGCCTTTGAACTCGCCCGAGGCTGCCAAGGCTTTCAGTTTTTGCGTGGCGTCCACGGCATTGCTGATGATTTCGCGCAGGAAAATCTCCTGATCCGAATAGAGGAACTTCTTGATGACAGGGAAAATGTTTTCTGTCTTTACTCCAATGTTACCGGTTTGCATATCGATTTGTATTTAATGATTTCAAATTTCAAGATTTGAGATTTAAAGATTTATTGCCGCTTCGCGTCACTGCGAGGCACGAAGCAGTCCAAATGGACTGATGCCGATAGTCAAATTGTGTGCCATTTGGAAAACTGACATTTTGGCAAGGAGTTGTTGCCTCATTGAGATAGAAAAATGTGTTTTATTCAGCGATGAACGACCAAATCACCCTGTTCGCCGCTGGATAAAAGCATTTTTTTGGGAAAAAATAACAGAAAAAATGTGTTTTATTCAGCGGTGAACGTATGTTTTTGTATCTTTGCCGCTGAATAAAACGATGTTTTGTGATGAATATCATTGGCAGAAAAGACGAAATTTCGGAAATTAAGAGATTGTATTCCAGTAAGATGCCTCAGTTTTTAGCGGTATATGGCCGTCGTCGTGTGGGAAAGACTTTTCTTATTGACGAGGCACTGAAGGGGAAAATCACCTTCCGCCATTCGGGATTGTCGCCCGTGGACGAGCAAAACCACAAAAACAGCCTGAAAGAACAACTGAAGCACTTTTATTTGTCGTTGCAGCGGCAAGGCATGAAGAAAAGCAAATGCCCTACCTCGTGGCTCGAGGCTTTCTTTGTGCTTGAAATGCATTTGCAGGCCATAGATGATGGCTCGAGGCAAGTGGTATTCCTTGACGAGTTGCCTTGGATGGATACGCCGCGTTCGGGCTTTGTCACGGCTTTGGAGGCTTTATGGAACGGTTGGGGCTGCCATCGCGACAATTTTATGCTGGTAGTCTGCGGATCGGCAACCTCATGGATTACGGACAACCTTATTAATAACCATGGTGGCCTATACGGGAGGCTCACTTGTCAGTTGAGGCTGTCGCCCTTTACCCTCAACGAATGTGAACAGTTCTTTCACAGCAAGGGCATCCGAATGTCGCGTTACGACATCGTGCAAAGCTATATGATATTTGGTGGTGTGCCGTATTATCTGAGTCGTTTTGAGCCAAGTCGAAGCCTTGCCCAGAATGTTGATAATCTGTTTTTTAAGAAGAGTTCGATTTTGGGTGATGAGTTCGACCGATTGTTTTCCTCCGTGTTTTCGAGGCCAGAGGAAATGAAGCGGATTGTGAAGGTTCTCGGCAACAGAAGGGCGGGCTATACCCAGGAGGAACTTGCAAAAGCAACAGGCCAGACTTTGGGAGGCTCATTCAGCACAATGCTTAAGGCTCTTGTCGCCAGCGATTTCATCGAGCCATACATTCCTTTCGGGAAAGGCAAACGCGAGAAACAATACAAACTGATAGACCATTTTTGCCTGTTTTACATGAAATTTGTGCAAGGCAGAAAGGAGATAGACCCAGAGTTTTGGATGCACAATGTGACTTCACAGGCGGTTTCGTCTTGGCGTGGCTTCGCGTTTGAGGAAGTTTGCTTTACGCATATTGCACAAATCAAAAAATCGCTTGACATACTTGGCGTTTCATCAACACAGTCGGCATGGGCTGTGAAAGGTGACGACGGGACAGAAGGCTCGCAAATTGACATGTTGATCAATCGCAAAGACAATGTGGTGAATCTCTGCGAGATGAAGTTTTACAACGAGAAATTCACGGTCAACAAGGCCTATTACTCAAAGGTTGTTCACCGACAGAACTTGCTGGGAGAGATGATTCCACGTCGGGCTGTTGTCCACAATGTGCTGGTGACCACTGAGGGTCTGACTTACAATGAGTACAGTGGCGTTTTCCAAAATGTTGTCACCATTGATGATTTGTTTGAAAAGTAAAAATATGTATTTTTGCCGTGAAAATCAATCGTGTGTGATTGTGTTATGAAGGAGAAGACTATGACGGAAAGGAAATTTGATTTCAGCGAACTCAATGCCTATCGTGAAGACAATCAGTTGGAAGTGAAGGCGGCGCAGGGCGGCTTGCCCGATGCATTGTGGGAGTCGTACTCGGCGTTTGCCAACACCGATGGCGGTTGCATTTTGCTCGGCGTGAAGGAACGCGCCGACGGCTCGCTGTATGCTGCCGGACTGAAGGACGCGGAAAAACTCAAAATGGATTTTTGGAACGCGGTGAACAACCGGCAGAAAATCAGCGTGAACCTGATGACGGAGCGACGTGTGCGTGTGGAAACGGTTGCTGGGAAGGACATTCTTGTGCTTGAGGTGCCTCGTGCCGACCGTTCGGCGCGGCCAGTTTTCAAAGGCTTGGACCCGCGAAATGGAACGTATCGCAGAAACGGTTCCGGCGACTACCGTTGCTCGTTGGAGGAGGTTTCGGCTTTGTTTCGCGATGCGGCTTTGGTGACGCAGGATGCCAAGGTGCTGAAGGGGATGGATTGGTCGGTGTTTTGTTTGGAAACGATTAGGAGTTATAGGCAGTTGTTCCGCACTTCGCATCCTGACCATGTTTGGAATAACCTTGAGGATGAGGTGTTTATGCGTCGCATCGGTGCTATGGCTTTGGCTGATGATGGCACATATCATCCTACTGCTGCGGGTTTGCTGATGTTTGGCTATGAGTATGAGATTACGAGGGAGTTTCCGCAGTATTTCCTTGATTTTCAGGAGAACAGGCAGATGTACAGAACCCGTTGGACGGACAGAATCGTTTCGACTTCTGGCGACTGGAGCGGCAATGTGTTTGACTTTGTTTTCAAGGTGGTGCCGAAGTTGACGGCTGATTTGAAGGTGCCTTTTGTGTTGCAGGGGATGAGCCGTATTGACGACACGCCTTTGCACAAGATTTTGCGTGAGGCGGTGACGAATACTTGTGTCCACGCTGATTTTTATGGTCGGCGCGGCTTGGTGATTCAGAAGAAGGAGGACGGTTTTGTGTTCTCGAACCCAGGCAGTATGCGTGTGTCCAAGCGTGTGGCTGTGGAAGGTGGTGTTTCAGACCCTCGTAATGGCGTGATGCTCAAGATTTTCTCTTTGGTCGATTATGGTGAGCGTGCTGGGAGCGGTTTGAGCAGCATTATGCTTGTTTGGGAGCACGTGTTTCACGCTGCGGCCAAAATTGAGGAGGAGATGGGCGTTGAGCGTGTCGTCCTGACTTTGAACAAAGACGGTCACGAACAGGATGTCAAGGCGATGTTGGAACTCTATGACAATCCCGAGGAACTGACAATTGTTGGATATGATACCCCAAACAACGAATTTAGCTCTGAATTTGTCGCGTGTGAGGGTCTTTTTGATCCCCAAAATCAGGGAAATGACCCCCAAAAAGCTGTGAATGACCCCCAGAATGATACCCAAAAGATAGGAAATGACCTTCAAAACAAGCTGTGTGACCCTCAAAGCCAAGGAAATGAACCCCAAAAAGTGATGAATGATACCCAAAAGCAGGGTAATGACCCTCAAAAGATAGAAAATGATACCCCAAAAGTGTTGAATGACCCTCAAAATGATGCCAAAAGTAATAATAGTGATACAAAAAAAGTAGTGAATGATACTCAAAATGGCGATACTGATACCCAAAAGCAAAAAAGTCAAATCAAAAATGTCGATAAAATGTCGATAAAGGATGTTGTTGTCGATAAAATGTCGATAAATCCGAATAATGTCGATAAAATGTCGATAAATAATGAAATTGTCGATAAATTCTGTGAAATTATAGTTTTTGTAACAAAAAATCCTCATGCAAAAACTGAGCAAATTGCCCAGTTGTTAGGAATGAGTAATTCGAGTGCAAAACAATACATGCAAAAGTTGACAACATTTGGATTTATGTCAAGGGAAGGGGCCAATAAAAATCGCACGTATAGTGTTTCTAAAGAGTTGTTGGGATTACTGATAGTAAACGAAAAGTGAAAATGTCGACAAATAGCCGATAAATTGTCCATAAATAGGAAAAATGTCGATAAATTGGCCGATAAATGTGGATAAAATTAGAAATTGTCGATAATTGGCCGACAAATTGTCGATAAAGTGTTGTTTGGCCGATAAAATGTCGATAAATGGCCGAAAAATGAAAACTATGAACGAGATTTACGAATTTTACAACAACGGTGCCGAGATAGGCCGCTTGGAGCGTGGCTTGGGCATTGTGGAGTTCCATCGGACGAAGGAAATCCTGTTGCGATATATTGATAAAGGTAAGGTAGTTTACGACATCGGTGGCGGCATTGGGATGTATGCGGCTTGGCTGGCAAAGAAAGGCAACGAGGTGCATCTTATCGAACTGGCCGAAAACGCCGTGGACTATGCCAAGACGAATATGATGCAGGACTGCCATTTCATCGCCGAGACGGGCAATGCCTTGCAAGTCAACCGTTCCGATGAGAGTGCGGATGTTGTTCTACTGATGGGACCTTTGTATCATTTGCGCGATAGGGAAGAACGTTTGCAAGCACTTCGTGAAGCGTTTCGAGTGCTGAAAAAAGGCGGCCTCTTGGTGGCGGTGGGCATTTCCAAGTTTAGTTCTATGACTTGGGCTTTGTCAGTGTATGGCGAGAAGAAGAACGAGAATCTCGTTGAATTTCTTGACGACCCTGTGTTTTTCAATATGATCAAAGGCGAGATGACCACTGGCGACCACATCCGCCCGAAGGAATATCCGAAATTTATCGCGGAGGCGTATTTTACCACAGCGGAGGAGATGAAATCGGAAATTGCGGAAGTTGGTTTCGTAGTGGAAAAAGCCATTGCCGTGGAGGGCTGCATTTGGTTCACGCCGCACTTTCAAGAGAAATGGGAGGACAAGGCCAGCCGCGAGCGGCTTTTGGACCTCGTCAGGATGACGGAAACCGAGCCTGAAATGATGGGGATGAGTCCGCATTTCTTGGTGGTGGCGAGGAAAAAATAATGTAAGTTTTTTGGTGAGTGTCGTTTTTGCTTATATTTGCGGCTGATTTTTAACCAATGTCATATAAACAAATCATACAATCTGTTGCAAATGAAGACACCTTGTTTCAGCGGGTTTCCGAACTGATAGAGGCAAGCCGTAAATATGTCAATAAGGCGATTGATACGGCTATGGTTTACACCTATTTCGGTGTGGGTCAATATATTGTGGAGTATCAGCAGCAAGGTAAATCTCGTGCGGAATATGGAAAAGGGGTTTTGAAAAGATTGTCGGAACGGCTTTCAGATACATTTGGCAAGGGCTGGTCGGTGGATACGCTTGAAAAAGCAAGGAAGTTTTTCAATGTTTACTCAAATTCCGCTACACTGCAGCGGGTTTTGGAACACGGTGGAATTTCCGCTACACCGCAGCGGAAATCTGTTCCTTCAAGTTATGTAAACGCAAGTGACAACAATCGTCCTTTTACACTTTCTTGGAACCATTACCAAATCTTGATGCGTATTGAAAACGCTCAAGCCCGCAACTTTTATGAGATTGAGGCTCACAAGCAAAACTGGAGTGTGCGCCAATTGCAACGCCAAGTGGCAAGCAGCCTTTATGAAAGATTGGCTTTGAGTCGCGACAAGGACGAAGTAATGCGCCTTGCCAACGAAGGCCAGACCATTGAAAAGCCTAGCGATTTGTTGAAAAATCCGCTTTCTTTGGAATTCCTCGGATTAAAGCCAGATTCCTCCTATTCTGAAAGCAAACTTGAGAGTGCTATTATTGACAAATTGCAGATGTTCCTCTTGGAATTGGGTAAGGGATTTCTTTTTGAAGGTCGCCAGAAACGCTTCACTTTTGAGGAGGACAATTTCTATGTTGACCTTGTGTTTTATAACCGTTTGCTGCAATGCTATGTCCTTATTGACTTAAAAACCGACAAGTTGACCCATCAGGATTTGGGGCAGATGCAGATGTATGTCAACTATTTTGACCGCTATGTGAGAACAGATTTTGAGAAACCTACCATTGGGATTTTGTTGTGCGAAACCAAAAACGATGCTCTTGTGGAACTGACTTTGCCCAAAGACGCCAATATCTATGCCCAACGATACGCTCTCTGCCTGCCAGACATGGTTCTTTTACAACAAAAACTGGCAGAATGGGTAGCAGAGTACAAGGAATTTGAGGAGAACAATATAGAATCATTATAAAAAAGAAATATGAAAAAATTGTATGCTTTAATCGCGATGTGGCTTCTTGCAGGAAGTGCCTTCGCCCAAGTTCTTGTTAATGAGACTTTTGAAAATGGTAACACTGTAGGCCAAACCCCGGTGGGTTGGATTGGCGATGGCGGCTGGAAGGCCGGCATCACCATCCCTGACGACAACGAAGCCCGTGGCAGAAAGCCGCATAGCGGCGACTGGTATATGTATGCCACTTATAACACCGATGTTTGGATTTACAAGGAAATTAACGTGACGGCTGGGAATTATTACCGCGTGTCCTTCTGGTATGCCACTTGGCACGTCGACCACTTCAATTTGGAAGTCAAGGCGGGCGCGAGTGCCAATCCTTCTGCAATGACGGAAACAGCTGTGCCGATGATGGTCGTTGATAATGAGGAGTTTGAACAGACCTCGGGCGTGTTTCAGGCCACGAGTTCAGGCTCTTACTTTGTGGGTTTCCACAGCGTGGCCGACAACGGACCTTGGTACTTGTCTGTCGATGATATTATCATTGAGCAAACCTCACAGTACAATTTTGAAATTGAACAACTTACGGCTGACACTTCTGTTTATTTCGGCGAGCCAGCCTATCTGCGTTTCCGCTTGAACAACACGGGTTCGGAGGCCGACACTTATCATTTCGACAATGTTAGCACGCTTCCCATTGAGTTTTTCAAGGATGGCGTTGCGGTGACGGAAGTCACGGTGCCTTACAATGGCTCGGTGGAAATGGTTGCCAAGGCCACGTTGCCGATGAACCTGAACAACAACGACGTGGTTCACGCCACCTTCGATGTCTATCCCTCTGCTATGGCGCCCTCACAAAACGTTGATTTCTCGATTACTGCCTTGGCTCCTTTTGCCGATTTTCCATTGATGGAAGGCTTTGAAAACGACTTTGTTCCGTTTGGCTGGCAAAACAACATCACCAATGGCAATTATGCCTTCGACAGGCGTGAATCAAGTTCCACTCCGAGCGCTTTGCCTCACGACGGAAGCCAATATATGGCCCGATTCTACACCTACACCAATCCCGAAGGTTGCTCGGCGGAGTTGGTTTCGCCCAAGATGGAATTGAGCGAGCACGACAACATTGTCCGTTTCTGGATGTTCCGCAACAGCAATCCCAACATCAATCGTCCCGACCGTATCAATGTGTATTACAATTCGTTGCCTTGTTCTGAAGGTGGTCAGTTGCTCGGCACCATCCATCGCTGCACTTATATGGAACCTGTCGTGGCCGATGAGGATGATTGGTACGAACATTCCTTCACTTTCGATTGCCCTGACAATTACGGTTTTATCATTTTCGAGGGCGTTAGCGGTTACGGTTGGGACCTTCTCATTGACGATATTTCCATCGATAATTCCTCTATCGACAATGACCCGCCTACGATAGTTTCGGTAGCGGGAAACCAGACCTACGCCGATACAGAAATGAACCTCACGTTGCGCGTCCACGATGCCTCCAATATGCCCGCAACCTTGGCGGCTACCTATACGATTTGGGGCACAACCCACGATTTGACTTTCACAAGGGCTGGAAAGAATAGGGCTAACTACGATTACACGGCCACCATTCCCGCCTACGACAACCACACTCACGGCACAATGACCGTGCAACTCGTTGACGCTTTGGGCAATAGTGCAACTTCGGAGGAAATCCCAATCCGTTGGGACTATCAAAGACCTTTGCTTTTTGAGACCTTTGAGAACACCGACGGCCTGTTTGGACTTCCCGAAGGCTGGACCACCGACGGCAATCCGACTTGGTGGGATTGGACCGTGCAAGGAACGGTGTATTACACTGATTATTATGAGAATGACTTCGTGGTGAGTCCTCATCGCGGCAGCAAGCAGGCCGTGTTGGAATGGGACAACAGCGAAAGCCCTTCGGCACAAGACCAAACCTTGGTTACCCCCGTGCTGACCATCACGCGCCCGACGGTGCTCCAATTCTGGACTTGGGTGCAGTACGGCACGGATGGCTATGACCATTTCGCCGTTAGGGTTTACGACACCTACAATGGCACTTGGGAGGACAAGTGGGATGCCGCCGATATGCCTTACGGACAAATCAATGCCTACAACGAACCGATTTCCATCAACTTGGATGAATACATCGGCAAGAACATCAAGATTGGCTTCAGGGGTTACAACGACTTTGGCGAGTTCTTGGCTTTCGACTGGTTTGTTGACGACGTGAAAGTGATTCCGACCGACACTACCGATGTGAATGTGAACGAGTTGTCCGCGCTGAATCTCAATGTCTATCCCAATCCCGCGAAGGATGTGATTCGTATCGAGGCCGCCAAAAACATCCAAAATGTGCAACTGATGAGCACAACCGGTGCGCTTTTGGAGGAGAGAAAGACCAATGCGCAAAGCGTTAAACTGAACCTTGAAGGCTATTCCAAGGGCATTTATATGGTTCGCATCGTGACCGAAGACGGCGTTGCAACCAAAAAGATTAATCTGATTGAATAGGAGAGAAGCACATAGAAACCGTATCCCACTCTATGCCAAGATTTTGCTTGGTATGGGGCTTGGCTTGGGTTTCGGCTTCTTGGCTATGGCCTTGCATTGGGAGGGGTTTGTGCATAATTGGGTGGCTCCGTTTGGGGCCATCTTTATGCGCTTGCTCAAACTGATTGCCGTGCCATTAGTGCTGGTGTCGCTCATTTTGGGCGTGGTCAACCTGAAAGACATTCGGAATTTGTCGCGCATTGGGCTGAAAACCATACTGATATATGTTTGCACCACGATTATTGCGGTCAGCATAGGTTTGACGATGGTCAGCCTCATCAAGCCGGGGCAGGTCTTCCCGAAAGACAAGCAAACGGAGTTTATGGAACGCTTCCAGCAGACCGTTGCGGAGCGTGAAGCGCAGATGCAGCAGGTGCAGGACGATTCGCCGTTGCAGTTTGTGGTTGATATGGTGCCGGAGAATTTATTCCAAGCCTTGGGCGACAACTCCAAGATGCTGCAAATCATCTTCTTCGCCTTGCTTTTCGGCGTGGCGTTGATTGTGGTCGGGCCGTCGAAAGTGCCATCAGTAGTCCGGTTTTTCCAACAGTTGGATCTTGTCTTGCTCAAAATCATCGATTTTATAATGGCTTTTGCGCCCATCGGCGTGTTTGCGCTGATGGCGGCCTTGATTGTGGATTATGCGGGCGATGTGGGCATCATTTCCGCCTTGGGAATGTATGCGCTGACGGTCGTCTTGGCCTTGGCGGTCATCATCTTTTTGGTTTATCCCACGATTTTGAGGGTGTTCAGCAAGAAGAAGTTGGGGCAGTTTTTCCACGCCGTGTTTCCCGTGCAGATGCTGGCCTTTTCGACCAGTTCGAGTGCGGCCACCTTGCCCTTGACTTTGGAACGGACGCAAAAGCATCTCGGCGTTTCGGAGGAGGTGTCAAGTTTCGTGCTGCCTGTCGGCGTGACCATCAATATGGACGGCACGAGTTGCTATCAGGCAGTGGCGGCGGTGTTCCTCGCTCAAGTGATAGGTTTGGACTTGACTTTCAGCCAGATGCTGCTCATTTTGGCCACGGCCACCATCTCGTCCATCGGAACGCCGGGCATTCCGGGAGGCTCCATCGTGATGCTGATGATTGTCCTCGATTCGGTCGGCATCCCGATTGAAGGTTTGGCACTCATTTTAGGCATTGACAGGCCTTTGGATATGCTGCGCACCGTCGTAAATGTGACGGGCGATATGACCGTGTCGTGTGTGGTTGATCATAGAAAAGTGTAAAGCACTGTAAAGATTCTTTACACTCACTGTAAAGATTCTTTACACTTTACAAAAATAGTTTTTTATAACTTATTGGTTTTTAATGTTTTACAAATTTGGCACGCGAATTGCTATGCTATTTGCAAATTTGTAAAATTGTAAAGTATGAAAACCAACAAAATCGCAATTCTAACCACTTTGTTTTTGATGACGGGCGTGACCCTCACGGCGCAAGACACCGTCACGATGAACCTCAAGGAATGTATGCGCTATGCCGTGGAGCACTCCACCAAAATGCGCATCCAGCAGGCCGACAACCGCGACGCGCAAATCAACCGGCGCGATGCCATCCTCGCGGCCTTCACGCCCTCGATTGACGCCGGCTCGTCGGCCTCGTTCAGTTTCGGTCGCTCCGTTGACCCCGAAACGAACACCTACATCCAAACGACCTCTTTCGCCAATGGTTTCAGTGCCTCGGCAAGTATGGTCGTTTTCAACGGTTTTCAGGCCGTCAACAACCTGAAAATCACCAAGACGGCGCAGCAGATGGGCCTCACCAAGGCGCAGCAGATTGAAGACCAAATCTGCTTAGCCACGATGGAAGCCTACTGCAATGTGCTGTATTACACCGAAATGCAGAAAGCCCTCAAAGCGCAGGTGGCCACGGCGGAGAAGGCCGTGCAATTGGCCGCCAAACAAGAGCAATTGGGCCAGAAATCCCACGCCGATGTGATTCAGATGCAAAGCGACCTCGCCGAGCGGCAATACCTTCTGACCCAATGCCGCAACCATCTCAACGATGCCCTCATCACCTTGAAGGATGTGATGTTTTGGCCGATTGAGGAACCGCTGAAAATTGATGGTGTCACTGTTGGACTGTCGCAATTCCCCCTTTCAAAGGGGGCAGGGGGATTAGACAGCCCTACAGACCAGGCGGATAAAGTTTCCCAAATGGTGGAATTTGCCAAAACCAATATGCCGTCCGTCCTTTTGGCCGAGGGCACGATGAAAAACGCCCGCCTCGCCCTCAAGACGGCCCGCTGGCAGTTGCTGCCGAGGCTCGCGGTGGGTGGTGGTTGGTCGTCGAGTTTCTTCACCTATCCGGGAATGGAGGGGTATGTGTCTGCGCCGTATTTCGACCAGTTGAGGAACAACGGCGGCGAGTATGTGCAACTCTCGTTGAGCATTCCCATCTTCGACCGCCTCTCCAGCCACTCCAACATCGCGCGGAGGAAGAACGCCTACGACCGCGCCCAAGCCGACTACGAGCAGGCCCTCCAGACGGTGGAGGCCGAGGTGCGCCGCGCCATTGCCGACCGCGACGGCAGTGCCGATGCCCTTCGACAAGCCGCCACCCGTGCCGAATTGCAAGAGGAGGCTTTCGAACTGAATACCAAGCGCTTCGAGCAGGGCTTGATTTCGTCTATCGAATACCAGACCGCCTCTGGCACCTACCTCAATGCCCTTGCCGAACACCTTAACGCGCGGCTTCAATACTTTATCAAGTGCAGCGTTGTAACTTATTATGGAGGAACACCGTATTTACATCAATGATTGGTTATTATAAACTACGGATTACGCGGATGAAACGGATTTTCGATGATAAAATTAAAAGGCACAGGTGCCCAAATTGTTACGGATTCCTACTGGCATCAGCCATCCGTACCCATCGGACGCTTGCGTCCCAAAATTTTCGGAAAATAATATCTGTCAAATCCGCGAAATCCGTAGTTGTGTTATCCGTACCCATCGGACGCTTGCGTCCCAAAATTTTCGGAAAATAATATCTGTCAAATCCGCGAAATCCGTAGTTAAACAACTGAATATAAACAATTAAACATTCAACAATATGTCAAGTTACATCAAATTTTTAAGTAGAAACAAACTCTACACCATCATCGAGGCCGTGGGGCTTATCATTTCCATTGCCTTCGTCATCTTGATTGGCAATTATGTGTATCAGCAGTATTCCGTGGCTTACGGCAATCCCGACGGAAACCGTATTTATGCCGTTGGAAACCAAGATTATATGTCGCTATCGTGGTGGGACAAGGCCGTTTTTGAGGACAAACTTCCCGAAGCCGAAACGGTGGCCCGCATCTCTGGCTCCGACTATGACGGCTATATCACATTCGGCGACGAACAACCTGTCAGTGCCGTCATCACCGAGGCTGACCCCGAAATTTTTGATCTTTTCCCGAGCCTGACCTTGCTCGAAGGCAGCGTGGACGAGTACCGTCTCAAAGGGCATTGTCTTATCTCCGAGTCGCTTGCCAACCGCGCCTTCAACGGCGACGCCGTCGGCAAACCGCTCAAAATCAAATATCTAACACAAGACAAAATCGAAAGCACAGTCTGTGGCGTCTTCAAGGACTCCAAAAACTCGATGATGCCTCGCACCGAGGTGATGCTTAACCCCGAGTTCGACGATATGTATGTCTCTCAACAGCCATTCAGTTCCATCGGGCAGTATATGACCTTGATGAAAGTCAGCAAAGGCACTGACCGTGAGCAGTTTGCGAAGAAAGTCGAGGAGGTTGGATTGCCCAATTATGGTGGCGGTTTTGTGAAGGCTATGCCGATTTACAACTTGCCGGAACTCTATTTCAATGACGAACAATGGATGTTCAAGCAAGGCAACAAGCCGGTGCTGCAAATGCTGACCATGGTGGTGTTGCTGCTGCTCGTCTCGGCCATTTTCAACTACATCAACCTCAACATGGCTCTTTCGGGAAAACGCGCCAAGGAGATGGCCACAAGGCGGCTTCACGGTGCCACGAAAGGCGAAATCGTGATGAAGTATATCGCTGAATCCGTGTCGTTTACGGCGGTGTGCTTCGTGCTGGCGTTTCTGCTGGCCTACGCCTTGCTCCCGATGATGAACGACCTGTTGAGAGGCGTTTCGGGCGGTACAGCCGGCTCGCTTGAGCAATTTGTGTCCATTCGTTTCGAGTGGTCGGTGGGCATTGTGGCGGCCTATGTCTTGACCGTCGTCGTTTTGGGCGTGTTGTCGGGCATCGCGCCTGCCGCCATCGCCTCGCGTTTTGAACCGATTGACGTGGTGCGCGGCACCTATCGTCTGAAGACGAAACGCGTGTTCAGCAAGGTCTTCATCGTGTTCCAAAACACCGTCACCATCGTCCTGATTGCCATGGCGTTGCTGATGGAGGTGCAGATGCGCCACATGATGAACCGTCCCATCAACATGCGATCCGAGGGATTGTATGTGCTGAAAAACTGGGCAAAGGAGTATTCCGACATTGTGCCGCTCATCGACCGTTTGGAGAAGATTCCGACTGTGAACGCGGTAGGCTACGGGCATGACTATGCGGGTAAGATGGGCATGGGCACGAGCCTCACCACGCCCGAAGGCGAAAAGGTGGGCACTCAACTCATCCTTTGCGATGAGACCTATTTCAACATGCTTGACTTGCAAGTCGTTGAAGATTTCGGAATGCGCTCCAACTCGGTGTGGATGTCGAGGACTTTGGCCGAAAAACTCGCCATCAGCGACTCGACGGCCTCGTATTACGCCCGCAAATTGCACATCAACGGCAGCAATCCCGAGACCGTGGGCGGCATCTATGAGGACATCCCGACGCGGTCGGCGGCGGCATCCGAGCCCAACCAATACTCGGCAATCATCGTCGCTCGTGACGAGGACTTGATTTGGGGACTTGGCGTAATGGTTGATGTTTCAGGCGATTACAAGGAAACCGAAAAGGCCATCCTGCAAGCCTACGCCGACTATTCCGAGGCCCGAAACGGCACCTATGTTGAGCCGGCGGAAAACGGCTATGTGAGCGACTTGAACAATTTGATGCTGAAGCCCGCCAAGATGGCCATGCGCCTGCTGGAACTCTTCATGGTGCTTTCGGTGCTGATTTCCATGCTCGGCCTCGTGGCCATGAGCACTTATTACAGCGAACAAAGCACCAAGAGCATCGCAGTGCGCAAGGTGTTTGGCGGCACCGTTGAGAGCGAGTTGTGGCGCTCGGTGAAGGATTATATGGTTCTCGTCGGCATTGCGGCACTCATCGGCATTCCGCTCGCCGTTTGGTTCTGCGGCCGCTATTTGGAACGCTTCGCCTACCGCATTGAGCATTACGGTTGGGTCATCGCCGTGGCTGCCATCCTTGGCATGTTGATGGCTTTCCTGTCCGTCCTTTGGCAGACGTTGAAGGCCGCACGGACGAATCCGGCGGAGGCTTTGAAGAAGGAATAATTCTATGTACAATGAAAGGAACTACGAATTACACGAATTTGACGAATGGTCAAGGAATTTTGCGGCTTGCGCCGCGAATGGGGACGAATTTGTTGCCGCTTCGCGTCACTGCGAGGCACGAAGCAGTCCAGATTCGTAACCATTCAGGTGCTTGCGCCTCAAATTCTAAAAAACGAAATTCGTATCATTCGTTCAATTCGTAGTTAAATAATAAACAATTAAACAGTTAAACAATTAAACAATATGGAACACTCAATGGACAGAAAAATCGAACAGAAAAAAGGCATTCGCCGCGCATTCACGAAAAAGGCGTTGCCGTTTTGGGGCGGGGCGTTGCTCCTCGTCTTCATCCTCTGGCTCGTCTTCAGGGACGACTCGAAGAAACTCCGCATCGACGCGGACAACATCACCGTGAGCACCGTCACCTCGGGCGAGTTCAACGACTACATCCGCATTAGCGGGCAGGTCGCGCCGATGACGACCATCCAAATCAGCCCCTTGGAAGGCGGTGTGGTGCAGCAGATCGTCACCGAGGAAGGCAGCCGCGTCAAGGCCGGCGACGTCATCCTCATTTTGAGCAATGAGAACCTCGACATGCAAATCCTCACCTCCGAGGCCGACCTCGCCGAGAAAGAAAACATCCTGCGCAACACCATGATTCAGATGGAACAACAAAAGTTGAGCGTGGAGCAGGAGAAACTGCAACTGCAAATGGAAGTGCAGCGCAACCGCCGCACCTACGAGGCGCAGAAGTCGCTCTACAACGACGGCCTCATCGCTCGCGAGGACTACCTGAAGGCCGAGGAGGACTTCACGCTTTCGAGCAGCCGCCTGAAGTTGGTGGAAAACCGCGCCAAGCAAGACAGCCTCCATCGCTCGGTGGAAATAGACCGGATGCGCGAGAGCCTCGAAAATATGCGCGTCAATATGATGATGATCCGCAAGCGCAAGGAAAACCTGACCATCAAGGCACCCATCGACGGCGAGTTGGGCCTGTTGGATGTGGTTCTCGGTCAGTCGGTGGGCGCAGGCTCCAAGATCGGGCAAATCAACAATTTGGACAGTTACAAGATTGAAGCCCAGATTGATGAGCATTACATTGACCGCATCACGCCCGGCTTGGAGGCCACCTTCGAGCGACAGAGCGAGCGTTACGCAGCGCAAATCCGCAAGGTGTATCCCGAGGTGCGCGACGGCAAGTTCAAGGCCGACTTCAAGTTTATGGAGCAGCAGCCCGAGAACATCCGCAGCGGCCAGACCTATTACCTCAACCTGCAACTCGGCCAGCCCGTGGAGGCGGTGCTCATCCCGCGTGGCGCCTTCTACCAAAAGACAGGCGGCAAGTGGATTTATGTGCTCTCGTCCGACGGCAGCAAGGCCACGCGCCGCGACATCAAGATTGGGCGGCAAAACCCGCAGTATTACGAGGTTGTCGAAGGCCTTGAAGCAGGGGAGAGGGTGATTACTTCTTCGTATGATAACTTTGGCGAATCGGAGGTGCTTGCGAGGCACGAAGCAGTCCAAATTCGTATCCATTCAGGCGCTTGCGCCTCAAATTCTTACAAATAATATTCGCTTAATTCGTGCAATTCGTAGTTAAAAAAATAATGAGTAGTTAAACAAGTAAAAAATTAGATAGTTATGAGCAGATTAACCGACAACCTAATCAAAATCCTATCGTTAGGCATAGGTCTCGCCATCGGCATCGTGCTGATTGCCAAGGTGTGCTTCGAGCTGTCGTACGACAGTTTCTACAAGAATGTGGACCGAATCTATATGATTACGGAAAACATCATCTTCCAAGAAGGTGGCGACCCCGATGACTTCTGGGGCACATCGGGCGGCATTGCGCCGGGTTTCAAGGCGGAGGTGCCGGGCGTGGAAGCCGCTACGCGCTATTCTACTCTGATTTCAGGAGCGCAATTGTATGATGAAAGCGACAACCTCATCACGGGTTTATGCATCGGCGCGGACACCTGCTTCTTTGATTTTTTCAATCGTGAATTCCTTGCGGGCGACCCGATGCAGGCCTTGCAACAATACAATGGCGACATTGCCGTCAGCCGTAGTTTTGCGGAGAAGTTGGGCGGCGTGAACGAGGCCATCGGCAAGCAAATCTATAGCGATGTGTGGGGACCGAATGTGAAACTGACCGTTGTAGGCGTGTTTGAGGACTTCCCGAAAAACGGCAGCGTACAATGTGATATTGTGACAACTATTGCTGCGTTCGGCGAGTGGAGCATCAACAATTGGTTGGGCAACGACCGCTATCGCGGTTTTGTCAAGTTGGCGCCCAATGTGGATCCCAACAGCCTGAAGGATGCCATCCGCAAGATGCAGGAAGCACACCAGCCTTTGGAGGAGTTGGAGCGTGACGGCTCCACGATTTGGTACACGCTGACCCCTCTTGCCACCATGCATCGTCATGAGCCTACTATCAAAAACTATGTGTTGATTCTTTCGGTGGTGGCTGCCTTGCTGCTTTTGGTATCGGTGCTCAACTACCTGCTAATGGCCGTTTCGGATGTGGTGCGCCGCTCCAAGGAAATGGGGGTCAGGAAGTGCTACGGTGCCAGCGCAGGCAGCATCTATGGAATGCTTATCAAGGAGACGGCTTTGAACCTGTTGGCTTCGTTGGCGGTGGCAGCCTTGGTGATATGGGCTTTCAGCGGGGTCATCGAGTCGCTGTTGGGCGTGCCGGTTGCCAGCCTTATGGTGCCGCAAACCCGTTGGGTGCTTGTCGGCATCATCGCTTTCATTTTCCTGGTCTCGGCGCTCATTCCCGCGATGATGTTCGTCAGGATTCCCGTTTCGACGGCCTTCAGCGGCTACAAGGAAAGCAAGCGTCGTTGGAAACTCTCATTGCTGATGTTGCAAATCGGCATCAATGCCATCTTGCTGCCTATGGTTCTCGTGGCCGACGGACAATATGACAGGGCTTTGAATGCCGACATGGGCTATGAATATGAGCATTTGTTGTATTCCCCGTTGAGAGGCGCGGATAAGGACAAATTGATACTGATTATGGAGAAACTGCGGCAATATCCCGAGGTAGAGGCTGCTGAACTGACCTATTGCATCCCTTTGTACAAGTCATCGGGGAATAATATTATGCTACCCGACAACCCGACAAAGTATCTGATGGGCGTGTGCGACCAATACATGGCGACGGAGGGCTTCTTCGACCTGATGGGCTTCCGTTTGACAGAGGGCAAAGCGCCTTCAAAGCCGAAGGATGTGGCCGTGAGCCAAAGTTTCGTGAAGGAGATGAACCTTTATGCCGACTGGAGCGACGGCGCAGTGGGAAAGGACATCCTGATTTCGGAGCACAGCGATGGCGACGATGATGTTTATACCATTTGTGGCGTTTATGAAGATTATGTCATCGGCTCGATGTTGGGCAACGACGACCGCGCGAGCATCCGCTTCTGTTGGAACATGGATTGGAACTATGGCTCCGAAGACTGGTCGAGGGCGATGAACACCTTGGTGGTAAAAGTGCGCGAAGTGAATCCCGAAGCCATCGCCATGGTGAAGGCAGTCATCGAGGAATGTCTGCCCGAGCGGAACAATGTCGAAGTGACGCCATACACCGAATTGGTCAAGAAGGAATACACCCACCTATATCAGATGCGGCGCACATTCATAATAGGAGCCTTGTTCGCTTTGGCAATTGCTTTGTTTGGTCTGATAGGCTTTGTGCGCGACGAGGCCAACCGCCGCAGCAAGGAGGTGGCCATCCGCAAGGTGAATGGCGCGGTGGCGGGCGAAATCATCCGTATGTTCGTGGCGGATGTGCTGAAACTGGCCGTGATTGCGGCTTTGATAGGCGTGGCAATCGCCTATTTCCTCGCCGACAAATGGTTAGAGTTATTCGCTATGCGCATCGGCCTCTCTCCCCTTTATTTCATCATCGGTGCGGTGGCCGTGCTGGTTGTCGTCACCATCGTGGTCGTCTTGAGCAGCAATAGGATAGCCCGAATGAATCCTGTCAAGTCTTTTGCGAGGCACGAAGCAGTCCAAATTCGTATCCATTCAGGCGCTTGCGCCTCAAATTCTTACAAATAATATTCGCTTAATTCGTGCAATTCGTAGTTAAACAAAGCAATCAAACAACAATTCAACAAAATAAAAGTTAAACCCTTAAACAATCAAAGCAATGATTAAAGTAGAAAATCTCCGGAAAGTCTTCGTGAGCGAAGACATCTCAATCCAAACCTTCGCACTGGACGGCGTTTCGTTCGAAATCAACAAAGGCGAGTTTGTCGCCATCATGGGGCCTTCGGGCTGCGGCAAATCGACTTTGCTCAACATCCTCGGCCTGTTGGACAACCCCACCGAGGGCAGTTACGAACTCCTCGGCCATCAGGTCGGCAACCTCAAGGAGAAGGACCGCACCCAGTTCCGCAAGGGCAACATCGGCTTCGTGTTCCAGAGCTTCAACCTCATCGACGAACTCAACGTGTTTGAGAACATCGAACTGCCGTTGCGTTACATGAACATCCCCGCCGCCGAGCGCAAACAGCGCGTCGACGACATCATGACGCGCATGTCCATCAAGCACCGCAAAGACCACTTCCCGCAGCAGCTTTCGGGCGGTCAGCAGCAAAGGGTGGCCATCGCCCGCGCCGTGGTCGCCAACCCCAAGCTCATCCTCGCCGACGAGCCTACGGGCAACCTCGACTCGAAGAACGGCCGCGAGGTGATGGACCTGCTCACCGACCTCCACAAGGAAGGCACCACCATCGTCATGGTGACCCACTCGCAGCGCGACGCGGGTTTTGCCGACCGCATCATCAACCTCTTCGATGGTAAGATCGTGGAGGATGTGTTGTCGCAACTGTGATTTCGGCGATTGAAGGAACTACGAATTGCACGAATGGAACGAATTATTTTGTGGCTTGCGCCGCAAATTCTCAAATCGAAATTCGCAAAATTCGTGTAATTCGTAGTTGTATTATCTGTATCAATCGCACACTTGCGTCCTGAATTTTCGGGGACTTATCCGTCAAATCCGTGGAATCCGTAGTTTGTTTGCTGACGAAATGATTGACAGTAGAAATCCAGCCAAAATCAGCAAAAAAGTTCGGTTTTGGCTGAATTTCTAAAAAAAGGAATCAAGCGTAACTATATCATTTATATGGGTTTTATGCTTTGAATCGGTCGTTCCGAATGTGGTCACAAGAGCGACATAAATCGAGTGGCTCGGCTTGTGGATTTTGGCCTTGCTGACGGCTGAAATCCGCCTTGTCATCTCCTCAACATCGTCGTTGGAAAGGGTGTATTTGCCTTCCGAGAACTTCATCTCGCAGATGTAGTTGGCGCGCTCGGCGGTGGCGGGGATGATGAGGTCGATTTGAACCCCTTCGCCGTCGGGTGTCTTTCCTCGCCAACTGAAAGGCGTGGCGTATTCCTTGATTCTGAGCGCATTGGCGAGTTGAGGCATGTGTTCCATGACCAAGAGTTCAAAGGTGTTGCCAGCCCATGTGTAAAACGGCTTGCTTCGTTGCAGGGAACGCCAAGAGGTGAAGTCCGAGTTTTCGACAAAACGCAGGTAGAACAAGGTGAAGAAATCGACAAGTTGATAGACGGTCTGCTTCCTTGCGCCGCCGTAGAGGGTGTAACTTCGGATGATGCCGGAGTCCATCAGGTTTTCGAGCACGTCGGTGAAAGTGCCGCCACCTTTCTTGTCGACGGCGTTGAGCAGTTCGTCCCGCGTCATTCCGTAGAATCGCTTTCCCAATTGGCGGATGACGTTGATGTATGTTTCGGAGGTTGAATAAAGCCCGGTGTAAACGTCCTTGAATTCCTGCCGGGCCTTGTCCTTGTCGAAATAGATGGCGTTGATGTTGTCGGCCATCGTCCGGTCGGGTCGTATGCTGTCCATGTAGTAAGGCACGCCGCCTATGACCATGTAAGTGAGGGCGATTTCGTACCGCGACAGATGGAAGCCGCGTTTGGCCCAGTAGCGTTCACATTCCGCAAGGGTGAAGGGCTTGAGGAAGATGGATTCGGTGATTCTACCATAGAGGCCGCCGTAGTCGCGCATGACGTTGTCCACCATCCAACTGGTGGCCGAGCCGCACACGATGAGGAAGATGTCCTTGCGCTTCCTCGCCCATGAATTCCAGAAATGCCCAAGTTCAGCAAGCAGTTCCGCCGATTGCGGTCCGGCCAACCAAGGCAATTCGTCGATGAAAACGACCTTGCGGCGGGCGCGTTTGCTTTGCAGCAACTTTTTCAGAAGGTTCAAGGCTTCCATCCAACTATTGGGCGCGGGATTGGTTTTGGACAAGCCATATTCCACAAGGCTGTTGTGGAAATGCGCCAATTGTTTCTGCCGGTACGACTCGACTTTTTCGGGGTTGTCGTGGTCGATTTTTTGGTACAAGCCGACGGCCACGAAGGAAAACTTGTTCTCAAGCGCCTCCTCGATGAGAAACGACTTGCCGACGCGCCGCCGCCCGTAAATGGCCAAAAACTCGGAACGCTCCGAGGCGAAAAGCCTTGAGATGGTGGCAATTTCTTCTTCTCTACCGATAACTGATGAAGGGTTCATAACGATGCTAATTTATTGCTGCAAAGATAGATAAATATCTTTTATGTGCAATAGAAATTCAGCCAAAATGCGATATTTTTTCTGATTTTGGCTGAATTTCTCGGATTTTTCAAGCTGACTGGCACGAGGATTGCCATGCTTGGCGAGTGTAAAGTTTCTTTACACTCACTGTAAAGATTCTTTACACTTTTTGTAAACCTTATGGTTTTTAATGATTTACAAAGTTGGCACGGCGTTTGCTATGCTAAAATGTGTAAAAATTTGAACCAATTAAATTGTAAAGCTATGGCAAAGAAATCATCATTAAACTGTAACTTTTCAGGCGCAAGTCCGTATTACAGAAAACAAACTCAAAATTGTATCATTATGGCAAAGAAGTCATTTTTGACAGCACTACTTGTTTGCATGGCGGTGCTGGGTGCAGAAGCGCAAAACTTGAATGGCCGTTTGGCCGATGAAGACAACAATCCTGTGGCTTTCGCCAATATGACACTGAAATTGGCCGACAACGACAGCCTCGTTGCAGGCCTGACCTCCGATGAGAACGGTAACTTCTCCGTCGATGTGAAAGATGGAAGGTACATTCTCACCGCATCCGCTATCGGTTACGAGCGGCTTACTGTGCGCTGCGGGGCAACCAACCTTGGAACGCTATTGATGCCCAAAACCACAGAGCAATTGGATGAAATTGTCGTTGAGGGTTCAAGGATCACAGAAGAAGCAGGACGCTTCGTGGTGCTTCCCGACCCGAAAGAAGCCGAAGTTTCGGGGCGCGGCTTGACCTTGCTCGATATGCAGCAATTGCCTGGATTGGAGGTGGACGTGGCTCGGCAAACCGTCACCATCGACGGCGGCACACCTATCCTGCAAATCAATGGAAAAGAAGTGCCGCTTGAACGTTTCGTGAACGTCAGGCCGGAGCAAATCCTGCGCATCGAGTACAGCAACGAGCCTGGCATCCGCTACCTTGACCGCAATGCCTCGGGTGTCATCAACCTCGTGCTGAAGGAGTCGGACGACGGCGGAAACGTGATGGCAAGGATTCAGTCGGCATTCACTACGGGTTTTGTGGACGGCTATCTCATGGCAGCGCACCACAAAGGTAAGTCGGAATTTTCGTTGCAGTACAACTTGAGCCACCGCAACTACAAGAACGTACCTTACGAGATGACAGACAGTTATATCGCGGAAGAACGCACGGTGCAGCGTTCACAGCAGTTGAGTTTCCCCTTCAATTACATCACGCACAACATCACGGGCGAATACACCTACCAGCCCAACGACAGCACCATGTTTGTGGCCACCCTGCGTGATTACATCGACAACAATCATTGGTACGGCACTGGCACCATCGACGAAACGGAGAACGGCATAACCACGCAGTTGGACATGAACAAACAGACTGATAGGAAAGGCAACTCGCCAACATTGGACTTGTTTTTCACGCACAAGATGAGGAACCGTCAAAAAATCGAGTTGAATATGGTTGGGCAATATTCTCATAGTGATTATTACAACAACCTGATTTACAGGGATTCGGAAAACGAATGGCAATATTCCACGAAGGTGATTAACAAAGGTTATGCGGTCAGTGGTGAGGCTGTTTACGGCAAGCAGATCAAGAAGGCGGAAGCCCGCATAGGACTGCAATATCAGCACAACTTTGCGAACAACGACTATGTGATTTACGAAACGCAGACCGAGATGACCAAGGACAATACCTATCTTTACACTAGCATCGATGGCAATTTGAGCGACAATGTAATGTATTCGTTGGGAACGGGTGCCAAATTGTTTTCCGTGACAGATGGCATCGACACCAAGCGGTATGTCCGCAACTTGAGCACGGCAGGCCTGTTTTGGCGCATCAACCAGCGTTGGTCGCTGACAGCCAATACGAGGTTCATCCCATATTTGCCTTCGTTGAGCGAACTTTCGCCCGTGTTGCAGCGCGTGGACGATGTGGAGGTCATCAAGGGAAATGAATCGCTGAAGCCCTACAACACTTGGTTCAATGCGTTGCGTTTGCGCTACAACAACAAGGGCTGGTTCGCCAACGCGACTTTCAGCCATTTCAGGAACTTTTCGCCCACCGTCCGCGTGTATCAATACGACCCCGAACTTGACCTTTTTGTCGGTACGCCACAAAACACCGATTATTACCAGCGTTTCCAGTTGAAGACCGAGGTGGGCGTAAGGAAACTGTTTGACTGCCTGAACATTACGCTGAACGGCAAACTGAAAAAGGAGGAGGCCAAAGGCGAGGAGTTTTATCATGACAACCTCAACTTCAGCAGCGGCATCAAGGCGCAATTTGTTTGGAAGCAGTTGATGGTCGGCTGCGATTTCGATTTCCTGCCCGACAAGTCGCTGTATGGCGAGGAGATGTCGATAGGGGAGATGTCGCAAAGCATCTATGCCGAATATAACTGGAAGAGCTTGAATGTCAGTTTGGTTTGGCATTGCCCGTTCAACAAGGAGGGCTATATGTACCAGACCAGAAGCCTCTCGGCGGTGCATCCTTACATCCATACCAACTGGACCGCCGACAACGGCAATATGGTCGTGCTTGGCTTGACTTGGAAACTGAACTACGGGAAGGCGTTCAACAAAGGCCAGAAGACGCTTTGGAATGGTGGGTATGATGATGGGATGGTGAAGTGAAACACCGAATATCGTAAGCCATCGAAAGCCTGACCAACTTTAGGGTTGGTTGGGCTTTTGCGGTTTTTAATTGGTTTGTGGTCGAAAAAATCTATTAGCAATAAAAAAAAGTGTATCTTTGCCCTCAAAATCAATTATACTATTATGGAAACAAACGTCAGGGTTCAAGAAGTTTCGGTGGTTGATGCCTTGTTGACCATCTATCGTCAGCAGGATGAAAGAGTGAGAAGGGATTTTCTTGTGCGTATCCGTCAGGAAGACAGTTTGTTGGATATGCCAGGGATGAGAACCCGCGAGGAGATGATGCAAGTTTCGCGCGAGCGTATGAGTGACATCATTGCCGGACGCGAACAAACGCTCACTCATGATGAAGTGATGAAATTGGTTGATGGAGCAACCGCCAAAACCGAAACAGCCTGTATTCCGCATTGAGGGAAGATGCACAAAGCATGTGTTTTGAGGAATGATTTTATGTTCAAAGTGTAAACCACTGTAAAGTTTCTTTACACTCACTGTAAAGATTCTTTACACTTTTTGTAAACCCTGTTTTTGGTTTTTAATGATTTACAAAGTTGGCACGGCGTTTGCTATGCTAAAATGTGTAAAAATTTGAACCAATTAAATTGTAAAGCTATGGCAAAGAAATCATTCTTTACGGCACTGCTTGTTTTGGCAGCGGTGCTGGGCGCGAAGGCGCAAAACAACAATGTGTACAAGGCTGATACCGTCATCGACGGAAACGGCAACAAAATCATCACCGTGTACTCGCGGGGAACATTCGCTGAAGGCAACGGCAACATCGTCACGCGCGACTTCGATATGGCGGCTTTCGACGAAGTCAGCATCGCGCTGTCGGCTTCGGTAACTTACGCGGTGGCGGACAACTGTTCGTGTCGTGTTACCCTTGATGAGAACCTTTTCGAGTGTCTCGACATCTATCAGAAAGGCGATTGCTTGAGGGTCGAAATGGTCAAGACGCTTCAGCAATCCGACTTGAAGCCGACGAAGTTCCTCATCGAACTCACCGCCCCGACCTTGGAGGAAATCAGTTTGGTGGGCGGCGGCGACTTCAGTTTCGTCACGCCGTTTGAGACCCCAAAATTGGAAATCAGCACGGCGGGAGCGTATGGCGTGTTCTTCGATGAAACCGCTACTATCCAAGACTTTGAGATGAACCTTGCTGGAGCAGGAAAGTTGGTGTGCGAGGACCTCTATTCCGACCGTGTGGACTTAAATGTTGCAGGCGTGGGAAAGTTGGTGTGCAAGAATCTCCATTCCGACTATGCGGATTTGAACGTGGCCGGTGCGGGAGCAATCGTCATCAAGGCTGGTGCGGTGAAAAGCGCGGACATTACCGTGGCTGGCTCGGGTTCGGTGGAGACGCGTTGCGAGTTGGAGACGATGGATTACACCATCACAGGTACAGGGTCGGGTAGAATCTATTACTACGGTGATGTCAAGGTGAAAGGCACTACCATGTTTGGAAAAATCGAAAGGATTGACTCGGAAAATGTGAAAACCAACAAAAAGTGTTGCGATGAAAAACCGAAAAAATCTAAAAATCAAGCAGTTACTTTTTGAAAAACTGGTAATGGCTTTTGGGCTTGAAAAAGCGGAGAGACTCTTCAAATTATTCGGAATTATCAAGTAAAATCTTTAAAATCATAATATTATGACAAAGAAATCATTACTAACCGCACTATTCGTTTGCATGGCGGTACTTTGCGCGAAGGCGCAAAACATCAGTGGTCGCGTGGTGGACGAAAACGACGCGCCCATTCCTTACGCCACCGTCGTGGCGATGCAACTGCCCGACAGCACTTTCCTCGGTGGCGTGACCACCGACAACGATGGCCGTTTCGTTCTCGACATGGCTTGCGACCTGCTTAAAATCACATTTGTAGGCTATGAGCCGAAGTTTGTCAGCCAACCGAAAGGCAATTTGGGAACACTGAAAATGAATGTCGTTTCCTCTCAACTTCAAGAGGTGACCATTGCGGCCAAGCGACCGGAAATCACCAGTCTGCCAGATAGGACTGTGGTCGGGGTGGAAAGCACCTTGCTATCATCGAGTGCCGACGGCATCGACATGCTGAAGAAAACACCCGGCCTTTTGGTGGATGGGCAGAACAACCTCTCCGTCATCGGGCAAGGCTCGCCCATCGTTTACATCAACAACCGGCGCGTGTATTCGATGGACGAGGTCTATAACCTGAACCCGCAAAACATCAAGTCCATCGAAATCATCCACAACCCGTCGTCGCAATACGAGGCCGATGCCACCGCCATCGTGAAAATCGTCACCATAAGGCGCAACGATGATTTTTCGGTGCGTATTGGCGGCACCGTAACCAAGGCGCGAAGGTGGAGCGAGCGTGCCTTTGCCGATGTCACCTTCTCGAAAAACAAGTTTTCGGCCAACCTCTATTACGGATTCAACGGAAGGAAAACACATACCTTCAACAACGAGGACGTGATGGGCTACTCGATGATTGAACACCGAGCCTACAACCTCTCGGAAAACCAAGGCCACAACGCGAAACTGATGCTTGAATACGCGCTGACTCCGAAAATCACTCTCGGTTTGCAGAGCAACAACAACTTGGGCAAAGGGACGAGCCTGCGCGAGCAAAAGACCCATTTCGAGGGACTCAACCACACGGATTTCAAGACCGTGACCAACACCAACGACAAGAGCCTGCGTAGCAACAACACACTGTTTTTCAACTATGACATCGACAGCCTTGGCCAGAACCTCAACGTGACCTTGGACTACACCTACAACCGCTATGATGACGAGGACGCTTTCCGCAACATCGTTGACGGAAGCGAGAGCCAAGGCATCTTGAACCTCAACAAAGGCTACGGCAACACGGGCATCTATGTGGGCAAGGCCGACTACACATTGCCTTTCAGAAACGGCAAAACTACATTTTCGGTGGGAGCGAAATATTCCTTGATTCAAACCGACAACCATGTTGACTTGAGCGGAAACAACACCCTCTTGCAGCACTATCATTCCGACGAGTCTAACGCTGCCGCCTACGCCAGCGTTGCGCACAATTTCTCCGACAAATGGTCGGCCACCGCCGGACTGCGGTTTGAATATGTGGACCGCCATAACTACTTGAACGGTGAACCCCAAGTGGACTACACGAAGCCCGGACTTTTCCCGAACGCCACTGTGCAGTACAAGCCCGCTGAGGGCTATGCGATGGGCGCATCTTATTCGAAGCGCATCGTGCGTCCTTCGTTGGATGCCTTGAATCCCAGCATGTATATTGATTCGCTAGTCAATACGATGGGCAACCCCAACCTCATCAACACCCACATCCATGCGGCGCAGGTGTTCTTCAGTTTCCCCATTTCGCTTTCGCTGCGTTTCGGCTACAATTACGAAATCAATCCCATTTATTGGGAACATTATCAAAGTGTTGATAATCTTGATATGGGAGAAGTCCGTTACAGAAATGGTGACCACTCGCAGAATTTCTACGGCTCCATCGCTTGGAACGGTAACGTCACAAAGTGGTGGTATCTCTACAGTTCCGTTTATTTCGGCAGAAACTATTATGAGAAGATGGAGGACGGCATATTGAAGCAGAACAACAGGAACTTCGCCATGTTTAATGTCAGTAACATGCTGACTTTGCCTTACAACATTAAGTTCAACTTGGATTTCTATTACATGACACCTTATCCATCGAACGGCGTTACGATTAAGGAACTGTGGAGCCTGTCGGCCAGTTTGGAGAAGAGTTTCTTTGACAACAACCTGACCATTCGGTTGAGTGCCAACGACTTCTTTAACACCACGCTTTATTGGCAGCAGAACATCTTGCGCGGCAATTCCTTGGTCTTCTTTGATGGCGACGGACGCAACATTATGCTGAATGTCACCTACAAGTTTGGTAAATCGAAAGTGAGGCTCAATTCACGCTCGGCGAGTGAGGAGGAGAGAAATAGGTTATGAGAAATAATAATGCCGAGATGAAAAACTGCAATAATCTGAAAATCAACCAAGTGCTTTTCGAAAAGTTGGTAAAGTTCTTCGGACTTGAAAAAGCAGAGAAAATATACAAAAGACTTGTTCGTTTGTAATATCTGGATTAACTCCGTTGAATCTGCGATTTGCTTCGTTCCTCGCAAATCGCAGATTCGACGACGCGGAGCGAGTCAATGACGCGAAGCGGCAGTTCAACAATTAAACAATTAAACAATCAACAATTCAACGACTTATGACAAGAATCTATAAAAAAGGCAAGACCTCCCTCGTGTCTTCCATCCTGAATATCTTGGGCTTGACGGCAGCCTTCGCCGCGCTCTACATCATCCTCGTGCAGGTGCGCCACGACTTCACCTACAACAAGGCCATCAAGGACAACGACAGGATTTATGTCCTTACAAAGAAAGAAACAAGCCAAAGCGCATACACTTCTTACCTGAACCGCCCCATGGGAGAGTATGTCATTGCCGCTTCGCCTGATGTTGAAGTGGGTGGCTGTGGCTCTATCAGTGGTAATCCATGCAAGATTCGTGTGAGCGATGAGCAATCGCCAGTGGACATCACAGTAACTTCATTGAGCGAAGGTGCCCGCGAGGTGTTCGGCTTCGAGTTGGTGGCAGGCAATTGGGACGACTTGACGGGCTTGGCCATCGCCCTCTCTGAATCGGCGGCCCATCGGCTCGGTGTCCAAGTGGGTGATGTCATGAAGTATTACGGTGGAGCGTGGTGGGTGGAAACACCCATCGTGGCCATCTATAAGGACATGCCGCAGCACAGCGACCTCTCGTCTTTCGAAATGGTTTTCGACATGGGCGATAATTTCCTCGACGATTGGAAGGAGTTTTCGTTCAACTATTTCTTGAAATTGCGCAAAGGTGCTGACCCCAAAGCGATTAACGAGGTGGCAAAGCCTGCGGTCAGGCAGTTTTTCAGCGAAGTGCAAGGCGTTGAAATCACCGATGACGAGGCCTCTTTTGGTCTTTACGCCACGCTGCTGACCGACATGTATTTCGACAAAAACTCGTATTTCGCGCCGGGCAAGTCGGGCAACAAAACCACGACGATGACGCTTTTGGTCATCGCCATTTTCGTAGTGCTTATCGCCTTCATCAACTACATCAACTTCTTCTTCGCCATGGTGCCGTTGCGCCTGCGCAATATCAACACGCGCAAGATATTAGGCAGCAGCCGTTTCTCGTTGGTGATGTCGGATGTGTGGGAGTCGGCGCTGATGGTGGTCATCGCCTTGGGCTTGGCGGTGGCCGTCGTAACGCTGTTCAGGCAGTCCACTTTGGCCTCGCTCATCGACACCTCGTTGGATTTCAGCCAAAACTGGGGCCTCGTCGCCTTGACCGTCGGCCTCGGACTGCTCATTTCGGTGGCCGCGAGCCTTTATCCGGCCTTGTTCGCCACCTCTTTCAATCCCGCTTTTGCCCTGAAAGGCACCCTCGGCACCACACAAAAGGGCAAGGCCTTCCGCATCGGCTTGATTGGTTTGCAGTTCACCGTGAGTATCGTGCTGATTATCTGCGCGATATTCGTCCGCGAGCAACGCCAGTACATGCTGTACCACGACATGGGCTTCAACAAGGAGTGCCTGTTGCAGGTGCAGGTGTCGGGGCGTCTCGCCAACAACCGCGAAGCCGTTGAGAGTCAGTTGAGAGCCGATGCTGCCGTCAAGGATTTGGCTTGGGGAGCAGGTGCTTTTGTGCGCGACAGTCGCATGAGTTGGGGCCGCAAAGTGCGTGGCGAGGAGGCGGGTTGGCAGGTCTATCCCGTTTCATGGAACTTCCTGCGTTTCATGGGCATCGAGATTGTGGAAGGCCGCGATTTCACCGAGGCCGACGAGCAATCCACAGGCACCTATATCTTCAACGAGAGGGCGCGCAACTTGTTCGAAATCACCCTTGATGACCAGATTGGCGGCCACGATGACCAAATCGCCGTGATTGCCGGTTTCTGCAAGGACTTCAACTTCGCCCCGTTGCGCCAAGGCATTGCCCCGTTTGCTTTCTATGTCTATGGCAAAGACCCGTGGAACCTTTGCAACAGGCTCTTCATCCGCACTGAGGCCGACGTGGATGTCCCCGCCCTGATGGAGCGCATCACGAAAACCCTCAACGACCTCGACCCCGACTTGGGCGAGGGAATGTCATACGAAGTGACACCTTTCGAGCAATCAATTGAAAGCCAATACAAAAAGGAACAAAACCTCTCGAAGTTGATTACTTTGTTCACGATTTTGGCCATCGTCATTTCGCTGATGGGTGTGTTCGGCTTGGTGATGTTCGAGACGGAGCACCGCCGCAAGGAAATCGGCATCCGTCGTGTTCACGGTGCCACGGTGGGGCAGGTTTTGGCGATGTTCAACTCGCGCTTTGTGAAGATTGTGCTGGTGTGCTTCGTCATAGCCGTGCCTGTGAGCATTGTTATCATGCGGCGTTATTTGGAGGGTTTCGCCTATCAAGTGCCGATGCATGTTTGGGTGTTTGCCTTGGCATTGGTGGCCGTCTTGGGTGTCACGGTGGCGGTAGTCACCTTGCGCAGTTTGCGGGCGGCCACGATGAATCCGGTGAAGTCGCTACGAAACGAATGATTTGAGAAACTACGGATTGCGCGGATTAAACGGATTTCCGACAAGAAATTTGGAGGACGCAAGCGTCCGATTGGTACGGATTTTTGCTGGCGTTAGCCTATCCGTAGGAATTGGATGCTTGCATCCCCAAAATTTTCGGAAGCATATCCGTAAAATCTGTGTAATCCGTAGTTAAACAATTGAATACAAACAGTTAAACAATCAACAATTCAACAATATGTCAAGTTACATCAAATTCCTATCAAGAAACAAACTCTATACAATCATTGAAGCCGTGGGCTTGGCAGTCAGCCTCGCTTTTGTCATCATCATCGGCAGTTACGCGTGGCAGCAGTACAGCATCACGCGCGAAAGCCCTGACCGAAAGAACATCTACACCTTCGGAATGACCGACTATACGGGCCTCACTTACGCCTTCACCGACGAACTCATCGAGCGCGTGCCCGAGGTGGAGATGGCCTCGCGCTATTGCGAAGGCATTAGCACGATGGTCTTGATGGACGATCAGTTCGTATCGGTGAAAGTGGTGGCCGTGGACAAAAACTTCTTCAAGATGTTCCCTTACCTCGAATTTGTTGATGGCAGTTCCGAAGGCATCGAGTCAACCTCGAATGTCATTGTCGGCGAAACCCTTGCGCGAACCTACGACCTGGAAGTGGGCCAGACGATTCGTGAGAACAACCAAGATTATGTCATCACGGGCATCCTCAAGGACAACCGCAACACCGTTTTCAAATATACCGACCTGATTGTCAACGACCGACATCCCGCCAATTGGGCAGCCTACGAAATGCCTTACGACCGTTACGGCTCGACCATCACTTTCGCGAAATACCGCAAAGGCACCGACCCGCAGGTGATTTATGACAAAGCGGAACAAGTTTGCAAGGCCATCTATCCCGAATTTTACGGCAAGGCTTTCTTCGAAAAATTGGTCGTGAGGCGCTTCGACCAACTGTTTTTCCGCGATGCCAACGACTCAAAGAACCAGTTCAATCGCGGCGACCTCGGCACCTTGAAACTCTTGGCGATTGTCGGGTTGTTGCTGCTGCTTTCTGCGGTGTTCAACTATATCAATCTTTCGTTTGCCCTCACAGGAAAGCGCGCCAAGGAGATGGCCACGCGCCGACTGCTCGGAGCGCAAAAAGGTGAAATCATTTGGAAATATATCTCTGAATCACTGATATTTACGGCAGTATGCTTTGGCCTTGGCTTGTTGTTGGCGCATTTGTTCGCCCCCTCGGTCAATGCTTTGCTCAACGACCCTGATGTGCCGATACAGGTGCAAGTGAAACCAATGTATCTCTTGTCTTATCTCGCTGTCATTGTGGTGGTTGGCGTGCTCAACGGCATCATTCCAGCCGTGTTTGCCAGCCGCGTGCAGCCGATGGATGTGGTGAAAGGCACCTTCCGCCGCAATACGAAAATGGTGTTCAATATGGTATTCATCGTCATCCAAAGCACTTTGGCGGTCTTTCTCATCGCTATGGCCATCGTGATGGAGACCCAATACCGCACTTCACTCAATCGCCCGATGCACTGTAACACCAAGAACCTGTTTTACTTGGATGCTGGTGCCCACGGTGCCAGTCGTGAGGCTTTGAGCGAGGCTTTGGAACAACTGCCTTGTGTGAAAAAGATAGGCCATTGTAAAGGTGTGCCGGGTTATCCTGTCGGCGGACAATACAGCCTCACCCGCGATGGTGCGGAGATTGCCTATCGTATGTTCCGTGTGGATACAAACGCATTCCAAATGCTTGGTTTTGAGAAGATAAGCGATTATGGTGCACCCGTGTTCAATTCGGTCTGGTTTGGCGAGGCCGCCTTTGCCGCCACGGGCTTCGACGACGACTTCCACGACATCAGCCAGACCTTGGCACAACGGACCACGGGCTGTGAGCAGGTGGCTGGCGTGATTCGTGATTTTCCCGTCAACAGGACTAATGTGGGCGAGGAAGACTACCTCGTCGTGAGTGTGCAGAAAACGGAAGACATCGAATGGGGTGGACAGCGCGCGGCGTTCCTCATAGAGACGGTCGGCGACCAAAAAGAGGCTCGGAAAGCCATCCGCGAAACGACGGAGGCTTGGGGCAAGGGCTTACCGTTTATGGTTTACGCCGACGACTACATCGACAACTTCTACCGCGACGCGCTCAAGCCTGCCAAGAACAATATGCGGCTTTTGGAAATCTTTATGCTCCTTGCCGTGCTGATTTCGCTGCTTGGCCTTATTGCAATGAGTACCTATTACGCGGGCGAGAACGCCAAGAGCATTGCCGTGCGCAAGGTGTTTGGTGGCACCGTTGAGAGCGAGACTTGGCGCACCGTGAAGGAATATATGGTTTTGGTTGCCGTGGCTTGCGTCATCGCCGTCCCGATAGCGGTGTGGGCGGCGCAGCGTTACCTCGAAGGCTTCATCGTCAAACTCGAAAACTACGGCTGGATTTTCGTCGTCGCCGTGGCCATTTCCCTCGTGATGGCCTTCCTTTCGGTGCTTTGGCAGACCTTGAAGGCGGCCAAGACCAATCCGGTGGATGTGTTGCAGAAGGAATAATCTTGGAAATATTGTCAAAAATCTACACTTTTTGTGTACGGTATCCAAAAAATTCCTATTTTTGCTTTCTGTAAAAAGCAGAATTTTTACAAAAGTGCTTTCTGTAAAAAGCAAAAGTGATTCAAAAATGCTTTCTGTAAAAAGCAAATAAAACTAAAGTGCTATGGAACAGTTATTTGAGAAACAAAATGCCTTGCTTAACGCCACCAATATGAAGATTGTGAGGAACTTCATCAACCACGTCAATTGGGAGGCTCCTATGCTTTGCATACGGGGACCGAGAGGCGTGGGCAAATCCACTTTGTTGAGGCAATACATCAGGCAACAATACGGTGTCGGCAGCGAGGAAGCACTGTATTGCTCCCTTGATTTCTCTTATTTCACCCAACATACTATTTTAGAGGTTGCCGAGAAGTTCTACAAACACGGAGGCAAGTTGCTGGTGCTCGACGAGGCGCACAAATACGAAAATTGGAGCCGCGAGGTGAAGGAAGTGGCCGATACCTATCCCAACCTTCAAATTATCTTGAGCGGCTCGTCGTTGCTGAAGTTGATTGACGGCGATGCCGACCTTTCGCGCCGCTGCCGTGGCTATTATATGCCTGGACTTTCGTTCAGGGAGTATCTCCAATTTTATAAAGGTATCGTTCTGCCTTGCCATTCGTTGGAGGAGATACTGGCTAATGCCAAGGAAATTGCGGCTGAAGTGAACAGCAAGTGCCGCCCGCTGCAGCATTTCCACGACTACCTGAAGTTCGGGTATTATCCTTTCTATCTAAAGAACCCCATCGATTATTATCCGCTTATCGAGCAGGTGACGAACTATGTCATTGATGTTGAGTTGCCGCAACTCCGCAATGTGAATCCGGGCAATTGCAGGAAGGTCAAGGCGCTGTTGAATGTGTTGGCGCAGCAGGTTCCTTTTGATGTGGACATCTCCAAGATGGCTTCGATGATTGAGTTGCAGCGTAACACAGTCATTGAATATTTGGGTCATTTGGACGACGCAAAACTTATCCATCTGCTCTACAGCGACCTCGTTTCCGTGAAAAAAATGCAAAAACCCGACAAGATTTATCTTGAAAACCCCAACCTCCTTTATGCTTTGGCAACCACTTCGGTGAAGGTTGGAACAGTGCGTGAGTGCTTCGCAGTCAATCAGTTGAGTTATAGCCATACAGTGGAATACGGCAAGCAGCAAGGCGATTTCAAGGTGGACGGGAAGTGGACATTTGAAGTCGGCGGCGAAGGCAAGACTTTTGAGCAGATTGCCGATTTGCCCCATTCCTACGTGTTGGCCGATGACATTGAATCGCCCCACGGTAACAAGTTGCCGCTTTGGATGGTCGGACTGTTATATTGATGATTTTGAAAATTATGTTTTTTCGGTAATTTTTTTTCGGTAATTTGTGAAAAAGCACTATCTTTGTCCCCAAAATCAAGGCGTTATGGTAAAGAACATCAATCCGTTCATAGTTTCAGGAAAGATAGCTCCCGAATATTTTTGCGACCGCGTGAAGGAAGCGGCTGATTTGGAGAAATCGATTCATAATCAGATGAATGTGGTGCTGACCTCGCCGCGCAGAATGGGGAAGACCTCGCTCGTTGATTTCGTCTTCGACAAGCCGGAAATCAAGGATGAGTATGTCACCGTTTCGGTCGATATACTTCACACTACGACCTTTCGCGAGTTCATCCTTGCCTTCGGGACGGCGGTTTTCGACAATGTGGCCACTCGAAGTGTGAAGTTGCGCAAGCAGTTTGTCACTTTCTTGAAGTCGCTCAGCGCAAGTTTCGGCTACGACACCATCCAAAATATGCCCACTTTCGATGTCAAGTTGGGCGACGTGCAAAACCCCGAATACACTTTGGCGGAGATTTTCGGTTATCTTGAAAAAGTCGATAAGCGGTGCATTGTCGTTATTGATGAGTTTCAACAGATTACGAGGTATCCCGAGAAGAATGTCGAGGCTTTGCTAAGGACGCATATCCAGAAACTTTCGAACACCAATTTCGTGTTTTCGGGCAGTCAGCGGCGGCTTATGGAGGAGATGTTTTTCTCGTCGAAGAGGCCGTTTTTCCAAAGCGCGAAATCGCTCCGTTTGGAACCTATCGCATACGATGTCTATCTGGATTTCGCGACCCGCCATTTTCGGGAGGCAGGGAAAGGCCTTGCACCAGAGGCTTTTGCGCATGTTTACGAGGTCTTTATGGGCGTCACTTTGTATGTGCAGCGTATCATGAAGGATGCTTTTTCCGAAACGCCAAAAGACCAAACCTGCGACGATGAGTCTGTAAATCAACTGATTGAAGATTATATTGACGAGAATGACTCTCGGTTGCGTGAACAATTGGCCTACATCACCGAGGCGCAAAAGGAGCTGCTTTACGCTATCCATGCCGAAAAACAGGTGCAAGGCATCACTTCTACGGCATTCAACAAGAAATACCGTTTGCGTTCGCCAAGTTCAAGCCAATCGGCTGCCCTCAAGCTGCTTGAATACGACCTAATTACAAGAAAAGAAAAAACCTATTCCATTTCCGACCCGTTGATGAAACTTTGGTTGGATAGGAGAAAAGTATGAGTTTATGAACGAGAACACCATAATATCTGCCTTACAAAAAGGCGAGCGCGTGACGTTAGAATGTAAGAAAGCGCAGACGAGTCTACCCAGTTCGGTTTGGGAGACCTATTCGGCTTTTGCAAACACGTCTGGAGGGACAATCCTTTTGGGTGTGCATGAGGATGTCAGAGAGAAGGATGTTGACAAGCGGTTCACGATTACAGGCGTGGATGACGCGGATAAGATTCGCAAAGAGTTTTGGAACGGCATCAACAATCCTGAAAAGGTGAACGTGAACCTTCTGAAGGACGAGGACGTTGAGGTGGTTGAGATGGACGGCAAAAAAGTGGTGGCCATCAATGTGCCTCGTGCTGACTATACCATCCGGCCTGTCTATATCAACAACAACATGATGCGTGGCACTTTCATCCGCAACTACGAAGGCGATTACCATTGTCCCGAACAGGTTATTCGAATGATGGTGCGCGATGCGTTTCTGGACGGCAACGACCGCCTTTTCCTGAAGCATTACACCATGGACGACATCGACACCCCGACTTTGGAACGCTACCGCAACCATTTCAAAAGCAGATACCCAGAGCATGTCTTTAACGGCCTCGACCACAAGGAGTTTTTGCGTCAGTTGGGCGGTTTTACACTGAACCGTGATGAGGGAATGGAAGGTTTGACGATGGCCGGACTGCTGATGTTTGGCAAGGGCTTGCCCGTCCGCGACCGCTTCGACAATTTGCGGTTGGATTATATCGACAAATCGCGCCTGATAGGCGACCAACGCTACAGCGACCGTCTGACTTACGATGGAACTTGGGAAAACAACTTGTTCAATTTCGTCTCGATGGTGTTGCCTAAATTGCTGCAGGATTTGCCTCGTCCGTTCAAGATGGAAGGCGTGGAGCGCGATGATGACACGCCGCAACACAAGGCCATTCGCGAGGCCTTGACCAATGCCATAATCCATGCCGATTTGATGATTGAGGGTGTGCTGAAGGTGGAGAAATACGACAACAAATTTGTGTTTACCAACCCTGGACTGTTGAAGTTGCCCGTGGAACAGATTTATGAAGGAGAGGAAACCAAAGCCCGTAACCAGCGCATTCAGAACATGTTCCGCATGATTGGCTTCGGTGAGAACCTTGGTTCAGGTTTCCCGCTCATTTTGAGCGCGTGGAGTGAAAAACATTGGCTGAAGCCCGAACTCATCGAGCAACCCGAATTGCTGCAAGTGAAGCTTGTCTTAACCATTGAAACAAATGAGGATGGTTCTTTTGTGCCAACTTTTGACACTAAAGATGGCACCAAAGAACTTTCTGAACGTCAAATGCTTATATTGGCATTGATACAAGAGGATGGCACTATAACCATACCTCAATTGGTTCAAAATACTGAAATTTCTCGAAGGACAATATTGAGAGAACTTTCTGCGCTTCAAGAGAATGGCATCCTTGTCAGAGAAGGTAGCCGCAAGGAAGGCCGTTGGGTCATTGTCGCATCTAAAAATCAAAAACAAGCACATTAAATCAAAGCCATGCCCAAACTCAAATCAAAAATCCTAGTCGTCGATGACAACGCGGGCATCCGCTCGGCGCTGAAAATCTTGCTGCCGATGCGTTTCGCCGAAGTGGAACTCATCGCATCGCCCAAGGTGCTGATGGAAACCATGCGAACCTTCAAGCCCGACGTGGTTTTGCTCGACATGAACTTCGAGGCCGACATCAACACGGGCAACGAGGGTCTCTTTTGGCTCTCCGAACTCAAGCGCGACTTCCCCGAGGTGGAGGTGGTGCTGTTCACAGCCTACGCCGACATTGCCCTCGCCGTGGAAGGCATGAAACGCGGTGCCTTCGATTTCGTGGTGAAGCCTTGGGACAACCCCAAACTCCTCGCCACGCTTGAAGAAGCCTGCAAGAAACACCGTAATGCTGCCGCGAAAGGCACTTCCGCCAATCCCCCGCCTGCCATGCAATGGGGCAAGAGCAAGGTGATGAAGCAACTACGAGAGATGGTGGAAAAAGTGGCCCCGACCGAGGCCACCTTATTGATTACGGGCGAGAACGGAACAGGTAAGGATGTGTTGGCCAACGAGATACACCGACTTTCGCTTCGTGCCACCAAGCCGATGGTGAGTGTCGATATTGGTGCCATCACCGAGACGCTGTTTGAGAGCGAGATGTTCGGCCATGTGAAAGGCGCTTTCACCGATGCCCACGCCGACCACATCGGGAAGTTTGAGCAGGCGCAAGGAACGACGCTTTTCTTGGACGAAATCGGCAACATTCCGCTGAGCGAACAAGCCAAACTGTTGCGTGTCATCCAAAACCGAAGCATCACCCGCGTCGGCGACACGAAATCCATTCCCATCGACATTCGCCTGATTTGTGCCACCAACATGTACCTTCCCGCGATGGTCAAGGAAGGTCGGTTTCGTGAGGATTTGTTCTACCGCATCAACACGGTGGTGCTCAACTTACCGCCTTTGCGCAAGCGTCCCGACGAAATCGTCTCATTGTCAGAGCTTTTCATCAAGCAATACGCCGAAAAATACCACCGCAAGGCGCAAGGCCTTTCCGAAGAAGCGTTGAACCTTCTGAAGCGTTGCCGTTGGAGCGGCAACATCCGTGAGCTGCAAGGTTGCATTGAGAAGGCGGTCATCTATTCCGAAACCGAACTAGTGCGCGCTGCCGACCTCCAAATCCGTGCCTCGGAACTGATGGACGAAAAGGAACCAAAACCGCAAAACCAAACCCTTGAAAGTGCCGAGGAACAAGTCATCCGCAATGCGATGAAAACCTACAACGGCAACCTGACTTTGGTGGCCAAAGCCTTGAATATCAGTCGCCCGACATTGTACAGCCGCCTAAAGAAATACGGTATATGAGCACTTGGGCATGGATAGCGGTTGTAGTGTTGGCGGTCGTTTTGGCCGTCGTGCTGACGGCTTGGGTCGTCAGGCGGCGCGAAGTTCGCAAGGTGGCCTTTATGATGGATGCCTTGGAGGACGGCGAACTGAACTTCCGCTTCAGCGGCAAGTCGGCCATGAACCGCACGCTCAACCGCATCCGGGGCATTTTCGAGCGGCGCACGGCGATGAACGAGGAAGCCACGCAGAGCAAGCTTTTCCGCGTGATGACGCACGAAATCATGAACACCGTCGCGCCTATCGCCTCGCTGAGCGACGCGCTCATCAACGAGGAAGGCGTGGACGTGAAGGCGGGCTTGGAAACCATCTCGGCTTCGTCGAAAGATTTGATTCGCTTTGTGGAGTCGTACCGCAGCCTCACCAATGCCCAGCCGCCCGTGCGCAAGGCCGTGATGGTGGACGAATTGATGGACAGGGTGTTGCTCCTCAACAAGGCCAAAATCGCCGAGCACGGTGCCTCGCTTTCCTACACCGCCAAAACGCCCGACCTGCTCATCTACGCCGACGAAGGCCAACTGATGTTGGTGTTCAACAATCTGATTAAGAACGCTATACAAGCCGATGCCAACTCTATCCGCATCACCGCCGACTTGAACTCGGAAGACCAAACCGTCATCCGCGTGACGAACAATGGCAAGCCCATTCCGCTGCGGCAGATCGAGGAGATTTTCATCCCGTTCTACACCACCAAACCCAACGGCACGGGCATCGGTTTGAGCCTTTCAAAGCAAATCATGGTGCGGCACAACGGCACTTTGCTCCTCGAACAAAGCGACGAAAACATGACAGTTTTTGCCTTGGTTTTTCGATAATTATTTATTTTTGTAAATAGTTGATAATCAACTAAATATGATAAAATCTCCATTCGGATAACGGGCTAAAACCACTATTTTTTTGATACTTTTAGCCCGTTATACGAATGTTTTGCCTACCTTTGTGCCATCAAAATCAGGGCTATGGATACAATGATAGGCAGAACAAAGGAAATCGGTTTGGTTTCCAAATACATGAAATCGGGGAAGGCCGAGTTTGTTGCGCTATACGGTCGCCGAAGAGTGGGAAAGACCTTTTTGGTGACTTCTTACTTCAAGAACAAGTTCGACTTTGACGTGACTGGTATCATTGGAGGGCGCAAAGAAGAGGAGTTGGAAGCGTTTCATGTTGCGCTGAAACGTTATGGTTATCAAGGCAAAAAGCCCAAGAAATGGATGGAGGTCTTTGAGGCCTTGCGAACTTTGCTTGAGGCGAAGATGAAGCAGCGGAAAGGCAAGCGATGTGTGGTTTTTTTCGATGAGTTGCCTTGTTTCGACACGCCCAAGTCGGGGTTCGTTCATGCGCTCGATTATTTTTGGAACAGTTGGGCCTCGCGCCAAAGCAGTTTCTTTCTCGTTGTTTGCGGTTCGGCCACTTCGTGGATTGTGCGCAATATCATTGACAATCACGGCGGTTTGCATGGCCGGATTACACATGAATTGCATCTGAGACCTTTCAGTTTGAAGGAAACAGAACTTTTCCTGAAGAAGCAAAAGTCAAAGTGGAAAAGGATTTCTGTGCTGCAAGCCTACATGATTTTGGGCGGAATACCTTATTATCTGAGCATGTTGGATGTCAGTCAGAGTTTGACCGAGAATATCGACCGGCTTTTTTTCTCCGAGGATGCCGAACTGAGGAAGGAATATGCGCGGCTCTATGAGTCGCTTTTTGTACATTCAGAGCGGTATATGGATGTGATTAAAGTGTTGTCAAACAGTAAGAAAGGACTTACTCGCAAGGAAATCGCCGAGAAACTGTCCATCGCCAACAATGGTCATTTGAGCAACCTGTTGGAGGACTTGATCAACTGCGACTTCATCCGCCGTTATGACGTGGCGGGCGTTAGGGTGAAGTCGAACGGATCGATTTACCAACTCATGGACTTTTTCTCGTTCTTCTATCTCGATTTCGTGGAAGGCAGACGCCGGAAAGACCCTCATTATTGGTCGAAAATCCTGAACACGCCAGCGCAAAACACATGGTATGGGCTGGCATACGAAAGGGTTTGTCTGTCGCATATTTCTCAGATTTTGAGAGTTTTGCATTTGGATAGTGTGTTGACTGAGTGTTATTCATGGCGCAGCAAGAATTCCGAAGATGGAGCCCAGATTGACATCATCATCGACCGCGCCGACGATATGATCAATATTTGCGAAGTGAAGTACTCGCGCGAAAAGTATTCGTTGACGAAATCGGAGTATGCCAAGATGTTGAATCGTGTGGAAACTTTCGGCCTTGAAACCAATACGCGCAAGGGTGTTCATGTTGCCTTGATTACTACTTTTGGAATTGTCGAAAATAAGTATTCTGATATTGCACAAAATGTTGTAAATCTTAATGATATGTTTGTTTAGCTATTCAGATAACGGGCTAAAACCACTATTTTTTGATACTTTTAGCCCGCTATCCGAACTTTTCAAGCCCTTGGAACTACTGCGTTTCAGCCTTTTTTGCTTTGGTTTTTCGGTGACTATGGCATTTTTGGGGCGGCGTGTTGTTTTCTTGTGTATTTTTGCACCTAATTAGATTGATATTTGATTTCAAAAACATTTAAATAATTGTAAGATGAAAAAGTTACTTTTTACTTTGGTTTCGCTGGCCTTGTCCGTGGCGACGATGGCCGGCAATTTCGTGGTGCTTCCTTATTCGGGTCGCGCCGAACTGGAAAAACACTTCTCTGACCCCAATCTGACGGTGCATTTCTACACTGATTATGAGGTCTTTGCGACGGTTGAACGCTTTAATGCCGGCAGTATGATCATGGTCGATGAAAACGCTTTCTCGGAAAACGGTTGTTATACCTTAGTGTATTGCCCGAAAGCGCAACAGCAGCAATTTAATGCCCTGTTTTCGACCCAAAATTATGTTATTGTGAAAGGGGCAACGATGCCCTACAAGAACGACGGCGCAGTGGCCATTTTTAATAAAAAGGCGACTTTGCCAAGATTGACCCGCGACTTCCCCGTGGTGACGGAGGAAGACCCTCGCATCCGCGAGATGCTTAATCAGGTGAACATGGACTCGATTGAGGCCACCGTGCAGCACTTGCAAGATTACGGCCAGCGTTTTTGGAACTCCGACAATGCCTTTGCCGCTTCCGACTGGATTGCAGGCCGTATGCAGTCCTTGGGCCTCGAAGTGGAACAACAGGCATTTTATGCCAGCACTTGGCTCGGTAGCGGCCAGGCTGCGCCCAATGTCATTGGCATCCAGCGCGGTACGCTCTATCCAGATACCTACGTTGTTTGCGGCAGCCATTTCGACTCGTTCTCATGGGAAGCCATGAGTGGCGGTGCCGCTCCAGGTGCCGACGATAACGCCACGGGCGTGGCCGCTGTGCTCGAAAGCGCAAGGATCATGACGCAATACGAGTTCGAGTACAGCATCGTCTACTGCGCCTACGGTTGTGAAGAAATGGGTTTGTATGGCAGCGAGGCCTACGCATCCCGTTGCCAGCAGGAAGGTATGGACATCATTGGCTATTTCAACAACGACATGAACGGCTATCTGAATCCCGGCGACCAAATCCATATCGATTGCATCTATCCCAACTCGGTGGAACCCATCGGCGAGTATTACATGAATGTCGGCAGCGTGTATTATCCCGAATTGCCCATTCGCCACGTCAACTTCAACGAGGGCGACAGCGACCACACCTCTTTCAATAACCACGGCTATATGGGCATCTATCCTTTCGAGGACTACCAAAACTACAGTCCTTACATCCACACGCCCAACGACTTGATTGGAACGAGCGTGAACAGTTTCGAGATGTCGCAGCAGTATTGCCAGATGAACATTGCTTGTTTGGCCGAGATTGCCAATCCTATGGGCGAAACGCCGCAGGTGTATTGCAATCCGGTGAGAGATTTTGATATTGAGCTACCTGTATGGAAAGATACAGCTCCTCTTTGGTTACATTGGAAATCTCCCGAAGAAGGCTCAACAGGTGAATTAGAGCGATTCGATGTGTATCGTGACAATGTGGTTATTGGAGCGGTGGATTGGGCGGATTCCACTTATCTTGGTTATTGGGGCTATGAGTATAATGATACGATTACTATTGGAGCCGAAGCAGAATATTACATTATGGCTGTTTACAGCGACGGTTGCGAGGCTCCATCGCAAACGGAAATCGGTTATGGCGTCAGTGCAGTTGAGGAGTCGGAATCCAATGTTATAGTCTATCCCAATCCCTCCAACGGCACTTTTAACCTCAATTTCGGCGAAGGCCAATGGAATGTGGAAGTTTACGACATCACTGGCCGCAAGGTCTATGAAAACCGTATGGAAGGCCGCTCCGTCATCGACCTCGGAGAGTGTCGCAAAGGAATGTATTTCCTGAAAGCCACGGGCGAAAGCAGGGGAGTGACGGCGAAAATCATGGTGCAATAAGCCTCGGCTGACTTAAAATCTTCAAAATTCTCCGTTTCATATCGTTGAGGCGGAGAATTTTGTATTTTTGAGGCCTTAATACGACGCTTATGAAATACCAACTTTCGCTTTTCGTAATGGCATTGGGCTTTGTGCTGGCCTCATGCGGCAACAACAACCAACCCAAACAACAAGAAGAACCGCAAAACGACTCCATCCGCCTGCGCACGGTGCTTTACCGTCCGGGCGACTACGGTTCAAGGAATTATCGCATTCCCGCCATCATCACCGCCAAGGATGGCTCGCTCGTGGTGGCCACCGACAAGCGGAAACACAATATCGACGACCTGCCCGAAGACATTGATATCCTTATTAATAGAAGCACCGACGGTGGTCGCACTTGGAGCGAACCTTACACCCTCGTTGAAGGCCAAGGGGTGGGGAAGGGCTTCGGCGACTGCGCTTTGGTACACACCCACGACGAAGGCGGCCTTTTGGCGGCTTTCGTGGGCGGAACTGGCTTTTGGCAAGGTCGGCTCGAAAACCCGCAACGCACCTATATCGCAAGGAGTTACGACAACGGCCAGACTTGGACGGAACCCAAGGACATCACTGATGAATTGTATGGCGCGAAGTGCCAAAACGAGGTGAGCCGCACATGGTGGTCGGCCTTTTTCGCTTCGGGCAATGGCTTGATGACCTCCACGGGACGCATCATGTTCGTCCTTGCTGTGCGCGATACCGAAGCATGGGCGGCCTGCAACTATGTGGTTTACAGCGACGACAACGGCGAAACTTGGCATATTTCAGGTCGTGCCTCCCAGCGAGGCGACGAGGCCAAAGTGGTTGAACTTGCTGATGGTCGTATCTTGATGAGTATTCGTCACGAAGGGGAGCGTTGGTACAATATTTCCGAGGATGGTGGCGAAACTTGGCAGCCCGAAACCTCCGCTTGGCCTGACCTCGTGGCCACGGCTTGCAATGGCGATATTATCCGATATTCTTGTGTCAATGAAGGGGCTGAAAAGAATATTTTGCTTCATTCATTGCCTGGTCCAGAACGCCGCGAGAACGTGACGGTTTATGTCAGTTATGATGAAGGTCAGACTTGGCCCGTGAGCAAGTGCATCGTGCCCTACGCCTCGGCCTATTCGTCGCTCTGCATCCTTCCCGACCACAGCATCGGCCTCTACGTGGAGGAATCCGACGGCGACACATTGGGCTACTCGATGGTGTTTTACAATTTCGGGTTGGAGTGGTTGGAGAAGTGATTTTTCATTAAAAAAAAGAGCAACTTTGCGGAAATTTTCGTATCTTTGCAAAGTATGTCAGACGAAAAGACCATAAGACAACCCCTTGATTTTGAGGAGTACATCCGCGCCGAAGAGCCGCAAAAGCGCGAGCGTGCCTACGCTTGGCGTACAGCCATCGGTTTGCAGGCGGTGGATGGCCTTACCGTGTCGGATTACCTGAAAGAGACCGCCCGCCGCAACATTGAAGGGGAAATCACCATCGATGAGGCTAAAAAGCTTATCAAGACCTATTACCAGTCGAAGACGAAGCGTGAGCCGGATGACGATGAGAAACAGGAGGCCGACCAAGTTTCGGTGAACATCACGGAAATCCTTAACAGCCCTTCCTTTACGTTTAGCATTACAGGTTTGTCGGGCATTCATCGGCAGATTTTTGAAGGTACGTTCAAGTTTGCCGGACAGTTTCGGCAGTATGACATCACCAAAAAGGAATGGGTGTTGCGCGGCGATACGGTTTTGTATGCCCCTTGGCAGGACATCCGCGAGGCTTTGCAATACGATTTGGAGCAAGAGCGCCAGTTCCTTTACGACAACCTGACAATGGAGCAAGTGGCTGAGCATATCGCGAAATTCGTTTCAGGCATTTGGCAAATCCATCCTTTTGCGGAAGGAAACACACGGACAACGGCCGTTTTCACGGTGAAATACCTGCGCTCTTTGGGCTTCCAGATTGGAAATGAGCTGTTTTCGGAACATTCGTGGTATTTTCGCAATGCCTTGGTGCGGGCCAATTATCAAAATGTCCAGAAAGGCATCACATTCGATTACACTTATATCAACCGTTTCTTTGGCAATCTTTTGTTGGGCGAAGAGCATGTATTGCGCAACCGTTATCTAATCATTGAGCCGAATGAAGAATTGAAGCGGGAATGGGAGGAAATTTTGGCAGACGAACAGACAAGGAAAACCACCCCCGCAACCACCCCCGCAACTACCCCCGCAACTACCCCCGCAACTACCCCCGCAACCTCCCCCGCAAGTCCAAGAAATATGTTTTGGACCGACAATGAAAAAATCTTGAATTTGATAAAATCCATTGGAAATCATCAGCTTTCGATAAAGGAGATGCTTGCGGCGGTGGGATTGAAAGACCGCATGAATTTCATCGACTACACCCTCAACCCCGCCATCAAGGAAGGTTTCGTCAAACAACTTTACCCCGACAACCCCCACCATCCGAGGCAGAAATACTTGCTGACAGTGAAGGGCGTGGCATTATTGAATGAACTTGAAAACACAATTAATACGAATTAAAGATGAACAAGACATTGAAAATGTGGATGATGGCTGTCATCCTGATTTGCAGCACAAGCATGGTCGGTTGTGGCAACAAAAACACCAAGCAACCTGAAACCAAAGTGCAAACCGAAACGAAGGCACAAACCGTTGCTGAAGTGAAAAAAGAATCAACCTGCCTCACGGCAGTCGATGACTATTTGGTGAACGAAATCGGAAAGAACTATAGCCAAGGCGATGTGTGTATTCCTTGTGCTTTTGTGGTCAATGCCGACGAAAGCAACATGGATGACATTCTCGTTTGGGGTGACTTTTGGGTGTTCAATTTCGACATTGCGGGCGACACGCTGAAATGCGTTTCGGGCGGCGACCATCCTGGCCTGATGCACGTGAAAAAGACGGAAAACGGTTTCGAAGTGACGAGCTTTGATGCCGTTGCCGACGGTGCCGACAACATGCCCAGCGCGAAAAGAATCTTTGGCGACAAGTATGACGCTTTCTGGGAATTCAATAGCAATCAGGAAAAACGTGAGGAAGGGAGACTGCGCACTATCGCCGAGTATGTGAAGAAGCATAAACTGCCCGTCAAGTTGCTCCAAGACTATGGCTGGCCTGCTGTGGAGCTGCCGTAATGACTTGCTTCACTGCACATTACGATTCCCCATTGGGCGGTATGACAATGGCCTCCGACGGCCAAGCCCTTACCGCCCTTTGGTTTGAAGGGACGAGGCGGAAACCTCGTTTTGCGGACATGACATCCGCAACGACAGTGTTGCCCGTTTTCGACGAAACCCGTCGCTGGTTAGACCTTTATTTCGCTGGCAAGAAGCCCGATTTCATTCCACCGCTGGCACCAAAGGGAACCCCATTCCAACAACAAGTTTGGGAAATCCTTCTCACCATACCTTACGGAAAAACAATGTCTTACGGCGATGTTGCCCGACGCATTTCTTCAACCATGTCGGCACAAGCCATCGGTGGGGCTGTGGGGCGCAATCCCATCGGTATCATCATTCCCTGTCATCGTGTCATTGGTGCCGACGGCTCGCTGACGGGCTATGGCGGTGGTTTGGAGCGGAAACGGTGGATGTTGAAATTGGAGGGATGGAGTTTCTCATAGTTCTGCGCTTTCTGCGTGAGAATAATCCCTACCTTTGCAGAAAATTTCAATCATGTCCGAAACACTTGAAAAATTCTTAAACCGAGTGGCCGAGTCCGCCGAGCAAAGCACCTTGGTGAAAATGACGCTGAGCAAGCCTGTACAAAAGCACGACGATTTGCGCAACATCTATGTGAAGCCCGTATTAATAAAGGAGAAACGCCTTTTTGCCTTCACCTATCATTATGAGCGTCGCGACGAGGTGAAGAACTATGATGCCACGCAAATGCTTGACATGCTGCGTGAAATGATTCCGAACCGCTTCTTGAACGCTGTGCTTTTCACCGTGAGCGAGGATGTCACTTTGTTGGTTTCTAATAAGGGTAAGGCCACGATTCAGACAAAGAAAGTGCAGGAATGTCGTGAGCAGAATTTGGAACACGACAAGCTGAAAGCCCGTCTCGTCAATCCGGCCAATCCGTGGTGGTATCAGCTTGGCTTGACCACGCGCGAGGGCAAGATTACCGCCGACATGCAGCACAAGTTCAAGCAGATATACAAGTACGCCGAAATCGTGGAAAGCCTCATCAAGCCGATGAAGTTCGAAGGCACTGTCCACATTGCCGACATGGGGGCAGGGAAGGGGTATCTTACTTTTGCTCTTTATGAATTGCTGACGCAACGGCTGAATCTTGATGTGGATATCAAAGGTGTGGAAATCCGTCCCGATTTGGTGATGAAAATCAATGAAATTATCAAGGCTAATAATCTGAAAGGTTTGGAGTTTGTGGAGAGTAGTATCGAGGCGTATCATCCTGAAAAACTGGACGTTTTGATTGCACTTCATGCCTGCAACACGGCCACCGACGATGCTATCGCATCGGGCATTAAGGCAGGGGCGGAGTTGATTGTTTGCGCCCCGTGTTGCCATAAGCAAATTCGTCAGGAAATGGAGCGTTCAGGTCGTTTCGATGCCATCACACGCTACGGTATTTTCCTTGAACGTCAGGCTGTTATGGTTACCGACACCATCCGCGCTTTGATTTTGGAGTATTTCGGCTACAAAACCCAAGTGATGGAGTTCATCGAAATGGAGCATACTCCGAAGAATGTCCTCCTAGTCGGGAGAAGAACTTCGAAAGTCGCGAAAGACCCAAAAATCTTGCAACAGATTGCCGATTTGAAGGCTCGCTATGGCATCGGACGGCATTATTTGGAGGCCGCACTTGGCATTTGAAATTTTTTTTGGAAATTAGTTTGGGAGTATTAACAAATTCCTTATTTTTGCATTTTATAATAAAAGTTTATGGCATACGATATATTCATCAGTTACAGGCGAAAAGGCGCAGGAGCAGGTGTGGCTGGCGAGTTGCAGTCCAAGTTGGAGAACTTGGGCTACAAGGTTTTTCTTGATGTCGACAAGATTGGAAGCGGCCAGTTTCCCGACCAAATCAAACATGCCATCGAGGAATGTAAAGACTTTTTGCTTGTTTTGTCACCGGGCACCCTCGACCGTTGTGTCGACGAGGAAGACTGGGTGCGTCGCGAAATCACGATGGCAATGGAGTTTGGAAAAAACATCGTGGGCGTTGGGCTTCAGGGATTTGTAATGCCCGAGGCCGAAGCACTTCCGGCTCCGTTGCAGTCGCTCACCACAAGGCAGGTCTTTGTGTGGACCCACGAATACAGGGCGGCTTCTTTCGAGAAAATCGCGGAAAACCTCGTTTCCACGAAGATGAAAAAGAAGAAAAACCGGCAGACGATGTTTTTCGTGCTTCCTGTGTTGTTGGTTTTGGCCTTGGTTGTGGTGTTGCTGTTGCCAAAGAAGCCAGCCGAGGAGAAAGTTTCAATCGAAGAGCCGAAGAAGGAAGAGGTTAATCTTTATGTGGAAACGCAAAAGTTTGACTTTCATGCCAATAAAGCAAAGAAGTTGTTGCAAACTCTGCCCGATGCTAATACATTTAAGAAGGATTTTGTGCTGTTGGTTTCCAACCGAAAGCATTTCGAACAGTTGATGGAAGGCCTTGCCGAGTGTGATTCGGCTTTGATGCTAAAAGGGAAATATGGTAACCAAATTGTTGATACTTACGGTGTTGAAGCCACGAAGAAGTCCTTGCTTGAACTCAGGCAGAGTTATTTCGATGCCATCATATCTGACATTGATACGATGATTAAAGAAGGAGGCGCAATGTTCGCCACCCAAGATTTGGAGATGGCGAAGATTTTGGCGTTGCCTGAAGACAAGTCGCTTTTAGACTCCAAGGAAGCAGTTATTAGACCAAATTAAAGGATACGATATGAAAAAAGGAATTCTACTCACCATCCTTGCTTTGATGTGCCAATTGGCGATTTTCGCCCAAAACTATGACCGCTACAATTTTTTCCATGATGAGGCGGTGAAGTTGAAGAACGAGGGCAAACTCAATGAAGCCAAGGAGAAATTCAAGAAAATCAAAGTCATTTGCCGAGGCGGTATTCCCGAGAACAACGACCTCGACAAGATGATTCGCGAATGTACGACAATCAGCCTTTCGGAGAGCGAAATCCAGCTTGAGGCAACAGGCAAAAAGCCGAAGTCCGTTACGGTTAGGACGAATGCCGATTCGTTTCGGGCAAACAGCAGCATGGAATGGTGCAAGGCGGCAAAAAAGGGGAACACCGTCTCAGTTTCATGCGATAACAACGACAGCCCCGATCCGCGCTCTGCCATCGTTACGGTGGTTGCCGACGGCAAATCGGCGTCGTTTGACGTGATCCAAATCGGCGGTGTCCTCAAATTTGAGGCTCGCCCTGATTCGGTGCGTTTCTCTAAACTGAGCGAGACGGTTGATGTGGCCATCTTCACCAACGCCACTTCATGGAGAGTGGACTCGATTCCCGATTGGATTGAATTCCAGTCGAATGATACGATGCTGTATCTCACAAGTGAACAAAACCCAATGGCGCGTGTGCGCGAAGCGACGGTCCTTTTGGCCGTTGCCGACGAGCGGTTCCCAATCGCCGTCAGGCAGGCAGAGTCCGACACCACCATTTCGACCGACAAGGAGGAATTGGTTTTCCCGTGTACTGAATCAGAGGCATTTGTTATGGTGACGAGCAACCTCAACCAATGGCAGGTGTTGCCCTCCGACGATTGGATTCAGGTTTCCTTCACCACGAATTCTGTCAAGGTGCAGGTACAGCCCAATCAGTCGCTGTTCAGCCGTCATGGTTGGGTGAAGGTGGGCATGGGCCAGCGTTTTTGCAAGGTCGATATCCATCAGTTTGCATTTGGCTCAACGCCGCCTGTCTTGGAGTCGGAAATCAAGGCTGACGACGAGTCGAGCAAGGGTACCGTTGCGGTAAACAGCATACCTTCCGACCTGAAAGTCACTATTATAGATGAAGGTGGCGAGGCGAGCGTGAGATACACGCCTTTCGAGATTCCTATTGACTATGGCTATTATTCGTTGCAGATGGGCTTTGATCATAAAGAGGTGTTTGCCAACGAGCGTCAGCAGGATGTGCTTTTCGAGCCTGGCCTGCGTTTCGCGTCCATTACTTGGGCACCGAGCACCGCACTCGGCATGATGAGCGGTTTTGTGAGTTCCAAGTCGTGGGGTGCTTTTGCGCATTTCCAAGCCAACACACCTTTTGTTTCTTCATTGGCGGCAGGTGAGGGCAGGCCCGACCTTGCTGGCTACAATATGACTTTCGGTCCTGTGTTCCGCCACAATGCTTTCCCCTATTTGGGTGCCTACGTAGGCTTAGGATTGGGCGGTTATGTGAAGGAGCCGCATTTCGGCATTGATTATGAGGCCGGTTTGATGGGCTTCTATAAGAATGTGATGCTTACAATGGGCTTCCATACTACACGAGTCATCAATTCGGATGCGAAAAAGACCAGTTTCGTGATTGGCGTGGGTGGCTATCTGAAGCGGTATCGCGACCCACAGTTGGGCTACTGCTCCAGCGATAGCCGCCGTTGGTTTTCGGTGAACTATGTGTTCCGTCCTTCCGAAAACGGCAAGGGCTTCATGTTAGGCGATTTGGGCAAGGACAAGGTGCGTGTCTATGTGAAGGCACTCTATTTGGCCACAAACCAAATCGATAGCATTCTTAACACCACCAATAAGGTGGGTAATATCGAAGGTGCCGTCGGCGTGGTGTTCACTCCTGTCAACGGATTGATTGACATGTGTGTAGGCGCGTCAGGCACATTGAACGTCATGGGCTTGGATAAACGTTTCCAAGGCTTTGGTGCCGAGTTGGGTGTCATCCTCAATGTGTGGCGTTTCCCCATCTCCGTCTTCTTCCACGAGGCCGACTTGTTTGGCGAGCGCCATTTCTGCCTCGATTTCGGAATCGGTTTCCATTTGGGTGAATTTGAAAAATCAAAAAGTAGTTATCAATAATTGTCGTCATGAAAAGATTAACCTTATTGCTGTTGTTATTGGTTTCGCTTCATCCGCTGGCTCAAGCGCAATCGCATGAAAACCTGAAGCGTGTGAGGATTACGACCTTGGAAGGCTTTTTGAGCGTGAATCATGGTGAGTTTCAGGCTGAACATTCCTTTGTGCCAAACTCGAGCACACTTTCCACGTCGTCCTACTACAATTACTTGTATGTCGCGAAGAATGAGAAGTCGGGCATGTCAGACATCTTTGTCGACGGGAAACCGCTGCTACCTTATAAATATAAGGTGCGCCCCTTCAGGATTGGAAGCAAATGGAGCGATTGCGTTTTCGCCGTCAAGTATTTCGAGAACGACCTTCACGAGATTGGCTACGGCATGGAAGTCGTGTATGCCTACGGCGTGAAGCAAGGCATTTGCGACAGCATCATTAGCATGACAAATGACGGCTATGTCTTCAAGTTGAACAATGTCTATTATTTCAGTACCTTCACCAAGGGAACCACGGTAGGACAGACCACCCCCATCGTTTGGCCCGAAAAGCGCATCTACAAGGAGGAAGACAAGGATATGCTCACGGCCAATGGCGTCAGTTGCAAGCTCTCGGCGGGCGATGTCTATCATTGCAGCGTCGGCAGAGAAGGCTCGAACATCCATTTCTACTATCTTTATCGCGACAAGTACATGCCTCAGACGTTGTTGGTCATCGATGGCCGGTTGATTGAATTGTTCGGCAACTACACCGACGACAACTTCAAGCTGAAGTATTCACACAACGGTATGCACTGGATGGCCGTGGCCGACGGACGCTTTTGGGTTGATGGTGAGATGAAATCCATAGAAGGCTATACCATTTCCGACTTCCTTATTTCCAACAGTGGCGACTATGTGTATAAGGCAAGGAAGAACGGCGAGGAGGAGAAGGGAGAAACCTTGGTGATGAATGGAGAAATCATTCGCAGACAGGTCATCATTGGACATTTCACCCTCAATGCGCAGCAGCGGTTGAGGTTCCATTTCCTTGCCGGAGGCCAGTGGTATGTGTACGACAACGGCCAAATCAGTAGTGTGGAGAAGGAGTCAAACTCGGTGTTGTACACTGACGATTTGATTGACAATCTTGTCGTCGACAGGCTTTCTTCAAACGGTATGCACAAGTTGAGCTATGTTTCCGGTCGTGAAGGCGTTGAAATCGATGGCATGAGGATGACGGAATCGGTTCCGTTCCAGGTTGTTTACGACAAGAACGAAAAGAGCTTCAAGTGGAACGCCATCGAAATCAATTCGGAAGGACGAACCGACTTGGTGATTTACACTTATTCGCTGTAAGAGGTTGTATTTCAAAAGTGTAGTTTTTTTAAAAAGACTGCATTTCGTATTTTGATTAACCAGAATTAGACTTGAACAATCAAAAGAGTGTCATTTGATTGTTGGAATATTAAATTTATAATCCTATGAAAATCAAACATTTATTTCTATCAATTTTGCTGTTAGGCTCAGTCAGCCTAATCGCCCAAGAGGAAGCCAAGATGTTGCGCTTCCCGACTATCCACGGCAACGACGTGGTGTTCAGCTATGGTGGAGATTTGTATTCCGTCAACATCAAAGGCGGCATTGCCCACAAAATCACCAACGACGCCAACGGCTATGAAATGTTCGCACGTTTCTCGCCCGACGGCAAACATTTGGCCTTCACGGGTCAATATGACGGAAACACAGAGGTTTACGTGATGCCTTACCCCGAATGTGGCACGCCTACGCGCCTGACTTACACACCTACTTTGGGCCGTGACGACATCAGCGACCGAATGGGGCCGAACAACATCGTTATGGCGTGGAAGGACAACGAAACCATCGTTTTCCGCTCGCGCAAGGAGAGTTGGGATGACTTCGTTGGCCAACTTTTCATCGCCAACATCAACGGTGGTTTGGCGGAGCAACTGCCCCTGCCCGAAGGCGGATGGATTTCGTATTCGCCTGATGGCAAGCAGATTGCCTACAACCGCGTGATGCGCGAGTTCCGCACTTGGAAATACTATCGCGGCGGTATGGCCGACGATGTGTGGATTTACGATTTCAAGTCGAAGAAGATCGAGAACATCACCAACAACAATGCGCAAGACATCTTCCCGATGTGGGTCGGCAACAAGGTGTATTTCTGCTCCGACCGCGACCGCACGATGAATCTGTTCTGCTATGACCGAGCCACCAAGCAGACCACAAAGGTGACAGACTACACCTATTATGATATTAAGTGGCCCTCGCTCGGCGACAAGGACATCGTTTACGAAAATGGCGGCCAACTGTTCCGCTACAACCTTACTGACGGAAAAATCTATCCCATCCCTGTTCAGATGGCCAACGACAACAAGTCCACCCGCACCAAGTATGTGGATGCCAGCAAGTTCATCAACTCGAGCACGATTTCTCCCGATGGCAAGCGCGTGGCTTTCGGTGCCCGTGGTGACGTGTGGACGGTGCCAGTCAAGTCAGGCATTACAAGAAATCTGACCCAAAGCGACAACGCCCACGATCGCAATGTGGCCTGGTCGCCCGACGGCAAATATATCGCTTACATCAGCGACCGCACAGGAGAGGATGAAATCTACATCCAAGCCCAAGACGGCAAGGAAGAAGCCATCCAACTAACCTCGAATTCAGATACTTACAAGTACAGTCTTGCTTGGTCTCCCGACAGCAAGAAGATATTGTGGGATGACAAGATGAACCGCATCAATATGGTTGATGTGGCCACTAAGAAAGTCGCGGAGGTGGCGCACAGTTTGGCTGGCGAGTTGGACGAATTCTGTTGGTCGCCCGACAGCCGCTGGATTGCATACGCTATGCCGAGCACTTTCAGTGTCAGCCAGATACATATTTATAATGTCGCTTCGGGCAAGGACGAAATCGTCACCGATGGTTGGTACAATGCCTCTTCACCTGCCTTCGACAAGAATGGCAAGTACCTGTATTTCACCTCCGAGCGCGATTTCCGCCCGACCTACGGCTGGTTGGAATGGAACCACGTCTATACGGATATGTCGAAGGTTTATCTGCTTACTTTACAGAAAGATACGCCATCGCCTTTCCTTACTGAAAACGATGAGGTGAAAATTGGAGAATCGAAAGATGAGCAGAAAGAAGGCCCTTCGGCTGGCTCAGGAACCTCAGCCAAAAAAGGCAAGAAAGACAGCCCGAAGCCTGAAGAAAAGAAAGAAGCCAAGGAAGTGAAAATCGATTTTGAGGGCATCAGCAATAGGGTAGTGGTGTTGCCCGTCAATGCGGGTCGCTATTGGAACCTGACGGGGGTCGAGGATGGTTTGTATTTTGTGGCTGGTGGTCGCAACGGTGGAGGTCTCAATTTCTTTGATGCCAAGTCCAAGAAAGTCACGAACATAGGTGGCGGTATGGGCTACGAACTTTCTGCCGATGGGTCGAAAATGCTGATGCGCGAAGGCCGTGGTTATAAGGTGGTTAATGCCCCGAAAGCCCCGATGCCCGGTGGAGGAAAATCTGGTGAAGGCGATGAAACTATCGACCTCTCAAATATGAAGAAATGGGTCGAGTTGCGTACCGAGTGGACACAGATCTACAACGAAGCATGGCGCCAGATGCGTGACTTCTTCTATGCGCCCAATATGCACGGCGTGGACTGGCCCGCGATGAAGGAGAAATATGGAAAGCTGTTGCCTTATTGCGCCGACCGCAACGATGTAAACTACCTCATCGGCGAACTGATTGGCGAAATCAACATTGGTCACGCATACGTTGGCGATGGCGACCGCGTGAAGCCTGAACGTATTCCGATGGGAATGTTGGGCTGCCGTATCCACCGCGACAAGTCGGGTTACTATCAGATTGACAAGATTTTGAAGGGCGAGAACTGGAACGAAAAGACCCGCTCACCGCTGACTGAAGTCGGTGTGAATGCCAAGGAAGGCGACTACATCATCGCCATTGACGGGCAGAGTACCAAGGATATGAAGGATATGTATGCTGCCCTCATAGGCAAGGCCGACAAGGCGGTGCTGCTCACCTTAAATAATAAGGCTTCCGAAAGTGGCTCCCGCGATGTGGTGGTGAAACCGATTGCCGACGAAACGGGCTTGTACTATTACAATTGGGTGCAAGGCAACGTGGAGAAGGTGAGCAAGGCCACCAACGGACAGGTGGGCTACATCCACATTCCTGATATGGGCGTGGATGGCCTGAACGAGTTCGCCAAGTATTTCTATCCCCAACTTGACAAGAAAGCCCTCATCATCGACGACCGTGGCAACGGTGGTGGTAATGTCAGCCCGATGATTGTGGAACGATTGCGCCGCGAATTGTCGATGTACGACGTGATGCGCAACGGCGAGCCTGAAACCAAGCCTACGAAGATGATGCTCGGCCCCAAAGTGCTGCTGTTCAACAAGTATTCTGCTTCCGATGGCGACTTGTTCCCCTATCAGTTCAAGAAACACAAGATTGGCACGACCATTGGTATGCGCTCATGGGGCGGTGTGGTCGGCATCCGTGGCAGCCTGCCCTTCATCGACGGCGGCTCTTTGACTCGTCCCGAGTTCGCGCCATTTGATGAGAAAGGCAACTGGGTCATCGAAGGCTATGGCGTGGATCCTGACATCGTCATCGACAACGACCCCGCCCGCGAGTTTGAGGGCATAGACGACCAACTCAACAAGGCCATCGAAGTCATCCTCAAGCAGATGAAGGACTATCCCGAAATTCCAGAGATTCCTGCTTGGCCGGATAAGACGAAGTAAAGAGGTCGATTGTATTGAGGAAAACTGTTTCTGGATTCGGAAACAGTTTTTTTGTATTTTTGCCGCAGCAAAACAAAGTTGTTTATGCTTTTCAATTCCATACAATTTGCGATTTTTCTTCCGATAGTGTTCCTGCTTTATTGGTTCGTCTTCGACCGCTTTATCAGCAAATCGAAATGGCAGTTGCGTTTGCAAAACGCTTTTGTTGTTTTGGCGAGTTATGTGTTTTACGGTTGGTGGGACTGGAGGTTTTTGCTGTTGATAGCCTTTACTTCGTTCTGTTCGTGGGGTAGCGGGTTGCTAATCGGAAAAGCGGAATCAAAGAAAAAAGCCAAAACGTGGATGTGGCTGAATGTTGTCCTCAACCTTGGTATCCTCGCGTTGTTCAAGTATTACGACTTTTTTGTCACCGAGTTTGCCCGGTTGTTCCATGTTTCTACAGAAGGGCTTCTGCTGAAAGTGATACTTCCAGTGGGAATCTCTTTCTATACTTTCCAAGCATTGAGCTATTCCATTGATGTTTATCGAGGCAAGATAGCACCTACAAAAGATATGGTGGCTTTCTTCGCTTTTATTTCATTCTTTCCACAATTGGTGGCTGGTCCCATCGAAAGGGCGACCAACCTCTTGCCGCAGTTTCTAAGAAAGCGGGTATTTGATCACGACACTGCTGCTGGTGGAATGCGCCAAATACTTTGGGGATTGTTCAAGAAAATTGTGGTGGCGGATAATTGTGCGGTGTATGTTGACCAAGTCTTTTCGACTTACACGGAACAATCAGGTAGCACCTTGCTTCTTGCTGCCATCTTTTTCACCTTCCAAATCTACGGAGACTTCTCGGGCTATTCCGACATAGCCATAGGCACGGCCAAGTTGTTCGGTATAAAGTTGATGCGAAACTTCAACGTACCGTATTTCAGCCGTGACATAGCAGAGTTCTGGCGCAGGTGGCACATTTCCTTGACGACTTGGTTTAGGGATTATGTCTATATTCCCTTGGGCGGCAGCCGTGTATCAAAGGCGAAGGTGGTGAGGAACACTTTCATCATTTTCCTTTTGAGCGGCTTTTGGCACGGTGCGAATTGGACATTCATTGTTTGGGGTGCATATCATGCGGTTTTGTTTTTGCCTCTCATCCTCATGGGTGAAAATCGGAAGTATACGAACAAGATTGCCGAAGGACGATTGTTGCCAACATTGAAGGAGGTAGGACAAATGCTTGTGACGTTTGTTTTGGCAATGTTCGGATGGATAATTTTCAGGTCGGAGAATATTGGACAAGCGTGGGAGTATGTTTGTATGATATTCAATAAGAGTTTATTCAAAACACCATATATTGTAAGTCCGACATATATTCTTCCTATGCCATTCATTTTGTTCGTTTTGGTGGTTTTGGAATGGACAGGGCGTAATAAAGAATGTCCAATCACGATGCGATATCACCAAAGAGTCTGGCGATGGTTGGTCTATGTCTTGTTTGTAGTCATGATTTTCGTGTTTGGTGAATCCACTGATTCTTTTATATATTTCCAGTTTTGATGAAAAGATTTGTTAATAATATAATAGGTTTTGCTGCAATAATCATGTTACTCGCTTTTGCCGCAGATTGTATCATCAGCAAAGGATTGAAGTTGACGGAAAGAAGCCATTATTATTCAATGAATGTACTGATGAACCAGAAAATGGATGCGGATGTGGTTGTTTTGGGCAATTCACGGGCTGTATGTTCATACAACCCCTATTTTTTGGATACCGTGCTTGGAGTCAATTCCCGCAATTTTGGGGTTTCCGCCCAGCCTTTCGGGGTGAGTTATTTGCGATGGCAGTTGTATCATCGTAATAACAGGAATCCTAAACTGTTGATTGTCAATGCCGATTTTCGCGAACTTCGGATGGTGTCGCGAGGGTTTGAGAAAGAACAATATTATCCATATATGAAGGATACTTTGGTGAAACCTTACCTTGATTTGTATGGTTTTACTTGGGCTGAAAAACACATTCCCATGTATCGTTATCGTGGTGATTACAAGTTGATGGCCATTGGAATTGGCGAAGTTTTGCATATCCGCCATGATCGAAAAGGCAATTATTATAAAGGTTTCGCGAATGAGAATATGAAATGGGACGGACGGAATCTTGACTATGTGTTGAGAAAAAACAAAATAAAAGGTGAATGTGAGCCAAAGGCGGTGGAATTGCTGGAGCATTTTTTGCAGGAAACAAAAGATGAGGGAATTCCAGTGGTTTTAGTTTATGCACCACTTTATAAGAGGTTGAAAGATAATCTGGAACAGGAGGCAACTATGGCTGTGTATCGCGATTTGTCCAGAAAATATGCTGTTCCGTTGCTGGATTTCTCTGAGATGGAATTTAGTTTGGATTCGAGTTTTTTTATGAATGGTCACCATGTGAATCGGAAAGGTGCTGATGCATTTTCCTATAAACTTGCGCAGAGCATAGATTCGCTGGGAATAATAAAGAAGTAAGTTTCAAAAGGAAAGCCCTCCCCAGAGGGCTTTCCTGAAATTCGCTAAATTCGTCTAATTCGCCGTTACTTTTCAACCTTCGGCACATTCTTCAAAATGTCGCACATAAAGTCCCAGAACATCTGGACGGTCGCGATTTCGCAACGCTCGTCGGGCGAGTGAACGCCGCGCAGGGTGGGACCGAAGCTGATCATATCCATGCCCGGAATCTTGTCGCCGATGAGACCACATTCAAGACCGGCGTGGATGGCCCTGACTTTCGGGTCTTTGTTGAAGCGTTCCTTGTAGCACTTCACGGCAACGTCCAAGATGGCACTGTTGGGGTTGGGTGCCCAGCCTGGATAGCCGTCGGTGTGCTCCACGTCGGCGTCGGCGAGGCTCCACACGGCTTCCACCATATTGGCGATGTCCTGTTTCGACGACTCGATGGAGCTACGCTGCGATGTTTGGATGAAGAAATAGCCTTCCTTCTTCTTGCAGGAGGCGAGGTTGGTTGAGGTCTCCACGAAGTTCGGGATGGTTTGCGACATGGCAATAACACCGTGCGGGCAGGCATAGAGGCCGTTCAGCAGGTTGAATTGCGACATCTCGTCAATGACCACATCAGGTTGAACCTCAGCCACTTCCGCAGTGACTTTCAGCGAAGGTTCGGTCACTTGATACTCTTGCTTGAAATGCTTCTCCATGTCCTTCACATAATGCTCAAAATCCTTCACGCAATCGTTCGGGATGAAGGCCACAGCCGTGGCTTCGCGGGCGATGGCGTTGCGGAGGTTGCCGCCTTGGAAATCATAGAGTTGCAGGTCGAACCAAGTGGTGGCCTGCCAAAGGATGCGGGTCAGCAGTTTGTTGGCGTTGGCCAAGTTCTTGTTGATGTCGTCGCCGCTGTGGCCGCCTTTCAGGCCGCTCACGGTGATGCGGTAAGCCGTGGCCTCTTCTGGAGCAGGCTCCAGTTCGTACCACACCTTAATAATCGTGTCCATTCCGCCGGCGCAGCCGATGAAGATTTCGCCTTCGTCCTCGCTGTCTAAGTTGAGGAGGATGCGACCTGTGAAGTCCTTCGGGTCGAGTTTCATGGCACCGGTGAGGCCGGTTTCTTCGTCAACGGTGAAGATGCACTCAAGCGGGCCGTGTTCCACTTTCGGGTCGGCGATGATGGCCAAGGCAGCAGCCACGCCGATGCCGTCGTCAGCACCGAGTGTCGTGCCGTTGGCATGTAGCCACTCCCCTTTGATGACAGGCTCGATGGGGTCTTTCTCGAAGTCGTGCTTCTTGTCGTTGTTTTTCTCGCACACCATGTCCATATGGGCTTGCAGGATGACGGTCTGGCGGTCTTCCATGCCCTTGGTGGCCGGCACGCTCATAATGATATTGCCGCACTCTTCCTTGATGTACTCCACTTTATGGTCTTTCGCCCATTTTTCGAGGTAAGCCACCATTTGTGCTTCCTTCTTTGACGGACGCGGCACGCCGAGGATACCATTGAACTCATTCCAAATGCCTTCCGGCTTTAGTTTCAGGATTTCGTTGCTCATAATTTGTTGATTTAAAGATTTGATATTTAAAGATTTAAGATTCAAATTTTGTAATAGTATTCTAAAATACCGTATTTTCAAATACCATTTTTCAGTTCCCTAATCGTCTCCATCGGATTCTCCGACTTGAACACCGCATTGCCCGCCACCAACACATTCGCGCCAGCTTCAAACAAACTCTTGGCGTTCTGCGTGTTCACGCCGCCGTCCACTTCGATGAGTGCGGAGGCGTGTTGTTCTTCAATCATCCAACGCAACTTGCGGATTTTTTCGTATGTCCGCTCGATGAATTGTTGTCCGCCGAAGCCAGGATTGACCGACATAAGAAGCACCAAGTCCAAGTCGCCGATGATATCTTCCAAAACCGAAACAGGTGTATGCGGGTTGAGCACCAAACCGGCATGAATGCCCAATGCCTTGATTTGCTGTACGGCACGGTGGATGTGGTTGCAGGCCTCGTAATGGAAGGTGATGATATCTGCACCTGCCTTGGCGAAAGCTTCGAAATACTTTTCAGGCTCAACAATCATCAGGTGGACATCAAGAGGCTTTTGCGCTTTCTTCTTAATCGCCTGAACGACAGGGATTCCGAAGGAAATGTTGGGCACAAAGCGGCCGTCCATCACGTCACAGTGGAACCAGTCGGCCTCACTGCGGTTGACCATCTCGATGTCGCGTTCCAGATCAAGGAAGTCGGCTGACAATAGGGAAGGGGCTATTAGGTTCATAGTTGTTCAGTTGTCAATTGTAGAGCTGTCACAATTCCCCTTGCCAAAAGGGGCAGGGGGATTGGGCAGCCGTTGTTGGGTGCAAAGATATTTATTCTTTGTGGAATGGCGCAAAAATTTCAGAAATTTTTCTGCCAGAGGTTGGTGTTCAAATAAACTTTACTATTTTTGCAGCATCGCTGCGAATTTTTTGAGAATATCCGCAGTTACGTTGCGGATTTTATGGGAATATCCGCAATCACTTTGAGGAAATTTTACTTCGTTATGTACCATAGATTATTTGACATAGAGAACCGCTTGGACGAAGCCATGTTCTTGTTTGGTGGCCGTCAGGTGGGCAAGTCCACACTTTTGAAAGAACGCTTCCCCAAGGCTGTTTACATCGACCTTTTGAACTCTGAATTGAGAAATCGTTTCCAACAGCATCCCGAAACATTTCGGGAGAGTTTGCTCCGTTTTCCGCCAGAAACGCTGGTCATTGTGGACGAAATCCAGAAAGTACCCGACTTGTTGGACGAAGTCCACTGGTTGATGGTAAACAAGGGGCTTTTCTTTATCCTCAGCGGCTCCAGCGCACGCAAGTTGAAAAAGAGTGGAGCCAACAATCTCGGAGGTCGAGCCATACCTGAAACACTGTTCCCTTTAGTCAGCGCAGAGATTCCGGATTTTGACCTTGAACGTGCCATACAGAACGGCATGATTCCCCGGCATTATATGGTTGCAAATGCCCGCAACCGACTTAAATCCTACATTGAACTCTATCTCAAGGAAGAAATCATAGAGGAAGCTGCCGTGCAAAAGGTGGACGACTTTATCCGTTTTTTGGAAGTGGCCGCCATCTCGGACGGTGAAATGCTCAACTATGAAAATGTGGCCACCGATTGCGGTGTTTCTGCTAATACGGTCAAGGCTTATTACAGGATACTTTGCGACACGTTGTTGGGTTTTGAGGTGCCGGCTTACAGGAAAGTCATCAAACGAAAGCTCACAAAGGCTTCTCGATTCTATTTTTTCGACGTGGGCATTGCCAACTATCTGACTGGGCGTCACCATCTTGCCACTAAGACACCCGAATACGGACATGCCTTCGAGCATCTTGTGATGCAAGAGATTGTGGCTTATCTTGGCTATAAAAACAGCGAAGAAAAGTTGACGTATTGGCACACTTACGACGACATTGAGGTGGATGCTGTCATAGGTGATGCTCGTGTGGCAATCGAAATCAAATCGACAGACATGGTGCAAACTCACCACAAGAAAGGTCTTGTCGAATTTGCCAAGGAACATCCCAATGTGAAGCAGATTCTTGTGTCTCGTGACCGCGTCAGCCGCCGCAGCGGAGAAGTCGATTTGTATTATGTGATAGACTTTTTCAAGGCATTATGGAATGGCGAGATTGTCTAACCTTCTCATATCACCTTTCCGCGATTTTTGAAACGCTATATCGGAAATATTTTGTGAGAAATTCGTTTCACACACAAATTATTGCTATTTTTGCACTGTCGTTAAACCGTAAGGCGAGGCGACAAACATATTGAAGAAAGGCGTTGTTCTAACGCTTTATCTGCGGTGTGCCGAATCTCGCAAATTCAATCCCATCGTTTGATGAAGCAATGGCCAACGCCCATTATGTCAGATTATACCTTAAACCGTATATTCTAACAGCGTGGGCTTCGGCGTTGCTCATCCTTGATGGGAGGGCAATGCGAGAGCCTCGGCACACGGGATGAGCAATAGTTTAGACTCCCGCGCTTTTTGTGTTGTAATGGTAATAGTAAGAATAACAATTAAAAACAGATAAACGATGAAAAGACTATCGACAATTATGATGTGCTTGCTTGCGATGATGGCGGCAAGCCTGAGTGCCAAGGCACAGGAAGTTACGATTTCTTTGTGGCCTGGCTGGAACTGGATCAGTTATCCTAATGCGGAGGTGATGGATGTCGCCTCTGCTTTGGGCGAATTTGTTCCAATGAATGGCGACAAAATCAAGTCACAGTTCACCAATTCCGCTTATTACAATGGCTATTGGAGGGGCGGCGTCACGCACTTTATGCCTGGCTATGGTTACATGTATTACTCCAATAGGACGGAAGTTGTTAGTTTTGTTTTCAACAAGCCACCCATGCCGACGGGCACCCTCATCGTAACCACAGGTGAGCTGTCCAACATCACCTCGACGACAGCGGCTTGCGGAGGTTCGGCAGTTTCGAACGACGGTACGTCCATCCTGATGAAAGGCGTATGTTGGGCGACGCATCCCCAGCCCACGACGAACGATTCCTACACGGAGGACGAAAGCGGCCCTGGAGCCTTCACGGCTGAGATGGCTGAACTTGCTGCGGAAACCGAATACTATGTGCGTGCCTACGCTGTTTCCGTGAAAGGCATCAACTATGGCGAGGAGCTGAGTTTCACTACCGCTCCCCAAGGAATCCTCAACGGCTTGTTCTCGGTGAGCGAAAACACCCAAGTCTGTTTCTCGCAAGGCAACCTACAATACCAAGCTTCCACCAACACTTGGCGATTTGCTGAGAATCAGTGGGATTTTGTTGGTAATAATGAGGTGGGAACGGTATATGAAAATGGTGTAAAAAGCGATAACACATTGGTCTCTTCAACTTATGATGGTTGGATTGACTTATTCTGCTGGGGAAGGGGTAATGAACCGACTAATGTTACAGGAAGGGAATGGGATGTATTTGTGGATTGGGGAATCAATCCGATTTCAAATGGAGGTAATTGTCCGAATCAATGGTGGACATTGTCTTTAGATGAGTTGTTGTATTTGTTTGTCTCCCGCAACACTCCTTCAGGTATTCGGTACGCGAAGGCTGTGGTAAATGAAATCAATGGAATAGTCTTGCTTCCTGACGATTGGCAAGAATCATACTATACATTGAATAATCCCAATGCCGGTAATAGCAGTTATGCATCAAACATCATCAGCCTCGATGATTGGGCATCATTGGAATCTTATGGTGCGGTGTTTTTCCCTGCCGCAGGAATGCGTTACGGAGAAATATATGGTTCCGGTTCAGGAGGGCGATATTGGTCATGTACTGATATGTGTTTTGATAATCGGGGTCATACCATGTCATTTTCTGACGAAGACTTCTCAATAGGATCAGGATTGGCTTTCTATAAAGACTTTGGTCAGTCGGTTCGTCTTGTGCGGTTTGTCCAGACACCTTCTTTCAATATCAACGCCACACCAAACCAAGAGGAATATGGTTCAGTCAATGGTGGTGGAGTATATGAATTGGGTCAGACATGTACGCTCTCAGCAATTTCCAATGAAGGTTACACATTCAAGAATTGGGAAATGGATGGTGTTGTGGTTTCCAGGGAGAACACGTATTCTTTTGTTGTTCGGAACGACAAGAACTATGTGGCCATTTTCTACGAAAACGCTACATATCCATTAACCTATAGTTATAACGAAGAAGATTATACAGCCACTGTAACAGGCCATTGGGATGGATCAAATGCTACGGGTGACCTTATCATCCCTGAAACGGTTATACACAATGGAGAGACATATACAGTGACTGCCATAGATGCATGGGCGTTTTCTGAATGTTCTGGGCTTACGTCGGTTGATATTCCCAATACAGTGTCGATTATTGGAGGAGGGGCGTTTTATAAATGTAGTCATCTTTCTATGATTGCAATTCCCAGTTCTGTTACTCGAATTGAAAATATGACGTTCCATAGTAGTGGGCTTGTTTCGGTCTCACTACCAGAAAACCTTACCGAAATTGGCCAATGGGCTTTCCATAGTTGCACCAATCTTGTTTCTGTTTCGATTCCAAATACTGTAACGGCTATAGGCGCTCAAGCGTTTATTTATTGCTATAGTTTGGTTTCGGCTTCATTACCCAGCGGAATCACTACTATACCTCATGGTTTGTTTCAATCATGTGGAAATCTCACATCAATTACTATCCCAAGTGGTGTGACAAATATTGTTTCTTATGCTTTTTTAGGATGTCATAGCCTTGCATCGATTACAATTCTTGCCGAAACGCCTCCTGCTTTAGATGAATCGTTAGGAGATATATTCGTTGACGTTAACAAAAGCATTCCCGCATATATTCCTTGCGGCAGTTTAGAAGCCTACCAAAATGCCGAAGGCTGGAGTTCGTTTACCAACTTCATTGAAATGTGCAACGGAGGTGCTCCCACAGGTGCCATCAATGGCTTGTTTTCCATCAATAGCAATGGCGACCAAGTTCATTTCTCTCAAGGCAATTTGCAATACCAGGCTTCCACTAACACATGGCGTTTTGCCGAACACCAATGGGACTATGTGGGTAATAGTACTTTTGGAACGGTTTATGAAAATGGAGTAAAATCAGACAATTCTCTTATTTCCGCAACCTATGACGGTTGGATTGATATGTTTGGTTGGGGAACAAGTGGCTACAACCATGGTGCAAATTCCTACCAGCCTTGGAGCATAAGTGAATCATACAGTGACTATTATGCTTATGGTTCATCAAATAGCCATCTTTATGAACAAACAGGCCAAGCTGACTGGGGATACAATATCATTTCTAATGGAGGCAATCAAGAAAATCTCTGGCGAAGCCTTTCCAATAGCGAATGGGACTATTTGCTAAACACACGCAATACAACATCAGGCATTCGTTTTGCGAAAACATATCTGAACGATATAGCAGGTTTGGTAATTATGCCTGATAATTGGGAAGAATCCATATATTATTTTGAGGCGACCAATGATGCAACAGCATCATACAGCACGAATTCCATAGAATTAACTGATTGGGATGGAATTTTGCAACCTGCTGGCGTTGTATTCCTTCCTGCTGCAGGAGCACGAAGAGGAATGATTGTATCCTCGGAAAGGATTAACTGGGGAATGTATTGGACAGCTTCATGTCGAAGCAATTCGATAGCATATCCAGTGAGTTTTAGCAATAGCCATCTTGATCCTCCTAATGGATATGATAATAGGTTCAACGGTCAAGCAGTTCGACTAGTACATACTTACTCCACCATTTCTTCCTATTCTATCAATGCAGTGTCAAATCCTTTCGAAGGCGGCACAGTGACAGGCACTGGCAACTATGCAGAAGGCAGCATCTGCACCTTGATTGCCACGGCCAACGCGGGCTACACCTTCATCAATTGGACGGAGAACGGCGAGGTGGTTTCGACCGAGGTAACCTATTCCTTCACAGTGGAAACCGATAGAACCTTGGTGGCCAACTTTGCAGTTTCTGGCGGCGACCACACCTACGTCGACCTCGGCCTGCCGAGCGGCACCTTGTGGGCCACCTGCAACGTAGGCGCCGACAACCCCGAGGACTACGGCGACTACTTTGCCTGGGGCGAGACCCAACCGAAGGATACCTACAACTGGAACACCTACCAGTACTGCAACGGCAGCTATAATACACTGACCAAGTACTGCAACGACTCCTACTACGGCTACAACGGCTTCACCGACAACCTGACCACCCTCTTGCCCGAGGACGATGCGGCCACGGCCAACTGGGGAAGCGACTGGCGTATGCCCACCAAGGAGGAGTGGCAGGAGCTTTACCAAAACACGACTCATACATGGACTACCCAGAACGGCGTGAATGGTCGCCTCTTCACCGCCTCGAACGGCAACAGTCTCTTCCTGCCCGCCGCTGGCTGCCGCATCGTTAGCTATCTCTACGTTGCTGGCAGCCACGGCTACTATTGGTCAAGTTCGCTCGACACGGTCGGCCCGAGCAACGCGTGGTACTTCAGCTTCGGTTCGAGCAGTTACATCATGGGCAACAGCAATCGCTACTCTGGGAACACTGTACGGCCCGTTTGTTCCTCGCGTCAGAACTAACCTTTGTTCCGTTACGGGCAAGACGGGCAAGGGGCGAAAAAGTTATCGGGCGGGGGGCGCATGAGTTGACCTTCGTTCGGTAACTTTTTTTGGGCTATCCGTTCGGCCGCTTTGCGCCGTGTCGCTTTGCGTCATTGCGAGGAGGAACGACGAAGCAATCCAGGAGTGTCGCTATTTATCTGGATTGCTTCGTTCCTCGCAAATCTCCGATTCGACGAAGTCAATGACGCGAAGCGGGTCTGTTTGTTCCGTTGCGAGCAGGGACTGTCGTCGCCTGCTTGTGTTCGGGTCGTCCATTTAGGACTTTGGCGGCATGAGGGAACACCTCCCGTAGTCGAGTATTAGGATTTACAATCCTTCAAGGGCAAAATTGGCTGATGCGGTATTTTCGGGAAAAAGTGGCGGTGTTTCAGAAATTGTGTATTTTTGCAGTCAAAATCATATACAAATCTATATAAAATGTCTACAGCAACATTACAAATTCGTGTCGAAAACAACCTTAAAGAGCAAGCGACGGCCTTGTTTGATCGTCTTGGGCTTGACCTTCCAACTGCTATCCGAATCTTTCTGAAGAAGTCGGTTTCGGAGAATGGCGTTCCTTTTGAGATCAAAGAGAAACCTCGTGTTTCCGCAAGTGGGCTGAAGGCTCTATATTCACTCAACGATGAGGCTGTAGGGAATGGCAAAGCGGGAATGACGGAAGAAGAAATTGAAGCAGAAATCGCAGCAGTTCACGCTAAAAACAATTGAATGCCATGCGTTATGTAGTAATTGACACCAATGTCATTGTCTCGGCATTGTTGGCCCAAGACCGTCGGCGTTCTGTGCCTTTTGCCATACTCGAAGCGGTCTTTTTGGGAAAGATTACCCCTGTGCTTTCCAAGGATATCATGGCGGAGTATGTTTCTGTGTTGAATAGAGACAAATTTGGCTTCAATAAGGAACTGGTGAAAACAATTTTAGTGGAGATGAAAGCACAAGGTGTTTGGGTCAATCCTGAAAAGACTGGGAAGGAATTGCCCGACCAAAAGGATGTTTGTTTTTATGAAGCGGCAACTATATATGAAGATATGGGCATTTGTTTGGTGACTGGCAATATGAAGCATTTCCCCGATTGTCCGTTTGCAGTGACACCTACTCAGTTGAAAGAAAGACTTGGTATTTGATGTCATTCCGTTTTGGCATTTCGGCCTGACTTACTGAAATTTGAGGTATCAAAAAAGCCTCCCAAATTTTTGAGAGGCTTTTTCCATTTCCTTAACCGAGATAACTCTTCAGGATCTTGCTGCGGCTGGTGTGTTTCAACCGGCGTATGGCCTTTTCCTTGATTTGGCGCACGCGCTCGCGCGTCAGGTCGAATTTCTCTCCAATCTCCTCCAACGTCATCGGGTGGCTGCCGCTCAGCCCGAAGTACATTCGGACGACATCCTGCTCCCGCTGCGTCAGGGTGGAGATGGCTCGGTCGATTTCTTTGCGCAACGACTCATAAAGAAGTTCAGTCTCAGGGGTCGGGGCTTCCTCGCTCTTCAGCACGTCATACATGGTGTTGTCCTCGTCTTGGATGAGGGGCGCGTCCATGCTGATGTGGCGTCCGGCGTTCTTCATCGACTCCTTCACCTCTTGCTCCGTGATTTCTAAAACTTCGGCAATCTCCTCTGCATTGGGTTCGCGCTCAAATTCTTGCTCTAACTTGGCGTAAGTCTTGTTGATTTTGTTGATGGAACCGATTTTGTTGAGAGGGAGACGGACAATGCGCGATTGTTCGGCCAAAGCCTGAAGGATGGATTGGCGAATCCACCACACGGCGTAGGAGATGAACTTGAAACCTCTGGTTTCGTCGAAACGTTGTGCGGCTTTGATCAGACCCAAGTTGCCTTCGTTGATTAAGTCGGGAAGACTGAGGCCTTGGTTCTGATACTGTTTTGCTACGGAGACTACAAAGCGCAAGTTGGCCTTGGTGAGTTTTTCCAATGCGATCTTGTCGCCTTGCTTGATACGTTGTGCCAATTCAACCTCTTCTTCAGCCGAAATCAGCTCAACCTTACCAATCTCTTGCAGGTACTTGTCCAAGGAAGCGGTCTCCCTGTTCGTCACCTGCTTCGTAATCTTTAACTGCCTCATTTAAGTTTGTTTAGTTCTTTGAATATGTTCTTTCTTGTTCAGGTTCGAGTGGAATTGCAATCCGCTCGCGTTGAGATGGGGATTTCAAATCCCCTTTTCGAGGCTGGCGGATTCCAAATCCGCCAGAACCTCAAAGTGGGTTTTATCTTTTGCGACCGCCGCCATTGCCGTGGCCACCACCATTGCGGTTGCCTCCGCCATGACCGCCACGGTTTCCACCGTTGCCGCGACCTCCGCCACCGTTGCCGCTCTTCTTCTCCTCAAAGCCTTCCGGCTTGGGCAGAAGAGCGCGGTGCGACAGGCGCAACTTGCCGGTCTTTTGGTCAATCTCAACGAGTTTCACATCGATTTCGTCGCCTTCCTTCAGGCCAGTCTCTTCCATCGTCTCGTAACGCTTCCAGTCGATTTCGGAGATGTGGAGCAAGCCGTCCTTGTTGGGGATGATTTCCACGAAAGCGCCAAAGGCCATGATGGAAACGATCTTACCGTGGTAGACTTCGCCAACCTCGGGCACTTGCACGATGGCGCGAATCTTGGCCTTGCAAGCCTCGATGTCTTCCTTGTTCTGCGAAGCGATTTCCACAATGCCCTTCTGGTCGTCCTCGGTGATGACGATGACGGTGTTGGTCTCTTTCTGCATCTCTTGGATGATTTTTCCGCCAGGTCCGATGACGGCACCAATCATATCCTTCGGGATGTACATGGTCTCGATGCGTGGCACAAACTCCTTATAATCAGCGCGAGGCTCGGTGATGGTCTTGGCCATTTCGTCGAGGATGTGCAAACGGCCTTGACGGGCTTGTTCGAGGGCTTCGGTCAGCACTTCGTAGGACAGGCCGTCGACCTTAATATCCATTTGGCAGGCGGTGATACCATCGCGGGTGCCAGTGACCTTAAAGTCCATGTCGCCGAGGTGGTCTTCGTCGCCGAGAATGTCGGTGAGGATGGCGTATTTGCCAGTCTCGCTGTCAGAAATCATGCCCATAGCCACGCCAGCGACGGGTTTGCGCATCGGCACGCCAGCATCCATCAATGCGAGGCAACCGCCACACACTGAGGCCATTGAGGAAGAACCGTTGGATTCGAGGATGTCGCTCACGATGCGGATGGTGTAAGGCATGGATTCGTCGTGCGGCACCATCGTCTTGAGGGCGCGCTCGGCCAAGTTGCCGTGACCGATTTCGCGGCGGCTGGTGCTGCGTTGGGCCTTGGCCTCGCCAGTGGCAAAGCCGGGGAAGTTGTAGTGCAGTGTGAAGTTCTTTGTTCCTTCCACCACGGCACCGTCCAAAGTCTGTTCGTCTAATTTGGTGCCGAGGGTGACGGTCACCAAAGCCTGCGTTTCACCACGGGTGAACACAGCCGAACCGTGGGCTTTGGGCAACACATCGACTTCCGTCCAAATGGGACGCACCTCGTCAGTCTTACGACCGTCGAGGCGGATGCGCTCGTTGAGGACGGCGTTGCGCACAGCCGAGCGTTCCACGTCGTGGAAATAACGTTTGGCGAGCGGTGCAACGGTTTCGAGTTCCTCTTCGGTATATTTTTCAAGGTATTTGTCCAAGATTCCGCTGAAAGTTTCTTCGCGGAGGTGCTTGTCGGCGCAACCTGTGAGGGCGAAGTCGTAGCAAGGCTGGTAGCAGTTGGCTTCGATTTCGGCACGGAGGTTTTCGTCGTTCACCTCGTGGCAATATTCGCGCTTTGCCTTGTTGACCTGTTCCATCAGTTCAATCTGGGCTTGGCATTGGATCTTGATGGCTTCGTGGGCGGCTTTCAGTGCGCCGAGCATCTCTTGCTCGCTCACTTCCTTACATTCGCCTTCCACCATGCAGATGTCCTTCATCGAGGCAGCCACCATCAGTTCGAGGCGGGCTTCCTCCATTTGGGCGAAGGTCGGGTTGATGACATATTCGTCGCCGATGAGGGCCACGCGCACTTCCGAAATCGGGCCGTGGAAGGGGATGTCGGACACGCAGATGGCGGCAGAGGCGGCCAAGGCTGCAAGAGCATCTGGAGTTTGTTCCTTGTCATTCGACAAAAGGTTGACTTGCACGATGGTCTCGGCGTGATAGTCGTCGGGGAACAACGGGCGCAGGGCGCGGTCGATGAGGCGCGAAATCAGCACTTCGTAGTCGGAGGGTTTGGCCTCGCGCTTGAAGAAACCGCCCGGGAACTTGCCCGTGGAATAGTATTTTTCCCTATAGTCGACAGACAGGGGGAAGAAATCGGTTTCGGGAGCCACTTCCGTTGCTGAGCAAACGGTGGCTAAGATGACGGTGTCGCCGCAGCGGAGCATGACTGATCCGTCGGCTTGCTTGGCGTAACGGCCGGTGTTCAACGTAATTTCCTGACCGTTAGGCATTTTGATGGTTCGTGTAAATCCTTGTGGACCCATGATTTTAATGTTTTTTTACTGTTTTCTCTACTTCCTAACTTGTGGGTTCGTAAAATAGCAAAAAAAGGCAATGCTCGATTGCCTTTTTTTGCGTTTGGCTTGGGTAGCCGAAAGTCTTACTTTCTGATGCCCAATTCCTTAATGATGTTACGGTATCTTTCGATGTCGGTTTTCTTCAAATAATCGAGAAGTCTTCTTCTCTTACCTACCAAGCCAACCAACGCACGTTTGGCCGCCACATCCTTGTGATGGACTTTCGTTTGCTCTGTCAAATGCTTAATTCTGTAGGTGAACAAAGCGATTTGGCCTTCTGCTGAACCAGTATCGGCAGCGTTCTTGCCGTATTGGCTGAAAATCTCTGATTTCTTTTCTGCAGTTAAGTACATAATTTTCTTCTTTTTACGATAAATTTGTTGTTCTAAACGGGCTGCAAAGATACGAATATTTTCTGAATTGTGGAGTTTTGCATGAAAAAAACTCTAAAAAGATGGTTTGAAGCGGCATAAGTTAAAAACATAGCGTCATTCTTGAGCTGTTAATCCGCCACATCCATATTGTTCGATTCCATCTTGTTGCTCACGGCTCCGGGCTTGTCTTGATGTTCGATGATTTCTGTAATCACTTCAGAATGAAACATTTCACCGACAAAATCATGCGCCTTCGTATGTTTGTGGTGCCATTCTTCGCCTTCATGCTTGGTCTTGTTCACCATGTTTTTCATCTTTTGGTTGAAGTTCAACACTTTCAGATAGAATTGGAACAGGCCTTTCTCCTTGTCAATCAATGGGATAAGGAGGGAATTGATGACGATGGAGGAGAGGATGACCGAAAAGACGATGTTCCTTACAAACATGGCGGTTTCCAAATCGGGGATGTAGATGAGGGCTTGTGTGGCCAACACTGCGGCGGTCAGTCCCTTGGGATTGAGTGCCGACATGAAAACCAATTCCTTTTCGGGGATGCCTTCCTTTTTGGAGATGGCGAAACGCACCGCTGGGATACGGATGATGAATAGCAATAAACTGATTCCCAGCCCGATAACGAAAGGATGCCATTGGTTGAGTTGGATGGAAATGCCAACATAGATGAAGAAGAATGTCTTCAGGAGCAGCACCAATTCCGAAAACAAAGAACGCTCGGTTTCGTTCAGGTTGACGGGCACTTTCTTGATGAACTTCTTGAGCCATGCGTTGTAGATGCCGTCGATGTTGGCCATGCCGATGCCGAAAGCCAAGGCCGCGATGGCACCGCTGAAGCCCATCCACTCGTTGAGGCCGTAGATGATGAAAACGAAGGCGGGTGTGGTGAGGATGGAATACTTGATGTTGCGTACTTGGTCGAGAATCAAGGCCCAAAAGATGGCGCCAATCAGTCCCATCACCGTGGCGAGGATGAATGAAGAGAAGATGTCGCCGAGAATCGCGCCAAACTCCACATGCCTCGATTTGATGGCTTGCATCAATGCCAAAGCCAGCACAATGCTGAACACATTGCCGATGGCAGCCTCCAAGATGAGCATGATGGCGGGTTTCTCCGACATACGCATCTGCCTGACGATGGGAATGACAACTGCCGATGCCGTGCCGCCCAACATGCAGCCCAATATCATGCTGATGATAGGGTCCAATTCCAGCAGAAGCCAACCCGCCAACCAAACTGCGACGGCGGAAAACACAAAATTAAGGGCCGTGAGTTTCAAGGCTCCTTTGAAAGAGTCCTTCAAGGCACTGAATCTCAATTGAGTGCCGCTCTCAAACAAGATGGTAACCAAGGTAATGCCTGAAAACAGGCTGCCGGCATTGCCTAAACTGTCGGGCGAAATCCAATGGAAAACGGGACCGATGAGCAAGCCGATGATGATGAGAAACAGCACATCGGGGATGCGTTTGCGGCTGAAAATCTCGCTGAAAAGGTGTGCTGTGAAGATGAGCAAACCGATGATGGCGATGGTCAGGCCGATTTCGCGCGACGAGCTACCATTGTTGACTTGCTCGGCAACCGAGTTGACTATACTTGGGTTGAGTACGGGACCGGGAATTTGCACGATGGTGTCGTTGATTCCTGAAAGGGTGTTGGTGGTAGGGATGAGGTCGGGTTGAATCATGGCGACACATTATTAGTTGAACAATCTCCAATTGACGCCGATGAAAAAGCGGCTGTCGCGCATTGGATAATGGGGCGCGATGAACGAATTGTAGTTGCCCGTAAGTAGGAACATATTGCTGTAAACCAAATAGATATGCGCTTTTTTTACCTTGATGGCCAAAGAAAGGTCGATGAAGGGGAAGTTGCCGATTTGAACTTCGTTTTGCAGATAGAAAACGCGGGTGGCGGGCATGTAGGCATCGGCGTAATACTTCGTGAAATAGCGCACCGTGATACAGGGATGCAACGTGGCGGACTTGCGGAAAATGGGTTGCGAATACCCGATTCTCAGTCGGCCCTGAAGCAGAGGGAGGTGCATAACTTCTTCATTGCTCGACTTTTGCAGGCTTGCAAACCCCTCAAACTCAAATCGCCAAAGGCTTTGATAGAAACTGAAATAGGCCTCGCGGATGCTGAACATGCCTTCGTTTTGGGCGGGACGGGCATCAGTGCCGAAATAAATCAGGTTGGCGATGCTGGTCTGTCTCACGCCGATGCAATAGTTCTTGTAGTTGTATTTCAGGTTGAAAGTCAGGTAAGTAGCGGCTTTGAAATTGTTTTCCCAACGGAAATGGTTGGAAGAATATCTTTCCTCGAACCAGTTGGCCGACTGCCGTTTGATTTCCGCGTCGAAGGTGGCATAACCCCAGTTTTTGCTTGTCGTTCCGATGAATTGTTTCCATTGTCCTCTGAGGTCGAAATCGCCGATTTGGTAGCCCAAGGTGATGAGTTCGCCATGTCCTGTGATGCGTGTCGACTTGAACAGGTTGACGATGATGCCGCCGTTCACGCTGAGTTGCTGATAGTTGCGCGAAAGTACGGTTTCGCCTTTAAGGTAGTCGAAATGCTTCAGTTTATAGAAGCCGTGCGAGAGACCCGCATAAAGATAAAATGGAATGTCGTCGTTGTATTTCTGATAGCCCAAGCTGTTCCATTTCAATGTGTTGCGAATGGCTCTCACCAAAGTGGTGTCGGTGGATTTCGTTACATCGAGCAAAGTGTCGAAAGGTTGGTAGAAAGCCACGGTAGGGGAGGACTCGTTATAGTACAGCTTGTTATTCAAATAACTGAAGCTGTGGCAAATCCTTCCCAAAGTGAATTTCCTGACCTTGGTTTCTTGGACGACAACATCGTGATTTTCAATGGTTTTAATGCTGTCTATGGACAAGGTATCAATCGACAGAGTGTCCATTGAAAGACTATCGTTGGGAAGAGAAATCGTGGTGATGGAATCGTTTTCTATCGGGTTGGTTTCTTGCTTTGTGACCACTGTTTTCTGCGGCAAAAGATTGAAGTAATGCTCGAATCCAATACCACTCGAAACAACGAAATTAGTCGCCGAAGAAAGGTTGACATTGATGACTGAATTGTCTGTTTCTGTGTGAGATATGTAACTTTCATCATTGACGATGCCGCCGTTTTCGCCCATTTCGAGTTTGTTGCGATAATAATACGCAGAGATGCCATACCGTTTGTTTTCAGTGAAATAGTGCGCATTGAGCCAGAAATAGTTGTTGAGGGTTCTGCTGTTCTTGAACACGCCTGGCGAGAAATCGGAATTGAAAGCAAATGAGACAAATAGGCGAGGGGAGAACTGCCTGCCAAATTTGACGTTGAGGTGCTGCTCTTTGTCAGCGGTGGTCATCACATAGCGGATTTCGGAGTAGGGGAGAACCGACATGTAAGTCACCAACGAGCTTTCGTTTTGCATCATGGCGGAAAAGGTAGGCAAGGTCATGTCGAATCCAACTTGATGCAAATAGTTGAACCTCATCGATTTATGTGCAAGCCCTGTGTTGCTGAGTGTGCTGTAGATGGTGTTTTCGCGTTCCAAAACCTCATGGATGGCAGTATGGAAAGTCGTGGTGTCGATGACCTTGGAGGCGTTCAGATAGATGCTGTCGAACTGTAAGGCGTTGTACGTGACGAAGGTGGAATCGATGGGAAGGGTAGGGCGAGGGGTTGGTTTTTTTGGCGCAATACTATCTTGATTGGGATTTTGTGAAAATCCTAATAAACTGGAAATCAGTAAAATGAAAACAACCACCAATCTCTTGGCCATACCTCAGAATTTGGCTGTAAAATTAGTAAAAATGTTGCAGACTTGACGCATTGGGTTTTATCGATTTTTTGGCGGTGATTTCATTGGGTATATATGGATGCACGCCGTGCAAACGGCGGCCTCCCTAAAACAGGAAACCCTTCCAGGTCTCTCTGGAAGGGTTCCCGTTGTGGGTGGGCGGCGAGCTACTTTCCCACGGTCTCCCGCAGTATCATCGCCGCGGCG
>CACZZO010000002.1 GCA_902785755.1 uncultured Bacteroidia bacterium | reverse complement strand
AAAGGGTGCTGGATTGCCCTCCGGAAGTCGATCCTCCCTTCATACAACAAAGGTAAGAATTAACCTTGTACGAATTACGCTGCAAACTTAAAGAAAGGGCGGACCTACCCCATCGGGGATTTCAATCCCCGACAGCGCCCCCCCCTACTTCAAAAACCCATATTCATAAACCTTAGCCTCAATCCGCTTGGCCAAAAGTTTCATCTTCTCGCGCAAGTCTGAAATAAGCTCCGTGTAGGTTTCATCATCGCTCTTGGCGTTCATAGTGCCTTTGTCGTTGGTGCCTTGGAAATGCAGGCGTATGTCGTAGAACGAAGCATCGGCGAGGGCGTTGGGCTGGCTGTGGTAATAACGCCACAAGGCAAGCCCCGCGTTGTAAACTGCCTGCGCCTCGGGCGACATGGATTGTAGAGATGGTGTACACACAGTCTCTACCCCAAACAGACCTTGCCCTTCCGTAGGTTTGAATTTCCCATTAAGATAGTCCGCCATAAACGTCGATTTGAAGGTCTTGCGGCAGCCCACCTGCTCGCGGGTGAAGGGAATCCAATGGTTGATGCCTTGTTGCGACAAAATGCGATTCTTGTCATGAAACAAAGAATAAATCAAACAATTTGTCTGAAATTCCAAATCTATCTTCCAACCATCATTCGGAAAGAGAAACTGGTCGTTGTGCGTAATCCATGTATCTTCAACATTGTGTCTAATCGCAAAATAGACACAAAGCGGTATAAGGTTCTTGCGTGTGATTATTGTATATTTTACTTCTCTAAAATCGTTGGCTGATAATTCAAGAGCGATAAAAACTCCACTTGAATTTTGAACATCTGAGCCCAACATACGTAGATATGCAAGCATCTCTCCTTGTTTGTCATGGAATTGCTGAAGCCATTTAGTAAGCGGCTTTGTATTCTTCAAAGCATAAAAGTTTCTTATCCCTAACGAATTGCCATTTGCATCATAAATATCAGATTCTGAGTTTTCTATATACTCTTTGTTTTTCGTGTCCCATACACAAAAACCTATAGGGAATTTACCATTTACATTGTCGAATGTATTGGCTGGAACAATAAACATCTTTTTGAGTTTTGCTTTGAATGTCTCACGAAATTTTCCAAAACTTGGGTAAGAAAGAATCTTCACGGTGGAAAACTGTCCAATAATACAGCCTTCCAATTCTTTGAAAATACGAATCATAAACTGGGCAAATAACTCATTTTGAGCAAGTCCCATAATGTCTTTATATTTTTCATGGATTACATTTCCACGGGCTACGCCCGCTCTATTTGTTCCCGTTCCGCTTGAAGTCCTTGCATTAGCAGCCTCCGCATACGGCGGATTAATATAAACCACCAATTTCTTCCGCTTTTCCGCGTCGTTCAAAATCTCATGCAGCTCCTCGGGGCATTTCGAGAAGTCGTCGTTGAGGAAGTCGAACTGAAACACGTGGTTTTCGGCCATCTTCCATCCGTTGGCGATGCGGTCCATCATCACGTCAACGTCTTGTTTGTCAAGGGTCGAGGCCCACACGCGGTCGTAGTTCGTCAAGCCGTTCAGCAAGTTACCCGTGCCGGCGCAGCAGTCCCAAATGAAATACTCGTCTTGCCAAGTCTCGCCAAGCACGTCGGCCAAATATTGCTGGCTCTTCTCCACCCAAATCTGGGGCGTGAAGTAGGAGCCTTTGCGCTCGCGGATGTCTTGCGGCACAAGCAGGTCGCGTCGCCCGATGATGTAGTTCCAGTATTCCTCCTTGGGCGGTCGCGCATAGATGCTCCAAAACTGCTTGTAGGCCTTCTGCTTGTCGTTGAAACCCACCGACGAAGTGGAAACCAGCCCCATCTCGTCAATCTTCTTGGCCAGTTCGTACTTGGTCTTGCGCAGCACCACATAAAGCGAGTCCTTCAGCGACTCCTCGTTGCTCGAAAGCAGGTCGGCAAGGAAGAAGTCGGCGGAGATGATGCCCGCCTTGTTGGCCTTGGCCCAATCCACCGAAATCGTCGGCCTCACCTTGTCGCTCCACTTCTGGAACACGAAGGTGAAGTTGTTTTTCGTGACCGAAATCTTCTCCGTCGCCTCCTTGTCCGTCTTGAAATTCAGTTTGATAAACTCCTTGAACTCAGCGGTTTGTGTTTCAAAATAGAAAAGAATGCTGTTTTCTTCAAGCAGGTTTTTGCAAAGCGCATAGAGTTAACGGAACTCCTTGGTGTCGTGGTTCGAGGGCGTCACGTTCCAGTTGAAGTCGTTTTGGTAGAAGATGCCTTGTATTTCGTGGTACTCGATGAAGGCGAACTTCTCCGCGTCGAATGCGCCTATGTATTTGGGCGGCAGGTATTTCTCGAAGGTGCGCTCCTTCCCGATGGTGAGGATAAGTTGCACAAACGACTCGAAAATGTCGTGCTGTGTGCCCTGTTTGGCCTCGGCCCAAAGCAGCGACTTCAAGTCGTCGTTCTCAAACTCGTCGAAAATCGAGGTTTGCCCCCGCTCGACGATGTTTTTGGCAATCACGAAGTCGATGTTGCCGATTTGGGTGTATTTGTAACTGTTGAATAAGTCCTGCTGCACCGCACTTTTCAGCGGCTCTTCTTTTAGTTTTTTGTAGTCCATCGTGGAAAGTTTTGCGCAAAGGTAAAGGTTTTTCGTCAAATTACACTGCAAAAATAGAGGTTGGTTGTTTCAAATCGCGGTACAAGCTCAGAGTTTTTTCGGTTTTATTCTGAACCTTGAAGAAACTCCGCTGCAATCCGATTGGCCTCTTCAATATCCAAATCTTCTAATTGGACATTTTCATCTGATTCAAAATCAAGAAGAAAGCCCATGTACAACGGTAGCGTCAGCAAAGCACCTTCTCTGCCAATATTATAGTTCCCAAATTTGACAGCATGTGTTACATGGTAGTGTTCTGGGTTTTTCAATACCGTTGAAAGGCTCTTTGCCTTGCCCGATCGGGCCTTCACTTCCAACGGAACACATTCCCCGTGATAACGAACCAAAAAATCAAGTTCAAGTCCGAATTCCTTGTGGAAATAATACAATTTCATTCCCTTCTTCTTTAAGAAATCAGCCATCAGATTCTCGAAAATCGCTCCTTTATATCCCAAGAGATTTCCGCCAAGAACATCAGCCCTTGTTCCCTCATCAAGCATGGCCAACAACAAACCTATATCCGTAACATATACTTTAAAGCAGTCTTCTATAGCGTTCCCACCTAAAGGGAGCTCTGTAATTGTTGTGTTGTAGCATCGTGCAATAATACCCGCGTCCTCCAGCCATTGCAAACAGCCAGCATAGCGCGAAGCCCTCGCCCCTTTTTTGATGGTTACATACTGAAACTTCTTATTCTCCTTGGCAAGTTGTTTCGGTATCGATTCAAAACATTCCCTGATGAATGGCTTGTCCTCGTCTTTGGCATATTTCACCATATCATCCTCATACTCAGAGATAATGGATCGAAGCACCTCTGTCACTTTACCTATATGCTTCGTCTTAAGAAATGTATTGACAGCATCAGGCAATCCGCCCACCACAACATAACGATTGAGGAGGCGCATCATGGTTTGGTGTATTCCTTCGGGAATTGACTTTCCCTCTCTCAAGCACTCGCCAAGCATTTCAATCAATTCAGGACGAATCCCATTGGCCCAAAGAAATTCTTCGAAATCAAGCGGGTACATTTCGATTATCGTTTCATATCCGACTGGAATAGAGTTCTTGCCAAGCTGGCGACCTGGTTCTTCCTTCTGCTTCTCTCCGTAGCCCTTCACTCCAAGCAACGACCCTGTAGCGATAACATCGAACCTACCATCCATCTTAAACGATTTCAAAGCGGTTCGTGCATCGGGACATTCTTGTATCTCATCTAAAATCAGGCATGTATTGTTTGGAATAAACTCCGCCTCTGGCATCATGGCAGACAAACTCATCAAAATAGAGTCCACCTCTTTTGACCCGACAAATGCATCTTTCTTCTCCGGCTGAAGCGCAAAGTTGACATACACCACGCTTTTATAATGCTTATTGGCAAAATATTGTACGATAAATGTTTTTCCACATTGGCGTATGCCTTTAATTACCAATGGTTTGTGATTTGGCATTTGTTTCCATTCCAGAAGCCGGTCTTCTATTTTTCTTCTCAGCATATTGTGTTGTTATTCAAGTTTAAGACCGCAAAAATACACTTTTCTGACGAAATATTCCAAATTATTGACACTTTTCTGACGGAATAATGTGGATATTTGACATTTTTCTGACGGAACAATCCGATTTATCGACAATTTTCTGACGGAATAATTATCGGCTTTTATTCCCTATATATCCCCGCCGCGTCCTCATGCCATTGCCGTATTTCATCGGCCAACCATTGCGGTTCAAGCACTTTCAGCCATGCGCCTTGCGAAAGCAACTGTCCCTTGAAGTCGGTGGTGGGTCGCAAATTGAGTTCAAAGTCGGCAAAGTCTTGTTGCTCATCGCAATGGAGTTCTTTTTGCGTGTGGTGCAAGAGCAAGTCGCGGAGATAACGCGGGTGTTTTCCTAATTCTCTCATTTTGTTCATCCTACAAAGCCCTGAAATCGCAGATTCGACGAAGTCAAAGGGCGGCCCTACCCCATCGGGGATTTCAATCCCCGCGTTTCACGCCGCCTCACTTCCAAAACCGCAAAACGGCAATCTCGCCCAACAACGCCAACAAAGCAATCAAGGCAAATAGTTTCCATTGCGAGGACTGATGCGCCATAGCTTCAACAAGGTCGGCGGTGGCGAAGTCGGAGGTGTCCAAAACGGCGGCAACATCGAAACCTGCCTTTTTGAATTGTGGCTCAATGTCGTTGCGGTCGGCGAAGACCATTTTGGATTCAATACGGCTCTCATTCCAAGCGGTGACACGATTCAAAGTATCATTGACAAGCAAATCGTAAAAGCCGGATTCGGGCAGATTGTCGTTCAGATAAAGATAAACCTTGCCGTTTCTGACCTCAGAGGCAGGCATCAATTCAAATGTGCGCTCAGCATTGGAAAAGAGGAAACGACGGTCGCCTTCAAGGTTCAAATCGCTCAAAACAAGCATTTTATCAATTCCAATGGTGTAGGACATCTTGTCCATCTTGCCGCCCATGAAAGCCATTTTGACCATCATTGGGACAAAAATGGCATTGTCGGCCAAGTCGCTCCAAATCGGGTTCAAGGCGGTGGCCATCACAAAGGCCTGCCCCTTCCCTACTGTTTCCATCATCAAGAGCGGGTCGGCGTTCTGCAAGGTCAGCAAGGGCATGGCGAGGCCATTGGTTTTCAGGCGGATGTGACGTTACCTTGGGCAGGTCGGGGTGCTGGGGCAAGTCGAGAATCATGTCGCTGAAGAAGGCGTGCTGCAAAGCCAAATCCTCAACCGATGTGCTGTTGGTGTCGGCTTCCATCAATGTAAGTCCAAGTTTTCCATAGAGATAGCGGTTGCTTTTCGGGTCGTCAACCGAAGGGAACACCATAAGGCTGGCACCCTCCGAAACGGCATCCAACAAGGTTTGCTGCAAAGTTTCATTCATCACGGCGGTTTCGTTCACAATCAGCAACTGGGCTTTTGTAATCGCGGCCAAATCGAAGCGCGAAGGCTCCATCAAAGCATATTTGAATTGCTCATCGTCGTCGAAAAGCAGGGAGCAAGCGGAACTTTCCGTGCCTAATTCAATCACCGAAAGGCTTGGTTTCACGCTGATTACAAAGTCGTAGGCATCATCGAAAGTGATGGGATGGTCCATCAGGGAAACACTGCAACGCTGCTCGCCGTTGTTCTCCACCACAAACTGCATCCCGATTTCAGCCGAGCCATTTTTCTCCAAATCGACTGTCGTGGAGGCTGCCATCGTTCCGTTCATCGTGAAGTTGACTGGCAGGCCTTTCACTTCCTTATCTCCCTGATTCACAATGCGAACCATCAAATCATTGGTCAAGCCGACCTGCACAATGGGCGAAGCCAACCACACCGAATCAATGTAAATGTTGCTCGTAAACTCAGGCAGCATCGGCATCACAACGACTTGCATCGTAGTATCTGCCTTGGCTGCGGTCAAATCAAATGTATTCTCTTGAAAATCAGAATAAACAAACAATGCCGAAGTAGAAAATCCGTGTTGTTTGGCCAACATTTCAAAACGGTCCATCACCTCCCCCATCGGCACGGGTGCGCCGTCCGTATTCATGCGGTCGAGTTGGTCGAGCATCTCCTCTTGGTTCATGGGATATTCATTCTGAATCTCGAAACTGTTGGTCATCAGCAAGTAACGGTTGGATGGATTGAGTTTGTGTACCAAATCACGCGCCGACTGCCGCGCATCCTCAATCAAAGTGGTGCGCTGCGACTGTCCTTTCATGCTCATCGAATTGTCGATGTAAATGCCGATGAGGTTATCTGATGCGTTTACATTCAACTGTTTTTCAGGCTGATACGGAAAAGCAAAAGCCAGCACCAATGCTGCAATGAACAAGCATCGCAGCAGCAGCGTGACCAAATATTTCAACTTGCGGGTCTTGGCGTTTTCCTGTTGGATGTTGCGTAGCACGGCGGTATTGCTGAAATACACCAACTTGTGCCGCCTGAAGTTGAACAAGTGGATGAGGATGGGAATCAGCAGGGCGAACAGGCCCCAAAGCATATTCGGATAAAGGAAACGCATCGGTCAATTCATTTCGAGGCGCAAAAATACGAAATCTTCAGAAACCGAACAATCTGCCCCGACTGCTTTTGCGACGATAGCGGTCGCCGGAAAAGGTCGAGCAAGCATCGTCAATGCGCTCAAGCGGCAAGGCAATGCCCAAACAAACCTCCAAACCTTGCGGCAAACGGAATCCTTTCGGTTGGTAAGCATTGACATTCTGGGCTGGCACACTCCCTTCTTTTTCGGCCTTGGAATAGGTGTCAAGCAAGCCTTGATGCACTGAGGCACTGAACTTTAGAATCAAGTCGCGGCTACCCAAAGGAATCCTGCTGCGAATGCCCACCCCCGCAAACGCGCCTGCATGAATCAAGCCCATGTTGGCATCGCCAACATTGATGGTTTGGTCTAAAGCGGCGGGCGCAGTGCGGTCCATGTGAATCTGTCCGCCCAAACGCATCCCAACTTCGGCACCAGCCACAAGATAAGGCTGGAAATAGGGCTTCACGGGCAAACGAAACTCAAAAGGCAAGCGAAAATCGACGTAATGGACCGACATCGTGTAATGTACCATCATGCCTGAACGATGCTCATAGGAAAGGTCGGTGCCGCGTTTTAGATAGACGAACTCAGGCGAAACAATGGAAGCATCGCCCAAAGGAATATCGATGAACAGACCTCCCATCGGTGTAAAAGCAACATTCTGAGGCAATTGGCTCAACGGCTTATTGTGAAAATAATACATTCGAGGAATATTGATTCCGCCTTTGATGCCTATGGCAATTGCTTTGCTTTCCGTTGCCTTTTGCTGCATTTGGGCTTCCGCAACCAAGCCAAGACCAAGAACTATCCCTATGATTATCAAACACTTTCTCATAACGCCAAATTTACCAATCGAATTTTTCGGCCACGCCATCGCCGTCTTTATAAATGAAATAGGTACCGCTATCATACTGATCAATGAGGCCGCCTGAGTCATCCTCGGCCTTCTTGACAATGGTGGCATAACGGAAATCTGAAATTCCCCTGTCGGTCATTTTGCCTTTCATAATGACACCACGCTCCATCTTGACATGATACACTGCCCCGCCCAGCGGCACCTCATAAGCCTTGTTCTCAATGAAATAAACGGTAAAGGCATTGTCGTTGCCGCGAACAAACACCGTATCGGAGAAGTTCTCAGTAGATTCGTTCAAGTCCAACTGTATCAACTCATTGTGCTGATTTGAGAAACGCAGCAACAGGTCAGGTTGTTCAATCGTCGGCACGGGCAAACCAGTATTGGTAGCCACACGCTGCTTGGGACTCATTTTGAAACTGCCCTCAATCTTGGGCGGCACGGGACCGTCGGGAAGGTCGCCAAAGTCTTGCAAAAACTGGGTTTTTGTCGCTTCGGGAACCGACGAAAAAACCAAATCCACAACCGATGTAAAAGGTTTCACATAATCCTCAGTGCCAATGGGAACAATAGTGCTGTCATCGTTTTTGGTGCATGAACTCAGGGCCAAACCTACCGCCAAAAACAGCCCCAAACCCAAAATGATGTTTTTCTTCTTCATAGTCAATGTTTTATCTGCCGACAACCACTTTTCGTGCCACAGTGCCTTCCTTGCCCGTGGCCACGAAGAAATAGATGCCGTCGGCATTTCCTTTCATTTCATAGTGCATTGTATTCATTTCCAGTCCGTTATAAGTCTGGAAATCATCAACCAACTCGCCTCTCATGTCATAGACTTTGACATCAATCTTGCCCGTAAGACGCTCAAAATGAAGTGTCATTTGCCCATTATTTGGATTCGGGACGACATTGAAACCGAAGGCCTCCGAGCCTGACGCAGGACCGTTTTCGTCCACTCCGTAGAAGGAGCAAACGAACCAATACCGTTGCTCAACGCCTCCTTCAGGCGCACAACGGTTGATGGCACGGGCACTCAGCCAAATGGTGTCATTCTCATGCTCAAGCACATACACCTTGCAGCATTTCCCGCGTTCACCAAAAGGCTCAAGCACCCACTGCAAGGGCTTGTCGAAACTCCAATAAACGGTATCCCACGAGCAATGCGGATTGGTATCCCACAGGTGGAAATCATAATCGTTGATTTGGAACTCCGTGGCAGTCACAACCCAATGCGGCGCCGTGTTTGCGTCATCCATCGGGTAGATGTCGGTCGGATGGGGCGTGTATTCAAAATCGACATGGACAGTGACAACGCTGTCGCATCCCATCTGGTTCTTATAGGTTCTTTGATACTCGCCAGACTCTGTATAAACATGGTTTTCAGGGTCGTAAGCATCTTCTGTTGTATAAGGGAGTCCCTGCGGGTCCCAAAAGTAGCTGTTGCAATTCTTGTCATCCCCAACGGTAAATTCCACAGTTTCATAATCGGCGATGGTCAAATTGAGGACGTATGTGCTGTCACATTCCACATCGCCGAAGGCATAATGGAAGGTTCTTGTGATGCCGTTTTGGCTTTCCGTATAAGTCTGCCCCGTGATGGGCCAATAGTATTCCACGCAGGCCGTCTTGTTCTCCTCATTGTAGTATTCCTCATGGAATTTCAGGTTCAGCCTATGCTTGATGGGACAGCCACCGTTGGGGTCGTCGAGAATGATTTCGTCGTAAGTGTCTTCATGGTAGGTCGTTCCTGTCTTGTCCCAATACCACGAAGGCGTTGAGCCATGTTCGTAGCACTCGTATTGGTTCACAACGGGCGGCATTTGGTACTCGTCGACGGTGAGCACCAACTTCTCCACCTTCAGGCAGCCGTTGTTGTCGATGGTGTCGAAATAGGCGATTTGGCCGTCTTGGTCGTAAAGTGTACCGTGGAAATTATATGTCTGGCCTATACAAATGCTCGGGTCAACCAATGTAGTGTCGTTGGGCGGATAGACCGTCAGATTGAGGCGGACGATGCTGTCGCAACCGTGGATGCTTTGGTCGGTGTAGGCCTCTTGGCACGACTGACTGTATTCAGTGCCATAGAAATTGTAACTCTCGCCTGAACAGATGTAAGCGGTGATGGTAATCTCGTCGTATGTTGACCAATTGTCCAGATGCAAATAGATGGTCTTGTCGCAACCAAATTGGGTTTGCTCGTGATGTTCATACACGTCTGGATCACTGACCATTTGACCATAAAAGTCGTAGGTATCGCCTTCGCAAATGGTTTCATACACATGCTCCTCCTCGTTGGGATGCACCACGAGGGTAACACTGACATTTTGCGACCCGCCCCAACCATTATCGGTGATTTGACAGGTGTAGGTAGTTGTGCCCACGGAAGGCGTAGCCACGGGATGCTGACCATTGGGATTGACCAAAGTGTTGGCTGGTGTCCAACTGTAACTGTAGTTGCCGCTACCGCCCGCAGGCAGTGCGTGCAGCGTGGTCGATTCGCCTTCGCAGAGTTCCGTGTCGTCGGCGGTGGCCGTGGCGGTCATGGAACCTACATAAACGGTGCAGGTCGGACTTCCAACAAGAACGAGTTCGCGGAACGAGATGTCGTCCAAGCCGAAGTCGTTGCCGTCGCCGCCCGTGTTTTGGTTCAGGATGGTGATGGTGGCGGAGGTGGAGTTGCCGCTGTACCAAAGTTCGTAGAATTGTTGCCAAACCATCGTTTGATCAGGGGCAGAGAAAATATCGCCGATTTGGTTGCCGTTGATGCTGAACTGTAGCCGCGCCACTTGCGATGCGCCTCCCGCCAAGGTGCAGGCCCATGTGGAGAACGCATAATACTTGTTGGGCACCACGGTGATTTGCTCAGTCCAAACATTGGTGCCCGGACTGATGGCACCATTGACCATCATAAAATTGCCGTTGTCGCCGTGGCCGTAGCCGTGGAAGTTCTCGTGATGCAGACTCGCATCTGAGTCCACATAATAGGTGCCTTCGTTCCAAAGGTTGGAGTTGTACTCGTAGGCCGAAGTGAAACCCGTGTTGCCTTGGCTAAAGTCGCCGTTCACCACGCTTTCCGCGCCTGGGGCATAGCCCTCGCAAGTGTAGGTGGTCGTCACTGCCGGCGAAGCCACCGTGACCGGTCCTTCGGTGGTGGAAAGTCCCGTGGCAGGCGACCATTGGTAATACATCGCTCCAGATGCAGTCAAAGTCACCGACTCACCCGGATCGATGGTGGCCGACGGCGGAGTGATGGTAACGGGTTGGGCTTGGGCCAACAAAGCCATCAGTCCCAATACAAACGACAATATTAAACTTCTTTTCATACGCTGTTACTTTTGACGGCAAAATTAGGAATTATCGACATAACACCAAACGCTTTTTCGCAACTCCCCTATCAGTTTTGATTTCAAGCAGATACACAGAAGGCACATAGCCGTTGAGGTTCAATTCGAGGCTGTCAGCGCGGCCAAATTCGCGCATCTCAAGCACTTGGCCCATCATGTTCGTCAAGCGGACGCCCTCGATGCCTTCGGCCTCGATGTGTACCGTTCCCTTGGTCGGCGGCCTTCCATCTCCTCCACATCGAAGAAGCCCGCATTGATGACGAAAGTGCGCTCCATCTCGCCACATTCCTCCACTTGGAAATGGGCTGTCAGGATGGCGGTTCCCTGCGTTGTGACCAAGACGCGGCAGAAACCGCTTCCCGATTCCACAATCTGCCAATCCGAATTGGAAAGCGACCAAGAAACGGAGTCTGTCAAGCCCGTCATGTCAATCTCGTAGCGATAAATGCCGCTAATCAGGTTGGAAGCCACATACACCGACGAGGCACCTGAAATGGTTCCCATCTGTTCCGAATCCTTAACGGTCAGGTTCAGCAATTGTATCTCGCTGATGCACCCGTTTGGTGCAAACACGGTATCATGGTAGATTTCGTGGATGCCCGGCCCGTAGGTAATCCCATGGAAAGTGTACGAGTTGCACGCCGAGACTGGCTCGTCATCAAGAATATCCGCTTGGAGGAAACTCACATTCAAATAGACCGTGCTATCGCAGCCGGCTGGGGTCAGGAAAGTGTGTGAGGCTTGCCCATTCTCACTGAAATAATTGCCATACCACGAGAAAGCCTCGCAAGCCAAGGTATCCAACTGTTTCACTATCTCAGGCGTAAGACTGAAGTGCATGGTGACGATGCTGTCGCAGCCTTGCGCCGTTTGGAAAACATGCTGATAATCACCTTCTTCCTCACAATAATGCTCTTGCCACCAAATGGGGCGACAAGACTCTATGCTTTCCTCGCCATAACTCGGCGCGATGATGTTCAATTGGTAGGCAATGATGCTGTCGCAGTGGGTGATTGCGGTCTGCAAGGAATCATAAATGACGGCATCCTCATAATAAGGCACGCCATGCCAAACAAAGCCGCTACACTCCGTCCTTTCGCCGCCGTCGATGAGGGTATTGTGGCCCAAAGTAAGGTCGAGATAATACCAAGTGTCGCAATCATCGGGACCGACAGCAGGCACAAACACGGAGTCGATGGCACTTTCAGTATAGGTATGGTCGGGCTTCATTTCCCAAACGTATGAATCGCAACCAGTTCTGGCATGGGTATAGGAGGCGTATTCGTCGAAGTCGAGTTTCAAATCCACAATGCTATCGCAGCCAAACTGATTGCTCAGGGTAATGGTGGCAAATTGTGTTTGGTCGGAATGGTAGAAGGTCATTCCGTTCCAAACATACTCCTCATGGCACCAAGTGATAGAATCCGTCACATGGTTGCTGTAATTGATTTCAACAGGTTGGTGAACGATGTGATAGCAAGGTTCAAAAACCTCATATTCAACCGTTTGACTTTGTGTTATAACTTCTCCTGTCTCAGGAATCGTATAGGCATCGCAGGCCGTGATGGTTTCAAGCCACTGGTCTTCAACCGTCAGGACGGTAATCATCACGGGGCCAATGAAATCCTCGCCGCAATTGTTTCGCGCCACAAACTTTATCCAGTAGCCATTGAAGTTGGACTGCATCACCATAGTAGAGTCAAATGGCTCATAACCACCGTTTTGCGTGGTGGCCATCTGCCATTCGCGTATGCGCATGTCGCCGCTCTCGTTTTTCCAAATCACGTTCACATTTGGCAAGTCGAGCGGACTGCCTTCGCAAACTTGGAACGCCCCGAGATGTCCCTGCACTTCCGGCTTGTCGTTCACCCTGAAGGGAACCACGTTGCTGTAGGCCTCATCGCAATCGTTGACAACCGCGAAACGCAGGTAATAGTTGCCATAGCCAAGGTTATTCGTCGTGGGGTCGAAAGCGGTGAAAGGCCCGTTGGGAGAAGATGCATACTCCCAGTGGGCATCGCCTCCGTTGGCATGGTTCATTGCATATTGAGGGGCGGTCACCTGCAACGCACTGCCCGCACAAACCGCATTGGGTGCAGCAAGGTTTCCCAAGATTTCAGGCGCATTGTTGATGGTCAGGTTCAGCGTGAAAATGCTGTCGCAGACCAATGGATTCCCGCTTTCCACGGTATATTCATAATTTCCTGAAGCATTGTATGTTACACCATTCTTTGGCCAATAGTAGGCACCACATTCCGAAACGGTTTGCGTTTCCGTGTAGGCATCGCTCATAATGAAATGCAGGTGCGCCACAATCTGGCATCCTTCGGGCGATTGCACATTGGCCTGATAGTCACCCGTATGGTTGCAATTCTGGCCGTTCCATTGATACACATCACAAGCCGTAATGGTGTCGTAGGTCGGGGCGTTGGAATACACCGTAACCTGCACGACATTGGACGAATAAGCAGTTCCGCACCCGTTGACGGCCTTGTAGCGGATGTAATAGCCGTTGTAAATGAAAGGTATGTTATTGTTGTTCAATGCGATAAAATCACCTGATGAGGTCGGTGCGATTTCCCAACTGCCCGTGCCTTGGTTGGTGTGCCGCCAATCCACGGTCGGGGCAGTCAAGGAGAAGGACTCGCCTGCGCAAATGCCCGAAGGTGCGGTGATGGCCCCGACAATAGGCTCGTCGTTCACCGTGACTTGAACGCTGGCACTATTGGTCGTACCGCAATCATTCTCAGCGAAATAACGGATATTGCAACCATTATAACTATAGGGAATATTGCTGTTTGTCAAAGTCTGCCATGAACCGTTGAGGTAGATTTGCCACCCTTGACTCGTGACATTAGAGCCATTGTTTTGGATGGTGGGTGTGGTCAAGTTGAAACTAAAGCCAGCGCAAATGGCTTGTGGCGTAGCAGGTGTGGCAATGGTGGGCGCGTCGTTCACATGGATTTGCACTGCATCGCTCACATCGCTGCCGCAGTCATTGCTCACCTTATAATGGATATACCAATTGTTGTAGGTCGATGGAACATTCTGAGGATTAAAGGTTTGGAAAGTTCCGTTTTGCGTTTGGCAAATTTCCCATGAACCTGTGCCATTGCCTGAATAAGTCGGAATGGTCAGGCTCAAGTCTTCTCCGGCACAAATGGCCTCGGGTGCTTGCAGCGTTCCCGTAACGTCGGGCGCAACGTTCACCACCAGCTGACGTTTGGGGGTGCTGTAGATGCTACCGCAACTGCTTTCCACCATGTAGCAGATGTACCAACCGTTGTAGGTAGCAGGTATGTTGTTCAGGCTGAATGGCTGATACTCACCGTTTTCCGTTTGCGAAATCACCCATCCTTGTTCAACAATCGGAGCGCCATTGGCATTGAAAGCGGGAGGGGTCAAAGTCAAATTGGTGCCTGCGCAAAATGGCTGGACTTGTGGCGTTTGCCCCGTGAAAGTCGGGCCATTCGTCACCGAGATTTGTACTGAATTGCTGCTACCCGTACCGCAGTCGTTGGTGGCCGAAAAACGAACATAGTTGCCATTCATCGAAATCGGGATGTTGTTGGGGTCAGGAATGGGCGAATACGTACCATTTTGTGTTGGGCTGTATTCCCATTGCCCTGTTCCTTGGGCAGGTACGACCGTTGGCACAGGGATTCCCAAAGGGCCGCCTGCGCAAATCGTTGTCGGAGGGTCAATCCAGCCCACATTGGGTTGTTTGCTCGTCGTCACATACACCCAAGCCTCCGACATTTCGCCGTGAGGAATCGTCACCCGATACTTAAATTGATCCAAATCACCTGAATATGAGGCATCAGTAAACATATATTGAATCTTTCGGGTGTTGTTGTTCCATGTGGCAGTGCCATGCTGCGGATTCTGGATGATTTGAACCGTCGCCCCCGACTGCTGGCCACTCGGCGTGATGATATCGTTGGCCAAAATGTCAATCTGAACTGTGCTATACAAGCAAACCGAGGCATCGTCATCCACTGCATTCACGCTGTAGGTGGCTTGTGGGGTCAGTTGGAAATGGTCGAGGCCGAAGTCGTCGCCAAGGCCCGAATTGCCCGTATAAACATCATAAATCTCAATAGTTGCTTGGGTTGCACTGCCGCTGCTCCATGTGTTCGACCACTCATGCCACTCGTTGTTTTGCGCGATGGTCCAATCGACACCCACATTGCTTCCGTTGATTTTCAGCCGCAATTTGGCCGGATTGGGGCTATAGCCGAAAAAAGACTGTGCCAAGTTCACCACCTGACAGGAGAAAATGTAATCGGTGTTGGCAGTGACATTGACCGTTTGCTTCCAGACAATCTTTGTAGGATTGATTGTCCCGCCATGACCATTGACCAACATGTATTTGCCCGAACCGCCAAAGCCACGAATATCAGGCCAACCGCCCAAAGTGCCTCCACCGTGGCCCTGTGCAGTGACATCAATGCAATAATGCCCCTCGCCCACTTCGCCCGTTGCGGTATAGGAATAATCGGTGATAAAGCCCGTGTTGCCACTCTCAAAATCCGCGTTGACTATGGTTTGGGCAGCAAGACGCGGCGAAATTGCAGCCATCACAAGGCAAATCCCGAAAAAGGCCAAGATTCGCTTGTTCAACTTGTTCAATGTGTTGATTTTCATAATATGTTGTCTCTTGATAAGCAATACGATAATTTTCAGCAAATATTGTACCAATCCGCAATTATCGAGTCCATTCCCTTCCGTCGAGTTCCACTTTTCGGAGGCTTTCATCCTCATAACACAATTTCAGCGAGAAAAACGGTCGTTTCTCGTCAATCAGTCTTAGGAAAATCTTGTCGCCTTCCCAAGAAGGAAGTTCAAGAAGCCGCTGTTTGTCAATCCATTCGAGGTCGCCTTCGTTGCAGTCGGTTTGCTCGCCCGTCCATTCGGTGCAGACGAAAATGTGCATCTGCTCGGCGGGCCAGATGTTGTGGACGAAGGTGACGATGCCGCAATAACGCCACGCCGTAACGGTGAAGCCCGTTTCTTCAAACACTTCGCGCCTCATGCAGTCCTCGGGGCTTTCGCCTTCCTCGAACTTGCCGCCCACGCCAATCCATTTGTCGTGGTTCTCGTCGTTTTCTTTTTTGGTGCGGTGCAGCATGAGGTATTGGCTGCCGCGCTCCAAGTAACATTGGGTGGTTTGTTTCATACCACAAAAATACACATTTTCCAAATATTACGGATTTTGCGTAACGGATTTTGCGTAATATTTTTGGAAATGTAGTATCGCCCCTTCGGGGCTTTGCGAAACGCAACCCAGAAGGAGCGATTTACTACTGGCTGATGCCGAAACTTCGTAGCGCGGTAGCGAAGTATCGCGGTAGCGAAGTATCGCGGTAGCGACAACGGGGTATGCCCCGTTGTTAGAAATCCACCACAATTTTCTGCGTCCTGACATTCTCCCCGTCAATCAGGCGGAGGACATACACACCTGCCGTCATTCCCGACGTAGAGACACACCGCGTGGGTCCGCTATATGAAGCAACCACGCGCCCCATCACGTCAACGATTTGCAATGTGGCATCACCCATGTCCGTTGTAATGACAATATTCCCATTGTTGATGTAGGCAAACGCCTCATTGGGTTCGCAGACGTCCTCGTCTGCGGAGAACACCAACTTGAAGCGACTCTCGTAGTCGGTCGTTTTGGCGGTGAAAGTGTAAGAGGCCACGGTCCCTGAGCTTGTCGAAGGGCCAGTCCCCGTTGCGTTCGGTCCTTCGACAGGCTCAGGAACCGAAGGCTCAACGGCCAGCAGGTCAATATCCGCGCCGGTGAGGTTGTCAATCAAATGCAGATAGTCGAAATCCATGTTTTCCATGTTCACCGAGAGCGTGTAAGTGCCGTTTTTGGCGGCCTTGAAATTGAGGGGCAGTTCGCCCTTGCCTTCGCTGCACACCACTGCATAGTCCATGCCGCCTTGCGGGATGTAGACCTTGGTGCTGTTTCCGTTGAGTTGGAACTTGGGCAACTGGCGGCCTTCGCCGAAACGGATGATGGCGCGGTCGATGACGGTAGGAGCACGATGTGTCGGCGTGTCAGAAGGCTCAGCGGCCATCACATTCAGCGAAAGCGAGGCACCCAACGCTGGCATTTCGGTGGTGAAGGTCATGGTTTCGCCGTCCTCTTCGGCAACGACGAAGATGGCTTCCATGACTTCGACAGAGTGACCGACTACGCCAATAATTTGGCTGCCATCGCCGTTCACAGTGTAGAACGGGCGACCGTCGGCAATGAAGGCCATTGTCGGGAAGGGATTGCCCACAAGGTTCCAGCCTTCAAACGTTACGCCATCGGTCTTGGTAAGGGTGACTTGGCCGTTGCCACTGTAGGGCGTGCCGCTAAAGGTGAGCGTGGTGCTGTCGTGGCTGGCGTAGAGGTAGCCCCTGCCGTTCTCTATCGGGTAGTGGTAGTTCTCTTCTGCCTTCCAGTTCTCCCATTCCAAGGCATTCACGCCGTTTTGGTTGAAGCGGTAGAGGTCGAAGGCGTTGGTGAGGAAGCCGTTCTCTTCGGAAGGCATGATGGGTTCCACAACTGGCGAGGCAATCAAGTAGTAGCCGCCGTTGCTTTCGCCGTAGCCAACGATTTCCTTGGTGAAGGTTTCCATCCCCGCCGTGGTGAAGGTGAGCAGTTCGCTTTCCTTGTTCTCGTCGCAATCGGGCACCACCTTCACTTCATATCTTGAATTAGGGCTAAGATTGGTGAGGGTGACGGCAGTGTCGGCAACGGAAAGGGTCTGCCATTCGCCGCCGGAGCCTTCAATGACGATGTCGTCAAGGTACATAAAACTTGAATTAGTTCTATTATACAGCAAGAACTCGAACCTCACATCGCTCTGACCCATATGGGAGTTGGCTGTAGTCACGCTGAGATGTTCTCTGTGAAAACTCTTATTATTCTGATAACTCCATGTGCCAATCGTTTCCCATGTGCCCATCATTGAATGAATGTCGCCCTTGAAAGATTTAATGACTATTTCAAAGAGATTGTCAAAGTCAACATCCCGTTGTTTTGTAGCAAAATTGAAAGACAATTGGACTTCGCTGATTCCCGACAAGTCGATGGCAGGCGTAAAAATTAAGTCATCATTATTCCCTGTTAATATCACCTCATTTGCCGCAATGCCCGCAAAGTTGGTATTTACAATTCCCAAAAAATCAGACATATTACCAAACGCCCAACCTTCGGGCACGTCGTCGCCGTCAAAATGCTCTTCCAAGAGGACGGGAATCTCCCTGTACTTCACCGTGTAGCCTTCGCAAAGGCTGGCGGTCCAACTGAGTTCTGCGGTGGTGGCGGTCACCGTGCCGAGGGTTGCCACGGGTGCGGGGCAGGCAGGCGTGGTGAAGCCCACAGGCTGGCTGTATTCCGCCTCGTAGCAGTTGGCCTTCACCCGCGCTTCGTAGGTGGTGTTGTCGGCTAAGCCTGTCAGGGTGGCCGTGGTGCCTTCCACCACGGTGAGGGTCATTGGCTCGCCCGCAGGGGCAAGTTCATGGAAGACAACAATGTCGTCGAGTCCTACGCCACGACCCCAATGGTCTATCATCCTGAAGCCGATTTGGTAGTTGTCGGCCAAGCCGGTCAGGGCAAGGGTTTGGTTGGTCCATGTTGCGTGCGCATCGGCGGTGCTCCACAGTTCGTTCCATTCGCCTTCCGTGCCGATGCGGTAGAAAACGCCGATTTCGTCGATGTCGCTAGCCCAATTCCTGTTGACATACCAGAAAGAGAGTTGCGCGTTGTCATAGTCGCCCAAGTCGAAGGCGGGCATGATGAGGTAGGTCACTTCATCCCTGTTGTTATGCGTAATCAGGGCGTTGTAGTCGCCGCTGTGGGTGCCGGTTGACGCTTGGTCGTCGCCCGCGCCCACGCGCCAAGTCTTGGTTGGGTCTTGGTTGTCGCCTTCTATGGTCCAGCCTTGGGGCAACTCGCCGCTTTCGAAGCCTTCGCTTAACAACGTGTCGATGAGGGTAGCCGTATAGTATTCCACCTCATACCCCGAAAGGCTGATGCCGTCCCAACTGATTTCGGCGGTGGTAGTCGTGATGTTGCCGACGGCAAGGTTGGTGGGCGCTTCGCAAGGATTGGCAGTGGTGAAGGTCAGTATGGGGCTTTCCTTGGTTTCGTCGCAGGACGGGATAACTTTCACCTCATAGTCGGCTTCGGGGACGAGATTGGTGAGGGTGACGGTGGCTTCGCCCACACTGAGGGTTTGCCACTCTCCGGCGACTCTTACGATTGATTCCCTGTACATTACGGTGTAGCCTTCGCTAAGACCGTTCCAAGAGAGTTCGGCGGTGGTGGCGGTCACCGTGCCGAGGGTGATGACGGGCACTGAGCAGGCCTCCAAGGTGGTGAATACGGCGGTGTTGCTCCACTTGTTTTCGTCGCAGGCAGGGCGCACCTTTGCGTGGTATTCGGTGTTATCGCTAAGGTTTTCGATAAGGCAGATCGTGCTGTCCGCGACGGTCAGTTGGTTATGCACTTCCTCGTTGCTGCTGTTCAGATACCAATAATCGACCACCCATTCGGTGGAAGTGCCGTTTTCTTCCCAAGTCAGCGTGGCGTCGTAATAGTTCAGTTCGCTCGCGGTGAGCATCGTTGGGTTGATGCAGTCGCCCATCGCGCTCTTTAGCAGGCGGATTTGGTTCTTTTGCCCGAGCACGGCCTTTTCTCCTTTGTCGTGATAGGAAGAAAGGGCTTGGTTGGGCGCGTCGAAGACGAGGAAAGGCGTTCGGCTTACAAAACCTCCCGTATGGTCGTCAACAATGATGGCCACGTTGTGCAGGCCGTTGTAGATGAAGGGCTTGTCGAAGGTGATGATGGTCCAGGCTTTGTCGGCAAAGTTTACGGTGCCGCTGAATACGAGGTCTTCTTCGGTCGTTACAATCCAGTCGTTGCCGCCGTCGAAACTGCTCTTGTCGGTGCTTACCAAGTAGATGTCCAAGTTGCGGTTGCACGCAGCGGTGCTGTTCTTGAAGAAATCGATGCGCTCGATGAGTCCAGCCTCGCCCAATTCCTCGGTGGTGTAAATCTGCTGAGTGTATGAATACTTGTAAAAGTTGTTGGTGGGCAGGTCGTTATTAGTGGCCGTGCCTGCGCCGATGGTGAAGGCTCGGGTGGGATTGAAACTGATGGGACTGCTCCATAGGCTTATGCCGTTGCCGTCGGGGCAGTGGGCGCGCACCTTGGCGGTGTAGATGGTTTCGGGGATGAGGCTGTCCAAGGTGAAGGGGTTCGAGTCGGCCTCGATGAGGTTCGTGTGGTCGTCGTTCAGCATGATTTGCCATGCCGTGGCCTCGCCGTTTTCCGTCCAACTGAGGGTGGCGGAGGTGGCACCAAGGGTGTCGACAGCCAACAGGGTGGGACGCTCACACCCGGGCAACTCTTCCATGCCCAAGCGGATGCGGTTTTTCTCGCTTATCGTATTGATGGCATTGCCAGGCGAAGCCGTCGGGTCGTAGTTGTTGTTGCTATCGCAATATAAGATGGTTTGTTCCTTTTCGGTCGAAAAGACATGGAAAGGCAAGCTGTATGAGAAACCGCCGGTGTTGTCGTCCACCACGACGGCCACATTGCTCGTGCCGTAGTAGTTGAAAGGCTCGTCAAGCGTGATGGTAGTCCAGTCTTGGTCGGCGAAGGTCACGGCGCCGCTGAAGACGAGGTCGTTGGCGGTGACGGGAATCCAGTCGCTTGTGTTTTCAAACTCGTCCTTGTCGGTACACACCAAGTAGATGTCCAAGTTTCTTGTCATGGTGTAGGCACTTGCCTTGAAGAACTCGATGGAGGTGATGCTGCCGGCCTGCCCGATTTCGTCGGCGGTGTAGATTTGCTGGGTCAGGCCGTACTTGTAATAGTTGCTGGTGGGCAGGTTGTTGTTGGTTTGCGTGCCATTGCCGATGCAGACCATGCCTTCGGGGCAAATCCCATTGGTGGAGAAACTTACGGGGTCGCTCCATTCGCTTTGGTTGTCGGAATCCCAATAGGAGCGCACCTTGGCGGTGTAGAACGTTTCGGGCACAAGGCCGGTGAGCGTGAAGGGGTTCGTGTCGGCCATGATGAGGTTGGTTTCGTCGTCGTTCAGCATGATTTGCCAGCTTTCGGCGTTGGAAGTCCATGTGAGGGTGGCGGAGGTGCCGCTCACCTCGGTACAGGTCAAGTCGGTGGGCTTGAGGGCAAGATTGAGGGAAATCTCCACATCGTCAATGAAGCAGATGTAATTTGTCGCGCTCCACTTGAAAGCCAAACGGTGTGCCTCGGCGGACACGTTCTCCAACGTGGTGCTACACTGCACCATGGAGTCAGTATTGTTGGAGTATGTGGCGATTTCCGTGAAGGTGTTGCAGGTGCCGTCGTCCTCGACTGTGATGTAGCCCAATTGGAGTTGACCTGAACCAGTAGAACTATCACCATCCGTCTTCATCCAGAAACTGACTTGCAGGTCGTATATAGGATTGCTGAACTCCGGAAACAGGGCATAGTTTTCGCCCATATTGTAGAACGACAAGGATTGCACGCCGCTGTGTACATAATTAGGAGCATAGTAATTCCCGATGGAATTGTGCGGGGCTTTATGGCCACTATATCGTGCGTATCCCTTCCAGCAATCGGCGATAGGGCCTGCTCGCGTCCAAAGGGTTCCGGCGGGACTTTCAAAGTCCTCGAAATAGGGAGAATTAGTGATGGCGATAGGCTCACACAAGGTAGCCGAGATGGTGACCGAATTGTTTGGCATTACAAAAGAGTAGATGTCGTTGGAAACATGCGTGAGCGTTGCACCCTGGGCCGTGAAATCGCTGCAAGCATAGCCTTCGGCCGGATTCTGACGCAAAACGATGGTAGTGTCAGGCATCGCGTATCCGATTGTATCAGAATTAGTGCTATTAGGAGTTACCGGTATTGATAACACCTCGCCGCTTACAACCTCAGTTACTTTTTGCCAGTCATATATGCCATAGACCGGCGTGGCACCCTCTACCGCAGAAGACGGCAATTCCGAATTGAGTTCAGGGTTATAGTAATTGATATTACGATCGTATCCAGGAATATTTCCTACGATAATCCCTTGGGGAAAATGATTGACATCATCCAACTTCAACTCACCCAAAAAATAATTGTTTTCGATGGCATAATGATCTATAATCATATAGCCTACAATGCCTCCTATACTACTATTATTTGTGATGCCGATGCCAGAGACTGTCGAGTACTCGTCAACGACGCAATCTTTTACAGAGAATATTAATTGGGGATTGATATAGCCTGCAATTCCTCCAACATAATTGGTACTCATGATAAAGCAATTGTATAATTTACAATTAATAACATAACCGCCCTCTATTGCTCCCACAATTCCTCCAACATTAACAAGGCCTATTATTTCTAAATTTACAAGATTTAGATTCTTTATTGTGCCGTAGAGATCCAATGTCCCGAATAATCCATGATGGTCACGACCACTACCTGACACCCACGCATTACTGATGTAATGCCCATTCCCATCGAATGTGCCTGAAAAGTGTGCGATAGTTTTGAACCCCAGTCCCAAGCCATTTACGCCATTCCAGCCATTTACGCCATTTTCGTCCTTATAGTCCAAGTCGGCATCAAGGCGGAAGTGCAAGCCTTGGGTGCTGCCGGTGTATTCGGCCAATTGGTTCATGTGGTCGATGGAGAGGATGATGTAGGGGTCGGTTTGCGTTCCGCTGCCGCCGCCGCGAGCATCAAGAGCAGCGCGGCGGCGCGTTTTGTTTTGGTTTTCAGGTTGTTGTTCATGATGTTTTTGGTTTTAATCAAGGCAATCATGGGCGCCTTTGCATTTTGATGTAAGTTTGTGTCCATGGTTAGGGTTGATTTTGTTTGTAAATAATAAATTAAAGAACTATTTGTCGGGTGCAAAGATAGGGAATTTTTCGGGAAAGTCAAGAAAAAAAGCTATTCCCCAAAAGACAAAAAAAGCAAGGCGGCCAATGCTGACCGCCTTGCAAAACCTTTTTCGCTCTGGAATTAGATGATACCTTGAGCCATCATGGCGTGGGCAACACGCATGAAGCCAGCGATGTTAGCACCCTTCACATAGTTGATGGTGCCATCGGCTTGCTTGCCGTATTTCACGCATTGGTCATAGATGTCGCTCATGATCTTCTTCAGCTTCTCATCAACTTCCTTTGCAGTCCAGTTGATGTGACCGGCGTTCTGGCAGATTTCAAGGCCAGAGGTGGCAACACCACCGGCGTTGACAGCCTTACCAGGACCGAACGGGATCTTGGCAGCTTGGAAAGCGGCAATGGCACCAGGTTGGCAACCCATGTTGGAGACTTCAGCCACATACTTCACGCCGTTGGCGATCAGTTCCTTGGCATCATCTTCAGCAAGTTCGTTTTGGAAAGCGCAAGGCATAGCAATGTCGCACTTCACGCTCCAAGCCTTCTTGCCAGGAGTGAAGACGGCCTTGCCGGGGAACTTGTCGGCCATGTCTTGGACCTTGTTACGGTTCGAGGCACGCATGTCAAGCATGTAGTTGATCATCTCAGCGTTGATACCTTCGGGCAGTTCGCACACACCGTCGGGACCGCTGATGGCGACCACCTTGGCGCCGAATTCGCAAGCCTTCTGGGCAGCACCCCAAGCCACGTTACCGAAGCCGGAGAGGGCCACGCGCTTACCTTCGAGGGTATCACCCTTCTCTTCCACCATGTGCTTCACATAGTAGACAGCGCCGAAACCAGTGGCCTCGGGACGCATGAGGGAACCACCCCAGCCATAGCTCTTGCCAGTCAAAGCACCAGTCGAGTGCTCACGGGCCAGCTTCTTGTACATACCGTACATGTAGCCAATCTCACGGCCACCAACGCCAACGTCACCAGCGGGGCTGTCTTGGTCGGGACCAATGTTGCGCCACAGTTCGTAGACGAAGGCTTGGCAGAAACGCATGATTTCAGCGTCGCTCTTTCCTGTAGGATCGAAGTCGGCACCACCCTTACCACCGCCGAGAGGCAGGTTGGTCAAGCTGTTCTTGAAGATCTGTTCAAAGCCCAAGAACTTCAGCATTGACTCGTTTACTTTGGGGTGGAAGCGGAGACCACCTTTGTAGGCGCCGAGGGCAGCGTTGTACTGCACACGGTAGCCGAGGTTGACCTGGGTCTGACCTTTATCGTCAACCCACACAACGCGGAACTTGAAGATACGGTCGGGCTCAACAATGCGCTCGACAATCTTAGCGGCCTCGAATTCGGGGTGCTTGTTGTATTCTTCTTCGATGGTTTCCAGGACTTCGCGAACGGCCTGTAAGTACTCATTTTCGCCCGGATGCTTGGCTTCCAGAGCGGTCATAATTTCATTGACTTTCATTTTTTGACTTTAATTAAGGTTTATTTAACGTTTAGAAAGTTGTTTGTTCCTATTAAATCGCTGCAAAGTTAGGATTTTTATTTGAACAATTTCCAAATTATGTGAAATATTTTCTTTTTCCTCTTTTACTTGACCTCATTTTGCGGGTCGTTGTCCTCAAAAACCACTTCACCTTGCTCATACTCAACGATTTTCATCACTGTTCCATCGGGATTGTAGTAAATCTCCTTTCCGTGCTTCACATTGCCGACGTAGGGCACTTCGAGGCATTTGTAGCCCGATTCGGCGTAGCAAATCTGTTTTCCGGTGCCCATTTTGTACTCCGCCTTGGCCGCCAATTGCCCCTCGGGATAAAAGATGAACCACGAGCCGTCCATCATGCCGTCCACATACTGGCCTTCTTGGAAAACCTGCCCGTTGTCGTACCATTTCCTGATTTCCCCGCTGAGTTTGCCATCGACGTAAATCTCCTCCGAGGCCAAGTTGCCCATTTCGGAATAGGTGCGGCAAACGCTGTCCAACTGCCCCTGCTTGTACCAGCAGTCCGACTCGATTTGGCCATTCGCGTGCCAGCGCATGAGATGGCCTTCCAATACATCATCTTTATAGATGGCCTGCAACGACTTCTGCCCGTTGGTGAAATACCAAACACATTCGCCGTTGAGCTTGCCGTCCACATAGCGCAGTTCCGATTTCAGGTTGCCGTTTTCCCAATAGGCCTTCTCCACACCGTCACTACACGAAGCGAAGCCCACCAAAACAGCCACGAAACAAAGAATTTGCCATTTCATCATTGCTCACCTCTCTTAAAAGGATCCACTGGAACAAGTTTAATCAACTCGTTATCAAATTGATAAAGGTTCCAATACAGGTTCTCCTTGCCATAGTTGCCGCCCTTGTCCAAGTAGTTCTTGTAATAAAAACGGTAATTCGTGTGCAACATTGGGATTTGGCAACAATGCAGGCAGCCTAAAAGGTCGTCGCTGCCATATTGCATCAAGGCACTAAGGAAATAATAGCCCAAATCGTAGCCCTCGAAAGCGTATTTTTGAGGCTCGCCCATGTATTTGCTCCTGAAGCGACGAACAAACTGTTTTGCCGCATCGCTCTCGTAGTCAATGAAATAATCACTGGCATAGATAGCGTTCATTTTCAGCAGGTTGTCGACAAGCAATTTCTCAAACTGCGACCAGTCGGGAGCGCAAACCAAGGTAATGGGGAAACGGTCGGCCTCGGTGCTCAACGAGTTCAGCATCCCGGTAGCAAACACATTGTCATCGCCGTAGGCGACAATCAGGTTGGTACGCACGCCCGAAAGCTGCGATTTCAGTTTGCCCATGTCGCTATATTCATACCGTTTGATTGGATTGGCCAGCACCACCTTGTCCATGCTGCCGTTACGGAAGTCGTCGGTCGAATACACCTGACCCTCCACATCGACGGTCGACACCAAACGGCTGCCCATTTCCAAGCGTTCACTCTCGTTGCGGGCAAAGTGCAAGAACTCATTGCCCGAAACCGTAACCTCGTCTTGGACGGCCAGATTGAGATGATGCTCCAACTGGTTCAGGAAAGTCGAGTCAGAGGCCTTCTCACGACTGACGATGAACACATTGGCATCGGAATAGTTGTTTTTCACCAAATTGGAGATGGTAAGCACCAAGCCCAAGTCGCCCGGCTTCACCTTGACCACATTCGGGTTGTCGGCAATCACCGACACGCGCGTCGACAAAGGATTGACCACGACGATGTCGTTGGCCTTGGCGTACTCCTCTATGACGGAAAACGACCTGCCGAAAAACGGCCCTACAATCAAATCCAAGTCCTTGCCCCTAATCTGGCGCAAAGCACTTTCGGCTGAAGCCACATTGTCCGTCACGTCAATGACGGTCAAATCTACCTTCAAGCCTTGTTTCTCAAGTGCTTCGGCGGCCATCACAAAGCCTTCATAATACTGCAAGAACCCCAATGAGCGCGATTTCTGATTCTTGGCCTTTTCCTTCGTAACCTCAATGTTGTCAATGTCTTGCAAAAACAGCGGAACCATCAGGGCTACATTATACCGCTTCTGCACATTTTCGGGCGAAGCGACGCAAACGGGAATCTCGCCCATTTCTGCATCAAAGTCAAACTTCGGTTCGGCGTGTGTCGAAGGTTCTTCCTCATCCACCAATTCCATGTCATTCTTAATCCAATAGAAATCTGAAATAGGCTCGATAGGAATAAGAACCACTTGATTCACAAACACATGCGACCCAACCGAAACATTCTTTTTCCTAAATTCCGACTCACTGACTTTCCATCGCCTCAGCAAGGAAGTCACCCGCTCGTTTTTCTCGCAATGATGCACAATGTAATCATTCTCGTTGATGATTTTCGGGATTTCAATCATTGTTCCGCGCTTGGGATTGTTGTTCAGCTCAGGATTGATGGTTTTCAGGTCGGACAAATCCACGCCGAACCTTTTGGCAACGTCATACAAGTCTTCCTTGGGCTGCAAAGTGTAGAGGCCCTCTGGCGAAACCAACGCTATCGTTTCGTTCGAAACTGGCTTCACCGTTTCCGTAACCTCTTGATGTTCTGCCACCTGTGCTTCACTTTCATCGGATTCGGTTTGAACAGGGATACCCAGCACCAAACCGACTTTCAAGCCATGCTTCAAATCGGGATTGTATTGCACAAGTTTTTCGACGGAAATATGATAGGCCTCGGAAATGGCCTCCAAAGTCTCGCCCGATTTCACATCGTGCAAGTAATACTCCTTATCATTGAAAGTAATCCTTGGCTTTTTCTCAGGATCGATAACTGGGGTCTGGGGCGCAACTTGCTCCTCCTTCGGCTCGGGTTCAACCTTTGGCTCAGGTTCGGGTTCAACCTTTGGCTCAGGTTCGGGTTCGACCTTTGGCTCGGGTTCGGGTTCAACTATTGGTTCAGGTTCGGGTTCGACCCTTGGCTCAGGTTCGGGTTCAACCTTTGGCTCAGGTTCGGGTTCGACCTTTGGCTCGAGTTCGGGTTCAACTATTGGTTCAGGTTCGAGTTCAACTATTGGTTCAGGTTCGGGTTCAACTATTGGCTCAGGTTCGGGTTCGACCTTTGGCTCGGGTTCGGGTTCAACCTTCGGCTCGGGTTCGGGTTCAACCTTCGGCTCGGGTTCGGGTTCGACCTGTGGCTCAGGTTCAGGTTCAACCTTCGGCTCGGGTTCGGGTTCGACCTTTGGCTCGGGTTTAGGCTCGGGTATCGGGTCAACTTTGGGTGTTTCCTTGGGTGGCGAAACGGAATCCGTCTTGGGTTTATCAGCCGGTTTCGGTTTCGGTTTTGGATTCTGCTTCGGCTTCACTTTGATAGGAAGGAGGACTCTGTGACCAGCCTGTAAGCCTTTCTCAACAAAAGGATTCAACCTAATTATCTCCTCCACAGGAACCTTGTAGGCTTTCGACAGGCCATAAAGGGTTTCGCCATTTGTCACATAATGCTTGTAATACTCCTTGCCGTTGATTATGACAGTTTTATTCGTAACTTTAGACTTTTTCTGAGCCTGAATTGAAGGAGCAAACAACATCAGGCTAAACATGAAAAGCAAGAAAACGAGAATCCTCTTTTTCATAATGAACTGTTATTTTATTGATATACAATCATTCCCACTCAATAGTCGCAGGCGGTTTCGACGAGATGTCGTAACACACGCGATTCACGCCTTTCACCTTATTAATAATATCGTTTGAAACCTTCGCCATGAAGTCGTATGGCAGATGTACCCAGTCGGCGGTCATGCCGTCGGTGGAAATCACTGCACGGAGGGCGATGGTGTATTCGTAGCTTCTCTCGTCGCCCATCACGCCGACCGACTTCACAGGCAGCAGCATCGTGCCCGCCTGCCAAATGCTGTCATACAGGTTGTCAGCCATTTCGTTGGGATAAGATGCGCTTGGCAGTTCGCAAGGCCAATTGCGCAGGCCTTTGATGAAAATGTCGTCGGCATCGCGCAAAATCCTCAATTTCTCTTCCGTCACTTCACCCAAAATGCGGATGCCAAGGCTCGGTCCCGGGAAGGGATGGCGGCCAATCAGCTCGCGCTTGATGCCCAAAGCGCGACCCACGCGGCGCACCTCGTCCTTGAACAAGGAACGCAACGGCTCCACAATTTTGAGGTTCATCTTTTCGGGCAAGCCGCCCACATTGTGGTGCGACTTGATTTTGCAACTCGGCCCGTTCACGCTCACGCTTTCAATCACATCGGGATAGATGGTGCCTTGGGCGAGCCAACGCGCACCTTCAATTTTTTGCGCCTCAGCGTCGAAAACGTCAATGAAAGTCGAGCCGATGGCCTTGCGCTTGGCTTCGGGGTCGGTAACGCCTTTCAGCTTTTCGAGGAACAGATGGCCAGAATGAACGCCTATCACATTGAGGCCCATTTCCTTATAGGAATCCAAGACTTCCTCAAACTCGTTCTTGCGCAAGAGGCCATTATCGACGAAAATGCAAGTTAGGTTCCTACCAATCGCCTTGTTGAGCAAAACGGCAGCCACGGTGCTGTCCACACCACCCGAAAGGCCGAGAATGACTTTGTCGTCGCCCAATTGTTTTTTCAAACTCGCCACAGTGTTGTCAATGAACGAGTCAGGGGTCCAGTCGCCCTTGCAGCCGCAAATGCTGAGCGCGAAGTTGGCCAACATTTGCGGGCCTTCCTTGGTGTGGAACACTTCGGGATGGAACTGCACCGCGTAGGTCTCCTCCCCTTCTATCTTGTAGGCGGCGTTCTCCACATCGTCCGTCGAGGCAATGATTCTCGCGCCCGTTGGCAGTTTGGCAATCGTGTCGCCGTGGCTCATCCACACTTGGCTCGTCTTGCTCACGCCCTTGAACAGCGGCGATTGTTCATCGACCACCGTCAGCATGGCGCGGCCATATTCGCGGGCGATGGAGCCATTCACTTCGCCGCCAAAACGCTGCGAGATGAATTGTGCGCCATAGCAAATGCCCAACAGAGGCAGTTTGCCTTTAATGTTCGACAAATCGGCAATGGGAGCCTTTTCGTCGCGCACCGAGAACGGACTTCCGCTGAGAATCACGCCTTTAACGTTCTCACCGATGGCCGGAATCTTATTAAAAGGATGGATTTCGCAATAGACATTCAGTTCGCGGAGGCGGCGACCAATGAGTTGCGTCACCTGCGAGCCGAAGTCGAGAATGAGAATCATTTCTTGCATAAAACAAATTTTGCGCAAAAATAAGTTTTTTTCACGGATAAAAACCGTATTTTTGCAGAAAAGAATCAAAGTATGCTGTATTATCTCATCCTTTTTGCCATTGCCGTTCTGCCGGTCGTCATTCTGATGGTTTTCATTTACCGTCAGGACAAGTACCAAAAAGAGCCTGTCAAGTCGCTCGCCAAGGCATTCATCGGCGGCATGATGGCCATCCCTTTGGACATCGTCATCGTAACAGGCATCGATTCGGCCTTGGGCAATAGTGCGATTGCCAACACCGTGTTTTTCAGCGCGTTTCTTGAGGCTGGCATCCCCGAAGAACTGTCAAAATTCCTCATTTTCATGCTGCTGATTTGGCGCGACAAAAACTTCGACGAATACTTCGACGGCATCGTTTATGCCACCTTCATCGGATTGGGTTTTGCCTGCATCGAAAACCTTGAATACGTGTTCAGTTACGGATTCCAAACCGGCGTGGTGCGTGCCTTGCTCTCGGTGCCGGGCCATTTCCTTTTCGGCGTGGTGATGGGCTATTTCTTCTCGATGGCGAAATTCCACCATAATAAACGCGGCATCTACCTGATTTCAGGCTTGCTGTTGGCCATGCTCGCCCACGGCCTTTTCGACTGGCTGCTGATGGTGGCCAGCGTACTGCCTTTTGTCGGCGGAATCATCTACATTGTCTTCATTTGGGGCGACATCAAACTATGGAAACTCGGCCTGCGATACATCAACAAGCAACAGGAAAACTCGCGGAGGCAAGCCGAAGCCAGTGCCTTCAGCCACGGCTCAATATTCGAGCACCGCGACACGGATTTCGACCCAGAATACAAGAAAATCGACTGGAACGCGGGCAACAAATGGTAGTTTCACATTGGTAATCCTTCCGAAAAAGTTTGTAATCAAAACAAACAACCCCTTGATTTTCAGCACTAACTTTCCACAATAGTTTGTAAAGTCTTGACAAAATGTCGGGGAAATGCGCAGAAGCCGTAATTTTGCACCGTCAAACCAATACAATCATCATCATGAGAAAAAAGATTCTCCTTTGGTCGTGCCTGATCCTGCTAACGGGCACGGCGGCCACGGCTCAAGAAACAGAGCCGAAAACCAGTTGGCACCACAACCTTTACGTCGAGTTGGGGCCGAAATTCACCTCGCACCTCTCGCCCAACCTCGAACCCTTCAGGCCCACGGGCGGCTGGGGCGCCTATATTAATGTGGACAGCCGAATGAGGACTTGGCAGGGTTCATTTCGTTATGAAATCGTCAGTCCGAACTACCATTGGGCACTGCGCACCGGCCTGCAATACGGCTTCAACTACAAGCGCATCGGCTACAAGCAAGCCGAAGAGGTATTCCATACAATGGACTACGTCGACACAGAATGGTACTACTTCCAAGTTGACAACGAAAACCAATTGGAATACCTCCTCGTGAAAGGCATCGAGCAACATTCACATTATTTGGGTATTCCTATCGAACTGCGCTATTATTTCAATTCCGGCCTCAAAACCTTCAGGATGTATTTGGCCGCCGAAGCCGACCTCGATTTCCTCGTTGGCAACCGAAACAAGGTGAATTTCCTGAACAAGGACGGCATGGCACCATACGCGGGACAGGTCACATCAAAGTACGCCAATCCCGACCCGATGAACGCCTCCACCTACTTTGGAGCAGGTTTCCAAGTGGGCGACCTCAATGGCATAGGCGTGGGCTTCAATTGGCTCATTCACCTCTTTGAAATCAATGGCTCGACAGGCATGTTGCCCACCAAGCCGAAGTTTGCCGGAAGCAAACTGCAAATCGAATTAGTCATCCCCTTAAAATAACCAGCCATGAAAAAACTCATCATCATTGCAGCTGCGCTCCTCGCCATGACAGCTTGCTCAAAATCAGACTTTAAGGAAACGCAATACATCAGCGACCCCGACTTTCCTGGGCTACCCATCTATTCCGAAATGGGATACAACACTTTCGGTGCCTACATCAACGAACAGGTTTTCTCCGTCTCGAGTTATGGCAGCAACCGTCCGTTTTACCTCGTCGCCGACCGCGAACACCTCACCATGACCCTCTACGGCTGGCGCGAAGGCACCAACCTCAACATGATTTTCACCCTTCCGATTGACACCACCTATCATTTGGAAGACTATCACAGCCTCCTCGCCCTCGATGGAAAAACATTCACAATCGACACAACCTCAACGAGTTGCAATGTACAATTTGAAGGCTACTATGCTCCCGAAATCGAAAGCATTTACAGTGGCTACATCAAATTTGAGAAGGTGCAGCAAGTCTTGGTTGACAAGACTGATGCCGAAGTCGTTGTTTCAGGCACGTTCCAATTCCGTGCCTTCACCTACCTCGGCACGCGCATTGACGTGACAGGCGGTCGCTTCGACCTTGGTGTTGATAATGCCAATTTCGTGAATTTTAGAAGATAATTTTTGTATTTTTGCGCCATAATCACCAAAACAACAACATTATGGCACTCAATTGCGGAATCATCGGTCTTTCAAGCACTGGAAAGACGACCATATTCAATTGTATATCAAACACTAAGGCAGAAATCGGTTTTGCCTCGAAGTCGAATATCGGCATGTGCGAGGTGGTTGACGAGCGACTGAAGCTCATCGACAATATCTCCCACTCGAAGCGCATCGTGCCCGCCACGGTCGAAATCGTCGACCTGCCCGGACTGAGCAAAGGCGGTCAGGGAGTGGGCAACAAGCTCTTGGCCGAGGTGCAGACGATGGATGCCCTCATCCATGTTTTGCGCTGCTTCGACGACCCCAATGTGCCCCACAGCGAAGGCAGCATCGACCCTGTTCGCGATATGGAACTCGTTGATTTGGAGCTTCAAGTTCGCGACTTGGATTTGGTCTCCCGCAAGTTGGAACGCACCCAGAAAATGCTCAAAAACGGCGAGAAGGACTACAAGAAAGCCTTCGACGTGCTGACCGTCTACAAGGAAACCTTGGAGAACTTCGGCAACGCTCGCGACGCGAAAGTGGCCGACGAGGACAAAAAGTATGTACAAGACATTCAATTGCTTACGGCCAAGCCCATCATCTATGTCTGCAACGTGGACGACGCATCTGCCACCACGGGCAACAAATATTCCGATGCCGTGAAAGCCGCCTTGAAGGAAGGTCAGGACATGTTGATTATCGCAGGCAAGTTGGAAGCCGAAATCGCCGAACTCGATGCCGACGACCGCGCCCTCTTCATGGAAGATGCTGGCCTGACCGAACCAGGCGTAAACAAACTCGTGCGCACCGCTTACCACACCTTGAACCTACATTCGTTCTTCACCACCGGCCCCGACGAAACCCGCGCCTGGACCATCCACGTTGGCGACACCGCCCCCATTGCCGCCGGAGCCATCCACAGCGACCTGCAACGCGGCTTCATCCGCGCCGAGGTGATGAGCACGGAAGATTTCCTGAAATACGGTAGCGAAGCCGCCGTCAAGGAAGCCGGCAAGTTCCGGATAGAGGGAAAGACATACGTTGTGCAAGATGGGGATATTCTGAATATTCGATTTAATGTTTGATTTAATAAACTACGGATTTTGCGGATTGGACAGATTTTTCAGATAAATTTCGGATGCAAGCTTCCTGATTATACGGATAACAGACTGCAATGGGAGAAGGACTTGTTTATAGCAACGAAACGTACAACATCATTGGCGCAGCCATGAGCGTCCATCGGGAGCTGGGTTCGGGCTTTTTGGAGTCAGTGTATCAAGAGGCTTTGGAAATCGAGTTTTCAAGGCGAAATATTCCTTTCGTTGCGCAACAAAAAATCCAAATTCAATATAAAGATGTCTTGCTTAATCAATATTACATTCCCGATTTCTTTTGCTATGACAAAATCATTGTGGAAATAAAGGCCGTTTCGAATGTCCTACCCGAGCACGAGGCACAAATCATCCATTATGTGAAAGCCACTGGAAAAAAGATGGGTCTGTTGCTGAATTTTGGCCAAGAGAGCCTATATCACAAGCGTTTCCCCAACCTCACTCCCAAACTCATCCGTACCAATCCGCAGCGTTAGCTGCCAAATTTACGACCCAAACTTTCCGTAAAATCCGTAAAATCCGTAGTTAAACCCACAATCCGTACCAATCCGCAGCGTTAGCTGCTAATTTACGACCCAAACTTTCCGTAAAATCCGTAAAATCCGTAGTTTAAAAAGAAAAAAATGGAACACGTAGTCTTAGTCGATGAAAACGACCAGCCCATAGGCCAAATGGAGAAGCAAGCCGCGCATGTCACGCCGCATCTTCACAGAGCTTTCTCCGTTTTTATATTTAATTCAAATGGCGAACTGCTCTTGCAGCAACGCGCCCTCTCGAAGTACCACTCCCCCGGCCTCTGGACCAACACCTGCTGCAGCCATCCCCGCGCCGGCGAAACGACAGCCCAAGCCGCCCAACGCCGCCTGATGGAAGAGATGGGTATGACTTGCGAGATGCGCGAGGTCTACACCTTTATATATAAGGCCCCCGTCGGGCAAGGCCTCACCGAGCACGAGCTTGACCACGTCTTCATCGGCCAAACCGACGACACGCCCAACATCAACCACGATGAAGTGGAATCATGGAAATATATGAGCCTCAACGACTTGAAAGAAGACATCAAAAACCATCCCGAACATTACACGGAGTGGTTCAAGATTACTTTTGAGGAGATGGTAGGACATGCGGAACTCTTAGGGATTTGAAACACTTACATTCATGTTTTTCTCATCGAAAAAAATAGTAAGTATATTTACTATAAGTATTTTTACTACTTTTGCAGCGTTTTTTAGAATTGAAAACGAATTAAGACTTACTAAAATGAAACGCATTTTTCGTACAATCGTTGGAATGATGTTGCTATCCATTCCGTTGTGTGTCAGCGCACAAGACAATTTGCAACAACAAGTGGACAACCTTCAAGGCAAGGTTGACCGTATGCCCAAAATTTCCGGTTTCGTGCAAGGCATGTACCAAGCCAACCTGAACAATGAGGGAGAACTTATTGACAACACCTTCAGGATGCGCCGCGTGCGTATGTCTATCGACGGCACTCTCGTCAAGGGTCTGACCTACAAGATCCAAGGCGACTTCACCCGCAGCCCCATGCTCGTTGACGCTTACCTAAAATACAAGCCCTGCAACGAGTTCGCTATCCAAGTCGGCCAGTTCAAGATCCCGTTCTCCATCGAAAGCCCCATCAACCCTCTCAACCTCGAAATCTTCGACTATGGCGAGAGCGTCAAAGGACTCACAGGATACAGCGATGTCTGCGGCGTGGGTTCCTTGGGTCGCGACCTCGGTATCATGGCCACGGGTAGCCTCTTCCCCGTCGAAACGCAAAACGGAGAGAAATTCGGCATCGTCGACTACAGCCTCGGCGTGTTCAATGGAAACGGTGCCAACAACCTCGACAACAACAACCGCAAGGACATTGTGGGCCGCCTCGAAGTGCATCCCGGCTTGAAAGCCCTGACTCTGAGCGGTTCATACTACTATGGCAAGTACACCAAAGACGACAATGTCAACTGCACGCGCGACCGTTGGGCTGCCGGTGCCCAATACAACGACGGAAACCTCGTGATTCGTGGCGAATACATCGGTGGCACCACGGGAGTTGCTCATACGGTTATCCCCGAAGACCTTGGCTATTTCAATAGCAATGGTTATTATGGCGTGGTTGGTTACAACTTCCAAGCTGGCGAACAAAAGATCATGCCCGTGCTCCGTTATGAGCACTTCACCAAAGATGCCAGCATCACAAAAGGCGGCACAAATTGGTACACTGTAGGCATCAACTACTGGCCTCTGAAGTCCGTGAACTTCAAACTTGACTATTCGCTGGTACAGAAAGAAGCTGGTGAGAACTCACACCGTGTGGTCGGCATTTTGAGCTATAAGTTCTAAAACAAGCGGCGTTTCGACAGGCTCAACGACCGCCTAATGGCCTCCTGAGCCTGTCGAAGGGCCCGATTCAAAAGCAAAAACCTAAAACAAGAGCATTATGGCAAACAACAACGCATCCAACCTTTGGAAAAAAGAAGACTGGTTAGCCGTGTGGATCGGCTTCATCGTCATCGCAGTGGCCTGCATCGCTGTTCTCACGAGCTCATTCGACTTCTCCGCCGCCAAGTTCGGCACCTGGCACTGGTGGGAGAACGTGGAAACAAAGAAATCTTTGAGCGCACAATTCAACGGCGAGTTTTGGGTCAAACTGCTCCGCACCTTCTTGGTGACGGGCATCCTGTTTGGTATCGGCATCAAACTGCAAGGCGAGAAAATCGGCAAGTTCATCCCTGCCTTCGTCGTGCTGTTCCTCATCTGCGTCGTCGTCAGAATGATTAGCGCCGAATACACCCTCAAGATGTACCTCGAATGGGCTTTCTGGGCCTTGCTCATCGGCCTGCTCATCTCTAACACCGTCGGCACACCCGAATGGCTGAAACCCGCCATCCGCACGGAGTTCTACATCAAGACGGGCCTGGTCATCATGGGCTTCTCGGTGCTGTTCAGCAACATCGCCAAGTTCGGCCTCTACGGCCTCGGCATCGCATGGATTGTCACGCCTATCGTCATCATCTTCATGTGGTGGCTCGGTACCAAAGTCCTGAAAATCGACAACAAGCCTTTGGTCATCACCTTGGCTTCGGCCACTTCGGTGTGCGGCACCAGCGCGGCCATCGCCACGGGTGCTGCCTCCAAAGCCAAGAAAGAAGACCTCTCGTTGGCCATCTCCATCTCAATCATTTTCACCATCCTGATGATGGTATTTGAACCTATGATTATCCGCGCCTGCGGCATGAACCAGATGATGGGCGGCGCCCTCATCGGCGGCACCGTGGACTCGACGGGTGCCGTGGTGCTGGCCGGTAGCGCCCTCGGCGAAGAAGCCGAGCAAGTCGCTTCCATGGTCAAGATGATCCAAAACATCCTCATCGGTTTCATCGCTTTCTTCGTGGCCATCTTCTTCGCCACCAAGGTCGACAAGGACCCGAACCAAAAAGTCGGTGCCGGCGAAATCTGGACCCGTTTCCCGAAGTTCATCATCGGTTTCTTTGTGGCTTCGTTAGTCGCATCCTTCATCGTCAAACCTCTCGGCGGCGATGTGAAAGCCATCAACGGCGTCCTCGACCAATACAAGAACTGGGCTTTCGTCTTGGCCTTCACCAGCATTGGATTGGACACCAACTTCAAGACCCTCTTCAAGCAGATGCAAGGCGGCAAGGTGCTCTGGCTCTACATCATCGGCCAGTTGTTCAACATCGCCCTCACGCTGTTTGCCGTGTGGTTCCTCCTCTCTGGAGTCATCTTCGAAGTCCCGAATCTGGATATGTTCAAATGATGAACAAAAACCATAAGATATTCAAAGTGATTACCATCGTCGTGGTGGTAATCACTTTGTTTTTGGCAGGCTGGATTATGGCCAACAAATTCGGCCTCGTCGAAGGCTACGACTTTGGCGCGGGTGCCTATTACTATGCCGACATCCCCACCGAGCAATACTCGGAAATCGTCAACGAGGACGCTTACCAGACCTCCGTCCCAAAATGGGTTTTCTACGTCCTTTTCTTCGCTTGGGGCTACTTGATGTGGCGGCTGTGGGTTTGGGTGGAAAGTCGGGGGAAGAAATAACACGACAATCTCGAATGATGTCCGTTTTTTTTCTACTTTTGCCGCGTTGACTACGGCAGCCTCGAAGTGCTCAAGGGCATCGACCTGCATATCAACAAGAAGGAAATCGTGAGCATCGTTGGGGCTTCGGGCGCAGGCAAATCGACTTTGCTGCATATCATCGGCACTTTGGACAAGGCCGACCGTGGCCAACTTCTCATCGATGGAACCGAGGTCAACAAACTGAATGACACCGATTTGGCCGCTTTCCGCAATCGGAAAATCGGCTTCGTGTTCCAGTTCCATCACCTTTTGCCCGAATTTACGGCCATCGAAAACATCTGTATTCCCGCTTTCATTGGCGGAATGGGCAAAAAGGAAGCCACTGAAAAGGCTTTAAAACTCCTTGATTACCTGAATCTTACGGCAAGAAAAGACCACAAGCCTTCCGAGCTTTCGGGCGGCGAGCAGCAACGCATTGCCGTGGCAAGGGCTTTGATCAACAGTCCGGCGGTGGTCTTGGCTGACGAGCCTTCGGGCAACCTCGACTCGAAGTCGGCGCAAGAACTCCACAAGTTGTTTTTCCGCCTGCGCGATGAGATGAACCAAACCTTTGTCATCGTCACGCACAACCCCGATTTGGCCGCCATGTCGGACCGCACTATTACCATTAAGGACGGGAGGATTTAGTTTAGAGTTGAGAGTTGAGAGTTGAGAGTTTAGGGTTGAGAGTTTGGTTTTTGGATTACAAGAATACAAATTTGTGGAAACACACAATATTATTATTGTTTGTCCGTTAAAATGGGATAATAATTAGAATCATGAACAAAAAACTCATATTTTCCATGATGTTTGGTGCTTCTATCATGTTGAGCACCAACATCATGCAAGCCCAAAACGCCGAATCCTACGAGTCGCTGATGAAGAAGGGGAACGACAAGTTTTCGGCCAAGGACTACATCAGCGCGAAAACCTATTTTGAGATGGCCTTGAAGCAGAAATCGGGCGACGCAACCGCCAAGAAGAAACTTGACGAGACGGTGAAGAAAATCCAGGAAGACGGTGCCCGACAGGAGGTTTTTTACGCCCATTTGGATGCCGGTGACCAATACTACGGCCAGCAGAAATATGAGGAGGCTTTGTCGGAATACGAACAGGCTTTGAAGGTTTTCCCAGAGGATAAATATGTTGGCGGTCAGGCAGATGCAGTGCGTGCCATTTTGAAGGAACGGCAGGATAAACAAGACGCTTTCGACACGGCCATGAGCCAAGGCGAGAGCCTTTTGGCCGAGGAGAATTTCGATGCGGCCATCATGCAGTTTGAGACCGCCATCGGCATTTTCCCCAACGACAAACTTCCCAAGGAAAAACTCGCCGAAGCCCGACAGAAAAAGCAACTTTATACGGAGAAAATGACGCGCTTCGATAATTTGATGGAGGCAGCCCGTCAGTTTGGCCTGCGCAAAAATTATGAGGCCGCCATCGACAAACTCAGCCAAGCCCTCGAACTTTTCCCCAACGACCTGCAAGCCAACAACTTGAAAAACGATTATCAAACCGCCAAAGGTATTGCCGACCGCTACAACGGCATCATTGCCGAGGCCGACCGTCTGTATGAAAGCAAGGCTTACAAGGAGGCAAAAACCCAGTATCAGAGGGCATTAGCGGTGGTCACGGATGACGCTTACGCTACCGACATGATTGCCCGCTTAAACCCGCTCATTGCCCAACAAGATGCCGAGGAAGCCGCACGCATCGCCGCCGAACAAGAAGCGGCGCGTTTGGCAGCCGAGGCTGAGGCAGCTCGCATTGCCGCTGAGCAAGAAGCCGCTCGCTTGGCCGCTGAAGCCGAAGCTGCAAGGTTGGCTGCCGAGGCCGAAGCCGCAAGAATCGCTGCTGAGCAAGAGGCCGCCAGAATTGCCGCAGAACAGGAAGCCGCTCGTTTGGCGGCAGAAGAAGCAGCCCGTATAGCCGCAGAGGAAGAGGCCAGACGTCAAGCCGAATTGGCCGCAGCGGAGGCCGAGCGACAGGCTACCATTAAGAGCATGTTGGATACCGCTGGCGAATTGTTCGCCCAACAGGATTATGCCAATGCCAAACTGAAATACCAAGAAGTGGTTGCCTACGACGAAGGCAATGCCACCGCAACGGCAAAGATTCAGGAAATCGATGGCATCTTCGCTCAAATGGCCGCCGAGTTGGAAGCCAATTACAACAAGGCCATGAGTGCCGGTGACCAAGCCATGACCGCTGAACAGTTCGCCGAAGCCATCACACAATATCAGACCGCATTGGTTTTCAAACCCAACGACCCAACCGCGACAACCCAATTAGCAGCCGCCGAGCGTGCTGAAAACGACCGTATCGCAGCCTTACGCGCACAATACAACGCCTTCATCAAGGAGGGCGACGGTCATTTCAAGACCAACACCTTCGACAAAGCCATCGAAGCCTACACCAAAGCCGAGGAACTTGGTTTGGAGACCTACCCCACCGAAATGATTGCCCGCATCAGCGAAATCATCGAGCAAAACAAACTTTATGAGTTGAACAGCGAACCCATGTTGTTAGCCGCCGGTCAAGCGCAACGGTTTGATTTCAACAAGATTGAGGTTGCCGTGCGCCGTTCCAATTATATCATTATCAAGGTGCGCAACCCGCACCCCGAAAAGACCTTCCCGATGATTGTCTCCTTCGGAGGCTCAGGCGGCAAAAACGGCGGTTTTGTGTTACCCATCGCAGCCGCAGAGGAAGAAAAAACCTTCCTGTTCCGCATCGGTTCGCAATACAAGTGGTTCAGCGAGGACAACACTTGGATTGAAATCATTTCGGAAAACAACGAAGTGGAAATCAGCAAATTGGAGATTTCGAGAAGCAACTAAAGCACTTCCAAAGGCACTGAAATCGGCATATCGCGAGATTCGTTTACCGAAGTAACCGAATAAACACTGTCGACCACATACTTGGTCATGCCACGCCACGGCAAGGTGCCGAGATATTCCTTGTAGTGCAGTTCAACTATCTTTCCTGCGCAACGTTCCAATTGTCGGGCCACATTCTCGTCTTTCACCGAAAAATTGAACTCATTCGATTGGATGGTTGCATTGCTGTTTTGCGAGTTGTAGCCCGCCTGAATCAGTCGACCCTCGTAGGTCTTGAAGACGTAGCCCTTGTAAACGAACAAGTTAAGTTCGCCAGCCTTCACGCCGCTACCGAACACGTAAAAAAACTTGAAGAAAACAAAACCCGCCACAGCCAAAACAAGGATGATGCTTAAAGTGGTGAGGATTTTTCTTCCGATACCTCTTTTCTTTGGTTTTTCTGAATACTCTTCCATTTTATTGTTCTTTTTTCTGTTTCTTTTGGTAAAAATCACAAATTGCAGTAATCCCGCACTCGTCGCATTTCGGTTTGCGGGCAAGGCAGACATAACGACCATGGAGGATGAGCCAATGATGGGCCTTAGAGAGCACATTTTGAGGCAGATGTGCCACCAAGACCTTCTCCGTTTCGAGGACGGTTTTCGAGTTTTGGGTCAAGCCGATGCGGTTGGAGACGCGAAACACATGTGTATCGACAGGCATGGCCGGTTGTTTGAAAGCCACCGCCATCATCACATTGGCCGTCTTACGACCCACGCCGGGCAATTTCTGCATATCATCCAGATTGTCAGGCACAACGCCACCAAAATCACTGACCAAAGTCTGTGCCATGCCTAACAAGTTCTTAGCCTTGTTGTTAGGATAGGAAATGCTTTTGATGTAGGAATAAATCTCGTCCACCGTCGATGTCGCCATGTCGTGCGCCGTCGGGAAACGCTGAAACAGCGCAGGTGTAGTCATGTTCACGCGCTTGTCCGTACACTGCGCCGAGAGAATCACGGCCACAAGCAACTGATACGGGTCTTTGTAATGCAACTCCGACTCGGCAATGGGCATGTGTTCCGAGAAATAGGCCACGAAAGCGTCGTATTTCTGCTGAAGTCTCATATTCTACTCTTTCACCCTGAATTCGCTTTTCTATTCACGCAGAATTCGCAGAATTATATGAATCGCGATGCGATGCCTATTTTGCACCCGACAGGTTCAGCGTATTCTGCACATTCTGCGTGAGGCAATCATATTATTTCCCCTTGTTCATCAACGAGTACGCCCCAACTTACTGCTGTCATCACGTCGCCATCGAAGAAGAAGTCCATCATGGCATCTTCGAATGAAACGCGAAGTTCGCCGTCCTCGGTCTCTTCCTCCACGTCCTTGAAGCCATTGTCTTTCATCAACTTGACGGCATCTTCCTTCTTGAGGTCGAACACTTTCTTGCCAAACAATGTGGCAGCCTCGTTCTCCGTCTCGAAACAAGCCACCACCGACTTGGTGATGCCCTCGAAATAGATATTCGTCTGAATATCATCATATTCGTAATAGATGGAACGGTTGCCCGTCTCTTCCATGTCGTTCAACTCCTCATAGAAGTCGGGCATGTTCAGCAACTTGACCGTATCGTCAAGTGTCATTCCGAAAGGTATTTCGCCGTAGCCTTTCAGCGGTTGAATGGTAAAGTCTTTCATCATAATTCTGTTGATTTGGCGGCTAAGATAGGGATTTTATTGGAACGGCAGGAAAAAAACACGAAATTTTCCTCATTCAAACCGAATCGACTTGGTAGGGCTGATGCGATTGATGACTGAAGTCGGAATCAACAGCATCAGAACCCAAAGGAGCAATGTTCCCAAATTGATGAGTATCACGGTAGTAATGTGCAATTCGATGGGCACGGATGAAAGATAATAGGTCGCCGCATCAAGTTTGATGAGTCCGGTGCATTTTTGCAATAAGCAGAAACCCAAACCAATAACATTGCCAATCAACATACCAATCATCAAAATGCGCAACGAGCGACGCAAAAACACCTCGCGGACGAACTTGTTGCTCGCGCCCATCGCTTTCAGCAAGCCAATGGTGGAAGTGCGCTCAATAATGATAATCAGCAACATACTGATGACCGTAATGCCTGCTACCAGCAACATCAAAGCCATGATAAGCCAGACATTGGTATCCAAAAGGTCAAGCCAATCGAAGACTTGTGGGTTGCTATCGCGGGCGGTGTAGGAAGCCAACTCGGAAGGCAGGGCATAATACAGTTTCTCATTGATTTGGTTGGCATCGAAACCGTCTTTCAGCGCGATTTCCAACAATCCCGCTTCGTTGTCTTCCCAACCATTCAGCTTGCGGATTTGGTTCAAATCGGCGAAAACGAAACGCTCATCAAACTCGGTGAGACCCGTCTCGAAAATGCCCGTCACTGTGAACTTCCGCCCTCGCGCCTGCATGTCCTTGTCAATGAACCACACACGCACATCGTCACCTACATCCAAAAGCATTTTGTTGGCAATAGCCTTGGAAACCAGCACTTCATTGGAGCGTTCACCCGATTGATATTCAGGCGTTTTCCCTTTCAATAGGCAGTTCCCGAAATAAGTCCAGTCGTAATTTTCGTCCACGCCTTTCAACACCACGCCCTGAATTTCGTCGTTGGTCTTGATCATGCCCGCCTTGTTGGCCACCATCTGATAATGCTCAATGCCCTCAATAGCATTTAATCGACTGATTAACAACGAATCCAACACAAACGGCGTCTCCTCCACAGATTCGTTCTTGTCCAACGACTGCACATGAATCGGGGCTACAAAGCCAATCACCTTGTCGCGAATCTGGTTCTTAAAGCCCACCACAACCGCCCATGCAATCAGCATCACGATAATGGCCAAAGCCACGCTCGTGACGGCCAAGCGCATCACCGTCGAGGAAAGATTTTCCTTCGAAAGCGAAAAAATACGGTCTGCTATGAATTTTGGGGCGGACATGACAGAAACACTTTATCTCTCCGACAACATTTCAGTTGCATTCGTATCATTATTCCGATTGTCCAGAATACAAGAATTAGGCTTGGCTATGCCACTGATGCCTTAAAGCCATAGCGTTTACGAATTTGTGAGAAGACCTCTTCGCCATCAACAAGTTCGGCTGTTCCTTTTTCAAGACTTTGCAACCGTTCCTTGACGATGGCATACATTTCCTCATCCGTGTAGGAACAAGGATGTTCCGGCTTATGTTGAGCCGAATAATTCATCAAGATAGACTTCATTTGTTGCTCCAACCACCGCTGCAAAACATCATCGTTGGGGAACATAGGTCTGACTTGCTCCATCAAACTGTCATTGATATGGATTGTACGTGTACACATTTATATTTCTGTTGGTTTCTGACTGCAAAAATAAACAAAAACACCGACACCACAACATTTTTTATGGTTGGGTTCTTGCCATTTTCCGGCAGGGGTTCCGCCATGCTCCACCGCCTGCCTAATATCCTATCACCCCTACGGGGTTCCTTCGTGCCACAGCCCAAGTCAAGGAGTGACGGAGGTTTTATTGTGCGAATAGACTTCTGGCATCTTTTTTTGCCTGCCCCGAATGTAATTCGTTGAATGCTGTGGTTAGGCTTTCTTTGACTATTGCTTTTTGTGCAGACTCTTTCTCCTTTTGCTCGCAAAGAAAACGTTCCAACATGACAGAAACTTGTTCTTGCAACCACCGTTGCAAAGCCTTGTCATCGGGAAACGAAGGCCGTGCCTTTTCAACAAGCGCATCGTTTAAACTTATAATGTAGGTACACATAATGTATATGTTTTCTGCCCGCAAAAATAAACAAAATTACCTACACCACCATTTTTTCATTGTTTCGTTTTTCGTTTTGTCGGCAGGGGTTCCGCCATGCTCCACCGCCTGCCTAAAATCCTATCACCCCCCTGGGGTTCCTTCGTGCCATAGCCCAAGTCACGGAGTGACGGCGGATAGTAGGCAGGGGTGAAATGCAATGCAACCCCTGCCAAACAAAAAACAAATACCAAACAAATCCCCGGCGGGGCGACAGGAAAAACACCGCCCTCCCGCTCCAAGGTTTCCCCAAGAAGCAGAAGGGCGGATATACTAATCATCCGTTGCGGATGAGATGGTTAGTGGGTTATTCTACATCGCGAACCAAGCGCACAGACGGACCATAGTCGCGGCTGTAGTAGGTCGTGTAGAAACTGACGCTACTGAAGTACAGGCAGCGTGCGCCGTAGTTATTGTCATACGATGCTGACCAGTAGTAGCCTCCAGAACCGACATCATTGACCGTAGTCCCCCCACGGTTGCCCGCAGCAGGCAGGAATACCGCACCGTTGGCTTCAAAGACATTCGACCAGTCGGAGGCGGTGATGGTGTTACTTGTGAAGTCTTCGAGACTATTGTTTGTACTGTTCAAAGCGTATGTTGTAGTAGTCCAGTTGTCAGGCAAAAGGATAGCGCCATTCATATTGTTCACTTTGGCTTTGGCATAGCGGATACCCGATGTGGTATTGCGGGTGTTGATGACATAATTCCATTCATTGTCCGTCAATGTGCGCCAGATGTTCGCCGTGTTGCCGCCGTTGCTGATGGCGTTGTAGCCCCAGTCGGCTTGGCCATTCTGGTCATACAAGTTGTATGTGTATTCCCCATAAGCGTAGTAGTCGCTGGCAGTTGTACTGGTACTCCACGGCTGGTAGCAGTTAGCACCGTGGTTGTAGCCACTCGTACCCCAACCGAAAAGGTCAATCCAGCCATCATAGGTTTCGGATATATTGCTGTTGCCGTCGCCCATGTAGTTCCATTGGCTTCCGGCAAACCGCCAAGTGTTAGTTGAGGCTTGGTATTGCAGGTTGCCTTTTGAGAAATACACTTGGTCACCATCAGCATTGATAGTAAACTTCCCACTAATAGCACCAACAGGAACTTCGCCAGGATTGACCTCATTAGTCACATTTACCTCAATGCCAGCAATTAAGTAGCCGTTCTCATAAATGGCAGGAACCGCACCGCATGTACCCGTATAATCTCCATCTTCAGAATACGCACTACCTTCCTCGCCAGCCTCAACCGCCTCTTGCGGCAAAAGAATCGCCCACTTTTCTCCAATGCCTGACGGCAAAGTAATCACGCCATTACCTTCTTGGCTGTGGGTCAAGGTGTTTTCTGCAAAATTCACTGTCACCTTGTTCTTCATTCCCGTAATACAAGTGGCCGCTTCAGAGGCCGTGGTTACATTGAACTTCACCAAGGCGCACTTGTTCAGCAAATGAGCGGTGAAAGTGGTTGCACCAGCGGTATAGGTTTCGTTTGACGGAGCATATTCTATCACGGGCAAATGCTCAGTCTGGTCGCTAATGACCACTGAGCAAGTCGTTGTAGTCCCTGTCGTGAGGGTTTCAGCAGGAGTTACGTTGCCCAAGAAATAGAAATGCAACGGTTCGCCCACGGTTGGATTGGTGATGGTGCCAGCGAAGTTTGTGCCGTTGTGGGTTAGCGTGCCAATGAATGTTCCACCACTGGCCACATAAATCACGTCGCCAGTCTCGTATGTGACTTCGCCCGTGCTTGTGTTCACATCCATTCTTGAGCCGCCATTGTTCTTTATGTCGAGCGTGATAGCAACGGCATCATTCCCGTTGGCGGTTGTGGGTTGTTCTTTCTTGCATTGCGAAAGGCCTAAAGCCAAAGTCATTGCCGCAACGATAATACTAATCTTTTTCATGTTCATTTTTCCTTTCTGTTTTGTTTTTTCCTTGATTTAATTGTTGCATAACCTGCACCTGCCGCGAGCATGACGAGCAATCCGCTGCTCAAAGGTGCGCCAAAGGTTTGACCGGTGATTTCGCCACTGGTCTCACCAAACCCTTGAGCGTTAATGTCCCCTCCTACAGTGCTCCCTTCCCTGCGCATCAAACTTGACTTAAACCAAGGCTGTAGGCCATACTTGTGCTCATCATACTGGGCATTCATTGTCAAAGGCGGAAGCAACATGGATGCTATCGCCGCCGAAAGAACAAGGGTTTTCTTCTTTCTCATTTTGTCCATTTTTCCTTTATTTTGATGTTATCAAACTTGTTAGTTACTGTTTCCAAACCATTTAACAGATACGCCTATCGTCCACACCAAACAAAAGAAGCGTGCGCTGTGTTATATCACATCGTACTTGAAGGTCCTGCGAAAAACCCATGATAAAGAATGTAATAACAGCCACACGCTAAACAGCGTGAAGCCGTTATACGACTTCCTTTATCATTTTACTTGAAAATTTCGCAGGTTCTCAAGTACAAAGAAGCATAACGCTTCTAAAGTTCATAAAGTCCGAACTGGCGAGCCAATTCGGGGGCAAAAATAGGGAAAAATCGGTTCGGCGAAACCTTTAGGCACTAAATTTGCATAATTTTCAATACCTTTGCAAAACAAAACACTTCTGAAATGAAACGACAATCCTTTTTCGCCCTGCTGCTATGCGCCTTCCTTGCGCAAGCCCAAGCCCAAATCTTCAAGATGGACAACGAGCCAAACAACAGAATCAAAACGCAAAAGCCAGCCAATTTGGTAACGCCTCAACTTGCTTTCATCGACAAGGAACACTATGTTTCCGCCGCTATGCAATTGGATGATTACCTGCCACTTCTGAGAGGAAAACGAGTTGGTGTGGTTGGCAACCAAACGAGCATTGTTGGAGAAACGCATTTGGTGGACACGTTGCTTTCTTTGGGCGTTGACATCAAGAAAATTTACACACCCGAGCATGGTTTCCGTGGCACGGCTGATGCAGGCGCGAAGGTACACAGTGGCAAGGACGAGAAAACGGGCCTGCCCATCGTCTCGCTTTACGGCAAAAACAAGAAACCCACGCCCGAAATGTTTCAAGGCATCGACCTGATTCTCTTCGACTTGCAGGATGTTGGCGTGAGGTTCTACACCTACATTTCCACGATGACCTACGTCATGGAGGCCGCCGCCGAAAACAACCTTCCCGTCATCGTCCTCGACCGACCCAATCCGAATGGTTTTTATGTGGATGGCCCTGTTTTGAAGTCTGAAAACTCCTCGTTTGTGGGAATGCACCAAGTCCCCGTCGTCTATGGCATGACCATCGGCGAGTATGCCAAGATGGTGAACGGCGAAGGCTGGTTGAAAAACGGCATCCGCTGCGACCTCACCGTGATACCTATTAATAAATATAACCGCAACGCCATCTATGAGTTGCCCGTGCGCCCTTCGCCCAACCTGCCCAACTGGGAATCGGTGTACCTCTACCCCACCCTTTGTTTCTTCGAGGGCACCATCGTCAGCATCGGTCGCGGCACCGAAACGCCTTTCCAGATTTATGGCCACCCTGACATGCGCGGCAGTTTCACCTTCATACCAAAAAGCACAAGCGGAGCCTCAAAACCTTTGCTTGAAGGTCAACGTTGCCGAGGTGAAAACTTGGTTGAATTTGCCCACGATTACGCACTCAATGCCAATCAGTTGCATTTGGAATGGCTCATTGAGGCTTACCAGCAGCTGAAAGACAAGAACTTCTTCAACAATTACTTCGTGAAACTTTCAGGCGACCAGCAATTGCAGCGCGACATCGAAAACGGAAAAAACGCAGATGAAATCTGCGCTTTGTGGCAAAACGACCTTGAGGCTTTCAAGGCGATTCGGGCGAAGTATCTAATGTATTGACTATCCGAAAGTCTCTCCCAACAACTTCACAAAACCCTGATAGGCAGCCAATTCCGACAACTCCGACAGAGCCTTTGCGAGTGAGCGGTAATACCACTCCACATCGGGCTTTCCGTTTGGGGCATGAAAGCGACTCCAAACCGCATCGCCAACTTGACGATAGTCCAAGGCAATGCCTTGCATATTGGAGAGCTTGTCGCCGAGAGCAACAATCTTGCTGTCGATGGGCGCGGCTGCCAGTTGTTCCACTTGTATCGACTTCTTCTCGCGCCAAGTCAGGTTTTCGTCGTCGGGTGCGGTTTCATGTTGGACGAGCGTGGCCACACGGTCGCCAAACTCATCGCGGATTTGCTCAAGGGTCACGTCGGTATCTTCCACCACGTCGTGCAAGATGGCAGCAGCCAACATTTCTTGATCGTTGGTCATAGTGGCCACAATGGCAACGGCCTCCATGGGATGGATGATATATGGATAGCCTTTGCAGCGCCGCTCAGTGCCGCTGTGGGCTTCGACGGCTAACCTAACCGCTTTATCGAAAAAACTGGTTTCCAATGGGTTATTCATGGTTTTCACACTAAATTGATTTTTCGGGCTTGCTCAAAAACACGCTCGGCGCGTTGTGCATTGTAGGCACTTTCGCCGTAAAGGGCAGCGAAAAGGCGTATCAATCCCGCCTCGCCGAAACCCTGTTTGAGAATAGCCACGATGCAAATGTTTTGCAGAGCCACCGAATAGGCCACAATGTCGAGACCCGTGCCTGCCAATTGGAGGAGCGCCAACTGATAGGCTCCGTCACTGTACTTGTTGCGCAACCGCTCAATATCGCCTACGGTCTTCATGCCCATGTGCAACAACACGTTATAATACGGTATCAGGCTGTCCTCGTAAATCTCCGCCTGATTGATGGCCGCAATTTTCTCCATCAAACGCTGGTAGGGTTTCAAGTCAAGATAACTGCGGAAGGTGTCGCCGTTTAAGGGAACTTCGTCAAAATTGCCTGTCGCCACAAGCGACTGCACATTGCGGCGGTAATCGTTAATTTCCCTGCGAATACGGCTAAACTGCTCGTCGGCCAGCTCCAACATGCCCGCCAAGCGGTTCATATTGCGCTGATACTCAACGGGGATTTCCACATCACTCTTGTAGCCCATGTCGTGGTACATGTTGGCCCACATGTGTTGCAACACGCTCCGCATCTGCAACTCAAAACGGATTTGGCACAGCTCCAGCATGTCGGCCTCCTTGCAAATCGTTCCCGGCAAACGGCAAATATAGTGCAGCGACATGTAGCCGAAACGGTCGATTTCCAAAGACTTGCGCTTGTCGACGGAGTTTTCCCAATCAATGTCGAACATCTGTTCCACAAGAGCCGAAATAATGTCCACCTCATCACTGAAAAATGTGATGACACGAATGCCAACAATATCCGTTACATCATTGATTGAATGATACTTATAGCCCTTCAACTCCAACTTGTTCGCCAAACTTTTCTCCTCCTTGATGCGGGATTCCAATCCGGCAATACGGATATGGTTTTCATGCAAGCAAGTGTAAATCTGCTCAACGACGATGGATTTAAGTTTCTCATAAAGAGGAAGTTGCTCGTGATAGGCATCAAGCAGCAACTCCGTGTGCATGTTGAGTTTCATGGCGTTCAGATGATGGTGATGATATTTGAAAAACCTGTGATGTCGAACACCTCTTTCACGTGGGAATTCATGTTGCGCATCACCAATTTGCCTTTGCGTGCCATCACACTTTTTTGCAGCAAAAGGAAAATGCGCAGGCCCTGCGACGAAGTGTAAGTCATTCCCCCACAGTCGATGTCGATGTCGGGGCTGTCGCCTTCCATCAGCGGTGCCATGTCCTTTTGGAATCGGTCGGAATTCGAACTGTCGATGCGCCCGTCAAGCACAACGAGGGTTTTTCCGCCTTGTTTGTTTATGGTAATGTTCATATTCTTCACTTCTTGTTTGCCCCGACATGAAATGTCGGGTTGTAGTGTTACGCCCTTTCAGGGCTGACTAATTTCTTCATTATGAGCACATTGTTACCGTCCTCATAGCGATAGGTGATGCTGTCCATCATCTGTTTGCAGAGGTAGATGCCGAGGCCGCCAACGGGACGCTCATTCGCCGAAAGTGTGATGTCGGGGTCGGCTTCTTCGAGTGGATTGAAAGGCTTACCAGCATCGCGCAGTTCGATGGTGAGGATCAATGACTTATCATCCAAATGCGTACCCGCCTCAAGCCAACCGATGCCGCCTTCGTATGCATAGCGCACCACATTTTCAACGGCTTCCTCGATGGAAAGTTCAATCTTGAAACGCAGGTCGGCATCGTCGGGCATGTCGGGCGAAGCCATCAGAAAAGCGATGATTTCGCTGCTCCGGTCGGTGATGGGATTAAATCGTTTCTTTTTCATAATCGTAAACTAACAATGGTTATGTCGTCATTTTGTGGATTGCCTTCGGCAAAGGTTTGAACCGAAGCATAAAGGCGTTCAACCACATCTTTTTCAATTAATTCGTTGTTTTTCAATGTCTTCGACCATTCCAACAGACGCTCGTTTCCATACAGGCTTTGGTCGGCTTTTTCGGCTTCGGTCACGCCATCGGTATAGGCAATGATTCGCGTACCCTGTTTCAGGTCTATCTGTTCCGCCTCGTAGTTGAATTTCTCGAACATGCCAACGGCGATATTCGTTTTGCATTTGAGGAAATAAGGCTCAGCATCAGGCGGGATGACGAGGATGGGATTGTGACCCGCATTGCAGAAGTCCATGTGGCCCGTTTTCAAGTCGATGCGGGCGACAAACAGGGTCACAAACATGCCTGTTTTATTGGTTGCACTGAATTCATCGTTGATACGACGCAAAGTCTCGTCCAAAGGCAGCCCCGATCCCACCACGAAACGGAGCATCACCCTCGTGATGGCCATCACCAACGAGGCAGCAATGCCCTTGCCCGACACATCGCCGATGGCAAAATAGAGTTGGTCGTCTTTAATGGTGAAGTCGTATAGGTCGCCGCCCACCGTCTTGGCCGGATTGAGCAACGCATATAACATGGGGGGAAAATCGGTACGCAGCATCCCATGCTGGATTTTGCGGGCCAAAACCAAATCCGACTCGATGCGATCGACCGGACTCGCCATTCGGCTGATGACACGACGGCAAACGAAAAACAGCACCACAATGCTTGCCAACAGAATGACAATCAACGAAATCTGCATAGGCAGCGAATGGAGCAAAATATCTATCGGATGCTGCTCCAATTCGGGATGATGTGCCACTTCCTTGGCGATGATGATTTGCGAAACCACGGCCATCACGAATTGTGACACGATGGTAATCAACGACATGATACCGATGATTCTCAAAGTCAGTCTGCCCGAAAAAGATTTGCCTCCCATATCAATAGAATAATTGCAGCAAAAATACAAAAACTTGAAAAACAAAACGATTTCCGAATCTTTTTTCTACTTTTGTCGCAGAAATCCAAACCATAGCAAATGGAAGCCATCAAAATTTCCTTGGACGACTATGTCCTCAGTGGCGGCGGGGCCAACGGCGAGAGTTACGACCACAAGACCGACCCGACGGTAATGCTCAAACTCTATTTCCCCGGAAAAATCCAGCAGCCGTTGGACGAAATGAGACTTGCCCGAATGGTTTATGAGTCAGGCATTTCCACGCCCGAACCCGGTGACTATGTGGTGACCGAGGAAGGTCGCTATGGCATCAGATTCCGACGCATTTTGAACAAAGTTTCCTATTCTCGTGCCACGGGCGACCATCCCGAAAGAGTGAAACAATACGCTGAGGAATTTGCCAAAATGTGCCTGCAACTGCATGAAACCCATGTGGATACGAAACAATTTGAAAATGTAAAAGATCGCTACCATAGGCTTTTGGCAGAGAACCCGTTTTTCACGACAGACGAAAAGGAAAAGATTGGAAACTTCATCGACAGCGTTCCCGACACTGACACAGCTATCCACGGCGACTTGCAGTTTTCCAATGCCATCTTCACGCCCAACCAACGCTATTTCATCGATTTAGGTGACTTCTGCTACGGCAATCCCCTTTTCGATGTGGGCATGGTTTACCTGAGTTGCAAACTCAGCCACGAAGACTTCATCCGCGAGACTTTCCACATGGAGAAAGCCACCTCCATCAGATTTTGGGAAGCCTTTGCCCCTGCCTATTTCGGCAAGAACCTTACCCTCAATGAAATAGAAAAGAAAATCTTGCCCTTCGCCGGACTCAAAACACTCATCATTGAGCGCGACACGCACTGCCCAATGCCGGAATTTCGGGCGGCATTGGAGGGGATACTGAAATGATGATAATAATCCAACTAATTATGCTATCGCGATGCCCGTGCGCATAACATCATCGTATAATGGCGAAGGAAAACGTTGGTCGATTAATACTGGCTCAATTAGACAATTGATTTGCGGGGCAAGCAACCAAAGCGTAGTTGAAACATCCAACCAATCGTCTTGAACCGCAGGAACGACAACGGCCACATCAATATCGCTTTCAGGACGGGCCGTGCCTTTGCTATATGACCCGTAAAGATAAACTTTTGCATCGCTTATCTGCTTGAGTATTGCCGTTTTATACTCTTTCACTATTTCAATTACTTGTTCCTTATCCATTGCTGCAATGCTTTTGTTTCGTCAATCAATTGACGGCAAAATTCTTGTGTCATTCTATTTAGCAACTGCTCCTTGTATTCTGGATAGCGTGCCTCAATGTTCATGGGCATCAATTGGGCTATAGTCCGCTGCTGCTCTGGCGACATCTGCTCGTATAACCCGCTACGGATTGACAATTGCGCCAAATTATGAATGTAGGGCGGGTCGTTATCCTGTGTCTTGCACCAATAGGCCTTCAGCGTCTTTTCAATTACTTGATGGCACATGAAACCTACATATAGCCAACGCTTTACAACGAACAGACCTTCTGCTGTTTCTATGTCGTAATCAGCCAAATCAAGCCAATATGCAGTTTTTTCATCTCTCGTCATATAAATGAGAATATTTGCCTGCAAAAATAAACAAAACCGCCCACACCGCCACAATTTTTGAAAAATGATGAAAAACAGGAGCAAAAAAATCCCCGAAAGCCTTGCAGACCAACGGGGATTCTTCAACTTTGTATACTCAGATTACCTCGTCCTCCCCGGATACACCTTCAAGGCTTCTTCGAGGCACTTCATGGCGGCCTTCAAATCGTCGATGCAGATGCAGTAAGTGATGCGGGCTTGATGGCGGCCTTTTTCGGGGTCGGCGTAGAAGCCCGTGGCAGGAGCCAACATGACGGTGGCACCATTGTAACTGAAATCGGTGAGCAGCCACTGGCAGAACTTGTCGCTGTCGTCAATGGGCAAGTCGATGACGGTGTAGAAAGCACCCTTCGGCATCGGGCAGAAGCAGCCCGGAATCTTGTTGACACCCTCGACGATGACATTACGGCGGGCCACATACTCGCTTTGCACGGCATCAAAATACTCTTGCGGCGTGTCGACGGCGGCCTCAGCGAAAATCTGACCAAACGACGGTGGCGACAACCGAGCCTGAGCCAAACGCATGGCGATGGCATAGACCTCACTATTGCGGGTCACCATGCAGCCCACACGGGCACCGCAAGCGCTATAACGCTTAGAAACGGAGTCGAACAAAATGGTGTTGCGCTCCAAGCCTTCCAACTGCATGACACTGACGTGCTTATGGCCATCGTAGCAGAACTCGCGATACACCTCGTCGGCAAAGAGATACAGGTCGTATTTCTTGACCAAACCGGCCACCTTCAACAGCTCCTCGTGGGTATAAAGATAACCCGTCGGGTTGTTGGGGTTGCAAATCATGATGGCCTTGGTGCGCGGCGTGATGACCTTCTCAAATTCCTCGATGGGTGGCAGGGCAAAGCCCGTCTTGATGTCGCTGGGAATGGTGACAATCTTGGCATCGCACAACTTGGCGAAGGTGTTATAATTGGTGTAATAAGGTTCTGGAATGATGATTTCGTCGCCCGGGTTGAGGCACACGGTGAAGGCCATTTGCAAAGCCTCGCTACCGCCCGTGGTGACAAGCACTTGGTTAGGCGTGACATCGATGCCATGCCTATGGTAATAGTTGCACAAGGCGCGACGATAGGACGGGATGCCCGCCGAGTGGCTGTATTCCAACACACCGTGGCTGGCCGGAAGTTCCTTGGCGGTCTCAGCCAAAACCTTCAAAGCACCCTTCGGGGTCTCGATGTCGGGCTGGCCGATGTTGAGGTGATACACATGGACACCGCGTTCCTTGGCGGCATCGGCAAAAGGAACAAGTTTACGGATAGCCGACTGCGGCAAATCCAGACCTTTTTTGGATATTTGTGGCATAAATGTTTGATTTAATTGTTGTTGACAGGTGAGCCGTTGCCGAAATCGTTCTTCTTTTCAGGCATGGCCTCAGTGGGTTGTTCGAGCACGCGGCCCTTGATGCGCAGTACCACGGTCGAGTTTTTCACGGCATTGGAGGTGACGGTCACGGTCTTGTTAATGTTGCCGGCACGGTTGGTGCGGTAGGTCACCTTGATTACGTCAGACTCGCCGGGAAGGATGGGTTCCTTGGGCCACGAAGGAATCGTGCAGCCGCAACTCGACTTGGGTTTTTGCACCAACAGCGGTTCGGTGCCGGTATTGGTGAAGCGGAACTCGCACTCGCCGTTGCCGTTGTAAGGCACATCGCCGTAGTCGTGGACGATTTTCTCAAATTCGATTTCTGGTCCCATCGGGGCTTTGCTGTCCTGAGCCTTGGCCGCTCCAGCCATAAGGAGCATGATACCAAGCAGATAGATAACTTTTTTCATTGTGTTTTAAATTAAAAGCGTGCAAAATTAGTAATTATTGTTGTCCGTTGTTCAAAACTTCCGATTTTTCAAACAAATTTTTGGGATGTTCAAAAACCGTACCAAAACCACCAACACGCTCTATTGATCCTATCCATACCTCTACCCCAACTGCTTTGCCATGCCTCAAGGCATCTGCTGTATCTGTTCGTATTCGCCAATCCACTCTTTCATTTTTTCTTGTAACAGTGTCTTGTCGGGCAAGCACAAGGCATATTGTTGCGCATAGATGTTGGTGTCTTCAGGCAATGTCAGTTCAACCAATGCGTCATCCTTCTGTTTGCAAAGCAATATCCCAATGGTGGGCCTCTCGAAGTCCTGTTTTACATAGCGGTCATAATAGTTGACATACATTTGCATCTGTCCAAGGTTTTGGTGTGTCAGGTCGTCCACCTTCAAGTCTATCAGCACATAGCATTGCAGCAGGCGGTTGTATAGCACAAGGTCAACAAAGAAATGTTTCTCGTTGAAAGTGAACCGTTTTTGGCGGGCTTCAAACAGGAAACCTTTCCCCAATTCCAACAAAAACGGCTGCAATTTGTCAATCAAGGCATTCTCTAAGTCGCTCTCATAATAGGTATTGTCGGGCTTAAGCCCACAAAACTCCAGCACCATCGGGTCGCGAAGTATGTCGGAGTTTTTCTCCATTGTCATACCCTCTTTGGCCATACGCATTACCGCATCTTTGTCGCGGCTCATAGCCAAGCGTTCATACAACGAACTGGCCACCTGACGACGCAATTCGCGCTTGTTCCATTGCTGCTTGTAGGCTTCAATCTCATAAAAACCTCGTTCATCGGGATTGTCAATGCGCATCAATATCAAATAATGGCTCCACGGCAATACAAAAGACGGATCTTTGGTGCCTTGCGCGATAAGGGCAGATTTCCGAACCGTTGGTACGGAATTCTCTCCTGACGGCAACTCTTTGATGGATTTCCGAACCACTGGCTCGGATTTTGAGTACACAAGAAACAATTTTCTTGCATTTTCCAACGTATCCACCGACCACCCCGGACCAAATTCATTCGTCAAACGCTTTGAAAGTTCTTTAAGAACAGCCTTGCCATATTGCGCACGGTTTTGGCCTTGCTGCTCATTCTCAACGATATGCTGACCTATGCCGTAATAAGTATACACCATAGCGGTGTTAACGGCAGTACGCACATAATCGCGTGACTTCCTAATGAGTTCTGCAACTTGCTCGTACAAAGCATTTTGTGCAGTTGCAGCTTCTTGTTTAAGAGTTAATTCATCATTCATGCCGATAAAATGCCAAGCATATTGCAAAATTGTATGTTTTTTTACGTCATTCCCCACAGTCGGCGATGACCCAATCCTTGATGGTCTTGCTCTCGGTCGAGAAACTCACTCCCGCCTTCACCACCTTGCGCCCATTTGTCTGATAAGCAATGGCATAGCCCTTCGTATCGATTTGCTTCAAGGCTTCCGCAGCAGTGCCGTTCACCTTCAGTTCGAAAACATAAACCGTGTCGGGCATATAAACAACCATATCAATGCGGCCTCCCACACATTTCACTTGCGTTTTTGCATACACGTTCAACATATTGAAAATCAAGTAGAACGACCATTCATAAAAGCCTTCTGCATTGGAAATGTCTTCCAACTTCTTTTTGAAGCCTTCAATGTAGGGCAACCCGGCCAAATAGGCCTGCATTTCCCTCAAGGCAAGGTCGAGGTCTTTCGCCCTCAAAGCCCGCCAAAACTTCAAGGCGAAACCCATTTGCACATCCGCACCATCGAGGCCGATGTAGGTCGGCAAAAGTCCATCGACAAAACCCAAACGTACCTCCTGATTGGGAATGCCTAAAGTATAGGCAAACGAATCACGGTCGTAGCCCTTAATGGTCATATAGCCAGTTTGATAGAGCAAGGGCAGCGCGGTGGTCATGGCCTCGGTTGGGCGGTCGAAAGCCGTCGAGGGCACTTCCATGTCGTCCATTGTGGTGATGTCGGTGCGAAAATGCTGCATCTGCCGGATGAGGAAGGTAGGCGTGCCGCTGTCGAACCAATAGTTGGCTATTTTCCTGTGGTTGAAACACTTCAACAAACTGAACGGATTGTATATATCGGGCGACTTCTCCGAAAAACGATAGCCGTCGTATTGCAGTTTCAGTTTGGCACACATCTCCTCTGGGCTACATTCGTACTCTCGTGCCAGCATGGCGATGTCGGGAGCCATGTCGGTGGAAAACTCATCCTCCGTGATGCCACAGATGGCGGCATATCTTGGGTCCATCGAAACATTCAGCAAATTGTTGATGGTGGAAAATATGCTCAATTGGCTGAACTTGGTGATGCCCGTGATGAAGCAGAACTTGACCATGGCCTCACTTGCTTTGAGGGTCTGGAAAAATTCCTGCAAGACGATGCGGAATTCCTTCAACCGCTCATCGTGCAGCACGTCCAAAAGCGGTGCGTCATACTCGTCGATGATGACTGCCACTTGCTTGCTCGTCTGCTCGTATGCACGACGGATAAGGCCTTTCAACAATGTTCCGGGAGACTTTTCGTCCTCGTCGCGGCCATATTTGGCAACCACTGGCTTCATCAACAGCAGAAGCGTGTCGCGCAAGTCTTCCACTGTCTGTTTGTTTTTCGCTTCGCTCAAATCCAATTGGATGACGGGATAGGTTTCCCACTCTTGCTCCAATTCCATGATTTTCAAGCCTTCGAACAAGTCTCTCCTGCCTTGGAAATAAGCTGCCAAAGTGCTGGAAAGCAGGCTTTTTCCGAACCTTCGCGGACGACTGAGGAACACATACGGACTTTCCTTGGTTATCTTCCAAACCAAGTCCGTTTTGTCAATATAAAGGTAATTTTCTTTCCTTAATCTTTCAAACGTCTGAATCCCAATAGGATAGCGTCTTCCCAATTGTGCATTTTCCATAGTCGTAAGTGTCTTTGGGTGCAAAGATAATAAGAAAAGGATTGTGGATGGCGGGAAACCAGAATTATTTTCCCATTTTGAGGTATTGGCAAGGACAAAAAATCCCCCGAGAAACCAATCTCGGAGGATTTTTCTTTCAGTGTTTGAAAAGCCTTTACAGCAAGTGGCAAGTGACGGTCAGTCCTGCCATCACAATGCTCACCATGCTCATCAGTTTGATGAGGATGTTGAGCGAGGGGCCGCTGGTGTCCTTGAACGGGTCGCCTACGGTGTCGCCCACCACGGTAGCCTTGTGGTTTTCAGAGCCTTTGCCGCCGAAGTTGCCTTCCTCGACATACTTCTTGGCATTGTCCCAAGCTCCGCCCGAGTTGGCCATGAAAACGGCCAAGACGAAGCCCGTGGCCAAGCCGCCGATGAGCAGACCCAGCACGCCGGGAACGCCCAAAATGACACCCGTCAAAATCGGGACGAGGATGGCGAGGATGGAAGGCACCAACATTTCCTGCTGTGCGCCCTTGGTGGAGATGGCCACGCAACGCTCGTAGTCGGGTTCGGCCTTGCCCTCAAGGATGCCCTTGATGGTGCTGAACTGGCGGCGGACTTCCTCCACCATCTTCTGGGCAGCACGACCCACGGCGTTCATTGTCATGCCGCAGAACACGAAGGCCATCATGGCACCGATGAAGATACCGACGAGCACGATGGGGTTCATCAGATTGACGTTGTAGGCTTCCATGAAGTCCACCAAAGTGGCTTTAGCGGCTTCAACGCCGTTGGGCAGGTCTTGTCCGATACGCACCAAGGCAATCTTGATTTCCTCAACGTAGGAGGCCAACAGCGCAAGGGCGGTCAAAGCGGCAGAACCGATGGCAAAGCCCTTACCTGTGGCAGCAGTGGTGTTGCCGAGGGCATCGAGAGCGTCGGTGCGCTTGCGCACTTCGGGTTCGAGGCCGCTCATTTCAGCGTTGCCACCGGCGTTGTCGGCGATGGGGCCGTAAGCGTCGGTAGCCAAAGTGATGCCCAAAGTGGAGAGCATACCCACGGCGGCGATACCGATACCGTAAAGACCTCTCGACAGGTTGGCAGCAGTAAACTCAATGTTGAATCCGTTGGCGCAAAGGTAAGCCAAAACGATGGCCACGCCCACAGTAACGACCGGAATGGCCGTGGAAAGCATACCCAAGCCCAGGCCAGAGATAATCACAGTGGCAGGGCCGGTCTTTGAGCTTTCGGCCACTTTTTGGGTGGGTTTATAACTTTGCGAAGTGTAGTATTCAGTAGCCTTTCCGATGATGACACCAGCCAGCAGGCCGACCACCACAGAAAGCGAGGTTTGCCACCACATATTGGCCAAGTCGCCCGTTTCCTTACCGAAGAGGAAATACATGATGCCGAAAGTGGCCACGGCGATAAGCACGGCGGCAGCGTTGGTACCACGGCTCAATGCACCGAGAAGTTCCTTCATGCCAGCGTTTTCCTTGGTCTTCACGAGGAAGATACCGATGATGGAGAGCAACACGCCCACAGCGGCAATCAGCATAGGAGCCAGCACGGCCTTAAACTGCATTCCTTCGACGGCGGCAGTGGCGAATGCCGAAGCACCTAAAGCCATTGTAGCGAGGATGGAGCCAGCGTAGGATTCATAAAGGTCGGCACCCATACCGGCCACGTCACCAACGTTGTCACCAACGTTGTCGGCGATAGTGGCGGGGTTGCGCGGATCGTCCTCGGGGATGTTGTACTCAGTCTTACCGACGAGGTCAGCACCGACGTCGGCAGCCTTGGTGTAAATACCACCACCCACACGGGCAAACAAAGCCTGCGTGGAGGCACCCATGCCAAAGGTCAGCATGGTGGTCGTAATGGTGATGAGGTCGTTTTCGGCACCGACAGCCTCAAGCAGGCCTGTACCATTCAGCACAAGAAACCACACGGAAACGTCGAGCAGGGCAAGGCCCACCACGACGAGACCCATGACAGCACCCGAGCGGAAAGCCACTTGCAGGCCGCTGTTGAGTGACTTACGGGCGGCGTTAGCAGTACGCGCCGAGGCGTAGGTGGCCGTCTTCATGCCGAAGAAGCCCGCCAAGCCCGAGAAGAAACCGCCCGTGAGGAATGCGAACCACACGATGCCGTTCTGCAAGTGGAAGTGACTCATCACTAAGAAAACCACAGCCAAAATGACGAACACGATAGTCACCACTTTGTACTGCTGCTTCAGGTAAGCCATCGCGCCCTTGCGGACATACGCAGCGATTTTCTTCATTAAATCCGTGCCTTCATCTTCTTTCATCATCTGTTTGAAGAAGATGTAAGCGAATGTCAGCGCCAGGATTGAGGCGGCTAACACGATGTAAACAATACTGTTACTCATAAGGTTATAATTTAGTTAAACTTAATTTGCCCTTAAGGTTATTGTCTTAGACGGGACAAAAATAAGGACAAAATGAATTGATACACCAACTTTTTTGTCAGTTTTTTTCATGGATGCAACTTTTTTTGTCCATTTCCGAAAAAGTCCCTACTTTTGACGATTGAAGGAAGAAGGTTTTGTTCCGAAATAGAGGCTTGACAATCAGTTTTTTAGCGAGACAACACCTTTGCGACCTTCCCAAAACGAGCGAAAATGAACAAAGTCAGTTTGGAAATCATCGGCTTGACCTACAGCGAATCCTCAACGGGTGCCTACGTCCTGATTTTGGGCGACAGGAACTCGCGCCGCCGACTGCCCATCGTCATCGGGAGTGCCGAGGCCGAGTCCATCGCCATAGGAATCGAAAAACCTCGCAAAGGGCGACCCCATACCCACGACCTTTTTATCCGTTTCGCCAAGGAGTTTGGCATTGAGATTAAGGAAGTGGTTATCAATCGTTTCCGCGATGGGGTGTATTATGCCATGTTGGTTTGTCAGCATGGCAACGACCTCACTATGGTCGATGCGCGGCCATCCGATGCCATTGCCATTGCCGTGCGCTGCGGTTGCGGGATTTGCGCCTACGAGAGCGTGATGGAAGAAGCCAGCATCATCATGGACGATATAGAGGAACCCTCAACGAACCAAAACGCGACGGATGACAATATTAATAAGGTGGAGGAAAACGAGAGCCTCGATATGCTCACCCTGCACGAGCTGGAAGACCTGCTGCAAGAGGCCATCGACAACGAGGATTACGCCAAGGCCGCGCTGATTCGGGATGAAATCAATGGGAGGAAATCCTAAATCTTTGAATATTAAATCTTTAAATCCACAAATATGAAAGCAATCAAATTCAGACTTATCGTGATGAACTTCCTCCAATTTGCCGTTTGGGGGGCTTATCTGACCTGTATGGGCAACTATCTTGGAAGAGCCGGCATGGGTGCCGAAATCTCATGGTTTTATGCCATCCAAGGCATCGTTTCCATTTTCATGCCCACACTCATGGGAATCGTTGGCGATAAATGGGTCCAGCCTCAACGTTTACTTGGCTTCTGCCACCTGATCACCGCACTTGCCATGCTGACCCTGTTCTATTTGGGAATGCAAGCCGCAGCAGCCGGCATCAACCCTGACAAGTCGCTGTTTATCACGGTTTACACCATCGGCGTGGCTTTCTATATGCCAACCCTGGCCTTGTCGAATACCACCGCCTTCACCATATTGAAAGACAACGGTTTGGACACCATCAAGAGCTTCCCTCCCATCCGCGTGTTCGGCACTATCGGCTTCATCATTTCCATGTGGTTCGTCAATTGCGCCTATCTTGACAATGGCGTTTTCGGCTTCACTTTCGGCCACCACCATCACAAGTTCCAATACACCTATTACCAATTCCTTATTTCAGGAATATTGGGTGTTGTGATGTTCATATACTGCCTGACGCTTCCCCAATGCAAGATTATCAAGAAAGAGGCTTCCTCTCTGTCGGATTCCTTGGGGCTGAGTGCCTTCAAACTGTTCAAGGACAGCAAGATGGCCGTCTTCTTCATCTTCGCCATGCTCCTTGGTATGGCTTTGCAGGTCACCAACAGCTATGCCACTCCTTTCCTCACCCATTTCAAGGACGAACCTACTTTGGCCCACACTTTTGCCGCCAACAATGCCACTATGCTGGTGTCCATCTCCCAGGTGGCCGAAGCTTTGTGCATCTTGCTGATTCCCTTCTTCTTGCGCCGTTACGGCATCAAGGTGGTGATGTTTATGGCCATGATAGCCTGGGTGCTCAGGTTTGCCTTCTTCGGTGTGGGCAGCCCCGACATGCCTGGCGTGCTGCTTTTCATCCTTTCCTGCATCGTTTATGGTGTCGCTTTCGACTTCTTCAATGTTTCAGGCGCCATGTTTGTCGATAAGGAATGTGACTCCAACGTGAAAGCATCCGCACAAGGGCTGTTCATGCTAATGACCAACGGCTTGGGAGGCAGCATCGGCATCCTCGCGGCCGGTAAAGTCATCGACAAGTACTGCCACTGGAACCAAGACGGTTTCTTGGTCGGCGATTGGAAGAGCGCATGGCTCATTTTCGCCGGTTATGCCTTGGTGGTCGCCATTCTGTTCCTTTTATTGTTCAAGTACAAGCATCAGCCTGAGAAGCAGTAATATGCTGAGAAAACAAACGAAAACCCTGCTGAAAGCGTTGACTATCAGCAGGGTTATAGTTATTGTTGAATCATTTCAAATCTCAAAAGAAATCCTATTCATCTTTTAAAAGTTCTTCGATGAATCCCAATTCTTCAATATAATTCTCGATTTGCTGTTTCAACGGTTGCAGGTCGTCTTGAATTACTGACCAGACTTCGTTTTTGTCCACCACATTATACCCATGAACAATGAAATTCCTCATGTTGACAATTTCGCGCCACGGTGTTTGGGGACGAGCCTCACGAAAATCCTTGGTAAGCATATTGGCAGCCTCTCCGATGATAACAAGCTGATAAACAATGGCAAAGTAGCACATCTTGTCACCTTCGATTTGCTCAAAAGTTTTGCCCTCTGCAAACTCATTGATATTGTTGATACACTCAAGTATATGCTCAAGCCTTCCCCTATCTTTAACCGGCTCTCTCATAAATCAATACTTTGTCTTTATCTGCCGTTTCCTTTGCAAAAGGTAATAACGTACCTTCTGTAATCAAATCAACTTTTTTACCTAACAAGTCTTGCAACCCAAGAGCGATACCAATATGTCTTAACAAGCTCACTTTTCTACCATTCTCTTGGTCGAAGACAACCAATATGTCAACATCACTGTCAGGGGTTTGTTCACCTCTGGCATAAGAGCCAAACAACCACGCCTTCAATACTGGCTGGGTAGCGAAATAAGCTCGAATGACATTGATCAACTGGTTATTCATCATTTGGTTTATTTTCTGCAAAATTACACATATTTTTCAAATCAAACCATTTTTCAGGAAAATCCCGTATTTTTGCGCCATAAAACCATCAATAATGAAGCAATACTTAGACCTACTACAATACATCCTCGATCACGGACACCAGAAAGGCGACCGCACAGGCACTGGCACCATCAGCGTGTTCGGCTACCAAATGCGGTTCGACCTCTCGAAGGGCTTTCCTTTGGTGACGACGAAGAAAGTGCATTTGAAATCCATCATCTATGAACTGCTTTGGCTGCTCAACGGCGACACCAACATCAAGTTTTTGCACGACCACAAAGTCTCGATTTGGGACGAATGGGCCGACCCCAACGGCGACCTCGGTCCCGTTTACGGCGCGCAGTGGCGCAATTGGAACAACGAAGGCATCGACCAAATCAAGCAAGTGGTAGAGAGCATCAAGACGAACCCGAACAGCCGCAGACACATCGTAACCGCTTGGAATCCAAGCGTCTTACCTGACGAGCATGAGAAGGACTTTGCCGCCAATGTGGCCGCTGGCAAGGCAGCCTTGCCGCCCTGCCATTGTTTCTTCCAATTTTATGTGGCCGACGGTAAATTGTCATGCCAGCTCTATCAACGCAGTGCAGATGTGTTTCTCGGTGTGCCGTTCAACATCGCCTCGTATGCCTTGCTTACGATAATGATGGCGCAAGTGTGCTGTCTTGAAGTCGGTGATTTCATCCATACCTTTGGTGATGTCCACATCTACAACAACCTTATCGAACAAGTGAAACTACAACTGTCGCGCACACCGCGCCCGTTGCCCACCATGCGAATTAATCCCGAGGTCAACGACATATTTGGCTTTAAATATGAGGATTTCACTTTGGAGAATTACGACCCGTGGCCTACCATTAAGGGCGAGGTTTCGATTTGATGAACATGTAACAAAGCCCTGAAAGGGCGAAACAAAAACAACCCGATGCAAGCAAAGCGCAGCTTCGGGGCAAACAAAAAAAAATATGACAATATCCATCATCGTAGCCATGGCCGAAAACCGCGCCATCGGCAAAAACGGCGACCTCATCTGGCACAACTCGCGCGACTTGAAGCAATTCAAGAAAATCACCTCGGGACACACGGTCATCATGGGCTACAAGACCTATCTCTCGCTGCCCAACCAAAAGTCCCTGCCCAACCGCCGCAATATCATTCTCTCCTCCCACTTAGCCGAGGCTCCCGAAGGCTTTGAAATCGCCGATTCCATCAAAAAAGCCTTGGAAATGGTGAAAGACGAAGAAGAGGTCTTCATCATGGGTGGCGGCATGGTGTATGAGCAGTTTTTGCCCCTTGCCGACCGTCTTTATCTCACTCGCATTGGCAAGAGTTTCGAGGCCGACACTTATTTCCCTTACATCAACTTCGATGAATGGGATTTGGTGGATTTGGAAGTAATTGACGACGACCCACAAGTGGATTATTCATATCGGTTCGAGGTTTGGGAACGATCCCAATCCTGAAACAAAAAAACGGTTGCCCCGAGTTTGAGGCAACCGTTTTTTGTTCGTCACGGAACGATTATCTGATGATGGTGATTCGTTTCGTCACTTCGCCGTTGGCGGTAGACACACGCACCATGTAAACACCAGTTTGGACATGGCTCAAATCGATGTCGACGGATTCGCCTTCGCAATCCATGTCATAGACCTTCTGGCCTATTGTATTGAAGACCGTCACATGGTTGAGGGCTTCGCCTTCCACGGTGAAACGGCTCACAGTAGGATTCGGGAACACCGAAATCTGGTTGGCTTCCAACTCATTGACACCAGTCGGGGAATAGTAAACCCTGAGGAAGAATTGGTTGTCATCATGGATCCAATTGGCGGGAGCCGAGGTGCAGTCCAAATCAGAATAATAGGCATAGAGCTTGTAGAAATAGAAGCCTTCCTGATTGGCTGAATTGTCAGTGTAAGAAGTGGCTGAAGCGCTCAGCAGCTTGATTCTCTGGTAAGTACCATCTTCGCCATTCTTCCTGTAAAGATAATAGCCCGAAAGACCTTCATTAGGATCGGGTCTATCCCACTTCAGCTTGATTTTGTAGGCATTTCCAGTGTACTCAAAATCGAGGTTGGTGGGAGCGTAGCAAGCACCAGCCGTGGCGCACGACTCATTGGAATAGAGGCCGTTTTCGCCACCATCATAAAGATAGCTGGCCACATAGCAGTGACCACCCATCGGGGCATTCTCATCAACAAAGGAAGTTCCTTCTGGAATCAGGCGATGGAGCAAACCGTCGCGATAGACGATGTAGCCATAGCCGTTAGCATCGATGGCGTCCCACGAAACATGGATGTTATTGGGATTTTCTTCATCGACGAGGGCGACAAGATTGGTAGGAACACCAACGCCTGTCTCGTTGCCACAATTGTTGTTGCCTTCGAAGAAGATGCCTTCTTCCAAGTCGGCTGCCGAGCCTGAATAGGTATAGACCACGTTGTTCTGCGAATCCTTGATGCTGAAAGCCATGTCGAAAACAGCACCATAAGTTTGTGCCGTCCAGCCAAACGAAACGCGGCCAAGAGGCACATCAACGGGGATGGCTTGGATGCTCGAATTGGTAGTGGTGATTTGGGCAAACTCAGTTCCGGCAGCATTGTAAACATGGATGATAGCGCCACGGAAACCGTTCATGGCAGCTTGGCTGATTTGAACCGTCCAAGCGCAAGAGGGACCAAAAGTAACCTTTTCGGAATAGGCAATCTTGCCGTGGTTGCCATTGTTGACGGCATAAACCGTGTAAACGAAGGTGTCGAAACGGGGAACATTGTTGTCGACGAAAGTCATTGCGGCACCGGGAGTCACATTGTCCTCAGTGTAAATGACAACACCATCGCGACAAACAACGATTTGGTCGATGGACGACAAGGGGTTGTTGTTCAAGGTTTGGGAAGGGTTGGTCCAAGTGACGGTGGCCGTCAGTTCGTTGTTAGCGGCAGGAGTCACAGTGAGATTGGTCGGGGCCTTGGATGTGCCTTTGTAGATTTCATCAGGAACGAAGTTGAAGATGGCGCCGTCGCTGGAGTTGTAGTCGATGTTGTCGAAATCAAACCAGCCGTCGCCGCTGCCGCTCCAACCCCAATTGTAGTGGTAGAGGTCGTTGTCGTTGTAACCGTCGCACACGAAAGCGTGACCACCGTCAGGGCTTTGTCCTGAATAATAAAGCGGCCAGCCCATGTCGAAGGACTCTTTCAACTTGGCGGTCCAATCGGCGTAGCTGAAGTTGTCCCTATTATGGTAAACAGCTTGGTTGGAATAGCGGAAATACTGGGAAATGCGGTTGGGCACATCACCCGAATAGGCACCGCTACCGTCCACAGCCCACATCATGTCGACCGAAACGGCGCAGTGATACATCAAAGTGGCCACAGCGTCAATCTGATCTTGGGGTGAGCTATTGGTGAGGGAATTGGGCATCTTGTCCCATTCGTAAGTGGTCTCGCCAAAGTTGGCAGTCCAAGGGCCACTACCTGTGCCAGGCACATAGTAAGAATAGGAGTGGCTACCTTGTCCCTGAAGCGGATGGTTCCAGAACTTCATCACCTGACTCATGGCCGTTGCCACGCAGCCAGCATAGACACGACCACCGGGGCCACCATTGCCGGCAGGGCAATAGTAGTTGTAAGGAGAATCCTGATTCCACTTGGTTTGGCAGAGGTAGGTGCTGGCACGACCGCCATTGCGCGAAATCAGGGAGCCGCTGTTGGTCACGAGTTCCCATTCGGCGGCGACCATTGGGGCGGCTTGGCCATAGTTCTTTCCAGTGCGACCGGCAATCAGCTCATCTAACATGTAGGCTAATTCGCGGTTGATGTTTTGTGCGTCGAAAGTGCCTTCATCGGAGAAACCAACGATAGGACGGAAGGCATCGTCAGCCGAAACCATGACGAAACCCTTGTCGCCGACATTGAACACATAGAAGCAGGCTTCGCCACGGGTGGAAGTGCCCGTGTAGACCAAAGTGAGTTCATCACTCTGGCGCGACTGCTCGAAGTTGGCTTGGACAAATTGCTGTCCGACATACTTGGCCTGGCTCAGGCTGACCGGACGGGCTTGCGCCATACCGATGCCGAGAACCACGGCAAGCAGACTCAATAAATACTTCTTCATTTTGTTGAATTTTGATAGATTATAACTTTACTTGACTTGATTTTCAAGGCTGCAAATATAAAGAAATTCCTGAACATATAGGGTTGACATATTTTCTTTGAGGAGAAAAATCCAATTCTCCCTTTTTAATGGATGATGGACACGCGGCGCGTCAACTTGCCAGAGGCCGTGGCGATGCTCACCGTATAAAGTCCCTCACTCCAATCAGAAACATTGACAACCAATGCGTTGGAGCCACAATTCGACTGATAGACCAATTGGCCAAGCATGTTGCGAACCTGCACTTGGGTCATGCCTTCTGCCTCGATTCTCAAACTTTGGTCGGCAGGATTCGGGTAAAGGTTGACTGCTACAGCTTCGTTTTCCTCCACTTCGGTCGGCGAATAATAGACCTTCAGGGAGAACTTGTTCGGGTCGCCCTTGATGGAAGCGGGAGCCGAGGTGCAGTCGGTGGCGGCATAATAGGAATAAAGCCTGTAATAATAGAAGCCTTCCGTGTTGGCGGTGTTGTCCTTGTAACTCGTGGCCGACGCGCTGAGCAGCTTGATTCTCGTGTAGGTACCGTCTTCGCCTTGCTTCCTATAAAGGTAATATCCCGAAAGACCTTCAGCTTCAGGCTTTTCCCACATGAGTTTGATTCTGTAATTGTCGCCTACATATTCAAAGTCGAGGTTGCTGGCGGCCATGCAGTCGCCCGCCGAAGCGCACGTTTCATTGGATTCTTCCGTCTCGCCACCGGCATCCAAAGCCCTCACCGTATAGCAATGGCCATTGGAGAAATTCTCATCGAGGAAGGAACGCTCGGAGCCTTCATGCACCATGCCGTACAACTGGTCGTCGCGATAGATATTGAAGCCATATTCAGGATCAACATCCGACTGCCAAGTGAGAACAGCCCCTTCTTCTGTGGTTTCCGACCTCAAATCGTAAGGAACATAAGACACTGGATCATGGCCACAACTGTTATTGACATTGAGGAAAATGCCTTCTTGCATCCCCGAAGACTCACCCGAATAAGTGAAAACCGTATTGCCTTCCGAATCCTTGATAATCATTGACATGTTGCTCACATTATTGGACGGTGCCGTCCACCCGAAACTACTGCGACCAACAGGCACGGCAAATTCATACGTTGCCGGAATCGAATTGTTGATTGTCATGCGTTGGATTTCCCTTCCATTGACCGAATACAGGGAAACATATCCCCCGTTCCAACCTTGGAAACCAGAACTTTGCATGATGATTTTCCAATTGCATGAAGGCAACACAAGCACATTTTTGGCAAAAGCCGAAATGCCACGCTGCCCGCCTGTGACGGCATAAACAGCATAGTCGAAGCTGTCGAAATATGGAATGGTTTCATCGACAAAAACCATTTCGGCACCAGGGGTTACATTATCCTCGGAATAAATCACCTGACCGTTTCGCGTCACCACGATTTGGTCGACGGCTACCAAAGTGTCATTGGTCAAGGTGACAGACGGATTCTTCCATGAAACCGACACCGAAAGGGCGTTATCCTCGATGGGCACCACGGTCAAATCGGTGGGTGCATTAGGCGTGGCGGCATAGACCTCGGCGGGCACATAGTTGAAGATGCCGCGTTGTCCGTCGGTGTAGCCGTGTTCGTCCACATTGAACCAGCCATCGCTGCTGCCGCCCCAACCCCAATTCATGTGGATTTGGTCGTAGTCGTCATAGCCATCAAAAACGTATGCATGGCCGCCGCCTGCATGAACCACTGGCCATCTCATGTCAAATGAGTTAATCATCAATTCCATATATCCCTCGTGGGTATAGTCCTTGCGCTCGTGGACGGTCATGGCATTGGTGTACTGGAAATAGGTCGGCATTTTCACCGTAAGTGTGTTGGTGACCGCACCGCTGCCCGTTGGACTGTAATTCATGTCCACCGAAATGCCCACATGATATTGCAACAAAGCAATGGCCTGAATATACGTTTGCGAAGAGGAGGCGGAAACAGACACCGGCATATTGTCCCAATCGTAAGTAGTCGCGCCAAAGTCAGCGCAAAGCTGGCCATAAGTGTTATGCACATAGCAATATGACCCCGTTCCTTGCTTGGGGTGGTCCCAATACTTCATCACTTGCGAGGCAGCCGTAGCCACACAGCCCGCATAGCAGCGTCCGCCTGGGCCGCCCGCCGCTGTAGGACAATAATAATTGTAAGGATAGTTCTGGTTCCACTTGGTTTGCACAAGGTATTCGGCATCCTTCCCACCATGACGCGAAACCATGCGCCCAGTCTTTTCAAGCATGTCCCAGTCGGCGGCAACCGAGACGCGAGCCGTTGGGGATTGCGTGGCCGTCATTACGCCTTGGCGTATGCCTTCAAGGTAATCGGCCAAGGCCGGAGCCATGTCGTTGATGTCGAAGTTGCCCTCATCGGAATAGCCGATGACGGGGCGATAGCGGTCGTCGGCAGCAAAGATGACGAAACCCATCTCGCCGACATTGAAGATGTAATAACAGGCCTCTCCCCTGTCGGAAAATGCCGTATGCACCAAGGTCAAGTCGGTGCTTTGACGTGTGATGGCAAAATTGGCCGTCACAAACGACTGCGCCAAGTTTCTTGCTGTTTCTTGATTGATGGGACGAGCTTGAAGCATGATGCTCGCCAAAGCCAATAAAGAGAGTAAGAGTTTTTTCATTGTGAGATGTAATTTGAATTGAAGCGGCAAATATATAAAAAAAGGAAACATTTGGCATGTTTCCTTTTCATTTTTAGTCGATTATCAAAAAATTCATCAGTGCATGACCGTGAAACGCTTCGTAACGGTGCCTTGCGCGGCCTTGATGCTGATGGTGTAGACACCCGAAACAAGGTCGGAAGTGCTGATGACCACGCCGTTTTCGCTGCAATGCTGCATGAAGACGGTCTGACCCATCACATTGTGGATGGTCACTTGCTCAAGTCCCTCGGCTTCCACGCTCATCAGGGCATTGGCCGGGTTGGGATAGACCTTGAAGCCTTCCTCATCGTTCTCGCTGACCGAAGTCACGGCCACATAAACATAGTCGGTTTCGATGTTGGTCCAAGCGGGAGTCGATTCGCAATAGCTGCGGAAAGCGGTCACCTTATAATAATAGTTGCCAGCATCCGCCATGTCGAAATATTCGCGCAAGGTCTTATCAACGGTGGCGATTTCTTCATAGTCGACACCATCCTCGCTGCGATACACCTTGAAGGATTGCGGCTCGCCGTCATAGTCCCAAGTGAGCATAGTGCCGAAACCTTCACTCGTCCATTGGTACTCGCCATTGAAGTTGGTCGGAGGCAGGCAACCGCCGCAGTCGTTGTCGCCCGCATAGAGCGTGGCAGGAATCTGGTTCGAGTTGCCCGTATAAGTGTACACAGAAGAATTGGCCGAGTTCTTGATGTTGATGGTCAGGCTTTGGACAGCCGTCGAGGGAGCCACCCAACTGAAAGTGACATCGCCTTCGGGCATACGCAACTGCTGGCTGATAGGTGTCGAGCCTGTCATGGTGATTTCCTCCATCACGGTGCCAAAGGAATTCTTCACCTGAATCTTGCCGCCGTTCCAGCCTTGGAAGTTGGTAGTCTGTCCGACAACCTTCCATGTGCAAGTGGGGCCATATTGGAAGGTAATGTCAGAGAAGCGGCCCTTCACGTTGTTGGAGAGGTAGTAAAGGCGATAGGAGTAGCAGTCGAAATCGGCGACATTGTCCTCGAATGACATTTCCTCGCCTGGGATGACATTCTCTTGCGAGAAGATTTCAACGCCATTGCGCAACAGCACGACCTTTTCGATGTTCCCAATGGTTTCGCCAGCGAGGTTAGTGGTGGGATTGGTCCATCTCACGACACCCGTCTTGGAGTGGGCGTTCTCGGCCTCCACCGAGAAGTCTTCGACGGCAGGAAGCAATGCGTCATAGATGTAGTCAGGGATGAAGTCGAAGATGGCAGCCTGGCCTTGGTTGAAACTACCAGAATAGGTATTCAGGGCATCGACGGCGAAATAGTTGTTGTTGAAGCCGCTCCAGCCCCAGTTGAAGTAGAACTTACGGTCGCTCTCACGATAGCCACAGCACACAAAGGCATGTCCGCCATCGGTGTCGCTGCCCGAATAATACAGCGGGAAGCCATATTCAAGGCTGCGGATAAGCATGTTTTCCCATTCCGTCTTGGAATAGAGGTCGCGGTCGAGACGGCTTGCATGTCCAGTGTAGCGGAAATAGTTGGCAATCGCATCGGGCACATCCTGTGAATAGGCTCCCGATGAGCCTGGGCCGTACATCATATCGACAGCCACGCCGCAATGGTACATCAAAGTGGCAACAGCCTGATAATTTGAATTGTTGCAGGTGTTGGGCATGTTGCTCCATTGGTAGTTGGTGTTTTCAAAGTCAACGGTTTGCATCGCGTAGCCCTCGGGCGTGTAGCTGTGCGAGCCTTGTCCGTGGTCGGGCCAATCCCACTTCTTCATCACCATCGACATAGCCGTAGCCACGCAACCGGCGTATGCATGGCCGCCCGGGCCGCCTTGACCCGTCGGGCAGTAAGCGTTGTAAGGAGAGTCTTGATTCCAGTTGGTGGTAATCAGCGGAGCAATGTCGCCTCGGGTGCTGCGGTTGTCGTTCTCGAAACCGTCGATGGCCACATGCGCCCATTCCGAAGCCACTTCCCTTTCGGGTTCAAGGTTGTTCTCTTGGGCGAAGGCAATCTGGCGGGCATAGAAGCGCAGATAATAGGCCAAGCCGTCAGGAACATTGGCCAAGTCAAAGTTGTCGTCGGTGAAGCCAAGGATGGGACGGGCCACATCGTCGGCTGAGACGAATACTGAACCGCCGTCGAAATTGAAAACGTAAACGGCGGGATTGCCGCTTTCGGTCATTTCAGTGTAGGCAAGCGTGAGGTCGGCGACTTGCTTGGCAGAATGGCTCTGCACATACTTCAAACCAAGTTGGCGGGCTTGCTCAACGCCAACGGGCGAAGCGATGAGTTGACCCACAAACAGGGCCAAAGTCATCATCAAAGTTAAAGTTTTTCTCATAATTGTTTGATATTAGATTGATTATAAATAATTTACATTTTTATCACCTTTTGCATGAATGTGCCTGATTGTGTACTCACCTTCAACATGTAGACACCGCTTGGCAGTCCACTCATGTCGAAAGTAAAAGCATCATCAGTGGCCGACTTTTCCATCAGGCATTGGCCTATGTGGTTGTAAACGCTTACCGTGGTCATTCCCTCAGCCTCAACGGTCAGTTGGCCGTTGGTGGGATTGGGATAGAGATTCACGGCGCCCAAAGGATTCTCGTCCACACCAAGGTTACTGAACCTGATGTAGTCAATGCCGTCAGCAGTCAAGCCGTATTCCGACTCGCAATCGGAATATACTGCTTTGATTTTATAGGACTTGTCCATACCATTGGGGTTGATGTTTTCCTGATAGAGGAAATTATCCTCCATGCTGACGGTCACATTGGTGGTGTCGCCTGCCAAATGGTCGATGACTGTCATAATGAAGTAATCAGGCCAGCGTTCCTCTCCATTGATACTCCAAGTGAGTCGAATCATGTCGTCATCATTTGGGGCTTGATTGTAGAGATAACGTAAATTATACGGCGCAGGGCAAGGCAAAACGGGCGGTTCGGGCATCTCAACACAAACCTCGTTGGAAGCCTCTTCAAACCCCTCGCCGTGTGCAATGACTTGATAGCAATAGGTCTCGCCCAATGTCAAATCGGCATCTACATAAAAAGTTTCATCCATTACGATTTCGATGATTTTCACGCCATTGCGCAAGATTTCGTATGAAGTGGCTTGGTAGGCAGGTCTCCAACTCAAGCCAACCACGTTTATATCTTCGTTCAATTCCGCTTTCAAATCCTTCGGCACATTCGACCAGTCCACTTCGACAAAGAACTTGTCCGAGTCATAAAAGTCTGTGGCGTAAGCCGATGTGCAGTCGATGTTCTCGTAATAGGCTGCCACTGCATATCGGTACACCGTCCCCGCCACCGCACTATTGTCTTTATAAGAAGGAGTCCTCACCGACTTGATGCGCTTGAAAGGCGTTTCTTCGGTCTTGCGATAGACATAATAGCCCGTGATGTTTTCGTTGTTGGGAGCGGTCCAGTCCAATTGCACCCTGTTGTTGCTTGTATAACTGAAATCCAAGTCAAACGGAGGCTCGCAGCCTGTGCCCGAAGTGGCGCAATACTCGTTGGAGGGAACCGTCTCGCCGCCATTGCAGAGGGCTGTGATGTAGTAGCAATAGCCCCCGATTTCAGCGTTTTCGTCCACATAACGGGTTTCGTGCGCCATGTTGAACAGGAAGCCGTCGCGATAGATACAGTAACCGAATTCCGGCTCATGGTCGCTGTCCCAAGTGAGAATGATATTGCGGTCGTTTTCGGGATCAAGGGTGGCTTTCAGGTTGTAGGGTGCCTCGCAAACGTTCTCGTTGCCGCAACTGTTGTTCAAGGTGCGCAAAATGCCCGCTTCCAATCCCGACGACGGGCCTTCATATTGGTAAACAATCTGGTTTTCAGCGTCCCTAATTTTGAAGGAAATGTTGTTGATGTTGGAGTTGGGTGCTGTCCAATAGAGGTTGTTGTTGCCCAAGGCCATCTGGAAAGTTTGGATGGTGGCCGTGGCTTGGTTGGTGGTCAGGAAGTCGATGTAAGAACCAGCGGCGTTTTGCACGGTGATGCCGCCACCGTCCCAGCCTTGCATACTGTTGGAGGTCATAATGACTTTCCAGTCGCAATAGGGACCAAAAACAGCCTTGGTGAGGGTCGTGCGGCCATAATTGTTTCCGCTGACGGCCAAAATCGTGTATTCAAACTGGTCGAAGAAAGGCACTTCGTCGTCGTAGGTCATGGCTTGACCGGGTTGCACGTTCTCAATCTCCTGAATGACAAAACCGTTGCGCTTGACAATAATCTTGTCGATGGCGGTCAAGGTCTCCCCTGTCACGGTTTCGGTGGGATTGGTCCAACTGAGGTGCCCGATGCGCGACACATCGCTGTCGATGCTCACGCCGAGGTTTTCGGGTGCCTTGGGCATTTGGTTGTAGACATAGTTGGGAATGAAGTCGTAAATGATGGCTTGGCTGCTTGTGTAGTCGAAATGCTCGCCATCAATGAGGATGAAAGCATTGGACGCACCGCCCCAACCCCAGTTGAAGTGGAAAAAGTCGTCGGCATCGTAGCCGTCGCAAATGAAAGCGTGGCCACCGTCGGGGCTTTGGCCTGAATAATACAGCGGAATGTGCTGGTCGATGTTGGTCTTCAGCAGGGCAATCCAGTCGTTATAGGTGCCGCTCCTCCCGATATGCGTGGCGTGTTCGGAATAGGAAAAATACGAGTTGATGGCATCCGGCACGTCAGTTGAATAGGCGCCACTGCCATCAGGCTCATACATCATGTTGACCGCAACGCCGCAATGGTACATCAAAGTGGCTACCGCCTGTTTCTGTTCGGGCGTGCCGGCACCGTTGTTGTAATAGTCGATCATGTTGTCCCATTCGTAAGTGGTGGCACCGAAGTTGGCGTATTGCTCTCCATAGCCTTGGGCAACATAACTATGTTCTCCCGTGCCTTGCACCGGCCATTCCCAATACTTCATCAGTTGGGCCATGGCCGTGGCCACGCAACCCGTAGGGCAACCGCCGGGCGAATACATGTTGAACGGCGATCCTTGGTCCCAACGCTGTTGCACCAAAGGTCCGACAACCGCCGTGCCCTTTTCAGGATTCAACCGTCCATAAGACTCAAGGTTCTTCCAACGGCAGAGGATGTCGTTAGGTGTTGCAACTCCTTGATTCACCATCATTTCAATGCCGCGCGAATGTTCGCCCAACATAAAAAGCAAACCGTCAGGAGCGGTTTGGTAGTCGAAATTCCCTTGGTCGGAATAGCCGATGATGGGCGACGAAACATCGTCAGCCGCCACAATGACAAAGCCGCCGTCGAAATTGAAGGCGTAGGCCGTGGCCATGCCGTTTTCAGCGCGGAAAGTGTAAGCCAAATCAAGGCTTTGCACCGCGTTTTTCGAGAATTGGGCTTTGTGCTGAATGAAATTCAAGCCCAAGCGTTGCGCCCTGCCCATATCGACAGGCTTGGCTTGGAGCGTAGTGATGCCTAACATCAAGGCAAGGATAACGAGTATATTTCTTCTCATAGACAAATGATTTTGAGCGTTTGACATTCTATTTTAAGCGGGCAAATATAAACATTTTTAGGTTTTCTGTTCCTTTTTCTTTGCTGCGGGGAACAAAATATTGTTCAAAATGAGCCTGTAGCCCGGCGAATTGGGATACATGTCCAACTCCGTGGGCGGGTCGCCGACGATGTGTTGGTAGTCTTCGGGGTCGTGGCCGCCGAGGAAAGTCCAGAAACCGTTGCCGAAATTGCCGTGGATGTAGCGGTCTTCGTTCAAGGCAGCATTGTCGCCCAAAACGACGACCGACGGTTTCACCACCGACTTGTTGAAAGCCGTGGTCTGACCCATGAATCCCTTCACCAACCTTTCATGGCATTGCGTGAGCATGGTCGGAACGGGGTCCCACTTGGCCGAAAAATCGAACAGCAGAAAATAGTCGTTCTCCTCTCTCACCCGCTGCATCCTCCCCTGCGTGACATCAATGTTTGAAATTTCGTATTCCTGCGGGTTTACCGACAGTTTGAAGTCGTTGAAAGCGAAGCAGTTGTCGTAATTCAATCGTTGCGGGTCGCCATTGCGGATGGGGTCGCCGTCAAACATATAGTCGCAAATGTCGAGGCCCTCGGCTGACAAAGCCACATCGAAACTGTCGGGCGCGGAACACATGGCGAACATATAGCCTCCGCCAGCCACAAACTCACGAATCTTCTTCACCACCGCCAATTTCAATTGCGAAACCTTCGTGAAGCCCCAGCGTTGCGCTGTGGCCTCTTGCGCCCGCACATCCTCTTGATACCAAGGATAATTGCGGTAGCGGGCCCAAAATTTTCCATACTGCCCCGTGAAGTCCTCATGGTGCAGGTGAAGCCAGTCGTAGGTGGGCAAAACGCCTTGCAATACCTCATCGTCATAAACCACATCGTAAGGGATTTCGGCGTAAGTCAAAACCAAAGTGACGGCATCGTCCCAAGGCAGGTTGTTCTTCGGTGCATACACCGCCACACGGGGCACTTTCTGGAGTTTCATCTCGTCCATATTCACGCCCGGGTCGGCGATTTCGGCCAAAATCGCATCGGCCTGCGCATCGGCGATAACATTGTAGGAAACATTGCGCATCTTACACTCGCGCTCAAACATCTCGTGGTAAGGAATCAGATAACTCCCTCCCCTATAGTTCAGCAACCAACTGATTTCCACCTCCCTTTGCAGCACCCAATAGGCCACACCGTAGGCCTTCAAGTGGTTCGTCTGGGTGTTGTCCATGGGGATAAGGAGGTAGGCGGCATGTGCCGGGAGCATTAAAGCCATCAAAACCAATATGATAAGCAGTTTTCGCATTGTCTGAAAAATAAAACTTGCAAAAATAGCAATTTTTCCGTTTTGTTGCTCAAAATGGTTTCAATTCTTTGACTAAAAAAGCCAACCCCATCCCAACCCCAGCGCGTCGCCAAACGCATGGAATCAGGATGGGGCGGCTTTTGCTTTTCACACGCTTTGCGTCACTGCGAGGCACGAAGCAGTCCAGACCTGAGGCTATAATCTGGATTAACTTCGTTGAATCTTCGATTTGCTTCGTCGTACCTCCACACAAAGACGCGAAACGTGTCATTCCTTAATCCACTTCCCCGATTCCACAAAGGTCGTTGAGCCTGTCGAAACGCCCGTTGTATAAACCTTCCAAATGTATGTTCCTGAAACCCATCCTCCAGTATCAATCACCGTCACATTCTCCGTGAGGGCTTGACTATGGATAAGCCTTCCGTTCATGTCGTACACTTCCACGCAGGCATTCTGCAAGGCCGTGCAGATGTTGAGGGTGTTGCTGCCGGGATTGGGATAAGTCATAGTTGCACCATCAGATTCGTTCTCAGTAACTTGTACATAATTCCATGACAAATCGACCCCTACAGAAAAAGCATAACTCACACAAGGTCCAATCCCGTAAGCGTGTGCCACAAAAGTGCCCGATGGATTCGATAGCATTTGCGTCCCAGGGTTCGTTCCGATACGTGCATAAGAATAATCTGGATTGCCAGGCACTTCCCTAAAATAGGAAGCGATGTTTTGTCCATTCAAACTCATACCTGAGACACACGCCGTTTCTGTCACGATGTTAACAAAAAAATACTCGCATTTGGAATCATCAAAAACTGGAAAGATGGTATGATGTATGGCACGATCCAATGGACAGACATACACCATTGAAGGGTCGCAGTAATTATTTCCTTGGTAGTTATACATGGCACCAGGCAAAAACTTGTGTACCAAAACAGGTTCCGAAGTCTCAAGATAGGCTGTAGGTTGGGCATCGTAGATTTCAAACTCAAAAGTTTCGGCAGCACCTATCGTCGTCAGCCAATCACCATTGAGACTGATTTTGCAATTGTCGTTCATAGCAGTTACCCGTACCCTGTCGACACCTTTAATCATGGTCGTCGTCACAACAAACTGCTGACCCCAATATTCAACTGGCAACATCTGCTCAAAAGCCGCATCCACTGCGTCTTGAAAATAAGACGGAATCATGCAGCCCCTATCGCCCGCAAATACTGCTACAGGCTTGCCATTGGTGGCCGTTATCCGCGTTCCGCTCAAATCACCCTCGCCCCCACTCAAACTCTGGAGTTGGTAACATTGTCCGGCATCCAAAGCCACAGTAAAAGGCTGATGGGCATAATGTCCGTTTTGGGAGTCGTAAGTCAGTTCGATCTCGACAATGGTATTGTCCTCAACCGCAACTATGGCGAACTCCGAGGCAAGCATGTCGGGCTTCAAAGGCGAGGCATGGCAAGGGTACATTTGTAGGATATATTCACTGCCTAACACACGGGTGGGTAGAACATTGAAGACATCAAAACTGTATGCCCTGTCGTTGGAGGCAAACACCAATATGGAATCCTTGCAAGTCACATGGAGCGCGTTGTCCAACACACAATCCGATGCGTCCTGAAAATATGCCACTTCGTTAGGAATGTTGATGGTAGCGGCTTCGCCTGCTGCCACATCAATGCTCTCTATCCACCCTGTTCTCGGGTTCTCCACCGTTACCGAGGCAAACTGTTGAGCCGTCACCACAATATCCAATTTGACCGGAGGCGCACCAGCATCCGAATAATTCGGCATAAACGCCACCCAGAAATCGGTTCCCATGGTGCCCTGCGCTTGCATCGTCACCCCTCCCGCCATCAGCAGGAGCGCAAGCAAGGTGTAAAGTCTAATGTTTTTCATAGGTCTATTTGTGTTTTTTCATTCGTTCTTTTTTCCACCGTAATCCAATAATTTGCAGAACTCCACCAAGCTGCGCTGTATCACGCCACACACCTGCATTATAAAAACAGCCTCTCCTCATTTGTGCGACAACGATTTAGCACTATTTGATGGTTGCCCTATCCTGTACAGAACAGGACTTTCGGAATTTGTGCCGTTTCGAACGGCACAATTGACTTGGTTTGTATTTGTGCCGATTCAATCCAATGATGCCGTAAATTGCCTCGAAGTCTCCCTTGAATGTCGTTATTGAACGGCTCTCGTTTGTGTTCTTTTTTTCCATTCCAATGTTTTTCTTTTGCTGGCAAAGTTAGGCTTTTTTACGATAGTATGGATATCTTTCTATTCCTTAATCCACTTCCCCGTCTCCGCGAGGGTCGTTGAGCCTGTCGAAACGCCCGTTGTATAAACCTTCCAAACATAAACACCTTCAGCCCAATCTGTTGCATCAATCGCCGTCACATTCTCCGTAAGGGTTTGACTGTGGATGAGTCTTCCGTTGGTGTCGTACACCTCCACCCAAGCATCCTTCAATCCCGTACTGATGTTCAGCACATCCTTCCCAGGATTAGGATAGGCGTTAGTTCTTGAAAAAACCACATTTTCAGTAACTCCCCAAACCTCTCCAAATTGAGGGACATAAATAGTGAGCCCTTCAATCCATTCCCGATACAGGTTAGGCTCTTCTTGTGCATTAACCCAAGCATTTAGTGCCTCAACCAATCTGTCAGTTTGCGTTTCGCCAATCACGACTGGTTCCGATAACGCCCCGTCGCCCATGTAGATATAGGGAAGGAATTCCGTGCAATTGATCGTCTCGCCCAAATTAGTGCCAAACAACCCATTCCATCCTTGTTGTCCACTGACATCGGCATAGCAGTTTTCAACAACACTGCCCTCCGAATTATAGGCCACAATACAACCTTTATTATAATGACCAGTCAAATAGTCCAGCAATTCCGAATAGCAATTCCTTACAATGGCTTTCTTCCCATTGGAAACAGTTTCGTTGAAACACACGATACCGCCCATATTTTCATCGCTGTATGACCCCATCAGACTCCCATAGAAGTAGCAGTTCTCTACAATGGCATCAGCATAGTCGCCTTCACAAAGGTTACGCAACACGATGCCGCCAACATCTATAGCCCCAAGTTGAGAATACCTATCCATTTCGTAGGAACAATTACGAACAATAGAATTACGGTTCAAGCCAACAACGCTTGCCATATACATCCCGCCGGGATGTGCATTTCCTACTGCTTCCAGCTTTTTAAGCCTGCATGTACAACCATCCACCACCGAAAGGGAATCCGCAACAGCGGCAACAAGTGCGTCATAATAAAGCTCGTATGTTCCTGTATTCATGTCAAATGGATGCATATAAGCATAAAAACCGGAATTGAGCGACAGGTTTTTCACCGTGCCATGATACAAATAGCCAAACAAGCCCATATCCATTCGCATTTCCTCTCCCAGACTATTTATGATAAACAATCCATCTATGCTGTGGTTTTGGCCATCAAAGGTACCCATGAAACGGTGTTCACGGTTTCCTATGGGAACAAGGTTCATCAAGCCGTACGTTTCTTCAAGATTAAGGTCAGCCATAAGTCTTACGGTGCGTCCGTCAAAGTTGTCAGGCTCACAGCCGTTCAGTCCATTCACTTCACACGAAAGCCAAGCCATACCTTCAGGCGTAAAGATTTCCACATTGCCTTCGGCGTCAACCACATAGCCTTCAGGCTGTTCGGTTACGACATCAGCCCAATAACCGTATTCAAGCGTCCTGCCGTTTTCCTGCGCTTGCATCGTCACCCTTCCCGCCATCAGCAGGAGCGCAAGCAGGGTGTAAATTCTTGTTGCTTTCATCGTATTATTGTTTTATCCATTTTCCGTTTTCCGCTTCTTTGCCGTTTGAAATCACCTTCCAAACATAAACTCCATCAGCCCATCCTCCAGCATCAATCCCCGTCACATTCTCCGTAATATCCTGTCTATAAACCATCCTTCCATTCATATCATACACCTCTACTCGTGCATCCTTCAATCCCGTCCTGATATTCAGCACATCCTTCCCCGGATTGGGATATGCCATCGCCACGGCGAAGCCAGCGTCATGGGCTTCCTCAATGTCATCCAAGATGCCTTGACTGACTTTGAATATGGTGTGCTCCCAGACAGAGGGGTCTTCCCTGTTAAAGCCAATACATATCACAAGACAGCCTCCATTGGGACTAGCATGAACGCTTACCGGATACAAAGCCCTTGTTTCGTTGTGATAATAGATCTCGCCTTTCTTGTTTAAGTCTTCGTCAAGCCAAGCAAGATAAAAATTATTGCAGATATCTATGCTGGCTCGAAAGTCCATGTGCGCAAGCATGTAAACGTCGCCCGATTCGGTGAAATCAATGGCGTTTTGTTGGGCACCTTGGCTGTCGACCAGCCGATGCATGCCCCAAGTGTAGTTTTCCTCAACGAAGTTTTCATCCATTACCGCCATGCCTATCTCATCGTCAATGGGTTGCGGATATGGGGTGTTCACGCTTCCTACGACGTATATCTTACCGTTGTACGGATTGGCATGGTAGGAATCGGGGTCTTCAATCATGCCAGGATATATGAAACTACTAATATTCTCTCTCTTCAACACTGTGTTCAACTCCGAATCAAGCAGATAGCCATTGACATAAATGCCGTAATAGGAGCCGTAATCGTTTAACTCCTGTACTATAAGTCGGCACCCCAAGGAATCGGGAGCAGGTTCAAGCCAATGGTTGAAAACACAATGAATCAAGTCATCGAAAACCCGTTCTCCGACCAACTCACCTTTGGAATCGAATTTCATAATCCTAACTCCTGTCATTACTTGATTTCCGTTGGAACGTTTGTAAAGGCTGTCTGGGGCGTAGGCAAGAAAACTAGTACCATCCTTGCAAACGACGGCTCTTGTTATGTAGGTCTGCCAACCGTCTTCGAGCATGAAATCACCCACCTTGCCGCTATAGTCTTTCACTGTCATCTGCAAGTCTTCGTCAATTTCAATGGCGTGAAACGTGGTCGAATCCTCCACAGTCTCATAAAAGAACTGCAAGTATTTGTGGTTGGGTAATCTCATGAAACGGGAAACGAGATAGGTTTCAGATTCTGGCGCGAATGAGTAATCGACGGCACCAAGTATTTCGCCATTCTCCCGCATTTTGATAAACTGAAACTTCTCCGTGTTTGTGGTAAACACAATCATTTCCTCCGTGTTGATGTACTGCGCATAAACAGGCGTGGCTTCATCTGTCACGAAGACTTCTTCAAGGTCGTAATACTCTTGCGCTTGCATCGTAACTCCTCCCGCCATAAGCAGGAGCGCAAGCAGGGTGTAAAGTCTAATGTTTTTCATCGTTTCGTGATTTTATTCGTGTAAACTATCCCTTCTGCATCAGTAATGCGCAGCATATAAACGCCTTGCGGCAAGTCTGCTACAGGAATTTCATTCGTGCCTTGAATGGTTTTCACCATCTGCCCAAGAGCGTTGTAAACCTGCACTTCAGAAACCTCAATCCCTTCAATGTGAACAAGATTGCTGGTTGGATTGGGATAGATGCAAACATAGGCATCCGAAACGGATTCATTGATTCCGTTTGGCCATTGGCTGCCAAAGAGTGGGAACCCGCCGTTTGACATCTCTGCATCTTCGCGCCAGCGGCTGATTGAACCCAACACGGGAAATTCCGTTTCTATTTGCTCCGCGCCCAAATTCAAGGCGGTGAGCAGGTCGTCTGTATTGTGCATCGGAGTTTCAAGTTGCCATGCCGAAGGCGAGGTCGTTGGGCCGAAAGCACTTGAATTTTCGAGTTCGGGGCCTTGGCCATTGCTGCCGTATTCGTCAGAGGCCAACCAATAGCAACTGCTGAATTGGTCGTTTGTGGAAGAATATCCGACAATGGCTCCTCTCGGACAGACATAATTGTCAATTTCATGGATGAGTTCGCCGGTGCTGTAGGCATTGATGACCCTGTCTTGCGAAAGCGACAATTCGCCCACGATGCCGCCGACACCTAAACGCGCCCCTACGGTTGCTATATTGTACACGTTCAGTATCCTCATCACATAACCATTGCTAACGCCTAAAATGCCACCTGCGAGATAAGCATTTTCGACTACTGCACCGCTATTGCTGCAATCCACGATGAACAATTTCTCAATGCCACTACCTGCTGCAAATCCTATAATGCCTCCCGCCTCGTCACTGGAACCTGTAATGTCCCCATAGTTATGGCAATTGCGAATGAAGTTTTCGCACGGCGACTCCGCAAGGAGCGGGTCAGGCTCATATCTTCCAACCATACCCCCAATTTTCGAGATGCCACCTGCTCCACCTCCATAAATCCAGCCGTAATTCTCGCAGTTTAAGATATTTCCTCCATACAATTTGCCGACCATTCCGCCACTTTGGTAATTTCCGGTTACATTGGCACCATTCTGGCAATCGGTGAAGTTGGCACTGATTCCCAGACCCATCATGCCCCCTGCATATTGGGAACAATGCACCTCGTTCCAGCAACGGCATGACTCAATCATGCCGTTACGCATAAAACCGACGAGACCGCCAACGCACTCCGCACCCATCATAACGGCATTGCCTGTGCAATTCGACACGACTACAGGCACCGACGGCCCCCAAAGCAGGTATTCGGTGATTTCACCCACCAGTCCACCAGAAAGCCTTCCGAATACGGTTACATCTTGTCCTACGTGACAATCAACAATGTGGCAGGTGTCGTTGGAGTTTTGGCTCATGCCGTAGGGCAAGCCGAAGAAACCCGCCAAGCCGCCCGCCGACCTTACTTCGCAAGTGACGGAAACATCGTCAATATAGCAGCCAGTAATGTCGGTCAATCCTGCATATCCTACCAACGCACCCGTATACTGCGTCCCGTTCAATCGGCAATTTTGAAGCGTAACATTTTGTATTACAGCACCGTTTGTACAGCCGAACAAGCCAGCAATTCCATGTCCGGAATTTGACTGGCAAACCAAGCCGGAGATACTCATTTTGTTGCCGTCGAAATGACCCGTGAAATAGGGTGGCTCGTTTCCGACGACATGCCCGATGGGTGTCCAAAGCACGGGATCGACATCGGGGTTCTCGTTCAGGCAGATGTTGTCCGTCAGCATGTAGTAGGCGTTGCCGCCTATTCCATCGTTGGTTTGTTGCGCGAGCAAGGCTAATTGTTCAGCGGTGGCGATTTGATAAGGGTTTTCAGGTGTGCCGTTGCCGCCAGCGTATGCTTCGGCAACAGTACCGTCCCAGCAAGTGTTTTGGGCCTTCACCCCTCCCGCCATCAGCAGGAGCGCAAGCAGGGTGTAAAGTCTAATGTTTTTCATCGTTTCGTGATTTTGTTCGTGTAAACTTTTCCTTCAGCATCCATAATCCTCACCAAATAAACCCCTTCTGCCAAACCTTCCACGCTGATTTCATTTGAGTTCCGCTCACTCTTCACCAACTGCCCGAGGGCGTTGTAAACCTGCACTTCGGCAGCCTCAATGCCATTTATCGTCACCTTTTCTTTGGCAGGATTGGGATAACAACCTATAGTCTGCTTCACGCTTCCTATTTCAGGAACATCCAAACAACCATCCGAGTCAATCTTTGCAGCGAACATCATCATTCCTTCCTCTTCAGGGCTTCCTGTCGCAATTTCTCCAGTCACGAGGCAACCACCGTCTTGGGTGGCCATTATGTAGTGTGGCGTAATTCTGTTGTCGAGATCGTAAATTCGTTGCCACACCACATCCAGCCCTAAAGTTAGTTTTGTGACACAGAAGCGGGAGTTCCATATCTCGTCATCGCCAAATACCCCATAACAAAGGAACAAGTAGTCGCCCTTAATGTCCAACCCTTTGATTTGATTAATCGCCTCTGTGTTTTCATCAAAGTAATCGGATAAAAACAATCCATCAAAATCATCGGCATAGATATTAGGAAGGGTGTCGGAGGGACGAAGTTTCATCAACACGGTTCCACCAGGAACAGGTTCAGGATAGAACCATCCTTCGCCAAAGGCGGCGATGAAAAGACTGCTGTCAGGCATCGATAACACGGTACTTTGGTCGTAGCGACTCATTAGAACAATCTCCCATTGGTCGTCAAGATGTACATTATACACAATATTCCTTTGCCCAATAGGCTCAAAATCACGATTCAGGCGTTGTATATAACACCATTGCGAATTGCACACGCCATAGTCGCCCGATCCGTCTTTGTATTCAAAGACTCCACCTGTATTGAACAGAGATGTCTGGACGGAGCCTATGGCCTGCACCACGCCATCTAAGGAGAAGCGCAAATACAGATAAGGATGGTTCATTTGGGTGTCAATATCGTAAACCTCGGTCATATAAACAATGTCGTTCTGATTGTCCATGAAAGATTTCGGCTTGAAGAAAAACTTGCAGTACTCTTGTGGCAACTCCACTTCCTTTTGCCACAAAACATTCAGGTCGCCATCAAAGCGGACAATGTATGGCCTGTCATAATGCAGTTCATTGTCGTGGATTTTTCCCACCGCAATGTATTGCGCATCGTTTTCAGGGTCAAAATAGATGCCCGTAATGGTGGAACGACGTCCTTCTTCGCCTATCACCATCTCGCCAAGCAGATTCATTTCAGGCGATAGTTTCAGGATTTTGGCAGGCATGGCATGGTTTTGCTCGTAAGCAATCCATTCATAGGAAAAATCAAATGCCGAAACGAGGAAGAAATGCTCTTTGGTGTTCTCAGAACTCACTTCCAAGCACGGGCCGCCTTCCGTAAACCTGGAATTGGCAGTCTCGTATGTGAAGTAGAAATCATTTTGCGCCTTCAAATTCACCCCTCCCGCCATCAGCAGGAGCGCAAGCAGGGTGTAAATTCTTGTTGCTTTCATCGTACCGTTATCTTATTAGTGTAAACTTTTCCATCCGCATCCGTGACACGCAGCATATAAACCCCTTGCGGCAAGTCTGCAACGGGGATTTCATTCGTCCCCCGCACGGTCTTCACCACCTGCCCAAGGGTGTTGTAAACTTGTATCTCAACAGCTTCAATGCCTTCAATTACAACTCTATCCCTTACTGGATTGGGATAAATGGAAATTTCAGAATCCTTGTTTTCCTCAATGGCATCATAAGTACAAGTACCGTATTCAGGATTTTCCCAAACGAGTTCCCCATTTTGATGGAAGCATAGTAGGCAGTGCCAACCGTCAAAAACATTGAAGTATCCTGTCCAAAGCAATCCATAATCGCTGCCTATGCCTTCAACCCATGTTTCCTTGGCGCGAGGGTTTCCCAAGCCGTCATATTCCAATCCAAACCAGAACTTTCTCCTGTCAACATCGCCAATCTGTACCACGCTAATGGAATCAAGAACCATTTCCTCCGCGAAATCCCCAATTCTCAAGGTATCGCCAACACTGGCAGTGAAGTCATAGAGTAATGTCTCTGGATGAGCAATTGAATACCGTTTCCATACCTTTCCGTCCTCTTCTCTAAGTAATGTGTAAAAGATAGGGTAACTATCATTCACTGTGCCCATGATTTTCATATATCGGGCATCTTCAATGAGCGTGTCCCCTGAACACCAATTGACATAGTTGTTAATTTGCCAAACGGCGGTCTCGAAGGTATGCCACTCGTTTCCTTTCTGGGCGATAGGTAAATACTCTTGCGCTTGCATCGTCGCCCCTCCCGCCATCAGCAGGAGCGCAAGCAGGGTGTAAAATCTTGTTGCTTTCATTGTATTACAGTTTTGAAATTTTCGCAAAGTTAAAGATAAAGACTACATGTCAAGAGCTTTTCGGGGGCAACTCCTGCCTTGTCCATACTTTTTTTTGTTGCCAACTTTTCAAAATATTGTTTTTCAATGATTTGAAAAATAGCAGAAAAACGGCTTGTCCCTATTTTTTTGACAATATGCAATCTGTTTTCATCCCTCGAAAGGTATTTTCATTCCTTAATCCACTTCCCAACTTCCGCTTCCTTCCCATCTTCCATTACCTTCCAAACATAAACGCCCGAAGGCCAACTCTCAGCTTTTATGGATGTGACATTCTCCGTGATTTCTTTCTTGCAAACCAGTTTCCCTGTCAAGTCATAGATTTCCACATAGGCATTCTGCAAGGCCGTGCGGATGTTCAAGCGGTCGGTGCCAGGCACAGGAAACACCTCTGTGCAAACCGATTCGGCCTCCCCCACCCCATCGACAGACCAATACACCCGCACGAAATACTCAAATTCGCTGTACTTCGAGCGTGCCGGGGCGGAATAGCAGTCGATGGCTTGGTAATAGGCCACCACCTTATAAAGATAAGCCGTTTCATCTTCCATTGAGGTGTTGTCGGTATAGGAAGTGTAATTGGCTCCCAATGTCTTGATTTTCTGCCAGTTCATATCGGTTTCCTTGGTGCGGTAGATGTAGAACCCCGAAAGGCCGTCGTTGGGTTGGGGCGTTCCCCAAGTGAGTTTCACCTTGTTATTGTTGGTCATCTCATACCACAGTTGGGTGGCTGGCTGGCAGTCGTCGCCAATGGTCGCACAAGCCTCGTTGGTTGGGTCGCTTTCGCCCGAAGCGCAAAAAGCGGTCACAAAGTAGCAATGCCCGCCATGCGTCGCAGTTTCATCGGCAAAAGTAGCCTCGTAGTCTCTCACCGTCTGAATCAGTTGACCGTCACGATACACATTATAATCTGCGTACTCATCAAAGGAAGTCCAAGCCAACACCACACGATCTTCCTCGGCAAAAGCATACAAATCGGTGGGCGCACCGCAATCTATGCCATTGCCGCAACTGTTGTTCATTTGCAGGAAAACGCCTTCGTCGATGCCTTCCAAAGTGCCTGAATAAGTATAAACGACTTGATTGTCAGCATCCCTGATGACAAAACTCACATCGCTGACCGTGCTGTTTCCTTTGACCCAAGCGAAAGCAACATGGCCCAAAGGCACCTCAACGGAAATCGTCTCGCTGCTTGAGTGTGCCGTGACTGCTTCCAACACTTGTGAGGCATTGTTGATTACCTGAATGGAAGCGCCCTGCCATCCGTTGAAAAAGGTGGTGCCTGCCGCGATGGTCCATGAACAAGAAGGCCCGAAGCGCACCCCGCTTTCTGTGGCAATCTGGCCATGCAAACCGTTGTTCACTGCATAAACCTGATAATCGTGCAAGCCATAAAACGGCACTTCATCCGTGATTTCCATGGCCGCGCCCGGGGTGACATTGTCTTCGGTATAAACCACCCTTCCGTCACGTTTGACTACGATTTGGTCGATATGGGTCAAATTACTGTTGTTCAATGACTTTGTTGGATTGTTCCAATGCACGGTGCAGGTATAGGAATCGTCTGAAAGCGGCTGTACGCTCAAGTTGGTCGGTGCCTTGGGCATAGCGTTGTAGACGCCAGAAGGAACAGCATCGGCAATCATCTTTTGCACCAGGTTCCATGATTGGTTGTAGGTTTGCAGGTTGTCAATGCTGAACCAGCCATCGAGTTCGCCTCCCCAACTCCAGTTGATGTGAAACAGGCCGTTGTCGTCGTAGCCGTCGCAGATGAATGAATGGCCCTGGCTTCCTCCATCGGTACCTGCATACAAAATCGGAATGCCCATATCCAAGGCATCACGCATCATGGCCACCCATTCATCGTAGGGATAATCGTCCCTAAACAGATTGTGCGAAGTGCCATAGCCGAAATAGGAACTCATCGCCGGTGGGATGCTTTGGTGCAAGGCGCCACTGGCCATGCTGCCATAGTTCATGTCGACGCTCACGCCACAATGATACATGAGAAGCGAAACATATTGATTGTCATCATTTAGCGACTCCGGCATTTCGTCCCAGTGGTAAGTGGTCGCGCCGAAATCAGCATATTGGGTGCCGTAAAGGTAACTGTTGTAAGAGTGCGAGCCTGTGCCTTGCTGCGGATGGTTCCAATACTTCATCACCTGCGCCATCGAGGTGGCCACACAACCGGCGTAGGCATTGCCGCAAGGTCCCGCTTCGTCTTTTGGGCAAAATGCGTTATAAAAACAGTCTTGGTCCCAATGCGTGGCAATCAAGGGCTGGACGACCACCGATTTCAAGGTTTGGGTTTTGCCGCTGCGTTCAAGGTTTTCCCATTCTTGGGCAATCACAAAATCGGCTTTCTTCAGGTTTTCTTCCGCAAAATCAACGGATTGGCCATAGCCATTGAGGAAATAGGACAATCCGTCAGGGATGTTTTCCGTGTTGAAATTGCCTGTTTCGGCATAGCCGAGGATGGGGCTGGTGAGGTCGCTGGCCGAGATGATGACGAAACCGCCCGAAGTGCCGTTGAAGGCATAAAACGCTGGATGGCCTTTTTCGGAAACGCCGGTATAGACCCACTCCAACTGCGTGATATTCTTGAAGTTGGCCTCGACAAATTTCGCGCCCAAGGCCTTGGCGCGTTCCACGCCGACCGTCCTGCCAAGCAATGGCATCGAAGCCATCAGCAGAACGGCGAGCAAACTGTAAAACCTGTTGTTTTTCATTTTAACTTGTTTTTTGAGTTATTCTTTTATCCATTTTCCAGTTTTAATGAGAGCCGTTAAGTCGCTCGTAGAGTAGATTTTCCAAAAATACATTCCCGAAGGCCAAGCCTCAGTATTGATAGCAATTTGATTTCCAAATATTTTATTTTCAAAAACTTTGCGTCCAGTGAGGTCGTACACCTCCACCCTATCCGCTGCATCGCGAACCTCAATGTTGAGTACGTCCTTGCCAGGATTGGGATAGACGCAACTTTGGGCTGCGGTTTCCTCCACCCCATTCGGGATGGGAAACTCGATGGCTCCGAGGTCAATACGCTCGTCAACCACGCGCGGACTGCCCGTAAAATCGGTTTCGGGATAGTATTGGCTCATGTCGGTCGCACCCGCATTGACGCAAGGCGAGGTTTCCAACAATGCCCAATGAGTAGCCAAGGTTGAATGGTCGTATTCAGGGCCTAAACCTTCGGTCGGACGGACAAATTGCGGGTCGCCAAAGACATCTCCCGAGCCTGAAATCGTGCCGTTGCAGTTGTTGAAAACGGTCGGGTCGGGATGCGTCGGGTCCATTCGCTCAAACCAAACGCCCGTGTTGCCCCAAAAGATGTTGTTGTAGATTTTCTGCTGCCCATTCGTCCAAATCCCTGAGCCATAACCGTGTATGTGTCCCTCGCTATGGTTGTTGGCAATCGTGTTGTTATAATAATGGGAATAATTGGGGGCCGTGGTACCCAGCACTGGCGAATAGCCATCGTTGTTGACGATAATATTGTCGTGTAAGCGTCCCACCGACACATCCCAACCGAGATAAGCCGTATTGCCGTGGTTGCCGTGGATATAGTTGTTGTAGACCTGTGGTCCCGAGGCCATCCACGACACCTCGCCTATGTGCATGTCCAAGGCCGTGCCATACGTTCCAGTGTTGTTGTAGAACTCGCAGTTGCGCACCGTGAAATGCCGCAAGCCGTCCATCCTAATGCTCGCACCCCACCAAGCGTAATTGTCGTGGAAAACGCAATGCTCCACAAGGACTGTCCCTGGGTTATGCACACTCATTCCGCCGCCACCTCCACCGGTCGTAGGCGAATTGCCATTGTGTTCTGAGCGGTTTTGCGAGAAACGGCAATGGGCGAAGTAGCAGTATTTCTTGTTTCTCACCTCAACGCCGGCGCCGTACCTTTCCCCTTCGGGTGCGCCCGTGATGATCTTTCCGTACTTGACCTCACAAAACTCCATCATCACGCTGTCTTGGGAATTGCTTTGGTCGGAAATCAGGTGGATGCCTCGCCACCCCGTTTCCGCTGTAGGATTATGGAAATCGGTGGTGTCGCGGGCAGTGAAGGTGACGAGAGCCTTATCCGCGCCCAAGGCATAAAACGAGCCGTTGTGGACGGTGATGCGGTAATAGCCTTCCGCAATCACCCAAGTCCCACGCTCAATGGTGAGGCGCGCCGTGCCTTCCGTATCAGGCTCGATGACGACATCACCCACAAGTTTAACAGTGTCGGCGTCCCAAAGCACATTGCCTTGGTATTCGCCCGAAACCTCGATGGTCTGAGCCGAAAGCGGAGCCGTCAGCAAAGCCATCCAAATTGCAAAAAACAAACTTTTTTTCATGGCATAAAACAGTTTTAATGATACATTTAGTTTCATGCCACCAAAATTATATAAAAAATAGGGAGTTTTTCAACCCCAAAGGCCAAGTACAGATTTTTGTTTTCAACTCATTTTGATAATCAACGAGTTACGAGAAAAAAGTACAGATTTTTGTTGGCGGTTGCCACGAAAAAACAGGGGGAAAACGGTCAAATTCTAATGAAAAGAACAAATAAAGTTGTAACATATTGAAACTTTTGTGTACCTTTGCGGCATGGAAAGAAAGATCATCACATTCGGCAACCATTTCAAGTCATTTATCGATTCAGTGGATGATGAAAAAAGCATTGAAAATCAAGGAGGAGTATTATGAATACAAGCGAAAACATGATTCAAAGTTATGACGAGGTACTCGATACAAAGTATGGTGCGGTAGGTACAGAGGAAAGAGAGGAGTTCCGCAAAGAAGCCTATGCTTTCTATATGGGTCAGGTAATCCGCGAGGCTCGAAAGGAGGAAAAAATCACCCAAACGGAACTCGGAAAGCGCATTGGTGCCAACAAAAGTTACATTTCAAGAATCGAAAACGGGCTTATCGACCCGACCATTTCCACTTTATACAGCATCATCAGTGCTTTGGGGCTGAGAATTGAAATTGTGAAGCCGTTGGGATAGAAAAACCACCAAAAGCCCTCAACCATTTTCTCACTCGACAAGCGCAGAAATCGGGTCAAAATTGGCCTTGTTTTTGAGGTTGGAGCGGTATTTCATCACCGTGTTTTCGCTCAGGCCGAGCAGGTCGGCCTCTTCCTTGATGCGGAAGCCGAGGAACGACAAAATGACGAGATGCGTCTCCGTCTTATTGAGGTCGGGATAGGCCGATTTCATTTTCCCAATGCCTTGTGGATAGGCCGCCTCGAAAGCCTCCATAATGCGCTGCAAGCGGTCTTTCTGCCCCGATTGGTAAATCGCCAAAACCTGTTGGTTGAGCATCTCCTTCTGCTGGGCGGTGATTTGCTCCAACTCCGTTTGCAGTTGTCGTTGCGCCTCGCGGAGACGACGGGTTTCGTTTTCTTTGTTGCGCCTATAAAAATAGACAAAGACGACCAACATTAGCATACCGAACAACAGCAAGGCCAATAGCCAATATAGCCTTCTGCTTTTCTGTTGATGCAGCGTTTCCTGTTGTTGGAGCTCCTCTTGCTTTTCAAATTCCTCCTGCACTTTCACCATGTCTTTCATGTGCTTTTCGGGATGCTCCATGGCCTGCATCATATCGGCATAGGCAACAGCCTTTTTCTCGTCGCCCAACGCCTTGCATGCCTCATAAAGATGAACATACAACATGTAGTTTTCAAAAAACCTGTCATTGGCTTTGGCCACTTCAATGGCCTGTTCACCATAGAAAATGCAGGAATCGTACTGCTGCTTAATATAATATGTGTCAGAGAGTTCATCAAGCAACAACTGCTTGACATAACCATAGCCATAATCCGATGTGTCGGTCAAACACGCAAAGCCCGCGTTGATTTCTTCAATGGCTTTGTCAAGAAAACCTTGGCGTTCCTCTTCCGAAGCATAGCAATTCCCGCTTACCCGATAATTGTAATAACTGGCAATGCTATGATGCGTTTGCGCAATATCATCGGCATAGCCTAAGGCCTCGGCTTCGAGCAGCGCTTTTTGGAAATAGACCAAACAGCTATCAAATTCCTGAGTGAGAAGATAAGAGAAAGCCAAAGAAGTCGCAGAACTCTCGCGGTTATAATGGTCGCCCATTTTGGCGAAATAGGCATCCGCGAGTCTCAATGGGGGGATGGCCTCAGCAAAGTAAACCGATGAGGTATAAGTCATGCCGAGTTCAAGATAGATGAAATACTTGAGATTGTCGATCACCGTCTGCTCATCGGTAGGTTTCGGTGATAATTCAACCAAACGCTTGTCCACATGACGGCATGCTTCGATGCTCTTCTGAGCTTGCAACATGGATTCGAGTGCGATCTGTTTCGGCATCTGCATATTGGCCGACTTGTTTGCCATGAGCCAATAGGTCCAAGCCTCGTGGTACTTGTCGTCGCTTCCAATAAACTGGTTACAAGCCACTTGAGACAACGAATCGAGCTCTGCACCAAACCTTTTTTTGTTATTGATAAGCAAAGCACGCAACAAGGAATAATGTGCCTGTTCCTTATCTGAAAGAACACTAACATTCAAAGTATCGAGAATTTGCATAGCGTCATCGGGTTTTTGCTTCAAGAAGCACTCCACGCGATAGAGCATGTCCTCCTCGGGCGGTGGAGGCGTTTCGCGCTTGGAGCAAGCAGCCACCAACACGACAAAAAGCAAAAGCCATATAAAAAACATGCGTTTCATGGCTGCAAAGGTAGCATTTTTTGCGACGCCAGCAAAAAAAGGCCAGCCTCTTTGTTGTCTGTCAAGAAGGGAAATCAAGGCAAAATCGGCCAACACTTCAATCCAAATCCAACAAATAGGAGCAGTATTTCCCCAACAAATGACTTATGGGCAGCTCGCCTTTCCGATAACGCTCGGCATCCAAAGAAATCAGGCGTTCCCTGACTTTTGTATGCCCGTCGAGAACCGCAGTGAGATAATAGCCTCCCGCTTCCTCGCTGATGGCTATGTCACTGAAACGCGACACAATGTCATCCCTTTCGCCTCCATAATTGATGGAATAGGAAGGCCGCTTTGCTCCGGGATTGTCTTCGATAAGGATATGCTTTTCCAACAAGTCCTGAATGTCGCGAATGGCCGTGTCTTTCGAGCATTTGCCCAAATTCGCCCATGTTTTTGAGGTGATTTTGGCCTCGTAACCATCGAGAAAAAGGTTCAGTGTGTTGGTTTGGCGCTCTGTCAGTGGGACACTGGCAAAACGCATCCAGAAGAAACTCTTGTTGAGCACTGTGCTCACCGTGGCCGAAGCCTCACGGATAGCCGCCAACAAAGTCTTCAGGTACCACACGACCCATTCGGTGATGTCGCCGTCGCCGTGCTGCACCCGCTCCAGAATGTCGTAATAATGGTTCTTGTCGCGGTTGATTTCCGACGAGATGTTGTAGAATCGGAAACGGCTGTTGTCGCCTCGGGCAAGGTACATATCACCAAGGATACGTGCCAACCTGCCGTTGCCATCCTCGAAAGGGTGAATGGAAACGAACCACAAATGGACGATGGCAGAACGGATGACTGGAGAGATGGGCTTGTCGGCATTGAACCAGTCGATGAACTTGCGCATCTCCTCCTCCACTCGTTCGGGCGATGGGGCCACGTAATGCACCCGCTCACGCCCCCAAAGACCCGAAACGACGTGCTCCTCGTGGGTGCGGTATTGTCCAACCTCAATGGGTGTACCCACGCTGAATCCCGAAAGGAAGAACACCGACTGCCAGCCGCAGAGTTTCTCCTTCGTCAAAGGCTGATCGTAGTTCTCCATTGCATCAAGCATCACCGCCACCACACCTTCCACATAATGCGACGAAGGGACAAACTTCGCGTTTTCAATCCCCAAACGGCGGGCAATGGACGAGCGCACCTCATCAATATTGAGCCTTATGCCTTCTATTTCAGAGGAATAGACCACATCGCGGGTAAGGTTCTCGGCCACCGCCTTCAATTGGCTATCGAAGCCCAAACCGCTCAAGCGACCAAGCAATTTCCCTTGTTCACGACAAACCTCGTCCAAAAGCAATGCAACTTTTTCCGCCGACCATCGGAAATCCGTCCAGTTCTCGTGTTCGTGTAAATACATAGTACAATAGTTTCAGCGGCATTATCCATCCAATATCGTCGCAAATTTTGCGACAAAAATACGAATAAAACGACGCAAAAACGAAAAACCAACAAAAAAGTACAGATTTTTCTCAGTCCAAAAGCGCCGAAATCAAGTCAAAATCAGCCTTTTTTCTGAGGTTGGAACGGTATTTCATCACCGTGTTTTCGCTCAGGCCGAGGAGGTCGGCTTCTTCCTTCGCGCGGAACTGGAGGAAGGACAATATGACGAGATTCAACTCTGTCTTGCTGAGGTTTGGCCAGGCCGACTTCATCTTTTCGATGCCCTTGGGATAGGCCGATTCAAAGGCTTCCATGATGCGCTGCAAGCGGTCTTTCTGACCCGATTGGTAAATCGCCATCACTTGCTGTTGCAGCATGTCACGCTGCTGCGCGGTGAGATGCTCCAACTCCGCTTGCAGTTGTCGTTGCACCTCGCGAAGTTTCAGCGTTTCCAATTCCTTGTTCTTGCGGTAGCGCAACGCCGTCCAAAGCACCGCCATCAGCCCAATGACCAACAAGGCTATCCACAAATAGAGGCGGTAACGCTTCAGCTGCTGCTCGCTTTCCAAACGCTGGATTTCCAACTGCTTATCGTATTCTTCCTTCACCTCGGCCACTGCTTTTTGTTCCGCACCATAGTCGGGATTGGCACTCAACAATTTATCGGCATAAACGGCGGCATTGGCCTCATCGCCCAAGGCTTTGAATGAACCGTAAAGGAGCTTGTAAAGGGAGGTGAGGTCATTGCCCCTTGGGGTCATTTCCTCTACCATCAAACCATAGTGAATGCAAGAGTCGTATTGCTGCGAACTGTAATAGGCTCTTGAAATATCTTCGGTCAAGTCTAACTGATATTTATTCGCCATCAGGCCGCTCATCGAGCGCGAAATCTCCAATCCCCGCTGGCTTTCCGCAATGGCCAGATGAAGCAATTCCTTTCCTTCTTCTTCATTTTCATAATGTTGTGTTTCGAAGCAATAGAGATAGTATGTGGTCAATGCACTATGAAAATAAGAGATCTCAGCAGTGTCGCCAATTGTTTCGGCAGACTGCAGGCCAATTCGGTAATACATCAGGCAACTGTCGTATTCGCCGAGAATCAAATAGGATGTTCCCAAAGGGAAAGCGGTGATTGTTCGGAGACGATGCATCTGCTTTTCAGCATAAAAGCAGTCTGCCTGTTTGAGGTGGTCTATACCTTCGCGAGGGTATCCCAGTTGAGTGTACGCCATGCCAAGCCTCTGATGGATGGCATATTTCAGTCGGTCGATTTCGTTCTGCTCGTCGGTGGGCTTGAGCGAAAAACGCACAAAACGCTCATCGACATGCTTGCATTGCTCGATACTTTTCAGGGCCTTCAAACGATAGTCGAGCATATGTTGCTCGCCCAAATTTTTCACCTTAGCCATACGCGACAAAATCCAATAAGTCATGGATTCGAAATATTTGTCATTACCTCCAACAAACTGTTTTTCAGCCACTTGCATCAACGAATCAAAGTCGTCATATTTGCTGAAGCCGTCGTTCACTTTGGCCCTCAGCAGGCAATAATGCGCCCGTTCCTTTTCCGAAAGCACAGAAACATTCAACGTGTCGAGAATCCGACTTGCGCTATCAAGATTGGTTTGGTAGAAGCACTCCACGCGATAGAGCATGTCCTCCTCGGGCGGGGGTGTTTGTGCAGACTTGCAGGCCGCCAAAAAGCCCAGCAAAACAACACCGATGTAAAACAGACGTTTCATTAATGCAAAAAACTCAAAACTTCACATAATGCTCCAACAAAGGATTCACCTCCCCGTCATCCTTGATAAGTGCCTCCAACTGCACCCAGTTCTTGATCATTCCGCGCTTTTCGCGTTGGTTGAAGATGCGTTTCACTTGCTCGTAGTTGAGGTAGGGATGGTGTACCAAAGCCTTGAAATCGGCGCGGTTGATGTCTATTTTTCGTATTTCGGCCTCACCTATATTAATAAACGGCTGTATCGTGGCGAAACGCGCCGAGTCCATGCCCTTCACGTCGCGGAGTTGCTCCTTGTCGATGAAGCCGCCCAACCTGTCGCGGAACTCGATGATGCGCAAAGCCATGAATGGCCCGATTTGCGGCAGTTCCACCAAAGTGGTCGAATCAACAGTGTTCAGGTCGACAATGGGAATGGGCTTCTTTTCGGGTTTGGGCTTTTCCTCAAACTGCTGATTCTCTTGCTTTTTCTCCGAAGCCGTATTGTTCATCCCTCGCGAAATCTCAGGCAGCACGATAAACGGCTCCAACTGCGCGAAGTCCTCCTCGCTAATGGTGTAGAGTTTGGCAAGGTCGCTTTTCGAGTAGAACTTGCCACCTTTGGCCTGATAGTTCATAATATTGCGTATCTGCCTGTCAGTCAAGCCGATTTGTTTCCATTCGTCTTCGGTCAAAGTGTTGGGATTGAACGGAAAAGGATGCAATTCGGCCACTTCGGGAGTCGATTCTGCCTTTTTGCTTTGCTGCTCCTCAATGGCTTGCTGCCGCAAGGCCAACAAGGAATCTAAATTACGCAACGAAGCCTCGCTCAGCGACTTGCGCCCTGGTCGAAAAATGCAGGCCAAAACCAAAAGGAAGATGACCGCCATTATCGAAACGATAGCGACGCGCTCTCCCTTACTGAACGACAACAATTTGCGCAACGAATCCATATCCGTCACTTAATCAGTCCGCTGACAAAGATGAAGGCGATGGCCACAGGAGCCAAGTATCTGATAATGAAGAAAAAGAATGTCTTAAGTGACGACTTAAACGTGCCCTCATTCGACACCTCATCAAAAAACTTCTGCTTGCCCAGTTTCCAGCCCACAAAGATGACAATCAGCAATCCGCCGAAAGGCAACAGAATGTTGGAGGAAACGAAGTCCATCAGGTCGAAAACAGTCTTGCCTCCAATGGCAAAAGGCGTGTGTTCCATCAAGCTCAATGAGGCGAAAGCACCAAGGAAAAGCGTGGCGCCACAAGCCAAGACAGTAGCTTTCTTTCTGTTGAGGTGCAACTCCTCGGAAAGGAAGGCCACGATGACTTCAAGCAGCGAAATCGTGGAAGTCAGTGCGGCGATGGCTAACAACACAAAGAAGATGATGCAGAAGACATATCCTCCCGTCATTTGGTTGAAAATCATCGGTATTGTGTTGAACACCAGCCCCATGCCTGCCGTCGGACGGATGCCAAACGAGAAAGCCGCAGGGAAAATGACGATTCCCGCCAGCACTGCAACCAATGTGTCGGCAAATATCACGGAAAAAGCCGTGGAAGTCAGGTTGTCGGTCTTCTTCACGTATGAACCGTATGTGATAAGCACACCCATGCCGAGGCTCAACGAGAAGAAACTTTGTCCCAAGGCATCAATGAGCACTTCACCCGTAATCTTCGAGAAATCAATCTTAAAGAGGAAAGCCAAACCATCGTGGGCACCCGGCAAAGTGGCGGAACGTATGCCAAGGATGATAAGGATGACCAAGAGCAGCGGCATCAGGATTTTTGAGTATTTTTCAATGCCGTTTTGCACGCCCCGGAAGACCACATACCCCGTCAGGAAGATGAACATGGCCTGCAATATCACATTGAGCCAACCCAAGTTGTGGAAATCGGCAAAGTCTTGCTGCATAGCGGCCAAATCCTTACCATGGAACGAGTTGGTCACGGCCTTGAAGATGTATTCCAAGGTCCATCCCGCCACGGTGGTATAGAACGCGAAAATGATGAGGCCACACAAAACGCCCATGTAACCGACTAAAGGCCAACCCGTTTTAGGTGCCAACTTCTTGAAGGCGCCGACTATGTTGCTTTGGGAACGACGACCGATGACCAACTCCGAAAGCATCACAGGGATGCCGAGGAGAATGACCATGACGAGATAAACCAAGAGGAACGCCGCCCCACCATTGTCGCCCAACTCGCAAGGAAAACGATAGATGTTGCCTAAACCGATGGCCGAACCCGCAGCAGCGGCAATGATGCCCAATTTCGAGCCAAAGCCATCGCGCTTTTTCTTTTCTTCTGCAATAGTATATGATTTTTAAGATGATCTCTTTTCGCCGTATGACAAATCACCCACATCGCCAATGCCCGGCACAACGTAGGCGCGAGCCGTAAGTTCCTCATCGACACTGCCCACCCAAATAGTGACGGGAAGTCGCGACATGGTGCGCTCCACATAATCCAAACCGTCTTGCGAAGCCACGGCAACGGCAATATGAATCTCCTTAGGCATCATGTCCTCCATCAGGCCGTTCAAGGTCTTCACGATGGATTCGCCTGTAGCCAAAAGCGGGTCGCAAAGGATGAGGATACGGCCCTCCAAATCGGGCGAGGAATAATACTCAACTCGGATTTCGGAATCTTCCTCGTTCTTGTCGTATTTGCGATAAGCCGCGATGAAAGCGCTGTCGGCATGGTCGAGCATGTTCAACATTCCGTTGTGGAACGGCAGTCCCGCTCGCAAGATGGTGGCGATGACGGGTTGCTCTCTCAAGGTTCGTATCGTCTTGATTCCCAAAGGTGTATAGACATCTTCCGATTCATACTCAAAAGTCTTGCTGATTTCGTAGGCCATGATTTCGCCTATGCGCTCAAGGTTGCGGCGGAAGCGCATACGGTCTTGTTGGATGGTGGAGTCGCGCAGTTCGGCCATGAACTGGTTGAAAACGCTGTCGGCCAAGCCTAAATTGTGGATTTTAATCATAATGTCATGTTTTGATTTGGCACAAAAATAGGCAAAAGAAATTAATCTCACGCAAAATTGCACATGTTTTTTTGAAAACAGGCTATTTCCGCTTCTTCCAAACCTTCAGCAAAGCCTTTCCTACGGGCGAAAAACGGTTGTAGGTATAGGATGGATATTTCACCTCCTGGCCGCCAAAACCGAGGTAGAAACGCGCAAGGTTGTCGTCGTCTGAACCCTCAAAATCGAAAACCACTGGTTGATTGGCATGGTTTTGAATCACTTGGTCCAAAAGGAAGGTCATGGCTTGCCTGTCCTTACCTGCCTGATTTTGACCTGAAAACAGGAAAGTGATGCGCTTTGCGGTTTTCATGAAAATGGCGGCACAAACCAACTCTTCAACGTCTTCCTCGGTCACGCCCAAAATAAAGGCATGATTACAATTGACTGCCTTTTCGGTCAAGGCTGTCAATCGTGCGTATTCGGCATCGCCCCATTTGTCGAGCAAAGCCCCGCGATTGGCAGTGAACAAAGCCACCACTTGATTGGGAACCACCATGTTAGTCAATTGCAAATTGTTGTTTTTCGCCTTGGCGAGGTTGCGCTTTGTGTTCTGATGATAGTTGGCACGGATGGACTCATAATCCCGATTCAAGTCAAGCAACACATTTCTATGATATTCAATGCCTTGAACTTCCTTATCGAAAGTGTTGCTTTCGTTCAGGCGAATCTCAGCAAATCTATACTTTGAGGGAATCGCATTCAGGAAAGATTCTGTTTTTTCTTGCGTCAAAGGCTGTTTTGAAAACACACCCAATTGCTGCACAAAATAGGGCTGGAAAAGATAATTAATGCCGAACTTTTTCCCGCCAGTAATCGGCATAACAGCCTGATAATCACCTTCAACAAGGGCTTCCCATTGTGAATGCACTATGTCGAGATACCAAGAAAAGGCGTAAATGTTGCCACATTCAGCAATGGTCGCGTCCCATTTCTTTTTGTCGATTTGGTTATGTGTAAGGTATTGTATCACAGCGTTATGTATTCAATCAGTTGACGGTACATCTCTGGCCAACCGACCCAACGCTGTTCGCCGCCAAGGGTTTCATTATGAGTGAGATAGATAAAAGTGCCTCCCACGGCCTTCACCTCGTCGACGAGTTGTTTGGCTAATCGGAGCGAGGCCTCCACATCGAGGTTGAGGTAGTCGCGCATGGTGCCGTCCATGATGGCGAAAGGATGCACGCGCAAGTTGGTAACCATGTCGTTTTCAAGGTCATAAAAGCGGAAAGTGTCGGCAATGCCCGCACGAAATCCGACTTGCGATGCAAAACCCATCGTATAGTCGTCGCTGATGTCCAACTCAATAAGTTTCTGGTAACTGCGGGGCAGATTCATCCTCAGAAAATGCTGTCGGCTCTTGGTCAGCGGGCGATGCAGCACCTCCGAAAGATTGTCGATTTCGCGCTGCATTTTTTCAATGTCGAGATAAGAAGAAAACGATGGATGGATGCCCACATCGGCATAGTCGCCCAACCGCTTGATCAAGGCTTGGAAACTCGGTTTGCGAATGGAAATGTTCTTGTCGTTGGTGTCGTATTCGCCGCAGAGGATGAAGTATATCGGCTTGAGTTTGAACGCTTTCTGCAACTCAAACAGGAACTCGAAGGAGTCGAAAGGGTCTTTCCGCTTGCCTCTCAAAACCTCATGGCGTTCCTTGATTCGTTCCATGTCGCCAGCCGCCAAATCCTTGAGGAAACCGCCCACCGTGCGATAGATGCCCTTGTGTTTGTAAGCCCAAGCCGCATCGATGTCATAAGTCGGGATGAAAGTGAATTTCGGCTGCTTTACTGACAAGTCGGGATAGATGGATTTCAACTTGATTCCCAACGACTTAACCCAAATATTGACCAAAGGTTTCTGAAGCATCCCATTCTTAAACATCCACGTCGACTCGGCACGGAAACGCCCGTATTGGTCGCGCTCCTGCGAAAGATATTCCTCATAGCGCGAAACCAAGAAAAACGAGGCCGCAAACACATCGAAAGGCAGCAGATTGCCGTTGTCGAGAACTGCGTAAGGCGCAATCGTACCCTCAAACTCAACCGTGCCAAACGACTGCTCGTGGACATGACGCTCGAAAAGCAAATCGAAAGCCTTGATAAAAGGCTCATCGCCAATGCGTTCCATGCCGTAATGCAGTTTCGGCCCATCGAAAGCCTTGAACTTGTCGATGTCGGCTGTCAGGTCGAAATCAAGGCCAAGCAACTGCCTGAGTGTCAGGTCGAAGACATACATCACGCGCCCCGTGATTTTCGGTACAAGAACCAGCATTTTCATAGGCACAAAAATAATAGGAATTTCAATGCCTACGACAAAATCGACGAAATTTGTTCAAGCAAAGCCGAAAAGTCGTATTTTTGTCGATTTGATAAAGTACCCGAAAAAATGGAAAATTTCGTCGTATCAGCAAGAAAATACAGGCCGATGACCTTCGACACCGTTGTGGGTCAAGGCTCCATCACCAACACCTTGAAGAACGCCATCCGCAACAACACTTTGGCGCAAGCCTTCCTGTTTTGCGGGCCGCGAGGCGTGGGCAAGACCACCTGCGCCCGCATCATGGCCAAGACCATCAACTGCCTGAATCCCACCGAGAACATGGAGGCATGCAACGAGTGCGAATCGTGCCGCGCCTTCAACAACAACGCCTCGTTCAACATCTATGAACTTGACGCTGCGTCAAATAACTCCGTCGAGGACATCCGCAGTTTGGTCGACCAAGTGAGAATTCCGCCACAAATCGGACAGTATAAGGTCTACATCATCGACGAGGTTCACATGCTTTCGGCAGCGGCTTTCAATGCCTTCCTGAAGACCTTGGAAGAGCCGCCAGCGTATGCCAAATTCATCCTTGCCACGACGGAGAAACACAAAATCATCCCAACCATCCTTTCACGTTGCCAAATCTTTGACTTCAAACGGATTACAGTGGATGATATTGCCAAGCATTTGGCTTTTGTCGCCCAAAGCGAAGGCGTGAACGCAGAGCCTGAAGCCCTGAACATCATCGCTCAGAAGGCCGACGGTGCCCTCCGCGACGCGCTTTCCATTTTTGACCAAATGGTGAGTTTCAGCGGAAAGAACATCACCTACAAGGATGTCATTGACAACCTGAATGTTCTGGATTACGACTATTATTTCCAAATCGTCGATCACATACTGCAAGGCCACACGAGCGACATCCTCTTGATTTTGAACGACATCATCAGCAAAGGCTTTGAGCCACAGCATTTTGTGAGCGGCATGGGCAACCATTTGAGGAGTCTTTTGGTGTGCAAAGACGCGGTGACGGTGCAACTTTTGGAAGTCAGCGAGCAGTTGAGGCAAAAATATCTGGCCCAAGCACAGGCCTGTCCCCTACCCTTCCTAATTAAAGCCTTGGAAATCAACAACCAATGCGACATTGACTACCGTGCCGCGAACAACAAACGGCTGCATTTGGAAATTGCATTATTAAAAATGTGTGCGCTTTGCAGTCAGGCTTTGACTATGCCGACGGCGCAAGCGCAACCCGTGCAAATGCCACAAAACAGGCCAACACAACAATCTACATCTTCGACAGCGGGTCATGACCCGCTGCCAGCACAAGCAGCACAACAACAACCTACACCAACTATGACAACGGGGCATGCCCCGTTGCCGCCCACCCACAATCCCAACCCTATCCAAACAACAACCCCACAGCCATCAAACAATTCAACAGTTCAACAATCAACCGCTCCCGTTTCGACAGGCTCAACGTCCGCTTCTCCTGCCCAGCCCATAGTAAGGCCACGAGGCACCACCAGCGGCATTAGCGTCAACAAAGCCATGCAGCAAGCCGAACAAAAGGCCGAGGAAAAGGAGGAAACTTGGGACAAAACCTTTACCCAAGAAAATCTATCTGCCGCGTGGAATGAATTCATCGACAGAAACAGAAAGGAGTACCCTGCTTTTACGGCAGCAATGGGTAAGTATATTCCCAAAGTAAACGGAAATGAAATCCAATTCAATGTAGACAACCTTCTTTTTGAACAAGATGCCAAGGCTATGGATTCCTTGAAAACTCACTTGAAAAATGTTTTGCATAATAATCAGTTTAAATTGCAACTAATCAAGATGGAACGCCCTGCCGAAATCGAGGCCTACACCGACAAGGACAAGTTCGAGAAAATGGTGGAGGAACGGCCTTATTTGCGGACTTTGCAAACGGAGTTAAAGCTGGAGGGAGATTTGTAAATGCGGAATGTGGAATGTTAAATCTTGAAATTATAAATCTTTGAATTTCAAATCTTTAAATAATCAAATAATGAAAAAAAGAAACGTTATCGCCATGATGATCTTGACAACAGTGGCAACGGGCTGCGGAGAAAAGGCAGTCGAAACACAAGAACCCAAGAAAGAAGTCGTTCCAGCCATCGAACTGGGCAACATGGACACCAACATCAATCCTGCGGACGACTTTTTCCGCTATTGCAACAACAACTGGATGAAGAACAACCCGATTCCGGAAGAGTATTCCACCTTCGGAGCCTTCACCGAAATCGACCAACGCAATGAAATCCTCATTCAAGAGATTATTGACGAAGTGTCGCAAGACGCCAATGCCGCCCAAGGCAGCGTGGCACAGAAAATCCGCGACTTCTACAACGCTGGTATGGACACCGTGGCCATCAACGAGCGCGGTTACAGCGAGTTGAAGCCTTATTTCGAGATGATTGACAACCTCAGCGACAAAGCCCAACTGTCAGAACTCATGGGTAAGCTCCATAGCGATGGCATCGGCGGATTCTTTGGAGCTGGCGGCAGTCCCGACCCGAAAAATGCCGAGATGGTCATCATGCACCTCTACCAAGGCGGGCTGAGCCTCACCGACCGCGACGACTACTTGAAGGAAGAGACACAAGAAATGCGCGACAAGTATGTGGAGCACGTCGCCAAGATGTTTGAACTCACAGGCTCTGCCCCTGAAGCCGCTGCCGACAAAGCCAAGCGCATCCTCGCCCTCGAAACCGAGATGGCCAAAAACTCGATGAGCCGCGTTGAACGCCGCGACCCCGACAAGACCTACAATATGAGGACTTTGGTCGAATTGCAGAAATCCACGCCCAACTTCGATTGGAACACCTATTTCAAGAATGCCGGCGCCCCGACGATCGAAAGCCTCAACGTGGGTATGCCCGACTACATTGCCGCCCTCGGCAAAATCATCAGCAAAACCGACCTCGAAACCCTCAAGGACTACTTGCGCTGGAAGGTCATCCACGGTAGCGCCTCCATGCTGAGCAGCGACTTAGACAACGAGAACTTCAACTTCTACGGCAACTACCTCTATGGCCAGGAAGTGCAGCAACCCCGTTGGCGCCGCGTGCTTGACGCAACCTCAGGCTGCTTGGGTGAGGCCGTCGGCCAACTCTATGTGGAGAAGCACTTCCCCGCCGAGGCCAAAGCCAGAATGTTGGAACTCGTCGGCAACCTGCGTGTGGCGTTGGGCGAGCGCATCAAGAACCTTGAATGGATGAGCGAAGACACCAAAGCCAAAGCCCTCGTCAAACTCGACGCCTTCAACGTGAAAATCGGCTATCCCGACAAGTGGAAGGATTACAGCAAGTATGAAGTCACGCCGGAGTCGTATTTCGAGAATGTACACCGCGCCATCCGCTTTGAAAATGAGAGAGATATGGCCAAAATCGGCAAGCCTGTCGACAAGGACGAATGGTTCATGACACCTCAAACCGTCAACGCCTACTACAGCCCCGAGATGAACGAAATCGTGTTTCCCGCCGCCATCCTGCAACCGCCTTTCTTCAATATGGATGCTGACGATGCCATCAACTACGGCGGCATTGGCGTGGTGATTGGCCACGAAATGACCCACGGCTTCGACGACCAAGGCTGCAAGTACGACGAAAAAGGCAACCTCAACAACTGGTGGACCAAGGAAGACTCCAAGAAATTCAACGAGCGCACCGCACAATTGGCCAAGTTGTTCGATGAATTCCAAGTGCGTGGCTACCAAATCAACGGCCAACTTACCCTTGGCGAGAACATCGCCGACCTCGGTGGCCTGAACGTGGCCTGGGATGCCTACCAAATGACCGACGAGGCCAAGGCCAACAAGAGCATCGACGGCTTCACGCCCGCACAGCGTTTCTTCATCAGCTACGGCACCATCTGGCGCAACAACTCCCGCGACAAGTACCTTGAGCGCCAAGTTGTCACCGACGTACACTCGCCCGCCGAAGCCCGCGTCAACCGCACCCTCGGCTCGATGCCGCACTTCTACGAGGCTTTCGAGATTCCAGCCGAAAGCAAGATGTATATCGCTCCTGAGGAACGCGCTGCCATTTGGTAATCATGGGACTAAAAAAACAAATAGGTAGACTGGGGCTTCGACTTGGCGGCTGGAAAGTCGTCAACGAAGCCCCTAAAGACCTTGGCAACGCGGTTTGCATCGTTGCGCCGCACACGGCCATCGAGGATTTCTTCGTCGGGTTGGCCTTCTATTGGTCTTACGGCATCAAGTTCAAGGTGATGATAAAGAAGGAGTTCTTTGTTCCCGTCGTCGGCTGGCTCTTGAAGAAAGTCGGCGGAATCCCTGTCAACCGAGGGCACCAAAACCACCTCGTGGAACAAATGGTCGACATGTTCAGCCAAAACAAGGACACGCACCTCATCATTTGCCCTGAAGGCACTCGAAAGGCTGTAAAGCATTGGAAAAAAGGCTTCTATGTCATTGCTGAAGGTGCCCATGTACCCGTCATCCTCGGCTTCATCGACTATAAAAAAAGGTATTGCGGCATTGAGCGGATTTTCTATCCCACAGGCGATTACAACAAGGATTTGGCCGAAATTTGGGATTATTACAAAGACATCAAAGCGAAGCACCCTGAAGGGTTTAACCTTGATGAACAGTACCGAAACCAACAAGCATGAACTTTTAAATACTATCGAATATCCCACATAATTCAAAAATACCTTTCTATGAAAAATCTATCAATCGTTTTGTTACTGGTTTTCACTACTCTATCACAAACATTTGCGCAAACTGCCAAGTCGATCGATGAGGCATTAGCACGAAAGACCGCACATTCTTTCGTCGCTTCGCGTCAGGGCTTTGATGGGCAAGATTTGGATTTGGTTTCCTCCGAAAGGAACTTCATCTACAACATTGGTTCACAAGGCTTTGTCATCATTTCAAGCAATACCGTTCTGCCGCCCATTTTGGGCTGGTCCGACCAAGACAATTTCCCCGATTTGGCCGATGCACCGGAAAACTTCACGTCATGGCTTCAGCATTATTCCGAAATGATTGATTTCGCTGTTGCCAACAACATCGCACCCGAGGCAGACATTCAACGACAATGGGCAGAAGCCGCACAAGGCGTTTTCGGCTCGCGCGAGGCGCAAACCGTTGATCCTTTGGTCAGTACGCGCTGGAATCAGGATTGTTATTACAATGAGTATTGTCCGGCCACTTCGGGAGGCGGCTGGTGGGGCGGCCCTTGCGGACATGTTTATGCAGGCTGTGTGGCTTGCGCTATGGCTCAGGTGATGAAATATTGGGATTATCCCTCAACAGGCTTTGGATCACATAGTTATGTCCACAACCAATACGGTGAGCAAAGTGCCAATTTTGCCGCCACCACCTACCATTGGGAACAAATGCCCAACGATGTTTGGAGTCACAACGATGCCGTCGCCACGCTGATGTACCATTGCGGCGTAAGCGTCAACATGAACTATTCAGCTTCGGGCAGCGGTGCGCAATCAATGGATGTGGAAACCGCCATGCGCTCTTATTTCGGGTATTGCGGCGCAAAATACCGCCAAAAAAGCACATACACCAATGAGGCATGGACGACCATGCTGAAGGCTGAGCTCGACCAATCGCACCCAATGTATTATTCCGGTGCCAACGGCGACAGCGGTCACGCTTTCGTTTGCGACGGCTACGACAACAACGACCTGATGCACTTCAACTTCGGCTGGAGCGGTAGCGGCGACGGCTTCTATTCGACCTACGACGTGAACGGATTCAACGAAGGCCAGGCCGTGGTGATGAACCTCTACCCTGCCAGCATCCAAGCCGATGAAAACGGCATCATTTATGTCAGCGAAAACGGCACGGGCGACGGTTCTTCGTGGGCCAACGCCACCAACAAATTGGAGTTTGCCTCCAACCTTTCAAGCGGTGGCGGCACCAAGGTTTGGGTGAAGGCCGGCATTTATTACGGCGACACCACCGACCCAGAAGGTGCCTTCCGCATCTCGCCAAGCAACCGCGTTTATGGCGGTTTCGAGGGCAACGAAGCCCCCGACTTCGACCTTTCGCAGCGCGATTTCGAAAAAAACACCACCATCCTTGACGGTCAAAATGCAAGGCGTGTGCTGATGCAAGACCAAGCCTTCACTTCGGCTTCGATGGCCATTTGGGACGGCTTCACCCTCCAAAACGGAAACATCGGAAGCGGTGCAGGGGCTTACCTGAATAATCATGTCACTTTGTCGAACTGCAACATCGTGAACAATGAAGCCAGCATGTACGGCGGCGGCGTTTACATCAACTCGACGGGCGGCACGGCACATGTCGCGCTGAACAACTGCCGCATCATGGACAACACCGCTTCGATGGGTGGCGGCATTTGCGACCGTATCGGTGCCGACTGCACAAATTGCCGCATCAGCAACAACCGCGCCTCGACCAAGGGCGGCGGCATATACCTTTATAATAATACCGAACCGACGCTCAAAAACTGCATCATCAGCAACAACTCGGCCAACAACGCCGGCGGCATGTACGCCCGAGGCCAGTTCACGGCTTACAACTGCAACTTCGTGATGAACTTGGCCACGGAAAGCATCGGCGGGATTTATCACGAAAACAGCCACAACAAATACTACAATTGCATCGTTTGGGGCAATATGGCCAACGGCCTGCCCAACCAGTTTGCAGGGTTGAGCGACTTCGACCATTGCGCCGTCGTCGGCATCGTCAATGGGTCGGAGAATTACAATGTTCCCATTGAGAACGATGGCGAAGAGCCGGGGGTTTTCGTCCGCTTCGCCCATCCCGCCGAAGGTGCTGGTGCCGACTATCACAACGAGAATTGGAGCCTGCATCCGCGCAGCATTTGCCTTAATTCAGGCAAGCCAAACACGACCGGGCTTGGTGCCACCGACATCGCTGGCAACCCGCGCATCCAAAAAGGCCGAGTGGAAATTGGAGCCTACGAAAGTTGTGCCTCACTCACTCAAATTGAAGATGGGTCATACGGAAACTATTATTTCCACGGAAGATACTTGAACGAGCCGGGCTATTACACTGCCGTCCTCAACGGACCCGACTGCGACAGCGTCATCGGATTGACACTCAATATTTTGACTGGAACAACCGAGCAAAAGGAAGCAGAAATCAATGTTTGGCCCAATCCAACTTCAAGCACGTTGCACATTGAGGCCGAAGGGATTGAAAATGTGGAAATCCGCAACCTGTTAGGGCAAATTGTTTTGACCGCCGGAAAGGTTGAAACAATCGATTTAGGCGACCTCGAAAAAGGTGTTTATTTCTTGATTGTCAGCGATAGAAACGGAAGTAAAAGTGTCATTAAAATAATAAAGGAATAAAATGTCAAAAGCCTATTTTTCAGCAGGATGCTTTTGGGGCGTGGAGTACTACTTCAAGCGGCTCAAAGGCGTGACGAAAACCACCGTCGGATTCATGGGTGGCGAAATCGAGAACCCAAGTTACAAACAAGTGAAAACGGGCACCACCGGGCATTTGGAAACCATCGAAGTGGAATACGACCCCGAAATGGTTTCCTACGAAGCCTTGGTACGCTATTTCTTTGAAATCCACAACTTTGAGCAAGCCGACGGACAAGGCATCGACATCGGCACACAATATCTTTCCGCCATTTGGTTCAACGACCTTGCGGAACGCGACACGGCCATCAAGGTTTTTGGCGAACTGACGCAGATGGGATACCATCCCGCCACACAAATCCGTCAAGCCATGCCCTTCTACCCTGCCGAGGACTACCATCAAAACTACTTATACGAAAGGCAGGAAACGCCTGAATGTCATATCTATACGAAGATTTTCTAAAAAACATTTAGGGCTGTCACATTGTGGCAGCCCTATCTGTGTTTTCAATGCGGCTGCCGTAATACGACAGCCGTACAAACCTAAAAATCAGGTTATTTCACAACCGAAACTTGTCTTGAAACGACACCATTTTCCGTGTCTATGCGCAGCATATACAATCCAGCCACAAAGCCGGCAAGGTCGATGTTGGTTTGATTGCCTTCGGCGATGGCATCGTAAACGATTTGACCCTGCATATTAATTAAGGTGACCTGCCTCAAACCTTCGGCCTCAATGGTCAATCGGGCACGAGCCGGATTGGGATAGACGCTGACACTTTCGCCGTTTTCGTCCAAGCCGTCAGTAGTCACGGTCACAAAGTTGTGGATGCCGTCAACAGACATGGCAGGCTCCGATTCGCAAGTGCCACCCACAACGGAATTGACCGCCGTCACCTGATAATAGAAATTGACTGCGTTGATGTCATTGTCGTCGAAACTTACGGCATTGCCGTCGGCCACGCCAATCAATTCGTAATTGCTGCCGTTTATGGAGCGGTAAACATTGTACCAAAGCGTTTCGCTCGAAGTGCCGGCCCACACCGCATTAGTCACGGTGATGTTGTCGATGCAGAGGGCATAGTTGGACACTGTGGTGAAATGGCGGAAACCGAGGTAGATTTCTTGTCCGGCATAGGCCGACAAGTCAATGGAATAGGATTGGTAAGGATGCCTTGATTCCCATTCGGCAATGGTGGCCACATTCAGCCCGTCAGCCGAAGCCACGGCCACGCCGAAATGCTCGGTCGGATAAGCAGGGTCAAAACCAGCGGCATAGAAGGTCATCTTGGCATTGGGCAGCACCTTGACTTTGGGCATAAAAGCGTAATTGTCAGGATGAAGCGCACCGTAATTATTATTATATGAGAACGAGGTCAGTGAGGCGTTAGTACCCGAGTTGTTCACGCTGCCATCGGGATTCATGCCACCTGCAGCATAAATGCCGAAAACAAAGCCGTCGCCATCGGCATCGAGGAAAGTCCAGCCATCGGGGTCGTCCTCAAAGTCGGTGAAAATCTCGCGTTCCCAAGTGAGAATCACCTTTTGGCCGTCCCATTCAGCCGCCAAGTTCTTCGGAGCCAAGCAATTCACCTCGACCTCGGCACATTGCGGGGCGGCAAGGGCATAATAGTCGCCCGTTTCTTTGGCACCTTCTTGGATGATGCGGATGCAATACTCGGAATTGTAGCGGTTTACGTCATGCGAGAAAGAAGTTTCGCCATGGTTGAGGGTGGCCAGCAGCTCGCCGTTGGCATAAACCAAGGCACCGATGGCGGGGCGCGTCACCTCAGCCTGAACGCCTTCAACCTTGATGTCGTCGACGCAGAGGAAATAAGTCTCGCCCGTGGTGTTGAAGTGGCGGATGGCCACATAGATTTGCTGTCCGGCGTAGGCCGAAAGATCGACGGAATACTCGGTATAAGAACCCGTGCTGTTCCATTCCTGAATCATGGTGAAATCGGCGGGATTGGTGTTGCCCGAAGTGGAAACGGCCACGCCAAAATGCTCAGGGTCAGGGGCAATGCCGGGCATATCGGCATCGCAGGCCATAAAGGAAATGCGTCCGTTTTCGGTGGGCGTCAGTCGCGGCGTGACGATGAAATTGTCGGGATTGAGCGCACCCGGACCATTCATCCACGAGAAGGAACGCAGGCCAATGCCGCCGCCGTAGCCGCTCCAAGGATACACGCGGAAGTTCTGTCCGTCATTGTTGGCATCGATGAGGGTGAGATCCATCAAAGTGCTGTCGGCGAAGTCGTAAAACAGTCCTTCGATGGGGAATGGAGCCGACATCGTTGGCAATGTCCACGAAAGTTGCACCCGATTGCCATCGCTTTGGGCTTGCAATCCCGTGGGCGAGCCTTGGAAATGGTTGCTTGAACGGTAAGTCCAAGCGTATTCGCTTTCAAGCGTTGCGCCATTTGCGTAATGGGCGCGAATGGTGGTCGTATGGTTTGAGCCATCAGCGAAGCCATTGGTATTCAAAAGATAATGGGTACCGTGCTGGTCGGTAGCCACCGACTGGCCGTCGAGAACGATGTCACAGCCCATCAATGAAGAAGCGTTTTCATCGCCGATAAATATGTCGTCAACGCAGATGGCGAACATGTCGGTGCAGTTGAAGTGACGAATAGCGAGATAGACCTCCTGACCAGCATAAGCGGAAAGGTCAACTGTATACTGGCGCCAAATGCCTTGGCGGTTTCCTTGGTCTTTGGCAGACAAAGTCCATTCCTGCAAGGTGGTGAAAGCCATCGGGTCATTGTTGACCGTCGTGGAGATGGCCACTGCAAAATGCTCAGCGCAATATTGCTCATCCATAGCGCAAGCCCAGAAACTGATGACACCGCCTACCGAAGGCAAGATCACGCGGGGCGAAACCATGAAATTGTTGGGCGTGAGCGGCGAAGTGGTTGTGTTGTCGTAGGAATACGACACCAACATACCATTCGAATTGCCAAAGCCCATACCGCTTGCCAAAGGCAGTTGCCAGTTGTGGCTGTCGCCGTCGGCATCGATGAGGATCCAGTCGAGGATGCGGCCTTCCTCGAAGTCTTGTTCAAAGTTCCAGGAATAGGCTCCGTCGGGGGAATAATAACCGGGCGCACGGTAAATCACATAGCCAGAGGCCGACACATAGTTTTCAATGCCCTGTTGGGCCTTCGCTCCAAGAGGGGCGGTCATTAATAGTGCCATTGCGAGGAATGGCAGTAAAATCTTTCTCATCGAGATCGTGTTATGGTTAATAATTAAAATGTTAATTCCTTTGTGAAAAGGGCTGCAAAGGTAAGGATTTTTTCTATTCGAATCGAATTCTACAGGGTTTGCATCATCCGAGCGGGTAAAAATTTGTCATTTCAGCAACTGCCATTCGCCTTTCACCTTCGATTGTTCCTTGTTGATATAGCCCAGTTCCTTCAAATCACTAATGGCTCGCTTTATAGTAGCCTCACTGACTCCAAGATTATCTTGAAGCCATGAGTATTTTGCTTTTCGGTTCAGTTTTATCGCCTTATAAACTTCCTCCACTATGGGCGCAGGAAACTTGGAAACCTTTATTTCTGACGGTTTTTTTGACGGTTTTTTTGACGGTTTTTTTGACGGTTTTTTTGACGGTTTTTCTGACGGTTTTTCTAGCCCCTTTTCGTTCTCATAACCATTTTCGTGACCATTTTTATGACCATTTTTATGACCATTTTTATGACCATTTTTATGACCATTTTCATGACCATTTTCATGACCATTTTCGTGACCATTTTCGTGACCATTTTCATGACCATTTTCGTGACCATCAGAGACAACTAAAGCGGTCTGTTTTTCGCCTTTTTCCGTCAAGAATCCTTGAGCGATTGCCTCTCGTATTGCCTGTTCACCTCTCGGCGACTTCATCTCCCTCACCACAATTGCTGTCTGGTAGCCAAAATCGAATATTGCCTCACCGTTCTCATTGGCCATCAATTCTTTCTGAACCCGCAACACTCCACGGCTATGCCTATTCACAAACCCCAAAACCTTCATTGCTTCTGCCAAAACGATGTTTCTGTAATCGTTCACGTTGGGGAAATTCTGGACATTGGCCCTCCCATACAGGCCACCATGGTTCATAATCTCAATGCGGTCGTCATACTGATAGAATTGTATCGGGCCATTGCTCTGATAGTCGCGGTGACAGATGGCGTTCATCAACAACTCTCGAGTGGCCCAATATGGATAGTCAACAAATGGGTCTTCGCGCGTGGAACTCACTGGTATCGGCCTGCGATTGGCAATAGTTGTCTCAACAAATGTATCCAATTCGAACAGCGTCACACAAAGGTTGTCCTTAAACTCATGTTCGGTCAAAATCTCACCTGCACGATCCTTTCCTGCAAAACGCACATATTGGATATATGCCCCAGGGATAAACCTGCGCAAGTTTTTGGCGAAAAGCAACATACCCGCATTGGTAGGGCAATCGTAACGTGTGTCGAAGAATCCGAAACCGCTCAGTTGCAGTTTCACGTCACGCTTGTCTTCTTCCAATTCATCGTCAGTCATCGCCTTGGGCAGGAATACATGCTTGAACTTTTGCAAGTCCAAATCGTCGATAGTTGCATTCAGGCAAGGCGAGGCATCGAATGAGGTCACATTCGTTCTGCGTTTCTCCATCAATAGACGCTCGTCGTTTTCGCTGGCCACGCCGCGTCGCGGGCCAATGCGAATCCAAATGCGCCCTTTGTACCTGACCGGAGGAAACGAAGCCGGTTCCACTCTCACCATCACGATATCGCCCTCTGGCATAGCCACCTTCTCCACCGTCATCGACGGTTGCGGTTGGATATTGCCGTCAGTACGAATGGCTGCAACATTTTTCAGCAAATCATCCGTTACGTCAATTCCTTTCACCGTTCCATCATCCTCAACACCTAAAAACAGATAACCTGCTTGTCTGTAGTCAGGCAAATCGTTGGCAAAAGCGCATATCGCCTGGCCGAACTTGTCAGTGTTCGTGGTTGATATGGTGCGTTCCACACGGTCACTTTCAATGTCGTTGAGCAGTGCTCTTATTTCGCCTGTATTCATATCTTCAAAACCTCGGATTCAATGCTGCAAAGTTACACTTTTATCACGACAAAACAAAATCTTGTAGAAAAACCAAACAAAATCATTCTTTCCACTTTAACAAAAAGAAATAATCCCTACCTTTGCGCCAAATAATAGGTTATGCCTGAAATAAGCAATTTTTACGGTATCGTCATCACGATGTACTTCCCCGAACACAATCCGCCTCATTTCCATGTGAGATACAACCAATATCGAGCCTCCATTGATATTCATACGGGTAAGGTTACAGGGGAGATGCCAAGACGAGCCTTGAAATTAGTTTATGACTGGCTTGACCTCCATAAAGAGGAACTATTAGAAAACTGGTACAAATTGGAAAAAGGCTCTTCGCCTTCAAAAATTCAACCTTTGGATTAATATGGAAACATCAACTGAACTCAAATGGGTAACCTCGGCCCGAAACCTCAGCGGGTATCGTTTGGCATTGACTTTCAACGACGGCAGCCAGCGTATTTTCGACTGCGAGCCGCTTATTGAACAATATCCCATCTTTGACTCGTTGCGCGACAAGGCAGTTTTCGACCGTTTCGACCTCGACGGCTGGACGGTGACTTGGCTTAATGGCTCAATTGACATTGCACCTGAATACCTTTATGAGAACAGCGTTGCTGCATAACAATTAAACGAACAAACAATCAACATTAATCAAAAATAAATCATGGCAAAAAACATTGAAGAAATCAAAGCCGCGTTGGCCGAATACGGCATCACCGGCGCAAAGGAAATTTATTATAACCCGAGCTACGAACAACTCTTCAAGGACGAGATGAACCCCGCCCTGACGGGTTACGACAAAGGCGTTTTGACCGAGCTTAACGCCGTCAACGTGATGACGGGCATCTACACCGGTCGCTCGCCCAAGGACAAATACATCGTGATGGACGCCAAGTCGAAGGACACCGTTTGGTGGACCACCGAAGGCTACAAAAACGACAACCACCCGATGAGCGAAGAAGTGTGGGCACAAGTGAAAGACCTTGCCAAGAAACAACTCAGTGGCAAGAACCTTTATGTGGTAGATGCTTTCTGCGGTGCCAACAAGGACACCCGCATGGCCGTCCGTTTCATCATGGAAGTGGCATGGCAGGCCCATTTCGTGCTCAACATGTTCATCAAGCCCACGGCTGAGGAACTGGCCGACTTCAAGCCCAACTTCACCGTCTACACTGCCTCGAAAGCCAAGGTCGAAAACTACAAGGAACTCGGCCTGAACAGCGACACTTGCGTGGCCTTCAACGTGACTTCGCGCGAGCAAGTGATTCTGAACACTTGGTACGGTGGCGAAATGAAGAAAGGTATGTTCTCGATGATGAACTACTACCTGCCGCTGCAAGGCATCGCCGCCATGCACTGCTCCGCCAACACCGACATGAAGGGTGAAAACACCGCCATCTTCTTCGGCTTGAGCGGCACGGGCAAGACCACCCTTTCGACCGACCCGAAACGTTTGCTCATCGGCGACGACGAGCACGGCTGGGACGACGAAGGCGTGTTCAACTTCGAAGGCGGTTGCTATGCCAAGGTCATCAACTTAGACAAGGAAAGCGAACCCGACATTTACAACGCCATCCGCCGCGACGCACTTCTGGAAAACGTCACCGTCGATGCCAACGGCAAAATCGACTTCAAGGACAAGAGCGTGACCGAAAACACCCGCGTCTCCTACCCCATCGAACACATCGAGAAGATTGTGAAGAACGTGCGTCCCATTTCGTCGGGTCCCGCCGCGAAGAACGTCATCTTCCTCAGTGCCGACGCTTTCGGCGTGTTGCCTCCCGTCAGCATCCTGACACCCGAACAGTGCAAGTACTACTTCTTGAGCGGCTTCACCGCCAAGTTGGCTGGCACCGAGCGCGGCATCACCGAGCCTACGCCGACCTTCAGCGCCTGCTTCGGCCAAGCCTTCCTTGAACTGCACCCGACCAAGTACGCCGAAGAACTCGTGAAGCGTATGGAACAGAGCGGTGCCAAGGCTTACTTGGTGAACACCGGTTGGAACGGCACGGGCAAGCGTATCTCTATCCGCGACACACGCGGCATCATCGATGCCATCCTTGACGGCAGCATCGAAAAGGCCCCGACCAAGATGATCCCGTACTTCAACTTCGAGGTGCCGACCGCATTACCGGGCGTTGACCCGAACATCCTCGACCCGCGCGACACCTACGCCGACAAGAACGCTTGGGAAGAAAAGGCCAAAGACCTCTCCTCGCGCTTCATCAAGAACTTCGAGAAGTTCACGACGAACGAGGCAGGCAAGGCACTTGTGGCCGCTGGCCCTAAATTGTGATTGATTTCACGCTGGAATTATTTCACGCAGAATCCGCAGAAATCGCAGAATAAATTAGAACAACGAGCCGCTCCGATTGGGGCGGCTTGTTTTGTTTTCGAAGAAAAAAAATTGTGGATTACTGCAAATTTAGAGAGAAAAAAATTGTGGATTACTGCAAATTTGGAGAGAAAAAATTTGTGGATTACTGCAAAATATCTTACTTTTGCAGCGATTTTCAATAAGTTAAGTGTTTCATGATATTCAAGCGGAAACTATACGACAAAATGCTGGAGTGGAAACAGCAATGGAAAGGTCGGTACGCGCTTCTGATTAAGGGCGCGAGGCGCGTCGGCAAATCCACTTTAGTTGAGGAATTTGCCAAACGCGAGTACAAATCCTACATCCTCATCGATTTCTCGAAACCGTCAAAACAAATCAACGAACTGTTTGAAGACATGATGGACTTGGACTATTTCTTCATGCGCCTGCAAACGCTTATGAAAGTGAACCTTTACAAGCGCGAGTCTGCCATCGTGTTCGACGAAGTGCAAAACCAACCTTTGGCACGCCAAGCCATTAAGCATTTGGTCAAGGACGGACGTTATGACTACATCGAAACTGGTTCTCTCATCTCGATTCGGAAAAACGTGCAGAACATCGTCATACCCAGCGAAGAGATGAGCATGACCTTGTATCCGATGGATTGGGAGGAATTTTATTGGGCAACGGGCAATGAAGTCAGTCCTGACCAAATCAGGCAGGTTTTTGCCATGCATCGCCCTATGGGTCAGGCCGTTCACTTACGCTGGATGCGCGACTTGCGGCTTTATATGCTTGTCGGCGGAATGCCCCAAGCCGTGGATGCCTACCTGCACTACAACAACCTGCAAAAAGTCGATGACATGAAACGGGAAATCCTGAAACTGTATGAAGTCGATTTCAACAAAATCGACCCTTCAGGACGGGCTTCGAAAATGTTCAAGGACATTCCAGCGCAACTTTCGGGCAACGCTTCCCGATACATGATTGAAACCGCCATTGCCGAGCGCCGTTCTGAAAACACAGAAATCATTGTTTCGGAGATGCGTGAGAGTATGGTCATCAACCTTTCGCATCATGTCACCGACCCCAATGTGGGCATGGGACTGACCAAATCCTTGTTTTCCTACAAGATGTTCCTTGCCGACACAGGTCTGTTTGTGACTTTGGCGTTTTGGGACAAAAGATTCACGGAAAACATTATTTATGAGAAACTTCTGTCCGATAAACTGAAAGCCAACCTTGGTTACGTTTACGAGAACCTTATCGCGCAGATGCTCCGCACGGCAGGCAACGAATTGTATTACTACACCTTTCCCACGGGCAACGGAAACAAAAACTATGAAGTTGATTTCCTACTATCGCGAGGCAACAAAATCGTTCCCATTGAGGTGAAATCTTCGGGATACAAGACGCACAAGTCGTTGGATGAGTTTTGCAAGAAATATCCTTCAAGGATAGGAGAACGCATCTTGCTTTACACCAAGGATTACCAGAAAGATGGCGTAGTTACTTGCTTGCCGGTGTATTATACGGCGTTGCTATAAGTTCAGCAGTTTTTATTTCACGCAGAATCCGCTGAAAACGCAGAACTGTGAGAACAACGAGCTGCTCCGATTGGGGCGGCTCGTTTTGTGTTATCCCTGCGCATTGTCAAAGATTTCGGGGGTTCTATGGTTGCGCATTGTCAAAAACGGCATGAAAAAAGCCGACATTGATGCCGGCTGGTTTCTTCGGTACACCATTTTGTGGACCACCAATTGGTGTACCAAAGAAAAAAGTTGTATTTTTGCAGCGTCAAACCAACAAAACAGCGTCATGAAGAAATCATTCATCTATGGTGTGGCCGTTGAAGGCGACAACTTCACCGACCGCGAAAAGGAAACGAAACGGCTCAAGCAGGATTTTGAGAACGGGCAGAATGTCATCTTGATTTCCCCACGAAGAATGGGCAAGACCTCACTCGTCAGACGGGTGCAGTCCCTCGTTGACAAGAAAACCTTGTCGGTGGTTTACATTGACGCATACGATTGCCGCAACGAATACGAGTTTTACAACAAGTTTGCCGCTGCCTTGATGAAGCAAACCGCAGGCAAGGCCGAGGCCGTTATGAAAAACATCAAGGAGTTTTTGGTACGATTGTCGCCGAAAGTAGGTTTCAGTCCCGACCCGAACTCCGAAGTCTCGCTTTCATTGGGCATCACCCCAAAGGAATACTCTCCCGAAGAGATTCTGCAACTCCCACAACGAATGGCCGAAAAAATGGGGAAACACATCGTGGTATGTATCGACGAGTTTCAACAAATCGGTGAATTTCAGGATTCTTTGAACGTACAAAAGAAGATGCGCGGCATTTGGCAATTGCAAACCAATGCTTCTTATTGCCTGTTTGGAAGCAAGAAACACCTGTTGTCCAACCTTTTCCAAAACAAGCGAATGCCTTTCTACCAGTTTGGCGACATCCTATTTCTCCAACCCATTTCCACTGAAGACTGGAAACCTTTCATTCGGGGAAAATTCGAGGAAAAGAACATCAGCATTAGCGATGACTTGATTGAAAAGATTTGCGCGACCGTACAGAACCAGTCTTCGTATGTGCAACAATTGGCCGCGAATGTGATGCTGAACGCCACTGATGTCGTCACCGAACAAACCCTTGAATTGGCTGATGAAGATTTGCTGAACCAAAACTCACTGCTATTCTTGCAACAATTGGACGGATTGACGGCCTATCAAATGAATTTCCTGAAAGCCCTCGCCAACGGCACAAACGCCAATTTCGGCTCCAAAACGGTGCTAAACCTCTATGATTTAGGCTCAAAATCCAACGTTTCCAAAATAAAGTCTGTCTTGACACAAAAAGAATTGATAGAGTCCTCGCCCGCTGGAATCGTATTTACAGACCCCGTTTTTCAACTATGGTTTACCAAGGAATGGTGCAAATAACAAAATGATAATCAATTAATTATCATAAAAACTCGATTTGGTACACCATTTTGTGGACCACCGATTGGTGTACCAAATTGTTGCAAAACGCCGTTATCCCTGCGCATTGTCAAAGATTTCGGGGTTTCTATGGTTGCGCATTGTCAAAAACGGCATGAAAAAAGCCGACAATGCTGCCGGCTATTCTCATACTACACTATTCAGTTATTCCAGATGTGTATATTGTTTCGACACCCACAATTCATTGCCATTAAAGTCAATCTTGTAAAAATCGCCCGACTCGCCAAGGTATCTAAATTTGTCACCAACATTAGGATGACGGTTTGTGCCATCGGGCCATTTGAAGGTATCTGAACTCGTTGAAGGACCCAAGCGTAGGCGTAATTGCGAGCCGTCTATGACAACAAATTGGCTTACACCTCCTTTGCTCTGTTGAAGACCTTCTTCCTCGTAATAATCATCATCCTCGTAAAAATATTCGTTACCATCGTAACCTTCATAAGAGATTAGTTCTGCATTTTTAAAAATGTAGCTGGTTCTGGTATCAATTGCACCAAATAATAGAACTTCCAATACACCTACCATCAAATCCTCTTCCCCCACATATCTTCTGTCGAACTCCGCTTCAACCAGTATATTGATTGGATAATTTATATTGGCGAATGCTTCATCGTTGGTATGAAAAAAGCAGTTTTCATCGTGGATTTCTGTAAACACAACATACTTGAAACCATCAAGTGTGGATTTTTTTATTTTATCAACTTTGGCTGAAATATACATGCGTTTACCTGTTGGAAACAATTGCTTTGCTTTAATGGGATTGGAATTAAACTCATAGCACATGTCGTCAAAATCCACTGTCTGGCTTAAAATCCGATTAAAATTGGCTTGGTTTGTTTTTCTGTCAGCATCCCATTTCAAGCAACTTATAAACTTATCCATATTTGAAGTTCCAAACCATTTTGACGGGAATCCATAATCAAAGTTCTGATCACTAAACTCTTTTGTCAGCAAGTCCATCGGATAATTATCCTTCTCAAATCTACAATACTCTCCAAAATGATGGAATCGCATATCATTGATGTTATAATATGAAGTCAATTCAAATATATAATCATAAAGTGAATACTCCCACCAAGCTGGTACATATTCCAATTCTCCAAAAGAAAAGTGCTGCGAGAATGATACAAGGCCTGTTCTTTCAACGAACTCACCGTTTACCATATATATTGTATCTGGGTTATTCATATTGTAGTAATAACTACGGGAGGCATAGCCATCTTCCATTTCCTTTATGCATAAAGCTTGCTTACCTTCATAAGCGTTTTGTACTTTCAGCATTGGCCTAATCTGCAAATTCGACCTCTTCCCTTCATTCACCAATTCACAAGACGTAGTGGGTTTTTCACTTTCAAAAGTCAGGAATAATCTTTTTATGAAAAAACCGCCTTTTCTAGGAAGAATTGCTCTCACTGGAGTTTTGCGTTCCAATTCATCAATATAGATAGTGTCGCCTTTCTGAAAAATGACATAATGGTTATCTTTTGTGGACTTTTCTGTTCCGCTGGTTGATAGCACAATAGCATTTTGCGATTTGTATTTTTCAACCGCTTGTGCCACTTTCTTGTTATAATCAGTGGGAGTCAGAATAATTGCCAACACAACTATTACAACAACAACCGCTGCCACGATTAAGGATAGTTTGAATATTTTTCGTCCATTAATGGTTGGCTTGGTATCAGAACAATTGTTTTCTTCGTTGCCTTGCTCGTTATTAGATCCCAATTGCTCTTCATTTTCAACATTTTGAGTGGGGCTACAAAATTTGTCTGGGCTATAACCATTTTCTGCTTGATCAGAAATCTCACCATCCAGTTCATTCTCAATCTCCCCATTTAGGTTATCTACAAAAGGATTATCCGTGCCAAGGATTTGACGTTTTTTGGCCTCCATTTCCTCCTTGGTGATTATTCCTGACTCATACAAATCCTTTAGTTCCATCAACCTTTGCAGGGTCGTCTTTTCTGAATCTGATGACATTTTGTAGTTTTTTTATCTAATTTGGTATTACAATTTTTTCAGAAGTTCTTCCTTCTTTTTGTCAAATTCTTCTTGGGTGATAACACCAGCATCAAGAAGCTTTTTGTAATCCAACAAAATAGTGGTTGAATCCCTTTTTTGTTGCTGTTTGTTATGCTGTATTTGTTTCTCTATGATAGATGCGTTACACGCTTTATCTTTCTTGTCCCCAATTAACAGACCTATTATTGCTCCGACTATTGCACCGGGGATATTCAATGAATTAAATGAGTCTTCTATGCCAATCAATGGAGCCATTAGAGCGAAGACTGCAAGAAAGCCAATTAAGGCTCCGACAATTGAAAATCTGATTTTGTTCATTATAATTCTATTTATGCTTATACTTAAGCCTATAGTTCCCTCGATTCGGCAAATTACACATAAGAAGGCCAGGAAACTTGAATTGCACCTATTTCGATTGACAGGCTCTGGAAAACACCTTTGAAGTAAAATAGATACGTTTTCCCAGCCTGTATGCATCAACAGAAAAACTTGTTGAATACAAAATAGACTGACAAATTCGTATCTCATATCCACTTCAAAATTTTCCAGATTTCGTCAATCGGATATAAGCACAAATTGCCTTCAACTGCCCGGTTTTTTCCCCGAACAATCGATGGCAAAATTACAAAGATTTTGTTTTGTGCAAGCAAAAAGACAGAAAAAAGCATCAAACTTTGAAAAGTGTAGTTTTCAGCCCCAAATTTTTATTGAAAAGTGTAGTTTTTTGGCGCGTTTTTATATTGAAAAGTGTATATTTGCAGCCTGAAAAGTTATTGAAAAGTGTATATTGGCTATGTTGTACAGGAAAATCAGCAAGGAAATAGAGGCGCATTTGGCTTCGCCGTCCGACAAGATTTTGGTTTTGGACGGCGCACGACAAATCGGCAAGTCTTTCATCATCAGAGAGATAGGAAACAGATTGTTCAAAAACTTCGTGGAAGTCAATTTTGCGGAGGACGATGAAGGGCCTCAACATTTCAAGAACATCCATTCCACCGAGGCGTTTTACTTCACCTTGAGCATGGTGGCGGGCAACCAACTCGGCCATTTTGAAGACACTTTAATCTTTCTCGACGAAATCCAGACCTATCCGCAATACCTTACCATGCTGAAATTTTTCCGTCAGGAACGCCGTTACCGCTTCATCGCCAGCGGCAGTTTGTTGGGCATTGCCTTGCGCTCAACGACTTCCATTCCCGTTGGCAGCATCATCAGAAAGCAAATGTACCAACTTGATTTTGAGGAGTTTTTGATGGCCAACAATTTCAATTCGGAGGCCATTGACGGATTGAGGGAAAAGTTCAAGAATAAGGAAAGCCTTTCTGAAGAACAACACCAACATTTGCTTGGGCTGTTTCGCCGCTATCTGCTCGTTGGCGGTATGCCCGATGCCGTCAATGTCTATTTGGAAACGCATAATATTGTAAAAGTAAGGGAAATACAGGATTCCATAAAGACACTCTATGGCGACGGCGCTTCCAAATACGAGCAAGACAGCCAAAAGCATCTGCTGATTCGGCGGATTTATGACATGATTCCGTCGCAGATGGAAAACAAGAAGAAACGGATTGTGGCCAAGGACATTCGCGACAAGGCTGGCGACCGTTTCGTGCAGTATCAGGAGGAGTTTGAATACCTTATCTCATCGGGGATTGCGCTCGATGTCCATGCGGTTTCCAATCCGCGTTTCCCGTTGAGCGAGAGCGTACACAAGAACCTGCTGAAACTTTACTTGAACGATGTCGGAATGTTGACGGCGCAATTGTACCGCAACAACCTTCGCCCCGTCCTCGAAGACGAAAGAAGCGTGAACCTCGGTGCAGTCTATGAAAACGCCATCGCGCAGCAGTTGAAAGCCAATGGTCACCAGCTGTTTTATTACGACAACCGCAAGAAAGGCGAAGTGGATTTCCTCATCGACAACTATTCATGCACGAGCATTCTTCCGATTAAGGTGAAATCGGGGAAAGACTATTCCATTTATAGTGCATTGAACAATATGCTTTCCACGCCTGACTATCACGTCCATTCTGCCATTGTGCTCTCCAACGACCGAGAAGTTCGGCAAGAAGGCCAAGTGACTTATATGCCAGTCTATTATGCCCTGTTTTTGGATGCACAAGGGGAATCAGGGACGGTGGAGTTTTGAGTGTGTTATCCATGCGCATTGTCAAAAATGGACAATTTTCCACTCTTGGTGTGATTATTATTGGTATTTTTGCACCTTAAATAAAAAATGAGTCAAACTAACAATTCTAAACTTCTACAATAATGAAGAAAGCGTTTATGTTTATCGCGGCTATCGTGTTGTGCTTCAACCTGAACGCACAAGGCATTTTCGAAGACGAACAAGTCATCGTCACTCCCGATTCGTTGCACCTTTATTTCCACGGCTGCTCGCCTCACGGTGAGCGGGTTAGCATTACCAACCTCACTTCAGAGGACTTGGTCATCAACCGATGCTATTCCGAGAACTTCCGCGTGGAATGTCTTTACGAAGGTGAGAACATCGCCGAAATGGGCATGATCGTCCCCATTTGCGAAACCATTTTTCTCGACACTTACGCCTCGCCCATCGCGAAAGACGTTTACGGAACCCTTTTCATCGATACCGACTTCGGCATCTATACCCTCACGCTGTATTACGAAACCACTTACGGCATTGACGAAAACATCACGACTTTCAGCCTTGCCCCCAATCCGGCCAACGGTTTCGTCACCATCAAGGGTAAAAACATGGGGTTGGTCAACATCTACAACACGCTCGGTCAAAAGGTGGAATACCATTTTGCCGAGAGCGACGAACTCATCATTCCTACATCCCAATATCCGAATGGCATATATTTTGCAAGGACTGCCAACGGACAAACGAAACGCTTCGTTATCGCACATTAACTCTTAATCCATAAATCAAATTAAATCCCTTAAAAATGAAGAAAACCATTAGAAAATTCGCTCCTGCAATGCTCGTTCTCGTAGCATTGGCAACCCTCTCGTTCATGGCCAAAGACGGCGTAACGCTGAGGCTCCGTCCGCAACAAGGCAAGACCCAAACCGTCACCACCAAGGCCAACATGATGACCATGATGGAAGTGCAAGGCCAAACCATGAACATGTCGCAAAACATGGAAACAAGACAAACCTTTACCCCAAAGGAAGTTACAGACGCCAACTCGGTCGTTGAAACGCAAATCGAAGCCATCAAAATGACCATCTCCCAAATGGGAATGAAGCTCGAGTACGACTCCGAACATCCCGAAAAGACCAGCCCCATGTTGGCCGGCCAGACCAAGGACATTGAAGCAAGGCTGCACAAACCCACCACCCTCACTTACGATGCCCTCGGAAAACTCCTTGGCGACAGCATCGATTTGTCTTCGAGGCAATTAGGTGTCATCATCGAACTGCCCGAGGAAGAAATTGCCGTTGGCAGCACTTGGACTTCCTCCACCTCGCAGGAGACTAACGGCTTAGATGTCACTGCCGAACTGACCTATACCGTCACCTCCATTTCGAAAAAGAGCGTCGACGTGAACGTTTCAGGCACTATCAAAGGCAAAACCGACGACATCAGCGGCACCTACACAGGCACTGCCAGCATCAACCCGCAGACGGGCATGGTGACGAACAGCAGCATAAAGCAGAACATTTCCATGACTGCAAACGAGCAAGGCATGAGCATCCCGATGACCATTGTGGGCACCACTACGATGGAGGTCAAGTGATTGTTTCACGCAGAACTCGCAGAACTTTGGGAAATAAAAAACCAGCGGAGTGTCCGCTGGTTTTTTTGTTTTCGGATGCCGTGGTACCGCTTAGTTAAGCATGACCGGCATCAGCAGCATGAGCAGGTCTTCAGAGGTGTTGTCGTTCTCAACGGGGGTAAAGATACCGGCGCGGTTGGGAGCCGACATTTCGAGTTTCACCGACTCGGAGTCGAAATTGCCGAGCATGTCTTGCAGGAAGCGCGAGTTAAAGCCGATTTCCATATCATCGCCTTCGTAACTGCAAGTGAGGCGCTCCTTGGCCTCGTTGTAGAAGTCGATGTCCTCAGCGGTCAGCGTAAGTTCTTGACCTGCAATGCGGAAACGCACTTGATGCGTGGCCTTGCTGGAGAACACGGCCACACGGCGGATGGCGGCGAGAAACACCTGACGATCGATGGTCAGTTGGTTGGGGTTGTTCTTCGGAATGACGGCCTCATAGTTGGGATAGCGGCCTTCGATGAGGCGGCACACCAACACATAGTCGCCGAACACGAATGAAGCATTGGTCTTGTTGAACTCGATGCGCACAGGCTCATCGGCGAGGGTGCCGAGGATGCTCTTCAATTGGTTGATGGGTTTCTTCGGCATGATGAACGAGGCAGCCACCTCCGACTTCACATCCAACCTTCTGTAACGCACCAACTTATGCGCATCGGTGGCGACGAAAGTGAGGTAGTTTTCGGTCATTTCCATCAGCACGCCCGACATGATAGGACGAATCTCATCCATTCCCGTGGCGAAAACGGTCTTCTCGAAACCGCGAGCCAGCACATCGGCGGGAATTTCCCACACCGAAGTCTCGGTCATTACGGGCAGTTGCGGGAACTCATCGCTCTTGTGGCCAGCCAACTTGTATCGGCCCTCGCCAGCAATCAGTTCGACGGCCAAGGTGTTGCTGTCAACGCTGATGGTAATCGGCACATCGGGGAAGTTTTTCATGATTTCGAGCAACAGGCGTGCGGGAATCGTCACTTCGCCCGTGCCTTCCACCATGTCAGGAACCATTCTGACCGACATGGTCACATCGAGGTCGGAAGAGGTGATTTTCAGTTCGTTCTCAGTCAACTGAAACAGGAAATCATCCAAAATAGGGAGGGTGTTTTTCGAGCCGATGACACCGCCCAAGGCTTGGAGATTCTTCAACAATTTAAGGCTTGATACTATGAATTTCATATAGATAGGATTTTTATTGCTTTCGGATTTTGAATCGGTAAAAGTACAAATAATTGGAACATGGAGGCCTGTTTTTTGAAAAATTTCTCATTTTTTAGTAGGTTCCCACGCTCAAACCCGCATATTTCAGGCGGTTCAGGAAATCGAGCATCGACTCATAAGGCACGGCCACATATTGGAATCGTTGGTCGTCTTTCTTTCTCGTGCGGTTCTTTTCCTTCATCTCCGAAAGCCGTTGGTTGATGTCGGAATAGGTGCAATGCACTTGGAATTGGCCATCGCCGCTGTTGTAATTGATAAAGGTCTGGAACATGTCGTGCTGGAAATAATAGGTGATGTTGCCCAGTCGACGGTCGAACACCACGCAACCGTCCACATACTTGTTGACGATGTGGTTGCCGAAATTGCCCAAGCCAATCTTGCCGACAGAAACGAAGGCGTGAAGTTTGTCGTTCCAAACCAATTTCAAGTCGGGAATGACGACGGTATTGCAGTAAAAATCAGACGATTTCATTTCCGGATAGCCCTCTAATTCGATGGCTTGTCGCCGCTCATCTGTTTTCTCTTCGCTGTTTTCGGAGCGGTAATAATGCAGGTATTGGGTCTGCGTCAGGTCTATGGAATTGCCGTCGGCATTGGCGTAGACTTCGGCCATTGCCTCAAGTGCCTTGTCGTCGAAAATCGGGGCGTTAAAGACATTGAGGCCTTGCAAAGTGAGGCTATCGTTGGGGTATTGCGTATAGCGACCATGAACGAGGAAGTTCGCCAAAGGCACCTCAATGCCCAAACCAAATGTACCCTCGCCACTGACAACACCCCGCGAATTGAGGTCTACATAGGTATCGAAACGGGTCGTGTCAGTCACCACAAAACGCAGACTGTCAGCATCATACCATAACATACCGTTGGCAGGCGCGGTTTCGTCAAGGTCTTTCCTACCCTCTTTGGGCGTGAGGAACGAGCCGAAATAGCCGCCATCGATGGCCAACTCGTAATAAAGGCCGTTGGTCATGCGCGGGTCTTGCTCCTGTATGCGGTCCATATTAATAGGTATACGGATGTCCGTCGGATTGATGTGCGTCGCCGAAACAAACCAACGGTTCAGGGCGGCGATGGAATCAAGGGTTCCTGAACCTATCGATGAAACCGTTTCCAACGCTTCATCGGCTATCGAATCCATTGCCATTTCGACAGGCTCAATGGCCATCGGCTCATCAAAGCCAAGCAAAGCAAACTGGCCATCGTAATAGCCAAACTCGTCCGTGGCCTTCAAAGTCAGGCGACCTTGGAAACCGAATTGATTGCTCAATCTAAACTCCGAATTGTCAGCGATTTGTGCATAGCCATGCGTAACACCCTCCACGGGAACGATGGTATCCACCCGAATCGGAGTGCTCGTTCCGTTGGCATTGGTGTAGTCCCATGTGCCCTGCGCGTCAAAATAGTTGCGGCTGTGGATGTTGACAACCGCATTTTTGTAGAGGTAGTAATTGTTCAAAGTGTCGGCCAACAAATCACCGCTGATTGGCTCCAACTTCGATTCCGCGTTGATGTCCACATCGTGCATGTAAGGGAACACGGCGGCATCGGCCACACGGATAATCTTAACGTCATGGGCGTGAATCACATAGTTGGTCATGTCGTATTCCGCGCTCATGCTGTAGAATTGCAGCGAATCCTGCTCGGGCACAAGCGAAATGAACTTGGCCGCATTGCTGTGAATGGCCAACAGTTCCTCATGGGTGGTGGCGTCGGCATAATCGCCGAAACTCTCCACCGGATTGTATAGGTGCAGGCTGTTGGTGGCCATGTCCCATTCGGCCTCTTTCAGCGTGCAAACATATTGATTCATAGGGAAATCAAGGTTGCTACGCTGGTCAAGATAGTCGTATTGCACTTTTTGTGCGTCGAAGTCCACATTGGCGCGGTAGTTGGTCGCGGCAAAAGCGATGTTGGACGTGTCGGCGGAATACAGCAGGAATTTGGCGGAATCAGCCACGAAAGTCCTCGAATCCAAAGCGAAATGGTCGGAATCGAACTCCGTGAGGCCGAAACGCAACTTGCCGTCAGCAGAATAGCCATCGGGCGTGAGACTTGTCTTGCCCGAAAAATAGGTGTCGCCGTACATGCAAATCGGGTTGTCAATGGTCTGAGTGGTCAGTTCGGGTTTGCCCACATCCCATTTCAGCCTCAACGCATCAGCATTGGCCATAGGATATTTGGTTCCGTCCTCAAGCGGCACCAACCTGAACTGGTTCGTGATGGCCGTCACCGAATCGAGATAGAACATGAAACGGTCGCCAGTGAATGTAGCCGTCTGATAGTCAAGTTGTCCCATGCCGAAGAAACCGTCCTCGGAAAGATGCACTTTCTGGTGGAAATGTCCCGAACCGTCAAACATTGGGTAAGTGTCTGATTCTCCGTCGCCTATCTGATGCTCGAATCCCAAGGAATAGTCTTCCATCACCACCAAAGGCTGCTCGATGTCGGGCAAAATGCCGCCCGAAACCAAATGGCCGTCAAACCTCACCTTTCGCATGGAGAGGTCGTTGAGGCTGTCGACGACAAAGGGGTCAAGGCTGTAATAGAACTTGCCTTCCAAGTCGTCAGCGGTCATCACCGAATCGACGCTGCCGGGATGGAAAACGCCGCCATTGATTTTACGATAGAACTTGAAACCCTCGGCCTCGCTGTGGAAAATGGGGTATTCAGGTGTATCGTAACGGCTTGATTTATTGTCGCCTCGGTCAATTTCCAACTTGCCTTGCAACTTCTCCAAAGTCCCGTTGACGGGAATGATTTGGTAGTCGCGCTTGGCATAAAAACGCAGCGAGTCGACCTTGGCCATTTTGATGGTGAAGTCCTCGTATGAAAACTCGCAGTCCTTGGTGAAAAACTCGAACATGCCAGCCAAAATGCCTCCCGAAAACTTGAAATTCTTGTCCTTCATAAAGACCAATCGACCATTGTCGGGCACGATGACCACGCGCTTGCGGTCGCTCAACGAAATGGCCGAGCCATTCACGCCCTCAATCTGGCTGGTGATGCCGTAAACAAGCAAGTCGTTGGTGGCCAAGTCGAGGCGGGCATTGGGTTGACGGTTGGTAGTGTGTGTGTGCAACTTAATCACATCGAAATCAATGTTTTCGCGGTAGGAATCCAGCACATCAAAAAAACGAGGGAGTGCTGTCACCCATTTGGTTTCGTTGTCGTATTCCACATAGCCCTCAGCTTGCAGTTTCAGCAACATCGAAATCACCTGTTCTATAGGATATTGCAAGTAGGAAGCCAAGTCGCCAGAATAGAAATGCACCTGCCGGTCCACGTTGCTGAAACCCTTCAGGAACTTCTCCATGCGCACCATGGGATGGGTGCCGTCGAGGCCTTGCAGCCGCTTGAAATCCTCGTTGCGGAAGTAATTCACCGACACCACATCGCCCTCACTGTTGGGATTGACGCCCTCCATTCTGCGGAAATCGACTGTGGGCGAATCAATGTTCCAATACATCGCCTCAATGAAAAGATCGAGGCCGTGAAAATAGTCGTGAAAAGGCCCGTCGCCGAAGTTCTTGCCCTTCTCCTCGCGGAAAAACATCATCTTACGGGTCTTGTTATCATATCTGAAACCCAGATTGTTATGGTAGATGGAATCCCTTTCGATGCCCACCGAATCAGTCAGGAACAGCCGCATCGCAACATGGTCGGAAACCAAAACCTCGTCCTCCGACATCACGAAGCGCTTTGCCACGGCCTTCAGCACCTCCCTGCCGCCTTGCCTGAAATGGAAAATGGCCTTGTTGTCGACACCGCCAAACACATCCACCTGATTGCCCATCATGCCGATACCACCCTCAAAATCAATGTTTTTCATCAAGTCTTTGATGGCGTAATCGGAACGATACGACTTCACGCGAGGATACATCGTCTTTTCGTTGGGCGCGTTCACCAGCACCTTGTCCTCGTAACGACACAAAATGGCTTGGTTGAAATGCCGCCTTTCGTAAAACGTCACCGAGTCAATTGCATATTCCGAGCGGTTCAAATCGAGTTCGTAATAATCTGGGAATGAAACATATACTTTGTCTTCCGCAATTTCAAATCGCGACCAATCGGCGCGGCCACCCATGCCTTCCCAACGGTTGTCGTCCAAATAAAAAACGCCTTTCGTCTGCTTGATGACCGACTCGTCCTTGTTGGAAGCCAGCACCAATGTACCGTCAACCGTCAACTCGAACTTGTCCGCCGACGGAAAGCCCAATAGCGCATCGCGAACCAGCCACTTGGAATTGCCCTTGGCCGACAGCACCTTATCCACAAAAACATTGCGGCAAGCGGCGAGATACTTGTCCACACCAGTCATCGATTTTTGCGACTTGGTTTCAGTGAATCTCAGCCAATTTCCGACGTCCTTGTGCGTCAAACCTGCCGTAGGAATCCCTTGCAGAGTCTCCACGAAATTGAAAATGTTGGCGTAAGCCTTCGTTCCGCTTTTGGAATGGTACAACTCACACAATTGCATCACCGTATTGATTTCATTGTCAGAGTAATAACTATCCCAAACACCACGAAAAGCCTTCATTATCTTGGCGGCCTCATCGCGGTCTTGCTTCGAGGTGGATGAGTTCAAGTAAGTGTTCAACTGTTCGTAAAAAGCCTCTTTTTCTGTGGGGAAAAACGCCTGCGCCCATGCCGAGGTCACCCCCAAGAAAAGCGCAAAAACGGCAATAAGGATTCCTTTTTTCATCTATTCAAAGTATTAAAAACCAATTATTTGACAAATTCAGCAGCCACCCAATTGTTGCGGCTCAGGTGGCGGCAATAATGTAGTCCTAAACGTTCCGCCTCCGCCTTGATGCTTTCCAAATCCTCAGTGTAGAAACCGCTGAAGAAAATGTGCGCATCGGGACGCATGGCGGCAACATAAAGGTGCATGTCGCGCAAAAGGATGTTGCGGTTGATGTTGGCCAACACCACATCGAAACTGCCCCGAATCGACGAAGCATCGCCGAGGATAATTTCAATGTCGGAAACGCCATTCAACTCCGTGTTAGTGAAAGCATTGCGATAGGCCCACTCGTCGTTGTCGATGGCCACGGTATGCGCCGCGCCAAGTTTTTTGGCGAGAATGGCCAAAACCGCCGTTCCACTACCCATGTCGAGCACTGTTTTCCCTTGAAAATCAGTTTCCAACATCAATTGGATGATTTGCGCGGTCGTTTCGTGGTTGGCCGTCCCAAACGACATTTTCGGCTCAATGACCAAATCGAACTCGAAACTTGGGTCAGGCTCGTGGAATGGCGCCCGAACACGACACCTATCGTTCACAACCACAGGCTGATAGGAAGCCTCCCAAACCTCGTTCCAGTCCTTGTCGGGCATTTCCTCCACTTTCAGCAGTCGGATGTCTGAAAAAGACGGTTCAAGCAAGAGGTTCTCAACAGCCAAATCATCTCTATTATCGGCTGAGCAATAGGCTTTTAAGCCCATTGCATCATCCATGAACGAGTCAAAACCAATTTCCGCCAGCATCGTAGTCAGCATGTCGTGCTGAATGTCGGAACTTGGTGCCGTAAATGAATACTCGAATGTCTTCATTCCTCGCCGATGTGTGAGGCCTGCAAGCAGATGGAAGCGAAGTCCTCAGCCTTCAATGACGCACCACCAATCAGGCCGCCGTCCACATCGGGTTGCGAGAACAACTCAGTGGCGTTCTTGGCGTTGCAACTGCCGCCGTATAGGATGCGGATGTCGTCAGCCGTGGCCTCGTCGTAGTGTTCCTTCACCAACGAGCGGATGTAGGCGTGCATTTCCTGCGCCTGTTCGGGCGTGGCGGTCTTGCCCGTGCCGATGGCCCAAACGGGCTCGTAAGCAATGATGGTGTCGTAAATGGCATCGCCGTCGAGGTGGAACAAACCTTTCTCCAATTGCTCCTTGACGACTTCGAAATGGCGACCCGCCTCACGCTCCTCAAGCACCTCACCGACACAATAAATCGGCGACATATTGTTCTCAATCAAGCGGTTAATCTTTTCGGCCAGCACCTCATTGGTCTCGCCGAAATATTTCCTTCTCTCGCTGTGCCCGACGATGCAATAGTCAACTTCCAATGACTTCAGCATTTTGGCCGAAACCTCGCCCGTGTAAGCGCCCTTGTCGTATGCGCTACAATTTTGCGCACCCACATTGAAACGCTGTTCCTCTGCCTCCCAGTCGGTTAGCATTTCCAAATAGGGGAACGGCGGGCAGATGATGACTTCGCAATTCAGTTCGTCCATTGCGTCAAAGCGGTCAAGGATGCCATCGACCAAATCTTCAGCCTCATCGAAAGTGAGGTTCATTTTCCAGTTTCCTGCTACGATTTTGCTTCTCATTTTATTTTTGATTTAAAGATTTAAGATTCAAGGATTTAACAATTTATAATACACTATTTAAAAAATACAAAAGTACAAATTTTTCATATACCATTCCAAAGTTTTCTATCTTTGTCGACTAAATTCAAAACCAGAATCTGAATGAAAAGGTTGCCTATATTGTTTGCATTTATTTTGGCAAGCGGTTTTTGCTTCGCCCAAAACGAACACCCCACCGTGGTTCCCGACCGTCCTGGACATACATTCGGCGCAGATGTAACTCATTTTCAAAAACTTGGATGGGACAACGGATTTGCTTTCGAAAAAGCAGCCGACGGGACACGCACATTTACATTGAACAGCACCATCCTCCGCTATGGCCTTTTCCAAAACATGGAGTTGCGCGTTGGCATGGACTTCCTGATGTACGACAACGAAGCCGCCATGCCCACTTTTGGCATCGCGCCGCTCACCGTCGGGACAAAAATCAAATTCAACGAAGGTTCGGGCATCATCCCATCCGTTGGTTTTTTGGCTGAACTCAAGTCACCTCATGTCGGCTCAAAGGACTTGCTCCCCACCCACCTCGCGCCTGCCATGTACGCCATCTTCGAGCATAGCATTGGCGAGCGCTTCTCCATTTCCTATAATGCTGGTTTGGAATGGGATGGAGAAACGGCAACACCCACCACATTCCTCGCTTTTGCATTAGGCTACAACTTCACGGAAAGCCTTGGGGCTTTTGTGGAGACCTACAACTACCTGCATCCCGAAGAGGCAAACCAATACATGACTGAATTTGGCCTGACTTGGTTGGTGTCGCGCCGCGTGCAGTTGGACCTCGAAGCCGACTTGGATTTCCAAAACCTTGGGAAATACTTTTCTATCGGCGCAGGCGTGGCATGGATGATTAATTGATTGAATACCAGATTTTTCAACCAAGTATCATTTCACCCTGATTTTCCGACCGGGCCATAGTTTTGCGTCTTTCCTAATGTTGTTGAGTTTGCACAAAATGGACACCGTAGAATTGTTTTCCACCGCAATCGAACTCAACGTATCGCCCTTCTTGACGACATAATATTGCTTCTGACTATCCTTATAACTCTGCAAATCAATGATTTGAATATCCGATTTATTTTCAAGGTCATCGTAAGCGGCATAAAGCAACTCCCGCGAAATGGTATAATCCTTGTTCGCCAAACGCAATGAATCCGTCAAGTTGTGGGAAAACAGCCAGTCGTATGTTTGCTGCAAGTAGAAAACACGCACAAGACTGGTATGGTTTACGCTCTTCAATTTATTGAAAATCAACCTACTCGTGTCGCCGCAAACGCACATGGAATCGACCACCCTTTCTGAACGCCAAACAGGAACATCCTGATCTGCCGTGCCATGAATAATCCACAAAGGCACATCGTTCAAACCGCAAAGCGACTTGGCCGTCGAGCCGCCACACATAGACATAGCCGCAGCCACCTTGTCGGGATAAGCCGCCACAAAATCCAACGTCCCGAAACCGCCCATGCTCATGCCCAACACATAAAACCGGTTAGTATCTGAACGGTAATTAGTTGTCACCCAATTATATAACTCCATCAATTTTTCGGGTTTCCATGCTGTTTTCGATTGTGGAGCAATCACAATTGCATCAATTTCACGACCACGGAGCAGCGCATTGATGCAACCATAATGCCGAACCAAACTCAAGTCATCGCCACTCAAACTCCGGCCATGAAGGAACAGTATTACGGGCTTCTTTTCGATTGCAGTTGCATAATCCTTAGGCAGATAGAGCCAAAAATCGTAGTTATCAGGGATGACATTACGGCAGGCCACCAACTGCGCCTTAGAAAACAACGGAATCAAGCATAACAATATGATTATCAGTTTTTTCATTCAAATTTGCTTTAATGATTAACAAATACCAACTTGCAACGGCAAACTTCCGCATTTATCCCAGTTGGTTCGGATTTCACCAAACGCACACAACACTCATTTTCAGCCGTTTGCTCGCGATAGAAACTCAATTTGTCACCCTCGTGTGCCTCCGCGACATAGGCAATTTCAAAGCGTTTGAGCCTATGCTCACGATACCAAGCAATGTCCCACAAATCCAGCACATGCTCGATGTATTTCACCGAATTGACATGCCCGTTGATGTCGATGTCATTATAATTAATATCTATACAACGCATAAAATCAGCGTTTTCCGACATCTTCACACGACTGTTTTTTTCAATCGGGCAAGGTTTGTCGGCCACAATCCATTTGTCGATAGCACCGTTGTCGATAGAATAGATGTCGGTAGGTTGGCGCGTTTCCGTGTCAATCATGGCCCAAATGGAACGCCCGTAGCCAAAGATGCGGCCATCGCCAGCCGCTACGCAAAAATTACGATTGGTGAAAAACTTCATCGCGCTTTCCACCCATGTCTCAACGGTGTAATGCTCATGTTGACCGGGCATTTCCATCATTTCAATAGCCAATCGCGAAAGCACCCACGAGCGATTGATGGTCATAAGGTATTTCATCCCGAAACCTCGGTCTGTGGAATGGAAATCAGCCGCATTAAGCATCTGGTTTCCAAGGTGTCCGAGAAACATCCGTCCCGAAAAATCACAGTGGAACGGCTCCGCAACAAACTCGTATTTTCCGATTTTATCCATTGTTTCAATTTTTCGGCTGCCACGGTGTGACAGCCCTACAACTAACTTATTCTCACTCTCGGGTCGATGATGCCATAAATGATGTCGACCACAATATTGACGATGATGAGCATGACCGCAATGAGCAGCACCGCACCCATGATGACAGGGAAATCGTACTTGTCGAGCGCGTCGACCACCACAACGCCGATGCCCTTCCAATCGAAGACATACTCCACGAAAACCGCACCCGCTAATAGCGAGGCAAACCAGCCCGAAACCGCCGTCACGACAGGGTTCAAGGCATTGCGCAAGGCATGGACACAGATAACGCGGAACGGCTTCAAGCCTTTGGCTCGCGCCGTGCGCACATAGTCCATCGACATAGCCTCAAGCAAAGAGGTGCGTGTAAGTTCAGTGACCACTGCCAAAGGCCTCATTCCCAAGGTCAAAGCGGGCAAAATGAGGTTACGAAGGCTTAAAAACTCTCCCCTACCGTATTCGTCGACGGTGTAAAGGCTGCCCGTCATGCCCAAACCTGTATAACGTTCCAACAAAAAACCGAAAACCCAAGCCATCAAAATGGCCGCAAAAAACGAAGGCAAGGACATGCCTATCGTGGTGATGAAAAGCGTCAACTTGTTGAGAAACTTGGTGTTGATGACCGCCGTCAAAATGCCAATAACCAAGCCCAATAGCATGGCAAGGGAAATGGAAACGGCGGCTAACAGTAGGGTATTCGGAAAGGCTTCGCCCAAAATGTCGGAAACTTTGCGCTTGCTTTGGTACGACATGCGCAAGTAAGGGGCTTTCAGCACAATAGCGGTCGAACCAATGGCAGCAATTTTGGCAAAACGACCAATCTTGTCCAACTTTTGCTCACCCTCTGAAACATCATAAAACGAAATCGGAACCAAGTCGTTGAGATAGTCAACATATTGTTTTCCAAGGCTTTGGTTCATACCCAACTCCTCACGAATGGCATCCACCGATTCCTTGTCGGCACGCTGGCCGAGCATCATTTGGGCAGGGTCGCCGGGCAGGATGTTGAACAAGAAAAACACCAACGTCGCGACACCCCAAAGCACCGCAATTCCGTAAAGCAGTTTCCTGACAATGTATGCGCCCATCGTTTTTCCTTACAAAACTTTCATCGCCTTTTTGAAATCGACAACGCTCCATTTGTTCTTCACCAAGCCATTGTCCAACCAGACCAGACCCGGATTGGAGCGAACTATCGGCTTGATTTCCAGTTCGTCAGCGTAATACACCTCGTAAAGGAAATCATATTGCTCGCGCAATTGTTCCACAAATTCAGGCTCGTTGGCGACCACCCAAATCACAATATAGCCCTGTTTTTCAGCGGTTTCCGTGACTTCTTTCACCTTCGCCCATTGCTTTTCCGTCACATCAGCCAAATCGTGTGAGGTGAACATCAACAATTTTTCCGTCGTCAAGATGGACTCGGTGACATCATTGCCCGATTCATCCAAAGCACTGAATCCGAGGAAATTGCTGCTGCCTTCCGTCCTTTGGTCGACGAACTCCCACTCCGACATCCAAACCGAATCATTCCAAGGATAATTCGGCGAGAGGAATTCTTGTGTCTCTCCAGTGGCTTTATTCCTGTAAATCAAATAAATATCTGCATCGCCAGAGGTTTCAACATTCAATTGCTTGCCCACCTTCCAATTCATGAAATCGACAACGGGCAAATGACGGTAATTGTAAACCTCAAAGCCCAAAAACGCCAAGGCATAAACGCAACCAATGGCAAACTGCGTGCCACCAGACATCTTGTTTTCCAACTTTTTATTATTGATAATCAGCGGAATAAGAACAGCATCAATGACCAAATTCTTGTAGAAAGTCTGCCAGTTGCTCATTTTGATAGCCGTACCAAAACACCCACAATCAGGCACCAAATCATACAAGGCATCAAACAAGGTCGTTGCGGTGAAAAACATCATTAATAAGGTGGCACCCAACACGGCCAATCGTGGGAAAACTTTGGTAATCAAGCAAATGCCCACAATGAACTCGGCTAAAATCATCAGTATGGCCAAAATCAAAGCGAAATCGTTGAGCCAAGTCATGCCATAGACGGCCAAATAATCCAGCATTTTGTACTTTGTCCCGAGTGGGTCGACACCCTTGGTGAAACTGCTGAAAATGAACAACGCGCCCACCAAAAGGCGACAAACCGTCAAGGCAGCATTGTCATATTTTTTGCTGAAAATCAATGGTATCAACAAGTTAATCAGCAAAATAAGCAGAAACCAAAGATGAAATTCGGGCAGGAAATAAATGCCCACAGCCGAGGCCAAAGCCACACCGATGCTCATCCAAGGGAGGTTGATGTTGTTTCTCTTTTTCATTTCTTTTCCTGTTCGCTCAGCAGTATCAGCGCGAATACCGCATAATTAATCATATCGTAATAATTTGCGTCAAGTCCTTCAGACACAAGGGTTTTGCCGCCGTGATCCTCGATGCTTTTGGTGCGCAACACCTTGCTCATAATCAGGTCGGTTATGGAACTGACGCGCATGTCGCGCCAAGCCTCGGAATAGTCGTGGTTCTTGCGTGTCATCAGTTCGTAGGCCTCAGTGGTGACTTTGTCGTACAATGCCGTGGCCTCCTCAGCGTTCAAATCCGGCTGGTCGACCACGCCGAGTTGCAACTGTATGACACCCATCGCCGCATAATTGACAATGCCAATGAACTCCGGCTCAATGCCTTCGTCCACAAGTCGCTCAGAAGTAGTCTGCAAAGTTCTGATTCTCTTGACCTTAATAAAAATCTGGTCGGTAATCGAAGGCGTTCTTAAAATCCGCCATGCCGGACCATAGTCCTTCATCTTATCGACAAACAGTTTGCGGCATTGCGCCAACACTGCGTGAAATTGTGTTTTTGTATCTTTTTGAGGCATAATGACTTTTACGTTTTCAATTCAACTTATCCGACAATCCATTCGTTGATGGTTTTGGTTTCAGAAGAAAAATTGACACCAACTTTCACCACTTTTCGTCCATCAGTTTGATACTGAACGGCATAACCATTGTTTTCTATCTGATTCAAGGCTTCTTGAGCGGTTTTGTCCACTTTCAACTCAATGACATACACCGTATCGGGCATGAACACCACCACGTCAGCCCTGCCGTTGGCGCACTTCACTTGGGTTCTGACATATATATTCAACATATTGAAAATCAGGTAGAAAGTCCATTCGTAGAAACCTTCACGGTCGCTCACATTCTCCAACTTTTTCTTGAAGCCCTCAATATAGGGCAACCCAGCCAAATAAGCCTGCATCTCGCGCAAGGCGAGGTCTATGTCGTTCTTTTTCAATGCCTGCCAAAACTTAAGGGCAAATCCTTTCTGCACAACATTGCTTTCCAAGCCCACATAAGTCGGCAACAAGCCCTGGATGAACCCAACGCGCACCTCCTTGTTGGGAAGCGAAAGACGATAAAGTTCCGACTCGCGGTCGTAGCCTTTGATGGTCAAATAGCCACTTTGATAGAGCAAGGGCAAGGCACTCTCCATCGCCTCCGTGGGGCGGTCAAAAGCCGAAGAAGGCTCCTCAAGTTCATCCAAACCAAGGATATCCGTGTGGAAACGCTGCATCTGCTGGAACAAAAACGTAGGCGTGCCGCTCTCAAACCAATAGTTGGAAATTTGTCGGTCGCAGAAAGCGTTCATCAGGCTAAAAGGATTGTAAATGTCTTCCGAAGCATACGAAAAATGGTAGCCGTCATAGTATTGTTTCAACTTTTCGTGCATTTCCTCCTTCGTGCAGCCGTAGGATTCCGCCATCAGGCTAACGTCTGGGGAGAGGTTTGTGGAGAGTTCCGTATCGGTAATTCCACAAATGGCAGAGAATTGGGGCAACATGGAGATGTTCTTGATATTGTTGATGGTGGAAAAAATGCTCAATTGGCTGAATTTGGTGATACCCGTGATGAAGCAGAAGCGAATCAAGGCTTCATTGGCCTTGAGTTGGACATAGAAATCCTGCATCACATTGCGGAACTCGTCGAGCGAAGTCTTGTCATGCAACTTGTCCAAAAGCGGAGCATCATATTCGTCAATGATGACCACAACCTGCTTGCCCGTTTGCTCGTAGGCGCGATGGATGATGCCACTAAAACGTCCGCCCGGAGTCGTTTCGTAGGCCCCTTCACCATACAATTTCCTATAATTTTCCAGAAGGCGAAAAAGCACCTGCCGCAATGCATCAGGCGTTGGCTGGGCCTTGGCAACGCTCAAGTCAAAATGGATGACGGGGTATGATGCCCATTCCTTTTCCAACTCCATGATTTTCAGTCCTTCAAACAGTTCCTTCTCACCAGCGAAATAGGAATGTAGAGTGGAGGAAAGCAACGATTTCCCGAACCTGCGCGGGCGACTGAGGAAAACATATTTCCATCTCGCCATCTGCCACACCATGTCTGTTTTATCAATATAGAGATAATTACCTTTCCTGATTTCAGAAAACGTCTGAATCCCAATAGGATACCTCCGTTCATTATAGTTCTGTTCCGTCATCGATTTCGTCTTTGGCTGCAAAGATACATATTTTTACGCAAAACCTCGACAATTTTCCAACTCAGATTCAAACGGCAAATGAAAAACAAGAAAAACGGCCAAGACAATCGAAAAAACCATATTTTTGCGACCTTTAAACTTCAGCAATTGGTATGTTACAAATCACATCACGAAACAAGACCTTCATTTTCGACCGCCCCGCAATCATGGGCATCCTCAATGTGACCCCCGACTCATTCTCCGATGGAGGGCGTTATAACTTGATGGACAACGCTTTGCAACATTGCGAACAGATGATTTCCAATGGTGCCGACTTCATCGACATCGGGGGCTGCTCCACTCGACCCAACAACGCCATCGCCACAGAACAGGAGGAATTGGAGCGCGTCATCCCGATACTGAAAGCCATCCGAAAAGCCTTTCCCGAAGCCCTGATTTCCATCGATACGTTCAGGAAAAACGTGGCCGAAGCTTGCATGAGCGAGGGTGCCGACCTCATCAACGAAATTTCGGGCGGGCTGTTTGATGCGGAAATGTTGCCCTACATCGGCAAAAACCACATCCCATACATAATGATGCACTGCGTAGGCACGCCAGAAACCATGCACCAATACGCCCTCGGCGGCGACATCCACCAAACCGTGATGGACTTTTTCAAGCGGCAATGCCAAATCCTTGAAGCCTACGGCGAACAGCAAATCATCCTCGACCCTGGTATTGGTTTCGGTAAGAGTTTGGAAGCCAACTATCAGTTGCTCAACGACTTGAATCGTTATCGCTATAACAACCTGCCTATCCTCATCGGCATTTCGCGAAAGTCATTAATAAATAAGGTGCTTGGCACAACGCCACAGACCGCTGAGAACGGCACTACCGTGCTGAACACCATTGCCCTACTCAATGGAGCGGACATCCTCCGCGTCCACGATGTGAAAAATGCACGCGAAGCCATCGAATTGGTCACTTCTTTTCGTAATTTTGCGCCAAAATTTAAGCCATGATTGACCTTTTCATCCAAGTCCGCATTTTCGACATCATCGACATATTTTTGGTGGCCCTGCTTTTCTATTGGTTCTACCGCATCCTGAAAGGCACCACGGCCATCAGTATCTTCCTCGGTATCGTGGCCATCTTCCTTAGTTGGCAGATAGTCAAGGCTTTGCAGATGGAATTGTTGAGTTCCATCCTTGGAGCTTTCGTCAGTGTGGGTTTCATTGCGCTGATTATCATTTTCCAGCCTGAAATCCGACGCTTCCTATTCACCATCGGCACGCAGGCTCAGGAAGGGAAATTAATGCAAAGGTTTAAGTTTCTGAGAGTTACGGGCAACGCTGGACTCAATGTGGATGCCATCACAAAGGCCTGCCAAAACATGTCGGACATCAAGCAAGGCGCACTCATCCTCATCGCCCGAAAGAACAACCTCGACGACATCATCTCAACGGGTGTTCTCGTCAACGCTGACATCAGTAACCCGCTGATTGAGAACATTTTCTTCAAAAACAGCCCCTTGCACGACGGGGCCATGATCATTCGCAACAACCGCATTACTTCGGCCCGTTGCATCCTTCCCGTGACGCAAAAATCCAACATTCCCGGGCATTATGGCCTGCGCCACCGCGCCGCCATCGGCGTGACCGAAGTCAACGACTGCATCGCGCTCGTGGTTTCGGAGGAAACGGGCAATATCAGCATGGTCACAAACGGGGAAATCCGGACTTTGAAAGCGTCAGAATTGAAGGAAATGATTGAAACAGAATTGAATGGTTAATCATTGATTTCCACAAACCCATCCTCATCCGCATACCGCAATTGCTTCCGGTAAGGGTCATAGCGCAACAGTAACTGATAGGCATAGCCCATTTTCTTCAGTTCCGCGCCTACATAACTGTTCATCATGTAATCGTAAGTGTAGCCCGCATAGAGTTTGCCCAAATACACGGCATAATTGTATACATCTCTAAGTTTCAGAGTGTCAATGGTATAGGTATAGTCTATCTTTTGTGTCCAAATCGAAAAGTCCGTATTGGATTCGAAACCGTCCATGAGGTTGTGCTCGCAAAACAGCACTGGTTTCCAGTCGCCATCATTGATTTCAAACCACGAGGCCACATTGACCGTGTTCAAAGGGTGCTTGTAACTGAATTCTTCGGTGTCGCTATACAAATAATCCTCGAATTCCGTGATGTGTCCAGAAATCTCCATTCGGGATAGCATCACTAACCAATGGGTTGAGTCAACTTGCACATTGTCAGCGTTTTCAGGTACATAGACTTCAATGCCATAATCACCCATCGCCTCTGCGTATGCGTTGTACATGACATCGAGGAACAAGTCCTGACTGAAGCCATTCAAAACCTCGGTTTTCCTGCCATATTGCGTGTTGTATTCCGTTTTCACCTCGGCTTGTTCGGGGAAATACACCGCCGCCGCGATATAAGGTCGCTCGGCCATATATCGCTTGGCCAATTTCAATTCAGTTTGGCAGCCCGTAAAAGTCAGTAGAAATACCACAAAACAAACGAAACTCCCAAAACTTAGTTTTTTTGATGTATGGGAAAACTTGCCAACTAGCAGTTTTCCGGCAACGCACGGTTGTGTTGTTGCCACACGTTTCTCGAGTTTATTCATTGTTTTGTAGGTTTTGAAAGTTTTGTGATAAATAGAGTTAAACATTATCAAACAAATCCATTTGTACGCCGTCGGCCTTGGGTTCTTCCTTCGTTTCCACGATTTCCAACGGCACATCGGCGGGATTGACTTCGATTTTATCCTCGTTTTCTGTTCCTTCGACAGGCTCAGGAACCTCGGTTTCTTCTTGTGGTTCTGGTTGGAAAGGCTCAAGGAATTGCCAACTTTCTATCTCCCTCGTTGACAAGCGTTTACCTTTTGCCTTGTAACTCTTGATACCAATAAATTCCTCCACATTCACCTCATCGTCGGGGAAACTGTTGCCTGCGTCGCTGACCTTGTAACTCAACAACAGGCGCGGCAAAGTGTCTGTGCTCATGCCCAAATATTTCGCATCGGGATGCTCGCCGATGAAGGAAGCGCGGGCGTTCAACTTGGTTTCAGACTCGATGCAGAAACGCTTCAAGTACATCTTCTGCGTCTCGCCTTCAATGTAGACGACGGAGAAGATTTCCTCTGGATCGAACTTGCGGATTTCAATCATGTCGTCGTCGAAATGGGTGTTGAGGTCGAAGCCCGAAATCTTGAACTCGCCATTGCTGAAAATCTGCAAGATATGGTCTTCGCCTTCAAATGCGCCGAGGTATTGTCCGCGTTTGTCGGCATTGAGGCGGCGCACGGTGTCGTCAAACCAAATCTCGCGGGCATCAAGCGTTGAAACGCCTTCCCCACCCTTCTTGATTTCCTTGACCTCGTACTTCGTGAGCAGGTTGCCTCGCGCGTCGCGACCTTTCACACCAAGGTCGGCAAACTTGTAATCGACGGTTTTTTGCTTCTTGTTGAACAGCACCAAGGTTACTTTGATAACCTCAGCCTCACCATTCGGATTCGAGGAAAAATAGCGTACTTTCGAGCCGGGCTTGCCTTGCGTGAGGTCGTATTCCTTGTCACGGGTGACACCCTTCACGGCGAAACGCTTCACATAATGCGGCGCACCGTTCTTGCCGTCGCGATAGACCACATTGTAGGTGGTGCGACCATCGTTCTTGTGGAACACATCGACATGAATAACCTTTTGTCCCACAAAGAGTTTCGGTTGCAACTTGACCACAGCATATTTGCCATCCTCGTGGAAAACGATGATGTCGTCCATGTCGGAGCAGTCGCACACATATTCGTATGCTTCCTTGTTTTTCTCGCGTTTCAGGCCTTCGCCGGTGCAAACGAAGCCTTCTTCCTTGTTTACATAGAGTTTCTCGTTGTTGGCGGCCACGGCCACGGCGGAAATATTGTCGAAGTTGCGGATTTCGGTCTTGCGTTCACGGCCATCGCCGTATTTCTCTTTGATGCGCAGGAAATAATCTATGGTGTAGTCCACGATATGATCGAGGTGGTATTGCGCCTCTTCCATACGCTTCTCAATATCAGCGATTTGTTCATCGGCTTTCTTGATGTCGAACTTGGAAATCTTGCGAACGGGTTTCTCGCATAGCTTCTCCACATCCTCGCGGGTAACCTCGCGTTTCAGCAGTTTTCGGTATGGGTCAAAACGCCGCTCGATGCCCGTCAGTTGGTCTTCCCAAGTGGCGTAGTCCTTGTTTTCCAACTCCTTATAAATGCCCTTCTCGAAGAAAATTTTCTCCAACGACACCCAATGCCAACTGTTGGCCAACTCGTCGAGCAAAATGCGCAGTTCGAGGCTCAAGAGTTCCATTGTGCGGTCGGTGCTAAGTTTCAGGATTTCGCTCACACCCAAAAACGCCGGATGCTGGTTCACGATGACGCAAGCGTTGGGCGAAATCGACACTTCGCAATCCGTGAAGGCATAAAGCGCGTCGATGGTTTGGTCGGGCGACACGCCGGGGTTCAAGTAAATCACGATTTCGCACTGCTCGGCGGTGTTGTCGTCGATTTTCTTGATCTTGATTTTGCCCTTGTCGTTGCACTTCACGATGCTTTCAATCAAGCCACCTGTGGTGGTTCCGTATGGTATCTCACTGATTACAAGCGTTTTCTTGTCTTGTTGGCTGATTCTTGCGCGGATGCGCACCTTGCCGCCGCGAAGACCATCGTTGTAGTTGGTCACATCCATCAGGCCGCCCGTCGGGAAGTCGGGATAGAGCGTGAAAGGCTCGTCGCGAAGATACGCTACCGAGGCATCAATCAGTTCGTTGAAGTTGTGCGGCAAGAACTTGGAGGCCAAGCCCACAGCAATGCCTTCAGTGCCTTGCGCCAACAGCAGCGGAAACTTCACCGGCAGCGAAACCGGCTCGGCGTTGCGGTTGTCGTAAGAGCGGGTCCAATCGGTGGTTTTATGGTTGAAAACGACCTCTTTGGCAAACTTCGACAGCCTTGCCTCAATGTAACGCGGTGCTGCGGCATCGTCACCCGTGAGGATGTTGCCGAAGTTACCCTGCGTATCCATAAGCAGGTCTTTTTGAGCAAGTTGCACCAAAGCATCACCGATGGAAGCATCACCATGCGGATGGTATTTCATCGTGTTGCCCACGATGTTGGCCACCTTGTTGAAGCGACCATCGTCGAGTTCGTCCATCGAGTGCAGAATGCGGCGTTGCACGGGCTTCAAGCCGTCCTCAATGGCAGGCACGGCGCGTTCAAGGATGACATACGAAGCATAGTCGAGAAACCAGTTCTCGAACATGCCTTTCAAGGGGATGATATGATGTTCATCCTCTTGAGCCTGAGCGTCTTGCACACCTTCAAAAGTCTCGTCTGGCAACTGCTCGTCCTTGGGTTCGTTCTCCAAATTGTCTTCGATTTCCATTATGCGTTTTCAAACGGTGCAAAAATAAAGATTTTTCTTCAATTCACGCAGCAAAAATAGCCGCTTATCTCATTCCATCCCTAAAACGGAAGCCCCAAACACCGCCTCAAACATCCTCCGATAGGCTTCAACCTTCTTGTCAAATGCCAAAGGATAAGCCCTTGAGGATGAAGGCAAACGGTATAATGTCAAACCCTCTCGCAGCGCGACTTGGCCGTTGGGCGAAGGAATAGAATCGATCTTGTAATAGGCGCAGACTTCAGTAGTGGCCTTCTCGCCTGTGGTGGCGATGGCGCGACATTGAGGCATTTGCGCCAAAAGTGCCTCAATGTCAGTATGTTCCACTATCTCCAAGAAAGCATCGGAGGCATTGTCTTTCAGCCGATTGACCGCCGTGGCCGTGTCGAAGAAGGCAATGCCTTTCTCGTCTAGGAATGTGACGATTTCGTTCATTTTGAAGCGTTTATGCTCCAAATCCACGAAATGGTTGCGGTCGCCGAACCAGATTTGCCCCTCAATGCGCCAGTGGTCGTTGATGAAATTGGGGTAGAAAAAGTCCATGCACCAGCGCTTCTTCGGCGGCGGGAAACTGCCCAAAAACAGCACCTTGGCATTGGACGGCAAAAACGGCTTTAATGGATGGTGTTCAATCATTTATAGGTAGTTTGTTCGGTGATTTAGCGGTAATTCATTCGGTGTTTTCGACATATTTTGTTCGGTGTTTTCGACATGAAACGCCCTCATCTCAAAAACCCATATTCATAAACCTTCGGCTCCAATCAGCACCTCAATTTTTCAAACACCCAATCGGCACTACAAAAACGCCGTCTTTTCGGCGATAGGCATACTGCCCGCCGGTGAGAACAAGCAGCAAGTCAGGCTCGCGTATCGGAGTCTGAAGGTCGGTTTTGTTATGCTCTTTGATGAGTCGCTGCAATTCGCAAAGATGAGCGGCTCCTTCTTCGATTTCCGCACTACCCAACTTGCACTCTATCAGCGCGTAACGGCCATCGTTGATATGCAGCACAACATCTGCCTCCAAGCCATATTTATCTCGATAATAGCCGATATGCGAGTCAATGTCGGAAGTGTAGGCCTTCAAGTCCCTGATGCACAACTGCTCAAAGAGGAAGCCGAAAGTCTTGAATTGGGTCATCAAAGCTTTAGGCGATAGTTGCATAGCGGCCACGGCCACACTCGGGTCGCAGAACGTGCGCTTCGGGGTGCTGCGAATGACCGACTTGCTGCGAATGGCCGGGCACCAGGCCTCAACATCCTGAACGACAAACAGTTTCTCCAAAGCCGTGACATACGAGGTGAAGGTGTCCATCGAGCAGGTCATCTCCTCTGATGCCGACACATCGGCGAGCAAGGTCGTTTTCTTGGCCAAGGTGGAGATGTTGCGTGCATACGAGCGCAAGATCATCCGTGTCAGTTTCTCATCCCTTTGCACGCCGTCAATCCTCGAAATGTCCTCCTTGCAAACGGTTCGGAAATAGTCTTTGGCCACCATCAGTTTCGACTTTTCGTCCTTGAGGCGCAAAGTGGCGGGCCACCCGCCGCGACAGGCAGCAAAAATGATATCCTCAACCTGCATGTCGGAAACCGCCGCAATGTCCATTTGTGGATTGTCAAACAATTCCGCCAAACTGACCGTTCCATTGGATTCCCTCGATTCCCAAAGGCTCATCGGCAACATTTCCATTTTCGAGATGCGACCGTTTCCGGAATGATGTATCTTGCTCTTATCCACTGCATTTGAGCCTGTCAGGATGAATTGTCCTTCAAGCCCTCTCTCGTCCACCAAGGTGCGCACGGCATCCCAAATGACGGGAGCGTCTTGCCATTCGTCAATGAGCCGTGGCGTGGCTCCTTGCAGCAGCAACGATGGTTTTGACGCCGCCGTGGTGAGATATTGCTCGCGCATGTCGGGCGACTGCAACTTGATCACACTGCCCGCCAACTGCTCCGCTGTGGTGGTTTTTCCGCACCATTTGGGACCTTCTATCAACACCGCGCCGAAGGCGTTCAAACGCTCTTCAAGTTGGATGTCTGCCATCCTTTTATAGTAGTCCATAATTCACCTTTTTTAAATTCGCCGCAAAATTACTATAAATAAATGAATTACGCAAATATATTCGGCGTTTTTTACCAATTTTGTTCGGTGTTTTCGACACGTTTTGTTCGGCGTTTTGGCGGTAATTTGTTCGGTGTTTTCGACATACATTTGGCTTGCTTGATGGTCTTTGTTTTTGGCGGAGGTTGAAACCGTCCGATGTAATAGGGCCGCCCTTTCAGGGCTATGACCCACCTATAAAGCCCTGAAAGGGCGACCCTACCTCATCGGGGAATTTCAATCCCCGACACATCGGTATGACCATAACCCTTTTTCTACGCGGAGGTTGAAACCTCCGATATAATAGAATCGCCCTTTCAGGGCTATGACCCACTTGCAAAGCCCTGAAAGGGCGACCCTACCTCATCGGGGAATTTCAATCCCCGACATATCAGCCTATCTATAGCCCTCTTTCTACGCGGAGGTTGAAACCGTCCGTTGTAATAGAATCGCCCTTTCAGGGCTTTATTAATTGGTCTAATCTGAAACAAAACTCCTGATACATTCCAGCAATCTCGATTCTTCCGCTTCCATTTTGTTGGCAAAGCAAGTAAACGTTGGGCTTTTCTGGTCAACTTGCATACCGAAAACCGACATCTTCCCACCGTAGCCATTCAGCTGTTTGGCAACGGATTGTTTTTCGTCGTTTGAAACAGGAACAACAAAACCTCCATGATTAAGTTTCAGAATGTGCATATATGAGATTACTTGATACAAATCGGTTGTTTGAACCATTCCCAAATCCTCATAGCCTTTGTATTTGGCATCAAGCACCGTCTCTTGGCTATAAAAATCAGGGTAACAAGCACCTGTATGGTCTGTAAACATGTACTTTCGACCTTCTCCTGTTTTGTTTCGCGGATGTTCAAAACCAATACTCTTTAATAATGTGTCCAAATACTCCTCCCAAAGCCAAGCACCATCAAACAAAATGCCGTAAATCTGATTGTCATCGTTGCCGTATTTCAATTCCTCATGGCGAAGAATCTGTAAGCAAAGCCGTTGCAAATCAAGGTATTCGCTGAAATATGGATGGTTTATTGGCCTGTCATTCAAATTGACAATCCGACTTCTGTCGTTTCGGTTATAACTCGATGTCGCATTGTTTATCAAGCCCACCGCTTCCTTGGTCTCGTCGTCATTGCCGAGGATATTCCCGTGATATGGATGGCACGCGATGTATTCAATAGTATGCCTGACGAGTTGTGTGACATGATTATCAAAGGCATATTCCCTTGTCGAATAGGACACTTTGCCCGCAAACGGGATGTTTTGTCGGATATGACGCTGAATATCAATCCTTCCGCGCACATTGGCATCGTTATAATTCCGTGTCTGATACTCCTTGTAAATCCCCTGTCGCAATGCCCGTTTCAGAAAAGCGGGAAACAAATAGATCAGAAAATCGAAAACGCTCTCGTTGTCGGAATCGTGTTTCAAATCGAACAGGTTGATAGCGAACACTTTCTGCAACATATAATGAAGGAAATAATCCCCTTGTTGCTGCGCAAAACGTGAGCGGATGGAAACTTGGGTGTCGTTATAGCCGACAAAACCCATAATATTTCCCGTAACTAATTGATTTTCATTATTTACAGAAAAGACATGCTCCGTTCCAATCTTATCGCCGTATTCGCCAAGAGAGTGGGGAAAAACAAGCAGGCTGATTCCATCGTCAGAACAAAGTTCCGCAATGGAAGGTTTGGCCATACATTTCAGGTCGTCGAGTTCCTGACCTTCAGGAATGGCTTTGGTTGTGCTATTGTCTTGGGTCTGAATCATTCATTCTGCGATTCGGTGTTGCCATCGTAGGCTTTCTTCAATTGCTCCAATTGCTTCTCCGCATCGCGGTTGCCGCGAAGATATTCCGAGAGCAAACCTCTTAAATGGTATTCCCACAACTTGTCGAAATCGCCATCGTATTCATCCAACTTCAAGAAATATGCAGCCCCAATTTGGTAGGATTTGTTTAGCCCAAGTTTTTCGTCACAAATGGCATTGTTCAATGCGGTCATCCGTGTTTTGACTTCTTCGGCATGAATCATCTTGTCTTTCATGGCCTCGTAACTTTCCTCTGCCGTGACTTCCTTCCATGCAAAGCGACGACGCATGGCAAAATCCATGCTCTCCACACTTCGGTCTATGTCGTTCATCGTTCCGATGATATAGACATTTTCATGGACATAGAAGCCTTTCTTGAACGCATCGCCGTCTTCAATCATGTTTTGATATTGCGTCTGCACCATACCTTTTTCACCCCGATAGCCCGGGTCGATGGAGAAGAACAACTCGCCGAAAATCTTGGAGATTTCGCCACGATTGATTTCGTCGATGATAAAGACGAAAGGTTTGTCACTTTCCAGCAATGCTTCCTTGCAAAACTTTTTGAACACGCCATCTTTTCTTTCAAAACCCACATTGCCATTGTCATCATTTCTTGGTCGCAAACCTTCCACAAAATCCGTATAGTCATACGAAGGATGGAACTGAACAAAGCCAATTTCTGCGCTCATTACTTCGGCTATAGCTTTTGCCAAAAAAGTTTTTCCTGTGCCTGGAGCTCCCGTTAGAATCAAATTATGATTAACCAAAAGCAATTTGGATGTTTTGGTAATAAACATATTCATTTGTTCGTATTGTTTTTTTAATTCCCTCATCTTTGTAATTGCAAATGCTTTTGTAACGCCAATTATTGACATTTGTGAGATACCTTTTGTGATTTCATTTTTCATCCCACTCGTAGTAACTCTAGTAGGGTTTAAATAATAGTGCCATTGATCGACCACAATCCTTTGTCCCCAATTGTCACAGCCCTCCCGCAAATCTTCATAAAAAACATCACTATCATCAAACAAAACTATTCCATCTTGGTAATCATGATTGTTCCTCTGGATGACCTTGCTTAGACTTGATATTTGATTAGATTTAAACGGACACTTGATGACATTACCATATGCATAAATTTCATTTCCATAAGTTAAGAAAATGACATCGCCAACTTTTATTTCTTTGACACATCCCAAAACACCTGAAACAGCTGTTGACACTTGTCGACCATATCGCTGTTGGGTAAGCCAAATATGATTTTCAACAGCTTTCTGCCAATAATCATCACTAGTAACACGGCCTACCCAATAATTCACTTTAGTCAATCCCGATGCCGACAATATTTCTTCTATTGTCAACCCATTTGGAATCCAATATTTTTTACTTCCAGCCGTTAGTTCGAATCGAGCCAACTCTTTTTGGAAAACATCATCCAATCTGTCGTCTTGCACTTTTCGATAGAATAGTTTCAATACGCTGTCAGTCTGAGTACCATTTCCGTGACTCTGCTGGTGCTTGTCCTTGGTATTATCCTTATAGCCAACAAAACGACTTGGTGCAAAGCAAATATGATTATCTATGATTTCAATCACATAATTCTTACCGTTCTTTAGGATGTTAGCCGCCCACCGACAACTATCATCATTTTTTCCTTCCAAATAAGAGTATAGTGTTTTGATGTTTTTAATAACATCGTTCCTTGTTTCAATATAATCTGTTCTTTCCATGGGCTTACTTACTATTGTTTAACTCTCGGCAAACATTTAATGATGCAAAAATACTGCTTTTTGTAATTGTATTTGCCGACAATATGAATTATTTCCCCCAACCACCAAACCACCTCAACATTCTCACTCATCACCAAATCATCAGGTGCGATATTGAGGCTGTCGCCGTCACAAGCCATCGCTTCTCTATTGGAGTAGATGGCAGTCCATGAAATACTTCTTTTTTGCTTCCATAATTGTGTTGTTTTTTAGGGTTTAACATTGAATTACGAGGCAAAAATAGAAGCATGTTGTTCCAAATCACGGTACAAGCTCAAAGTTTTTTCGTTTTTTCACACGAATTTCCATGAATTGGACATGAATTTTTCAAAAATTGCAATTAATGACAATTCGTGATATATTTCTGATAATTCGTGTTTTATATAACTTTTTCTTTGAGAGTTCATGTTTGATACATCCCCACCGCGTCCTCATGCCATTGCCGTATTTCATCGGCCAACCATTGGGGTTCAAGCACTTTCAGCCATGCACCTCGCGAAAGCAGCTGCCCCTTGAAGTCGGTGGTGGGTCGCAAATTGAGTTCATAGTCGGCAAAGTCTTGTTGCTCATCGCATTGGAGTTCCTTTTGGGTGTGGTGCAAAGGCAAGTCGCGGAGATAACGCGGGTGTTTTCATAATTCACTCATTTTGTTCATTTACCAAGCCCTGAAATCGCAGATTCGACGAAGTCAAAGGGCGACCCTATTCCATCGGGGATTTCAATCCCCGCAAAACAAAAGCGTCGGTGTCCTACCTCATCGGAGGTTTCAACCTCCGTTCAAATCCTCTTCCTCCCCCAGTCCGCCTTCCAGATGTAAACCAACGAAATCAGGCCAATGGAGATGTTATAGACCCACTCGGCAGTCCACACTCCAGCGATGGTAGATGTTTTTGACATCAAATAGACATAAATAATATAGGCAATGAGGATGCCAAACTCCAAAGCCATAGCCGCCGTAGTGTTGCCTGTGCCCGAAACGGCCTCGAAAAAGGTCATGGAGAAAGCCCCCAACAGCGTGGCGACACAAATCACATAGACCGAGGGAATAGCAGCCTGCGCCAAAGCCATGTCGTCAGTATAAATCTGCAAGACCAGATGCGGAATGGCCGCCACCACAGCGACCAAGACAAGACCACACAAGAAACTGTTTTTCACCACTTTCCATACAGTCGCCATCACCTCGGCACTCTTGCCCTCGCCGATAATACGGCTTGTCAAGGTGTTGGCCGTCGAAGCGAAGGCGATGCCCGGAATGATGAGTATCATATAAGTGCTGCGCACCACCGACGAAACGCCTATAGCCGTCTCCCCCATCTTCTCAATCATCACGAAGAAGATAAACCATGCGCCGAAGGAGAACAACCGCTGAATCATGCTCGGAAAAGCCACTTTGAGGATGTCGCACATCAAGGCGGGCTGCCACTTGTGCCAACGGAACATGCCGTATTCCTCGTGCGGAATCTTGACGTAGGTGTAAATCCAGAAGAAGCAGAACGCCGTGATTTCGGCCATCAGCGAGGCCAAGGCTGCGCCGCCGATGCCCATCTCGGGCAAACCTGCGTTGCCGAAAATCAATGCCCAGTCGAAAAAGATATTGACGATGGCCATGATGATGGTCGAAAAAGTGATGACCTTGGTGCTGCTGATGCCGACGTAGAACGAGCGGAAGAGGAAGTTGAACACCACGAACATAATGCCGAACTGCCTGAATCTCAGGTACTCGCTCGCTGCCGCATAAATGTTTTCGGACTCGATGATGATGTGCAACAACTTGTGGCTGAAGAAGAAAAGGATGCTGAACAGGAACAGGCCCAATCCCAGCACGAACAAGGCACCATGTTGGAACACCACGCCGATTTTGCTGAAGTTGCCCTCGCCGAAACGCCGCGCTATGAAGATTTGGATGCCCACGGCAAAGCCCATCGCCAAGGTGGTGAAGACGAAATAATACAAGCCCGCCATCATCGACGCGCTCAATTCTATTGTGCCGAGGTGACCGAGGAAGGCTGTGTCGGTAAAGGTGATGATAGTCTGCGCAAGGTTGCCCAGCATGATGGGATAAGCGATGCGCCAAATTTCTTTGTTTGAAACGGTGGATTTAATCATGCTGCAAAAATAGGAAAAAATCTCACGCAGAATCCGTTGAATTAAATGAAGCGCAAAGCGACCCTATGTTTGCGTCCAGCAGGTTCTGCGGATTCTGCGCATTCTGCGTGAGGCAATCGCGTCCGGCAGATTCTGCGAGTTCTGCGCATTCTGCGTGAAAAAATCCTATTTCGCGTGAAGCGCAGCGTATGCCTTCCCCAAATGTTCCGTGATGTCGGAAGCAATCAAAGCCTCCTGCCCTATCTCCTCGGCGGCAAGGTCGCCAGCAAGGCCATGGAGATAAACGCCCAACACGGCAGCTTCCTCGGGCGAATAGCGTTGCGCCAAGAGCGAGAGGATGATTCCCGTCAGCACGTCACCGCTGCCTGCCGTGGCCATGCCGGGATTGCCAGTGGTGTTGAAGAAGATGGTGCCGTTGGGCATCGCAACCGTAGTGTGTGCGCCTTTCACAATGACGACGAGGTTGTGTTTGATGGCTAATTCCCTTTGTTTTTCAAGCCGTTCAAACGAGGTCAAGGACTTCCCCACCAAGCGTTCAAACTCCTTGGGATGCGGTGTCAGTATCGTTTTTGAAGGCAAGAAAGCGAGCCAAGTCGGGTTGTCGGAGAGGATGTTCAAGGCATCGGCATCCATGACTAACGGCACTTGCACTTCTTGAATCAGGCGTTTCAAGGCGCGGACGGTTTCCTCCGCCTTGCCCAATCCCGGACCTACGCCCACAGCGGTGAAAGCGTCCAATTTGCCGAACATCGAAAAGCAGGTTTCGGAGTCGTCTGAGTCAATCATGGCCTCGGGGATGGCAGTCTGCAAAGGCAGTTGCGCCACCTTGGGCAGGTGGACGCTCAAAAGCCCCACACCCGTGCGCAAACAGGCTTTCGCGCCGAGCAAGGCCGCGCCTGTCTTGCCTTCGGAGCCGGCAATCAGCAGGGCGTGACCGTATGTGCCTTTGTGGGAGTATTTCGTGCGGTTGTGCAGTATCGGCTTCACCATCGCCTTGACGGTCAGCAGGTTGTTGGTCTCCACATCTTCCAAATAGCGCGGGTGCAGGCCGATGTCCAACACCTCGAAACGGCCTACATACGGGTCGTTTTCGGGCAGCAGGAAGGCCAACTTGGGGTTTTGGAATGTCAGCGTGTAATCAGCCTTGAAGATGAAGCCCAAGGCACTGGGCTGGTCGGCGAAGAGACCCGAAGGGATGTCGATGGCCACGCGAATGGCTTTGCTCTGGTTGAGGTAGGCGATCAGGTCGGCGGTCACGCCCTGCGGCGGACGGTTGAGGCCCGAGCCGAAGATGGCGTCGACCACCACATCATTGGCATCGACTTTCGGGAAATCGTCCTCGGTGAGGATGTCGAACATCGGTACCTTGGTCTCGTTCACGAGGCGGTAGTAGTTCACCTCGCAGTCGTGGCTCATGCGGTCGCTGTAACGTACCATAAACACCTGCGGGACAATCTCTTGCCCATTGAGCAGTCGGGCCACCACGAGGCCGTCACCGCCGTTGTTGCCCATGCCGCAGAAGATCTTGATGGTCTTCTCGCGCGGCGCACGGCGATAGAGCCATTCAAAGACTTTCGTCGCCGCCCGTTCCATCAGGTCGACGGACTCGATGGGTTCGTTTTCTATCGTGTATTTGTCCGCTTCGCGGATTTGATTGACTGAGAGGATTTTCATAGTTTCTTTTATTTTGGTATTGCCTTCGGCAAGAAATCGTTCAAAAATCTATATTTATATTTAAGTATCAAACAAGTTAAGTTGGCCATTAGTTTTCTTGAACCAAATATAATCATCAATCCATCCGTTTGCTTTTGCTGACTCATACGCTAATCTGCATTTTTCATGAAACTCTTTTTTTGATTTGTATTTTTTAGCCACTGTATAACAAGTTTCTTTGTTCCAATAATCTTTTGGTTTGTGTTTTATTTCAAACCAAGTGTAATCTTTTAGCCATCCATTTTTCAATGCAGCACGATATGCACTACTGTTGTTTTCTTTGAGTTCAATTTTCGATTTATATTTCTTTGCCTCTTCAAAACAAGTCTCACGAGTCCAATACACCTTTGGCTTTCGTTTTGTGCCAAAAAAAGTATATTCATTAAGCCATCCATTTCTTCTTGCTGCATCATATGCACCTGAACTTTTTTGTGAAAACTCAGTCCTTGAATTATACTTACTTGCTTCATTATAACACGTTTCATAATTCCTCCATTTATTGTTATGAACAGTGGGCTTTTCAAGCCAAGTATAATCACCAAGCCATTCGTTTTTTCTTGCTATTTGGTACGCTTTACCACTATACAATTGAAACTCTTTTCTTGTGTTATACTTCTTTGCTTCGGCACAACAAGTTTCACGATTCCAATAGTTAAACGGTTTCTTTTTTCCTTCCAACCAAGTATAACTATCAAGCCAACCATTTATTCGTGCTGTATGATATGCACCTGGACTATCTTCTCTAAACTCTTTTCTTGAATTGTGCTTTTTCGCTTCATTATAACACGCTTCTTGATTCCATTTTTTCTCCCATTTTGTTTCAAACCATGTATAATCATCAAGCCATCCGTGTACTCTTGCTCTTTCATATGCGGCTGAGCTTCTTTTCTTGAACTCTCCTTTGCTTTTGCAATCTATCGCAAGTTCAAAACATTTTTCATAAGTCCATTTTTTCCTATGTAAAGCACCAATAGAACCAGTTTTAATTTTGTTCAATATAAACCATCCTTCCAAACGATATTTTTCAACCCACCAACCTTCTTTGTATATACCTTCTTTCACACTTAAATCGGTTTCTAATATTTTCATGCCGGGAACTGGAACATCATTATCTTTGGCATAAGAAGAAACAGTATCTTTTGTGAATATATGTTGATAGTCTCTCATTCTCTGTAGTCTTTTTAAAGTTCTACCAACATAAACCGCCTTAGATTCAACAAATTCATAAGCATATACAGAATCAATTTTGCCATTTTCAAAGTCAATTCTTTCATCTTTAAACCACACATAATCATCTAACCACCCGTTTCTCCAAGCAATAGTATATGCACTTTTGGATTTACTAAAATCACCTCTGGATTTGTATTTCTTAGCCTCTGCATAACAAGTTTCATAAGTCCAAAAGTTATTTGGTCTGCATCCTTCCTCAAACCAAAAATAATCATCTAACCATCCGTTTTTCAAAGCAACATGGTAACAATATGTGTTTTGTTTATCTAATTCACTGCGTGATTTATATTTTCTCGCTTCATTATAACAACTATCATAATTCCAAAAACCTTTTTGAGCTCTTTCTCTGTCTAACCAATCGAAACCGTCCAAATATCCAAATTTATTAGAAGCATTATAATGGTTTGGACTATGTTCTCTAAAATCTTTTACTGTCTTATATTTCAGTGCCTCATTTCTGCATATTTCTTCTGTATAAATAAAATTCTTGTTTCGAGGCTTAATAAACCATGTATATTCATCAAGCCATCCGTATTTAAGAGCCGCTTTGTACGCTGAACGATATTTTGCGTCAAATTCTGATTTACATGTACATTCTTTTGCCGCTATATAACAATGCTCATAATCCCAATAACCCCTAGACTTTCCCATTATTCCTCCACTTTCCAAACATAACCGCAATCCTCACACTCGTATACAATATCACGACTGCCAAGGAAACCTGCAAGAAAACCATGATCACCAAAAAACAACGAGCCTATGATTCCGTTTCTCCAACTGAAACCACGCTCTCCATACACAATGTCTTGACTTCCACACTTAGGACAATACATAATGCGTTGTTTATAAGTTATCCGCAAAAATACGCATTTATTCCTAAAAAACCACAATATAGAATCCCTGTTTTTGGAAAAAAGTTGTAAAAACAGCCTTAAAATAGTGGAAAAAAGTTGCAGAATAATTCCATAAACTACTGTTTATTAAATATTTAACTCCGAAAGCGTTTTTTCCAGTTTTCCCTTCCCCTCAAACAACACCCCCGTGATTCCCAAAGCATTCGCCGCCGCCACATTATTCGGGTTGTCATCGATGAAAACCGTTTCCTCGGCCTTGATGCTGAAGCGTTGCAAGGCCAATTGGAAAATCCTTGGGTCGGGCTTCATCACCCGCTCGATGCCTGAAATCACCATGTCTTCCATGAGGTTGAGGACGGGATAGACAGGCCTTACCAAGGCAAAGGTTTCCTCCGACCAGTTGGACAGTCCAAACACACGGAAGTCTTTGGCTTTCAGTTCCTTGATATATTCCTCCATACCAGGAATCTGCCCGCCCATCATTTTCATGAACTCGCCGTAATACAGCTCGATTTCCTTCTTCCACTCGGGATGCTCGGCGATGAGCTCCGCCGTGCCTTCCGCCACGGGACGACCGTTGTCGTGTTGGGCATTCCATTCGTAGGTGCAGATGTGAGTGAGGAACCATTCGGCTTTTTCCTTGTCGCCGAAATAAGGGTCATAGAGGTAATGCGGGTTCCAATCAAGAAGCACGCCGCCGTAGTCGAAGATTATGTTTTTGATCATAGTCAGTATTTTAAACCGTGACAGTTTGTCACGCTTTCATTTCATATTTTGCCGCAAAGTTAGCGAAAAATTCAATACAAAAACCCGAACAGCCAAAGCGGAATCTTGTTGCCTCGGCCAAACTCCACTCCGTCGATGGCCAAAAAACTGTCCGGCAGGTCTTTGATTTGCTCGAAACGCTTGTCGGCACCGCCCACTTCGAAGGTGTATTTCCCATCAACGAGGAAATCGCCTTGCTTCGGCGCGTTGAGTTCGTGATTGTGACAGGTCTGGTTGTAGAAATAAGTCTCCCTCACCGCCCCGATGGCCGGATTGGAATTGAAAGCGTACATCAGGTTGGTGTTGTCCAAAAACAACTTTTCCGGCGACGACATCTGCTTGAAGGCCTTGACGCGGGTCTTCAACTGCCCCAACAAAGCGCCTCTTTCCAACAAGTCCAGCAACTTCAAACCCTGTTCGCGACTGGTTTCAAGTTGGCGGTAAAGTTCTTCCATCTTCGGCACAAATGGCACTTGCAAAGCAATGATACCCAGCAACTTCTTCAACTTTTGAATCGTTATGTATTCCACTTTGTCCACTGCCGGCATATCCAATTCGATGGTCTGCTGCGCCACTTCCATCAGTTTGGCGTGGAAGCCCTCCAAGTCCTCTTTGTAAAACGGATAATAGCCGTGACGACAATAACGCTCAAAATGCGGCAAAATGCGCACATTCTCGGCTATTTCCGAGGCAATCTGCACATGGCGGGTCAAAATGTCGTCCAATGACAGTTTTTCGTGATGCAGAATGTCCTCAAACATCAGGTATTCACGAAACGAGAGGCCGTTCATCGTGTGCATAGCCACGCGGCGCGACAGGTCACCTTCGCCTTTGGTCAATTTCAGCATCGAACTGCCCGTAAACACCACATTCATCGTCGGATAGTCGTCGTAAATGTTCTTGATGCAGGTCTGCCAATGCTCGTATTTGTGTACCTCGTCAAGGAAAAGGTGGGTGCCTCCGTGGGTGTAATGGTATTCCACCAAGTCGGCGAGGGTGTTGTTGGCAAACCACATATTGTCCAACGACACATACAGCACCTTGCTCTCGTCTGTAAAGGCCTCCTTGATGCGTTGCTTCAGCAGTGTCGATTTTCCCACGCCTTTCGGCCCTTTGATGCCGATGATGCGGGCGTTCCAGTTGATGCTGTGCAGCAGTTCCCTTTGGAATTTCATACTTACCTGCTGAACACTTCGCTTTGAGTTTCTGTAGAGTATGTCCGGGCTTTCATTCATAGTTATCTCGTTTATTTTGATGGTGCAAAGATACAAAACAATATTTGAATATGGAAATTTTTGAAGAAAAAAAACATCTAAATATGGAAATTTCATCATAAACAAATATTTAATTATTGATTTCAAAGGCAATAATCAATATTTAAATATGGAAAAACACAATAAAAACAATATTCAAATATGGATGTTACAATTCCACAAATTTTTATTACTTTTGCACCAAATTCCAGACAAGAAAATCATGTTTGAGGACGAGGATTTCGAAGACTATTTTGAAGAGGAACAAGACCGAAAGGCCGCCGTCGAAAAGTATGAAACCATGCTGAAAGCCAATGGCTCAGCCTATTTCGACAGCGAGGAGTTTGAGTACATCATCGACCATTACACGGAGCAAAACGAACTGAAAAAGTCGCGGCAGGCCGTGGAAATCGCAATGGCGCAACATCCAGAAAGCAACTTGCTGAAAATCAAGGAAGCACGGCAGTATTTGCTGGAAAACGATGCCCAACATGCCTTCGAACTGCTGCAACACATCGACCGCGACGAGGAGGAACCCGACTATTTCCTCACCCTCGGCTCATGCCTTGCCCTACTCGGTAAATCGAAGGATGCCATCGAGAATTATTGCAATGCCTTGCCCTTTTTCGACGAGGACGAGAAATTCGACCTCTACAACGCCATCGCCTACGAATACCAGCGTTTGCAGAAATACGACCTTGCCTTGGATTTCTATTTCAAGGCCTTGCCTTTTGCCGATGATGTGGACACCATTTTCCACGAAATAAGATGCTGCTACCTTGATGCTGGCCGCAAGAATGAAGCCCTCGACTTTTTCCAGCGTTTGGTCGACAAAGACCCGTACAACAGCAAGGCTTGGACCAACATCGGCGATGTCTACCGCATGATGGGGCAATACGAGGAGTCGGTCGACCCTTACGAATTCGCCCTCAGCATCGACCCCAAAGACCTTTGGACCAACATGCACCTTGCCGACATCTACTATGACTTGGGACGCTACAAGGAAGCCATCGACACGCTTGAGGAAGCCTTGCGCAACGATGTGGAAACCTCTATGATTCACACCACCATCGGCGACTGCTACTATCGGCTCAACGACCTGCAAACCGCCGAAGCACATTTTCACAAGGCTTTGGAAATCAATGAAATGATTGGTTCAGGATGGGCAGGCCTTGGCTATGTTTACAGCGACCGAGGCGACAGCCGCAAGGCTATCCGATTCTTCGAAAAAGCCTTCAGCTTGGAGCCGTGGGAAACCGATTACCTCTACTCCATCGCCGCCGATTACCGCAAACTGAACGACTTCGACACGGCCATGAAATACCTGCGCAAGATACAGGAAATGACGCCCGGCGATGCTGACGCCTATTATTACATCGCCGACCTCTACGGCGAGATGGACCAAATCGATGAGGCCATCAACACCATCAAATTCGGGCTGCTGCAAACCGACAACGACTCGGCGTTGCTCTACCTTTTGGCTTACGGCTATTTCGTCAAAGGATGTCATAATCAAGGACTTGAAGCCCTCGACCAAGCCTTAGAAGCCGACTTTGAGGTCTATCCCGACTTCATCGAATTCGACAAGGAACTGTTGGCCAACGACACGGAAATCCTCGAACTGATTGCAAGGCATAAAGCCAACCAAGAAAACAAATCCAATGAACAACCCATAATTTAATATGAAAAACTATATCTACATCTTCCTCATCGCCATGGTGCCCCTCATCGAATTGCGCGGAGCCTTACCCGTGGCCTACGGCATCCACACGGCCAATCCCGACTTCAGCCTGATTTGGTCATACATCGTCATCGCCATCGGCAACATGCTGCCCGTGCCGTTCATCTATTTCTTCGCCCGCAAGGTGTTGGAATGGGGCAAGGACATCAACGTAGGATTCATCAAGAAATTCTGCAATTGGTGCTTGGAAAAAGGCGAAAAAGGCGGCCAAAAACTGCAAGCCAAGGCGGGTCGCGGCCTGTATTTTGCCTTGCTGCTTTTCGTCGGCATCCCCTTGCCGGGAACTGGGGCTTGGACAGGCACCCTCGCCGCCAGCTTCTTGGACATGGACTTCAAGAAAAGCGTGATTGCCGTCATGGGAGGCGTGATACTTGCCAGCGTGATTGTGGGTGTGGTTTGCACTTTGGGCTTTGGGGCTGTTTTCGGAATCAAATAATTGGGAATCAAATAATTGAAAATGAAACGCTACGGACTCATCGGACATCCTTTGAAGCACTCACAATCGAGGTTTTACTTCAACGAGAAGTTTGAACATGAAGGTTTGGACTGCCGTTACCAACATTTTGACCTCAAGTCGATTGAAGAAATCCACGAGGTGATGGAAACCTATCCCGACCTCTGCGGATTCAATGTGACGATACCTTATAAAGAAGCCATCATCCCATTGTTGGACGAGATTGACCCAACAGCTAATGAAGTCGGGGCAGTGAATGTGGTGACCATCCAGAACGGGAGGTTAAAAGGCTACAACACTGATGTTTACGGTTTCTCCCAATTGTTGGAACGGGCCTTGAAAGGCAAAGAAGTGGAACATGCATTGGTGTTAGGCACCGGCGGTGCGTCAAAGGCGGTACGTTATGTGATGAAGCAGAAAAACATACCTTTTTCAACGGTCAGCCGAAGCCCTGAAAAAGGCGATTTCACCTACGAAACCCTGACCGATGAAATTCTGCGCCAGAATCACCTTATTATTAATACGACACCTTTGGGAATGGCACCCAAATTTGACGACTTCCCCGACTTGCACTATCAAGCCTTGAGCAACAAGCACATCCTTATCGACTTGATTTACAATCCGAAAGAAACGGCGTTCATGGAATTGGGAAGGACTTGGGGGGCAAAGGTTTACAACGGCTGGCAAATGTTTGAGGAACAAGCGAAAAAGACTTGGGAGATTTTTCAACTATGACGAGAAATAAGATTAAGAAACAACCTGAATATCTGGAAGATGTACACATTGTCGACGCAGGTTCCGAGGGCATGTCGGTGGCCAAGCCCGAAGGCCGCGTGGTCTTCATTCCCTTTGGCGTACCCGGCGATGTAGTTGACATTGAGGTCTACAAGCGTAAGAAAAACTTCTTTGAAGGCAAGATTTTGAATTTCAAGAAGATGTCTGAAAAACGTACCGAGCCTGTTTGCAAGCATTTCGGCTTGTGTGGTGGCTGCAAATGGCAACACATGGCCTACACATGGCAGACCTATTACAAGCAAAAGCAGGTGAAGGACAATTTCGAGCGCATCGGGAAGGTTGAATATCCCGAAATCCGCCCGATTTTGGGTTGCGAGAAGCAGTTTTTCTACCGCAACAAACTGGAATACACTTTCTCGAACCGCAAATGGCTCACCGATGGAGCACCTTCAGGCACCCACAACGAGGACGCCTGCAAGGGCTTGGGCTTCCATCTGCCACAACTTTTTGACCGCGTGGTCGACATTGAGCAATGCCACCTTCAAGCTGACCCTTCGAATGACATTCGTTTGTTTGTCAGGCGTTTCACGATGGAAAGGAAACTCCCTTACTACAATTTTCGCGCCCATGAGGGACTGATGCGCAACCTCGTCATCCGTTGCAACTCGAAGGGTGAATTCATGGTGATTTTGGTCATCAGCGAGGAAAACAGCATCGTGCGCCACGAACTGATTCCCGCATTGGAGATGGCTTTCCCACAAATCGTTTCCCTGCTTTTGGTCATTAATCCGAAACTCAACGACATCATCAACGACCTGCCGTTTGAGTGCTTGAAAGGCGAGCCATACCTCATTGAAACAATGGCCTCTCCCCGACCCGGATTTGACGATTTGAAGTTCCGTATCGGTCCAGTGTCGTTCTTCCAAACCAATGTGTATCAAGCAGAAAGGCTCTATCGCACTGCCTTCGATTTGGCTGATGTTCAAGGCGACGAACTGATGTACGACCTCTATACAGGCACGGGTACCATCGCGCAATATTTCTCGCGTTTCGTGAAGAAAGTGGTTGGCATTGAGTATGTTGAGGCAGCAATTAACGATGCGAAAGTGAACGCCGAAATCAATGGCATTGGCAATTGCACTTTTTTTGCTGGCGACATGGCGAAAGTTTTTACTGACGATTTCATTAAGACGAATGGCCGCCCCGACCTCATCGTCACCGACCCGCCGCGTGCTGGCATGGCCGAAAAGGTAGTGGAACAACTGCTGAAAATCAAGGCGAAAAAAATCGTTTATGTAAGTTGCAATCCAGCCACGCAAGCCCGTGATTTACAACTACTTGATTCGGCTTACAAAGTAATGGCAGTGCAACCCGTCGACATGTTCCCGCACACGCAACATGTGGAGAACATCACATTATTGGAGTTGCGCGATTGAATCCACCGACACCAATGCGGCCATAGCCTCCACCAACACCAAGGCACGAGGCAAGGCGCACACATCATGTCGCCCTTCAATGGCGATTTCGCAAGGCTCACCCAGTCGATTCACGGTTTGTTGAGGCTGGGCAATGCTCGGTATCGGCTTGAAAGCCAAGCGGAAAACGATGTCGTTTCCATTGGTGATGCCGCCTTGGATGCCGCCTGAATGATTGGTCAAAGTGGTGATTTGGCCGTCCTTATTAATAAAGGTGTCGTTGGCCTCTGAGCCTTTCATCTTAGCCAATGCGAAACCATCGCCGATTTCAAAGCCCTTAACGGCGGGCAGGCTAAACATGGCATGGGCCAACTCAGCAGAGAATTTGCCGAACATTGGATCGCCCAAACCCGCAGGAACGCCAGTAATACGACACTCCACGATTCCACCTACCGTATCTCCCTCTCTTTTGGCCTGTTCCGCATCGCCCATGCAAACCACTTCAGCATAAATCTTGATGCCCTTTTCATTCAAAATCTGTTTGGCAATGGCACCAGCCACCACCATCGGCAAGGTGGTGCGTGCCGAAGCCCTACCCCCACCGCGCCAGTCGCGGAGACCGTATTTCTGTTCGTATGTGAAATCAGCGTGCGAAGGACGATAAACATCTTTCAAGTTCTCGTAATCCTCTGGTTTGCAGTCCTCATTGCGCACAATAAAAGCAATCGGAGTGCCTAATGTGACACCATCGAGCAAGCCCGAAAGCCATTCAACTCGGTCGGATTCCTTGCGTTGAGAAGCGGTAGAAGATTGCGCCGTCTTTCGCCTAAGCAATTCAGAATCAATGAAATCAAAATCCAATTTCAATTGTGAAGGGCAGCCGTCGATGACTCCGCCTATGGCCGCGCCATGCGACTCGCCGAAAGTGGTTAGCCTAAAAATGTGACCTATCGTATTCATAGCGACAAAAGTACGGTTTTTTGGTCAGTTTCGCCGAAATTATTTACTTTTGCAGCCGCTATGGACAAAAAGAACACCAACAATATCAAGATAAAGAACAAACGCGCCTCGTTTGAATATTTCCTCGTGGAAACCCTCACGGCGGGCATCGTGTTGACCGGTACGGAAATCAAGTCCATCCGGGGAGGCAAGGCAAGTTTGGCTGATTCGTATTGCAGTTTCAAGGGTAACGAACTGTTTGTCATAGGGATGCACATCGCCGAATACGCCCAAGGCACCTACAACAACCATGACCCAAAACGCGACCGCAAGTTGCTTCTCAACGCCCGCGAACTGCGCAAACTGAAAAACAAAGTGCAGGAAAAGGGCTTCACCATCGTGCCCGTCACCTTATTTATTAATGAAAACGGCTTGGCCAAACTCGACATTGCCCTTGCACGAGGCAAGCACTATTATGACAAGCGCGAAAGCCTGAAAACCAAGGACTCGAAACGGGAATTGGAGCGGATGTTTTAGTTGAGAGTTTAGAGTTGAGAGTTATCAACAGGCGCAACTGCTAACTATCAACTGATTAAAAGCAATAGCCCACTCGGATCGTGAAGGGTGAGGCATAGGGAGTATCCATAGAGCTATTGGGTTGGAGAAGGCCCCAACTGAGATTATAAAGCGCCAAGAAATACACATAGCTGCCATTTTCGGCATATTGCCGGATACCGCCGCCCACGAAGACCGTATTGTACCATTTTTGGGATACCGTTTGGCTGTTCCATCTTCTGATGCCATACAGAATCTCGTCCTCGGCATGGAGAAACAACCCCCTATAAATCTGAATACTCGTATATGGAGCCACTCCAAAATAATGGCCATAGGAATTGCCATTCCACCTATCGAAAAAGCAGTCCATATCGTAGATGCCACGAACTCCAATTTCCCAAGGATTGAAGATTCTGTAGCCTATCTGAGGCGCAATGGATAGTCTAAGATATCTGTTATTCAGGCCGAAACCGAAGGTTCCGCCATAGACAACTTTCCCTCCCAAATCGGGAGTTCCTTGTAATCGTTGGGCAGTTGCATGACCGAGAAAGCCAAAAATCATCATGCCAATAAAGGCAACAATCGCGAAACGTTTCATTTTTCTGTGAAATCTATAAATCAACATAGTTTATTTTGCGCAAAAATACAATAAAAACCGATTCCGCTCGTATCAGATAATAGTTTATTTTTGCCATTCAAGATTTCCTTATGAAAAAAACACATATCATACTCATAATCAGCATTTTCCTATTGGCAGTCGTTTCTTGTAGGAAGAGCAGCCAAATCAACCCTGACGCCAACCTGAAACTTGAGTTTTCGGCAGATACGGTGCTTTTCGACACGGTTTTCACCTCTTTAGGCTCGGCAACTCATGAATTGAGAATCTACAACCGCCACAGCGACGACCTGAAAATCAGCTCGATACGGCTTATTGGAGGAGAAAGCTCGCCTTTCCGCCTCAATGTGGACGGCGAAAACAACATCGAGATTTACGACAAAATCGTCCCTGCGGAGGACAGTCTTTTCTCTTTTCTGCGCGTCACCATCAACCCGAATGACCTCAATACGCCTTTCATCGTGGAAGACGAATTGGAATTCATTACCAACGGCAACACACAGACTATCAAGCTATTGGCATGGGGACAAAACGCCAACTACATTGTGGCCGACAAGTCTGTCAACTTGGGTGGGGTCATTTATCCTTATCATATCGTCGCCGACAGCCTTGAAACCACAGTTTGGACTTCGGAACGGCCCTACGTCATTTACGGCTATGCGCTCATCAACAGTTACAGCACATTGAAAATCGAAAAAGGCACGCAAATCCATTGTCACAAAGGCGGCGGCATCCTTTCGTGGAGCGACGGCCAACTCATCATCGATGGAACCGCCGAAGAGCCCGTCGTCGTCCAAGGCGACCGCTTGGAGTCCTATTACGACCACACGCCCGGACAATGGGAGCAAATACTGATGATGGACGGTCGCGCCGGTGCCGACCACCGCATCAGCCACGCCATCATCCGCAACGGCACCATTGGACTCAACTGCCAATCGGTGCTGAAAGCAACGGAATGTGCCTTGCGCGTCGAAAACACCATTGTCGAAAACCAAAGCGGCTATGGGCTGTTTTCCATCCTCTATGCTGTTGAGGCCAAGAATTTCGTCCTCGCCAACTGTGGCTTTGCCAACTTCTGGGCCTTTGGCGGCGATTACCGCTTCGTTCACGGCACCATCGCAAACTATTGGAACGCCAACGAACACAACAGCAACGAAAATGCCGTTACTGTGACCAACTGTGCCGTCGATGCCAACGAAGAACTCTTTTACTATCCTTTCCGCATGGAAATGGACAACTGCATCATCTACGGCAAGCAAAAAGATGAATTCAAGACCTCTTTCGGTCCAGATGCCGACTCCACCTATCTGTTCGACCATTGCCTGATCAAATCGGAGAAATACAACGGCACGATGCCAGGATTTAGCCATTGCCTCTTCAACCTCGACCCGCTTTTCCGCGACCAAATGAAGCCCGACTGCCACATCGACAGCATCGCGTCGCCCGTCATCGGCTTGGGTAATCCGCTGTTTGGCAATGAAATGCCGAGCGATTTGGACGGTGTTTCGCGCGTTGGTGCTCCCGATATTGGGGCTTATCAATTCGTGGGGCTGTGAAGCGTCATTTCCTGATACATCTTGAACAAACGGGCAACGATTTCCGATTCTGAGGCATCCTTCGGGAAGCCATAGGCTTCGAGAACGGCGGCATCGTTGGCGCGGTGGGCTTTCTGCAATTCAGGGAACAGGAAAAGGTTGCCGTACATGTCAGCAAGCGAGGCCTCTGGATAAATGTCGCGGGCATCGAGAATGGCTTGGGCGGTGCCTTCGATTTTGGCTTTTAGGTCATTGAGCTTGTCGAAATGACCGATGGTTTCGACAGGCTCAACCATCACACACGGCCATGGGAAGTTGTTGTAAACGATATCTTTAGAATATCGGAAATCCGATTTCAACCGTCCGCACACCACTCGCATCCAAGCATTATGGACAGAAGAGGTCAGGATGCCAAAATGATATAGAGTAGCATCGGGAATCAGTCTTACCGCATTGCTGCAAAGAACCTCGGGCGACATAAATCCCATGGGAATATATTGGCGATTCACCGATGATGTTTCAGGAATCAACAAATAATTGCCCTTCGGCATGTTTTCCACATGGAAGCGCGTGGGGCGGTCGGCCAACTTCACCGTTCCAGGACTTTTGCTTTCAAGGCGATAGTTCCTTACCGCTTCAACCCGTTTCATGCACTCGGGAAGTCTCAGGAGTTCAACGGGATTGGCTTCGCCCAGCCACAGGCACCAGCGGGGGCGACGGTTGATAAATTCATCGGAGCCATACCAACGTTTGAAATACTTCTCGGCGGCAGGTTCTTTTGCAAGGAACGCTTCCTTTTCGTCGTCCTTGAAAAGATAGAAACCTCCGTCGATGGGCTTGTTGCCGATGCCGATTTCAGGCACATCGCAAATAGGATGCTGTCGGCTCTCCGCAAAAACATCTTCACCGTCAATCAGATAGCCATTGATATTTTTAGCCTCTACAATAGAAGTTCCATCAAAGATTCTCCGTTTGCTTTCGTCTTTACTTTTGGAAAAACCGACAACGACGCAATGCACATGGGCTTTTTGGGTGGCCTCACTATCCCAAATGAAGGTCCGCCATGCGAAATCAATATGCACTCCGTTGTCCATCAATGGCTTCCAAAGGTTGGACACCTGTTCGCCTTGAGTGATGGAATTGGTGGAAACAAGGGCGGCATGTAGTTTTAGACTGCTATTCATCAAAACCGCAGCTTTCCTATACCAACCCGACACATAATCCATATTGCCGATGTTCTTCCATTTTGGCCCAAAGACAGAAATCAAGTCGGCTTTCTGTTCAGCCGACATGATTCGCGCTCCCACAAACGGCGGATTGCCCATGATGTAGTCGAAATCAACATGACGGGTTCTTTTCGGCTTGGTCATGGGATGAATGGTAGGACTGTAAAGTTCTATTGTCCCATATCTGACTTCGGGTTCGTTGGCAACAAAGGAAGTGGTTTCGGTTGCCTGGTAGGGCTGTAAATAAACCTCATCGGCATAAACGGTCGTCGAGTCGTCAGGTTCGTCCCATTCCGACCAACTCATCCGCAATGCGTTGCCTTCGCGGATGTTGGTGTATTTGCGCAACGGCAGCGGGTCGAGGTTGAAGCCAACGATTTCGTCGGTTTCCATCATCATTTGGCTCTCGGCAATCCACAACGCGGTTTGCGCCACCGCACAAGCGAAGTCGTTGATTTCGATACCGTAGAACTGATTGATACTCACCTTGATAGGGTCTGCAATCTCGCCTATCAAACGGTTGTCGCCGAAAAGGATACGGAGGACTTCGTTTTCCAATCGGCGCAAGGACATATAGGATTCCGTGAGGAAATTGCCCGAACCGCAAGCAGGGTCGAGGAACTTCAGCGAAGCCAATTTGTTCTGGAAGGCCAAAGCCTTGTCTTTCTTGGTCTTGGCCACAGTCATGGCCTTGATTTCGGCAAACTCGGCCTTCAAGCCATCCAAAAACAGCGGGTCGATGACCTTGTGGATGTTCTCAATTGAAGTGTAGTGCATTCCTCCGGCGCGGCGCGTTTCTGGATTCAATGTGCTTTCAAACACGGCTCCGAAGATGGTCGGCGAAATCAGGCTCCAGTCGAAGTCGTCGGAGGCACGTTGCAGGATGAGGTCGCGGATTTCCTCGTTGATTCGTGGTATTTCGATGTCGCCCGAAAACATTCCGCCGTTCACATAAGGAAAGGCTGCGAGTTTTTCGTCCATGTACGGGTCGCGGTCTTCGGGCTTGATGTCCAACACGCGGAACAACTCTATCAGCCTCATTCTGAAGTCGGTAGCCGAAAACTGCGCCATATAGTCGTGAAACATGCTCTTGCTCCCGAAAATGCCCGCGTCCTCGGCATAGAGGCAAAACACCAAGCGCACGCAAAGTTTATTCAAGGCTTTTTGCGATTCAAGGCTTTCGGGGTCTTTGTATTGCGCCAAAATCTTGTCGTACAGCACACCGACAATCTCGCCCGCCTTGATGCTGACCTCCAACTCCTTCTTGATATGTGCGTTGGCATCATCAACCAAGAAAGCCAAACGATGATATTCCTTCTCCAAGTCAGACAGTTGGATGATTTCGGGCGCATCGTTGGGACGCTCCATGTCGTGTATCTCGAAAGTGGTGAAATTGCAGGCCACAATCCAACGCGGAGCCATCGAAAGCGGCAAACCCGTGGCATAGCGGCGGGCTTGTTGGTAAGGTGTAAGTTCCGCTCCGTCAGATTGTTTGGCTTTGGCTGAAAGGTCAATATGCGAGCCTTTCTGCTCAATCAACACCTTGGTTGGAGCGATGTAGCCATCGATGAAATCCGCGCCTTTCTCCTTGGTGATGGTTTTGACGGGAATCTCGAACTGCATTGTTTTGGTCGGGTCGTCCACTCCAAAGACATTGTGGAGCAAGTCCAACCAAAAGCGTTGGGTTTCGCCTTTCTCGTAGCCTTTGCCCGTCCAATCCTTGACGAATTGCCTGGCCGCCTTCTTTTGTATCATGTTTGACATAGCTAAATGATCTGTTTTCAACTCGTAATCAATACACCACCTTCATTTTCAAGGTTTTGTTATTCCCCACCCCGTCAGTCACCACGACTTTCACATTGTTGGTACCTTTCTTCATCTTTTCGTCGATTTCGTAATAGAGCAAAGCGTTTTTGGCATCATATTGACCAAGCACCCAAACATCGTCAAGATAGATGTCGTAGGTTTCAATGCCTGTCATGTCGTCGGAAATCTTGAACCTCAGCGACTTGAGCGCACTCACCGACTGCCCGTCCTTGAAATTGGACGCTTTGACCGTGGGCGCAACCGAATCGATTTTGATGGTAAACTCGCCCAACGAGCGGGTCGCGACTTCCATGCAGCCGCCCTTCATCTTGCCACCAAGCGAAGATACCTTACCACTGTTGTCGAAATAAGCAATGTATTTTCCGGGATGGTCGGCCCAAGCCTCGTCAGGACGGATTCGGACGGTGAACTGCTTGAAGGTTGTCAATTCCTCATCGCCGAAACGGTAAATGCGTGAGCAACAGCCTCTTTCGTCGCGTTGACCCGTCTGAATCCATTCATCACGGAAAAGCGTGCCACGCTCCATCGAAACATTGAAATCATCAATCGTAATGTTGTTGTTCAACGAGCCGTCGGCTTTCACGAAATATTCGCTGCGACGGCGTTCTGGTCGCTCCACATAAACGGGTGCTGTGCCCACCAACTTGAAATTAATCTGAGAGGTATTACCCACATAATCAGCGATTTTGAAGCGCACATTCACCGTGTCGCCCTCGTTCACTGTCACCGTTCCGTTCCGTTTTTCAATCATTTGCAGTTTGTTGAACGGGTCGGTTTCGGTGCGCACATAACTCGTTTTCTTCTGCTTATAACGGCGATAATCGAGGAGGCTGTTCACATAGCGCGGCTCGCTGTAGGAAAAACTGTCGCACTCCACCTGAAAAGCCAGTTCGTCGTCAAGGTAAAGCTCATAAAGATAAGGGCCGTTCTTGTTGGTCGAAGTGCCAACTTGGTCGAAGGTGCGGATTCCAAACCCGATGGCACCATTGGCGCGGACGATATTCCTGTCTTTCAATGAATAACGGCCTTTATCGCCACCTTCAACGGAGAAATACATCGGTTTGATACCACCCTCCAAAGTCGCTTCGTCACCCAAAGGATAGACTGACACACCTTGTATGAGCGGGCGCGTATTGTCCTCAATCTTGTATCCGAAATACATCGGATTGACCGGTTTTTCGCTCAGCGTGTGACGGATTTCGAAATGCAAATGCGGGCCTCCCGAACCGCCAGAATTGCCCGAATAGGCAATCAAATCACCTTTTTTTATCGGGAACTTGTCCTTGTCGGGATAAATCTGCGAGGCAAATTTCTTGTGCTTGTATTGATAATCCTTCACATATTTGGCAATCTCGCCCGAAAACCGCTGCAAATGGGCATACACGCTCGTATAGCCATCGTAATGCGTGATATACAGCACGTTACCATAACCGTATGGCGAAACTCCGATACGGCTGATGTAGCCATCGGCGACGGCAAACACCTTTTTGCCCTCCACGCCCTGCGTCTTGATGTCGAGGCCCGCATGGATGTGGTTGGGACGGATTTCGCCAAATGTGGCGGAAAGGTAAATCGGGATGTCAAGAGGCTTGCCGTAATTGGGAAACGACTCCTGGGCCACACCCCAAAAAGCCGACAAAACAAAAGCCAAAACCAAGGCTGAACGTAGTTTCTTCATCGTGAAAACAGATTAGTTGAAATTTTGGGCAAAAATAGCACTTTTTTATATACTTTTGCAACGGAAAAAGGAACAATCGATGCGACGACACACCCAAAAAGAGAAGATTCAAGAGTGGCTTGGAAAGCCTTATATGCGGCTTGTTTACAGGCTCTTGGTTATCCTTTTGGCCCTCAGCATCAGCCGTTGGATGGTCTATCTTTTCAACCAGCAGTTTTTTCACCAACTGACGCTCGGTCAAGCCTTGAAGCTCTATTTCTATGGCATGAGGTTCGACCTTCCCATTGTGGTGGGCCTCAACTTGCCCGTCATCCTTTATTATTGTTTCCCTTCGCTGAAAATCTACAATAAAGTGGCGCAAAAGGTCATTGACTTCATTTATGTGATTGTCAACGCCTTCGCTATCCTATTGAATTTCATCGATATAGTATGTTTCCATTTCTTCGGGAAGCACCTCACCATCGACTTCCTGAAAGTGCTCGGCAACTCCGACGAGGTGTCGTTTGGCATCCTCAGGCAGGTGCTTTTCGATTATTGGTATCTGCTCGTCATATTCATCCTTTTTGTATTGGTTATCAGCGTAGTAGCGCAGCACACCCGACTTCACGCCCCTGAGAAGGAAATCGAGCCTCGATGGCATCTCAAGCAAAGTATCAGCTTGGGTGTCATGCTCTTATTGTCCATCATAGCATGGAGAGGCGGCCTGCAAGCCCAACCCATCACTATGGCAACCGCCATGCAGTATACCGACCCTCAAAACGCACCCATTTTGCTCAACACGCCATTTTGCCTTGTCACCACCCACGAAACCGCGCTGAAAGAAATAGCCGGAGACTATGAAACCGGCTTTTCACCCATCCATAAAAACCTGTCAGCCAACCGTTTCATCGAAAGCGACACCTTGAGCATCGATAGTATCCCTGACAATTTGGTCATCATCATCCTGAAAAGTGTCGGGCAGGAAATGGTCAGTTACTACAGCCACGACCGCCGCTTCCCCCTCACACCCTTCCTCGATTCGCTTCTCGGCCAAAGCCTTACGTTCAACGGCATGTCGAACAGCCGCCGCAGCCTTGAAGTGCTGCCTTCCATATTGGCAAGCATTCCGGCCATGATGGACAACGATTTCGTGAGGTCGCCTTACGCCGAAAACGACTTCGACGCCTTTGGCCAACACCTGCAACGGCACGGCTACAACACCATTTTCATGCACGGAGGCAACAACGGCGTTCAAGGTTTTGACGAGTTCTCGCACCGAGCCGGTTTCAAGAATTATTTCGGGCGCATCGAATACGACGACGATAGCGACTATGACGGGCAATGGGGCATTTACGACGGGCCTTTCCTGCAATACGCCGCCCACACCCTCAACCGCGTGCATCAGCCTTTCGCCACGGCCATCTACACGCTTTCGTCGCGCTATCCGTACAAGATGCCCAAGAGTTTCGTACTGCCCAAAGAAAGCTATTTCTGGACGGGCTTTGAGAAAACCATCTATTATGTCGATTGCGCTTTGAAGGACTTTTTCGAGACCGCCTCGCAAATGCCGTGGTTCGACAACACCCTTTTCGTCATCACCGCCGACTACTCCAACAACGAGCATTTCCAACCCGAATACAGCAACGTTTGGGGCATGTATTCCATCCCGATTGCGTTCTATTACCCAAAGAAAATCAAGCCTTTGCGTTGCAACGAGATTGCCCAACAAATTGACCTTGGGCCATCCATCCTCGCCGCGCTCCATGTGAACGACACCCTTTTCTCTTTCGGGCGCAACCTCTTCGACACCATCAGTGAACAGGCCTTTGCCAGCTATTACAACCTCACCTACCAATATTGCGACGGCACTTATTTGGTGCAATCCGATGGCGAGAATCCATTCGGCATTTTCAGGCCCATCAACGACTCGCTCCTGAACGACAATCTCATCGACCGACTTCAATGCCAAGACGTGTTCGACAGGCTCTACCATTTTATGCAGGTGTACAACAACAGAATGATTACCAACAGTTTGAAACCGTCAATAACAGATTTTTATGGGCAAGCAGAAGATTCGATTCATCATTAACCCAATCTCCGGCAAGAAGCACAAAGAGCACCTCCCGCAGCAAATCAAGGAGCATCTCGACCTCTCGAAATTTGACTACGAGATTTGCGTTTCCGAGTACCCAAGCCATGCCATCATGCTTGCTCAAGATGCCATCAACCAGCATTTTGACATTCTCGCCGTGGCTGGTGGCGATGGCTCTGTCAACGAAGTGGGCACGCGCCTCATCGGCACCGATTTGGCCTTGGCCATCATCCCTTGCGGCTCAGGCAACGGCCTTTCGCGCTGCCTCAACATTCCGCTCGACCCCATCAAAGCCTTGCAAGTCATCAACAGGAACGAGCAGCGCAAAATCGACACTGTCACCGTGAATGGCACACCATTCATCAGCATTTCGGGAACGGGCTACGACGCCAAGGTTGCCGAAGACTACAGCAAAGACCCGCGCCGAGGTTTCGACACCTATTTCAGGTACATTGTCCTCAACTACATCACCATGAACGAGCAGCCCTACACCATCATCACGCCCACCGAAACCCTTGAAGTCAACGCTTTTTTCATCTCGTTTGCCAACTCCAACCAAATGGGCTACGACTTCCCCATCTCGCCTCATGCCTCGTTGTGGGACGGCAAAGTCGACCTTTGCATCGTGCAGAAACCCAATCCGTTGGAACTTCCCATCATGGGCGGTTACATGATTGATGGCATGATGGACAAAGCGCCAAAAGTGAAAATCATACAAACTCCCGAAGCCACCATCATCCGGCCCAAGGCCGAGGTCATCAACCTCGACGGCGAGTCAGTAATGATGGAAAAAGACCTTCATCTCAAAGTTAATCCATTAAGTCTCAACATTATTTGCAATGAAACACAAAAGTGACAACAACGGCACAGTATATTCCACCAACCCCAACTTCGTTTTCGATTACGGCGAGGAAGAAGCCATAACGCTCGAACCCGCCAAGCAAAACCTGCGCGTAATGCTCGACAAGAAACAGCGCGGCGGCAAGAAAGTCACCCTCATCACCGGCTTCCAAGGCTCCGACTTCGATTTGGCCGTCTTGGGAAAAGAGTTGAAATCGGCCTGCGGCGTGGGCGGCAGCACCAAAGACGGCGAAATCCTGTTGCAAGGCGACTTCCGTGAGAAAGTGCTGGCCATGTTGCTCCAAAAAGGATACACCAAAACCAAAATCAGCGGAATATGATCGTAAAATACTTAGAAATCCTGAAAAACCTCAATCTCAGGATGGGCCTTAGCCAAAGCCTTTCGACAAGCATTGCCGAAACGGTTGCCGCTTTGTCGGTGGTGATTGTAAGCATTATTATCTACTTCATAATCAAATTCATAATCAAGAAGACCGTCTACCGAATCATCCAACTTTCGACGAACAAATACGACGACCTTCTCATTAAAAACAAGGTCATCGGGCGCATTTGCCTGCTCATTCCCGCCCTCATCACAGGCGCTTTGGTTGACAACGCCCTCCCCCACTTCCCTGAAACGGCGGCTTTCCTTATGAAACTGGTCAACATCTTCGAAATCGTCATTTGCACCATGATTATCAGTGCTTTCGTCACGACTGGAGAAGATTTGTACAACACCCGCGAAATGTCGAAAACCAAGCCGCTTACCGGCATGGTGCAAGTCACAAAAATCGTGCTTTACGTCCTGACAGGCTTGGTCATCATCGCCTTTGTTTTGGGCACCAAAATCAGCAATATCCTCCTCAGTTTGGGTACCATGTCGGCGGTCATTCTGCTGATTTTCCAGGACATCATCAAGGGATTCGTGGGCGGCCTGCAACTTTCCATCAACGACATGCTTCGCCTCGGCGACTGGATTGTGATGGGTCCCGCCGACGGCAATGTCATAGAAATCAACCTGACCACCGTGAAAGTGCAGAATTGGGACAACACCATCACCACCATCCCGACTTACAACTTGGTTTCCAATCCCTTTACCAACTGGCGCGGCATGTCGGAATCGGGCGGACGACGCATTGCACGCACCATAAATATCGATGTTAACACCATCCGCTACTGCACGCCTGAGATGGTTGAGAAATACAAGCGTTATTCCCTAATCAAAGACTATCTCATTCAGAAAGAGGAAGATATAATTGAATACAACAAAGCCAACAACATCGACACTAACGAGATACTGAACGGTCGCCAACAGACCAACTTGGGCGTTTTCCGCGCCTACATCAAGGCTTACATCAACAACAATCCCAAGTTGAACCACAACCTCACGATGATGGTGCGCCAGATGCAACCTACCGAATTTGGCGTGCCGTTGCAGATTTACACTTTCAGCAGCGACAAACGGTGGGTCAACTACGAAGAAATCCAAAGCGACATCTTCGACCACATCATTGCCGCCGCGCCCATGTTTGACCTGAAGATCTACCAGAAGCATTAGTTTAGAGTTGAGAGTTTAGAGTTGAGAGTTTGTTTAATGTTGAAAGTATAATAAAGATATGAATGTAGGAATTGCCTTTACAGAGAAATATTTGAAACTGATGTTCAAGCAGTTGCGCGATGCCTCGCCTGAAGAAGTGCAGGAAGAATTGGAGCATTGCCGCCGCGAAAACCGCCGAACCGTGCGCATACCGCGCTATTTCAGGGGATTTTTCACCGAAGAGGAAAAATTTGTCGCCTCAACAGGATTTGAGATGCAGGTTTTCAGGCATGACCATCCTTCACGAAAACTTATCCTATACCTCCACGGCGGCGCATACATCTATCCGCCCGTGTTTTTCCATTGGCGCTTTCTGCACGACCTTTGCCTGCGCACGCATTATGACGCACTGATGCCCGTCTATCCCAAGTCGCCGGAATACACTTGCGCGTTTTCCGTGCAAACTGTGTTGGATTTCTACAAAAACATCTCTGAATCAAGGCAATATGACGAGATTCACCTTGTCGGCGACTCGGCGGGGGCTTGCTTGTGTTTGGTGGTAGCCCAAGAAGCCCACAAAAACGGCTGGCAAAAGCCCTTGACCACTACCCTGCTCTCCCCTTGCGTCGACCTGAGCCACAGCAAAGAACAGGAAATGAGGGCGTTGCAGGAGAAAGACCCCATGCTCCAACTCGACCGTGTCATCACCCTCAATGCCGTTTGGCAAGGCGATTTGCCCGCCCAGCATCCGTGGGTCAGCCCTGTTTTCGGCGACTTCAGCGGTGTCGACAACCTGAGCGTTTACTTCGGAACCGACGAAATCCTCCAGCCTGATTCATTGTTCCTCAAGGAAACCTACGAAAAAGCCGGCAAAACAGGCATCTTCCGCGAGTATGCAGGCATGTTCCACACCTTCGCCATGTTCCCGATACCAGAGGGGTTTAGGGCTTTAAAGGAGATTACGAACAACATAAAAAAACAACAAATCAAAGATTCATCATGCAGAAAATCAAACACTTAATCAAAGAAGACCTCAAAGGATGGAAGCCTTTCGACATCATCTGGTTAGTGCTGGTGAGCGTCATTATCACAGTGATGTCCATCTTGTTCAAATACGACAAAGCCAGCGACCAATTCTATTGGATTCACATTGTGGCGGCGGCTTGCGGCATCATCAACGTGGTTTTGGGCGGCAAGGGCAAACTGTCCAATTACCTCTTCGGCTTCATCCATTGTTGCCTGATGATTTACATTACGCTGATTTCCAGACTCTATGCCGATTTCGGCGTGACTGTCTACAACTTCGTAATGCAGTTTGTGGGCTTCTTCACTTGGGCTAAAAACATAAACCACGAAACCCACGAAGTGATGAAAATCCACATGCCGAACAAGTCGAGATTCATCAGTTTGGCTGTCATCATCGTGGGCACAGTGGGATTCGGCCTGTTGATGAAATATTTCACCAACGACATCGCGCCTTTTGCAGATTCGGCCAAAGCCGTGATGCAAGTCGTGGCCATGATACTGATGGTCAGGATGTTCAGCGAGCAGTGGTGGCTTTGGATTGCCATCAATTGCGTCAGCATTTTCATGTATATCAAAGCGGGAAACTTCCCTATTACAATGATGTATGTGGTTTATCTCATCAATTCCATCATCATGTGCGTGCGCTGGGAGAAGGAAGCCACTGCCAATGACAAACTATTAAGACAATAACACTATGCGACACCTTTGTTTTCTTTTCATGCTCTTGTTTGCCTTCATCTTTACAACGAAAGCGCAGACACCCCCGATGGCGAAACATGTCGTTTTGATCGGCCTCGACGGTTGGGCCTCCCACGACTTTGATAAAGCACACGACGTGCCCAACCTGTTAAGCCTCATATATAACGGTAGTTATACGATGCACAAGCGTTCCGTTATCCCTTCAAGCTCGGGTGTCAATTGGGCGAGCATGTTCATGGGGGCCGGTCCTGAAGTGCATGGCCACACCACCTGGAACTCCAAAACGCCCGACGTTAACCCAATGTCCACCAATGCCCACGGCATCTTCCCCACCATTTTTTCCCTTGTCCGCGAGCAATACCCCGAAGCCGAAACTGGCTGCACCCACGAATGGGAAGGCATAAAATATGTCATTGACACGCTGTCCATTAGCCATATAAAGGATTTCAAGGAAGACTGGAAGTCGGTGGAGCGCAATTGCGACCATATCGTACAGTATATCATAGACAAAAAGCCCATGCTGTTCATCCCCGTCTTCGACGGCATTGATGGCACCGGACACAGTAGCGGTTGGTACACCGAGAGCTATTACGATTACCTTGCCCGCATTGATGTTTGCGTGGGACGCATCATCCAAGCCCTCAAAGACGCTGGCATTTACGACGACACCATCATCATCGTCACGGGCGACCACGGCGGTCACGAGCAAGGCCACGGCACCTTGGCGATGGAAGACATGGAGAGTCCTTTTGTCGTATTTGGTAAGAACGTGAAATCTGGTCACTTGATTGAAGCGCCTGTGGTGCAATACGATATTGCTGCCACCATCGCTTACATCCTTGGTTTGGAAACGCCTTCGGCGTGGCGCGGCAAGCCCATTTTAAGCGTTTTCAAGCCATAACAGCAATTCAAAATGAAAGACAACCAACAAAATACCAAACTCATCGGGGCGTTGGCTGTGGCCCTCTCCGCCATGCTTTGGGGCGTGGACGGCATCCTGCTCACCCCGCAACTCTACAACCTCAACACGGCCTTCGTGGTCTTCGTCATTCACCTCTGCCCCTTCGCACTGATGAACGTGTTTTTCTTCAGGGAATACCGCCATCTGAAAACCATGTCGCGCTCCGACTTGGTCTATTTCCTGCTCATCGCCTTGTTTGGCGGTGCCTTGGGCACTTTGGCCATCGTCAAGTCGCTGTTTTTGTTACATTTCAACAGCCTGTCCGTCGTGGTTTTGCTCCAGAAACTGCAACCCGTCTTTGCCGTCATTTTGGCACGCATCATCCTGAAAGAACGCATCAAGAAGCACTTTGCGCTATGGGCCGGCATCGCTTTGGTTGGAGGCTATTTCCTCACCTTCGGCTGGTCGCTCCCCGATTTCAGCACCGAGGGCATCACCACGGTTTATGCGGCATTGCTCTCGTTGTTGGCGGCTTTCTCCTTCGGCAGTTCGACGGTGTTTTCCAAGAAGATTTTGGGCAACTATTCCTTCGTCAGTTCCACCTTCTTCCGCTATGGCTTCACCACGCTCATCATGCTCGTCATCGTGCTTTTTGCAGGCCATATCGGCGATTTCTCGCAAGTCACGCCACGCAATTGGTTCTTCATCGCCCTCATCGGCCTGACCACGGGTTCGGGAGCCATCTTCTTGTATTACTACGGCTTACGCCATGTGAAAGCCTCGCTGTCCACCTTCCTTGAACTGATGTACCCCATCACCGCCGTGGTGTTGGACTATTTCGTCAACGGGACAAAGTATTCCCCCGTGCAGTGGATTGCCGCTTTTGTGATGTTGTTCGCGATTGTAATGTTGAATGTGGACAGGAAATCAAAATAATTTGCATACCTTTGCAGCATCACCAAAAAACTGACATCATGGACAACGAAATCAAGAGAGTTTATTCCGGCTCGGTAATCAATGCGGAATACATCGGCAGCGTACTCGCTAACAACGACATCCAGTTCCTCATCCGCAACTTCCAGGAAGAGAGCCTCGTGGCCGGCTGGGCGGCAGGCACCATCCAAGGCGACGCCTCGGTTTATGTCTTCGACAAGGACTACGACAAAGCCATGCTGCTTTTGGATGAGATTAATGTTGGGGAAATGGAGGGGGAGTAAAGGCTCAATACTTAATAGGTCATTCCAACTAACTCAAAATGTCGGCAAGGATGGAAAAAGGTTATTGCACTAACCGAATTATAATGTTTTCGGTTAGTATGACAACCGTTTTATGGAAAGAAGCGGTTGATATAGTAAACGAAATAAAAAGATTTATTGCTTTTGGAAAATCCTCACCATTCACCCACCTTGATATGGAATGTCTTTGAACCTATTTCGATACTAATAAAACAGTTCAACTACGTTAATCTCCTCCAGCGGCCATTGTAACCGGATAATAATCTTGCTGATACACCATCACTTTCCGCCCTTCAATTGCATCGTGCAAACGGTCAACAAAGCCATACACCACATCTGTATCGTCAAAGAAGTCCATGTATTCAATTTGTTTGAATGGCATCTCATTTATAAGGTCTTCCGCCTCTATATCTCCGTTCTCCCTAACATAGCCCACAATGAGGTTAAGGAACTCTTGTTGCCTGGCGTTGAAATGGTAATCCCTCAAATACTGGCCAAACAATTCATTGATGGCCATTTGGTCGAGGCCGACAATCTTTCTCACAAAAGCGCCCAAGGATTTACCCTTGGCCACGGCATCGTATTCTTCCTTTGAACCCAACTCCTGCCACAACAACCGCTGTAGTTCTTCAACATCAGCGGCAGTCAAGGGGATCAGGCTCTTGATTTTCATAATCACGCCCGTGTTGGTGTGACGCGCCAAGTACTCCTCTACCCTCGTCCTATAGTCCTTGAACGACGGCACAATGCCTTGCGGGTCTTCCAGTTCTACCACCTCATCGGTGAAATTGGTGTATCGGAACTCGGTGGTTTCGTCATAGATGTAATGCACCAATCCCCGAATCTCATTGCGAAGGCTTTCCAGACTCGTGATGCTTTGGGCATTCCAAAACTCGTCTGAAATGTAGTATTTCAGTCGCGCCACATTCTCCCTGATTTCCTTCAGCGTTGACTTTTCGAGCAAGGCATTACAAATATCCACAACTCTCTTAATCAGTTTGTTGTAGTTCTTGTTGCCTTCCAAGAATGCGGCTTCGATACGATACACGCACAAATCGAACCGCTTGGCGCTCTCGTCGCCGCCGACTGATTCCAACAAAGGGACAACCTCGCTGATGAGTTCCCTGTAGTCGATGGCGCTGATGTATTCCCAAGTCTTTTCTTCCGAGTATTTGTCCACATACTTCAAGTTATAGTGGACATTCACCTTACTGCGCTTCAGTTCTCTCACCCTCGACATCCAATCGTTGCGCAACGCCTCATAATAGGCCTTGTGCTCCGCAATCTCTTGATGCTTGAAAGACTGCAACTCGCAAATCATTTCGGCCTTGGTCACATAGATTTCTTGCGTGAGCGTCCTCCCCTTTCGGCCTTCTTTTCCGTCCGAACGCATTCCGAAGTAGTCGAAGTTGCCGCAAAAGTCAAAGATGAAGAAACCTTGCTTGTCCTTATGCGAGGCGAAAGTAGCATCTTCGCTCTTTTCAAGGAAATAGTCGCTGCTGGGCGAGAACACATTCAAGTCTTCACACTTTCTCGTGCCACGACCAATCATCTGCCAAAACATGATTTTTGACATCACGCGCTTGTAGAAGACCAAATTCAGGACTTCGGGCACGTCGATGCCCGTGTCCAACATGGCCACTGAAACGGCTATCCTCGGCATCTTGTCGGCACCTTTGAAATCATCGATGGCGACATCCGCCATCGGGGTCTTGTAGTCAATCACCTTGCAGTAGTCGTCGCCATATTTCGGGTACAACTCCTTGAATCGGCTGACAATACGCTCGGCAACTTCATGCTTTTGCGCAAAGATAATCGTCTTGCCCAAATCCTCGCCGCCTTTGATGCGCAAGCCCTCTTTCATCAAGGTTTGTAGCATCGCGTCAATGGTGTCTTTGTTTAGGATGTTGTTCAAGAAGTTGGCACCGGCAACCCAATCGGGAATGTTGCCGTCGTCGTCAACGAAGGTCAACTCGAACTCCTCTTTCTCCTCTTCGGTAAGGTCGTCATATTTCAGGCCGCTTTGCAGGAGTCTCGTCGTGCGGTTCTTGGCTCTGAAATTCACCAAGTAGCCTTCTTTCACCGCCTTCTCGAAATCATAGTTGTAGGTGGGAACGCCATGGGGCAAATCAAACAAGTCGTAGGTGGTCAGGTTCACCTGCTCTCTCGGGGTGGCGGTCAAGCCCAGCATCAGACTGTCGAAATAGCGGAAGATTGCGCGGTATTTGTTGTAGATGGTACGATGACATTCGTCGGAAACAATCAAGTCAAAACGCCCGATGCCGTAGGTCTTTTTGTCGGAGTCAATAAGGTTGAGGATGGTGTTGTAGGTCGAAAGGATGATGTTGGCGTTATAGTCGCGCTTGTCCTTTGTCTCTTCGGAGATAGCGCAAATCGTGGCGTCAGGCATATACTTGACGAAGTCGCCTTTGGCCTGCTTCACCAACTCCTTACGGTCGGCCAAAAACAGCACGTTTTTCACCCAATCGTTGCGCTGCAAAATATCGACAAGGCCAACGGTGCAGCGGGTCTTGCCCGTGCCCGTGGCCATCACTATCAGTTGCTTTCTGTGCATTTCGTTGAGCGACTCGCAAACGGCAGTGCAGGCTTCCTGGATGAAGTAACGGTCCGAAATCTCCGGCTTTATCTTGTCGTCTTCGATTTTCTTCAAATTGCGCCTCACAATGAGCGAATGAAGTTCGTCCTTGCTGTAATAGCCATACACACGACGTGCAGGATAGCCTCGGCCATCTTCCATCATCACCTTGTAGCCATTGGTGTAGAACACCACCGGCCTTGCACAGCCATACATCCTTTGTAGGCAATCGGCGTAGGCCTTGGCTTGTGCCGCGCCTTCCTCCTCGCTCTTCGAGGTGCGCTTGGCCTCTATCACGGCGAGCGGCAGACCGTCTTCATCAAACAGCACATAGTCGGCCCTGCCGTCCTTCCCGTCGGGCATTCCTCTCACTACAATTTCGGTGCCCACCTTGCCGTGTGCGCCACGGCCTTTGGCCTTTGCGAACTCCCATCCAGCCTCTTGCAGTGCCGTGTCGATATAGATCTTCCGGGTTTCGTCCTCGTTGAAATCAACCGCCGATTTCAGTTTCGTCTCCGTCGTATTGACTTGGCACTCCTTGACTTCCTCCTTGTCGACCACGATTTCCTCTTCATCGGCCTTACTCACCTCCTCTGTCGGCTTTTCGGTGACGGCGTAATCGGCACGGTTGAAACGCGGATATTCCTCGTAGGTGCCGAAGAAGTGCATCATCTCGTGGGTGAAGTAGTACAAGGCTTCAAGCGCAGCCATGGCGTGCGCCTTGGTGACAGGTTGGGAATGGGCTGCGTTGTTGCCAATCTTGCGGATAAGGTGGATGGTGCTCATCATGGAGTCGTCCATGAAGTTGCTGAATTGGGCATTTTGGACGAGGTCGAACAGCCTTGCGCTTCTGTCATAGTCGCCGTACTTGGCCGTGTAGAAAATCTTCACCATCGATTCCAGAGCCGACCTCGACTTGAGTGCCGACACCTCGGGCATGGCCACGACATACTTTTCGGACTCGCAGCAAAGGCTGTGGAGTTGGCTGAAGACCCGTCGGTTGTTCAAAAACTCAAAGTTCATATCCGCAAAGTTTTTACAATAGTCGTTCTTTTTCTTTATCCGAAATACTCATCCATCTTGCTGTCCATCAGTTCGCCTAAATCCACTAATTCATCTCCAACTGTTTTTCTCGCCATGTCGACAGATTTCACATAATCTGCAAATCTCTCTTGTAATTCGATGTCGGGAACAATGTATTTGTAATTCTCCAAAGGTTTTTGGGTGATTTTAGGTTGAGCAACCACATCTGCGTATTTATCAAAAGAAGCATTCTCCATCAGTTGACACAAAAACCGTATGTTGAACACTTGCTTTTTGAAGGATTTGATGAAAATTGCATTATCAGTTATCCAAACAGGTGTGTTTACCATTTTCACATTACCACAATATGCCCCTACTCTACCTATTATTATCGTAGGATAATCTATCAACGCTTCGTCAGTAAACCACGATATTCCATTTCCTCCATAAACTGGAATTCCTTCTTCTTTTCGTTTTTCCGCAGAAAGAAACTTCCCACTTGAAAACGAAAACACATCCTTGCCTATTACGGTTTCAAAACCTTTATCGTTTGTATCAACATCCCCAAACATCTCCTGAAACTTGCTCTTCACCAACTCGTCCAAATCTTCCAGTTGCTTGCGTTTGAGGTCGATGGCTTTTTGAATAATAGAAATAGATTCTACAATTTGCTTCTGCAAAGACTTGTCAATAGTTGGCAATACAATGCTCCCAACATCTTTCAATGAAATTGATGGGTAAGCATTGTCTTTGATAAATCTTGTTACATTATAATGTTTTAAAAACAACGCAATCCAATTAACATCATATCTTTCATCAACATTTGAAACGCAACAAAGATGATTTACTACACAAGAAGCCTCTTTTAAAACATACACTCTGTTTTTCAAACAAGACATACCACTTTTCGCGAATAATATGGTGTCTTTGGGAAACAAACATAGTTTATTCCTTTTGAACGCTTCATCTGTAATCTTACTAGCCCTATCCTCGTTTTGGTCTTCGATAATAGCATCTAAATCGGATGCTTTTATAAAAGTGATACCACTTTCACAATAATCCTCTTTAGATTGAGGTGCACCTTGACCTGATGAAACTGAAGAAATCTCTTTTAGCAACATATCACTTTCCTTCTAATTCTTCCATTACTTCAGCAAACTTCTTTTCCAATTCCTTGATGGATTCCATAATCTCCGCAGTCGGCCTATAAATTTTCTTCTCGACCTTCTTCTTTTGGTACTTGTTGAAACTGAAAACATAGTCGTTGTTGACGATTTCCTGCTTGTCGACGAGGAAAGACTTGTCGTACTTGGTGCGTTGGGCTTCGCCTTCGAGGTTGTTCCAACGGGCGATGATGTCGGGGATGTCGTTTTCGGCCACAGGTTCGCGCTTTTGGTCGAGCGAGAAGCCGTCGGCCTCCATGTTGTACATCCAAACCTTGTCGGTGCCGCCATTGTCGGTTTTCTTGAACACCAAAATGCCCGTCTGCACCCCGCTATAGGGATAGAACACGCCACCCGGCATGAAAATCACGGCCTCCAGTTCCTGCTCCTCCACCAAGGCCTTGCGCAGTTTCTTGTAGGCCTTGTCGTTGGTGTTGTTCAACACGCCCACGGGGATAATCGACACGCAGCGGCCACCCGTCGAGAGCAGTCGCAGGAAGAGCGCCAGAAACAAGAGTTCGGTCTTCTTGGTGCCGCCACTGATTTGGATGAGGCTCTTGGCCACCGTCTCGGGGTCGAGGCTTCCCGAAAACGGCGGATTGGCCAGAATCAGCGTGTATTTCGACTTTTCGGTATAGTCCGACGACAGCGAGTTGTTGTAGCGGATGGTGGGGTTCTCCACTTGGTGCAGGGTCATGTTCATGCAGCCGATGCGCAGCATGTCCTTGTCGGTGTCGAAGCCCGTGAACATCACATCGTTGAAATGCTTGCGGTTACCTTTCTCCATCAGTTCGCTCTCATAGTGCTTCTGCAAATACTTGGCCGTGCCCGTAAGGAAGCCGCAGGTGCCCATGGCGGGGTCAACCATAATGTCCTTCAAGGTGGGTTTGGCCAGTTCCACCATCATGTCGATGATGTGACGCGGGGTGCGGAACTGCCCATTGTCGCCGCTGGTGGCCATCTTCGACAGCAGGTATTCGTAGCAGTCGCCCATCATGTCCTTGTCGTTGAGGCCCAGTTTCTCGTCACTCAACGAGGCAACCATCTTGCCCAGGATGTAGGGCGTCGACACGTCAAACTTGGCGTCTTCCATAAACTCGGCGAAGGCGGTACGCTTCTCGCCGTGCAGCGTCTTGATGAAGGGAAACACATTGTCGCGCAGGTTGTCGAACATCTTGCCGTTCTCAAACTCCTTGAACACCGACCAGCGCAAATGGCTATACGGCACATTGATTTTCAGCTTCTCGTCCACAAAGTTCCCATCCTTGAAAACGAAGTCGGACGGCGTGCCGATGTTGATGCCACGGCTTTTCATGTCGTTGATCTTGCGTTCCTGCTTGATTTGGTTGTCGTCCAGCATCTTGATGAAAATCAAGTAAGTAATCTGCTGGATGTCAATCCATGGGTTCGTCATCTGGTTGCTCCACATGGCGTTCCAAAGCGTATCGAGTTTGTTTTTTATTTCGCCGGTGATCATATACTAATGAAGTGATTTTGGAATTACAAAAATACAAATAACAAAACAATAACCATAATGCTTTCATCAAAATACCCTATAAAACCCAGTTTGAACATAATAAGGCAAATAGGGGTCTTTATTATTGTTAGAAACAGATTTTATTATTTCGACATCCATGCCATCCAAAAGCCCATCAGCCTTTTCCAATTGGTATTGTCCACTATAATACACCGTCACATCTCGTCCATTGGAAAGCGAAACTACCTTAGTTGCAACCTTACCTTTGTGAAGATAATTCCCACTCCAATCCCGTTTAGCCAAAGAGCCATTACAAACGACATTTTCATACCAAAGCAGCAAGTCCATAGCCACAAACAAAACCGACCTAAAAAGGTTTGTATTACGATTAGCTCTAACGTAACTATCAACACCCAGAGAAAGATTCTTTTTTCCGTGAGAACAATCTTGTGTGATGTCAAGCAAATACGAAAGCTGGTGGCATAAAGTCTTTTCCATAATTCTATTGTTAAGTTGGAAACCAATAACTGACTCACAATTGAGCAATTTACCATATCCCTCCAAAGTATTTACAAACGGTAGGATTTCCTTGTCAACACATTCGTCGGCAATCCTTTCAACAATCTTTCTTATCGGCGTGAAGTAGTCTTGGACATCTTTCCAATTGTCATCATATTCGTACAGCAATCCCTGAAGCAACAACCTTTCTGCATCTGGCACCAACCTTGCCGCTTCAAACTCTGCCCTATACTGATTCCTCATTTGAAATTCAGGTGTTCTTTGATAGGATACAACTTCATCGATTCTATCGAACAATCGTTTATATGGGTTTTCTACCAATTTTGAGAATTTTTGCCCATTATCAATGAAATAGTCAAGCAATCCGCTACCGCTTCCAAACATATCCTTCAAAACATCATCAGTGCGGCCAGTGAATAGGAAGAAGGGTATTGTTCTGCTTCCTTCTCCGTACTTTGCTCTCAACTCATTGCTTTTAGTTAATCCTGAGCCAGTCCTCTCACTCTTAGGCATTCCTTTGTCAGCAAAATTGGCATCTACAATCACCGCATCGATAAATCGAGCCTGCTTTGCCAAAATAGAGCCTAGTTCATCCGCATCTGTGACTCCTGCCTCTAATTCGATTTTGTATTGGTCGTTTTCCCAAGGCATATAGTTTTCTTCATACACCTTCTCGTCATCGGCCCAAAGCACTCTAATAATTCTTTGACTCATACGAAAAACAATTTACTTGATATATGTTCAGTTGATATATTATCATCATGTTCTTTGATAGGCAATAATACATCGATGCAAAAACTCCATCCACCTCCTCCACTTACCGAAAGGAAGCCGTCATGTTTTTTAGCAATCTGGTAAATATGATTGCCTCCCAATCCTGTTCTGCCCGTGTCCTTACTGAATCTACCTTTTGAAATAAACACTTCATTGCTTAAACCTGGTTCAATGATTGCACCATTGTTTCCAATCTGAATATCTACATACAATTTGCCATCCAAATCAACAGCAAACATGGAAACACAAACCTTGTTACCATCTTTTCTCTGTTTCTTGAAACCATGTCGCCAAGCATTATCCATGGCGGCATCAAAAAGAATCATCATTGTATCTTTATCCATTGATACGATTGTATTAGCACCAACATTATCCTCAACCACTAACTCAAAGTCTTTCACAGCAAAGTTATTCCACGAACGAACATATTCCTGCACAAAAGAAGAAAGGGCAACATCTTCTTTTCTATAGTCGTAGTTTGAAAAGTCGCCTCCCACACTGGTAACAAGCCTTCTAATGAAGTTTGAAATGTCAGCCAAAGCAGCCACGGCATCCTCATATCCAGCATCCACAGGCTTATGGCTTTTCAAAAAGCCAATGATATTCTGTTGTTTCGAAAAAGGCCTTCCAAGCATGTGGACAATGTCAGAAGTGGTTTCACGGATACCCCATCTCTCTCGTTCAGCCTGGATTTCCTGCTCTCTCAATCTCCTTTGTTGCCTAATAAATGAATCAATAAAGCGCCCCTGACTCTTAATGTCTTCAAGTCCAAGCTTCAAATTAAAGAACTTGTTGAATTCTTTGCCGGAAAGTCTAAGTCTAACAGAACTATTCAATTTTTCCAGTATCTCTTGAGATCTGAAGACAGCAACATCCTTCATATTGCCATTAAACAACCTCAAAGCATAACTCTTTACGACAGGATGATACAGAAGATAATAAGCCAAAAGATATGGATTCAACTTTGTCTCATCAACTTTCAACACCAAATGATATGGGGCGACATAAAAAGACGTATTGCCTTTATGATAATAGCACACCAGTTCGTTCTTTCTTTTCGTAACGACAAGATGAGGCCCGGTGATCTTTTTATAGTCGACCGTAGTTTCGATTTCTTGACTTACATCTCTAAGAGAATACAATCTCAAAAGATTATCGGAAAAATCGCTATCATCAAGCACATTCCGCCGAACTACCGTATTCCCTTCTGAATAAATACTATGCTCACCTTCTTCACGACGTGCAGCTTGTCCAATCTTAACCACATCCTTTACTTTAGTCGCCTCATCCACACACAACAACTGGTATCCAACCGTACTGAAATCATAATCCATTGCTTCTATATCCTCAAAAGAAGCACCTTCATTGGGATTTTGCTTAGATTCATGTAGCAATCGCAACAGCATCTCTGGATTCAATTCATGTTGTTCCGCATCAAAACACCCTTCTGCATCCAAAAAAACCGCTTTCTCAACGCAATCTTGAGGTCTTAAAATAACTATAACAGCTTGAGCGCCAGTCTTTGGATAGAAAACTCCAGTTGGTAGGCTTATTATTGCATCAACAATCCTACTGTCACACAATTCTTTTCTCAACTGTTTATGCGTTTCATCGAACATAAAACTTGCAGGAACAACACCAATATATATCTTTGCATTGCTTTCCAATCCTCTCGAAAGAAACACTTCCGAATAATAGAGTTTAACTCTTTCACTATCATTTCCAAAGTATTGTACTCCAAATGGTGGAGTAGCAACAACGGCATCAAAGTGACCCTCTAGTTTGGCGGCCACATCTTCGTGATATACAATGGAATTTGTTTTATCGTATGCATCAAGTCGAAGTTGTGCTATTTGAAAGGTCTCAAAATTCTTCTCTTGCCCCCTATAAAGAACGTCTTGTTCCATACAGATAGAATATGAACAAAGGCCTGAAAATGGATTGTAGATTGATTTACAATCATTCTCTTTCAATAATGAGCAAACAAACTTCGTAATACCAAAAGGTTGCAAAGGACCAATGTCTCTGCTTTTATGATAATATACTTCACATAATCTATCAAATAGTCTCGGACAAATTTCTATAAAAGATTCAATCGGAAGTCCAACAAGAGCCTCATAGAAATCCTGATATTTAAACATTTCATCCGAAGACCTATAATTATTCTCAATAGCAACATCCAAGAACTGGGTCGTGACAAAATGGCGTTCAATGATTGCCTTCGCGTTATCATCATAAGAGACAAAAAAACCTCCCTCGTTTGTCTTAGAACTAGTCCACAAAGAAAACTCTATTTTGATGTCCTTCTTCACGCAGAAAACCACAAACAGGTATCTGAGCAAATCATCAAAAGAGTCTATTGTGATGCTGTTTACATCAATATCACCAATCATCCAAGTGTTTTGTCTACCCATAGCATTCATGTTAATTGTTCATCATTATTCGTTTTCGCTTGCAAAAGTAAAAGCAACCCGCGCAGCCTATTTTCGCTCGTTTTCTTTTTTCAGTTCCAGCTCCCTCACCGTGCGTTCCACCACTTGTTCAAGTTGGTAGGAGGACACGCCTAGCGGCTTGTTGATGTCGCGCAACGACCATTCCACAACGGTCTTGTCGGTCGATTTGCAGATGATCAGCCCCACGGTGGGGTTGTCGCCCTCGCCACGCAGCAACTCGTCAACGGCGGTAACGTAGAAATTCAGCTTGCCGGCAAACTCGGGGATGTACTTCACCACCTTCAGCTCAATGACGACATAGCGGTGCTGCGGGATGTGATAGAACAGCAAATCGGGGAAGAAGGTCTGTCCGCCAGGCATCTGCAACTCCATCTGTCGCCCCACATACGAAAAGCCCTTGCCCAACTCCATCAAGAAGCGCGTGACATTCGAAACCAGTGCGTCCTCCAAGTCCTTCTCCTCGTACTCCTCGCTCATCGAGAGGAAGCCGAAATGATAAGGGTCTTTCAGTATCTCCTTGGCCAACTGGCTCTGCGGAGCCGGAAGCGTGTGCTCAAAGTTGGTCACGGCGGTCCCTTGAGATTGATACAAATGTTTGTCAATATTGGCATTAAGCCTGGGGCGCGACCACCCTCCGTCCACTACCTGTTGAACATAGAAAAGAGCTTCATCTAATGTCTCACATCTTGAAATAATATCGATATGCTGTCCCCATGGCACTCGTCCAAAAAGCTCAGGCATCTCTAATTGGTCAACGAGTCGTTGACGAATTGTGATATCTAATTCGTCACCAGCTTGGTGACGAATTACAACATTTGGTTCATCACTTTGAACAGCACTAATTTCGTCAGCAGGTTGCTGACGAATTTCGTCAACGAGTCGTTGACGATTTGCAACTCTCTCATTATAAAAGGCATACCAACGCTTCATATACTTGAGGTTGGTCACTGAGAAACCCGTTTCTTCGGGAAAAGCAGTCCTCAAATCAAGACTCAACTGATCGAAAAAACCGCTGCCCCATTTGCTTTCTGCCCGCAGTTCCACCATGTCTCTTCCCAAGCTCCAATAAAACTCAAGCATGGCAGTGTTCACACGAACCGCCGCCTTGACTTGGCTTTGGCGGAAACGTTGCTTGATGTCGGCCATCCATTGCACATAGCCTTCGTCGGCGGTCATCATGTCACGGGATACGAATGTCGGTTTGTCGCTCATCTTTCATGGGATTAGTGAAATGCAAAAATACAAATAAAACTTTTACAAAGCCTGATACGCCTGGAATTGTGCCGCAACGCGGTCGCGCACCTTCTGTTGGATGTCGGCGGGCGAGAGAACCAACAGGTCTTTGCCAAAAGAGGACAATTCGCGGATAAGCTCATAGTTCTCTATGCAGTCAATGGAGAAGAATGCGCCTCCTTCGAGCTTTGGGTATTGTTGGCGCAATTCCTTTTCCCTTTCCCCTTTGTAATGCCTCTGAGACTCATGTAAGGGTTTGGTGGCCACATAATCCTTGGAAAAATCACTCACCCAGAACAAGATGGTCTGCAACGGATTGCCGTCGATGAGTGTCACCCCGATGATGTCCTCAAAGCGCTCGTTGAGGTCGCCATCGTATTCCTTATAACTACGGGAAGGCAAAGGGACAAACTTATCGATACGGTCGAGTGCAAACGACAATATTTTGCCGTCATTGTCGGCGGCAACGATAAGATACCAACGGCGGTTGTATTCTTTAAGCAGGTAAGGATACACAACGGTTTTGCGGTCCTCGTCAGGCGCGTCAAACCGATGGTAATGCAATTCCACCACCTGTTTCTGTGAGATTGCCGTGAACAATTCACCCAGCAGGTTCTTGCCTTCCAAAGGATTCTTTGTGAATGACACTATCTGGCGGTCGGTTTTCACTTTGAGGCTTTCCCTCAGCCTTTCCAAGCCCTCAAGAGTAGGCAGTCCGTCAAATTGCCCGAGTAGCGTGAAAGCCTCTCCAAGCAGGTGTTTTTCGTCATCGGTAAGTTTCTGCGTAAATATGGAAAACGAAGGGTCAGCATACCGATGGCAACTTTTCTTGATGGTTTTGAGGGTCCGTTGGCTGACATCATCAACCTGATAATGCTCTATCTCTGCCAGGAAAGGCCCTTCGTTTTCAATATAATTAAGGTCAAGCTCGATGGTTCGACGACTGACAGGTTCTTGGCCCATTTCGGTCAACTCCTCATTGACGAGCCGAAGCAAATCCTCAGTAGAATAATGGTGATAGCGGTTGGCTAACAGCTTGTCGAGGATGTAGTAGCGTGTTACGGCGTTTTTGTTTGCAGGCATAGTCTGTATGTTTTTCTGCCGCAAATGTACGAATAATTTGCGAAATCTATTTTCGCATGGAGACATATTTGCACCTTCAGAAAAACATCACATAATAAACCGGCAGATAGGTAATCCCTTCCTCGGTGAAGACATTTCGGTCGTTGGAAAGCACATACGCCTTTTTGACATTGTATTCTTTCGTCGTGACGAAGGTCGAGAGCGCACTGTGGACGGTGTAATCCTTACCCGACTTCACTTCAATCGGCACCACCGACAACAGCATGTCGCTTTCCACAAGGAAATCCACCTCGCCATGCTTTTTGTTGTCGTAATAAAACAACCGATGTCCATGAGCGTGAAGCTCTTGCGCCACCACCGACTCATACACAGAACCCAAATTGATGCTCTTAATGTCATCCAGTACGGCGGCCACATTGCGACCATACAAAAGCCCTGTCAAAATACCTACATCATTGAGATACAGCTTCAAAAGGTTTTTCTGCATCGATTCCAAAAGCGGGAACTTGGGTTGCGAAACGGCCTTCACCTCCAAGGCAATACCCGCATTGACCAAATAATCAAACTCCTCCAAATAGTCATCGAAACGCTTGCCGGGTTTGTTTTCGATGCGATTGGCAAACACCCGCTTCCGCTTGTTCTCGAGATTGGACGGCACAGAATCATACACATTCCTGATTTTCAACTTGTTTGCGACATCATATTGAGAGGCATCCGCGCCGTAATAGTCATGCACTTCCAACTGGACACGCCTCACTTCCACAATATCCGTCGTTGCCAAGAACGTGTTTACCGCATCGGGAAGGCCGCCAATCAGCAGGTATTTCTTGAATAAGTCAAGAATCTTGGCATGAAAGCCTTCGTCAAGTGGCAGTTCCTGTTCGAATTGCTTTCTGATGTGGTCAATTACATCTTGACCCAAACCGTTGGCAATAAGAAACTCCTCGAAATCAAGTGGATACATGTGTCTGACTTGTATACTTCCAATGGGAATGGAAACCGACTTGGCCAATGCCACGCCGAGCAATGAGCCGCTTGCGATGTAGGTGAAACGGTCATCGGCTTTCAGGAACTTCAACATCGTGAAAAGACGCGGATAGGCCTGAATCTCATCGAGAAAGACCAAAGTATTCTCCTTGTTTCCCAACTTGCCTTTGGCGACCGAACTCAAACGAAAATAGAAGTCCTCCGTAGTTTTGGCCGACTCAAAGAAACGCACCCCATCGGCATCCTCCAACAGGTTGATTTCGATGTAGTTGTCAAACATTTGCCGCCCAACATGGCGGATGATGAACGACTTCCCGACCTGACGGGCACCATCAACGACCAAAACCTTGTTTGGCTTGTTTTGACAATAGTCTCTAATTTCTTTTTCTATCTTTCTGAATAGCATATACTTAACACTTTTTCCGTGATTTTAGCATATAAAAAACACACTTTTTCCGTGATTTTTACACCGCAAAAATACACTTTTTCCGAAAAACAGCACCCCAAAAAACACACTTTTTCCGAAAAAAAAATCCAAGTTTGTAACGTTTTGTGGGAAATTTTATACAGAGAAAATTTCCTACATTCTTTTTCACAACAACCCTGCCATATACAACGGCAGATATACCGTATCGTTCTCAACTTTGAGGTCGGAAGAATGCAGCACATAAGCCGTGGCCAATTGTTGGGCGTATTTCGTCCGAAATTTCTTCAAAGAAGACAAGGTGTAGTTTTTGGTGGATTTCACTTCAACAGGAGAGATGTTGTGACGGCTTGACACAGTGGCTTTTCTGACAAGGAAATCGATTTCCATAGTGTCTTCAGCGTTTACTTTGGAATAACTTGAGAAGAAATACAACTCATGTCCCGCCGCACGAAGCATCTGTGCGACAAGGTTTTCCACCAACATCCCTTTGTTGATCTCCAACTTGTCCAGCATAAGTTTCCGGTAGAGTTCTTCCGAAGCGATAGCATTTTCATCAAAAGCAAGGCTGATGAGCAACCCGGTGTCGCCCATATAGCATTTCATCGTTGAATCATCCATCTTGAGGCGCAGCCCCACAGAAGGCTCAGAGGCGCTGTAACATACATTCACTACCATAGAGTCCTCTAACCACAAGAAAGAGCTTTCATACTCGCGGAAACGGGCCCGGCTTTTCAATGCCGACAACTTGAACTTCTTCTCATGTTTCTGCAACTGTCCCGGAATGGTATCGAAGATTTTAGCCACCTTGCTTTCATATCCAGTGGCATATTTCCTTATGTCAGCACGATAGAGTTGGAGAATGTCGCGCTTCTCGCGGTCGGCTTTCTCGAAACTCTTTGTATCCTTATAGGCTTGGACAGCTTGTGGCATACCTCCAACAATGATGTATTCCCTCAAATAATCCATTGCCCTGCGGTGGATTGCCTGTCCCATAGGCTGTTGCTTCGCAAAACAATCACTAATATAGGGCATCAACATATCCTCTCCCATCGCCCAAAGAAACTCTTCAAAGTCCATAGGAAACATCTTGACATGACGTTCCTCCGAAGGAATCAGTATATCCTTGACATTCTTGTTGATGCTGATAAGCGAACCTGTTTCAATATAGTCGTATCGTCCGTCTGCCACAAGATATTTGATGGCGGCACGGGCTTGGGGAAAGAATTGCACCTCGTCAAAGATAATGAGGGATTTGCGTTCATAAAGCCGAACACGATAATACAACGACAAATGAAAAAACAAGGCATCAAAATCCGTTTTGTAGTTCTCGAAATAGCTCATCACTTCACTTTCGACATGGGCGAAGTCAATAAGGATATAAGAAGCATATTCGTTTCGAGCAAATTCCTCAACGATATAGCTTTTGCCCACACGTCGGGCACCATCAAGCATCAAAGCCTTTCTTCCTTGCTCTTCCTGCTTCCATTTCAGCAGGGTTTGATACATCTTCCGTTTCATAATTACACCATTCCAAGATTTTTTACGCCGCAAAATTACACCATTCCAAGATTTTTTGCAAACAAATTTCGCACCATTCCAAGATTTTTCACCAAAATCCATACAAAAAAAGCCAAGAAGCACTCACGCACTCCTTGGCTTTTTGTTTAACTTGGCTAAGCCTTAATTCCTGAAAATCAGACCTTCGCCATTCACATCCACGATGATGGTCTTTGTCTTATCGACCGAATCGGCCAATATCATCTTCGAGAGCGAGTTGAGCAACTCACGCTGCATCATACGCTTCACGGGACGCGCTCCGTACTGCGGGTTGTAGCTCTGCTGCGCGATGAATTCCACGGCGGCATCGGTGATGTCGATCTTGATGTCGTTGGCGGCCAGCATCTTCTGCACGCTGCGGAACTGCATCCTCACGATGTCGGCTATCTGGCTCTCGTCCAAAGGCTTGAACATGATGATGTCATCGACACGGTTGAGGAACTCTGGCCGCATAAACTGCTTCAACTGCTCCATCACCTCATTGCGGGTCTTCTCGAAGACTTCCTCGGCGTTGCTTTCAGTCAAGCCGGCGAAGTTCTCTTGGATGATGTTCGCGCCGATGTTGGAGGTCATAATGACGATGGTGTTCTTGAAATCGACGGTACGGCCTTTGTTGTCGGTCAAGCGGCCATCGTCAAGCACCTGCAAGAGGATGTTGAACACGTCGGGGTGCGCCTTCTCGATTTCGTCCAAAAGGATGACGGAATAGGGCTTACGGCGCACGGCTTCAGTCAGTTGTCCGCTCTCTTCGTAGCCCACATATCCTGGAGGCGCTCCGATAAGCCTTGAAACCGTGTGACGCTCCTGATATTCAGACATATCGATACGCACCATCGCGTTCTCGTCGTCGAACAGAAACTCTGCCAAAGCCTTGGCCAACTCGGTCTTACCCACACCCGTGGTACCCATAAAGATGAAGGAACCGATGGGTCGTTTGGCATCCTGCAAGCCCGCACGACTACGACGGATGGCATCGCTGACGGCGGTGATGGCCTCGTCCTGTCCCACCACGCGCTTGTGCAGTTCGTCTTCAAGGTGCAGGAGTTTCTCGCGCTCGCTCTGCATCATCTTGTTGACCGGGATACCCGTCCAACGCGAGACGATTTCAGCCACATCATCGGAGCCGACTTCCTCGTCCACTAACGGATGGTCGCCTTGCGCTTCGCTCAAGTCGGCTTTGGCCTTCTCGATGGCGGCCTCGGCCTCGCGAATCTTACCGTAACGCAACTCAGCCACACGGCCATAGTCGCCGTCGCGCTCTGCCACCTCGGCCTGGTGCTTGTAGGTCTCGATGTTATTCTTCTCTTTCTGAATGAGTTCCACATAATGCCGCTCGGTCTCCCACTTGGCTTTGATGGCGGTGCGCTTGTCGTTGAGTTCGGCCAACTCCTTCCCTATCTCCTCCACCTTCTTGGTGTCGTTTTCGCGCTTGATGGCCTCGCGCTCGATTTCCAACTGACGGATGGCGCGTTCCACGTCCTCAAGTTCCTCGGGCACCGAGTCGATTTGCAGACGCAGACGCGAGGCGGCCTCGTCGATCAGGTCGATGGCTTTGTCGGGCAGGAAACGGTCGCTGATGTAACGCACCGAGAGTTGCACGGCGGCGATGATGGCCTCGTCCAAGATACGGATGTGGTGGTGGGTTTCGTAACGCTCCTTCAAGCCACGGAGGATACTGATGGCCGAAGCCTCGTCAGGCTCATCCACCATAACTTTCTGGAAACGACGCTCCAACGCCTTGTCCTTCTCGAAATACTGCTGGTATTCCTTCAAGGTGGTGGCACCGATGGCCCGCAACTCGCCACGGCTCAGGGCCGGCTTCAGGATGTTGGCCGCGTCCATTGCGCCTTCGCCACCGCCCGCACCGACCAAGGTGTGGATCTCGTCGATGAACAGGATGACTTCGCCGTCGCTGTCCACGACTTCCTTGACGACATTTTTCAGACGTTCCTCAAACTCGCCCTTGTATTTCGCGCCGGCCAGCAAAGCACCCATATCCAACGAGAACACGGTCTTGCTCTTCAGGTTCTCCGGCACGTCGCGGTTGACGATACGCTGGGCCAAGCCCTCCACGATGGCGGTCTTACCCACGCCCGGCTCACCTATTAATATAGGGTTGTTCTTGGTGCGTCGGCTCAAGATTTGCAGCACACGACGGATTTCCTCGTCACGGCCAATCACGGGGTCGAGTTTGCCCTGTTGAGCGAGTTCGTTCAGGTTCTTGGCGAAACGGTTCAGGCTGTCGTAGTTCTGCTCGGCATCCTGCGAGTCCACCTTCTTGCCCTTGCGGAACTGCTTGATGGCGGTTTCGAGGTCGTTCTTGTTCACGCCTTGTTCCTTCATCATCTGCGAGGCAAGGCTGTTGCTCTCGAAGATGGCCAACAGCAAATGCTCAATCGAGACGTATTCGTCGCCCATCTTCTTGGCTTGGGTCAGGGCGTCGTTGAAGATGCGGCTGACCTCCGAGGAATAATACAACTCCGTGCCGCTGCTGCGCGGTTGCGAGTTGATGGCTTGGTCGAGGGCATCGTTGAGCCGTGCCACATTGACGCCCAACTTTTTCATCAGGTTGGGCACCAAGTAATCGTCGGCGAGCAACGCGCCCTTCAGCAGGTGGATGGCCTCAACGGTCTGGCTCTGATGGCTTTGCGCTATCTCTTGGGCCTTCCCGATGGCTTCCTGCGCTTTGATTGTGAATTGGTTGATGTTCATGGTTTGTTTTCCTTTCTGTTTTTCGGCGGAGAGGACATCAAATATTCAGCCAACACGAACAGCCACCAATGCCCGTTTTTCTTAAAACACGAATTATCAAGAATTTACCACGAATTTTCAATAATTTTATATGACAAATTGACACATAATCAATGAGTTAAGGGTTGGTTTTTATGACAAAGTGACAGAAAACCAATGGGATTGCACTGCTGCCCGACTTATTATGAAAACCCGACATTGTATATCGGGGTGTGGTAGGGTCGTCCTTTCAGGACTTTGGCTTGCCGGAGAGTGCTTGTCGGGGTACTACAGTAGGTCACGACCTACGGTAAAGGGAGTTTAGCCCCTTCGGGTGTATCAGCACAATAAGAGATTTTTTCCCTCGCATCGCTATATGGTTCACAAAAAGTCTTGTTCACCACCCTATCACGCATCAGCTTCATGTCAGTGAAGTTTCGGGAAATGTTTTGTACAAGTTCCATATAATTATCCGTTCCATCTTTCCTGATAAAATAGAAAGGTTTGATGGAAACGCAATTCTTATGTTCAAACAAGGTGTTGAGCAATGTCCTGTCGGAATTACCACAGGAATGACCCATTATATATATTTGATAAGCATCAGATTCAATAAATTCAAGCAGGCTGCGGTAATTTGTTGCTTCCAAATATTTGATGGATTTAATATTACGAAGATATTCGTTATCATTCTTTTCTGAAAGCCTTTTGTAATTCTCATCCAATTCATCCCCGTAACCAAAAATCACGCTTTTTGGCGAAGAAAGGATTCCATGAATATGATTAATTTTAAACCTATTGTTTTTAGCAGGAAAATACATATCAGCTGTAGACAAATAGTTAAAATTCAATAGCAAAACACGGTCTGGAAGAAAAAACAACGCAGGTGCTTTATATCTTTTCGACTTTTCCAGTTTCTTTTTTACATCACCCGGATTATTGTATTCAAATGATAACTTTGGCAAAAAATCTGTAACTTTCTGAAAAATAGTATCAAGCGAATCGGATGCAACCTTATTCCTTTTCTTAACATTAATAAACTTTTTCAGTTTCATATAATCAGGATCTTTTTCATCTATTGAATAATCTTCTCTCATTAAATCCCAATCTTGAGAAGAGTAACTAAGATGCAATTGGATTAGTTTCATCCATTGTTCAATTGAACTCAATGCGACATCATTAAAACAAACAGGTTCAAACATTTTCTTTTTCAAGTCCTCGTTTACTAATCCATTCTTAATATCATCTTGAACAATTTTCAGATACTCTATTAGTTTCCCCTTTATAATGTCTAAATCATCATTGAGTTTCTTTGGCTGCTCTTTCCCTGATCTCAACAATTCATAAAACACATTCTCAACATCAACCCAATTCCTTTCTTCAAGCTGCTTGCACAACTCCTCCAAAAGATGACTTTTATAAGAAAAAGTGCACATTTGGGGATGAGACTTGATATAATTGACTAAAACACGCCCATCAAAAGGTTGTAAAGCAGGTAGGCATCCTTCTGACTTGCAATTCCAAACTATTCCAGACCAGCTCCTCTCTACATTATAAATCAAACTAAACTCACAGAGACCGTCTTCTTCAATATAATTCAAACTATTAACCAACCGTTTTCCCCATTCATTCCAATACCAATCAATAAAGTTGGCATAGCTGGTCTTCAAGCCATGCGCCAAATCAAAGCCGTTTCCTATTAGAATAATTCTGTTCATTTCATTTATACGTTTTTTGATTCTATTATTGGCAGCGCAATAAACTCATCCAATTCTTTCTTGCGCATTTGCCAGTCTGGGAGATATTGGTCAAGCATTGCGATAAAATCTTTGTTGTGGCGATGCTCCTTCAGATGAGCCATTTCATGCACTACGATGTACTCAATGCAGTGTAAGGGTACGCGTGATAACAACAGGTTGAATTGGATTTTCCTTGAAGCGGTTAGACAGCTTCCCCATTGCTTTTGCATGAGCAGAATAGACCATTCGAATGTCGTTGGGTCTTCACCCATCGTTGCTGACCATTTGCCTACAAGAGATTCCAAGACGGGACGGAGTTCAGCGCGGTAAAATTCTTCCATTACAGACTTGCGGCGGTCGGTTGAAGAGTCCTTGCGCACATACATTTCAAGATATTTCACCTTCCTGACGACATGGGCACGCTCCATCGTAGGTATCACTTTCAGCAGATAACGCCTGCCAAGCAGATAATGGCTTTCACCTGAAACATATTCGCGCTCATCTTGTCGTTCTTGTGCTAAGACTTCTTCATGCTGTTTCCTTATCCAAGGAAGTTTGGTGTAAAGGAACATGCTCACCTCATCGTCCTTTATATAGTTGGGCACAGAAACATGCACCCTCCCATCAGGAGGATAAACCGCAAGGTGAATGTTCTTGATTACCTTATGTTCTACTTCTATGTCAAACTCCGCTATTCTCATCAAAACTCATCATTGTTTTTGGCAATGTTCAGTACAATCTCAATCTTATCGGCAGGCATTCCTTCAACCTTTTCAATGGCTAAACGCAATTTTTTTAGACGACGACTATCATTACGGAAGCCAACCTCGGCATTTTCTTTGATAGCCAGATAAGTACGCAAGGCAAGAGTCTCATCCTCAGCGAGATTGTCATACAATGCTTTTTTGCCGTCAGTGTTGATGTCCGATGGATATTCTTTTTTGCTACCACGCATTTCCCGCAGCATTTCCACAAGTTTACGCAGTGTTTCCTTATACTCCTCGGTCTGTTGCTTCATTTCTTCGAGAATCTTGTTCAGTTTCTCGCTCAGCTTATCATAGTACTCAGGGTTGGCATCTCGTTTCCTGATAATGTACTTGCGCACATTCGAAGCGATGGTCTCTGCTGCCGCTGGTTGTCCGCCGATTTCGTTTTCTCCATCAATAATCGTATCCAAGCCATCAGGGTCTTCTGGTGTCTTGTTGGCATCGATGATATCCAAGAACGAGAAATCATCAAGTTTCTCCAAAACACTGGATTTTGGAGCCTGCACGTATTGGTCAAGCAGTTGCCGCATCATCGCGTTATACTGTTTCAGGTCTGTTGTATCGCCCGAGCGAAGCATGATAGCCTTACGCAATTCATCATAGTCTGTAACTTTCTGATGAATCGTCTTTGCTTCGTCTACGGTGTAGCCAGCCTCGACCATCTGTGTGGCAATCGCCAGATAACGGTTCGTCAAGGTCATCACCGCATTATAGAATTGCTCACGCTTTTGGGCGTTTTCAAGCGATGCGGCTTGCTGTTCCTCCACAGGTGTATTGGCTTGGTCAAAAACGAAGTAATCAAAGAAATCGTCGGCTGAGCGTGGCGGTTTCACATTTTGACAAATGCCCTCAACCAACTCGAGTGCTTCGTCAAGGTCTTTCTTGCCTTGTTCCAGTCGGTTCTTCAGCAGACCATCAACATCCTTGGGATCAAACTTAGAAAACGCTCCGTTGGTGTAATCCTCAACCGATTCCTTAATCTCGTCAAACAAATCCTTGTAGTCGATGATATAGCCGAACACTTTCAGTTCACTTTCCACACGGTTCACACGACAAATGGCTTGGAACAGATTGTGGTCTTCCATGTGTTTGTCAATGTAGAGATAGGTGGCTTTCGGCGCATCAAAGCCTGTCAGCAGTTTGTCAACGACGATAAGAAGCTTCATGCTGGCCGGATGGTCAACAAACTCGGTTTTTGCCCATTCCTCGAACTCTGTGGCCGACTTGTCGCCCATCATCTTCTTGGCCATGTTGTACTTGAAAGTTTCCTCGTCGTTTTCTGCATCATTACTATGACCCTGAGCGATGCTGACACCCATCTGCGGGTCGTAGCTTGACACAACAGCAGTCTTGCCTTTCAATTCCGTGTTCTCAAAACACTCCCAGTATTTATAAGCCTGGTATATTTCACCTGCAACAAGCATGGCATTTCCGTAACCTTGCGCAAGTGGCGGCAAAAGAATCATGTCCTTGCAAATGTCACGCACTATGCGCTTCACACGTTCATCACTGGAATAGATGTTTTGTAAAGTTGCCCATTTCTTCTTTAGCGCTTCTTTTGCTCGTGGGGTCATGTTCCGCGTCTTTGCTTCAAAGATTTGGTCTATCTCTGCTTTATCGTCTTGTTGAATCTTCTGCTCCACATTACGGGCTTCGTAACGCAGGTCAAGAATCACTTTGTCATGCACGGCTTCATCAAACTTGTAGGTATGAATGAATGTGCCAAATTGTTCTATGGAAGTGAGTTTGTTTGTTTTCAGCAATGGCGTACCCGTGAAGCCTATCATCATCACATCATTTCCCATGATTTTGCGCATGGCCTTGTGAAGGATGCCGCCCTGAGTACGGTGGCACTCATCAACGAACACCACAATCTTTCCTTTGGGCGAGAAGTCAGAGGGCAGTGATTCGGCCACCTTTTCCATCGCTTCCTCCACGCTGAGTTTCGATTTCTTGTCGCCAATAACAATCTTATCATCCACTTCGTCATGCAAGCCCAACCCGAATTTGTGTATCAATGTGCATATAATGCTTGGCTTCGACTCATTTAATGCTTTGATAAGCTTGGCTCCACTCTTCACACGGTAAGGCTGTTCACCAGTGTCTTTGAAACCGTTTTCTATCTGCTTGTCCAGTTCGTCACGGTCGGTGATGATTACGATACGCGCATCATCCCCTTGCTCCTTGATCCATTGCGCAAGCCAAATCATGGTCAGCGATTTGCCCGAGCCTTGCGAGTGCCAGATGATGCCGCTTTCCTTAGTGGCAAAACGTTTCTTCGCTGCCGCCAATGCAAAATACTGGTTGGGCCGAGCAGCCTTCTTTATGCCGCCGTCAAAGATGATGCAGTCGTGGATAAACTCTAATAGTCTGTTAGGCTCCAGCATTTGCAGCAAGGAGCGCATCATTTCATTGGGATAATCCGCTTGCGTGAACTGCGAAGGCTCACATGGGTTGCCAGTCGGCTCTTTCCATTTCAGCCAAAACTCTTCGGGCGTTTTCGTTACGCCGTACTTGATGCCTTCACTCTCATTTCCGGCAAGCAGCAATTGCGTAGTGGTAAAGAACTGGAGTATTTCGCCATCCTCTTGATGCGTCGGTTTTGGCGGATGGCATTGGCCACACTGACAGAAATCTTTTTCAGCTCCAGCACAACAAGAGCGATACCATTCACATACACAACGATGTCAGGGCGACGGTGTTTCAAGTCCTCTGTTACACGCCTAACGGTCACTTCCTCTGCAATGGCAAAGTCATTGTTCAAAGGGTCTATCCAGTCGATATATTGCACCTGCTTGTTAGTCTTTCCAAAACCTTGGCTCACTGTTTCGCCATTGCGTAGCAACTTGTAAGTGGCCAGCCCTTTGTCATAAAGATTGGCATAGGTAGAACATGCCGCTGCTTGCTTCAGCGAGCGAATGGCTTCGTCGGCTTGCTGCACCGTGCATTGCTGATTGCTGGTTAGGAACTGCCGCAAGTCATCCTCACGGATGTTGCTGTTCTCAACATCTTCGAGGTTGCCAATGTAGCGATACTTTGGCAACACTTTGAGCAGTAGGTCTATGGCGCGGTTCTGCGTGTCGCGTTCTGGCTTTATGATTCGTTGGTATGTCATATCAAACGGATTTTTCCTGTTAATAGCTGTTGCATCATTCCCTGCTTTAGGGATTGGTATTTGGTGAGACGCAATTCAAGCATTGAAATCTCGGAATCCATATCAGAAATAACATTCACAATAGCTATTTGCTCTTTCTTTGTTGGTGGGATTAGTATAGAGGACTCTTTGAATAGCGATTTCGAAAGATTAAATCTTGTGGAACCTTGTGCAAGCATAGTCATTATTTCTCTACCTCTACGACTTCTCCAGAAGTATGCAAGGAAATGCCCATCAACTTCAGAATCTGTTATTCGGAAACCGAAACAAAAGCTATTTAGATACAAGTTGTCAATTTCATTGTCCAAATATGAGCAAATACCAACTTCTTCAGGCGTTTCGGATGAAGTATTGAAAAATATATCTCCTTGAATGGCTTTATTCTGTCGCTCATTAGGAAGTATGTTTACTTGCTCAAAGATTGAGGTGTCAATTACCGGATTATTCAAGACATTTAGGAATGTAATATATTGTGATTCGCCAACACCGAAATCTTCTTTTGTTTTGCCTGACAGCCCGTTATATGTATTACCGATAATGCCCACCTTCTTTTCCACCCACTTATCCGAAAACCCAGGCAATCGTCTTTTGCCAGAAAGCAATTCTTGCATTACACCCTGTTTGATGTTGCGCTTCTTTTCAATGAGTTTTTTGAGAGTTGCGATAAGATCGTCCACATCAGAAAGGGCGGTGGCGATGCGGGATTGTTCAGTAGATGTTGGAGGAAGAATAACATGTACACCCGAAAGCAATCGACCATTTGTCAATGCTCTTGTTGTGCATGAACATCCCTGAATAATTTCATTTCTAACAGATTTTGTCAAAAAACAGAAAGCAAAATACCTATAATCAATATTTATGTTTTTGTATGGTCTTGCTCTTAATACAAAACCACTAAAGACACAATTCTCGATATCGTCAAGTAAAACACTCGTCAAGCCAACTTCTTCAGGAGTTTCTGATGTTCTTGTAAAGAACACATCTCCTTTCTTAACTTGGTATCGCTTTATATCAGCTTGAGACAAAGAAACAAGCCCTTTGATTTGTTCTCTTTTAAGCGAATAATTGTCGTAAACATCTCTATAATTTACAATAGGAGTTCCATGACCGAAGCAATCTTTACTCGCATTTAATCCATTTTTGAACTCAAAAACTTCGCCCAATGCTTTTGCTTCCCAATCTTCAGGAATTGTGCCTACTTCACTATTTTTAAACTTTGTTTCTATCATAGCTCAGGCCCCATTTCATTATTAAGCTCAAATCCCATTTCTATAAGATGGTCTTCTACCGCCGTTTCCTTTATATTAAGCAGCAGCCTGAGTTGGCCCAATGTAAACTCATAGCGGCTGTGCATATCGTTCACCTCTGTAACAATACGGTGCATAGCAGTTTGCATTTCGTCGCTGATACGGGCGGTAATGTCGGCAAGCCATTTGTCATTTACTATTACATTGCGGGCATTGTCCTCGCTTAGTTCTGCATAGACGCGCTTGATTTCTTTGTATAGCTTTGTGTCAAGCACCTTTATTTCAGCCTTTATGGATTTCTCATTCTCCAACAAATCAAGGAACTGCTGCCAAAGGTCGCGTTGTTCTTTTGAATAAACGCCCTGCATGTCAGGCTGGGTGGCCTCTTTCTGTTTCTTTTTGATATTGGCAGCATTGCGTTTGCCATAAAAGACGGAATCATCCAAATAGCCTTCGTCATCTTCAATCATTGTGCTTATCTGTTCCTGCACATTCGCCAACTCAGCAGTTTTGGTATCAAACTGGCGCTTCAAGTTGGGCAATAACACTTGAACGGCAAGCGAAACAGGCAACAAATCACATGTGAGGTCTGTCCATTTGGGGCTTTTCTTTGCAGGCTCTATAAGCTTTGGCATCCATCCGTCACGAGAAATCATAAAGAGGTCATCTTGCATGGAGTCGTTGTAATACCCAAGCAATTGGTCATATACATCGTATGCATCCACGAGTGAATGACACTTCTTGAAAGTGTCGAGAATGTTCTGACCCCAATGGGCAATCACGTCCTTTGGTTTGTTCTCCTTGCCAACCGCAAGCATGAGAGGCTTCGTTTGCTCGCACCACTGCTGAATGGTTTTGCAGAAAACATCCTCCTGCGCCTTGAAACTCGGCTCGTTCTTTATGGTTTCCGAAACTTTGTGCTTATCTACCGCCAATGAGTAGAAGCCTTCGCGGAACGGAACAAAGAGGGCTTTTCTCAACGATGGGCACATATCCCAATAACCTTGCAATTGGTCAATGTCGTATGCGGGAATGCCACCGTGCAAATGGCCGTCAATGTTCTGGTGTATTTCTTTGTCTTTGGGGACGACATAGCGCGACATATTCAGATTGTAACCGTTGCGCTGAATCTCATACATAGGTGTTTCTTCACCCTCTTGTTGGGTCGTCTCAAACGTGGATAGATGAGCGAAATGCGGAACATCTTTCCGCGCTCTCCAAACGTCAATCACTCGTTTGATGTCTTGTTCGCGTAAACGGATTTTAGAATCGGCATCCTTGTAGCCCAATTCGCTTGCATCAATGAAGAAAACGCCATCTGCCACACGATGGTTGTCGAGAACAAGCACATTGCCTGCAATGGAAGTGCCATAGAAAGCATTGGCAGGGAATGCAATAATGCCAGAGAGCAATCGCTGCTCCATGAGCCACTTTCTCAGTTTTTCCTCGTCGCCGCCACGGGTCAACACACCGTTGGGAAGGATAATGGCGCACTTTCCGTTAGGTTTCATCGACTTCACGCAGTGAAGAAGGAAAGCAAAATCGCCATATTGTTGCGGCGGCACGCCCATGTCGGGGCTCCAACGACCGTATTTGTCTGTCTCCTTGGCTGTAAGCATCCAGTTATGAAGGCTGAACTTAGGATTGCTCACCACATAATCGTACGTCTGCAACCTTTCGTTAATAGTGTGCTTGGGGCTGTTCAACGTATCACCTTGCCTGATGTCAGGGGTCTCGCAACCATGAATAACCATGTTCATATAGCTCAACTCAATATTGGCAGGGTCGATGTCCTGACCATCAAGACTGACATTGTGCTTGGCAGCGGCACGAACACGAAGGAGCAACGAACCGGAACCGCAAGTGGGGTCGTAGGCTGAAACCATCGAACGGTCGTCTTGGTCAATGCCAATCAGCAAGGCCATCAGTCGGCTAATCTCTGTTGGAGTAAAGAACTGTCCCTTATCCTTACCGGCAAGGCTGGCAAAATTGCGCATCAGATATTCGTAGGCATCGCCGATGAGGTCGTCATCAGCGGCTCGGTTGTGCGAAAAGTCAAGACCGTCGTCCTGAAAGGCTGAAATCAGTTCTGCTATCAGTTTCGAGCTGTCTTCGGCATTGCCCAGTTTCTTGTCGCAGAAATCGTGGTCCGAGAGGTTGATGATGTCCTGCAAACCATTGGCATCAGAAATCTTCTCGATGATTTTGTTCAAAGAGTCGCCAATGGTCTTTTTGCCTTTGAGCGCGACAATATCCTCAAAATAGCAGCCTTCGGGTATTTCCAAAACTGTGTTGTCGCCCGACTTCACTTTGTCGGAAACATACTTCAAGAAAAGGATAATCAACACATAGTTCTTGAACGACTCCGCGCCGATACCACTATTGCTGCGCAACTTATTTGCACATTTGGTGAGTGTGCTGTAGATTTCGGATTTCTTTAGTGCCATGATTTGCTAAACTATTGGATTGCAAAAATACGAAAAGTATGAACAAATTTTCATCAAGAACGCTGGATTTATTAATTAGTATCTACCCATTCCTTTCCTAACTATTTTCAATCTCATCACTTTTGCATCCTTACTATATTTTGCTATTAAATTCGGGTTTATTGTCAATCTTACATACGCATATCCTTTCTCCATATCAGATTCTTCTGTAAAACTAACATCTGGTTCCCCTGGTGTTACTGTGCTTTCAACAAAGGGCAGGTCTTTTTTCTTGATGATAATTACGGTCTCGTCAAACGATTCTATTTCCTCAATATCAGACAGATACCAGCCAACGCTCAGGTCGTAGTGTCTATATTCGGCCCCTTTAAACTTCTGATCAAACCAATTATTTCTGTTTTCATTGTCAAGTTCCATTAGCAAGCGTGAAGAGCTTCCAGTTTCAATGACGACATAATCCTGCCCCCGACCACCAAGATAATCCGTGATAACGTCAACCAAATCCTCTACTTCTACTACATTTTCAGTAATCTTCATATCAAGTATTACACTGTAAAACATGAATAGATATCGAGATGTAAACACTCGTGATTCTCCAAAAAACATTCTGTATTCATCCAAATGCTCCAAATCAAACAATGATGCTTTAGGTGTAATAAAAGCATAAATCCCCATAGGAATACTTTCTGTCTTTCTTTCTAATTTTTCCCCAACAAGATTATCAGTTATTCTTCCTTGGTTTCCGTATAAAGCAGTCCGATACCGTGTTTTAATACTATCTTTTACTTCTTCGGGCACTTGTTTCTGAAACACGTCTGAGTCTTTCTCAAAAAACTTCACATAAGCAATATACAATGTATCAATTTCTATATCTTTATTGCCTATGAAATCAGCAATAATACTTGTGTTCTTTTTCCAAAGGTTTGCATATTCGCATATTCTTTTTTGATTATTTTTTATATGCTCAAGTTGTTTTTGACTGAGCACTTTTTGTTCATCATAACCATCATCTGGAGCAAGCAACAATAAGACTGCAGTAAACTTCTCCAACATATCATGAACTGGATTATCTCCTACAATATCGGCATTAAACCAAAATGCAAACCTTCCGCCATCTATTTGTTTCTCTTTGCATTGCGCATATATCTTAAGCACCTCTGGACCCGTTCCAGGCAATAAACGGCCATGTCTTAAATTGTCACCCGATGCAATAATCCTTATTACTTCGGCATACCCTAATGAGAAAAGATGTGCCAATGCAATGAAATGCATTTCCTTTATTTCAGTCCACGCCTCACCTTGTTTGATTGCCGCTTGTTTTTGCGTTCCTTCATCCTTCCCGCTAACATATGCAACAGATGTAATATCCAAAATAAAATGATAACCGTATTTTGCTCTATGCAGATAGTTTTCAAACAAACTAATTCTTTCACTCATCACTGCTGACATCACTTTTCCCAACATACCACTTATGACTCCCAAATTGGGAATCTGGCTTTTTTTGAATGAGGTGAACCAATACAGCATTAAGACATCTTCAACCTTGGCATTCTGGGGAGTAAAAAGATAAGCATCTGCCACATCCTCATAAAACTTAAAATCCAAAAACTCATACCCCTTTTCAACATGACTAATGTTTCTAACATTGGTTATAGCACTTTGGAACAAAGAGTAGTCTTGCTTTCTGAGAGCATGTTTACAAAAACCCGTCAATTGCAACATTCTATTACCTTCTGCTTCACCATGTGCAAATTTCCTGTTCAGATAGAGCTTTTGTAATTCGAACTTTCGTTTCCCTGCTTCCTTAATCTGATTGATTCTTCTTTCCTTTCGTTCATACTTTTTAATATCTCTTGTTGCTTTCTTGCTATCCCGTTCATAATGTTTGTCAATCCTCTCAAAAATTTTCTGAGGATTATTGTAGTCCAAACAAGTGTAGACAAAACGAATGATAAAAAACGAATACATACCTGCCACTACAATACTTGAAAAGTTAAGCACATGCATAAGCCATTGATAGCCCAATCCTTTTAAACAAAGTGATGAAACTCCCATAATAAAAAGATAAACTGCGCTAATTATTGCGCCTCTCAGGAACCATTTATATGACGACTCTGATGAAAACATTTCGGTTATGTGTTCCGACTCATATTTATTGTTGATATGAGAAATTATGGTAAAAAGGAATGGGAATGCAAAAGCAAAAAGTGCAATGATGAGCGGTATAGCTATATGAGCAGCAACATCACTATACCCCACACCATAATTGACAATAGCGTTGAGCTGGGAAGAAATGGTGTCAAGGCTCGTGTTTAATTCTGCTTGATTTTGAGTTATTTGGCTAATTGTAATATACGATGAGTCAATTCGATTCGATTGACATAGAATCTCTTGGCTCAAATTACTTGTCATCAACATTAGTGTGTCAACCTTATTTGTAATTATCGAATCCGTTAACATTGAAATCGTTTATTAACAATCTACTTTTTAAATGCAAAAGTATAAAAAAAATCCTTCAGCTCATGGGGAGTTATTACAATTATTAATCACAAATTCTGCATCTGGGCAGTCTACCCTCTACCCATCGCCTCAATCTTCCTTTATGATTTCCCAATGACCGCCCTTGTCGGGGCCTACGCGGCGGATGATGCCTTGTTATTTAATCGGTTTACCAAGATGCACGATGTATTCAGGTTCGAGAATCCAGTAGTTTTTACAAAGTGTGCAAATCTTTCCTATTCCGCGCCCCACGACTTCTTGAACTCCATGTTTTGGTTTTCCGTGTTCATGCACCGAATGGAGATTATTGCCGGCAAAAACACATATTTTTCTCAACGATTCCACTTTCGATTTTTCTTCGTAATTTTGTAACCATAGAAAAGCAAAAGATTCCATGCAACCTATTGAAATACAGAATATTTTGGCAGAACTGACCCTTTCCATCGGGGAAACGCCCATTGAAATCCTACCCATTGCAGCTTCAGGATCGGCGAGGAAATACTATAGGATTTTCACCGAAAGACGCAGTATGATAGGCACTTACAGCGAAAACACGGAGGAAAACAAGGCTTTTTTGACTTTCAGCAAACATTTCCACGACTTGGGACTTAATGTACCAGAAGTATTTGCTGTAAACGAAAAGAAAACCTGTTATCTCCAAAGCGACTTCGGCGACGACACCTTGTTTGCTCATGTACAGAGGTCACTGGTAGCAGCCGGCCCTTCGACTGGCTCAGGGGCCTTCACTTCTGACAGCCGCTTCGCGTCATTGCGAGGAACGAAGCAATCCAGATTAGACGGCCCTTCGACAGGCTCAGGGACCTTGATCCCACTTTACAAAAAAGCACTTAGCCATTTGGTGAAACTTCAAGTGCTGGGTCATCAAGGACTTGATTACAGCAAAGCCTACCCTACCGAGCGTTTCGACCGACAGGGCATTCTCGACGACCTGAACTATTTCAAATACTATTTCGCGAAGCCGCACGAGGAAATCGAGTTCAATGAGGCGCGATTGGGCAAGGATTTCGAGGCCTTCGCCGATTTCGTTAGCCAAGCCCCTTGCGACTTTTTCATGTACCGAGATTTCCAGTCGCGCAACATTATGGTGAAAGATAACGAACTGTATTTCATCGACTTCCAAGGCGGAAGAAAAGGCCCGTTGAATTATGATGTGGTTTCGTTGCTCTATCAAGTGAAAGCACAGATTCCGCAAGCCACACGCGACGAATTGATTCAATATTATAAGGAGGAGTTGAAGCCATTCGTCAATCCCGATGAGGTGAAATTCGACCTTTACCAACCCTATTTCGTGTATTTGAGGTTGCTGCAAGTGCTTGGTGCATACGGATTTAGGGGATTGATTCAAAAAAAGTCACACTTTATTGAAAGTATTCCATTCGCACTGAAGGAATTGAAAACTTGGAACGAAAAACACCCATTAACCGATTACCCCGAACTCCAACACATCCTCTCCCAACTTTCCACCCTCAACTATCCAACTACTCTCAACTCTCAACTCTCAACTCTCAACTCCAAACTCACCGTTACAATAAACAGCTTCTCGTTCCGAAAAGGCTACCCCAACGACTTCAGCGGCAACGGCGGCGGCTTCGTTTTCGACTGTCGCGCCCTACCCAATCCGGGCCGCGAACCCGAATTCAAGACCAAGACGGGCCGCGATTGGGAAGTCATTGACTATCTGATGGCCAAGCCGCCCGTCCATGTCTTCTTAGACCATGTGAAAGGCATCGTCAGCCAAAGCGTTGAGAACTACAAAGAACGACATTTCAGCAATTTGATGATCTCTTTTGGTTGTACGGGCGGCCAACACCGTTCCGTATTCTTCGCCCAAACGATTTACGAATGGCTAAAAAAAGAGCATCCTGACATCCACCTGATACTGAACCACATAGAACGCAAAATCAAGGAGGAACATAACGCATGAAAAATGACACCACCGCGATGATTCTGGCCGCCGGACTCGGTACGCGCCTAAAATCTTTGACCCACGACAATCCCAAAGCCTTGGTCGAACTCAACGGCAAGCCTTTGTTGCAGCATTGCATTGAGAATCTGACAGATAACGGATTTCATCACATCGTCATCAATGTCCATCATTTTGGCGAGCAAATCATTGATTTTGTAGAGCATCACCACTTCGATGCAGACATCCAAATTTCGGATGAGCGCAAACAATTGTTGGACACGGGTGGAGGTATCATCAAAGCGACGCCACTATTCAAGGATTCAAAAGCCGTTTTGGTGCATAATGTGGACATCATCAGCAATGTGAATTTTGTAGATATTAACCGTCAATTCCTTGATTCAGAAGATGATGCATGGCTACTGACGCAAAACCGCGAAACCAATAGGAATTTTTTGTTTAATACTGAAAACCAACTGATTGGATGGACGAACAAGGCGGAACAACAGTTTAAGTGGGTAGATGAAAAGAGGTCGGGCATTTCGACAGGCTCAACGCTCCTTGATTATAACGAACAGGCTTTCTGTGGCCTGCATTTTTTTCGCAGCGACTTGTTTGCTGAGTTTGAATGTAAACCTCAGAGCGTCATTGACTTGTATCTACAATTGGCCAAGACCAAACGCATCATTTCCAAGCACATTCACCCTGACTATTGGTTTGATTTGGGCAAACCCGAACAGTTGACAGCCGCCGAAAAATTCCTAAATGAAAAATAAAATGAGAGAAACCTTCATACAAAAATTAGCGAGCCACATCATCGGCCACTACGACCTTACCAATCAAGAAGTTACAGTGGTTTTTCCCAACAAAAGGGCGGCTTATTACCTGCGCAACGAGTTCAAAAGAAGCTGCCAGCAAACCATTTGGCTGCCGCAAATCATTTCCATCGAGGATGCCGTCATGCAATGGAGCGGCATCACCATCGCTGACGACATCGACTTGTTGTTTGAACTGATAGATATTGACGCGCAACTGCATAAGAATCAGGATTATACATCGGATTTAAGTGTTTTTGGGAGTCAAGCCGCACAGATGGCCAAGGATTTCGACGAAATCGACCAATACGGCATCGATGCGAAACATGTGTTCAACTATGTTTTGGACAACAAACGCTTGGAAATCTGGAACTTCGACGAAGAAAAAAGCAAGGAAAAGGAACTTAAATACTTGCAATTCTTCCAGTCGCTTTATGACTATTACCTTCAACTCCGTGAGCGGCTTTCGGCGCAAGGAAAAGGCTATTATGGCATGATTACCAGACACTTGTCGGAGCTTTCAGAAGAAGAGTTGATGGAAAAAACCGGCGACCGTAAACTCATCTTCGCCGGTTTCAACGCTCTGACAACCACCGAAGAACGCATCATCGACACCTTAATCAAGAACGGCAAGGCCGAAATCCTTTTCGACTACGACTCCTATTACCTTGACGACCATAACAACGAAGCAGGCTTTTTTGCGCGAAAGCACATGCAAAAGCACCCCAATTGGCTGAAAAACAGCATTTCAGATGATTTGCGTACCGAGAACAAGAAAATACACATCATCAGTGCAAGTGGTAGTACACTGCAAGCCAAAGCCTTGCAAGCCAAACTGCAAGAGATTGACGACAACGGCCAAGCCATCATCCTCGCCGACGAGCATCTGCTCATCCCCGTACTAAATGCCATCCCCTACACTGAAAGTTACACAAGTTTCAAAGTAACAATGGGCTATCCCGTTGGGAAAACACTTGTCAACCAACTTGTTAGAGAATACTTTTCGCTGCTCAGGCGCAACAGAATCTCTCGAAAAATCACTGAAAACGGGACTGAAAGAATGGTGGAAGGTTGGTATATTTGGCCCGTTTTCCACCTCATGGACCTCGAAATCGTGAAAATCATCTTCCCGAAAGCAGAAACCGCCGCTTTCAACCGATGGAAAAGCGAAGTCGTGAAAGACGGAAAATTCATTTTCGAGAACCAAGACCTTGAACAATTGCAGCAAACGCCTAACATTCAGGAATTTTTCCTCCTTAATCAAGTGAGCGAAATCGGGAAGATTATTAAACGTTTACAACAAGTAATCGAGCATAATACACAATATATCAACAACTTGCAAAGCATCGAAATCCTTTATCGTTTGCTGTCGTCAAGAGCCAGTATCAAACTGAGCAGCAGCGACCCTAACGGATTGCAAATCATGGGTTTGCTTGAAACCCGCAACCTCGATTTCAAGCGGTTGCACCTGCTCAGCGTCAACGAAGGCATACTGCCACCCGACAAGTCGCAGGGCAGTTTCATCCCGCAGTTTATCCGTTATGCTTGTGGGCTCCCGAGCTATGCCGAGAGTCAGGCCGTCGTCGCTTACCATTTTTACCGATTGTTGCAAAACGGAGAAAACATTTATCTGTATTACAATAACTTGGGCGAGACTTCAGGCGGCGAAGCCAGCCGTTTCATCCTGCAAATCAAGCACGAATTGGCCAAAAACGCCAATATTACCGTCACGGAGGAATCGTTCAGCAGCGAAGCCCACACCTCCATTGAGGCAAAGGCTCTTAGTGCTCAGAAAACCAACGTTTTAGATAGGCTTCATTATCTCATTGAGATGAAAGGCATCTCACCTTCGTCCTTGTCCACCTATATTAATTGTCCGCTGAAGTATTACCTGCGTTATATCGCTCAAATTGAGGACAATAGCGTTGAAGAAGACACAGGTGTCAATGTCATCGGCACCATCATCCACGACACTTTGGAATTTCTGTTTGCCGATTATCTTCCGAAAGAAGGAAAAATGCAAATCATTGACAAAGAACTGTTTGACAAGGTTATCAAACCGCAATGGGAGCAGAAACTGACCCAATCCATAACGAAAAACCTGCCCAACGGGCTTCCTGACGTGGGTTTCAACTACTTGAACCGCGTCACCATCGAACAACAACTGAAGAATTACCTAAACTACACTTCCAAGCAACTGGAACACAGCGACTTGATTATCCTTGAAACTGAAGGCGAACTGAAAGCCACTTTGTCCGAACCGTTCGGTACATGTCTGTTCAAAGGCCGCACCGACCGCATCGACCAATCCAACGGCCTCGTTCGCGTCATTGACTACAAGACTGGCCACGTCGACAGTTCCGACCTCAAAGTTCCTGTGCGCCACCATAGCGAAAGCAACCTTGACTATCTGAAACAAATTCCCGAAAAAACACTGCAGCTGCTCCTTTACAAATACCTGTTCCTCAAGGAAAACCCGACCATCTCACCCGAACAAGTGACCGCCGCCATCCATGGGCTGAAATATGCCAACACCATCGAGTTCAGCCTAACGAAAGCCTCGCCAACCAAATCGGACACCGATGCCGACACCACTTTCCTTGAAGGCGACAGCTTCATCCCCGATATGGAGGCCATGCTGGAGGCCATCGTTGCGGAAATGCTTGATACTGAAATCCCTTTTGTGCAGGCCATAGACGACAAAAAATGCGGCTATTGCGAATTCAAATTGATTTGCAAACGATAAATTTGCGCCAAAATGCCTAAACAACTTCAATAAATCGTAAAAAAAAACTATTTTTGCAGCATAGAAACCGATACGATGAATAACATGCACAGATATCCAATTGGCATACAGACTTTCGAAAGAGTCAGGAAAGATCATTATCTCTATATTGACAAGACGGACTTGGTATGGAAGATAACCAAAGAAAGTCCATATATATTCCTCAGTCGTCCCCGTCGTTTCGGTAAATCATTGCTTTCCACGACGTTACATTCCTACTTTGAAGGTCAGAGGGAACTTTTTGAAGGCTTGAAAATCATGGAATTGGAGAAGGATTGGGAGCGTTACCCCGTCCTCCATGTGGACCTGAGCATAGCCAAAAACCGTGTCTCGTCTGAGCATCTGCAACAAGCGTTATTGTCGCTGTTGGAGCCTTTGGTTGAGCAATTCGGGAAAAGCGAAAGTGAAGTTACACCGGGCGAAGTGCTTCGAGGTTTGATTCGTCGCGCTTACGAAAAGACTGGGAAACAAGTGGTTGTCATCATCGATGAGTATGATGCTCCCTTGCTTGACGTGCTTCACGACAAAGAAAAGTTGCCTGATTTCCGCCGCATCATGCAAGAGTTCTACCAACCACTGAAAGCCAGCGAAGCCATGATTCGGTTCTGTTTCATCACCGGCATCACCAAGTTTTCACAACTTAGCATTTTTTCCACCATCAACAATATCAAGAACATATCGCTCTTGCCCCAATTTGCCGCAATTTGTGGTTTCACCGAGACCGAACTGACAACCTGCATGGCCGACGACATCCGCCAAATGGCTGAGTTTTTCGAGTGTTCCCCTGAAGAAATGCAAAAAAAACTCAAGGAACAATACGACGGCTACAAGTTTGCGCAAGGCTCGGAAGACATCTACAACCCTTACAGTTTGATTAACGCTTTCAGCGACAAAATGCTCAACAATTATTGGTTCGAGAGCGGCACCCCGACTTTCCTCATCAAGCAGATGCAAGAGTTCAAGACCGACATCATGGGATTGGAACACATCGAGGCCTCGGCAAGTTCTTTTGACCGCCCCACCGAAGCCATGACCTCGGCTTTGCCCCTGCTCTATCAAGCGGGCTACATCACCATCAAGAGTTATGACCGCGAAACCAACTCCTACGTCCTTGCCATCCCGAACAAAGAGGTGCGCGTCGGCCTTATCGACGGACTGATTCCCACCTATTTAGGATTGGACAGCGGGACGGTGCAGGACGGCTTCGCACTCAAGTTTTGGCGTGCGCTGAAAAAAAACAACATTGAGGGCGCACTTGAGGAAATGAAGACTTTTTTGGCGGGCATCCCATATGTGGAAGGCTTCAAAAAGAAATTGGAAGACGCAGCGGCTTCGGAGGGTTTCTATGAATACACTTTCTACTTGATTTTCAGCATGATGAACGTGTACGCTCGCACCCAAGTGAAATGTCAGGGAGGCAGAATCGACTTTGTAGTGAAAGCCCCAGAAACAAATTACGTCTTTGAACTGAAAGTGAATGGCACTGCCCAACAAGCCCTTGACCAAATCAACAGCAAGGGTTATGCCCTGCCTTTCCAAACCGAAGGGAAAAACGTTGTGAAAATCGGCATCCAATTCAATCGCGAAACCATGACCATCGAGGATTATCTGATTGAAAGATAGCCGCTCAATTCAACACGATTTCCTTCACCATTTCCTTCCCAGCAATAGCGTTCAAGTTCTTCATTAACAAGGATTTGGAATAGTTCAATTCGCTTCGCAACGCATCGCTGTCGACGCGGACGAATAGTATGTTGTTCTTGATTGACAAGTCAATGGTATGCGAGGCAATGAACGGCCCGACCACCTTGGGCCATGCGTTGATGACCTTGATTTCATTCATGTAATCGGGGCCTTTGTGCAGCTCGTAGAACTCCTTGATGAGGTCGCCGAGAGGCTTCACGTCAAAGTAAACCATCGCAGCCTCCTATCTCTTTGACACAGCCTTTCTCCACCTCGAAAATCTTGTGGTCGATTTGGGTGTCCTCAAAAAGCCGTTCCACCCTTTGTTGCTGAGTATCAGTGATAAATACCTGACCGAAATGGTCGTCGCCGACCAAGCGGACGAGCTTCATCACACGCTGGTCGTCAAGTTTGTCGAAAATGTCGTCCAAGAGCAAAATGGGCTTGTAGCCAATCTTTTGGTAGTTGAACTCGAACTGCGCCAACCGAATCGAAACCACAAACGACTTTTGCTGCCCCTGCGAGCCGAAACGCTTCAGCGGATGTCCGTCCAAGGCAAACTCCAAGTCGTCCTTATGGATGCCGACATTGGTGTAGCCCGAATAACGGTCTTGTTGCAAACTTTCCTCCAACAACTCATTCAACGGTTTCTCGTCCAAGCGCGATTGATAAACCACATTCACCTTCTCCGTGCCGCCCGAAACAATCTCGTAATAATGCTGGAAAATGGGCAAGAAATCCTCCAAAAACTGCCGACGTTTGGCATGGATGTCGTCGGCATGTTGCGCCAACTGGTCTTCCCAAAGGCGAAGCAACTCGCGGTCGAAAGTGCGGCTTTCGGCAAACTGTTTCAACTGCACATTGCGTTGCAGCAAGGCGCGGTTGTATTTCAGCAAAGCGTTGAGATACAGCGGGTCGAACTGCGAAATCACGCCGTCGATGAACTTGCGGCGGAGGTCGCTGCCCTCGTTGATGAGGTCGCGGTCGTAAGGCGAAATCATCACCAAAGGGAACTTCCCGATATGGTCGCTGAGGCGGTCGTATTCCTTCTTGTTGAAGCGAAACGACTTCTTTTGGTCGCGCTTTTGCACACACGACACCAATTCATCATCTTTGCCTTCATGCGCATAAACGCCGTGGATGGCAAAGAAATCCTGCTCGTGGCGGATGTTCTGTTTGTCGGTCGCGCCGAAAAAACTCTTGCAAAACGAAAGGTAATAAATTGAGTCGAGGATGTTGGTTTTTCCTGCCCCATTGAGGCCCACGAAACAATTGACATTCTCCGAAAACAGCAAGTCAGCCGACTCGCAATTCTTGAAGTTGGTCAGTTTGAGTTCGTGGAGATGCATGACTTAGAACTTACTCAAGTCCATGCGGACTGTCAGGAAGTGGGGCGACCCAACAATATTATTGCGCGAATAGGCATAATCTATCTGGAAAGCCTTGATTTTCACGGCGAAACCAGCCGAAAGGCCAACCAAAGTACGTTTTTGGGGAACATCCATCTTAAGGAATGTCTCGTAGTTGTAGGAAACCCTCAACACAAGATTCTTCCCAATTTCCAACTCTCCACCCAACACCAAATGGCTACCAAGGTTGTTGAAGAACTTCTTAGTTTTGCTCGGCGCAATATACTGTCCCGTGATGGGGTCGTAATTCTCCTCCGTAAGGTACAGATTATCAGACACTCGCTTCCAATTCTGAATGTCGTGATAGCCAAATACAAAGGTCAGGGGCAGATGGTCGAGTTTCTTGGACGCAATGAAATCCAAAGAAAACGGCAACCACTTGTTTTCCACATTCAACTCCTTGCAAAAGATTTGTCGCCCAATGTTGCGTGCAGCAAGGGTGAAAGCCCAATTGCTGTATGACCAATAAGTGCCTGCCACATCCACGCCCAAGGCTCCCGCACTACCGATTTCGTATTGAACGCCAGCATATTTTAGGTTGGCACCAATGCTCCATTTGTCGGTCAGTTCGCGCCCCCAACCCAAAGTGACGGCATAATCCGACACATTGAAAGTGCTGCCATCGACATGGCCGCTCTCGGAAGCATATTGCATGTTGCCGTAGTTGTAGTATTGCACCGAAGCCGCAAAACTGCCCACACTCTCAAAAGTGCGGCTGTATTGCGCCGTGGCATAATTCGTCCCCAAATTGAAATCGCCGACATACGAAAGTGAAAGTTGATTGTGCGTTTCAGGCGAAATGGCCGAAGGGTTGAAAACCGCCGTTTGCAAGTCGCCGTCATGCATGGGCAAAGGCAGCCCGCCCAAGGCCACCACACGCGCCGAATTGGCATCCGTCAATGCGCGATAAAGTCCGTCTTTCACCTGTGCATTGGCTTGCAAAACCATGAAAGACAGCACAAATGCACCTAATATGTAAATTGCACGCTTCATTTTTCTACATTTTTTGGATAACGGACACCTATTAATAATATTGTATCGTCGCGTGATTATTTTTCAATCAGTCCCAAACCCGTCTTTTTCAGTTTTCCTTCTTCCTTCAACACGGTAGAAAGCCTGTCCAACATTCCATTGACGAAACGACGGCTGTCGGGCGTGCTGTATAACTTCGAAATTTCGATATACTCATTGATGGTCACCTTCACGGGAATGGAATGGAACTCGCAAAATTCCGTTATCGCCATGAAAATCAATATTTTGTCCATCAAGGCCATGCGGTCGTAGTCCCAATTGGAAAGATTGGTTTTCACCAATTCCTTGTATTCGTCAGCATGAAGGATAGTCTTCTCAAACAGCTTGATTACGAACTCTTTATCATCATCCTCTGATTTGTAAGCAGGCGGCAACTTGGTTGTAGCACTAAACGATTCAGGCATTTCGTTGATGAACTTATAAAGCAGGTAAATCGCAATCTGATAGTCACTGTTGAAAGAAAGGTCGCGGTCGGAATAGTAGTCATACAGCAAGCCGTTTTCCGCCATATAGTTATCGATAACGGTCGCCAAAAACTGCTTGTCGTCAGCGAAGCTATTCTTTCCGTTATTCATATATTCCTGATATTCGGAAGTTTCAGTTAATTTCTGAAACAGATTGCGGATAAAGTCTTCTCGCGAGTCGGCCCAATTGATTTTATACTTCTCCTCAAGGCTCAACAAATGCTTATTGTCGTCCAAAGCATTGAGAATCCGATTGTTGACAAACTTTAGGTTGGGGTTCAAGTCCTCCTTGGTCGGGAAATGCTTGTTCTTGTTCTCCTCGATGCGCCGCTCGGCGAAATGCTTCACCTCAACCCAGAAGGAAAGCTGGTAAACAAACAACTTGTAAAGGTCGTCGACCTCATCAAGCAGATGGCGTTCCGCTTGAGGCAGATTGCCACTATTGGACTGATGGTAGGCGTAAATCTCCTGCAACGCCTTGACTCTCAAAAATCTCCTATTCAGCATAATGAATCTTTTCCTATGAAAACGGTTTGCAAAAGTAGCAATTTTTTCCGTAAAAAAATTGGCGATACAAGAAAAATGACTACTTTTGCGTTATTATTGACAGAATTAGACATAATCATAAACTAACTCAATTAAAACTTATCACATGAAGAAAAAATTCATCTGCCCCATCTGCGGGTATGTTCACGAAGGAGAAGAGGCACCCGAGCGTTGCCCTCAATGCAAGCAAATCGTTGAATGGAAGGTCGTTGACGAGTCGGCTGCCCTGAATTTCGTCACCGAGCATGTCGTCGGCATCGCCAAAGGCACCGGCGAGGACATGATTAAGGACCTGAACGCCCATTTCATGGGTGAGGCCACCGAAGTCGGCATGTACTTGGCCATGAGCCGCCAAGCCGACCGCGAAGGCTACCCCGAAATCGCCGAGGCTTTCAAGCGTTATGCTTTTGAAGAGGCCGAGCACTGCGCCCGCTTTGCCGAATTGCTTGGCGACGTGGTTTGGGACACCAAGACCAACCTTTACAAGCGCATGATTGCCGAGTGCGGCGCCTGCGAAGACAAGATGCGCATCGCCCGCGTGGCCAAGGAGCGCAACCTCGATGCCATCCACGACACCGTCCACGAGATGGCCAAAGACGAAGCCCGCCACGGCAAAGGCTTTGAGGGATTGTATAAACGTTATTTTGGCGATTGAATTTAGGTTTGTAGGGCTGTCATATTATAGCAACCACCCATATTGTAATTATCGTGCGGCTGCCACGGTGTGAAAGCCCTACAACCAACAATTAAACGATTAAACAATCAACAATTAAACAACCAAACAAAATGATTAGCAAGAAATTAACAAAAGCCATCAACGACCAAATCAACGCTGAAATGTGGTCGGCCTACCTGTATTTGAGCATGGCTCAAGACATTTACGCCAAAGGTTTCCACGGCATCGCCCACTGGTTCAAGGTGCAATTCCTTGAGGAACAAGCCCATGCCGCGATCATGATTAACTACCTACATTCGCAAGATGCAAGGGTCATCCTTGCTCCCATCGCCAAGGTGCAAACCGAATGGGATACCGTTTTGGCCGCCTTTGAAGACACCTTGAAGCACGAGAAGGAAGTGACCGCCATGATCAACAACCTCTGCGACATTGCCGATGAGGATAAAGACCGCGCTGCTGCCAACTTCCTCGCTTGGTTCATTGATGAACAAGTGGAAGAAGAAAAGACCGCCAGCGACCTCGTCAACCACTGCAAGATGATTGGCGACCATATCGGTGGCATGATCATGCTCGACAAGGAACTCGGCGCACGCCAGTATCACACGCCAGCTCCGCTGAAGTAATTCTCAGCAGGCATCTTGAAAAAAGTTCCGCTTCCAAAGGAAGCGGAACTTTTTCGTTTATAATTCAAAGCTCTCCAGCCTGTTTCTTCGCCCAAAACTCCTTGAAATCCTCGTAGTTCTTCTCCAAGAGCGCAGGCGTGTCGAGGCCGTATGGACACTTCTCGCGGCAGGCGTTGCAGTGTTTGCACTTCTCGATGAGTTTCATCCTTTCGTTCCATTCCTCGGTGAGATAAACCTCCAACGGGGCACGGCGCAGCAAAAGGCTCATGCGTGCGCAGTCGTTAATTTTGATGCCCACCGTGCAAGGCATACAGTAACCGCAACCACGACAAAACTCGCCACTCAACTCTGCGCGATCCTTCTCAATCTTGCGCCATGACGAAGACGACAACTCAGGCTCGCGCTCCTGATAGGAGATGAATTCGTCCAATTCGCTCTCGCGTTGTATGCCCCAAATGGGCAGGGCATGGTCATACTGGTTGAGGAAAGCGTAGGCCAACGCCGAATCGTTGATAAGTCCTCCCGCCATCGCTTTCATGCAGATAAAGCCCATGTTGTGCTTGTGGCAAGCCTCCACAATCTTCTGGTCGTCCTCAGAGGAAAGATAAGAGAACGGATATTGGAGCGTGTCGTAGCAATCGCGCTCGATGGCCTCCAAAGCCACTGATTGGCGGTGGTTGCTGATGCCAATAAAACGAATCTTGCCTTGCCGCTTGGCCACCTTCATGGCGTCATACAGACCCTGCTTGTCGCCCGGTCGTGGGCAATAGTCGGGGTTGTGGAACTGGTACAGGTCGAGGTAGTCCGTCTTCAGGTTCTTCAAGGTGGTGTGAAGGTCTTTCCAGAAATCCTCCACGGTGGTCGCGCTCGTCTTTGAGGCAATGATGACTTTGCTCCGCCTGTCGGCAAACGCCGCGCCAATTTTTTCCTCGCTGTCAGTATAGAAACGCGCCGTGTCAAAGAAATTGAAACCGTTTTCGTAGGCCTTGTGCAACAAATAAACCGCTTCCTTTTCGCTGATTCTCTGAATAGGAAGGGCTCCAAAACCATTCTTATTCACCTTCAAATTGGTCTTGCCTAATGTGATGATTTTCATGGCTGCATGATTTTGCGACAAAAGTATAAAAAGAATTGATACATTTCAACTTTTCAGCCCAAAAAAGGCTTTCAAGTGTAAAAAAAGGCTATTTTTGCAAAAAATTCCAAGATGAAAATTCTCATCCTCAATGGACCCAACCTGAACCTTTTGGGCAAACGTGAGCCTGAAATCTACGGAAAACTCTCTTTCGAGGAATACCTGCCCCAACTCCGCAAGCGTTTCCCGCAGCACGAGATTTCCTATTTCCAGACGAACCACGAGGGCGCACTGATTGACCAACTGCAAACCGCTGTTGGCCAATATGATGCCGTGGTGATGAACCCCGGAGGCTATGCCCACACTTCCATCGCCTTGGCCGATTGCATCCGCGCCATCAGCATCCCCGTCGTCGAAGTCCACATTTCAGACATCACGAAACGAGAGCCTTACCGGCATCATTCGTTTACTGCTGAGGCTTGCTTGAAGAGTATTATGGGAATGGGCTTGGAGGGGTATGCCAAGGCTATTGAGGAGTTGATATAAAATCCCCCTCCCGCAAATCGCTATACTTTTTCTTTCCTCGGAGGATGCTCTCGAAAACGATGTTCCGATTGTAGATGCAACTCACTTCCTTGTGCTCACAATCTTTTCGTTTCTCGCGCAAGGATTTCAGGCGTTTATAGAAATCCCAATGCGCCTTGAACACCTTTGCAAAGTCCTTCACACAGCCTTCGGCGAGAAACTTCAGCGCGGCCACCCAATCGAGCAAAATGCGATAGGCGATGACGGGAAACACCCTGTCGTCAGGCAGGTTTTTCGCCAATAAAGAAAGGTTGTTGCGGAAATTCAAATAGGTCTTGCGCGGCGAGTTTTTCGGCAAAGTTCCGCCTCCAATATGATACACCTTCGACTGCGGACAACAATACACCTTGTAGCCTGCGTTCTTCAGCCGCCAACACAAGTCGATTTCCTCCATGTGGGCGAAGAAACTGTCGTCCAAGCCGCCAATCTGGTGATACAAGTCGGCGCGGACGAACATGCACGCTCCTGTGGCCCAAAACACTTCTTTCGGGTCGTCGTACTGGCCTTTGTCCACTTCAAGGTTTTGGAACACGCGCCCGCGACAGAACGGATAACCATATTTGTCGATGAAACCGCCACTGGCACCCGCATACTCAAACTTTTCCCTATGATAATACGACAGAATCTTGGGCTGGCAGGCGGCAATTTGTGGATCGGCATCCATCATTTCGATAATAGGCTCAATCCAACACGGTGTCACCTCAATATCTGAATTGAGCAGCACATAATACTGGGCCTCAATCTGTCGCAAAGCCAGATTGTAACCCGTCGTGAAGCCGCCGTTGCTGCCATTCTCAATCAGCCGAATCCCAGGGAAATGCGATTTCATAAACGCCACAGAATCATCTTCTGAGGCATTGTCGGCCACGACGATTTCAGTCGTCGAAGGATCGCAATTCGCGATGACATTGGGCAGAAACTGCTCAAGAAACCGTTTCCCGTTGTAGTTCAATATGACGACCGCCACTTTCATGCTTCAGCCTTGTTTCTCTGGTGTTTCCAACGGCGGTGCGACCACAGCCAATTGTCGGGATTGGCCTCGATGAAACGCTCCACGCAGCGAACATACCGCTCCATGATGAAGCCTTTTTCGGTTTCCTTCGGATTGTCGCTTATCAATTCAAAAGTCACTTCATAGCGACCCCTACCCTGCCGTTTCATGGCCACGAAGACCACAGCATAGTCGAGCATCTTGGCAATGCGCTCCAATCCCGTGAACCAGCAGGTATCCTGATGCAAAAACTCGGTCCAATAGTCCGATTCAACGCCGCGTGGGGTTTGGTCGGCCACCATCAGCACAGCATTTTGGCTTTCGCGAAGTTGCGCCAAACGTTTCAAGGCAAAATTGGACTCCACCATCTCCAAGGCACAATCCTTTGTGCGCAAATACATCATAAGCCGCTCAAAAGCAGGACTTTTCACCTTTTTGTAAACTGCCAAGCAATTATGCCCAGAAAGGTCGGGCATCGACTTCCCGAACCATTCCCAATTGCCCGAATGTGGGATGGCGTAGAACACGTTCTTGTGCTGTCCGTGCAATCGGGTTATCATTTCGGGGTTGGTGTAGTGGATGCGACACCTAAACCCCTTGGGATCCATGCGCAGCGATTTCGGACCTTCCACAACCAAATCGCACAAGTTAAGGTAAAAGCGTTTCTCTATGGCTTTTATCGACTTCAGATCCTTGTCGGGAAATGAGCGCAACAGATTCTCCCTGACCACTTTGCGGCGATAGCGAAACACATGGTAGGTCATAAAGAAATAGAAGTCGGACTTCAGGTAAAGCAGCCAAAACGGATGAACCGACATGAAATCGGCCCACAACTTCACGATGGCATATCCGACTTTTCCCATACGGCTTATCTCGGATTGTTGTAAAGATCAACCGCATGTGAGCCCCAACTCCGCGCATATTCGGTCTGGTCGACGCCCTGATAGTAGCCCTGACCATAAACACCTTGATAAATCTCCATCGGCCAACGCGGGTTGTTGACTTCGCCGACCATGTTGGAATGAATCAACTGGTAGTCGTTGGTCGAGCGGTCGGGCGCCACAAAGACGAACTTCCTGTCGCGCTGATTGGCCACCTGATAATAGTGCCAAATTGCATAGGGACGGGCGGCTGGCTCATCAGGCACTTCCATGATCTTGTCGGGCTGGCCGTATTTCAAGAACACATAGCCACGGTCGGTGCGATAGCCAGGGAACGCGGTAGTGCCAAACGACATGTTGACCCGCTTGACGGCAGCCAAATAATCATCGAAAGCCTGTTTCGGATTCAACGGCGAGCGCTTGCACCAGAAGTTGTAAAGGAACTGCTGCATGGTCTTCACATCATCGCCTTTCACGATGCTGGAGGAATAATCGCGCTCTAACTCGGTACAAATCGGGTCGAGATAACTGATGTAGCGGCGAAGCGTGTCCACCTCAGTTATGAAACCGACAAAAGTGTTGGTGACGTTGACCCCCGCCAAGTCGTTCAATTCATAACCCACACCCGGATTGCTGCGTTGGAAGAAACAACTGTTCGAGCAAATCAAGGCATTGCTACGGTCGCGCATCTCCACGACAAGGTAGTAGTTGCCTGAAGGCAAACCCTTGATATCTATGGTGTTAAGCAGAATATCCACCTGCTTGACATCGCTGCGCTTGTTGAAAGTGTAGTTCTGCATCCGGCTCGACGACTCCACAGTCTCAATATAATAGTTGACGAGGTACTTGCCCTCATCATACAACTTGTCGCTGTTGTACAACTCGACATAGAAATTCAACTTGTCGTCCGAAGCGCCATAGAAAGGATAAACCCTCGGCAGGAAATCAAATCCGCTCTTGGTGCAAGCGGTTTGTTTCTCGGCCTTTGAATATGAATCGAACAACAATATGTCAGAAATAGACGGCACCCCCTCCGGGAAATCCACCTTCACGGTGAAACTCTCCGACGGCAGGGCCTCGCCACTGTTCATGTCGGTAATGCCGATTTCCAACTGATACTCGCCGTTAGGCAAGGAGAAACGCTGCTGGTCGATGAAGGCACCGTCAATGTTCGCGGTGTCGGTCACCACAGGGCTGTCCAAGGCAATCTTGGAATAGGCGCAAATCTTTTCTCCGTCGCGGAAAACAGTCTGGATTTCAACCGTCGCCTTGAACTTTCCAGGCTCAAATTCCTTGTAAAGCGCCGACCGGCAGTCGAAAGCAATGGCGTTTTCCAGATAAGGTGTCATCCCTGGGACGCAATAGGCCGTCGTTGAGAGGTAGGACTTCAGTCGCTTGGCTTTCACCTGTGCGTTGCCGCCAAAAGCCAACAGAATGAGCAAGATAACAACAATAATTCTTTTCATAGCAAACAATATTTCATGTTGCAAAGATAATGTTTTCGCGGCAAATAGGAATTTTTTTTCGGGAAAATTCTCAACCGATTGAAAAATGTCGTACTTTTGCAGCGGAGATATGGCTGAGTGGTCGATAGCGGCGGTCTTGAAAACCGTTAAGCCGAAAGGCTTCGGGGGTTCGAATCCCTCTGTCTCCGCAAGGGCGGCTGAGAGTCGCCTTTAGAATGAAAGACCCTGCCGAATGAGGCAGCAAGGAGAGATGCCGGAGTGGTCGATCGGGGCGGTCTCGAAAACCGTTGAACGCTTTGCGTTCCAAGGGTTCGAATCCCTTTCTCTCCGCAAAATTTCGGCAAGTTTTTGAAATTCAGTAATTTACAAAGGTTTCAAAAACTTGCCGTGCCAAAATCGGGTCAGTAACTTTGATTCTTTTCTGGATTTTCGCGAGAAAAAATGGAAAGGAATAAAAAAAATGTCATCCCAAATCTTTGTCGATTTTCGCCCTGCCGAAATTCACGACAACGCTTCCAGCACCACTATCGTATTCTACGCCAAGAATCCTTCCACCGGTCTGCTTGAACGGCAGCGCATGAAGCTGAACCATATCCGCGACAAACGGGAACGGATGAAATATGGCCGGATGATGGTGCAGCAAATCAACAAGCAGCTATATGAGGGCTGGAATCCGATTATTGAAAAGTCTGGTTTTTCAAAAGTTGTCACTGTTGCCGAAGCTATACGGCTATATAAAAAGTCCTATGCGGGTCTTCGCCCTGACAGCCTGAGAAGTTATGACAGCATGACAAAAGCTTTCCTCGAATTTTGCACCTTATATAATATGGCCGACAAGCCCATCTATGAATTTTGTAGGCAGTCGGCACAACGGTACATGATTTTCATCGAAAATCGTGATGTGTCCGCAAAGACCTACAACAACTATATCCGTTTCATGGGGCAGTTCTTCAACTTCTGCGTGGATAAGGGATTGGCCAAGGAGAATCCATTTGCCTCCATCAAGTTGAAGCGTGTGGATGAAAAGACAAGGACGGTCATTCCTCCAGAGGTGCGCGAAAAAGTCATGAACTACCTACATCGTGAGGGTATGGATGGGTATTGGCTCATTTGTCTCCTCACCTACCATTGCCTTATCCGTCCAAAAGAGTTGCTCATGCTGAAGGTCTCATACATCAGCATGAAAAACAATCTTATCGTCATACCGGCTGAGGTTGCAAAAAATCACTGTGAGCGGCAAATATCAATGCCGATGGAAATAGCCATTCTGATGGCCGACCACATCAAAAGTGCATTGTCAAACCAATACCTGTTTTCCACAAACTACCAACCAGGAACAAAAATGTTGACCACGCGCGACACGGGGCGCACATGGTCAAACATTCGTAAAGCATTAGGTCTGCCAATGTGTTACAAGTATTACAGCCTAAAGGACACTGGCATCACGGAAATGCTTGAGGCTGGGGCACCGGCGAAGATGGTCCAGGAACTTGCCGACCACCATAGTCTTGAAATGACACAAAAATATGTCAGCAAGTCAAAGGCCGAGGATATTCGCCGAAAATGCGCCGTCATTCACTTCTAACCGCGTCATGGGATAGCAGTGAGTATGAGACGAAACCGCCTCTTGTGAGTCGAATATGTCTGAACGGATTAGCCCGACGGCCTTGGCCGGGACGCTATACTAAGCCTTAAAACATAGACTTATAGATTCTACACCATTCACGCTTGTTCCTCCGAAGATGTAGTTAAGTATCTCAGTCCATTCCATAACTATTTATTTTTCCAGCATCTACTGCCACCCCTCAATGAAGGGTGACAGCATAGATGCAGCAACTCCGTTTATCACGTTTCTTTCGGTCATAGTGCAAGTATGATTTCAGTCCATTCCATTACTTAAATCATACTTGCACTATGAAACAGAAGGCATAGAAGAAACTCTTAAAAGTCCTGTAATAATACCGCTTGAATTAAACGACACTTTCAAGACAGTACCATTACCATCTATAGACATCTCATTTATTGGAGTATCGTTGTAAGTGACATTCGTAAAACTATTATATGCCCTTATATAAATATCGCCTGAGTCTTGAATTTTTTCCGCCCTGATAGAAGCAAGATTTTCAAGGGTACCTGTGACTAATTCAAAAGCTATCGCTCCCACACCACCTACATTTGAATTTGTGTATCCGAAATATTTTATATCTGCGTTTGTAAGATTGTTTGGCAGACCGAGATACTTGATTTGTTGTCCGTAATTCTCAAGGATACTCATGTCAAATTCCATCTGTGATTTCCATACATCTACTATCTCCAGTGATGATTTAGTTTTTACAATATCCGTAAGGTTTCCTCTTAAATTCCCACTATCACCAAGTCGTATAGTTTTAATTGTGTCTTTAAGCATACTACTTGAAAGTTCTCCACTCACATCTTTTGCATAGCTGCTGCCATATACGGCAGGATATAAGGAAAGATAAACTAACTTTGTAGAATAAACAAAATTATCAAAATCAATTACAGCTCTTTTATTTGCAGTTGATAGTAATTCAATTTCTGTCAAATGATTATACTTCGGTATATACAAATCACAAGAACCGTCTGATATATATATACTCCCTGTTATAAAATTTGTTTTTTTAGTTCCTAAATTATTACTACCATCTGATGTTGTGAAATGACAATTTTCTGTTATGTTATCCATAAACAAGTCAACCGCTTCGTCAAATACCAATGTGATTTTTGATGCAACATTTCCACTTGGATTTGGATGAGGGTCGATATGAATCTTGGTATAACCGAATTTCTCTGGGTTCTCAATATTGACCGAACCTTTGTATTTTGTAACTAAACAATTATTACTCATAATGTTTTTATTTTATTTGTTAGTATTTATGTTATTAATGTTATTCATTTATATAAAGAAATCTCTTCTGTATATCTTGACAGGCATAGTAAAATCCGATTGGCACCCCATCATAATGAATACCGAGAATTGTGGTGACATTTTCTTCAGCGTTATCTCCGTTTGTGTGCCAGTCTGGTGCAGTATGTCCGCTATGAGAGCCCATTTTAAGAGGAACTATTGTCGCGTCAGTTCCTCCATTCCTTAGTTGGTTGACAACTTCAAGCGCACTCCAGTAAGGTGTCTGTTGGTCGTCCTTTGCCATAAGCACTGTAATTGGAATATGACTGTTGCTTATCATTGTAAGGTCGTGCTTATTGTATATGTCTGTGTTTGTATTGTATATAGGATAGTTTCCTTGTGAATCTGGAGATTCATGATTTTCCCAGTTGCCATTATCTGTGACATGAAACTTATAGCCCCAATCAAGGGTGTCTTGGAATTTTTCCTCTGGTGTCTGACCGACGAGATTCATCCAACTGACGCAAACAGTTGTAAATTTACTGATGTTTTTCCTTATGAAATCTTGGTTGATTTCAAATAAATGGCTTGCAACATCTTCTGGTATCATATCTTCACCAGTATTATGGGGCCCGTACATTATTCTATTATTAAAATACCAACCATGATGATTAATATTTGCAGTGTCTGTATCGTCATATCCATTCAAGAACTGTTCAAGTTGATCTTGCGTGCCTTCAGGGTTTAATTCTGCGTAAAGTGCTCGTCTATAACCAGAAAATCCCCATCTACCGAAATTCAGGTCGTCAAAGACTGGAGCAAACGCATATATTGACTTAAGCCCAAATTCAGGCTTCTCAAGTGCGTAGTAAAGCGCAAGTTTGCCACTGCCTGATTTAGATAAATGGAACACATTTTCAATGTCAATATTATACCTGTCACATATATATTGAACACCTGCATTATGTGTCTTGATATGAGTAGGTATAGGCATCGCCCCTCTGTTTCCGCATCCGTAGTAATATTCATTGTTTCCTTGATAGTAAAAGCTGCCCCAGCTGTATATCTCAAGCACTGCGAATCCTGAATCTCTCAAGTATTCAAGGCCTGTTTTGGGGCCATTCTTGTTACCACCTATATTATATTCATTCCAGTTAATATAGTTTCCATCGCCGTTGTCCCATAAAATCAGAGGCACTTTCTTGCCTGTTGCAGTATAATTCGGTGGCAACATTAGTAAAGAGGATGTAAATATGTTTGAATCTACACGGAATGTGACCCTATCGAAATCTTGGTTCATCTGAACTCTTTTCTCCTCATGCACATCATAACTATCGGAATAATGGACACTTATACGGTTGACAGTGTTTTCGCATCCAATCCTGATATATTTGCAGTTAGATACAGAAACATTTGAGTTTGCAATAGCATTTATAAAACCAGTATAAGAATGGCTATCTCCATACTTATACACCTTGCAATTTTGGTCAAATGATATATTTTTACATCCATCAAGATTTATGTAATATGCACTTCTCTTGCCTGACGAAAACTCAGAATATCTATAACTTTCTATTCCTGTATTTCCTATAACACCTTCTTCCAATTTGATGTTAAGTGACAGCTTGCTTTCTTTTTTACCGACTTCATATATAGAGCCATCTTTTTTAATACCTCTTATTATATTGTTGTTTTCGTCAAGTTCAACGAACAGCCATTCAGGATTATCAACACATTCTACCATATCGGCATAATCCTCGTCTATAAGACTCTTTCCCTCCTCTTTGTCAACCTTTTCATCCATATTAAGATTCGGAGCCTCAATTCTCTTTTTTGCAAAGACAGTGCCGTCTTTCTTTACACCAGCTATTATATTTAAATCCTCGTCTGTAACAACTCTCATGTATTCAGGATTTTCCTCATAATAAACTCCATATATCTCTGCAACTCCACTACTTTTGACAAGATTATCACTTTTCTCAGTAGGCTCATTGTCAATTCCAACTTGCTCGATATATTCACCTGTAGAGAATTGCGAACCTGCTTCGACTTCAGAATTAACCCAATCTGACAAAGAATCATCCCAAATATATTTAAAAGCCTTACCATCGTCAATCACAACTATGTAGTCTCCAATTTTCGTTGGCTGTGGCGGTTCTGGAGTTATATCACCGTCAACTAACCTATAACTGCCTAAGTTTGGATTGTGTCCTGTATCTCCTTTATCACCTTTAAGTGAGGCAAGCCATTGCGGTCTTGTCAACATGCCATCAGTAGAGCCTCCATGCTCTTCCTTGTATTCCTTTACATACACACCATAGGCATCATCGCCATCGGCAGGCTTCGGCACCCACTCCAGCCCGGTCTCTCCCGATGACAGCACATGCTCTTTTTCTTCCTCGGTCGGCACGGGGATTGACACGCCGCTGTCCTTCAGGTTGCCGTCCTCGTCGAAGCTGGCCAGGTTGTCGCTTCCGGGTTTGCTTTCGGGCGCATTGGCCTTTGCGCCAAGGGCCTCTCTCAGTTCCTCCACCGTTGGCAAGCCTTGCAGCTTTGTCTTTTCTTCCGTGGTGAAGTTCTCGTCCGGGGCGTTCCACGAGGCTTGATTCCAGATGTTGTTCGCGTCGCGAAACAGGAATGCTATTTGTCCTTGGTCTACCACGATGTTTCCGCAATAGGGGTAGTTGCCCGCCTCCAACGCGAGGTAGAATACCGGATTGTCATCGGTGTTGTCGATCACCGTTGCCGGACTCACCACACCGCCAAAGGTCATATTCTTCCCCAGTGCGTCCACCATTTTGTTGAGCACGCTGTTCAGCTTCGCGCCTGTAATCTCACGCCTGCCATTCTGCTTTATTTGCCCGTTGATATCCTCCTTGAGTTTACTGTACCAGGTGATTGTTTTTTCTGCCATGTCTATTGGTTTTGAGTGTTATTTGAAATCGTTGCTGAAGTCGTTGCTGAAGTCGATTCCCACCGCAATGGGAGACGCTGTGTTGAAAGTCAATGTGGCCGTGTGCCCATCGATTGTAACTTCTATTGTTCTTTCTTCCATTTGTCAGATGATTTTGTTGTTTCTCCTTGGTTCGAATATCACATGCAGCACATCGTTGGCGTGGTAGACGACGCTCTTGTCCAATGCCGACAAGGTCAGCTCTATCCTCACGTCGCCTGTCATCCACACGCTCTCGTCGTGCGTGATCTCCATGTAGTACAGTTCCTCTTCTTGTATGATCCTGCCGTCGGAGAGGCTGCCTTTTGTCACCAATCTTCCGTCGGCGAGATAGAAGGCAACGGTCAGGTCAAACCCTTCCTCAACCTCTATGACGGCCCGGTCCAGCAGGTTCAGCATCTGCACGATGAACGTGTCGCCTTGCTGCTTCACCGCCATCACGTTGCCCGTTCCGTTATATCCGTATTCGTTCATGGTACTTCTTTTGTCCGTGCAATATTATTCATTGTGCCTGTCACAATTGTGACAGATTTCATCATACGTTTCCTCATCGCTGCTTGCGTTGTTTTCCCGTGTATTCTTCCCTCCCACCTCGATAGTGGTGTTGCCTTTTGTCACCCTGGCCGTTCCTCCTTTTTCGATGTACTCGGGCAGCTTCGTGAGGAAGGTCAGCAAGGCCGCCGCGCCCGTGATTTCGCCGATGAAGGCCAGCACGCTCCGGTCGATGACCGCCGTGGGTGGGAGAATGAACGCGGCAATGCCTAATCCAAGGCTCACAATCATCGCAAGATGCACATACCAATCAACTGCTTTCAGAATCTTTGCCATGGCCGTTATGTTTGGATGGTTTCGGGATAATAGTTGATGTCCAACGAGCCTATCTTGTCGTTTTGCGTGGCGAAGCGGATGGTGTCCGACACGTCCTTTTCGATGACTACCGGCATTGGCGTGACGCCGGGGGTGAAACTGTCCTCCGCCGTCAAGCTGCCTCCAAGGTAGTAGTACACGGGTTCCTCGCTGGCAGCGACCACCGTGCGCGGGTCGGTCACAAACACCATCGTGGCTTGGATTTCGAGTTCTTCCGTTTCGAAGCCGCCTTGGCCGTCAGGCTCCATCGCCACTGCAACCGCGCTGCTCAAGTCTGTCAGTTCCTCCGCCATATCCGCCGCCGACTGCGTGAGGCCACGGCTCGTTTCCTCGCTCGCAGGCAAAATCTCCGAAGCCTCGGCCAACAGGTAGTCGAATGTGGTCATGGCTATCTGGCCCTTGTCAGTCATGGATATGTCGGCACCCGTGACCACGATTTTCTCATACACCTTCCGCGTGGCGGAGTAAATCGCCGCCTCGCCGCGTGTCGCCATCAGCTCGTGCCACCAGTTGCGGTCGCGCCATTCCATCAAAAGGGACTGCTTCCATTTCCTGACGTTCTCCGTGTCGTCGATGGGTACGAACCTGTCGCCGAACCTCCCGTAGTTGAGGGTCGTTTCGGGTTCAAGCACGTTGGCGCCGTCGGCAATCACTGTGTCCACCCCGCCCAAGGGGTTCACGAAGAGGTAGTAATGCTCCTGACCGCTGCGCTCGTGGTAGAGGTAGCGTTGGCGGCAAAGCTCGTTCAGGTTGACGTCGTAGAGGATGATGTCGTAGTAGCCCTTCAGTTGGTGGGGCAGCCGCGCCACATGCGGTATCAGCCGGGCATAGTTCACGTTCACGGTCTGGCATCCGGGCTTCTCGTCCCACTTCACAATCATGTCGACCATGCCGCCCGTCTTCGGGTAGAAGCGGCCAGCCACAATCCAGTCGCCCTCATGGTCGTAGTAGGTCAGCCATTCAGGGCTTTCGTAGTTGGTGCGCCGCTCCGCCGCTTGGTGCGTAAGGAAATGGGAGGCGCACCATTGTTCCACGGTCTCCTCGGTGTCCACCGCAAGGTTGGCCACCGCGAATGTGCCATCCTCGCTCCCGCCTTCGTCTTCCTCTATCTTGTATCCGAAGGTCTTGGCGAAGCCCGTCTGCACATAGTCGTTTTCGCCCGTCGGAACGGTCGATTTCACGTAGTCTTTCACTATGCCGGTCACGTCCACCTCAATCCTTCTGTCAAGGCCGGGGTGGTACCTGCCCGCAAAGATTTCCTCGTCCTGCCCGTTGGGGTCGAGCGTGAGCCACAGCGTGACAACGTTGTCGGCGGTCATCACAAACCGCGTCACCTTGTTCAGGAAGCAAAGCCCGCTCGGGAATTGTGTAAGGTTCAAACTCATAATGATGCAAATTTACTTTTGGCTGTATTACTTGGAGTGACAAAATAAGGGGGCAGGGGGATTCAAACGCTCACCGCCGTAAACGTGAACGTCACCGTACCGCTGTAAGTCCTGCTACCCGAAACGGGTGGCCGTGGGCGTCCGCTCTGTTCGTACACCACCACCGAGAACTGCACTGTCACCGAGGCAACCACCGGCACTGTGCGAGTCTCTCCCAATGTGCCGGGCGTGCCCGGGTTGACGGTCGCACTGTCCACCGACAACAAATAGCCCATATAGGTTGCATCCGCGCCTTCGTTGTTCTGCGCGTAGTAATCCTCTATCTCCGACTGGTACTGGGCAAACAGGGTCCTCGCCACTTCCTCGCCGTCGTTGCTCACGCTCCATTTCAGCCCGTTCCCGCTGCCGGGCGCAATCGCCTCGTCCGCCACCCCGTCCGTATAGGTCTCCGTAAGTATGAAATCGGCATCCGCCAGCCCCATCCTTGCCCCAATCTGCGCCGAAGCCCTTTCGGGCAAAAGCAGACGGCCGCCACACAGCTTCAGCCTCCCCATGTCCATCCCCATCATCTGCCCGACGCTGTAGCGAACCCTCCCCTTCAGCCGCACCATGTTGTTCAGCAAAAGCGTGTTCCACCGACTCCAGAACCTCTCGTACATCCCCTCGTTGGTCAGGCTGAAAGCCAAGTCGTCACCGTGCCCGAACCCACCGTCGGCGTAGGGCACATGGCTTTGTGTCGTGCCGGTCGTCTTCCAGCCATACCGCCAGTCGGCGTTGTATGCCCGCCATGCCACCATCAGGCATTGTTTCTCTTCGGCTTCTGCCTTGCCCGTGCTGGTGTGCTGGTGCAGCCGCTCCCCGATGTAGGGGGCCACGTCCCTTTTCCCGCCTATCGTCATCAGCGGTATCACATCCTCTTGGGCGTGTTCCTCCGTCTCGCTGCTGTTGTAGCGGTCGTAGGCAAAGTGGTTCGTCCCTATCCGCTTCATCGTTTGCGTGCCCGTCATCAGATTGCGTTCCGCTATGTAGAACTCGCCAGTGGCCAACCGCAGCACAAGCCGGTCTTGCACCGTCGCGTTCTGCCCTTCCATCGTGTCCCACTCGTCTTCGTTCAACGCCACGTATGAGCCGTATTTCTTCACTAATCCGTTCAGCGTCTTCGCCGCCGGGCGTGTCAGGCTGTCGAGGGTTTCTTCCTCCTCCGTTGGGGTTTCGGCGGCGGCTTCGTCCTCACCCATCCCCCTCGGCGTAAGCACGATGCGCTTCGTGGGGTTCATCTGCACCGTCCAGTCGCCTTCCACCATCCCGCTCAAGTCCATGTCCGCGCTTCCCGCAAGCACATCCTCCATCAGCACCACCCGCACCGTCTTCGCCTCCGAGTCCACTATGGGCTGGGCATGGAACTTCGCCAAAAGCCATTCCAGAAACTCGCTCAGTGTGCAGCTGGGGGCCATGTCGGCATAGCGCAGCACGGGAGTCACCAAGCAGTCCGAGCAATGGTGTATCATCACAAGGTCCGCAAGCGTCCCGCTTGCAAAACAGTTCTCCGTCACCTCATAGTGAAGGCATTGGAACACCCGCTCTATCAGCCTGTGCAGCTTCAGGAACGGCGTGATGCCGTAGCCAGCGGGCACGCTCATCACCACGTCACCCTCCATCACCGTCCGCGTCTGCCACTTCAGGTTGCCGTTGCCGTCTATCTCGTTGTTGTACTGGTAGTGCTTTGTCACCACCTCTTGACCGTTCACCGTGGTTTTCGTCTCATACGGACTCACCAACACGGGAAACACCGTGTAGTCACGGCTGTTCGTGCCCTCATAGCAGGCCTGCATGAAGGGAATGGCTGCCGCCACGCTGTCAAACTGCTCCACCATGCCGAGGCCGCCACGCCAGCTCTCGAATATCGCCTTCAGCGTCTTCCCCTTGCTGCTCACGTACAAGTCCGAGTTGTCGATGGCGAAACTCGCATCTATCCCATTGCGCCGGTGTGCCGTGTCCAACACCAACTGCCCGCGCTTCTGCACGGGGCCCACCTGAAGCACGGCTTCAACCTTATTGTAATATCGTTCCGCCCTGTCGATGCGTTCCCTGTGCCCGAGCGCGGCAAGGTTCTTTGCCGACGATGGCAGTGTCACCGGTACGCTTGTGTCGCCCTTGCCCGAAAGGAAAGGGTTGGTGCGCTCCATTGTCATGCTGAAGTCATGGGGCAAATCCACCTGCCCATTGTCTGTAACTATCTTCATATCTCTAAACCCTAAACTCTAAACTCTAAACTCTAAACTCACCTCGACGTCTGCTCCTCGAATTTCTCCGTCTGCGCGTCAAGTTCCGTGAGGTCGCGCCTCACAAGCACCACCCGAAGGGCTTTCAAGGCCGACGGCAGTTCCTCCCTCACGGCCACCCTCACTATCGTTTCTATGCCTCCGTCCCCTGAGCCAGCGGTCCCTGAGCCTGTCGAAGGGCCGCGTTTGGGCGGTCGTGCCGGACGCTCGGTCACGCCCATCGTGCCCAAGCCCTTGCCAGTGTAGCCGCCCTCGGCATAGCCGCGCTGCCTGTATTGCTCAAGGTTGGCGAACATCACGGGGTTCTGCCTCACCATCCATGCAGGGGCAACCCACTCGTTGGCGTGTACCACGCCCACCTCCTCATCGTCGCCCGTCCGCCAGCCACGGTGCCGTTTCTTCGGTCGTGCCGGACGCTCGGTCACGCCCATCGTGCCCAAGCCCTTACCCGTGTAGCCGCCCTCGGCGTAGCCGGTTATCTTGCGCTCGCCAGTCTTCGCGCCCGTCGTCCCAGCGGTTGTCGAGCCTGCCGAAACGCTCATGCTCTTGATGGCGTTCCTTTGCGCTACGATGGTGGCGATTTCAGCCGCAGTGGTGGCGGCGATAACGGCGGCAAGGACGGGGCCTGCAAACGGACCCGCGTCAAGCCACGCCCTGATGGCGGCACCCGCTCCGTTGGCAATGGTCTTGGCGATGTTGACGGCCATTTCCACGTCGGCATACTTCTTTTGCAGGTCAAGTTTCTTTTGCTCATGTTCGGCCTCTATGCGCTCTCGCTCCTCGGCATTGTCGCCCGCCGCCGTCAGTTGCCTTTGGTATTCGGCTTCCAATTGTGCCGATTCGGCTTCCTTCAGCGCGGCCACGAAGTTGGAGGCCTGCTCCGTGATTTGGCTCACCTGCTGGGCTGCCGCCTGTGCGTATTTCAGCTTCGCCTGTAGAATGTATCTCTCCGCTTCCTCGGCGGTGATCTTCTTTTGCTCGGCTAATTTTTGCGCCCACATTACCTCGGTTTCATACTCCGTCCGCGCCGAATCCTCGGTGATGGCGGCACGTATTTCGGCGGCCTTCTGCCATATCTTCTCTTGGAACGCATCGTAGGCTTCCTGGTCGGCAATGCCATTGTCGGATTTGTTGAGGAATCGGGCTTCGTCTTTCGTTTGAAGACCTGCGTAATACTTCGCCATCTCGTCAGCTTCCTCTTTCAGCATGGCCTTGGCCTTTTCCATGCGGGCAATCTGCCTGTCAAGCAGTTGGTTCATGAATTGGTCGGTATCCTTGCCGTATTGTTCCGCTGTGGCCAGCCTTTGTTTCAGGTAGTCTTCCTCTATCAACGCCTTTTGCGCCTCGTAGGCCTGTTTGTCCATGAGGCCGGCGGCATACAACTGTTTCAGCGTGGTCAGCTGGGCGGCTTCGGCCTTGTCCACCTTCTTGATGGCCTCGGTGTAGGCGTCGGTCGCATTGGTGTTGTTCTTGGTGTTTGTCGTTCCGCCTTTGAGTGCATTGTTGTAGGTGTTTTGCATCCTTGTGGCCTTTCGCGTGGCTTCCCTTTGCTTTTGGTAGGTTTGGATCAAACCTGTAAGCGTCTCGTCATTGAGTTGCGAGGCAAGTCTCAAGTTGCGTTCCTCTTCTGTGGCGGCTTGCGTGGCTTCGGCAAGGTTTTGTGTGGCTTCCGTGAAATTGTCGATGGTTTCTTGGGAGGCTGACGAAGGGAAAGCCGCCGCCAAAGTGGCCCAGATCCCTTTTTTCCTTACATCTTCGTTCAGGTCGTTCAGTTCGTTGACCACCTTGTTTTTACCAATAATGACATTCTTGTAGAGTTCATCAAAGAAATGGTCGAAAGCAGCCTGTGCATCTTCGTTTTCTTCGTCAAGAGCGGCGGTATAGTCGATACCTCTTACATCAAAGGCTTCAATCAGGGTTTTTCGAGTGTCGTCACCCCAGCCTTCAAGAAACCCTTTGTAATCGGTCAAGGCTTTTTCGGCTTTGCCAAGGGCTTCTTCCCGCTCCTTTTCTGTCTTGCTTGGGTCGTTGTAGTCTGCCAAGGCTTCGCGGAAAGCGGTCTCGTACTCCGTCTGCATATACATATTGGAGATGTCGTAGCTTCCCATCAGGTCCATCAGTTCAGCCAGTTCCCTCGCTTTCTTCAGCGCACCGGTTATTCCGTCGTTGAAAGCGCTCCAATCGCCCGTCGAAAGCGAAAAGAAGAAAGCCTCCGTCGTCGTCTTCATCGCCGCCATGCCGTTGTTCCACTTGTCACTTAAGGTTTGGCTGGCTTGGATGGTCTGCCTTGTAACCTCCGTTATTGCTTTTATTCCAATCCTCGCCCCCTTCAACATTGTGGGTATTGCCGTAATCATGGAACTGATATTGCCCAACTTCCCAAGCAAGCCGCCCATTCCGTTTTTCAGCTTACCCGTTCCTGTAGTCACGCTGTTTTGTACCTCGCCAAGGTCTTTTATGCGCTTTGCCACATCTTGGTATTTCTTCGCCAAGTCATTCCATTCCGTGGTGTTCGGCTTGGTTTTGTCCATTTCGGCCTTCAGTTGTTTCTGCATCCTTAACAGGTTCTCCATGCTTCTTCCTGAAAGGTCATTCATGGCATCGCCAAATCTCTTGACACCGTCCTTGGTCCTTTTGAGGCTTTCTTCCATCGAATTCATCTCACGCTTCGCATCGTCGGTCTTGTGCTTGCTGATTTCGAGTTTCTTCGCCAAGTCGTTGTAAGCCTTTTCCTGATCCTTGAGTTTCTTTGAGGTCTTGGCGTATTCATCGGTGTCTTTCGCCATCCCTTCGAGGCTTTTTCTCGTCTCGTCCATTGCAGCCTTGGCCTTTGCCGTCTTGTCGGCTAATTTCTCGTTCTTTGCCGCGAGGTCGTCGTATTTGTCGGTAAGTTTCGTGAGTTGTTTCGTCATCTCGGCAATGGCATCGTTGGCCTGCTCGTTGTTGACGTAAATCTCGGAAACAAAAGTATCTCTGTTTTCTGCCATAATGTAATAAGGTTTGGCGCGAAATTACGCGCCAAACCTTATCTTGCAGTGACAAAAAAAGGAATCCTTTTTTAATCGTCCCAAGAGCGACCATGCTCCTTTTCCCAGTCGGATTTCGCTTTCTGATAATATTCTTCGACCTTGGCCGATTCTTTGTCAATGTACCTTTGGAACGCTTTATCATGGGCGTAGTCATGAGGCTTTACGGTGTCTCGTGATTCCCTTGCGATTGAGCGGATGCCGAAAACCAGAATGATGATGCCTATGATTCCGGCAATCCCCCATTCAAACTCGGTCAATACTGGATAGATCATCGTTCTTTCTCCTTTCTCGCCGCAAATATACGACAATTTCCGTTCCTGTCAACAGGTTGCAAGGTTGCAACCCTCGAAATCGGCCTGCGCCGCCGTGATGCAGTAGTGCATCATCTCGCCGTCGGGACGCACGCCCACGGTGAGCTTGGCCGTGCCCACGCCCTTGATTTCGCGCTCGAGGATGATGATCTTGATGAAGCCTTTCGACTGCCCGCTGTGGGGCACCGACTCCTCTTTCTTCACCGCATAGCGCAGCACCTCGTTGAAGTGCTCGGTGATGAAGGGCAGCGTGGCGGGGTTCTTGCTGCCCCAGTAGGCCGTCTCGCTGGCCGAGCGGCGGTTCGCGCGGATGTAGCCCCGCAGGCTGTTGTTCCAGGTCTTCGGCTCCGGGCGGCCCTTGCGCCACCCGTCAACCGTCTGGAAGATGGCGTCCCACCTCTGGGAACGCTTCGATGTTGGATAGAACATAATACAGATTGTTTTGAACATTGAACAAAATAGGCTCCGATAGGGGTGTTCAAGGTCAATCTGCCGACCTGCTTTGCATTACTGCTTCAGCGTCCCTCGGAGCCTGTTGGCTCTATTGATTACAATATGTGTGGGCATAAAAAATGCCGCTGGTTTGCGGCTGCTTCATCATGCCGCAGATTGTTTTGAACGCTGCAAATATACGGCTTTTTTCGATTGTGCAAGTTTTTTTGTGGGAAATTTGCGGAAAAAAAAGGAAAAGTTCCCGTTTTGGGGAAACTTTGTCGTTTTCAAGGTTGTAGCAAAGCTATTCTTCGGCTGACTGAGTATCGACAGACGCTTTCTTACCTTTCAGGTCGGCATCCATGTGGATTTTGCCCTTGGTGAACAGCACCACAAGCACGGCCATCATACCCACGGTGAGCGGAACGCCGAACCACGGCATTCCCATAAGGGCCATCCCTATTCCTCCAAGCACGACAAGCGCCGCCAGTATGAAGCCAAAGACCTGCCCACGATTGTTCGTTTTCAGTTGCGATTCGATGGCTGCGTCTTCCAGTTTCATGCGGTGCGCTTGCTGCCGCTCTGCCATCTTCATAAAGCGGTCCATGCTGCCCGGCATCAGTTTCTCATACTCAGCCAACAAGCGCGGATGCGGGATGGGACCTGAGAATATTTCCTGCTGGATAACGGCCATGGCCTTGATAGCCTCCTCTTTCTTGTCGTCGGGGACGGCTTTCAGCACGGCCTCAATCGCGGGATCGATTGCCTGCTTCTCTCCGGCAGGCAACTCCTGTTCTTTTTCATTGGGGATAACGCGGGCTTCTTCCATGTCGTTCTCGGTTTTAGAGCGCAAGCAATGCGGAGTACAGGTCGCTTCCGGCAACGGCAAAGTCGGATTCCATAGCCTTTCGGTCGGCCTTGGCCTCGGTGTCGGAAGTGTTGAAGGTGTAGTATTCCGAAAAGATGCCCATAAGGCTACCCATACCCATCGCAAAAGACGACTCGGCAAACAAGAAATTGGTCCTGTAGTTCTGCTTTCTCATGACAACAATCTTTTCGTTTGTAATCTCGTTTGTAGTTTCGTTTGTAATAACGCGGCAAAAATACAAATTATTTTCGTTCCGCATTGCGAAACGAAAATTTTACGAAAAAACTCCTAACTTCCAACTCTAAACTTCCAACTACTCTAAACCCTAAACCCTAAACTCTAAACTCTAAACTCTAAACCCTAACCCCCACCGAAATACAACTTCTTCACCTCAATGGTGTGTATCATCGAGGCCGCCGCGCGTCCGTACTGCTCGGCCACCAGTTCGCCAAGGCGGTGCCGCTCGTTGGCGAAGATGCGGTAATACCACGTGCGCCTTTCCCTGCCTCGCCCCACGCCCTTGAACTTCACCAAGTCGCCGCCGTTGCCCCGCGTGTAGCCGCGCCCCACGCCGCGCTCCACGTAGATGCCGTACAGCGGGAAACGGAAGGTGAACACGTCGGGGATGGTGCCCGCCTTCACCTCCGAGGCGTGGCCGCGCCCCACCACCTGGTTCAAGGCGTTGGTGGCGCGGTAGCCGTACTCGATGCTGCGGTACAGGTTGCCCGTGTCATAGACATCCTTCTCGAGCAGCTTCTTCTGCCATCTCTCTATGACAATCTCGCCGAAGCGGTCCCAATCCACCCTAAATTCCTCGGTGGTTCCCCGTGTTCCGTGGTCCCTTGGCATGGCTTACAGCTCCCAGCTTTCGTTTTCAATGAAGGGCAGCTTCAGCTTCCAGCCCACATAGTTGGCGGCTCCGCTCACGAAGTCGCGGCGGGCGGTGCGGTTCCAGCCCTTCAGTTCCTCGTCGCCCTCGTATTGCTTTTTGAGCAACAGGGCGCGGATGCGCTTCACGTCGGCGAAGCATTTCAGTTCCTCGGCGCGACTGCCTTTGTCGCGGCTCACCATGCGCATCACGTAGATCGATTGCTCGAATCGGGTGTAGGGCACGTCGTTGCGGTCGTCGTCGTCATAGTGGAAGGCTTCCTCGAAGAGGATGGCTATCGGCAGTTCCTTCTTCTGGCAGAGTTGCGTGAGGCCTTCCTGGATGTCGGGCGCGTCAACGAGGATACGGTTCGTGTCAACGGTCTGGCCGTCTGAAAGTACGAAACCGCGCAATGTTTTCTTCAGGTAGTCGATGGTGATCATGTTTGTCGTATTTTTCCGCAAAACTAAACCCTTTTCCCCTTTCGGCGGTGACAAAAAAGAATCCCGTCAAGTTACATTTTCGCCCAAAAAGTAACATAAGGAATCCGTCAAGTTACCTTTTCGGGCGAAAAGTAACATAAGACCATTTTGCTGACGCCAGCAAAATGATACCATTTTCGTGACTTCACGAAAAAGAAAAAGTTCCCAAAACTGGGAACTTTTTCAATTTAAGCCATGCGGATGAAGTACACCTACTGTGTCAAAGAAAGGTCAAGCCATCGCACGGCTCAATTCTTGCGCGAATTGCTGTACACTCACCTTTATTCTCTCCTGAGTCTTCGGCGAAGGATGGCGGCGACCTGTCACATATTGCGACAATTGCCCCTTGTTGATGCCCGTCATGCGAGCCAATCCCGCCAGTGTCAGCAATCCTTTGTAATATTGAAGGAAGGCCGAAGCATCATACACAAATTCAAATTCAACCTCCACATTCTCACCAGTGCGTTCAAGATGGTCTTGGCGCATTGCCTCAAACACGGCAAGAAAATCTTCCTTTGCCTCCTTGACGGACTTACCCTCGCCGAAAAAGCCAAATGGCAAATCTTCGTTATGATATACCGAATACCAACCGTCGGTACCACATTCGATGTGAGCTATTATCTTCTTTTTCATAGTGCTTATGTTTTTAGATTACTTTTATCCCTTTGAGGGGTGGGGCTTATTCAAGCCCCGCATCCCTCAATATGCTTTTTAATGTTCCTGGCTTAACTTCTTGCGAACCGTGGTGGCTCATTGTGAAGTATTTGCCTGTCTTTGGGCTGTACCATAACGGATGCCCCGCTCTGGTCGTGCCGGTGTCGTAGCACCCTGCTTTTCTAAGTCTTCTTTCAAGTTCGTTGTACTTCATATCTTGTTTCCTTTCTTTGACGATGCAAAGATAATGCTATTTTTTTGAATAGCAATGAAAAAATTGATTTTTTTCAAAAAAAGTGCATTTTTTCTTCAGGAACAAAAAAAACCTCCCCGACTCGGGCGAATCGGGGAGGAAAAAAAATACATGAAATTATGAAACAACCAACGATGTTTTCATTTACCATCCAACAATAATGAAATGGGAAAATGAAGGGCTTACTAACGCATATTACGCTATGTATGCCCGCTATTATCCAATATCAAAAAAAATCGTCCCTGAACAAGTGTTGTTTTATGTTTGCGCCAGTTCGTTCAATGAAGTTGTTGACAAATTCATTAACGAATACAGCCAAAATGCTAAGTTCATCAAAGGTCGCAAGTGGATTGGCGACAAGCCGAAAATTATAGATCTTATGAATAATAGTGTCGATGGGTATCTTATGGTTCGAAATTCAAACAAGCCTAAGTTATAAGGGTTTTGTGTATAGTCGTACAAAACAATTAGAGACGAGAAAAGTCAAATGCAAAGGTTATGGACTATCAGGATTTTCGGGAAACAATGCCTTATTGTGTCTATTATTACTACAAAACAAAGTTAGTTGTAGTAAAGAATAAGGATAACCAATGCATCTATGAGGGAATTATGGTAACAGATGCAGATTGCAGAAGTGCATTTTGTGCTTTCTCACAACCTTTGCCCGATTGCTTTAGAGACACATCTGATTACCTTCAATCCTATTTGTTTGATGAAGATAAGCCTATTTTCAAGAAAGGAAGTATATACAACAAAAGGCGTATGGTTGAATACATGCAAAGGAAAGAAATATTATGGCACTTCCTTGTGAATAATGTAAGAGCAACTAAACCATCCATCATGCATTAGCAGTGGCTTCATTTATGAAGAAAAGACACCTCAACTTATTTATGGAGAGAATTTTGCCTCTTCTTGAACGGGTCAAAAACGGGTCAAATCATTGAAAAAATGAACGAATTATTAACCGCGATAATAGTGAGAATCAAATGATTACAAAACGGGTGAAAGGGTGTTTCAAATCCCTTTCTCTCCGCAAAAAGAAGCAAGCATCTGAAATTCAGGTGCTTGCTTCTTCATTTGGACAAAACGGGGCATAATCGGGACTCGTTAGGGACTTTCACCCAACAGAACACCTTCGTGCTGGACGAACAACAAAAGGCGCGTCCGATGAGACGCGCCTTGTTGCAATTGCAGTTGAAAAAATGCGCCTCTATCTTTCTGCCTCACTTATACAAATCCTTTGGCGTATAGTAATCAAACGGCGGCATGGTTTGCAGGTCAAGGTTGTTATATGTGCCGTCCACCTGAATTTTCTCCTTATTATAAATATAATGGCGGCAGAACCACTTCAAATCATCCACCGTCAAAGGACCGCCAACCGCCACACTATGGCCATAACCCTCGAAACGGCGGGCAAAATAAGGATAGCCGTATTTCTCGAAACGCTTCACCAAGGCATCCGTGCCGAAAAAACCCACATTGAAAAGACTCAATCCTTTGTAAGACACCAAGTTATCCTGCGTTCCGTGAAACATCATGGTCGGGGCTGGATCGTGGTTGCGATACTGCACCTTGCCCTCCTTCGAAAAGATGGCACCCGCGTAACTCACCACACCCGCCAAGCGGAAATCCGAAGGCAGTATGTCGTAATTGAGGAAGCCGTTGCACAACGCATAATCCACCTGCAATGAAGTGATGGCACCCGCGCTTGAGCCAGTCATCACGATATAATCCTTGTTGATTTTCAATTCCTTGGCATGATCAAGCAGATAGGCCAAGGCCGAAATCGCGTCCTCCGTGGCCATGTAAACCGCCTTCTCCAACGGCTCGGTGTTCAAAAGGCCAAGGTTTTTGGCACCTTTCAAGCCCAAACGGTAATCGATGGAGGCCACCATGAAGCCCTCGTCCACCAACTGCTTGAAATAAGCCTTCTCCCATTTTCCGTCACGATGTCCGCCGATGAAGCCACCACCGAAGACATAAACCAAGCAAATGGTGCTATCATGCACGGTTTCAGGCGTGTAGAAATCAAGATAAAGATTCAGTGTGTCGCGCTCGGCATACTGATAGGTCTTCATGTCCTGCGCAAAGGCCGTCATGCCCGCGAGGAAAAATGATAGGACTAAGATTATTCTTTTCATGTTGTTTGAATTTTGACTATGGCTAATGACTATGGCTTGCTTCACCCGTATTGCGAGCCATCAGCCATAGGCCATTGACCATCGTTATGATTGATGTGTTTTGTAATATTCTTTCAGAAATTCAGGCAGTTGACGCAAAGCAGCCTGCTCGCGCCATTGTTTCTTGACTTCTTGCGCAGGCACGCCAAAGACGGCTTTGCCCGGCTCAATGTTCTTGTCGACAGCGGAAGTGGCCAACACGACCGCACCCGTGCCAATGACCAAGTCCTTGTTGACGCAAACACGACCCCAAAGAATGACATCGTCCTCGATGCGTGTCACACCAGCGATGGCGGCATGTGCCCCGATGAGGCAGTTGTGGCCAATATAACTGTCGTGCCCGATTTGGCAGTGGTTGTCGAGTTTGGTGCCACTCTCGATGAGGGTATCTGAAGTCACGCCACGGTCGATGCTGCACAGAGCACCGATTTCCACGTCGTCGCCAATGACCACGCGCCCGAAGGACTCGAATTTCTTGTAGCCCTCGTTACGGCGTTGGAAATAATACCCATCCGCCCCGATGACGCTGCCCGAATGGATGATTACATTGTCGCCAATCACGCAGTGGTCGTAAATCGTCACATTGGGATGGATGAGGCAGTTCTTCCCTATGACAGTATGATGTCCGACAAAACTGCCCGGCATGATAAGCGTCCCCTCTCCTACCGTCGCGCTTTCGCTAATCGGCGTGGTTTGCGGTTCAAAGGGGCGGAAATGCCGCATCAGGCGGACGAAAGCATCGAATGGGTCGGGGTGCAAAAGCAGGGCCTTGCCTTCGGGACAATCCACCTCCTTATTAATAAGCACCACCGTGGCCGCCGAGTTGAGGGCCTTGGCGTAGTATTTCGGATGGTCAACGAAGGTGATGTCGCCCGCTTCCACCTTGTGGATTTCGTTCAGTCCGGTAATCGGGAAGTTGGCAGGGCCAACATACTTAGCATCAATGAGTTCCGCTATGGATTTCAGAGTAGATTTCTTGATTTTCATCGGCGAAGGAATTTATTGGATAACGATAGAATTGGCATATTATTTCACGCAGAATCCGCTTTTGTCTCACACAGAATCCGCTGAAATCGCAGAAAACTGCTGTTGTCAAGTATTGCGTCGCATTGCGATTCATAAGATTCTGCGCATTCTGCGTGCAAAACGACTCGGCATGCAAAAAACCAAAAAAGCGCAAAGTCTTTTTGACCCTGCGCTTTCTGTTTCGTTGGCTTCATCAGGCCTTCACGCGCTCGCAATATTCGCCCGTGCGGGTGTCGACGCGAATCATGTCATCCGTGTTGATGAACAGCGGTACGCGAACCATAGCACCCGTCTCGACGGTAGCTTCTTTCAAAGCGTTGGTGGCGGTGTTGCCCTTCTCGCCCGGCTCGGTGTAGGTCACTTGCAGCACGGTCTTCACAGGCATTTCGGCGAAAAGGATGGTCTCAGTGCTGGCATCGACAACGACGTCAACCACATCGTTTTCCTTCATGAACTTCACGCCTGTGATGTTGTCGCCAGCTATCGGGATTTGCTCGTAGGTCTCGGTGTGCATGAAGATGTAGTCCTCACCTTCCTTGTAGAGATACTGGTATGGGCGGTGCTCAACGCGCACGTCTTCGAGCTTCACGCCAATGTCGAAACGTTTTTCAAGCACATTGCCGCTCAACACGTCCTTCAGTTTGATACGCATGATAGTGTTGCCTTTGCCAGGCTTAACATGTTGGAAGTCAATGCAGAAATAAATCTTTCCATCCAAACGGACAGCACTTCCAATCTTAACATCTTGACTTAACATAGTATTTCAGATTTTTTAATGATTTAAAATTTGAAGCGGCAAAGATACACTTTTTCAAGGGACTTTTGCAAGGATTTGAACATTTTTTCAAGGGACTTTTTGAAAACTTGACATTTTTCAAGGGAGTTTTTGGCAAAAACGAACACTTTTTCAAGGGAGTTTCGCCCCTACGGGGCTTCATTGGTATTATCGTTTCGTTTCGGCAGGGGTTCCGCTACGCTGCACCGCCTGCCTAATATCCTCCGTCCCGATGGGACTTTGCGCCCAGCACCGTGGAACCCCGTAGGGGTGACAGGACTTTAGGCATACGGTGAAATGAAATGAAACCCCTGCCGACATAAACGATTCCGAATTAAGCCCCAGCGGGGCGAAAGAAGAAAACTTGGATTATTCTGCGGAACGGACGGGGCGGATGGATTGGCCTTGGTAGCGGTAATAAAGGTCCACAAAATTGTTGGATGAAGTGAAACCAAAATCGTATGCACCATCAGGAATGCCGACATAAAGCGAACTCGACCAATAAATGCCATCGGTACCCATACCCATAAGATTTTCGTCCTTGCGATAACCAGCAGCAGGAAGGAAGAGACGGCCTCCATTACTTGCAGTGAAAAGGAATCCGTTCACCCCATTCTGAACCGTCCAAGTGCCGGTTGTGTTGTCGCGCAATTCCTTCCATTGTTCCATTGTCGGTATGTGCCAACCTGTTCCCCACTTCACCAAGGCCGCATCATCAATTGGCCACAACACGTTTAAATTGTCAACAAAACCGTTGTAGCCATACGTGGAGTCGGTGCAGTATTTGGTAAAAGTATGTCCATCGCCCATACAATACTGATAAGTAGTCCAATTGTAGGTGGTTTTTGGAGAGGTGTCCCCCCAAGCAAAATAGTCACCGTAACCTTCAGGGGTACCCGCACCAATATTACAAGTGGCCCACAACGTTCCGCTCGGCAGGCCAAGGTCAACATAGTCGTGTCCTCCGTTGCTTCCACTAACAGTGAAAGGAGTGACAATGGGTTCCGGCTCTTTACATCCACTCATGTAAAGCATAGTTCCAATTAGCATTATGGCTGCTACTGCCTTCGTTACTTTTTTCATATTGATAAGATTTAAGGATTAAAGTTTCTGTTTCTTTCAAGCACCAGACAAAAAAAAGCGTGAACCTAACCGTTTCCCGCTCTTCGAGGTATTGGCGTAACCTAATGCGTACAGAAAATGATTTAGCTCACGCCCTCACGTGAGCATCTATTCAAATTCTAATAACGCATTATTCCCTCGTAAACGCCAATTTTCGAAGAGAAAAACTTGTCTAAATGCTTTGATTATAACAATTTATAACTCTTTTGCTTTGTCTTTTGATTTAATTTTATGATTAGAATTCCGTTTGTTTACGCTGCAAAAATAACACAAAACATAGGAACGACAAGCATTTATTTGAATTTTTCTTTCGCCCCGATGTGGCTTCTTTACATTATCGTTCCATTTCGGCAGGGGTTCCGCTCCGCTGCACCGCCTGCCTAATATCCGCCGTCCCGATGGGACTTCGCGCCCAGCACCGTGAAACCCCGTAGGGGTGACAGGACTTTAGGCAGGCGGTTTCAACCCCTGCCGACAAAAAAATGCCATCCTCCCCGCTCCACATATCGGAAAAACCCCTATTTTTACGCCAAATTTCTAAACCATAATAATATGAAGAAAAACAAACTTTTCCTGTTAGCCATGATCACCTGTTCAATCGTATCGTGCAACACACAACAGACGCAAAAACCTGAAACCGAGCCGAAAGGCAAGGACAAAATCTGCCCAAAGGAACTCACTTTGACTTCGGACATCATGACACCCGAAGTGCTTTGGAGCATGGGCCGCATCGGGGATTACACCATCTCGCCCGACCATTCGCAAATCGTCTATGCCGTGACCTACTACAGCGTGCCCGAAAACCGCAGCGGCTCCACCTTATATATTATGAACGCCGATGGTAGCGGAAACAAGGTGTTGGTCGAGAGCAAGGACAGCCAATACAGCCCGCAATGGCGTCCCGACGGCAAGAAAATCGGCTTCCTCGCGCCTAAAGACGACATTATGCAACTCTGGGAAGTGAACCCCGACGGAACCGGAGTTGAATGTGTTTCAAACGAGAAAGACGACATCAATGGTTTCCTCTATTCGCCTGACTGCCAGCAGGTCATCTTCACCAAGGAAGTGAAGCTGAAAGAGACCGTGGCCGACATCTATCCCGACCTCGACAAGTCCTCTGGCCGCATCAACAACGACTTGATGTATCGCCATTGGGACCATTGGGTGGACACTTACGGCCACATCTTCGTGGGCAACTTCAGCAGCGGCAAAATCGAGGCTTCGTTTGACGCGATGCAAGGCGAGCAATGGGAAGCCCCCGTGCGTCCCTTCGGCGGCATGGAGCAGGTGCAATGGCTGCCCGATGGCAAGAGCTTCGTTTATTGCTGCCGCAAGAAAGTCGGCAGGGATTACGCCCTCTCCACCAACACCGACATCTACCAATACACCATCTTGAGCGGCGAGTGCAAGAACCTCACCGAAGGCATGATGGGCTACGACCTCAACCCCGTCATCTCGCCCGACGGCAAACTGATGGCTTGGGAAAGCATGGAACGCGACGGCTACGAGAGCGACAAGCAACGCATCTTCGTGATGAACCTCGAAACAGGCGAAAAGACCGACTACTCGGCCAAGTTTGACCAATGCTGCACGGGCTTCAGCTGGGCCGACGACAGCAAGACCTTGTACTTCATCAGCGATGCCTACGCCACCGACCAACTCTATGCCCTCAACCTTGAGAACGGCGAAATCAAGAAACTGACGGAAGGCAAACACAACTATGTTTCAGTGCATTGGAACGGCGACAAACTGATTGCCGGTCGCCAGTCGATGAGCCACCCGACGGAGCTCTTCAGCGTTGACCCCGCCACGGGTGAGGCCAAGCAAATCACTACCGTCAACGACAAGATTTTCGCGCAACTGACGATGGGCGACGTGAAAGAACGCTGGGTGAAGACCACCGACGGCAAGGACATGCTCGTATGGGTCATCTACCCGCCCCACTTCGATGCCAACAAGCAATACCCTGCCCTGCTCTACTGCGAAGGCGGACCGCAAAGCACCGTGAGCCAGTTCTGGAGCTACCGCTGGAACTTCCAGATGATGGCCGCCAACGACTATATCGTGGTCGCGCCCAACCGTCGCGGCTTGCCCGGCTTCGGTCAGGAATGGCTTGAGGAAATCAGCGGCGACTACGGCGGACAGTGTATGAAAGACTACCTGAGCGCCATCGACGAACTGAAGAAAGAACCTTACATTGACGAGAACCGCCTCGGTGCCGTAGGCGCCAGCTTCGGCGGCTATAGTGTATATTGGTTGGCTGGTCACCACGACAACCGTTTCAAGGCCCTCATCGCCCACGACGGCATGTTCAACCTTGAGGCACAATATCTTGAGACCGAGGAGATGTGGTTCGTCAACTGGGACCTCGGCGGCCCCTTCTGGCAATGGAACGACGCCACCGTGCGCAAGACCTACGCCAACTCGCCCCACCTCTTCGTCGACAAGTGGACCGCGCCCATCCTCGTCATCCACGGCGGCTTGGACTACCGCATCTGCTTCACGCAAGGAATGCAGGCCTACAACGCCGCCATCCTGCGAGGTATCCCTGCCGAGTTCCTCTATTTCCCCGACGAGAACCACTGGGTGCTGAAACCACAGAACGGCGTTTTGTGGCAACGGAGGTTCTATAATTGGTTGGATAAGTATTTGAAATGATTCGCTGTTGCAATATTAAAGGCGAGGTTCTCGTGAGCCTCGCCTTTGTTATTATTCACTTCCCATAAAGGTCTGCGTGCGTGCCAGTACGAAGAAGTCGTATCAACCTTATCTTATCAGTCTTCTCGTAGATGAGAAGCCAATCAGGTTCTACATGACATTCAATAGTCCCCTTAATATCACCTTTCAGTTTGTGTGGTTTATATTCCTTTGGCAAAACACCTGTTTCGGTCAATAACTTAATAATAGTACGAAGATTCTTCATGTCATACCCTCGTTTCACACAAAGTTTAACCTCTTTGTCAAACCGTTTCGTCGTGATGACATCGTAAATCATATTCCAAGTTTTTCAAAAAGTTCTTCCACCGAAGCATAATGTGTCACGTTCTTACCCTCTCTTGCCTCTTTGATTGTATCAAGGGTAATCTGGTAATTGCTTCTGCGCTTGCGTTTCGGCTTTATGCTTTTGCTAACCTTCACTTCTGAAGGAACGGTCTTTAGGAAGGCATCAATGTTTGCCGCAAACGGAATGTCCGGATTGAATGTAAGTGTTACTGTCTCCATTGCAAGTTCCTTTCGATTTTACGCTGCAAAAATAACAACATTTTTCATACTACACAAACGAATTTCATCCCATCCTCTGCCGCACCACCTCAAAACAAACCACGCCCGTGGCCACCGAAACATTCAACGAATCGATGTCGCCGGGCATGGGAATCATCAGCAGTCCGTCGAGGCGGGGGATGTAGGCGGAGCTGATGCCGTCCTCCTCCGAACCCATCACAACGCAAAGCGGGCCGGTGAGGTCGGCTTGCCAAAGGCTTTCCTTTGCCTTTTCGGTGAAGCCCACCAAACGCAAGCCACTGGCTTTCAGGAAGTCGATGGCGTCTTTCATGTTCTCCACTCGGCATACATTAATTAATGACAATGCCCCTGCCGAGGTCTTCATCGCGTCGCCGTTGATGAGGGCCGAGCCTCGATTGGGGATGACGATGGCATCCACGCCGGCAGCGTAGGCCGTGCGGGCGATGGCACCGAAGTTGCGCACATCGGTCACGCGGTCGAGCATAAGGATAAACGGGTCGCGGCCTTCCTCGAAGATGGCTGAAACCACGTTCTCTAACGGCTGGTATTCAATCGGACAGATGAAAGCCACCACGCCTTGGTGGTTCTTGCGTGTCAGGCGGTTCATCTTCTCGATAGGCACAAATTGCACGGGCACGCCGTTCTTGCGGCAAGTGTTGGCAATCTCAGAAATCTCCAACGAGCGCGTACCGCCTTGAATATAAACCTTTTCGATTTCCTTCTGCGAGCGAATCAGTTCCAAAACGGGATGTATCCCGAACACCATGTTATTCTTGTAATTGTCTTCCATGACCTTAAATTTTCCGCAAAGGTAAAACTTTTTCCAACATTTTTCCTAATTTTGCAACATCAAACACTTTCAAAAACGAACACCATGAAGACTTTAAGACTCATCATCGCGCTTGCGGCCATCACGATTGGGCTGCAAATGAAAGCGCAAATCACGGCACCTGAACCCGTTGCGGGTCACGCACTTACCAAGGAATACATCACACAGAACCTCGTCTATCCCGGAGCCGACCTCGAGCAAGGCATCAGCGGAAAGGTTGTCGTCTGCTTTCATGTCGATGCGCAAGGCAATGCCAACCAATATGCCGTCAAGTCGAGTTTCAGCGAGGCGGCCTCCGCCGTCGCGCTCCATTTGGTGAAGACCATCCTTTGGAAACCCGCCTTGAACATCGGTGTCCCCATTGAATACGACACCGATTATGAAGTCGACTTCAACGCCAAGAGCTACAAACGCTATTGGAAACGCCACGAGCGTCTTTCGGCTCCACTCACCTTAGAAGCTGACACCTCTTATAAGATTTACGACTATAAGCAGTTGGAGGAGGTGGCCAAGCCCTATTTTGCTGACGGCAGCAACATGGCCAACTACATTTTCCATAACCTGAAATTCCCTGCCGAGGCCAAGGAGCGCGAAATCCAAGGCACAGTGCGCTTGAGTTTTGTGGTCGAAACCGATGGCTCTGTTTCCAACATCGTCGTGGTCAATTCAGTGGGCGGCGGCTGCGACAACGAGGCGGTCCGTCTGCTTCAGGAAACCATCTGGATTCCTGCCGAAAAGAACGGGAAATACGTCCGCAGCAACAACATGCAGGACATCACCTTCAGCATCGGCAACCGCAATTTCCAAGACGGCAATACTTATTAGTTGAGAGTTGAGAGTTGAGAGTTGAGAGTTTTTAGAATCGTAAGTTAAGTTTTAAATCATTAAATAACAAATCATTACACAATGAAAAAAGTTTTATTCACTGCATTGGCTTTATCGTTAGCCATCATTTCTTTCGCACAGGACGAACAACCGCAAGGCTGGAGCCACAAAGGTAACGTCGGCCTCAATTTCGGACAAAGTTCCTACACCAACTGGGCTCCTGGCGGACAAAGCACCATCAACGGGCAAGGCCTCTTTTATTATGAAATCCGTTACCTGAAAAACAAGTTCAAGTGGGACAACACCCTGAACGCCGCTTTGGGCTACAGCATTTTCGACTTCAAGAAAAAACCTATCAAAACCGACGACAAGATTGAATTCACCTCATTGGCGGGCCTGAAAGCCAACGAACAACTCAGTTACAGCGCCGAGTTGGCCTTCCGCTCGCAGTTCGCCAAGGGCTTCAAATACGATGAGGATTCCACCACCTACATTTCGAAATTCCTCGCCCCTGCTTACATCAGCTTGGGTCTTGGTATCGAATGGGCACCCAATCCGCATTTTTCACTGTATTTCTCGCCTGTCACGGGCCGCATCACCATCGTCAACGATGACCGTTTGGCCGAAGAAGGTGCATTCGGTGTGAACGATTTGGACAAAAACGACACCATCCTTCACACCAACGCCCCCAAAGTGCGCTATGAGTTTGGTGCCCGCGCCGTGGCCAAATTCCAATATCCCATCGCCAAAAACATCGACTTCAACACGAAACTCGAACTTTTCTCCAACTACCTCAACCATCCCGAGCGCATCGACGTGGACTGGCAGAACATGCTTGTGCTGAAAGTCAACGACTGGCTCAACGCCAACATCGCCACCCACCTTGTTTATGACTACGACGTCCCCTTCTACGACGCAGCAGGCGTGAAAATCGAAGGCTCGAAAGTGCAATTCAAGGAAGTATTGTCCATCGGATTCATGATTAATTTGAAATAAAAATGCTGAAAATTGGTATCTTATCCGATACCCATTGTACCCTCGTGCCACAACTTTTCAACTTCTTCAAGGACGTTGACGAGTTGTGGCACGCTGGCGATTTGGGCAACATCCAAACAGCTGAGGCTTTGGCCAACTTCAAGCCTTTACGGGCGGTTCATGGCAACATCGACGACCACACCGTGCGCCTGCAATATCCCGAAGACCTGTTTTTCCACGTGGAGGATGTCAATGTCTACATGACCCACATCGGCGGTTATCCGGGGCACTACATGCCCGAAGTGAAGTGTATTTTGGAAGAAAAGAAGCCCGACCTTTATATTTGTGGCCACTCGCATATATTAAAGGTGATGTACGACAAGAAACTGAACTTGCTGCACGTCAATCCAGGAGCGGCGGGCAACAGCGGCTTCCACAAGAAAATCACCTTCGTCAGAATGGCTGTCGAAGGGAAGACTTTCAAGGATATGGAAATCTTTGAGATTGACCGATTTAGGGTCATCTGATGCGGTCGGTGGAGCGCACCTTCTTGATGTCCTTCTTCAATCCCGATGCGGCGGCAATGCTCAACAGCAAAGAAGCCAATGGCAAAAACACACCAACTTTGTAAATGATATTGTCCAAACCAACGACGGATTTGGAGATAGTGGGAATATAGAAAGCAAAACTCAAGGCAAGCCATGCAGCGATTACGACAATGTTGATGCGCGAAATCTTGTGCAACTTCACAAATTGGGCTAATTTCACGGCACGGAACAACCCCATCGCCAAATAACCGCCCAAGAGTATCGCTGTTATTCCCAAGACCAAAACAGGAAGGCTAAACCATTTGGAAAAAGGCATTGCGCCATCAGGAATCCCCGTTTCAACACCAAACATGTTGAAAATCAAAATATTCGACTCTCCGTCAAATTCAGCCAAAGGCATAAAAAACAGCAGCGCAAACAACAGCGCCGAAAGAAAAAAGAAAATGGATTGCAATCTTTGTGACATAGTTTGTTCGTTTTAAAATCGGGCAAAGTTACGATTTTTTTCAACAAAAACTTGCCAATTCAAAAAAAAGCCCTACCTTTGCCAAACTTTTTTACGGGTCAAGACAACTGTAGACCCCAAAAACATCCCAATCGAAATTATTGTATCACTCTTACATTCCGCAAGGAATCATCACATCAATTATTATATGTACAACATCTTTGAACTCAATGAGAAGTCGCTCGACGACCTCAAAATCATTGCAACTGAAATGGGCATTGATGATGAAAACAGGGACAGAACCCAACTCATTTACGACATCATCGACCATCAAGTTGACCATCCTGACATCAAGAAAAGCGAAAAGCCAAAAAAGAAGCAAAAAACCAAAAACGACAAGCCGGAACCCAAGCCCGAACCTGTCGCAGAAACCCCAAAAGAACCTAAGAAACCAAAAGAAGAGCCTGTAAAAGAACCCGTTGCGCCTGTTGCAGAAGTTGCTGAACCCTCCAACAACGGCGAAGCCCAACCCAAGCGCAACAAGCGTCCGCGCATCGTAAAGGGTGCTGAAGGCAACGAACAACCCAAGACCACGCCTGCCCCAGTCGCAGAAACGCCCGTGGCTACCGAACCTCGACCTGAAAAAGTGGAAGAGCCCGCTCCTATTACGCCCCCTGAAGCCGCTGACAATGAAGAATTTGTAGAGCCGAAGCCGAATTTCGAGAAACGCGAGAACTTCAAGCAAAAACGCAAGCATACCAACGAGAATAACAATATAGTTGAAACGGCTCCCAAGGAGGAAGACGTTGCCGAGGAAGAAATTCCCATCGAGGAAATCCCTATGAATGAGAGCAATCCCCAGCAGCGGCAAGACAGGCAAGAACGATTTGAAAAGCAAGAAAAGGAGCGTTTTGAGCAGCGTCAGCGCCGCGACGAACTCGTCATCCAGTTCGACAGTTCCGTACATGCTGAGGGCGTATTGGAAATCATGCCCGAGGGTTTCGGTTACCTGCGCTCGTCAGATTACAACTACCTGCCTTCGCCCGACGACATCTACGTTTCGCAATCGCAAATCAAGTTGATGGGCCTGAAGACCGGCGACACCATCCTCGGTGTCATCCGTCCGCCCAAGGCTGGCGAGAAATACTTCCCGCTCATCAAAGTCGACCTCATCAATGGCAGACGCCCCGAGGAAGTGCGCGACCGCCTTGGCTTCGACTTCCTTACGCCCCTGTTCCCCAACGAGAAATTCAACATCACTGGACACAAAGGCTGCACCATCTCCACCCGCATCATGGACCTCTTCGCCCCCATCGGCAAAGGCCAACGCGGACTGATTGTGGCCCAACCCAAGACTGGTAAAACCGTGTTGCTCAAGGAAGTAGCCAATGCCATCGCTGCCAACCACCCTGAAGTCTACCTGATTGTGTTGCTCATCGACGAGCGTCCCGAGGAAGTCACCGACATGCGGCGCAGCGTGAAGGCCGAGGTTGTTGCCTCCACTTTCGACGAGCCTGCCGCGAAACATGTGCAGATTGCCAACATCGTCCTCGAAAAGGCCAAACGCCTCACCGAATGTGGCCATGACGTGGTGATTCTGCTCGACTCCATCACCCGTTTGGCCCGCGCCTACAACACCGTTTCGCCCGCCTCGGGCAAGGTGCTTTCAGGCGGTGTGGAAGCCAACGCCTTGCAGAAGCCGAAACGCTTCTTCGGTGCTGCACGTAAAATCGAAAACGGCGGCTCGCTCACCATTTTGGCAACCGCCCTTATCGATACGGGTTCCAGAATGGATGAAGTCATCTTTGAGGAGTTCAAAGGTACCGGCAACATGGAACTGCAACTCGACCGCCGCCTGACCAACAAGCGCATCTTCCCGTCCATCGACATCGTGGCCTCCGGCACTCGCCGCGACGACCTCTTGGTCGATGAAAAGACATTGGCTCGCGTGTGGGCTTTGCGCAACCACTTCTCGGACATGACCCCCGTGGAAGCAATGGAATTCCTGAAAGACCGCATCGCCAAAACCATCAACAACGAAGAGTTTTTGATGAGTTTGGACAAATAATTTCACAACAAAACCAACAAAAAGTGACGCAAGAAAATCTTAGCGTCACTTTTTTTGTCTATTTTTGGCCCATGAAAAAACTGCTAATCTTTGTAACTTTCTTGCTGTCAGCGCAATTGTATGCACAAGATACTGTTTTACTACAACGCATCAAAGAGGCCAACATGGAAGTGGCCACTTTCCAATCCAACATCACAAGGCATTTGGTGACATCGAGCGACATCACCGACCGCAACGGGGAACTCCATTTCATGGCCCCCGACAAACTTTGCACCGAATTTGACAACGGCACTTATCTGATTATCAATGACAACCGTATCAAACTCGACATTGGATATTTCCACGGGACATTCAAAATCAGGAAAAAAGGATTGATGCGCTCCTTCGCCAACCTGTTTCTCTATGCTTTTCAAGGTCGATGCCAAGACTTGGCCGAAGAAAACAACTATTTCATTGAAACACAAACCGATGAGAATTTCCATATCGTCACCCTGACGACCAAGAAAAAGAGTTTTCTCGGCCTTGGCTACAAAACGGCGGTATTCCATTTCGGACTTGACGACCTGCTCATCAAGGAACTCATTCTCACCGACTACAGAGATACACACGACACCTATCGACTCCTTGCTCCAGTCATTAACGGGGAAATGGACGAAAGCAAATTCAGCCTGTAAAGTTATGCGTACAAGGACTTTAGGTCGTCAGTCGTCAGGCCGTTGAAGTCGCCGCTGCTCATAAACGCACCGACCACATTCTTCCGCTGGCCTTTTTCCAAAAGTGCCACCAATTCAGCCTTGTTGTGAACAACTTTCAAGTCGGGACGGCCAAAACCTTCTACGATTCTCGCATCTGGCATCAGTTCAAGTTTCTTGATGGCCACGGCGTGCGGGTCGTAGAACACAATGGCGGTATCGGCCAACTTCAAGGCATCGCGGTAATGATCGATGAAAACTTCGCTGAGGCTGCTGTAAGTGTGCAACTCAAATACCGCAATCAAATGTTTCTCAGGGAATTGCTCGCGCAAGGCCTTCACGCTCGCGTTCACTTTGGATGGTGCATGGGCAAAGTCGCGGAAGACGAAATTGTCGCCATTGTCGAACAACAATTCCAACCGCCTTGCCGCACCTTTGAAGGTGGAAATGGCCCCATAGAATTGCGCATCCGTCACGCCCAACTGCCTGCAAACCAATCGCGCCGCGTTGATGTTTTTCATGTTGTGGCTACCGAAAACACCCACTTCCCTCCTACTGCCGTCGGGCAAAAGCAAAATGGTTTTCAGTCCATCGCTCTCGAAAGGATGAACGCCGTAGCCAAAGGTCTGGCATTGTGCGCCTTGGGCGATTTTCTCGGCTTCAATGTCGGTTTGGTCGTAAATCAGGCAGCCGCCTTTTTCGATGGTGCGGACGAAAATCCTGAATTGCTCCAAATAATTATCAAAGGTGGGGAAAACATTGACATGATCCCAGCCAATGCCGCTAATCACCGCAATATGAGGATGATAATGGTGGAACTTCGGAACTCGGTCGATGGGCGAAGTGAGGTATTCGTCGCCTTCCATCACCATGTATTTGGCCGTTTCGCTGAGGCGCACCATCACATCAAAGCCTTCCAACTGCGCCCCAACCATGAAATCAGTCTCAATGCCGACCTGTTTCAGCACATGTAGAATCATGGAAGTGATAGTCGTTTTGCCGTGGCTGCCGCCGACAACGATGCGCGTTTTGTCCTTGCTTTGCTCGTAAAGGTATTCGGGATAGGAATACACCTTCAAGCCAAGTTCCTGAGCGCGAACCAATTCTGGGTTGTCGATGCGTGCGTGCATACCGAGAATGACGGCATCGTAACTATCATCAAGTTTTTCGGGAAACCAGCCCCAGCGGGGCGGCAGGATTCCTTCATTGGCCAAGCGCGACTTGCTCGGCTCGAAAATTTCGTCATCCGAACCCGTGACTTCATAACCCTTGCGGTGCAAGGCAATGGCAAGGTTGTGCATGGCACTCCCGCCTATAGCAATAAAATGGACTTTTTTCATCTTTGGATATTTCTTGCAAAAGTAAGGCTTTTGGGATTGCTCCGCAAGAAATCTTTCAAAAATCAAAGCAAAAACAACAAAATCATTTTTTGTGGTTTCTCTCCTTTAAGGCATCACCATCCCTTTGGTTCCAAAAAGCTATATTTCCTGCCATATTCCAAATGCTGCGCGAGGAAATCCATCGGATATTCCACTTGATAATCAACCACTTGACCATCATTTTTCACAGGCACAATCTCGGGATTGATGAAACCTCCGTATGGCTTCAGGCCCAAGGCGTTGTAACGTTCCTTCACTTCCTTGTGCAGTTCGTGGTTCACTTTCACCGCATAGCGTTCCACCAAGGCCTTGCCTGCGGCATAGTCGCCTTCGCTCTTGATGCGCTGCACCTCAGCCAACAATTGGCCAAACAATTGGCGCAAAGCCTCAAAGTCGTTGATAATGAAATAGGTCTTGCCATCGCGGATTTTCTTTTCAATAACATTTCCGCCATGCTCGAAGCACCATTCGGCCACCAATTTGCGGTTCTGCATGTGCGACTCGGTGACATCCTTTCCCAATTCCACGCGAGCCAATTGGGTCATCAATCCGTTGCGAATGAAGCCACAATACTCGGCCTTATATGCCTCATTGTCAGGCATGATGCCCAATTCCACCATTTTCGGGTCAGCGATGTAATAGAGGCCAAACAAGTCGGCGCGGGCTTCCTCAAGGGTCGAACTGAACTCTTTCAAGGCGTTAGGCGAAGTGGTCGGCAACAACTTTCCTGAGCCGTGGCCAAGGCACTCATGCAGATTGGTATGCACCACAGAGGCATCGGGGCCGTATTTCTTGCACAATTCGACTTCCTCCTCCGAAAAGGCGAACTCCTTCAAAGCGCTCTTGGGATTCTCTTCAGCGGCCTTATCATAAGCGGTCATCAAATTGGTGATAGTCACCGACTTGGAGCCGTATTCCTTGCGAATCCAATCAGCGTTGGGCAGGTTGATGCCAATCGGAGGCGAGGGGAAACAGTCGCCGCCCAAGGTGGTGACGATGATGCTTTTGGCCGACACGCCTTTACATTCCGCTTTCTTGAAGCGCGGGTCGACGGGTGAATGGTACTCAAACCATTGCGCGTTCTCACTAATCGTGTTGGAACGTTTGGTGGCCTCCAAATCCTTGAAATCCACCACACTCTCCCAAGTGGCTTTCATGCCCATCGGGTCGCCATAGTCTTCGATGAAACCGTTCACGAAGTCGATGTGCGAAGCATTGTCCTGCACCCAAGCAATGTTGTATTCGTCCCAAGTTTTCAGGTCGCCAGTCGTGTAATAATCGATAAGCAACTGAGTATAATGGCGTTGCGCCTCATTTTCGGCCACGGCGTTGGCCTTCTCCAACCAGCCTACGATGGCTTTGATGGCCTCGCCGTAAAGCCCATCGGCGCGATACACCTTTTCATAAATGGTGCCGTTCTCCTTCACCAAGCGCGAATTGAGTCCGTAAGAAACCGGTCGCTCGTCGCCCTCATTGTGTTGCGCGGCATAAAAGGCTTCCACCTCGGCCTTGGTCAGGTCGCCTTCGTAGAAATTGACGGCAGAGTTTTCAATAATATCTTCCTCGCTGCTGCGGCGCACGGGCGCAATTTCGGGACTGAAAACGATGGGGATCAGGAAATCAAGAAATTCCTCTACAGTTTCACCTTTATTAATAGGCATTTGCGAAATGTCGCTGTTTCTTACCAATTCGGCGAAACAGGCTTCCGACACTTCGGGGAAAAACTTGTCCTCGGCATAATGGTGATGGATGCCATTGCTGAAAAACACTCGTTTGGCATAGACCGTAAACTTTTGGAAATCATCCCCTTCCCTATCGCCTTGATAGGTGTTGAGAATGGCTTCCAAGGTCTTGCGGATGCAAAGGTTGTGCTTGTAGTTCTGGTCGAAAAGAATGTCGCGCCCGCTTTTGGCGGCTTCACCTAAATAATAGAGGTATTCCTTCTGCTGCAAAGTCAGGTTTTCCCATTCGGGGATGCGGTAGCGCATGATGCGGAGGTCGGCGAAGGTCTCGACCAAGTATTTGAATTCGTTCATAGGCAAAAAAAGAAGGGTAAGCTACTCATATCGCACCGCTACAACCTCCTACCCTTGCTACATTCCTGTCCTGGGGGATTTCAGAGGGAGCTGGTCGTATAAGACTTACCCGATTGCAAAAGTACAGACTTTTCTCGGATTGGCAAGCGTTTTTTCAGTGTTTTTTGAACAGCGTCCATAAAACACTGAAAACAAACGGCATAGTTTACTCCTCCCTACGCTTCTTGCCTACCAAATAAGCTGCACCAAGACCCAACAGCACTGCGACACCACTGCCCAAAGGAGTAGTGCTATCGAAATCTCCCGATTCGCCATGTGTAGTCGGGAGAGCCAAACCGATGCCACGGTCACCCATGCGGTTCGCATTGCGACCTTGTTCATAGTCTTGGCTTCTTCTCAACATGCCTCCACCTTCCTGGGCCATGCCTGAGAGTCCGATTCCAAGGAGGATTGCTATTGCTACTATTGTCTTTTTCATTGATGTTAGGTATGTTAGATTATTCGTTTTCGAGGCTGCAAAAATAGAAAAAAATCTTATATAGATGAGAAAAACGAAAAAAAATCTCGCCAATGACGAGATTTTTTTTCGTGGCAGGAAAAACTTAGTCTTCCTTGCGTTTCTTGCCCACCATGTAGGCTGCGCCCAAACCGAGCAACATGGCTATGCCGCTGCCCAAGGGCGTGGTACCATCAAAGTCGTCAGTCTGTCCGAATCCGGGCAAGGTGATGAAGCTGCCATCTCTGTCAACAAGTTGTTGACGACCGTCGTTGCGGTAGGTGGCTTGGTATTCCTTGCTTCTTCTCAGCATACCGCCTTCACTTTCCTGGGCGAAGGTGCCGATTCCCATTGCGAGAACGAGTGCGAATGTCAATACTGTCTTTTTCATCGTATTTTGTTGTTTATTTGTTTGCTGTTTAGTTGTTTAATTGTTG
>CACZZO010000001.1 GCA_902785755.1 uncultured Bacteroidia bacterium | reverse complement strand
TTAATTGCCGCACGTTCACGCAGGTGAAGGTGGCGCGTGGCCGCACCGACCTCGTAGTGTTCATGCGCGACGCGGTCTATGTGATGGAGCTGAAGATGCGCGGCACGGCGCAAGAGGCCCTCGACCAGATCAACTCGAAGGATTACGCCATCCCTTACGAGGCCGAGGGCAAGCCTGTTATTAAAATAGGTATCGCTTTCTCGCAAGAGACCAAGACCCTTTCCGACTGGAAGATTGAACGATGATGACCCCTATTATATAATAGGTGTGTTTTCATTGGGATTTTTTTCAGATTTTCCATCCTCTTTCTCAGGCAGCACCTCCTTGGCATAATCCCTCACCAAGTCGAAGCCACGATAGACATAGGGCACGGTTTCCTCGATGTAAGGATAGAGTTTCGACTGCTCGCGCACTTCGGGTTTCAATATGCCGATGAGTTGAAAATTGTTGAGTACCAAGAGCAAAATGCTGCACAACAGCACACCTTTGGCCACGCCAAAGACAAAACCGCACAATTTGTTGAAAAAAGACAGATTCATGGCCTTGATGATGTTGGTCACTGCCCTGCCGATGAGGTTGACGACTATCACCAAAAGGACAAACGTCAACACGAAAGCAATGGTATTCAAGTATTTCGGATTGATTTCCATCACCTCTTGCAGGTGCGCCGCCGTGAAGTCGGAGAAGTGCATGGCACCGTAAATGCCCACACCAAAAGCCAACAGCGTGACCACCTCGATAATCAGGCCCTTGCGGTAGCCTTTGAAACCGAAGAGGAAGAGGACGATGGCTATGATGATGTCTAAGTAGTTCATTTTTAAGTTAAAAGTTGAGGGTTTAGAGTTTAGAGCAGTTGTGAGTTTAGAGTTTAGAGTTTGGAGTTGTAAGGCTGTCACATTGTGGTAGCCGTTCAAGTTTGTCGTTATCTGGAATAATATAGTATCATCCGTTCAATGGCGCGCTGGCAAACGGGGCAAAACTCATGGCCGTTGAAGGTCTTCATCAGACAATCCATGTAAGGGCTATACATGCCTTTCGGCTCGTAACCGCCACCCTCAAACACGCCGATGGTCTGTTCGTACTTGGGTTCTCGCGGTGTGGGCACAGGCGTTCCCTCTCTAATCATGTCGCCCCACTTATTGCTAAAATCGACCAATGAGGTAATGTTGGGCTCCCACGGCTCCAAGGCAATATTATACATGTGTTCGGAGGCACCGGCATAGTAGTATTCATCAGCAAGGCCAGCGAAACCATGACCAAACTCGTGAATGATGACATCTGAGGACTTGTTGTTGCTGCTCGCGCTGGAGCAATAGAAGTTGTAAATGCCGCCACCGCCGTATTTCTCGGTGTTGACGAGGATATAAATCTGATCGTAAGGCACTTGTCCGGCAAGGTCGCGGATGTCGCGGTTGTCGGTGCTCATGCAATAGCGTTCCGAGTCGAAGGTCCAGAAACTGAAGCGCATGGCCGTGTTTTTGTAAATCTTGTCGCCGGGCATGGTGCAACCTGATTCCTCGGAAGGCACCATCACGCCACGCACGTTGAAACTCTCGCGATAGCGGTTGTAGGGCGCATATCCAAAAAGGCTCTCTACAAAGAAGTCGCAATCCTTGATGAACTTGCCCATCTCGGCCTGCGTGTAGCCTTCGGGAAGTATCACAATGTCAACGGCTTTGGTGATGTCCTTGTTGCCAATCCATGCCTCGTAGACGGGCAGGTTGAGGTTGTCGTAGTTGCGGATGAAATAGTCATCGGGGTTGACGGTAAGGCGCATCCCCTCAACAAGTTCGCCCTCCCAAGTCTTTCGGAACAAGGCAATGTCTATCTTCACCTTCGGGAATGGCACGATGACCGATTCCTCAAAGGTTTTGGTGACTTGCTTGGCCTCGTCAGTGGTCTGCCATTCGCCGTAGAGGTTTTGGTAGCCCTTGGAAAACAGCAACTTGTCTGTTCCCGCCTCAAACACCTTGACGATATAATTGCCAAACTCCAATGTGTCAATGAGGTTGGTTTTTGAGCCACTCCAATACGGCTCATGGATTAACTCTTTGAGGGAGAATGAAGTAACGGTGCTGTTACCCGTCAAGCAATAGTCGACGCGGAGGGAGGATTCGGTGAAATACTGGTCGAATTGCGCCCAAGCCATGCAAGGCAGCAGGGCAAGCCAAAGGAAAATAGTCTTTTTCATAACGCGAAATTTTCCACAAAAGTAGACAAAATTTCAATACTTTTGCAACAAATTAGCAACGATGCCCACTCCTTTGTTAATAGTACGCAACCTGAAAGTGTCCTTTTCCCGCGACGGGAAATGGGCCGAAGCCGTCCACGGGATTGATTTGGACGTGCTGGCTGGCAAGACATTAGGATTGGTCGGCGAGTCGGGTTCGGGCAAGTCGGTAAGTTCGTTGGCCGTGATGCGTCTGCTAAACGAAAAGCTGAGCCGCATCGAGGCCGACAGCATCCAAATCGAAGGCGAAGAAATCAAGGATTTCAACGAAAGCCAGATGGCCGAGGTGCGCGGCAAGCGCATTGCGATGATTTTCCAAGAACCGATGACTTCGCTGAATCCAGTCTACAAGTGTGGTTTTCAGGTCAGTGAGATGATTTTGCAGCATGAAACGGTGAGCAAGCAAGCCGCCAAGGAGCGTGTCATCAACCTGTTCAAACAGGTGATGCTGCCCCGACCCGAGGCGATTTATGACAGTTATCCCCACGAACTTTCGGGCGGACAAAAACAGCGCGTGATGATTGCAATGGCCATTGCTTGCAATCCCAAACTCCTTATCGCCGACGAGCCGACGACCGCCTTGGATGTGACCGTGCAACTCGAAATCCTGAAATTATTGCGCAAGTTACAGGCCGAAACGGGCATGGGCATGATTTTCATCACCCACGACCTTGGCGTGGTGGACGAAATCGCCGACGACGTGGCCGTGATGCACGACGGCGAAATCCTTGAGCGTGGCACGGTGCAAGAAATCCTAAATCATCCGAAACACCCATACACGCAAGGACTTTTGGCCTGCCGCCCGCCGATGGACATAAGGCTGAAACGCCTGCCCATCGTAAAGGAGTTTTTGGACGGACAATGGCAAGGCGGCAAACAACAGATTCTGAACGACTTGCAAATCACCGCTGAGGAAAGGCAAAACCACCTCAAGCAACTTTACGGCCAGCCGCCACTCCTGAAAGTGGAAGGGCTGAAAACTTGGTATCCTTTGCGCAAGGGCGTTTTCAGCCGCGTTTACAACCATGTGAAGGCCGTTGACGAGGTGAATTTAGAGGTTTACGAAGGCGAAACACTTGGTTTGGTGGGTGAGTCGGGCTGCGGCAAGACCACTTTAGGCCGCTCCATTTTGCGCTTGGCAGAACCTACAGGCGGTAAAGTCTGGTTCGATGGCATCGATGTTACCTCTCTGAAAGGCAAGGATTTGCGCGATTTTCGCAAACAGACGCAAATTGTGTTTCAAGACCCTTACTCTTCCCTCAATCCTCGAATTACGATTGGCGAAGCCATCGCCGAACCCTTACAAGTGCATGACATTGAAAGAGACAAGAAAAAATGTCGTGCTTTGGTTTGTGACTTATTAGAACAAGTTGGCCTTCAAGCCGCGCATTACGACCGCTATCCACACGAGTTCTCAGGAGGCCAACGCCAGCGCATCTGCATCGCCCGAGCTTTGGCGGTGAATCCCCGTTTGGTGATTTGTGACGAATCCGTTTCGGCCTTGGATGTTTCTGTGCAGGCGCAAGTCTTGAATTTGCTCAACCGTCTGAAAGAAGAACGCCATCTCACCTACATTTTCATTTCCCACGACCTCAGCGTGGTGCGCTTTATGAGCGACCGCGTCGTGGTGATGTTCAATGGAAAACCCGTAGAGATAAACGAAGCGGATGCCCTGTTCGAGCACCCGCTTAACGCTTATACTAAAAAGCTGATTGACGCTTTGCCGGGAAGAAGGCATTACTTCAACAGCACCTGCGGACCCATGTTGTAATAGATGTCCACGGGAATGCCAGCGGCGTTCACGCGGTTGAGGTCGCCTTGGAGTTCAGGATGGATAACGCTCATTTCGCCCATCCATGCCTTGGTCATCTCGTAGTCGCCGTTGCCTTGGTGACGGAGAATATCGCCAGCGAGCTTTTCAACAGCCACTTTCATCTTCTCGAAGTCGATGGCATAGCGGCCTTCGGCGTTGCGCACAAAGGCACCTTCGTTCTGGAAATAGTTGAAGGTAAGCATGTTGGCCTTGCCGTGGGCACTGGCAGCACCGAAACGCACCGAGCGGAAAATACCCGCCATGAAAGTGGTGTAGTTGTCTTCCATCGTGGTAGTGGTGTATTCGCCCATTTCGGCCAATTTGGTGACCAAGTAAAGTCCCAAAACATCAGCCTTGGCTTCTTCAAGGGCATTGTACTGGTTGCCAAGGGCTTCGCGCACGGTGCCCTTGCCCGTGATGGTGTTCTTGATGCCCATGCCGTGGGCGGTTTCGTGGAACATCACATTGGAGAAGAAAGCGTCAAACTTGATGTGCTCCATCGATTCGGGAGTCATCAGTTCTTTGGAGATGGGTTCCAAAATTTTCTCGAACTTGGCCTGCATGGCGTTCTTCAGTTGCAGTTTGCGGGTGCCGCGCTCAAGTTGCACGCGCTCGTCGTTGGGCAGGTTGATGGCGATGGTCTTCGAGTTGGCGTTGCAGTCGCCGGCGTAATACACCACGTCGTAGGCGGCAAGGTCGACATCGCTGCCTGGCACTTCCTTCTTGTACTCGGCGGGCACGGGCAGTTGCTTTTGCAGTTCAGGCACAAAAGCAGCGTAACGGGCCAATTTCTTGGTCCAATCCTGATCCTTGATGAGGATGAAAGCCTCGTGCGAAGCCTTGATACCATAGCGAGCATCAGTGTAGTTCTCGATGGGGCCAATCACCATGTCGATGTTGTTGTTGCGCACATCCATCCATTGCATGTCGCTCTCGAAATACTCATCGGTGCGGAGGGCCTTGGCACGGAGGCGGAGGTACTCGGCAAACTCTTTGTCGCCAGCCAGTTCGGAGGCTTTATCAAGTAACGAGGCAGCCTTCTCAATTTGCTCGGCAAAATAGTCGTGATACCAAACGCACTTCAATGCACCGTTTTCGTCGCGGACAATCATAGTGTACTGGCTGGTCTTGTTCGGGTCGTCGAAGGCGTTCCACTCGTCCTCGGTCATGTCGGCGGGATAGAATTGTGCGCCGGCGGGTTTCGGGCCAATGCCATCCACGAAGGGCTTGTTGCCGTCTAAGCCGTCCCATGGACCGTAGGCGATGGTGGCCAATTTCTTGATGTCGGCGTTGTCGCCAATCATTTCCATGAGTTGGGCTTTGTCGCCGGTCAAAGTATATTGGGCATACTTGTCCGACAGATGCGTTTCTTGTTTGACAGGCTCGGCGGTCTGTTCAGGCTTCTTGTTGTTGTCGCAGGCGGTGGCACCAATAGCCAATACTGCTACGAGGGCTAAATGTTTGATTTTCATTTTTGTATAATTTAAAACTTAAGATTGAAGATTCATAATTGAAGTGAGATAGAGCCGCAAAGATAGGCAAAAGTCAGATATACTCCGCGTAATTCTTTTTATTTATTGAGTGGTACAAACTTCCTTCCCAATAAGCAAAAAACAAAAATTCCGTCAGTCAACTGACGGAATTTACAGTTTTCTCATCCGAAAATCAGCAGCCAATGGCTCTTGATATCACCAGACGGAGGATTTCGGAAGTACCCTCGCCGATTTGCAGGATGCGCTGGTCGCGGTAGAAACGCTCCATGTCGAACTCTTTCAGCAGCCCGTGGCCACCCATCACCTGAACGGCGTTGTCGCACACTTCGGCAGCCACCTCGGAGCAATAGAGTTTCGCCATCGCAGCCTCTTTTCCGAAGGGACGGTGTTGGTCCTTGAGCCAGCAAGCGTGATAAAGCAGATTTCTGGCAGCCTCAATCTTCACAGCCATGTCAGCGAGTTTGAAGGCCACGGCTTGGAACTTGCACACGGGCTTGCCGAACTGCACACGTTTCTTCGAGTAGGCCAAAGCCATCTCGTAAGCACCTTGCGCACAGCCCAAACCCATAGCGGCAATGGACAAACGGCCTGAATCGAGGGTGGCCAGCATGATATGAGAACCTTCGCCGGGCTTGCCAAGGATACAGTCATCGCTGAGGCGTACATCGTTGAAAATCAACTTGCCCGTATTGGAAGCACGCCACATCATCTTGTCGTGCATGGGCGTTTGCGTGAAGCCTTCCTTCTTGTTCTCAACGAGCAGAGCTGTAAACTCAGGCTTGCTGTCTTTTTCGCCAGAAATAGCTTGCACCGTCGTTCCCAAAGAAATGGGAGTCGCGCTATTGGTGATGAAAATCTTGGAGCCGTTGAGGTGCCACAGCGTGCCGTCATATTGTGCAGTGGTCTTGGTGCCGCGCGAGTCGCTGCCAGCATCTTCCTCCGTCAAACCGAAGCCCCAAAGACGGTCTTTGCAAAGTTGCGGCAAATACTTGCGTTTCTGTTCCTCAGTGCCGTAATCCTTGATGGGACCAATGCCCAAGGAATTATCGGCGGCGATGGTGGCGGCAGTGGAGCCGTCCACACGGGCCAATTCCTCCACGGCGATGATATAACTCAGATTGTCAAGCCCTTGGCCGCCATATTCCTTCGGGACGGTCATGCCCAAAAGTCCAAGTTCGGCCATTTTCAGCGTCAGACCGACATCGAAATGCTGATCTTCATCGTTTTGGCGAGCCACGGGTTTCACTTCCTGTTCGGCGAAGTCGCGCACACGCTGGCGCAGGGCTTCTTGTTCGTTTGTCAAATCGAAGTTCATATATTTCTGGATTTCAAATTTCTAATTTCAAGATTCCAACTCTAAAAGTTGCATTTTATTGTCTACCATCTGCCCTTCGGCAACGAGGATTTTCTTCACCTTGGCGTTCCCAATGGCCACAATGTTGTTCTCCATTTTCATCGCCTCCACGACCATCATTATCAAGCCTTCCTTCACCTCATCGCCTTCCTTTACGTTGATTTTCACAACTTTGCCAGGCATGGGCGACACCAAACGCGACTTGTCGTTCACCGTTTCCTTGCAAGCGTAATCGGTCGTATCGTTTAGTTGGTCGGTACGGAAGCAAGTAAAATTCAGGCCGTGGAAATTGACGATGGTCTTCTGCTCGTCATTGATAGAGCAATAGACCGTCTCTGTGCGACCATTCAGCATGATTTTCAACTGTTTGTTGTCATATTGGATAAACTCCACCGCAAAAGGATGTCCGTCAATAGTGCCTTTGATTTTTCCTGATTCCGTGGCAAAAATGCGGACAGGAATCTTCTTACTTTCCACATCCACAATAAGTTGCATATTATAACGCCAATAGCCGATTTCCTCCCAAACATTCTCAGGATGTTGCTCAATGTGCTTCTTGCAGAAATCGAACATCAGAAACGATACTGCAATATCATTGATATTCAAATTGTTACGACTATCACTCAAGGCTTTCAGCAAAGATTCCTGATGCGAGGCGCAAAAACCAGTATCCATCTTGTTTTCAACAAAATCAGCATTTTTGACCACTTCCCAAAGATAGGCCTTGTTAGTGGTTAGGCCTTGTATGATGAAATCTTTCAAGGCGCGTTGGGCTGTTTCCAAGGCGGCTTGACGGTCTTTGGCATGACAGCTCAGTTTGGCAATCATTGGGTCGTAAGCCTCTGAAATCGTGCAACTTCCATCGATGCTACTATCCACCCTTGCACCGCGCACCTGTGGTTCATGATAGGCCGTCACCTTGCCGGGAGTGGGCAGAAAACCATTTTCAGGATTTTCAGCATAAATACGCAACTCAATGGCATGGCCTTGCGGCTGTATGGATTCCTGCGTCCAGCCCATCTCCTTACCGCGAGCAATGCGAATTTGCTCCTCCACGATGTCGATTCCCGTGCGCAATTCCGTGACGGGATGCTCCACCTGAATGCGCGTGTTCATCTCCAAAAAGTAGAAATTCAGGTCCTTATCGACCAAAAACTCCACAGTACCAGCGTTTTGGTATTGAATCGCCTTGCATAATTTAACCGCCGTATCACATAATTGTTGACGCTTTTCGTCCGTCAAAGTCGGCGAAGGAGACTCCTCAATGATTTTCTGGTAACGCCGTTGTATGGTACATTCGCGCTCGTGCAAATGGATGACATTGCCGAAATGGTCAGCGAGGATTTGTACCTCTATATGTCGCGGATTTTCAATGTATTGCTCGACAAAAACGGTACCATCACCGAAATATTTTTCCGCCTCACGTGAAGCGCGTTCCATCTCGTTTTTCAATTCGCTTTTTTCCCAAACGATGTGCATTCCCTTGCCACCGCCACCTGCTGCCGCCTTTATTAATATAGGATAAGGAAGCGTGTCGGCTTGTTCCAAAATCTCCTCATGGCTGCCCATCATGCCGAAAGTAACGGGAATACCGTGCTTGACAGCAATTTTCCGTGCTGCTATCTTGTTGCCCATCAGGCGCATGACCTCAGCGTTAGGGCCAATGAAAATCAAGTTGTTGGCTTCGCAGGCTTCGGCCAATTCAGGGCTTTCGGAAAGGAAACCATAGCCAGGATGGATGGCATCAACACCAGCATCCAAGGCTGCATCAATGATTTTTCTTACATTAAGATAGGTGTCCTTCAATGCGCCTCCACCCAACGGACATGCTTCGTCGGCCATGCGCCGATGCAAGGCATTTGCGTCGTTGTCAGCAAAGACTGCGACCGATGCAATATGCAGCTTGCGCAAGGTCTTAATGATTCGGACCGCAATTTCGCCACGGTTGGCAATCAGGACTTTATTGATTCGTTTACTGTTCATAGAGCCATAATGATACCGCAAAAATACAAAAAGAAAGACAACCTTTGCAGATTGTCTTCCCTTTTTTTACGTCATGGAGAAACGGTTGTCACTCCATCGACAAAAACACCTTAATAAACCAAGAACTTCACGCAAGCGTTGTTGGCACCTTGGTTGAGACGCAAGATGTAAGAACCTGCGGTGAGGCTTTCGACATTCAGGCTGATTTGATGCGAACCTTCAGCCATGCGGCCAACGTTCTGGCTCATCACCATACGGCCATTCAGGTCGAACACTTGATAGCTGACATTGGCGTTTTCTTTGAGGTCGAAGCTGAGGGTGGCCTGACTGCTGACCGGGTTAGGATACATGGCAACATTGACCGAAGCCACTGGAGTCTCAGGAACGCTGGCTCCACTGTGTTGCTTATAGTTTTCGCAACGGAACACGCCTCTGCCGTAGGTGGCGGCATAGATGATACCCGTATTGTGGACACCAGGATAGATGGTCACAAATTCGCCTTCTTCTGTAACATTGACGGTTTGCTCGTCACCATGATAGAGAAGTTGTTGCTTCAGCTCCATGACCGGCACTTCACCCAACATGTGGGAGTCAGCAGTCCAAGTGGCATTAGCGATATTCTTGGTTCTGTAAATACCACGCTCAGTACCGAGAATCACATCACCCGTTTCCATTTCAATCACGGAAGAATAGATCGGCATCTTGGGCAGGTTGCCTTGCTTCGAAACGAAGGTGGGTTCGTCCGACATGGCATTGGTGGAATAGAACACATAGTCATCGTTGCCATAGTTACCGCAAGTGACAATCACCTTATTATTGTCGCGCGGGTCGACGCTCACCGAAGTAATGCACTGGCCAGTGACAGGCAGGAAGAGTTCGGTGTTGGTCACGGCAAAGAGAGAGTCGGTGATGGTGCCTGTGTTGTCGTCAACAACAGAGTTGATGTTGGAAACACGGAAGAATCTGCCGCTCTTCATACCGACAAACATATTATTGCCGTCGGCGGAAATGCCCATGCTAAGAGGCTCGCCAATGAAACCGGCGTGAGCCTTGTCAGCAATCTTATACCATTTGGCTTCAACAGCAAACTGGAGCGGAGTGCGCGTCATGTAGAGGGCATCGGTGAAGGAAACAAAGAACTTGGCCGAAACGGGGTCTTGGATCTCGATGGAGTCGCCAGCGGCCATAGGAGCCGTCAATGTGTAGTTGAACGGGAAGTTGTTGTTACTCATCACTTGCACAGTGGCACCGCTCGGCTGAGCTTCTTCGGTCTTATACCAAACTGTTTGAGGATTCAGAGCATCATTATAGTTCTCATGGAGCAGGATGGGCAAACGGAAGGTCGAAGTGCTGATGGAGAGGGCAGAAGTGAAGTTGGTTGAAACCCAGTCCTGACCAGCGGTATTGGAACGTGCCAAACCACCATTTTTATAGGTAACGAAGAAGGTGTTGGGATTAATCATGGAAATAGCACAAGACCCTGCATGACCATCATCACCAAACATACCCATATTGTATCCAAAACCAGAATTAATAGGTGAACCGCTATTATTAATGGTTGGATTGACCCAAATGCCATAGCCTAAAGTGTTGGAGTTTTCGTCGCCTTCAATCAGCACAGAACCGTGGTCGAGGCCAGCGGCCAAAACGCGGGTATCCTTACCACCGAAAGCCACATTGAACATACGGGAGGTGACATAATTCCTGTTGCAGTTCAAGAAACCGTAATATCCGCCTGTTGTTGGACCAAATTTGTAGACACCACCATCGGTACCCACATAAAACTCTTGAGAATTGTTGGGGTTGAAAACCATAGTATGCAAACCGACATGGATGTAAACAGTCGAATTATAGTAAGTGTCAGGATTGAGTTGTTGGGCAATGTAATAACCGCCGTCTGTAGGTTTGGCCAATGTCCAAATGTAATAGCCCAAAACATAAACAATGCCAGGGTTTTGCGGGTTGATTACGAGGCCGTGGTTGTTGAGTCCATAGCCACCATACAAGGAATGGCCTTGGTTGTTGGTCACAGACGGGAAGGCAACAGACCAATTGGCACCGCCGTTTTCGGAAACATAGACACCAGCGTGGTTGCCGTCGGAATTGATGCAAGCGGCATAGACGACATTGTGCGTTGTATTGGTTACGCTGTCAAGGACCGTGGCAATGGCGATGTCAAGGATTTCGTTGGCCTTGGGAAGCAGGGTGTCGCCCTGAAGATTGGTGCCCGTGCCCGAATGGCAAACCATATTGTTGACATCGGTGCCAACATAAAGCTGACCGTCAACAGCGGCAACGATAGTGTTGTCTTTTGAGACCTTCACTTCGCCAGCTTTGCCTTCGATGGCCATTTGCCAGGTCTGACCCTTGTTGGAGGAATACTTCAAGCCCTCATTGGTGGCAGCCAAAACGATGTTGCCTGCAACAGCCATGTCGTTGACGAAAAGCCATTCGTCAGCCGTAGGAGCCACCACTTGGGTCATGGCATCATTGTTTCGGGCATCAATGGTCCAAACGCCAGTGCCAATGAAGCTGTTGTCATAATTCTGCTGGTTGAGGCCGTTGTAGGTAGCGGCAGAGCCACCATCACCTGTGCCGACATAAATCAAGCCGTTGGCATCCTGGGCCATGCAACTGACCAGCAGGTCTTGATTGCCAACTTGGTGCCACGTCACACCGTAGTTGTAGGTTTTGTAGACACCACCACCCATCGAGCCGATGTAAACCACACCGTTAGGATTGCCTTGTGCATTGGGAGTGTTGTCATACAGAATGGCTGTGGTCTGACCGCCCATGTTGTCGGGACCCATGCTAATCCAATACAGTGGATCGTCAGCCGCATTTCTCGTTGCCGAGGCCTGCATTGCCCTGAACATGTCGGCGGGGTCAATCAAGCCCGTGTTTTGGTTGGCGCGAAGGCTTCCCATGAAGTTCTCCGCGTTCATAGTAGATTGCGTGCGCGGCACATAGTGACCGCCGTTGTCAGCGATGGCGAACTGGCCGAGGACCAAAACTGCCATCATGAAAGGTAAAAATCTCTTTTTCATATCACGAAATTTAATTAACTATCTGTTTGATAAGCGTTTTCGTTTTGATTATTATTCTATTTTACCAAAGATATGGTCTGCAAATATAGGACTTTATCTGAAAGGTATTACAAAAAGTCGAAAAAAAAATCATTTTTTCTCAAAAAAAATGGCAATTTGGTCTGTTTAAGCGTCAAAAAGGGCGCATGAAATCGGCTTGAAGCCATCCGACACTACCATTTGCAATCCTGATTTTGCTCCATCCCTCATTGGTTTCAAGAATGTCGACTTTGGTGCCTTCGTGCAGCACAAACAAATCGACGCTGATTTCATTCGGCGTACTTTTCACGGTCACAGTCGGGGACATGATGATGGCTTGGTCTTGATTTTCAGAGGCTTGCTTCAATTGCATGGCAAAGACCACCGACAGGCCGAAAACCAACAGGAAAACAAGGCCCGCGAAGAAGCCCAACTTCCTCAGCCCCATCCTGCGCGAGCGCAAGAAAAGGAACAAAGCGAAGAGCAACAAGGCGAAAGCCGCGATGGAACACCACGCCCATTGGTCGCCCGAAAGCGATGCCCTTGCATTTTGCCATCCCCTGACGATAAACGACTGAGGCACAGGCTCAATCTTGTCAACAATGGCCTGATTCGCTATGGCAAGGTTGGTTTGCACCTCCTCATTTGAGGGGTCGAGTTTCAGGGCTTTTTCGTAATAATAGATGGCCATCGGATACTCGCGCATCTTGTAATAGGTGTTGCCCATGTTGAAATAGAGCGGCACCGATTCCACCTCGGAAGCCAGAATCTGTTCATAGAGCGTCATAGCCGATTCGTAATTGCCTGCGTTGTAGGCGGCATTGGCCTGATTGAACCATTCTTCGCTGTTTTCTTGGGCACAAACTCTACCCAAACTCATCACGGCGAAAAGACATATTAATAAGGTGTATCGTTTCATTGTTGTTTTCCTTTCCATTTTACAAAACTTTTTCCGCTTTAGAAATCACGTCGATGCCGCGCTGATAGAGGTCGTCCATCTTCGACTCGGCACTGCCGGGGGCGAATCGGGCGAACTCGCAACTGTTGAGCGTGTCGATGAACTGTTGTGTCAACTCGTCGGGCACATTCTTGGCTTTCATGGTCTCGTTCACCGTGTCCATCGACAGTTTTGAACGCTCGATGCCCAACTTGTCGGCGATATAGCCCCACAAGGCCTGCGACATTTCCACATAGAACTTGTCTTGGTCTTTGGCCTTCAGGAATTGCGCGGCACTCTTCAGTCGGCCACGCGCCACCTTGTCGGCCTTGCGGTTGCGGTTGGCTGCCGTGTCTTGGCTCAATTGCTCGCGTTTCTTCAGCACGAACAGCAAAATGACGAACAGCACCAATAGTACGAGGAGCACAACAAAATAAGCCGCCGAGCCGAAAAACACCGTGTGCATGGGCTTCAGGTGCGTGTTGCCCGTCATAATGTGGCGGATGTCGCTGCCCAAATACTTGATGCCCTCTTGGTTGGAGGCATAGATGCCACCGCTACTGCCTTCGTCGCCACCCTTGCCTTTCTCCACCTTGATTTCGTAAGGCTGCGACGATAACGTTTGGTAAGTGTCTTTCGAAGGGTCGAAATACGAGAACTCCACGGCAGGTACGGTGAAATTGCCCGCCCTGCGCGGAATCACCAAATATTCAGCCTTTTTCGTTCCCGAAAGGCCGTTTGCATTGTTGTTCACATTCATCGTGATTTTTGGGTCATACACCTCAAAATCAGGCGGGAAGACTGGCGTAGGCATCTGCAAAAGTTCCACATTGCCCGTGCCTGAAACGGTCAAAGTCAAGGTGAAAGCCTCGTTGGTGCTCAGTTCGGTCTTGTCGATTTCCGATTTGAAGTTGAAGTTGCCCACGGCACCTGCAAACGATGCAGGCTTGCCATTTTCGGGCAGACTTTTCACCTCCAAATTGAGAGTCTGCGAGGTGAGTTCCTTCCTCACATTGGCAATGTTGCGGTTGAAGAAGGGGTCGTTGAAGAACGCCTCAAACGGGTCCATGCTGCGCTGGCGGTTGCTTTCCGTCCTGATTTGCGCGATGCACTCGATAATCATCGGGTCGATGGGAAGGGTTCCCGAGCGTTGCGGAACGACCACAATCTTCTGAATCTCAGCCGCTGTGTACTCAATACCGTTGATGTATTCAGTAGTTTGGCGCAACGAGCCGCCGTTGTTGTCGGTGATGTCCTTGGTCCAGAAACCAGCGTAAGACGGCATCCGCTCCACCGAAAGCGACGAAACGGGAACTTTGGTGTAAAGCTTATAGGTCAAAACGACTTGCTCGCCGACATAGGCCGACTTTTTTGAAGGTATCACTCTGATAAACAAATCCTTGCCGCTGACTTGTGGGTCGCTTGTGTTCTGCTGCGACTGTCCTTGACCCGAAGACGAACCTCCGCCCGAAGGCGCTGCATGGCTGCCATCATCGGGGATGACTTTAATGTCGAGAGGCTCGCTGCTGACCTTTTTGCCCTTCACGGTCAAAGTGGCGGATCCGACATGGAAAGTGCCCTCCTGATAGGCCTGCAAAGCGAAGGTGTATGTACACCTGACCGTGTGCGACATCGAGCCGTTGACCATCGAGAAACTCGAACTCGACGAGGTGAACGGGCCGCCCACCACGGTAAAGCCCTCAAACGAAGGGGCTTGGAAATTCTTGCCCTCGGCGTTGGCCTCAAACACCACCTGAAAACGCTCGCCCACAACGACTTGCTTCTTGGTGGAAACGGTCAATTTGGGGTCGTCTTGCGCCCAGAGCCACAACGGGCATAGCATCAAAAACAAAATGATTCGTTTATTCATATTTGTCAATTCTTTCTTTTCGGGTTGCAAAAATACATAATTTTTTACCTTTTTTGTCGGCTGGGGTTTACACCGCCTGCCGCATTACCGATTGGTACCGTTTTATTTAGTGCAGGGGTTTACACCACCTGCCTATTGTTCTTTCACCCCTACGGTGTTCACACAAGCCTCCCCCATTCCTACCTCCTACCTCTTACTTCATACCTCCTACCTAAACATTACCAATCCTTGTCGCTCTTCTTCTTGGGTTGTTGACGGACTTTCTGTTCGTTGACCTTCTCCATCGTCTTTTTCTCCTGATTTTCAAGGGCATCCAACATGCGCTGCGCATCCTCCTTCGACATTTGCTGGCTTTGCTGCTGCTGGTTTTGCTGCTGCTGTTGCTGGTCTTGATTCTGCTGCTGGTCTTGCTGTTGCTCTTGATCTTGCTGGTCTTGTTGCTGTTGTTCCTGATTTTGCTGCTGTTGCTGCTGGTCCTGACCTTCGCTCTTCTCGAAGATGGCCGAAACCTCCACATCGAAGTCGGGCATGGTGAAGAAATTGCCGAGAGGCTGCACCTTCACCGAAGTGTCACCCACCTGATGGATGACATATTCCTTGAATTGGTAGCCCGGCTCAGGCGCATTGCGCAAGGCAAGCGTTTCGCGGCGCGTGGCTTCGGGTTGGTCGATGAGGACATGACCGCCCTTCAAAGTGGTGTCGGCGTTCACCTTGTAATAATTGGTCGCCTCCACAAACTCTGCCTTCACCGTCACATCGCTGTCAATCATCTGGAAAACATTGTCATCCGAAACGGGTGCCGACTCGGTGGCATCCTTTTGGCTGACTACGCGCAAGTCGCCCAACTGGAAGCCCTTGTCAGGCTTCACGATGACCACGACATTTTGTCCGGGCTTGACCAAACTATCTGTCACTGAAATGGTTCCATTGGAAACACTATCAATGCTGACTTTCAAGGCAGTACGGAAAGTAGCCGTCACCGTAACATCGAAGTCGGGCATTTGGAACACCGTATCGTTGACAGGAACCGTGTCGTTGCGGCTGCCCGTCTTGTAAACCGTGAACTTGTCTACCATATAACCGTCCTCGCCAAAGCCTTTCAACACAACCTGCTGACCTTCAATGGCTTTCTGCTTGTCGGCCTGCACCGTTCCGTGCTTGATGTTCTTTTCAATTTCAATCTTGTGCGCCTGCTTGAACTCAGCCGAAACCAACACATTGAACTTCGGCATGATGAAACTGCTGCCACTCACATCCACCGTTACCTCCTGATTGTCAGCGCGAACCACAATATATCTCGACAAGGCATAATCCTCGTCGGGTTGCGCCTTCAAGGTGACGCGCTGTCCGTTGAAGGCTTCCTTTTCGTTGGCTTCTACCCTACCGTGTTCGGGCTGCACCACCCAAATCTGGCTTTTGACCAAATGCGCACGACAATACTCGAGGTTGTACAAGGCGTTTGCGTTCTCGGGATTCAGTTTCAGCGACACCTTATATATATTAAAGGCGTCGTAATACTTTTCCTGCGCGAGGAGGCAGTTGCCCATGTTGAAAACCGCGTCCGATTTCAGCTTGGCATCGGGCGAAAGTTCCAGCACCTTCTGAAACTCGGTGTAGGCCGTGTCGTAAGACTGCTTGGCAAAAAACGCATCACCAATGTTAAACTGCGCCTTAGCATTGTTCGGCCTGATTTCCAAGGCTTTCTTGTAATTCTCGATGGCCTGCTCGTAGTTGCCGCTTTTGTAGTTGCGGTTGCCTCGGCGGATGGCCTTTTCATCGCTCTGCGCCGAAACGGAAAGGGCGGAACACAGCAAAGCAATGACTATTAGATATTTACTGAACCTTTTCATCTTTCTTCTCAAAAATGTTAAACTTCTTCTCCCAGCCACGTTTGCCCGACGAAATGAAGATTTCCATCAGCAAAAGGACGATGGCCGCCGCCACAAACCATTGGAACTGATCCTCATAGTCGGTGAAAACCTTGGCATCGATTTCGGTCTTGTCAAGTTTGTTGATGTCTTCGTAAATCTTCTCCAAACCCACGTTGGAATTGCTGGCGCGGACATAGATACCATTGCCCGCTGCCGCAATCTTCTGCAACATCTGCTCGTCAAGGCGGGTAATGATGGTGTTACCGTTGCGGTCTTTGCGGTAGCCAATTTGATGGCCATATTGGTTGTATTCCGGAATGGGCGCACCGTCGGCGAGGCCCATACCTATAGTATAAATATGCACACCTTGTTTGGCGGCCTCTTGTGCGGCTTTCACGGCGGCATCGTTCTCGTGGTCTTCACCGTCGGAAATGATGACGATGGCACGGCTGTGCGCTTCATCGGGAAACGACTTGAGTGCCAGATTGATAGCCTCCGCAATGGCCGTACCTTGCGAGGCCACGAGGCTCGTGTTGATGGTCGAAAGGAACATTCGAGCCGCCGAATAGTCGGTGGTGATGGGCAGTTGCACGAAAGCCTTGTCAGCAAAGACAATCACGCCGATGCGGTCGCCCTTCATGTCGCCAATCAACTTGTTGATGGCTTGCTTGGAGCGTTCGAGACGGCTCGGCACGATGTCTTCGGCGTTCATCGAGTTGGAAACGTCGATGGCCAAATAAAGGTCGATGCCTTCGCGCTTCACCTCTTCCATCTTGCTGCCACTCTGCAAGTTAGCCAAAGCCAAAATCGAGCAGGCGATGACGAGAAGGAAAATAACGAACTTGAAATTGGCGCGACGGGTGGAGTAAGTCGGCACCAACTGTTCACGCATCCCGATTTGGGCGAAACGCTCGAAACGGCGCTTCTGCCCGATACGGAAGGCAATGTAAATCAATATCAGTAACGGAATGATTATCAGTCCGTAAAGGTATTCAGGGTGTTCAAATCGCAATACGTTTTCCATGGCTTTAATCGGTTAAAGTTCTGAAAATAGTCTTACGCAACAGGAATTCGAGCAGCAGCAAGGCCAAAGCCCATGCCACAAGCGGATAGAACTCCTCGTGGAGGCGGCGAAACTCAGTCACCTCAATCTTGGAACGTTCCAACTTGTCGATTTCCGAATAAATCTCGTCCAGTTTTTGGTTGGAAGTGGCGCGGAAATACTTGCCGCCCGTCGAGTTGGCGATGGTGGTCAGCAGTTTTTCGTCGATTTCAACCTTTACCTGTTGAATGACCGTGCCGCCAAACGGCGTTTGGAAAGGCATTGGTGCCGTGCCGTAAGTGCCCACGCCGATGGTGTAAACACGTATGCCATACAACTTGGCAATTTCAGCGGCGGTGTATGGGTCAACGGAACCAGCATTGTTCATACCATCAGTAAGCAGAATGACAACTTTCGAGATGGCCTCGCTGTCTTTCAGGCGGCTGACGGCAGTGGCCAGTCCGTCGCCAATGGCGGTGCCGTCGTCGATGAGGCCGTTTTTCATCTCGCCGAGCATGTTGAGCATCACGCCGTGGTCGGTGGTCAGCGGCACTTGGGTAAAGGTTTCGCCCGAAAAGATGACCAAGCCCATGCGGTCGCCAGGACGACCTTGTACGAAGTCGGAGGCAACATTCTTGGCGGCTGTGAGGCGGTCCGGCTTGAGGTCGCGGGCCAGCATGGAACCTGAAACGTCCATAGCCATCACAATGTCAATGCCTTCGATGTTGGAGGTCGAGTTGGTCGATGAACTTAGCGGACGCGCCAAAGCCACAATGAGCAAGGCCAATGCCGCCATCTTCAAGGCGAAGAGCAGATGACGCAGATAGGCTTTCCAAGTCTTGGGCAGTTTCGCCATTCCTTTCAGGTCGGAGAAGTTCACTGAGGCTTCTTGTTTCTTGTGGCGCAACACATACCAAATGATGGAAAGCGGCACCAACAACAAGATCCACAGCAGTTTAGGATTCGCAAATTCGATGTTTTCAAACATGGTTTGCCTCCTTTCCCACTGTCGCTGACAGCGTCCCGCTGTCAGCACCATTCATCTGCGGGGACGCAGATGGCGACAATGTCTGTTGATAATGCGCATAACTCTCGTTCACGAAGTCGGTCATGTTGTTCAAGCAAGTGTCGCTTTCCAATGCCGTTGCAGAATATTTCGCAAACTTCACCAAATCAGCCACTACCATCGTGTCTTTCAGTTTGTCGTAAGCTTCCTTCGAGAAATGCAGCGGCTTGATTTCCTCCATAATATCATCGGTGGTCATTTCGACGGCGTTCACGCCAAACTGACCTTCGATGTACTCACGCGCAATGTCGGTCAGCGTGGAGAAATACTCCTTCACCTTGCCCGACTGCCACATTTTTTCCTCGCGTAAGCGTTTCAGGTCATCGATGGCCTTGGTGTAAGGCGGAATCACGGGGCCTTTGACGACATGGCCTTCCTCGTCGACTTTAGTTTTACGCCGTTTGGCAAAGAACCAAATGCCCAAGCCAATCAAAACTACCAATAACACTGCCAAAAGCCATGGAAACACCTCTTTCATCGTAACAGGTGCGGCGATAGGCTCCACGATAGGCTTGTAGGGCTGCAATGTGTCCACCAGCATCGTAGTTGCATATAAATCAATGGGTTCCGTGAAGGCTTGCAGGCGCATCGGGTCGTCAAACGATTGGGCGTATGTCAGGCCGACGGCGGGCAACTGGATTTGACCCGTGTCGAAAGTCATCAGCGTAAGTTGTTGCTTCACAATGACATTGCTATCGGCATCAGCAGTGCGTTCCACATTGCCGCGTTTGATGATGTCGATTTGCTCCGACAGCGTGTCGATGGCGAAATCGTTCCATTCCACGAACCAACCGTAGGGCACCTTGAGGCTCAAATCGAGCGTGAAAGGCTTGCCGACTTGCACATTTTTGTCGTGTACCTTGCCTTCCACCTCAACATTTTGCGCCTTGAGGACTGTCGCGGCCAGCATTGCAAATATCAAAAACAAAACAGTTTTTCTCATCTTCTTGCCTCCCTTTTCTTAAAGAGTTGCATCATGGGTTTCACATAGTCCTCGCCCGTGTAAATCAGCGCGTTATCAATGCCGTGCTTGGTAAATTCACGGTTGAGTTCCGCCGATTTATACTGTATCATCTGCTGGTAAGCATCATGCCAAGCGCGGCTCGATGTGTCCACCCAGCGTTCCTTGCCCGTTTCCGAATCGCGGAACTTCACCAAACCCACCTTCGGGATGTCCATCTCGCGGCGGTCGGTGATGCGCAACGCGACCAAATCGTGCTTGTTGGCGCAAATCTGCATCTCCTTCTCGAAATTCTTGTCCGTCATGAAGTCGGAAATGAGGAAAGCCGTGGTGCGCCGTTTGATGGCCGAAGTCAGGAAACGCAAGCCCTCGCCGATGTCCGTTCCGCGCTCAACAGGCTTGAAATCAACGATTTCTCGGATGATGCGCAGGATATGCGAACTGCCCTTCTTCGGCGGGATGAACTTCTCAATCTTGCTGCTGAAGAAGATGACGCCCACCTTGTCGTTGTTCTGGATGGCAGAAAACGCCAAAACCGCTGCCAATTCGGCAGTCAGGTCGCGCTTCGACTGTTCAACCGAGCCGAAATCGTTGGAACCCGACACGTCGATAAGCAGCATGACGGTCATCTCACGCTCTTCCTCGAAAATCTTGACGAAAGGCCGGTTGAAACGGGCGGTGACGTTCCAGTCGATGTTGCGGATGTCGTCGCCGTATTCGTACTCGCGCACCTCGCTGAAGGTCATACCACGCCCCTTGAAGGCGCTGTGGTACTGCCCCGAGAAGATGTGGTTCGAGAGGCCCCGCGTCTTGATTTCGATTTTGCGGACTTTTTTGAATATTTCTGTTGATTCCAATTTTCGTAATTATTTTTGTTTCAACATTTTGCGCAGGATTATACCCTACGTCATTTTTTTCGGCAGGGGTTTACACCGCCTGCCTACGCTGCTGCCGTCCCTTCGGGACTGGTTTTTACGGCACTTCAACAGTGTTCAATATTTCGTTGATGATTTCTTCGGTGGTAATATTCTCGGCTTCAGCCTCGTAGGTCAAGCCGATACGATGACGCATCACATCGGGAGCCACAGCGCGGATGTCCTCGGGGATGACATAGCCACGGTGCTTGATGAAGGCGTATGCCTTGGCCGCCAATGCCAAATTGATGGTGGCACGGGGCGAGCCGCCGTAACTGATCATGTTGGCGAACTTCTTCAGTTTGTAGTCGGAGGGATAGCGCGAAGCGAAGACGATGTCGGTGATATAGTTTTCAATCTTCTCGTCAAGGTAAATCTCGCGGCACACCTCGCGGGCGCGGATGATGTCGTCGGGCTTCACCACAGCGTTGATTTTCGCGCCTGCACTCGCAATGTTCTGACGCAGAATCAGTTTCTCCTCGTCCTTCTTGGGATAGTTGATGATGACTTTCAGCATGAAACGGTCCACTTGGGCTTCGGGCAGCGGATAAGTTCCCTCTTGCTCGATGGGGTTTTGCGTGGCCATCACGAGGAACGGATCCGGCAGTTTGAAGGTCTCGTCGCCGATGGTCACCTGATGCTCCTGCATGGCTTCGAGCAGGGCGCTCTGCACCTTGGCGGGCGAGCGGTTGATTTCATCTGCCAGCACGAAGTTGGCGAAAATGGGGCCGCGACGCACCACAAATTCCTCCTTCTTCTGGCTGTAAATCAAAGTGCCGATAAGGTCGGCGGGCAGCAGGTCAGGGGTGAATTGGATGCGGGCGAAGTCGGCATCAATCGCGCTGGCCATCGACTTGATAGCCAAGGTTTTGGCCAAGCCCGGTACACCTTCAAGCAGGATGTGTCCGTTGGCCAACAGGCCGATCAAAAGTCTTTCGGTCATCTGTTTCTGGCCGACGATGACCTTGTTCATTTCGAGGTTGATGAGGTCGAGGAATTGGCTCTCTCGTTGGATTTTTTCGTTCAGTTCACGAATGTCAGTTTCTATCATTTTATGTTGATTGTTTGATTGTTTAGTCGTTGTTTGTTGGCGCGGGGAATGAATTCCCCGATGACATCGGGTCGCCCCTTCGGGGCTTTTCGGCCCGTCAAAAAGCGTGCAAAAGTTGCGGCTGTCAGGTTGAATAACTCCTATTTAATTAAATTATTGTAGTGACAGGGTTACGGTTTTGAAAAAAGTTGTAATTTTGCAGGCAGTTGGTCGCGGACACGGAACGAAAAATGAATTGACTATCAAGACGTAAAGGGGCGGCCGCAAGGATGCACCCTCCGCGATAACACCTACAACCCCTCCTCAGAGGGGTTTTTTGTTGCCCGTTTGTACATGGTTTGGAATGCCAAACTCTTATTTCCTGTCCGTATCTCTTCTACATAGTAATAGTTTAATCCAATCTGTTTCTCATATACCAACAAATTCATTTTGTGACGCTTCGATTTTGATGTTGAGACACTTACCTTGTCCCTATTTCGAATAATGAATGGAACAAGCAAATAATCCTCAATTGACAACGGTTCACGGTCTTTACTTTGCTTACCATGCCGTTTTTCCGAGTGTCGTATTCCAGAAATTTCAATCACATGTTTGTAGCCCTTCAAGTCAACACCTTCCTTTTTGGCCAAAGCAATCAATTCCTCGTCAACCTCATTGTCGACGATGGCAAATTTGTAGTCGCACTTCTGGTTAATCAATTTGATTAATTCCTCAAAAGGAATTTTGGTCGGATGTTCTTTGTCGAATGGTTTCTTGTCTGTCATAACATGTTCGTTTTTCTCAGTGCAAAGAAACACCATCCCCCAAGAAAAAGCCGTTGATTAAACGTTTGTAGTCGACAGCAGTCGTTTGTTGTCGTTTGCTGTCGGATAGATTGTTGGTTTTCAATGATAAAAAATCCCCGACCCGTAGGCCGAGGATGGATTTATCTCACGCAGAATACGCAGAACCTGCCGGACGATGATTATTCACGCAGAATACGCAGAATACGCAGAAGCCTATCGGACAAAATCACGTCGCATTGCGATTCATAAGATTCTGCGATTTCTGCGTGCCAAAAAAACTATTCCACCACAACCTTCTGCGTGGCACCGCCTAATTTCACGAAATACAAGCCTTGCGGCAATTCAATAGTTGCCTTGCCATCGATTTCTTTCGTGAGAATGGTCTGCCCAAGGGCATTTGTGATGATTGCCTTGCCCGTGCCTTCAATAGTCACGCGGTCTTTGGCGGGATTGGGATAAACGGTAAAGGTCCCCGAGCCTGTCGAAGGGCCGTCCTCCTCAATGCCAAGAATATCGGTGGTAAGGTTGGAGAAAGATAATTCCTCCACACCCTTGCCATCGTTAAACACGGCAGCGATGACGGCATAGCCTCCCTCGAATTGGTTCACGCCGCAGGTGTAGTCGGTGATGGCGGCATTGACTTGGTCAACCACGGTAATTTCGCCCGTGTTGGGGTCGTATTTGCAGATTTGGAAATAGGTCAGTGTGCCTTGAGTGCCGTAAGGAGTGTTCCAAGTCATATTGAGGTTGTTGTTCACGTCCTCGTAGTAGGTGGTGTGGATAGTGCCTTTTTGGTCACTAACGGGGCTTTCCTCGCCATCGATAGAGACAGATACAAGGTGGTAGTTTCGTGCGGCATTGTCGCTACCGATGTTATCCAAGAAATAGCCTTGCTCGTATGGAGCGGTACCCACAAGCATCCCGTCCCGATACACCTTCATCTCACTGATGTATTCTGTTTGTTTGGGTGTGGTTGACCAAGTGACCTTGTTCAGGTTGGTTTCCAAATCGACTGTAGCGCGGTAAATCCACTCGCTGTAGTACACATTGATTGTGTCACTTATTTCACCACAATCATTGTAGATGCGAACCCATACTTTGCCAGACATTTCCGGTCCAGTAATGGTGTATTCCCAATCGGTTGAGCCATCTGACCACAGATAGTTCAATGTCTGGGAATAGTAAGATTGGAGTACGGGTGTCGAACCTGGAACGAACCACATCGTGTTTTCTGTCCATGGTTCGGGAACTCCTTCGAAGTCCGTGAATTCAATTTTGAACCATTTATTTGTTACATGGCAATCTGTGTAAAAAATTACGATATTGCTTGCCATTTCTGGTGTAACAACAACATGGTTGGCTAAACCTTGGAAGAAAGTTGTTCCGTTGACGTAGTCTCCAACATGCCAAGTTGCATTATTTTGGCATGTTGCATCCTGATAGATTACGATACTATCTATGTTGGAACAGTAAGAGTTGAGTGAGCCTTCGCCAAATTCAGTGATGTTCTTCTCAATGTAATTTTGTGCATTGGTGTTGCACAGGGGCATCATAAAGATAGCCAAAGTAACCAGTTTTTTCATTTTTGTTTCCTCCTATTTTTGATTGATAATTAAGTTTGTTTTCCAGTCATGGTCTGCTGAAACGCTCATCATCAAAAGCGAGGAAATTTGGCCTTACGAAAGAGGGCGGAATTGTCCTTTGAGATTCGCTTATTTCTGATGGAGGCTCTGGTAAACCTTCTCAGTAAATAAGTTGGAAACAATCCTCGCCCGGGGGCGAGAACTTCCGCAAACTTAATCTCACTGATGAAACGTACCAGATTTCGAAGAAGGAGAATAAGAGCGTCAGCCCTTGCTTATATTTTTATGTGTTAGTTTTCTATTCTTTCGTTTGTTGTGGGTTTTGTTGTTTATGGGTGCAAAAGTATGAAAAAAATGATAAGGATGGGAGAAAAAGTGCAGATAATGTACTATTTTGGCATATTTATAGTATTTTTGCAGACGGAAAAGATTAAAAAAAGGAATAGACTATGGCAAGACCAATTAAAGAAACGCCCATCCTGACAGGGGCAGATGCAGAAGCCTTCGTGGAAGAAATGGAAAGAGTGGATAGTATGAGCAAAGAAACCAGAACTGCCAATCGCATTAAGTTACTGGAAGAGTTCAATTCCATTATCAAGAAAATTGCTGTTTGCCTTTAAGTTGCCATAGTAAAATGATCAAAAAAATCTATAAATTCGGTGGCGCGTCGGTGAAGGATGCCGAGGCTGTGCGCAATTTGGCTGACATTGTGGGCCAACATAAAAACGAGGATATTTTGTTGGTGGTCTCGGCTATGGGCAAGACTACCAATATGTTAGAGAAGGTTTTGGCCGACTTCCGCGAACACGACGGCAACCTTGGTATGGAAGCCCTGCACGAGGTCATCGCCTACCACGACGGCATTATCCAGAACCTCTTCGGCGAGGATGCCAACCCTGAATTTGGGGAGAACATAGCAGGCCTTTTCATCGAACTTTGGGAGAAACTGCAAAAGACCGACGACCCCTACGACTACCAATACGACCAAACCGTTTGCTACGGCGAACTCATCTCGACCAGCATCATCCAAGAATACCTCAGCAAGTGCGACATCCCCACGCGCTGGTTGGATGCCCGAAAATATGTCATCGCCGAGGACGACACCCACTTCCGCGCCGCCAATCCCGATTGGGACGAAACGCGATTGAGAATCAGCAAATTGAACGACGAGCATATCCGTGGCCTCGTGTGCCTCACGCAGGGCTTCATCGGTGGCACAGTCGACGGCAAGCACAGCGTCACCCTCGGGCGCGAAGGCTCTGACTTCACTGCGGCCATCTTCGCCAACTGTTTGGATGCTGAGGAAGTCACCATTTGGAAAGATGTGGACGGCCTGCTCAACGCTGACCCGAAACGCTTTGCCGACACGGTTCAACTGCCGCATATCCCCTACTCCGAGGCTATCGAATTGGCCTTTTACGGTGCCACCATCATCCACCCAAAGACCATCAAGCCGCTGCAAAACAAGGGGATAACGCTGAAAGTGCAATCGTTCCTCCACCCCGACCACACACCAACGATTATCGATGGCACAAGGCGCAAAGACGACGAAAACATACCTTCTTATATAATAAAGGACAACCAAACGCTGGTCAGCATTTCGCCCCGCGACTTCTCCTTTATGGACGAACACAACCTGAAAACTATCTTCTCCATTTGCGTAGAACTGAACATCCACGCCAATATGATCCAAACCTCGGCTTTGATGCTTTCTTTCTGCTTCGACAGCGACAAAGCCAAACTGAAACAACTGATGGCTTGCCTCAACGACGATTTCAGCATCAAGTACAATGACGGCCTACAACTTTTCACCATCCGCCATTACCAAGACGGCTTGGAAAACGACTTCATCAAGGGGAAAAAGATTTTGGTGAAGCAAAGCAGCCGTAGCACGATGCAGTTTGTTCTCAGTTAGGAGTTGGGAGTTTCGGGTTAGGAGTTTGATTTGAACTAAATGATGGCTTCAAAAAGCCGTTTTCCGTTGTGTTCAATCCAATGGGGTTCGGACTCGACTTTGTTTTTCGAGAAGTCGAAAGTCACCAAATAGCCTTCTTCCAATCCTTTAACGGCAAGGTATTCAGAGAGTTGGTCGCGTCCTGACTGCTCGTATTTTTCGCCGTGCCAGATTTTCAGTTCGACAATGAACTCCTTCTTGCCGTATGTGACCACCAAATCCATTCGGCGGTTGTCGCGGGTCTGAGGCTCAACATAATAGAATCCCGTTCCGTTGATGACCGGCTTGAGGAAAGTGAGAAACAACAAACGACCTTCGCGCTCAAGGAAAGGCACCGTGCTTTCGCGGTACTCCTCGTGCATCAAATCCGCGAAACGCCTGACAACCATCTCCATATCCAGCACATCATCCTTCACATAATTGTATTGGAGTCGCAGCTTGCCCATATCGGCGATGCTCTGCTCAGCAATGAAATAGTTGTTCAACACCTCCTCGAAAATGATGTTATGAATCCTGACTTTGCGGTTGGCGTCGTACTTGATGATACTGAACATTGTGGCAAAATCCATCACGGGATTATTGATGTCGTAGGTCACCGTGTCGCCCAAGATGGAGATGGAATAGATGAAACGCTTCAGTTCGGGATATTCCTCAAGGCTTTTGGTGAGGCTCGTGAACAGCGTGTTTTTTTCCAAAATGGTCTGTTTTGTGGCCTCTTGCACGCCTTCAATGGTCCAATTTTGGTCCAATTCCTCGTCAATCACCTTGCAGAGTTTGCTCACGAGGAAGGGATAGCCGAAAGTGTATTTGTAAATCTCCTCGCTCACCGCCTTGATGTCCATACCCGTGTGCATATCGTTCTCGTAATCGCCCAACATCTGCGCGATTTCCTCGGGATGGAAGGTCATATCCACCTTGAAATCGGCGGCGATGTTCCACGGCGAGTTGTATTTCCTTTCCGCATCGGGGCGGAGTTTCAGTTTGAGGTTCTTGACATCGTAAACGCCAGCGAGGACTACGCTGTGGAAAGTATAGTTCATACCGTTTTCGTCCCTTCCCAGATACAAATCGCGCAACATTCCGATGAAACCGACAAAAATCTGGTTATTGGAACTCTTGTCCACTTCGTCTATCAAAAGTACAACCGGTTTGGGAAACGCTCGGCAGAAAGCGATTATGGCTTGGCCCAAACTGTCAAAATTCACAATATCGGGGTTTTTCCAAATGGATGCATATTGCTCATTTTCAGCAGATTTGATTTCCCTAAGTATTCTTCCCGAAAACATCTTTGCAAATGATTCTTCATCTTTGAAAGGAGCATCGCCGACACCCTCAAAACTGGTTTTTATGACCAAATATCGGTCAGACAATTTGCGCCAAATCATACTTAAAGTGGTCGTTTTCCCATACTGCCGCGCACGGTTGATGGTGAAATACTCCCCAAAATCAATAAGTTCTTCAATAGACTTGAAGCGCTTGTCTGTCTGAACCATATAATTCCTTTCCGGATTGCAACTGCCCGTGATATTGAACCTTTTTCTCATAATGTGTCGTTTTCTGTCGGCAAAAATAAGCAGATTTTCGTTTTTTTGACTAAAAAATGCGCCAATTATGTTTGCTTTTTATGTTTTTCCTAAATTTGCGGTCGCTTTTTACGACTCAAAAATTCATTCTATATGTACAAAATCGAAAAACACCCCATTTTGGACATCCCGCAGGAAGACCTTGTGGAATTCCAATATGAAGGCAAGACCGTGAAAGGTCAGCGGGGCAAGACCATCGCCGCCGCCCTTCACCAAGCCGGCTATCCCGTTCACAGCCACAGCCTTGACGGACGCAACCGAAGCCTCAACTGCGGCATCGGCAAGTGCGGTGCCTGCGAAATGTTGGTGGACGGCAAAGTCCGCCGCATCTGCATCACCCTCGTCGACGGCGTCAAGGAAGTGCGCTCCATCAACAACGAGGCCAACATCCTTCCCGAGCCTAAGGAACACCAACCCCGCGAGGTGAAAATCTACAAGACCCAAGTCGCCATCATCGGTGCGGGTCCTGCCGGTCTCGCCTGCCGGGAGCAACTCAATGCCTTCGGCATCAGCAACATCGTCATCGACAACAACGCCCGCATTGGCGGACAGTTCAATATGCAGACCCACCAATTCTTCTTCTTCGAGAAGGAGAAGAAATTCGGCGGAATGAGAGGTTTCGACATCGCCAAGACTTTGGCTGGCGACAACCACGAAGGCATTTTGCTCAACAACACCGTTTGGGACTTGCTTGAAGGCGGTCGCGTGGCCATCAAGAACATCGAAAACGGTGAGATAGGCTATATTGACGCGCAACATTTAGTTGTAGCCACGGGTGCAGTTCCCTTTATGCCGACCTTCGAGAACGACGACGTGCCGGGCGTTTACACCGCTGCCGTGTTCCAAAAGATGATGAACCAAGAGCACACTTTGTTGGGTAAGAAAGTCCTCACAGTTGGCGCAGGCAACATCGGCTATCTGACTTCATACCAAGGTATGCAGGCTGGAGCCACCATCAAGGCCATCATCGAGGCGATGCCCCGCGAGGGCGGCTTCCCCGTGCAGGCCAACCGTGTGCGCCGTCTCGGCATCCCGATTATGACAGGCTACACCCTCGTGCGCGCCATTCCGAACAAGGACAAGACGGGCGTGGTGGGTGCCGTCATCGCCAAGTGCGAGAACTTCAAGGCCATCCCCGGCACTGAACAAGTCATCGACGACATCGACATCATCAACATTTGCACGGGCTTGATTCCTGACAGTCAGTTGCTTGTCAAGGGTCGCGAGGTTTTCGGACTCAACACCTACGGTGCTGGCGATGCCATCCGCATCGGCGAAGGCACCAGCGCGGTTTTGCGTGGTAAGCAAGTCGCTTACGAAGTGGCTCAAGCCATCGGCGTGAGGTTCAATTACGACGACTATCTCGAAGTTTCGAGACAATATATCGACTCGCAACAGCATCCCGTCAGGGTGTTGGAGAAGCCCAACCTGCCTACGCCTGAGCGTATGCAACTCAAGGCTTTCGTGCAGGCCGACTGCCTCTATGGCTTTGCTTGCAATCCTTGCTCGTTCAGTTGCCCGCAAGGCGCCATCAGCAAGCCCTCGACCAACACCGTTCCGACCATCGACTACGACAAGTGCATCGGCTGTATGCTGTGCGTTTCCAGTTGCCCAGGCTTGGCCATCTTCGGCTACGACGTGAAGAAATCCACCTGCTTCCTGCCCATCGAATACGAAGCCCAAGAAGGCGCGGAAGTCTATCTCGTTGATAATGACGGACAAAAGATTGGCGAAGGTGTCATCGAAAAGATCCTCAAGAAATCGAACAAGACCAATGTGGCCCGCGTGAAAGCCCGTTCCTCGCGCCCCTCTGGAGAGGCGAGTATGGTGTTTGAGTTGACGGATGTGAAGGGCTTTATCCTGAAAGACCGTTACAATGCCAACAAGGAACTCACCACTCCCCTTTCCTCAAGAAAAGAAGCCGAGGGCGAAGGCGAGACTTACGTCTGCCACTGCGAGGACATCAAACTCGACCGCGTGTTGCGCGTCATCGGCAACCGCAAGACCATCTCCGTAGATGAACTGAAGCACATCACCCGTATGGGTATGGGGCCGTGCCGTGGAAAGCGTTGCATCCCACGCGCCCGCCAGATTTTGCGCTCCTACGGTATTGAGTTGGTCGGCGACGCCACGCCGCGTGCCCCGCTGTCGAACCAAGTCACCCTTGGCGACCTCTACAACCCACACACCAAAGAAGTCTTTGTCTTCCCCGAAATGAACGACGTGAAGAAAGAGCAGGTCGAAGTGTTCATTGCTGGTGGCGGTATCGCGGGTAGTGCTTTGTTCCGCTACTTCTCGGAAGCCGGCAAGAAGCCAGTGATGATCAACTACAGCCGTGGCGCTTCGTGGCGTTGCATCGGTGGCGGTCGTCCGGCGTTCTCGAACCCTGACATCGCCGACATCGCCGTACACAACCACGAGATTTTCAAGAATATGCAGAAGGAGCACAACATCAACTACCACCTGACGCATTATGTCAACTTGGTACACGATGAAGCCACCTACAACTCACTCGATGCCTCTCGCGCTTGGAGTGATGCCTATATGATTGAGCGCAAGGACTTTAAGAAGGAGATTTCGCCGCTGTGGGACGACAGCAAGGACACCTATAGCCATGCCCTCATCACCCGCGACTGCTGGCAGGCCACTCCCGGTCGCGTCATCGACTACATCCGTTGGATTGGTGTACAACAGGGAGGACGTTATTTCGAGGACTGCGAACTGCTCCACGTTCAGAAAGCCAATGGACATTACATTGCCTTGGTGCGCACCCACGAGGGCGAGTTCATCGAATACACCTGCGACCACTTCGTCAACGCGATGGGTTGGGGCGCTGAGAAGTTCAACGATATGCTCGGCTTAGATACAGGGCTTTATCCCGTGAAGCACCAAGCCTTCATCACGCGCCGTTTGCCTATGATGGGACCCAATGGCGGCCCGTTGGATATGATTATCGACCGCCGTCACTACAAGGGCTTCAGCGCCGTCTACGGACAGCAATGGGCACACACAGGCCAGATCATCGGCTGCGCCTCACCTGACACCGACGCTTACGAGGCACGCCAGAACATCAAGTACAACAGCAAGGAATTCTTGGAAATCGTTTCTGAGGTCTTCGCCGAATGGATTCCCAACTTGGGCGAAGTGAGCTTCTTGGCTTGCTGGGCTGGTCGATACACCGAGCCACGTTACATCGTCGACCCGGAGGTCGGTATCCTCACCGGCTTGCGCGGCCACGGCTTTATGCTCGGCCAATACTTAGCCAAGCTGTATGTGGACAAGTACCTCGGCAAGGAGGTGCCTGGCTATATGAATGACTTGGCCTTGAGTGGCAAGGGATTGAGCGAGAATGCTTTCAAATAGTTGAATGTTGAAAGTTTAAAACTATAAGTTAAGGCTGCCGCCCAGTTGCGGCAGCTTTACTTTTCATCATATTAGCCATGAAAATTGCACTTATCGGATACGGAAAAATGGGGCATGAGGTGGAAAAAGCCGCACTTGCCCAACATCACACCATCGTTGTCACCATCGACAATCCAACAGAATGGGAAGAACGATGCGAACAATTGAAACAGGCCGAAGTCGCCATTGATTTCAGCCAGCCGGATCAAGTGGTGAGCAATATCAACCGTTGTTTTGATTTGCATGTCCCGATTGTGGTTGGCACTACGGGTTGGCAAGGCCATTTCGAAGCCATCAAGAGTCGCTGTTTAAGGGAAGGCCAAAGCCTTTTCCATGCGCCCAACTTCAGCATCGGAATGAATATTATGTTTCTGCTCAACAAGCAGTTAGCTCATTTTGCGATGAAATACGGCTACCAACTTTCGATGGCCGAAACCCATCATATACACAAGCTTGACAAGCCCAGCGGCACTGCCGTGAAATTGGCCAACGACATCCTGTCCGTCAATCAGGATTACGACCGCTGGAGCATCGAAACTCCAGCAGACAGCCATACCCTTTACATTGACGTGAAAAGGGAAGGCGAGGTGAACGGTATTCATAGCGTGACAGCCCGTTCTACAGCAGACCAACTCGTCCTATCGCACGAAGCCTTCAACCGCCAAGGATTTGCCTTGGGCGCACTTGCCGCTGCCCAATTTCTCATCGGAAAGACTGGCTGTTTCGGGATGGAGGATTTGTTCGCGGAATGATGGTAAGTTACAGGTTTTCAAGCTTATTGGCCTGATAGTTTCTGAAATGCCAACCGCTCATTGCCATCCAAAAGGTAAATGATGCCACAATACTGATAACCATGCTTTTGCAAACCCTTACGCATGATGATGTTGGCCTCGTGAGTATCAATGCGAATGTTGGGAACTTGGCTCTCGCAATAGTCCAAAAGCGCATCCAAAACGCCATGTGATTCGGGTGTGCTGGCGATGCGGTGAATGACGTGATACGGCTCATCATCAAGCCATTGGCCGTCATAAATGACATTGTAAGTCACCTCGGGGCTGGGCAGCAAGGCAAAAGTGCCCACTATCTCTCCCCTATCATTAAGCATGACGTGACTTCCACCTAACTCAATGTCTTTCTTGAACATGTCATCACGCGGATAGCCGTCGGGCCATTGGAAAGTGTTGCCATAGCTGCGCATAATCTCTCGGGCTTGGTCGCGGAGGTTGAGGATGGTCGGCAGGTCGGCCAAGGTGGATTTTCGGATGGTGTAGCTCATTTCGTTCCAATTTCAAATACCGTCAAATCAGCCACTTTCATATCCACCACTTGGATCAAGTCCTGCGGGTTGAGCTTGAACTGCAAGCCTCTCACACCCGCACTGACATAGATGTAATCAAAGAGTTCGCAGGTCTCGTGGATGAAGGTCGGGAACTGTTTCTTCATGCCCACAGGCGAGCAGCCTCCTCGGATGTAGCCCGTCAGCGGCAGCAGTTCCTTCATAGGGATAAGGTCGCAACTCTTGTTGCCTGTGGCCTTGGCGGTCTTTTTCAGGTCGAGTTCGTCATTGCCCGGAATGACGCAGACGAAATAGCCAATCTTGTCGCCTTTCAACACTAAAGTCTTGAACACTTGGTCGATGTCCTCGCCCAGTTGGTCGGCGATATGCTGCGCCCCGAGGTCGTTCTCGTCCACCTCGTAAGGTATCAATTCATACGCAATCTTCTTCTGGTCTAGAATGCGGCAAGCGTTGGTTTTGTTTATTTTTTCTTTGGGCATGGCTTATTCTCTAAGTTTCAAAAACTCTTCTCCTTTTTCAGTCAAGTAATACTTTTGATCCCTATGCCTGACATTTTCGGGATGTGTTTGTGCTATTAGACCCTCCGTCAATGCTGGACGGATATAATTCACCATAAAATTGTCTCTACCCTTCTTATTCATCTGGTTCATCAACTCTTTTATCGACAGCACCTGATCCTTCAAACTTCTTAATAGGAAAATTACTTGACCCGTTACTTGACCCGTTACTTGACCTGTTTTTTGATTTTCTTGTCCTATTTTTCGGTCATCTTTTCGGTCATTTTCTATCACTTCCACTATCTTCCAACAGCCATTTCTTTTTGTTCCAACCCATATAATCCTCCCTTCTGATTTTAGTTTTTTGAGATGATACTTTACTCCATCTACCGTTAAATCAAGCAGTTCTGAAATCCTTTCTTTTGAAATGTCAGGCGTAACCCGCATGATTTGAAGAATCTGATTTCTTTGATGCACTCCTTTTTTGGGGGTAGTTTTGGGGGTAGTCATTGGGGTAGTTTTGGGGGTAGTCATTGGGGTAGTCTCTATTTCTGTTTCAACTTCCCCTTTCCACCCAGGCCTAAAATAGGTAACAACGGCACTCTCAATGTCGCCAGAGAAAACGACTTTTTCGCCCGTCAGCGATTCCCATTTCAACATTTTGTCGATGCCGTAACCTGCATTCTCGCCCAATTTGGCATAACGAAACAGCTTGATAATGCCCGGATTGCGCGGATTGGACTGTATTCGGTCGCGCAAATGCTCCATATCGACCATAAAACGGCCTGGATTTTGGAACTCAATGCGATTGGAATAGACGCGAATGGTAGGATGCATCGCGCTGAAATAATCGGCATGAGCCAGAAAGTTAATAAGACCCTCGCGCAAGGCGTACAATTCTGACTCATCTTCGGGAGCCGCCATGCTGGAAGTGGTGGTAAAAGGATTGTTCGCATACAACCGAAGCCGTTGCACGATGGCCTGATACGACTCCCAAATGTTGTCCTGTTCCTGCATTCGGAAACTGTATCTCGTTGAAGCCTCACTGTAAGACGGCCCAGGAACTTCGATGTAATCCACCCAAAAGTTGCTAACATGTTGCAGCACAGCTTCCCTTTTCCCCAACATCAGCAAACCTGCATAAGTCAATTCGCCACCTTTGATGATTCCTGTTTGCTCGCAAAAACGGAAATCCGGCAAGTCCTTGAAAGGAAAACTCGGATTGTAGTATCGCACATGATTCCGATAGGTTTCCAACGACATCATATTCAAGTCGTTGAAACCCGTTCCTGGCACTTTCTCCTCCGACTTGCAGCCAAACATCTGGTCGCGGTACATAGCGGCAATCTCCGAATCGGTAGCTCTGCGGTCGCCCGAGCCTGACCTGATGAAAGTATTATTGATAGTGGTAAAGAAAATAGGCTTTTGCGGCGAGGAATCAAAATGAAAAGCCAAAATGGTTTTTCCGTCAATGTCGTATTTCTTTGCCATGGGGAACAGCGGAAAATTCATCTTCCTACCGCCACGCAGGGCATTCATCAGGTCGCTTTCAATCTTTTCGGCATTGTTAATGCCTTGTATATCAAACCTTTTTCCAATCTGCTTCACACCCAACACAAGCCATCCGCCCGAAGTGTTACTGAAAGCACTCACGGTTTCCCAAACGTTCTTTGGCAACGCATCCGCAGCCTCCTTCACCTCAAAATCATCCCATTCGATGTCCTTCAGCCTCGCTATTAGTTCTTCTTTGGTCATTTTGCTTGTAAACTATTCGTTTGCAAAATTACAATTTTTCCCGAACATCCAAGCAAAGCGCAAAAAGGCTTTCCAACCACAGTGTTTCCAAATGAGCCACCATAAATGAAATCGGCGGAGTTTTTCACCTCGCCGATTTCCTTTCTCTACCAGCACTCCTTATTTTTCAAGCATCTTCATCAATTCATCAAATGAAGCAATGTTTAAATTGTCTTTACTATCATAAGGTGCATATACAACCATCCAATAATTCACATTGTACAATTGCATACCAACAACCATAGTTGTTTCCGCATTTGTAAGGGCATTCCGATAAACGAATATTTCATTGCTATATCCGACATAATCATACCGTTCACCAAGGAAGTCTGACAATTCTGACGTGTAACTTGACTTCACAATAACCCCATACCCTTTTACCTTATCGTGTTCATCAAGTAATACTAATAACATTTGAGCAGCTGAAGAGTAGTTGTTATAGCCGAGTCCATCATCAGTCGTTGCATCAGGAGTGCCAAGTTTAGAGATGACAGAGTTTTTTGTTTCACCAAAACTAATATTTGGTTCAGCATACAGATTGCTCATTGGCGAAACCGTCACCGAGAAAGTCTTGGTATCTTCTTCTGACTGAAGTGTAACAATTGTATTTCCAACAAATTTTGCAGTTACAAGTCCTGAACTTGAAACTTTCGCATGATACTCATTCGCACTTGAATAAGTAATTGGATTTTCACATTCAGCAGCAATCTGATAGGTTTCTCCATGATGTAAAGTGGTCGATGTCATCGGTAGCGTAATTAGTTTTTCTTTCTTACAACCTGTAAATGAGACGGCCAAAACCACCATTAAAATGAATGAAAGTTTTCTCATAACTTTTTCCCTTTCTTTGTTGTAGCATCGACACCCAAAACGCCTAATCCATTTCAAATTTGATTGGTTAAACTCATAACACATCGAAAAAAGAAGCGCGGGTGTCTGAACTATTGCTCATCCTGCTGCTCGAGGCTCTAGCATTGCCCATCATCCGAGGATAAGCAACGCCTTAGCCCACGCTATTCAATAGTACAGAATACATGGGCGTTGGCCTTGCTTTACCTTGCGAATGATTTGGAATTTGCTAGATTCGAGTAGCCGCAGATAAAGCGTTAGAACAACGCCTTTCTTTCAATATGTTTTCTGCTTGGTCTTTCGACCAAACAGCATTGCAAAAATACAGAAAATTTGGATTGGGCAAGAAAAAAGAAACAAATCTCACAAAATCTTTGTTTCAAATTCATGTGAGATTTGTTTCCCTAATACCTTAAGTTATTCACTTCCTATTCTCCTCCACCCACTTCCGGGCATTCACAAACGCCTCCATCCAAGGCGAGACTTCGTCGTTCTTGCGCTCGTCGGGATAGTAGGCCCACTGCCAGGGCAGGAAGGCTCTTTCGAGGTGGGGCATCATCGCGAGATGACGACCATCGTTGGAACAAACCGCTGCCGTGGACCAATCGCTGCCGTTGGGGTTGCCGGGGTATTCGTCTTGGCCGTAGTTCATCACGATTTTGTACTTGTCGCGGAAATAGGGGAAGTAGAAACGACCCTCGCCGTGGGCAATCCACACGCCTAATCTTCTGCCCGACAGCGACTTGAGCATCACACTCTCGTTTTGGGCAATCTCCACATTGAGGAAGCCCGATTCGAACTTGTGCGAGTCGTTGTGCATCATCACGGGGTGCTCCTCGTGGTCGGGATAGAGCAGGCCGAGTTCCATCATTAGCTGGCAGCCGTTGCACACGCCAAGGCTCAACGTGTCCTCGCGGGCGTAGAAGTCGTCGAGGGCTTTCTTGGCTTTCTTATTATAAAGGAAGGCACCCGCCCAGCCTTTGGCCGAGCCGAGCACATCGGAGTTGGAGAAACCGCCAATGAAGGCAATCATATTCACGTCCTTCAAGTCTTCACGACCTGTGGCGAGGTCAGTCATCGTGACATCGCGCACGTCGAAGCCGGCGAGATAAAGCGCGTAGGCCATCTCACGGTCGCACTGGCAGCCCTTCTCGCGAATGATGGCCGCATTGATGCCCGTGGGCTTGCGGCGGTGCAAGTCGATGCCGAGACTGGCCGCCGTGCCGGTGAAGTTTCTGCCAAAACTATAGTGCAGATATTGTTTTTTGTAGTTCATGAAACGCTCCATGGCCTTGCGCGGGCCGCTCTGCTTGCGGTCGAGCAGGTACGACGACTTGAACCAAGTGTCGCGCAGCGCGTCAATGTCGAAGATATAGTTGTGGTCGGCGTGGGCAATGTTGATTTGTCGCTTGGCTTGTGGCTTGCCAATCATCTTGAAGCTGATGCCAAGTTCGCGCAACATACGGTTGGCAATACCATCGTTGGAGACTTGAATCACCACCGAGGGCTTCTCGCAGAACAGCACGGACATAAAGTCTTCGGCGTTGAACGCGCTCAAATCGAGGTTCATACCGTAGGTCGTGTTGGCGAAGTTCATCTCCAACAGCGTGGTAATCAGGCCGCCCGCCGAAACATCGTGACCAGACAAAACCAGGTTGTGCTCAATGAGTTTCTGGATGGCGTTGAAGCATTTCTTGAAATAATTGACGCTCTTCACATCGGGCACCGCCTGACCGATGGCACCAATGCTCTGCGCGAAACTGCTGCCGCCGAGTTCGAAGCCGTCTTTCGAGAAGTCGATGTAAAGAAGTTCGGTGTTTTCGTCAGCCTTCATCACGGGACGGACGACTTGGCGGATGTTGGAGACCTCACCCGCAGCGGAGATGATGACCGTTCCCGGAGCCACAACTTTCTCGCCATCAGTGTATTTCTGCGTCATTGAGAGGCTGTCCTTGCCCGTCGGCACGTTGATGCCCAAGGCCACGCAATAGTCGCTCAAGGCTTTCACGGCTTCATAAAGCCTTGCCGTTTCGCCTTCCTGTTTGGCGGGCCACATCCAGTTGGCACTCAATGAGATGCCTGACAAGTTGCCTTCAATCGGTGCCCAAAGGATGTTGGTCAAGGCCTCGGAAACCGAAAGACGCGAGGCGGCGGCAGGGTCAATCAAGCCCGCAATCGGAGCGTGACCCAAGGCCGTGGCAATGCCGCGCTTGCCGTTGTAGTCCAAGGCGCTGATGCCAAGGTTGCTCAGCGGCAACTGAATCTCACCCACGCACTGCTGCTGCGCCACGCGACCCGTCACGGAGCGGTCCACCTTGTTGGTGAGCCAATCCTTGCAGGCCACGGCTTCCATTTGCAGCACGTTGTTGAGGTACTTGTGAATATCGCGTTTGGTGTAACTGATTTTCTTGAAATGATAGGGTTTGGTCTTGTCGTGCAAAATCGTCTTGGGCGCGCTGCCGAAGAAGTCGGAAATGGCCAAATCGATGGGTGCCTTGCCTTTCTTGCGAACGAAACGCAGTCGCTCGTCGCCCGTCACCTCGCCCACTTCATAATAAGGTGCGCGTTCACGCTCAGCAGTTTCCTTGATGATTTCCTTGTCTTTCTTATTGACTAACAAGCCCATACGCTCTTGCGACTCGTTTCCGATAATTTCCTTGTCGGACAAAGTCGGGTCGCCGACGGGCAGGTTATCGACGTAAACCACGCCGCCCGCATCTTCGATGAGTTCGGAGAGGCAGTTGAGGTGACCGCCCGCGCCGTGGTCGTGGATGCTGCGGATGGGGTTGCAGTCGCTTTCGGCCATCGCACGAATCACGTTGCTCACGCGCTTCTGCATCTCTGGGTTGGCGCGTTGCACAGCATTCAGCTCAATGGCGTTGCTGTATTGGCCTGTATCGACACTCGAAACGGCACCGCCACCCATACCGATGCGGTAGTTGTCGCCGCCGAGAACGATGATAACATCGCCTTCTTCGGGTTCCAACTTCTTGGCATCCTTCACCTTAGCGAAACCAATGCCGCCCGCCAACATAATGACTTTGTCGTAGCCCAACACACTGGGTACGCGACCGTCTCGGTCGCCCAGGTGTTCAAATGTCAGCAAACTGCCGTTAATCAAAGGCTGGCCGAACTTGTTGCCGAAATCGGAGGCACCGTTTGAGGCCTTGATGAGGATTTCCTCCGGCGTTTGGTAGAGCCATTTGCGCGGCTCGATGTCCTTCTCCCAGTCACGGTCGGCCTCGGTGCGGGGATAGGAAGTCATATAAACGGCCGTTCCCGCCAAAGGCAGGCTGCCTTGACCGCCAGCCAAACGGTCGCGGATTTCGCCGCCGCTGCCCGTGGCTGCGCCGTTGAAGGGTTCAACAGTGGTCGGGAAGTTGTGTGTTTCGGCTTTCAGCGAAATCACCGTCTCGATGGGCTTGATTTGGAAGGCCGAAGGTTTGTTAGGCTCGGCGGGCGCGAACTGCTCCACCTTGGGGCCAAGGATGAAAGCCACATTGTCCTTGTAGGCCGAAACGAGGCGGTTCGGGTTCACCTTTGAGGTCTTTTTGATGAGGGCGAAGAGCGTGTTGGGCATCTTCTTCCCGTCGATGACGAATGTGCCGTTGAAAATCTTGTGGCGGCAATGTTCTGAATTGACTTGTGCGAAGCCATACACCTCACTGTCGGTAAGTTTGCGCCCAATCTTTGCGGATATGCCTTTCAGATAATCCATTTCCTCCTCGCTCAAAGCCAAGCCTTCCTGCTGGTTGTAGGCCTCGATGTCGTCGATGTATTGCAACGGCTCTGGTTTGCGGTCGATGGCGAACACGTTCTGGTCGAGGTCTTTGTAGCGGTTTTGCAACATCGGGTCAAAAGGCGCGTCCTTCGACTCCACCTTATGGAATTCCTCAATGCGCACAATGCCCTTGATACCCATGTTTTGGGTGATTTCGACGGCGTTGGTGCTCCAAGGCGTAATCATCTCGCGGCGCGGCCCGACGAAGTAGCCTTTCACCGTGTCTTTTTGGATCAGTTCGGCCTTCCCGAAAAGCCAAGTGAGTTTGGAAACGGTTTCCTCTGAAAGCGGTGATTTGGAATCAACAGCGATAACACGTTGATTGTCAGATTGGAAAAAGCATATCATAAGCGCAAGGTTTTATACATAAAACGATGGCGCAAAGATAGCGGTTTTTTTCAAGACAATCATTTCGACCAGAAACAAATTTGAGGTGTAGATAAACTACAGAGACAACAATAGTCATTTGGAAAGATGCTATATCAAAAAAGCCTTGTTCGGAACAGAAACTATACTTTTGGAAGTTGATGTGGACTTCTTAGTTGTTTTTCATATCGCTTTGTTGGGGAAAAAGTGTACTTTTGCAATTCATTTCACATAGGTAGCATGTCAATAATAGATACGGAAAACGAATTGGTTCTGAAGTTGTTTCTTCAATCCGGCAACAAGGATGTCAAACAATGCGCTGAGCAAGCGCATAGGCAATTGGTGCTGGATTTGATATACACTTACTTGATAGAACGTAATATCCATGATGCGGAACGCTGGACCAATAACTATTTTTTGACTTCTGACCTTCAACCTCAATATAGGCCCTTTTTCACTTATGAGGAGCTGCCCAACCTTTGCGAGCAACTACAAATCCATTATTTGAATAGTGACTTCAAAATCAAAAACGGGAAAGTTGTCAGGGGCGTTTCGAAAGAAAACATGATTGCAAGTGGGGCTGTTTATACCCAAACTCCCATTGTAGAGTACATCGTTGCTGAAACATTGAAGAGCAATACTATTTCACCAAACACTCATATACTCGATTTTGCATGTGGCACGGGTCGTTTCTATCAAGAATTGGTTAGAGTGTTTACAGAATCTGGTGTGGATGCCCAAACCGCAGTCACCAATTGTATTGATGCCAACGATATCAATCCTGTGGCTGTGAACATTACCCGATTGAAGGCCTGCTCTTTTTTGGATAGTCTTACGGAGCAAAACATGCGTCTGATTTCGGAACGGGTGAGATGCGAAAACGCTTTAATGCCCAATCAACAGGAAATCGGTTTATTTGCTGCTGAAACCGAAACATTTTTATATGACGCTATTGTGAGCAATCCTCCTTATTTGGTGCTCAAGCCTAGTCACAAAACTAGTGACGAGTTGGCGGATGATATGCGCCGCCAAGTGGAGTTTTATCGCAAATCAAAACTATATTCCTACTCCGTAGAAGGTATGCTCAACTTGTACCAACTATCTATTGAACGGATGCTCCAAATGCTGAAACCAAATGGAGAGTTGGGGGTCATTTGTCCATCCACTCTGTTTGCCGACCAGTCGGCTACCAACCTCAGGAAGCATCTGCTCTTGCATAACAAGGTACGTCACATTACCTATTTTCCCGAAAAGGCTGAACTTTTCGAGAACAATGTCACTCAAGCCACCAACATCTTTTTCCTTCAAAAAGGAGGACAAACCGACGATATTTCAATTGAAGCCAACGGAAAGTCTTTCAAAGTCGGTTTGCATCTGATACAGGAATTGTTTCCAAAAAACATGGAGATTCCTTTGATATCAGACAAAGATTGGATAATCTTGAAAAAACTTTCAAAATATCCATCTTTGAGGACATTTTCCACCATCCGCAACAAGCGAGGAGAACTCGACCTTACCCTGAACTGCCAGTATATCACAACAAAACCAACCAAACACCAATTGATAAGGGGAAAGATGATTACGGAAAAGGGAATCATCAGAGCTAATCCTGAATTTGTGAGCGATGATTTCATTTACACCAAATCGGCTGAATATATGAAGCACGACTGCGGTCGAATACGGCTCATCGGGCAAAATATCTGCAATATCGACAACAGGCAGCGGCTTCGTTTCGCTTTCTGCGAACCTACCGACATCCTTGGCAATTCTTGCAATTACCTTTCGGCAGATTTCGATACGTTGAAAAAACTCAATATTCTGCTTTCAAGTATGCTTCTCAATTGGCGTTTCAAATTGACGAGTTCAAACAACCATATCAACAATTATGAATTGGACGAGTTGCCGATAGCCGATTTGAACAAAATCGATGCTGCCATTTGTTTTGAAAGCCAAGAAGCGTTAAACAAATATGTCTGCAACCTGTATGGATTAGACAGCGACGAAACTAATTATATATTAGAACAATGACACTATACAACCATATTGCTTGCAAATTGTGTGAATACGAGGCACAGCTCGTTCCATATATCCCCCAAGGGGGAAACTGGAAAGACCTGCCTGACATATTCCATGACAAAAGGTTGGACAGCATCAGGGCCACGGGAGGACGCACCACTTATTACGGACGTTTGCGTTGGGACAAGCCGAGTTACACCATTGCCACTTATTTCAATCGGGTGCCAAATGGTTGCAACATACATCCATCTCAAAACCGCATCCTATCGAACCGAGAGGCAGCACGATTGCAGTCTTTCCCTGACGGTTTTGTTTTCAAAGGCTCTAAAGCATCGCAATTCAAACAAATTGGCAATGCCGTTCCGCCACTATTGGCGCGTTATGTTTCTTCACTCATCAAACCACATCTCCAATCCTACAATTTCGTGGACTTATTTGCGGGATGTGGAGGCCTTTCGGAAGGCTTCATTATGAATGGTTTCCAATTGGTGGCTGCCAACGAAATTGACAGCAACATCATGATGACCAACGAGTTTAACCACTCGCATTACGCTCCTAAAGAAAACTTTATTTTGGGCGACATCAGCCATCCGCAAGTGCAGCAACACCTATTTGAGGCTTGCGAAGGTATGAAAATCGATGTTATTGTGGGCGGCCCACCTTGCCAAGGATTCTCATACGCAGGCTGGCGCGACCCCAACGACAAGCGCAACCAACTTTTCCGCGAGTTTGTGTCCGTGGTATGTAAACTCCAACCCAAGTTTTTCGTCATGGAAAACGTCCCGGGTATTCTTACGATGAAAAGCGGCGACACCATCAAAGAAATCATTGCCGCTTTTCGCGAAGTAGGTTATTATGTCGGGAAACCCATCAAACTCAATGCGGAAGATTATGGAGTGCCTCAAAAGCGCAGGCGAGTCTTTATCATAGGCTCGCTTAATCCTGATGTTCAGATACAAAGCGCAACTCCTCTCTTTTCTGATGACGACCTTAATTTGCCTCGATTTGTAACTGTAAAGGATGCCATTGGCAATCTGCCAACATTATCCGATGGTGGCGGAGTGGTTGAAACAGAATTTATATTTGAGGCAAAATCGGCTTATGACAGGTTGATGCTACAAGAAATAAGTTTTGAGGAGTTTTATGGTTTCTGCCTCCATCATTCTAATCCCACATCGCTCTCTTGATATTCATCGACATTACTCTGATAAGGTCTTTCAGCAACGAATCGGCTTTGGTGTATGATTTTGATTTGATGAGTGCTATAAGTTTCTGGACAGTAGGCTCATATTGTTCAATGACGAATGTGATTTTGCGGTTTGCCTTGTCATCAAAATCTTCAAGGCTTTCAAATGCAACACGTTTGTACCTTTCGGCGTTCTTCCGTTTATTGGTACTATCCAATTCCTTCTTAATGATGTTCAAATGTTCCAAGTGCAAGGGATTGAAATCATCGAAACGATAATCGTAGAAAGCAAATTCGGGATGCAGAAACCTTTCCAAATATTCGGTGCCGCATGTGGTATATATTTTGGAAAACAGTTTGAGCACATTTTGGTGGCATTGCACCATAACATGGCTTAATTTTTTGGCATCTTCATCGTTTTTCACTTTGGTTTTGAGTGCGTCCCAAATCACTTTTGAGTGCCAACTGATGACGGTTTTACCGCTTTTTTCCAAAGCTATCAGTTTGTCAATATCGGATTTACTGAAACGGTTATTCTTAGAGCTATTGCACGATTGACATAGCGGAGCGAAATTTGTGCTATGGCAAAAGCCTAATGAAATGGGGCCGATGTGGTCGGCAGTCATCTTCCTCCGTTTCCCGCATTTAGGACAAACATAAGTTTTACTCCCTTTCTTGAACTCGCCCATCAAGCGGTTCGCCAAATTGAAGTCGCCATCAGCCCATTCCTCGTATGCTCGCCTGTCTTGGGTGTAGGTTTTCATGTTGTCTGTGTGCCGTCCCTTGTCCGTTTTTTCCCTACAGCACAAGCCATCTGAATGAAAACCATCGAAACGGTCTGGACAATTGCTCATTACTCCTGGCGACAACGGACTTTGGCATTTATCAACAAAATCCTTGTAAACGAGGTCGATAATCTTTTGGCGCAAAGCGGCTATCGTAACATCCAAATCGCTCTTGGTCAACTTAAGGCCAAACGTGTCAATCCAAAATAATGTGTCTGCTTTGTTCATGCAGTTTTGCCCAATAATGTCTTTTATGGTGCAATCCGTTTGGTTTAATGTTAAACCAAAATGTGCGTTTATCTTTTTCAAGAGGTTCTTGTTAGGATATTCATAAAGGATACTCAAAGATTTTCCGCAGCATTGGCAAACTTTCACTTTTGTAGGATGTAATTTTCGGGCAGCAGAGGCGTAGCAGCCTTTTTCAATAGGAATGTTCAAAATTCGGCATTGTTTGTCCCACCAAGCCTGCCTTAATTGGCCTTTTTCCGATTTGCCGGTGACAACCCATTTCACACGTCCGTCTTCGGCTCGCTCATAAAACAGGCCTTTATAATTGGGGTGGTTCACAATCATTTCAGTGTATGCTCTGAAATGAGGATGCCAGTTTCTGTCTATTGCTTCGTTCATGGCTTATTTTATCAATTCGGTTATTGTTGTATCTAATGCCTTGGCAATCTTATCGGCATAAACCAGCGACACATTCCTCTCTGAGCGTTCCACCATACCAATATAAGTACGGTGAACACCGGCCCTGAAAGCCAATTCTTCTTGATTGATCCCTAACGAATGGCGTTTGCGTCTTACATTTAAGGCAAACTTTTCCAATATCTCGTCTTTATATCTTTTCATTGCAAAATGATTTGGATTTTCAACTGCAAAAGTATTTCCATCCGATTGCAACTACAACCGACAATTGTATGTAAAGTGAACAAAAAAAAATCCAAAAATTAATTCAATAAAAGAAGGACGCTTTCGACATGAAAATCGACATCGAATACGACTACGAGAACATCACCCCACTATGGAGTTGGGAATGTATTACAAAAAAACAGCTATTTCCCCAAAGCCTCCTCAGCCTGCTTGAGAGTGCCGCGCTCGCCGTTGATGAAGGCGACGACAAAGGCATCCTTATAGCCCAATTTGCGCACTTCAGCCTGCCGTGCCACGGCTTCGGCCTTGGTCGGGAAACGGCCTGAAACATAACGGTAAGCACCGTTGTATTCGTAAACCTCCACTTCCTTCACTCCCTTGAAAGCCTTGTCGGTGACAGGCACTTTCTTGTTCAAGGTGGAGAACTGAACGGTGAAATAAGTATCGCCCTTGACGGCAGTTTTCTTTTTGGCCACGGTTGAGGAGGGAGTATGGTTTTCGGCCTCAAACTCGCGCTTGTATTCCTCGAAGGCGTGATACAAGGCCAAGGCCATCTGCGCCTGCCCCTTCTCGCTGTTGAGGAATTTTTCTTCCTTTGCGTTATTGATGAAGCCCAACTCGACGAGGATGCTCGGCATAGCGGTCTTCCAAAGCACAAGGAAACCCGCCTGCTGCACGCCTCGGTCGTTGCGCCCCTTGCTGGCAAACTTTTGCTGAACCTTGCCGGCCAAATCGAGGCTTTGTTTCTGATACATGCTCTGCGAAAGCGAAAAAAGGATATAGGCCTCGGTGCTGTTGGGGTCGAAGTTGTCGTAAGCATCGGTATTGTCTTCCAATAAGATAGCCGCGTTTTCCTTCTTTGCCACATTCAGGTTCGCTTCGTTTTTCGACTCACCCATCACGAAGGTTTCGGCACCTTGCGCCGTGGTAGTTGCGCTTTCGGTCGAATTGCAATGAATGGAAATGAACACGTCGGCGTTGTTGCGATTGGCAATGGCTGCACGCTCGCTCAGTTCGACGAACTTGTCGGTGCTGCGCGTGTAGATGACCTTCACATCAGGCAAATTCTCCTTGATGTAGTTGCCCAACTTGAGCGCAACGGCCAAATTAAGGGCTTTCTCAGTGGTCACCTTGCCCAAGGCACCCGTGTCCTTGCCGCCGTGACCTGCATCGATGACAATGGTTTGTATCTTCTCTCCCTTCTGGGCAAAACCCAAAAAAGGCAACAGAAAAAACAGGCACAAAACACCAAATCTTGAAATCTTTCGTTCTACCATGATGAGTTCGTTTATTTATGCGCGAAGAAAAACTATCTTTGCAGCGGATTTTGAGCGACAAATATAATTGTTTTTGCCTTGACGAAACGCACAACATATATGAAATATTTTCAAGCGGCAACCTTTTTCTTGCTTGCCGCGTTGGTTTTGTTGTTCGTCGGGTGTAAGCAATTGGCTCATACTGAGAAAGATAAACACAATTTTGAACCTATTGCTGTTGACACTACGGCTTTCGACACGATTCAAATCGAGGAGCGCATCGTCGACACGATAACAGTGGTTTTGGACTCGATTCCGGTGGCCGACACGCTTCCCGTCTTCGATTCCATCGTCGGGATGGACAGCCTTGCCATTTTGCAAGATTCTGTGGCCATTGACACGGTGAAACCCGTTCAGAAACAGCGAATTAAAAAATCAAGGCCTTCCGATTCGGCCATTGAAACGCAGGTGATTTGCTCGGCTTCCGACTCTTCGTACCGCGACATGAACCAAAAGAAAATCTACTATTTCGGCAACGCCGAGGCCAAATACGACGACATCGTACTGACGGCGGCTTGCCTCGAATTCGACCTCGAAACCAGTACCTGCCGCGCCTACGGTGCCGTCGATTCGTTGGGCAAACTGCAAGGGCGGCCCGTCTTCAAGCAAGGCGAATCGACTTTTGAGGCGAAAGAGATGCTCTACAACTTCAAGTCGAAGAAAGGCATCATCACCAAGGTTTGGACCGAGGAACAAGGCGGCTACCTGCACGGCGAGCGCGTGAAGCGCATGGACGACAACAGCATCCATATCAAGTCGGGCGGCTACACCACCTGCGACCTGAAAGACCACCCGCACTACCAGTTCAAGTTCACCAAGGCCAAGGTCATCCCCGACGACAAGATTGTGACCGGCCCAATCTACATGACCATTGCCGACATTCCGCTGCCATTGGCCCTGCCTTTTTCCATGATTCCCAACACGAAAGGAAAAAAATCGGGACTCATCATCCCTACCTACGGCGAGTCGGCCAACCGTGGATTCTATCTTGAAAATGGCGGCTATTATTGGGCCATCAACGATTACTACGACCTGCAAGTATTAGGCGACATCTACACCCGTGGCTCGTGGGGCATCAAGCCGACCTTTAGATACAACAAGCGTTACAAGCACAACGGCTCGATGGCTTTGAGCTTCGCCGTCAACAAGATAGGCACAAAGGGTGCCGCCGACTATCAGGAAAGCAACGACTTCAAAATCCAGTGGACGCACAAGCAAGACACCAAGTCGCACCCGCGCCGCAACTTCTCGGCCAACGTCAACATAGTAAGCTCCAACTTCAACAAATACAATGCCCAAACCACCACCGACCAACTGAGCAACACCTTCCAGTCGAGCATCAGCTACCAAACCAATTTCGGCGGCAAGGTCTACCTCACCCTCAACGCCAACCACAGCCAAAACACGATGACGCGCCAACTGACCGCCTCGCTGCCCGAACTCACCCTCAATGTGAACACCTTCTACCCTTTGCAAAAAGTGGGCAAGGCAGGCAAGAAACGCTGGTACCAAAGCCTCAGCATGAGTTACACGATGAACGGCAAGGCCTATATTAATGATGTGGACACCGTTCTGTTCAAAGGTTTCAGCGACGACTTCGGCAAGTGGGCGAGAAACACCCTGCGCGGCCATGTGCAAACCGGCATCAAGCACACCGTCCCCATCAGCGCGACCATCAAACTGCTGAAGCATTTCTCGTGGACCAACACCGTGGGTTTGAGCGACTACATGTATTTCCAACGCGCCGAACAGCAATGGATTCACGACACCGACTCGACGGGGCACCTGCAAATCGACACCATCTTTGGCTTCCATAATTTAGTGGATTTCAACGTTTCCACCAAAATTACAACCAAAATCTACGGCATGAAGCACTTCAGCGGGGGCCCCATCCGCGCCATCCGCCATGTCATCACTCCTGAAATCGGCTTCACCTACCGTCCCAACTTTGGCGACCCGAAATGGGGTGTCTACGGCAGTTACATCGATGGCAACGGCAACGAAAAGACCTACAACAAGTTCGAAAGGTCGCTTTACGGCACTCCATCACAAAACCAGCAAGGGCTTTTGACCTATAATTTCAACAACAACTTGGAAATCAAGGTGCCATCGAAGAGCGACACCATCACGGGCGTGAAAAAGGTCCCGATTTTGGAGTCGTTCAGCATTTCGGGCAACTACGACGTGACCAAAGACTCGGTCAACTTCTCCCCCATTTCGGTCAGCGGACGCACCACTTTGTTCAAGAAATTGGGCATCAACTATAGCAGTTCGTGGGACCCTTACGCCGCCGACTCGATGGGGCGACGCATCAACCGCTTCGAGATTGCCGACAACGGTCGGCTGTTCCGCAAGACCGGCTCATCATGGCGTTTCAGCCTGAGTTACAGTTTCAACCAAAACGACCTCAAGAAATTGCAAGGCAAGCAAGGCAGCCAGCAACTGCGCGACGAAATCAACGAAAACGCCCGAAATTCGGGCATGTTCGACCCCGACGAACTGAACGAAATTTTGGGCAATCCCAACGCCTACATCGATTGGACCACGCCTTGGTCGCTCTCATTGAGTTACAATCTAACCTACACGACATCAATTGCTTACGCCGCTTTCATGGGCATTGCCACCAACACGCATGTACACACCATAGGACTCAATGGCGACATCAGTATCACGCCCAAGTGGAAAGTCACCTTCTCCACCGGCTGGGACTTCGTGAACAACAACATCACCTACACCAACATCAGCGTCTACCGCGACCTGCACTGCTGGGAGATGCGCTTCAACTGGATTCCCATCGGCAGCTACAAGAGTTGGAACTTCACCATCAACGTGAAGGCGCAGGCCTTGAAGGATTTGAAGTATGAGAAAAAGAAAGACTACCGTGATAATTGACGGTCAGGGATTTCGTTATCTATACCGCGCTTCCAATTCAGCACGATATTTCTCGGCAATACCTTTTGCCAAAGCCACTCCATCACCTTGAGGCTCAGCACTGAAAGTGCCAAGACGCTCGCGCCACCATTGGCCTTCGTATTTGCAGATGCGCTCATGGTAGGCTCTTTCATCAAAGGGCCGACCCGCTTCGATGGCGGCATCCACATCCTTGAAGAACTCCTTCCAGCGGTAAGCGTAATAGGTCGCGGTGAGGCCCGCCCAAGCACGGCTGGCGTATTCGTTGAGCAAGGCATCCTCCTCGCCCCATGTGGTGATGATGTTGCGGGCGTTGCTCTCGAAATAGTCCTTGTCCTCCTCCGTCGTGCCAATGGCTCTTGCATCGCGAATCCAACGACCAACCAAAAATGCACTTTCTGTGGCCAAAATCTTGTCCGTGTCGTCGAGGATGTTGGTCATCGTTTGTTCGATTTGATGAAGTTTCTCGTAATCGCCTTCGCGATAGGCTTTAACATAATCGGCGTAAAGGTCACTGAAATAGTTGCCCAACAGTTGCCTCGTGATGTTGACCACATCAAAATGTCGGGTGCGGGTGTTGCAGTCGGCGGCCAATAACTTATCTAACACATCCAAAAGCCTGATATTATTGTACAGATAAGTCGGCGCGACATAATATTGGCGGTATTCGTTAATGTCGCCCATCGTCGGCCTTTGGTTGATACGCACGGTTTGGCCCGGCGACGACACCTTATTATATACGCTGTCGGCGAGCAATTTCCAAGCAGTGCGCATATCGGGGTCTTTCTTTCCAGAGCGTTGGTCGGCGAGGCGTTCCACCCAAGCGTCCACATCTTTCGTGAGCGGGTTGTCCCAAGCCTTCTCGAAGACGTATTCATACATGAAGGGATTGCAGTCGAATCCTTCAAGCGTGGAACCGATACCTACGAAGTTGTCGCCACCTTTTTCAAAAGCTCTTTCGATTCTCACATTCACGGTGTCAAGGTTTCCAGCCAACATGGAGTTGCCGCCAAAGTTGCCAAGATAGCACCAAATGTAAGGCACACCGTAATAAGCATTGGTGCGTTCCCACACGGGTTGTCTTTCGCAGTAGTAATCGAGCATGATATGCCTGTCCTTCGGCATGGAGGTGATGTAAGCCTCAATGCGGTTGTCGACTTCCCAATATTGACGCTCATTCCAGAACAGCCATGCCATCTCCAGCCATTTCGCATCGGGGTCGGCGGCTTCAAGGGATTCATACACTTGACGGCTCACGCGAGCGAGGTACTCAGGCTCCCAGCTCGGCGGGATGAGTTCGTTGAAAATGTCGATGCCGTAGATGTGGTCAGTGCCGTAAAATTCTGTCTGCTTGGCGATGAACTTTTTCTGAATCTCAGTGTAAAGCGGGTCAAGCGGGTCGAGGAACTTGCACCAACAGATGCTGTCGAAGCCAGCCCAGTCGCCCAAAGAGGCCAAAGGCGCATCAGGATAAATCCTAGTGATGCAGGGTGGAACGTGACCAGCAAAGCCCGGCAAAACAGGTTTCATATTCAGTTCTCGCTCACGAGCCACGATTTGCTTTTGCAGTTCTTTTTGGTTTTCGAGCCACGACATGGGCAGCGGTCCGCCCCAGCGGTCGATGTTCTGCATGCGGTGCCACGGCAGGTGCGCCGGCCCTGTGAAATAACTGCGGATTTCCTCGTCGGTTAGACCGAAATCGCTCCACACCTCGTACCAAACGGATTCTTGTCCCGTGATGGCCAAAGGCAAATTAATCCCGTTGAGTGCCATCCAGTCGATGAAGTGCTCCCATTGTGACCAATTCCACCAAGGCAAAGTGTAGCCGAAAGTGCAGTAATTCAGGAAGAAACGATCAGGCACACGGGCACTCAGGCTGACTTTTTCAGTCACCTTGGGCATCGCGGCGGGAATCTGCAAAGGCTCTTCGATGAACCATGAATATTGCGCCTTGCAATAATATTTCAGGTAATGGTTCAGGCCAACGGCCATGCTGTTGGCGTTGTTGCCACGAATGACGAGGTTCTTGCCCTGTGTTTCAATTTCAAAGCGGTCGACGGTGTCAGCAAGTCGTTCAAGGACAATGCCTTGTGAATACTCAGGCACCACGCGGTTCACCAATCTGCGCATGGCGATAACTTCAGTGTCGGTTTCTTTTTTCGTGCATGAAGCGCAAAGCACGAGGCTTAGTAAAGCAAAAAAGCACAGTCTTTTCATTTTACAAAGGTTTTAATTGGGGCAAAAATACATTTTTTTCGTCAATTCCGTTTGCTTTTGCAAAAAAGCGGTATATTTGCAGCGGTTCTTTGGTGGCCTTTGTGCCGCTGACATAAAGAATCAAGAAGCGTTATGCTCGTCTTGGATTTGGAAACGTGAGAAACTTCCAAAATATATATTATAATAACAAGAGAGTGTGATAGGTTCGCGCATTTTGCGTGGGCTAATTATTACATTCTGTTATTATTAGGTAATTCTCACGACCTCCAAATCCATGAATGTGGTATATCAGTGCCACGCTTCTTTTGTAGACAATTGTCCTTTGAGGCATTGGGAAGGAGAATTAAAAGTTGCGCCCGTCACGTATTTAGGGATTAAAAATGAAAAAGACAACAAAAGTATTTGCAATGCTGCTCTTTTTGTTATCGTTGACTACTTTAACTTCATGCAACAAGACCAATGAACAACTCATCATCGGCAAATGGGAATGTGTAACCGCAACCGTGACTATGGACGGTGAAACTGGAATCATACCTGGCATGGTCGGAGCGTTTTGGATTTTCGGTGCTGACGGAACTCTAACCGGTGAGTCAGCAGAAAATTCAGACCCTAACGCCAATGCTTCTTCCAATCCAGCAACTTATGTTGTGAAAGACAATCAAGTAACTATCACTGGATTAAACCATGCGGATGAAAGCCAAACAGTCATTTACACCATAAAAGAACTGACTAACAGAAAGTTATTATTGGAAGCATCCGCAGAAGTTCCTTCTTCTTCACATGTAATCTCCACATCTATGGAATTCAAAAGGTAATAGTCCAAACACCTCAAAAGAATACGACAAACCCGCAGGAAAACCTCTTGCGGGTTTTGTTTTATCGTATATAATCGATAAAATCACTCCATTTTTATCGTCCATGATCGATAAAACAGGTTTTCTTCAGATTTTCTGTCTTTTTCTTATTTTTGCCGAAAATTCCACCAATGAAAAACTCCTATTTCGTCATAGCAATTCTTTTGTTTGCCTTGGCCTCGTGCAAAAAAACCGAAACTCCTTCTCCAGGCGGCAACACTCCCCTACCCTCGCACCATGACCCTGTTTACAACATCGGCGACTATTTCAGCAACGACACCTTAGAGGGCATCGTTTTCCTTACATACGGTGCGCATAACGGACTGATGGTCAGCCTTGAAGAAACCAATTTGCCTTGGTGCGAACCCAATTACATCAACAGCCTGACAGGAGCCACCAACCCCTACGACGGCTGGCGCAACACGAACATCCTCATGTCGAACTACGACCTGCGCCATTATCCAGCCATCCAATGGAGTCACAAGCGAAACACTTGGCACTTAGTGTATTACAATTATCACCATGTAAGCAGCAACCAATGGTATGTGCCTTCCAGCAGCGAATTGAGCAAACTTTTGCAAAACCAAACCTTGGTGAACGCCACGCTTGACTCGTTGGGCTACCCGACTTTGGAGGACAAAACTTATTGGTCGAGCACGGAAACGGGCACACGCTGTGCGGCTACCGTGCGCCTTCAGGACGGACAAATCGTCATCACCGACTCGCTGAAAAACAGGGAGTTCTTTGTTAGGGCAATACGGGCTTACTGAAATAGTTTCACGCGAAAACAGTTCTTGTTTCACGCAGAATCCGCAGAAATCGCAGAACCTGCCGGACATAAACTTGGCGTCGCTTTGCGCTTCATAAAATTCTGCGTTTTCTGCGTGAGATAAATCATTTCTTGGCAACAGGGTCGCAAGTGAGGCCAATGCCGAGTTTCTTGAAGATTTTCTGGTCCACTTCGCTGAGCATCACCGTGCTATGCACCTGGCAACCATTCAGTTGCGGAAGGCTTTCCAAGGCTTTCTTGCAGTTCTCGTCCCATAGGCTGAGCATCGAAATGGCGACCAAAACCTCATCTGTGTGCAAACGCGGGTTGTTGCCGTGCAGAAAACTCACTTTGGTCTTCTGAATCGGCTCAATCATGGCCTGCGGGATGAGTTTCACATCATGGTCGATGCCCGCGAGATACTTGGTTGCATTGAGCAACAAGGCCGCACTTGGACCGAGCAGGGCACTTGTGTGAGCGGTTATGATGGTACCGTCGCCCAACTCAATGGCCGAGGATGCCACACCTTCCTTCTCTTTCCGTTCTTTCGCGGCGATAGTGGTCTTGCGGTCGGCGGTGGTGATTTTGGCCTGTTTCATCAGCAAAGCAATCTTATTCACCTCGTTTTCAGAGCCTTTTCCCTTGGCCAAGTTGCAGAGTGCGGCATAATAGCGGCGGATGATTTCCTGTTTTGAGGCCTCGCAGCAGGCTTCGTCATCGCTGAGGCAATAGCCCACCATATTAACACCCATGTCGGTCGGCGACTTGTAGGGATTTTCTCCGTAAATGCTCTCAAAAATGGCGTTCAGCACGGGGAAAATCTCAATGTCGCGGTTGTAGTTGACAGCGGTATCGCCGTAAGCCTCAAGATGGAACGGGTCAATCATGTTCACGTCGCTAAGGTCGGCGGTGGCGGCTTCGTAGGCCACGTTGACGGGGTGCTTCAACGGCAGGTTCCATACAGGGAAAGTCTCAAACTTGGCATAGCCAGCCTTGATGCCACGCTTGTTTTCGTGGTACAACTGGCTCAGGCAGACAGCCATCTTGCCGCTTCCAGGCCCTGGAGCCGTGACGACCACCAAGGGGCGTGTGGTTTCCACATAGTCGTTGCGGCCAAAGCCTTCCTCCGAGTCAATGAGGGCGACGTTGTTCGGATAGCCCTCAATGATGCGGTGGTAATACACCTTAATACCCATGCGCTCAAGGCGTTGGCGGTAAGCATCGGTGCTGGCTTGACCGTTATAGTGTGTGACCACGACCGAATTCACCATGAAGCCACGGCTCATAAACTCATCGCGGAGGCGCAACACATCCACATCGTAAGTGATGCCCAAGTCGCCGCGTACCTTGTTTTTCTCAATGTCGACCGCGCTGATGACGATGATAATTTCCGCAACATCAATCAGTTGCGACAACATTCTCAGTTTGCTGTCGGGTTGGAAACCGGGCAGCACTCGGCTGGCGTGGAAGTCGTCGAAGAGTTTCCCGCCAAATTCGAGATAAAGTTTGTCACCGAATTTCGCGATGCGGTCCTTGATGTGTTCCGACTGGATTTTAAGGTATTTTTCGTTGTCGAATCCGTATTTTGCTACAGCGGACGCTGAGCCTGTCAAAGCGTTTTTCATGGTGCTTAGAATTAAAAATACGGGATGCAAAAGTACGAGTTTTTCAAACAGCAAGAACAATTTTTCTGATTTTGGCGCAAAAAAATGGTCGCCCCGCGATGGAGCGACCATTAATAATTAAGGTGTCGATCGGATTTACCAAGCAAACAGCGGGTAGTCCTTCATCATCTTGTTCACCTCGGCGCGGACGGCGGCAATCTTGGCCTCCGAAGCGGTCTTGGTTTCGGGGTTGATGTCGGCAATAACATCATCAATCATGTCGACGATGAGCGGCATCTTGTCTTCCTTCAGGCCACGGGTGGTGATGGCGGGCGTGCCGACGCGCAGACCAGAGGTCAGGAATGGCGAGCGGCTGTCGAAGGGCACCATGTTCTTGTTGACGGTGATGTCGGCAAGAACGAGGGTGTTTTCGACCATCTTACCGGTGATTTCCGGGAACTTGCCGCGCAGGTCGATAAGCATCGAGTGGTTGTCGGTGCCGCCGCTGATGACTTGATAGCCCTTGTCAACAAAGGCCTTGGCCATCACGCTTGCGTTGGTGCGCACCTGCTTGATGTACTCCATGTACTCGTCGCTGAGGGCTTCGCCGAAAGCAACGGCCTTGGAAGCGATGACGTGCTCAAGCGGACCGCCTTGGATGCCCGGGAACACGGCGCTGTTAATCAAAGCGGACATCATCTTCACTTCGCCCTTCGGGGTCTTGCGGCCACGCGGGTCTTCGAAGTCGTGACGGATGAGGATCATGCCGCCGCGAGGTCCACGCAGGGTCTTGTGGGTCGTGGTGGTGATGATGTGGCAATACTCCAACGGGTCGTTCAAAAGGCCCTTGGCGATAAGGCCGGCAGGGTGGCTGACGTCGGCCATGAGGACAGCACCTACTTGGTCGGCGATGGCGCGCATGCGCTTGTAGTCCCAGTCGCGGCTGTAGGCCGAAGCACCAGCAATGATAAGTTTCGGCTTGCACTCGAGGGCAATCTTCTCCATCTCGTCGTAGTCGACACGACCGGTTTCCTTGGCGACGTGGTAGGCGACGGGCTTGTAGAGCATACCCGAAGCGTTGACCGGGCTGCCGTGCGAGAGGTGGCCGCCGTGCGAGAGGTCGAGGCCCATGAAGGTGTCGCCGGGTTCAAGCAGGGCTTGCATCACAGCCATGTTGGCCTGTGCGCCCGAGTGGGGCTGCACGTTGGCAAAGGTGGCATTGAACAATTGGCAGGCGCGGTCGATGGCGATTTGCTCGCTTTGGTCGACGATTTGGCAGCCGCCGTAGTAACGCTTGCCGGGATAACCCTCGGCGTATTTGTTGGTCATGACAGAACCCATAGCCTCCAGAACTTGCTCACTGACAAAGTTTTCCGAAGCGATGAGTTCGATTCCGTGCATCTGACGCTCTTTCTCTTGGCGAATCAGATCAAAGATTTTTTCGTCTCTTTTCATATTTGTTGAATTGTTGACTGTTTAATTGTTTAATCGTTTTGGCTGCAAAGTTGCGAAAAATTTGTGAGGTATGGAAAAAATAAGTGGTTTATTTTTGTTGCATTACATCAAGTTTTGCATATTCTTGAAATTCAACAGTTTTATTTTGGCTGCTGTGTTTTCATAGTCACCAGCATAGATGATTGCTTTTTCCGCAATCTTGGATTCCAATTCGGGTGTCGCAGATTTCAGCCCTTTCTCAAACTCGCTATTGTAGGTTTGTGCCGACTTGATTTCAATTGCGGTGTAACTTCCGCCTTTGGCCACAAGCAGGTCGATTTCATTGCCGTTGCTGTCTCGGTAAAACGTTAAATTGCCACTTTTCCCGTTGTTGTAAGCATTTTTCACAAACTCCATAACTACCATATTCTCAAACAGATGCCCTCTCATTTTGTCATGAGCGAGTTGCTGTTCGTTTTCGATACTTAACAAATAGGCTGCCAATCCTGTATCGTAGAAATAGAGTTTTGGTGTTTTGGTCAGGCGTTTTCTCGAGTTTTCAAAATAAGGTGGCAATAGGGTCACGATGTATGATGCCTGCAACAACGACAACCACGATTTGATGGTGTTGACAGCCACTCCAACCTCATTCGATAATTCCGAACTATTGAACAAACTACCTATACGGCCTGCGCAAAGCCTCAAAAAAACTTGAAAGGCTCTCATGTCCTTGATTTGCAGCAACTGCCTTACATCCCTTTCCAAATAGGTCTTCGTGTAGGCTGGGTAAAACAGTTTTGACACATTTTTTCCAGCATGGATAGCGGGATAGAAGCCGTTGAAAATGAGGCTATCGGCACTCTGATTTGGCAATGAATCTTTTATTTCGTTGAGCGAAAGGGGCAGAAGTTCCAAAACCGCACTCCTTCCCGCCAAAGACTGGGTTATGCTGTTCATCAAACTGAATTGGGCACTACCCGAAAGAATAAATCTCCTTTCGGGATGCTCGTCAACGATTCCCTGAATATACGACATCAGATGTGGCGTGTTCTGCACCTCATCCAATATCATCCCTTGATGGTCTTGATTCAGGAAACCAATTGGATCATTGTACGCAAAATCTTGGTTGTCAATGTTTTCCATCGAATAATAGGACAAATCCTTAAACACCTCTCGAATAAGGGTAGTTTTGCCCGACTGCCTTGGTCCTGTCAAAGTAATGACTGGAAAATACTTGTAATTTTCCAATATTGTATCCTTTAAATCTCTATAAATCATATTTATACGTTACTTTATGCAAATTTTTAATACAACTGCAAAATTACATAAATCCTGAAAAAGCACAATGTTTTTTTGGTCTATTCCAAAAAAAGCCCAAAATCTTCGTAAATTTGCGCCCAAAATATTATTTCGACAAGCTCAATAACCATAGCAGACAATGAAGAATTTTGTTGAAGAACTCCGCTGGCGCGGAATGTTGGCACAGATGATGCCAGGAACGGAAGAACTCCTCCAGAAAGAAATGGTGACGGCCTACCTCGGCACCGACCCGACCGCCGACTCACTGCATATCGGTCACTTATGCGGCATAATGATGCTCCGCCACCTGCAACGCTGCGGCCACAAGCCCATCATCCTCGTGGGCGGTGCCACAGGCATGATTGGCGACCCTTCGGGCAAGAGCCAAGAGCGTAACTTGCTCAACGAAGAGACCTTGCGCCACAACCAAGAGTGCATCAAAAGGCAAGTGGCCAAGTTCCTCGACTTCGAGTCGAAGGAGCCGAATGCCGCCGAAATGGTGAACAACTACGACTGGATGAAGGACTTCACCTTCCTCGACTTCGCCCGCGAGGTGGGCAAGCACATCACCGTCAACTATATGATGGCCAAGGACAGCGTGCAGCAACGCCTCAACGGCACCGCCCGCGACGGACTGAGCTTCACCGAATTCACCTACCAACTGCTGCAAGGCTACGACTTCCTCTGGCTCTACCAGCACAAGAACTGCAAGCTGCAACTCGGCGGCAACGACCAATGGGGCAACATCACCACGGGCACGGAACTGATTCGCAGAACTTTGGGCTTCGAGAACGAGGCTTTCGCCCTCACCTGTCCGCTCATCACCAAGGCCGACGGCAAGAAGTTCGGCAAGACCGAGAGCGGCAACATCTGGCTCGACCCGAAACGCACCACGCCCTACAAGTTCTACCAGTTCTGGCTCAATGTGAGCGACGAGGACGCGGAGCGTTACATCAAGATTTTCACCTCATTGGAAAAAGATGTCATCGATGCCCTCATCGAGGAACACAAGAAAGACCCTGGAATGCGTGTGCTGCAAAAGCGTTTGGCCCAAGAAGTCACCGTGATGGTACACTCGCAGGAAGCCTTGGATGCCGCCATCGAAGCATCCAACATCCTCTTCGGCAAAGCCACCAAGGATGCTTTGGAGAAATTAGACGAAGAGACTTTCCTCGATGTTTTCGACGGCGTTCCCCAAGAACACGTTTCGCGCACTGACCTCGAAGCCGGCCTCCCCATCGTTGACTTCATGGCCGTGAACACGCAGATTTTCCCCTCGAAGAACGAGGCCCGTAAGATGACCCAAGCCAACGGCGTGAGCGTGAACAAGGAAAAGGTCACTTTGGAAAAGGTGATGAGCCTCGACGACCTGATTGACGGCAAGTACATCCTCGTTCAAAAGGGTAAGAAGAATTATTACCTCGTTGTAGTCGAATAACTATGGAAAACACGGATAAGTTGCACGGACTAAACCCATACTTGTTTTGGGACTTCGATACGGCCCGGTTCGACATCGACAAGAACGCCGCATGGCTTATCCAAAGGGTGCTGGAATATGGTCAGATGAGCGATTGGAATATCATCGAAAAGTATTACGGTGTAGACAAAATCGTTTCATACGCACTGAATTTCAGAACATTGAATCCAATGGCACGCTCATTTCTATGTTTCATTTCAGGTGCTAAAAAGGAGGATTTCAGATGTTATCGTTTCGCACAATCGAGTCCCACACTTTGGAACTCTTAAGGTACCTGATGGCAGAACCCTATTTGAAGGATTGCCGTCTGGTGGGTGGCACGGCCTTGGCATTGCAATACGGACATCGCTCGTCGGTGGACTTGGATGTTTTCGGTGTGGTTCCCGACAATGATGCAGCTTTACTTGACATATTGGAGGGTTTTGGACAAGTGCCAGGCAAAATGACCTCCAAATACATCAAATCGTTCATCGTTGACGGTATCAAGGTGGATTTCGTCAATTACTCGAGGTATCCGTGGATTGATGAGGCCATTGTAGAAGACGGCATAAGGTTGGCTTCGACGAAAGACATTGCCGCAATGAAGACCTACGCCATCCAGAACAGAGGCTCGCGAAAGGATTTCATCGACATGTATTTCCTTTTGCAACACTTCTCGCTCGAAGAAATTCTTGGATTTTATGCGCAAAAATACCCCAACTATTCAATGTTCAGGACAAGAATGGCCTTGACCTATTTTGAGGATGCGGAAAACAAAGAATGTCCACCCATGTTCATCAAAGCTGATTGGAAGGACATCAAGTCATTCATTTCTCAGAAAGTGAGGGAACTTGACTGGGGAAAGTATTGATGAAAATCCCCAAAAAACACCCCGCCCCGCCTCATCCAAAAGGACGAAGCGGGGCGGTTCTGTTTCAGTAGGCCCGAAGCGGCTTACTCGTCACCTTTCCTTCGGCGTTGGCCGAGAAGGTAGGCACCGCCAAGCAAGCCGAGAAGGAGCGTTCCGCCACCCAAGGGAGCGTACTGGTCGGTAGTGACATCTTGTACGGGCACGAAAGGCAAGCCTCCGCCGACTTGTCCTTTTACGCGCTCGTTGGTATACTCCTCATCATTCATGATGAAAATCTGCGCCTTGGCACTACCGCCCAACATAAGCATCAGAGCAGCGATAATGATGATGGATTTCTTTTTCATCTTTCTCTCTCCTTTCATTAATAACTGATGACCATTTTCTGTGTTTTCACTTGCTTGTCGCCTGTCAGCCTCAGCAGGTAGACGCCTGCGGCCACATTGGGCAGGCTCACACTGCTTTGCGAACCTGCAAGGTGTTTCGCCGTAAGCCTGCGGCCTTGCACGTCGAACAGCTCAAAGTAGCCTTCGCCGTTGACAATGATTTCATCGCCCATGCGGAAGGCGAAGTTGATTGTCGAGCCGTTGTCATCCTCGTTGTCGTCCTCCTCCTCAAGACCCGTGACCTCAAACACCAACTTGAAACGTGACTTGTAGTCGGTCGTCTTTCCCTCGAAGTGGTACTCGGTAGCGCGAAGCATGTCGATGTCGCTGCCTGTCATGTTGTCGATGAGGTGCAGATAGTGGAAGTCGCCGTGAAGTGTACTCCAGCGCATGGTGAACACATCGTCTTCCGTGACCTCAAAACGCACAGGCACTTCCCTGATACCTACGGGCGTGAAGGCCGTCTGGTAGTCTTTGTTGTCCCAACGGGCATAAATGAGCATCTTGCCGTTGAGCATTCCTTTCAGCTTGAAACCACCACCCACATCGGGACGATTGATTTCCACCGTGGTCACATCGCGCTTGCCTTCGGAATTGTAGCAGAGCAAGTTCACCAAAGGATAATTCAGATTCTGGTCCCTGAAGGTTGACATCATGTTGCCTGCCACTCTCATATTATTCCGGAACTGCAAATCTTTGTTAGAATCACCAATTTTCACGAAGAAACCTTGATGAGGATGTATGAACCGTGGAGCAGAAACTTCAGGATTATCGGAAGCGTATGCCGTATAAGGAATGTAGCCCATATTGTCGGCATCAAAGACATAATAGGTGTTGCCCAAAATGTTTCCGTTGTTGGGGGATGCATCAGTTACAGTTTCACCAACCTTTACACCGACAGCAAACAAGTTAAAGTCCAAATAGCTCTGGTAAGGATTGCCGATGAGGTTGGTGCCGCGCACCAATTCATCGTAAACCGTGGCCGATGGGTCTACAGTAAAGGTGGCATTGTAGGTTACATTACCATTGTTCAATGTGCCGTCAGCCATGAGCATGGAACGCTGCGACACACCCATCATATAACCTCTGCCATTTACCATATTTGTTTCATTCGGGTAAGGAATGTTAAGGTGGTTGCCGTTAGCTATTGGGTCTTGCCGCCAGTGGTCGAAGAAAGTGGCATCGCCCCTACGCTTGAAGTTGATCCAATGCTGGTAATAGGCCTCTCCATACATGTAGAAGTCGAATGAGCCGCCAACGGCTTCAGCCGTTTCTTGATCTCTCCAAGTGCCATAGGGCGTATTGGTGGGGAAATAGCCGACTTTGGTTGGGTCATTAGTGCCATATGTAAGGTCTTCAGTGTCGGACTGATACCACTTTGTTTTAGGTGGATCCATCTTCGTACGATCGTATCCAGGAACCTGCCCGTTATAATGCTCGTTTGGAATGCCACTATTGAGGTAATTGGCATAGTTTTTCCACACATGATAATTGTCAGCATTGGCTTCATCAACAGTATGATACCTCAAACCCATAGACGGCTTGTTCAATGCCGAGCTGAACATGTGCCAGTCGTAAGGTTGGCCGCCAAGTTCGGGCAGGGGGCTACGGTTACTGTTGTCGAAGGTGACACCCACGCGGGCTCTGAGGTTCACATCTTGCAAAATGCCTACATCCTCGTTGATGGCGAGCATCACATTGTTGTTCGTTGTTCCGATGTTGGTTTGGGTGATGGCCTTGAACTCATTTCCGTTCTTGATGGTGTCATACAGGTAGATGGCCGGTGTGGGATGTTTGGAAGGAGGAATGGCAGTATAAGCCTTAAGCAGGTCGTTCACGTCGTGCTTGTAGTGCATGTAAACGGAATCCTCCGAACCCACAGCGTTGAATTCGCTGAACATCGGCACAGGGTAGTCGTCGTTGATGATGGTGGCCATGGAACGCATCCATGTGGCGTAGCCTTTCTTGTTGGTACCCGTTGTGGCGTTCCAGCCATTGCCAGCGGTTTTCACCCAAGCGTTGAGGGCATTTGTAAGGCCGCCTACAATCAGCGTGTCGTTGGTAGTTTTGTACTTGAGATAGTTGGTATAACTGGTAGTTGCGTACTTATTATCATCAATGGTCGTTCCATCCTTGTCATACATTTGCTGGTCGCGATGCTTGAAACCATACTTGCCACTGACGAGATTGGTGGAATCATAAGTGCCGTGGCCCGAAATGGCTCCTTCACCTGCGCGTTGGTACTCACCACCATTGGCAATACCCGGTTTCGCTGGTACGCCTGCCGATGCCTCATTTCCTTTTGCAGCATAGCAATACTTGATATTGCTGTTGTTGTTCGTGCCCACTATCCAGCCAAAGATGCTTTTATTATTATTAAGGCTTGTTGTCACGTTGCTTTTTGGCTCGTCGCCTTGCAAGCGGCTGTAGCAGTTCTCCACCAAGCCATTGTTCACGCCCACCAAACCACCGAAGTAGATGTCTTCTTTGGTGTCCACTACCCAAGTCGGATTTTCACCTGTAGTATAATGACCTGTCAAGCAGACGGTGTCGTTATAGCTTGCTTCTGGGAACAAAGGATTAGCGAAGCTGTTGACCAAACTGTCGTTGCTGCCGAGGTATCCGACGAGGCCGCCCATGTATTTGACCGCGCCAATGACCTCTGGCATGGCCATCGAGGAGTGGATGACAGTGTGGTGGTTTGCGGCTTCGCCGGTTGCGCCATCTGCCACTTTACCCACAAGGCCGCCCACATAACTGGTTGCCTTACGGGCAGAGGTGATGTCAATCTCGACACGGGCCTCCGAACCGCTGATGACGATGTTCTTGCTGTCGGAAGCGGTCACCAAGCCGGCAATGCCGCCCACAGTGTAGGACTTACTTGGGTCGTCGGTGATGAAGTTGGATTCGTCGACGAACACGTTTTTCACCGAAGCGCCCTTGTCCAAATAGCCGAACAAGCCGTATTTGTAGATGCCCGTCACATAGCGCACGTTCACGCCTCTGATGATGTGGCCTTGGCCGTCGAAACTCCCTTTGAAATGGTGGGGGTCTTCTGGGTCGTCAGTGAAAAGCGCTCCATCTGTGCTTCCGCTTTGTTCATTACCAATGTTTCCTGCATTGAAGGTGGTCACCGAGCCGATAGGAGTCCAGATGTGGCTGCTCATGTCGAGGTCGTTCATCAGCGTGGCCTTGGCGTAGGGGTTCTTGTTAGGATTGTATTTATCATGGGCATCATCTCCATTTTCGAAAACATTCAGGCCATTGACATAGGACGAGAACCACGAAAGGCCTTCCTCGCTATAGATTTCCCATGTGAGGATGCCGTTGGTCTTGTCGACAATCTTGTAGTGGCCGCGGAAGTTCGCTGTAGTGGACGGGATGTTCGTCATGGGATTCAGGTCTTCCGGGTCTTCATTGACAGCCGGATAGGTCCAGCAGCCCCAAAGGTAGATATACTTGGGCAGGAAGGGCGGACCCGCGTGTTTTCTGACATGGATGGCCACGTAGGTGTCGGTGTCCTCAAACAAGGCACCGTTGGCATCAAGGCCACTGCTTTCACTTCCGCTACTACTTCCGCTATTATTACCCATGAGACTGTAGAGCCAACTCTCGTAGATGGGTTTGTCACTGTCGTTTTCAGAGGTGTTCACATAGGATCCCCATGGTTCTTCTGAGGTGGCCACCACAGGGCAGAAGCCGCGCAACACATGGAAACCGATGTTGGTGTAAGGCTTGCCTTCCGTATCTTTCCCCGAAATGTCGCTCAACAAGGAGATGACCGTTGCATCATCATCATGGGAGGCATGATCACCATCCCAGTTGAGGACAAAGTCGCTCTCGTATCTTGTGAGGAACACATTGTTGAGTGCCTTCTTGTAGGTGTCGGATATGGCAGCGGATGCCGTTCCATTCGCAATGGCTGAATAATTGGCGGCGAAGTCGGCATCGGTAGCAGTGATAGCGTAGTTCTTGTTCACGATGAGACCGTGTGTGCCGGCTGCATCGTCCTTGCCTTCTCCCACATACAAACGTCCGTCCAAATAGATGCCGCCGCCGCGTTTGCCTTCAGGCACACGGTTGGCGTTCACCTCGCAGTGGCCTTTCATCCACATATAGGCCGATTTATCGATGTAGATGCCTCCGCCGACCTCTGAAGCGTAGTTGTAGTTGATGATGCCGTGGTCAGTGGGGTTAGGCTCAGTGGGGCCTGAGAAGACGAGCTTGGTGGGGGTGTTGGGTTTTCTATTGGTCATGTAGATGCCGCCACCGTAGTCGGATGTGTTGTAACTCACCGAGGGCGAGTTGGTGTAGATGGTAGAGAGGTTGCCGAAGAGATAGTTATAGGTGGGGTCGTCCTTGCCTTCGCCGCCGCCACCGCTGTTGACGGCGACCTTGGCATAGGCACGCACGTATTGGTTGAAGCCAGTAAGGTTGGTCAAATTAACGCTGTATTCCGTTCCGACAGTGGTACCACTTGCTGCCGTAAACTCCCCCGCGTTGGTAGTGGCATTCCAAACAGGGGCTTCGGTGCTGTACCAGATGCCTATCTCGCTCACCGATTCAGTGCCTGCACTCATCAAAGTGCAATTTACCGTGGCGGAACTTCCCGTAACATTGGTGATGTTGCCGGTGACTATGAAAAAGTTGTCCGTTGAAAAACTGACCGCTTCACCAAAATAATAGGTTGTGCCACTATTGTAGGTGACATAAGCGCGGGCGTAATACGTCTCGCTTGCATCCAACTCTGAGAGCGTTACGGTGTATTCGTCTGTGGTAAAAGATCCAGCTTCAGCTGGCTTGAAAGTACCCGGATTGCCAGTGGCATCATAAACCGAGTTGGACTCACTGTACCAGATGCCTACGGCGAAAGCACCAGGAGGACTGACGATAGCATCACCAGAAACTTTGTCTGTCACGACACCTTTCACTTGGGGTTCTCCAGTATTTGTATAACTCACACCCTTAGTGGTCACCTTGGGGCTCTTGAATGTAACATCACAAACCTCACCAAAGTAAGTGCCATTTGCGTTTCTGGCGTAGGCGCGGGCATAGCAAGGCTGGTCGGGGCTTATGTTACAATCAAGTGTTACAATGTATTCTTCATTAATAGCAGGTATCGATGAAGCTTGCTTGAAAGTACCTGGGTTGCTGGTGCCATCGTAAGTGTCGCCACTGGTGCTGTACCAAATGCCAGCATCGGTAAGGTCAAGGTCAGACTCGCCTTTGTCGGAAACCTTGTTGCCAATGATAGTGGGTGTGATATTTGTGCCTGTTGTGCCTGAAATCTCGTAGGTCACTGAACCAGTAACCACAGCAGGATTGTATCTGAAACTCATAGCATCGCCAAAACCGTAGTTGTCCACCACACTGTTCTTGGCATAGGCACGGACATAATAGGTTTTGTCGGCGTTCAAATCGGTGAGCTCCACGCTAAAGGCCGTGCCAACCATAGGAGAAGTGGCCGCCACGAAAGTACCCGGATTGTCTGTGGCATCGTAAGTGTCATTAGTGGTGCTGTACCAAATGCCAGCCTCGCTGAGAGTGGCACCTCCTGGGTCAGTGCCCAATGCAGTAACCTTGCCTGCCACGGTCGCTATTGTGGCAGTGACATCAGTCACTGCGTCCGTGGTCACGGTGGGAACGGTTGGCTCGCCGTCGCGGAGGTCATCGTCCCAGTCCCAAGGCTCGCGGGCGGGGGCGGGATAGATGTCGCGCGGGCGCGGGGCTGAAACTCCTGAACCAGCCGAAGCAGACTTGCCGCCGCCTCCGCTTGCCGCGAAGTTAGCCACCAATGTGCGGTTGTCCGAAACGGTGAAAGTGTAAGTGGCTGGAACAGGATTGTTTTCGCCATCTACAACAACCACATTGTTTTCCGTCCAATTCGAGAACACATAACCCTCTGCTGGTGTAGCTTCCACTTTACATTCGGCACCCACAGGGTAGTTGCCGCCACCACTTACACTACCATTATTGTTGGCCGAAACCGCAATCGTTCTGCCGAAGTATGCCGTCAAGGTTCTGTCCGAAGAAACGGTGAAAGTGTACTCTGCATCAGTTGAAACCACATTGTCGCCTTCCTTCCAATAGAGGAAAACATAGTCATCGTTGGTGTTGGCCGACACAGTGCAGAGTGCATTATTACTATAAGTGCCACCTCCTGTCACTGTGACTCCCTCGGCAGGGATGGCTGAAACTGAAATGGTTCGTATGCTGAAGTGGGCTGTCAGGCTGACAGGTGCCGATAAGGGGAAGGTGTAAGTATCCACCACTGGTTCGCCATCGTCGCCCAGGATGATTACGCCAGCGGCATCTGTCCAATAGAGGAAGGAAGCACTACTTTCAGGAGTAGGTGTTGCCGTAACCGTAACAATTGTATCGAGGTCAATATAAGCCTCGATTTCCTCTTGATTTGTGATGACTACCGTACCCGCTGTGATGCCTACCCTACCCGTTCCGTTGGCTGCCACGCTCACCCTTGCCTGGAAGTTGGCCAAGTAGGTGTGGTCGTTGGCATTAACATCAGGATTCTCACCAGAAGAGGTTTGTGTCAACGGGTTACCAGTAAGGGGGGTAGTAGTTTCATCATCCCTCGTCCAATTCTTGAATTGCCAATCGGTATTGGCTGAGGCCGTCAATGTGAAAGTGGCGGAACCGTCCCAACCGCCGCCTGAGGTGAGGCCGGAGGTGTAGGCCACGCTACCGGCACTTGCCGGATTGGCAGTGGCAGTGATGGTGTATGGCGTGGTTTGAAATTCCACATCCGGGCCATAGGCAACATTGGTCAGGGCAGCGGTGAAATCGTAGCCTGTGCCACTGGTGCCGTTCCTATTGATGGCGTATGCGCGGTAATGGTAGGTTTGGGGATCATTCGGATTTTCTGGGTCAGCAAGCCCCGTGACATTGAAACTGAACGGGCGCGTGGTGGAACTGGCCGAGGTGATGACAACATCAGCATAGTTGGCTGTTTCGGTTTCAGGATCATAGCCGAAGTTAGGTTCTGGGTTCTCATTCGTTCCCCAGCACACACCGTATTTAATCAGGTAGTGCTCGGGGTCGCGGCTGGCGATGGTTCCCGCAAGCGTTGCGCTGGTGCTGTTGATGTTGCTGACGCCATTGGATTGCATAAGGGGAAGGGTGAGGAAGGCTCTTTCGTCGGAATAAACGATGTCGGCCAAAGCGTAAGTGTTGTTTGCGGGGTTGTTGGGGTCGATGGCGTCGTTGGGGGTCTCGGTGCTGGCATAGGCGCGGGCATAATACTTCATGTTGGGGAAGCGTTGGTTCATCGTTGCCGAACTTGAGCCACTTTCGTTGATGGTACCCGTACCATCTTGGAAGTGGGTGTTGGCCACGTCCGAATGGGTTCTCTTGGGATTGTGGAAGGTGCTCCAGCACACGCCGTGGGTCTGAACTGGAGTGGTACCTGCAAGCGTGACAGTGTAGTTGCCCGTTCCGGTGAGAGTGGGCGGATTGGTTTCTGTGCCTTCAACGGAGACAAGGTTGTTGATGTTGTCCAGCTCCACCGAGGGCTTGTCGAAATCAGTTTGGAACGAAACGGTTTGGCATGTGTGGGTGCCGGCGCTGTTGGTAGCGTAGGCCTGCACATAATAAGTGGTGTGGGATGCCAATGTGTCATGGGTTGCATTGTCGATGGATACGGTAAAGGTGTTACCACTCAAGTGGTCTCCACCGCCCGGCTTGTTCCAGTTGGTTGCGCCGCTCATGTTGCTATTTGTGCTGTATTTTATGCCCCAGTCGGTGACGGTACCGCCGCCGTTGTTAACGGAGCAGTGAACTTGAGCCGATCCTTTGGTAATATTGTCTATCGCCACGATGACCACATTGGGCTGCGAAATAGGCAGGGCGGTGAAGTTGTAGTCGTTGCCGTAAGAGTAGTTGGCTCCATTGTCGTTGGTGGCGTATGCTTTCAGGTAATAGGTGGTGCCAGGAGTGAGACCTGTGAGGGTCACGGAATAAGTACCCTTATCGTTATTGGGTGGAGTGGTTGATTGCGGAACGAAGTTGCTTGACGGGAAGCGATGGGTGCCATAGTCCGGGTCATTTTCAGGAACGTTATTATTGACAAGATTATCCACATACACGCCATATTTTGTGGTTGTGGTTCCCGAAACATATCCGCTGTAAATCTCGCAGTTGATGGTGGCTTGGTTTTGTGTGATGCCTGAAATGCTGGTGGCACGCACCACAGGCGAGCCGTCAAGCGAAGGCGAAATATGCTGGGTGGGCTCTGAAACGCTATAGTTGGTAATATCCGAAGTCGGTGTCACTGAAGTTTCGTTATAGGAAGCAAAGGCCCTTACATAGAAAGTGAGGTTGGGCCTGACTGGACTATATGAGGCCGTGAAAGTGGTATCATGCGTAATAGATGATTGCGTACACTGAACGGTGTGGTCTTGGAGCAGTTCGGGGTCGTCGTCGGTGCTCCACACGAAACCAAAGGCTTTAACACCGTTTGTTCCTCCGAAGGTGGTTCCGGTAGGCATGGAAAACTCTGCCGTGGCAACGATAACTCCATTCACGATGTCAGTGGTGACAATCACTGGGTTGTTGCCCATGTCAGGCGTGTTCTTCAATGTCTTGAACTCAACGGTGTTGCCATAGGAGGTGCCTTGGTTGTTGGTGGCATAGGCACGGGCATAATAGGTGGTATTGGGGTTTAAATCGACATAAGTATCACCTTCTTTCTTTCTAAGGTCGACGGTGAAGAAATCCGTTTCGTCTTGCGAAGGCCTCTTATTATCCACAGTAAGCGAAGAGGGGGGGGTGCTGCTTCCTGTCCATATCTGCACTCCTCTTCCATTGGACGCAATGATGGGGCTGTCGCCCGTGTCCAAGATTTTACCGCTGCCTTCGGCGGAGGTGCTGGTGATGTTGCTCACAGTACCCGAAAGCACCAAAGGAGTGCTGGAGTAGGTGACAAACTCCATCGTTTCGCTGTAGCCCGTCTTGACGACCGGCGTTCCGTTTTCTATGGTCTTGTAGCGGAAGAAAGCCTTCACTTTATAGGTTTTGTTTGCTTCGATGCCAATGGAGGTTTGTTCCGCCGTTTTCGCAGGTATCGTGATGCGTTGGCAGGCGGGTTCGCCTTGTTTGCAGAAATAAGGTGCAGGTTGATGGCCTTCTGTATCATTATAAACGACCTCGGTGTTGGGCGAGTCTTCGCCCCAAATGATGCCGTGCTCCACATTGGTGACGTCAGTGTATTTGCCTTGGTCGATGAGATGGTAGTGGATGGTGGCGGTTTGTCCACTTGTTCCCCTCTTCACTTCGGAATCGACGATGAGGACGATGGGGTCGGGGGTGGCGTTGCGATCCTTGATGTTGAACTCGCCGCCGCCGCTCCACACGCCGCCGCCTTGTCCGTTGTCGGCCTTGTTGTAGTCGATGCGTCCGCCGTTCATGTCGATGATGCCGTCAGCGATATAAACGCCACCGCCATTGCCTTCGAGGGCCTTGTTGTTGGCCACGATGTCGCCGTTGATGGTGATGTTGCCTTGCTGGTTGTTGATGCCGCCGCCATCTTGTTTTGCAGTGTTGAGGGTGATGATGGTAGGCTTGGAGGTAGTGCTGATGCCGTCGTGGGCGGTGCTGGGCCCGATGGTGATGTCGCCGGCATAGGTGAAGATGCCTCCTCCGTTGCCGGTGACGGCTTGGTTCTCTTGCACGTTGCAACCATAGAGCAAGATGTTGCCCGAGTGGTTGTCGATGCCGCCGCCGTTGATGTTGGCGCTGTTGTTAAGGATGTTGGAATAGTGAGCGAAGATGGAGCCGTATTTCAGGTAGATGCCGCCGCCGCGCCCGGTGGGGTCGGTGGCGGTGCCGTCTTGGCCACGGGTCTTGTTTTGCACCATGTCGGAATAAAGCAAGCGGATGGTGTAGCCAAGGCCCTTGTCGGAGTTGGCGTGTGGCCCTTCGCAGAAGATGGCGCCGCCGTTGCCATTGGTTGCCGTATTGTTGTAAAGGGTGGCATGGCGCACGTCCACACGACCCGTATGGTTGTTGAAGGCGCCGCCGTTTATCTTGGCAATATTGTTGAATACCTTCATGCCGTCATTCAGCGTAGGATTCATCAGGTTGGTGCTGGGGAACTGGAACAGGTCGATGTCGCCCACGTTGGTGTAGGCACCGCCGCCGTGACCTTTTTCAGCCGTGTTGTTCGACAACGAGCCGCCATAGAAGCGGATGTCGCCCGAGTGGTTGTTGGCGCCGCCGCCGTTCAGGGTGGCAGTGTTGTCGTGGATGAGAGCGTTATGGGCGATGATGGTGCCGGCGTTGGCATACATTCCGCCGCCTTTGTTGGCCCGGTTGAAGGCAACCTCGATTTGGTCGTCCTCCTCTTTCGTATTAATATAGATGGTGCCCATGTGGGTATTGATGCCGCCGCCGTTCTTGCCAGCCTCGTTGAAGGTAATCTTCGACTCTTCGCGGAAGATGTTGCCCGAAGTTAACACATAGTCCTCAATGTCGATGTCGCCCTTGTGGGTGTAGATGCCGCCGCCGTTGTTGCCGGCCTCGTTGCCTCGGTCGGTGTCATTGTTTGTTGAGGCGGGGTTGTAGGTTACGCCATCCTTATACCAATATTCGCCTCCGTCGCTATGCGAACTGCCGATGAAGCAGCCATTCACGTCGATGCTGCCCTCATGGTTGTTGATACCGCCGCCGTTGTTTTTGGCGTAGTTGTTTTGCAGGTTGACGTCCGTAATGGCGATCTTTCCCTTTTGCAGATACATGCCACCGCCACAGCCAGCCACCACACCGGTGCCTGCATTGCCGTCGCCATTGACGGCCTTGTTATTGATAAGGTCGGCATGTTGCATGGTGATGTATTGGGTATCTGCTCCTTCGCCCATGCAGAAGATGCCGCCTCCGCTGCCCCTGTTAGCATTATTGTTGGCAATGGGAATACGCTGGTCTTTGCTGGTGCCGAAAATGCGGATGTATCCTTTGTGTGTGTTCAGTCCGCCGCCGTTGATGCCTGCGGTGTTGCCCATGATTTCGGAGGCGAAACGCTCGTCGCGGGTGGCATTGATGTCGATATTGCCTTCTTCGGTGTAAACGCCACCGCCGCTTTTAGTAGCAGTGTTGCCATTGATGGCACCGTCAATGACGGAGATTTTTCCTTTATACAAGTACACTCCGCCACCTGATTCACCAGCCTCGTTGTTGCCAATGTCGACGCGGCGCAAGCGAATGTCGTATTCCCAACTCTGTGAAGTTGAGGTGCCTTGGCAATAGATTCCGCCACCATTACCGCCTAAGGCCTTGTTATTAGTGATTTCGATATGGTTCGACTGGGCACCGCTTTCCGAAAACGAGCCGTATGCCGTCAGTTTTCCGGCAGCCGTATAAATGCCGCCGCCATCCTGTCCCGCTGTATTGTTGGAAATTTTGGAGCGGATGCCCGCACCGATTTCGTTGGGGTTGATGAAAACGTCGCCGCCACCCACATACAAACCGCCACCGTTGCCACTATTGGCTTTGTTATGTTGAATGAGGGTACTCAGCATCGTGACTGTACCGGAATGGACATAGATGCCGCCGCCCGAACTGCCAGTGTAGTTGCCAAGATCCGCTGCGCTGCCGCCAATGGTGGCATTGTTCATAGTGATGTTACCTTGGTGTAGATACACGCCACCACCAAAACCATTTGAAGTTGAGTCTTTCTGTATAAACGTGTGGTCGTTCAGTTCTATCTTGGTGTTGAATTTCTGGACGGCTGTCCAACCGCTTCCATCAGTAACGGCATAAAGGTATAAACCGCCTCCGTTCTCTTCGGCTTTATTTTCGGCAATGGTCAAATTATTGGATCCGCCGCCCGTATAGACCCCGATGTCTTGCGCTGGATGGTCGGCATTAACATGATCTGGGTTTGGTGTTCCCGTTTGGTTGATGCACACGCCGCCGCCGTTGCCGTAGAGGGCTTTGTTGCCCTTGATGTTGCCGTAGCTCAATTTGCAGTCGATCAGGTAGCAGCTCGCGTCTTCTTCTCTAACGATGTAGATGCCACCGCCATTGTTGTGCGCTTCGTTGTTCTGAATGGTGGCACCGTTTAGGTTCACCTTCATCTGGTAGGGGCCAACGACATTGCCGTTTGGGCCGTATTCATGGTACACATAGCCCATTTGACCAGTTCTAGTTAAATTGATAAGTCTTCCCCAAACCATGATGCCGCCGCCGTTGCCGGTTTCGGTCTTGTTGCCGTCGATGATGGTGGCCGCGTCCATGGTAAGTTCGAGATTGTTGGGATAGATCATGCCTGCTTCAGCTACAGTCATGCCTGTCTCGTCATAACACATGTAGTTGATGCCGCCGCCGTGCTCGTAGGCTGTGTTGTTCAGGATTTTGCACGCAGTCAGCTCGAGGGGTGACTTGGCCATGATGCCGCCACCGCTTTTTTTGGTATAGTTTCCTTTGATGGTGGTGTTTTTGACTTGCATAGGATCGGCAACCAGTCCCTGCCAACGTATGCCGCCGCCGAAGTTGTTGTTGATGTTGCAACTGTCGATGGTCACGGATGCTTTGCAGCCCGTAGTGGAACGGATGGCGGCCTCTTGGCCGCTATTGTTCGATATGGAAGAGAACTTGCTGCGCTTGAGGACCACACTGCCGCTGCCATTGGCCTTGCGCATCTGCCACTGGAGACCTATGCCCGGATAGCCAGTCTTAAAGTTTGTGCTAACTAAGTTGTGCAGCCAGCAATGGGTCAGTATTACATCGAGATTCCTGCTGGATTGAGAAGGACTGTCGTTTAGCATCAAAAAAATTCCGCCATGTGTGGCATCAGTAGCGGAGTTGATGCTGTTTTGGATGGTCACGTTGGTGAGGTGCAAGGTGCCGGTTTCAACTCTGAACAGGGGCCTCTTGTTAGTAGCTATTCCTGTATAGGTGGGGTCTCCAGTAGTCATATTCACGCTGGTGATGTTGGCTGCGCCGTCGATGACGAACTGCCGCCCAGGGAGGTAGGTGGCCGTGTCTTGCTTCACGTTGTTCACGGGATACAATAAGTCATCTGGCTCTGGATCCAGTCCCTCAATGATCAACCTCTGATGGGAAGCCGCTCCTGCATCATTGATAAGGTAGAAAGGACTATTTTGATTATTATTTTTGTCGGTGGTGAAGTTTCCCACGCGGCGTAATGTGGTGTCGGAGGTATAGTGTTCTTCGTCAAGTTTCAGTATCAAAGTCCCTTTAGTAACTTTAAAGGCATTTTCATTAGCATACGGTCCATTGGAGAAACCAACCGGTTTGTCGGTTTGGAAGATGAAAGTCACCGTTGCATCGGCATTGTTTACATGTACCTTATAGAAGTGGTCGTACTTCGTGCCGCTGGTGGGATTGGACGTTTCGCTCACATAGAACTTGTAGGCTAGTGGGCCGCTTTCGGGTGTGTTGTTGGCAGATGTGGCCAGTTCGTTTGTCGAGGTGACATAATACGTCTTGTCGGCAGAATCTGTGTAATCGAGCGTGAAAGTAGTTACTTGCCCAATAGCCTTCATTCCTCCGCCTATGAGCAGGGCGAGTAAAGTAAGAGTCAATAATCTGAATTTCACAGCGTTGCTTCTGAAGGAGTAGCGTTGTTTCATAGTTGAATTATTTAAATTATTTACCTTCATATTTCGGTTGTTTTTAGTCTACAATTTAGCGGGCAAAAATACGAAAAAAATTGAAATGGCCGCAAGGGGGGTGTTAGAAAAAAAATCCAAAACATGGATGGTTTTGTAAAATATTAGCAGTCAAAGGATTAATCCATCTCCTCGCCTTGCTGCTGCTCCTCGCCGCCGCCTTCGTCGTCGTCGCCGCCGGGACGGTTGCGCCTCATGTTCTGCTGGTTGATGCGGTAGTTGAAATTAATGGAAAACGAGCGGCGGTTCCATGTGCTGGTGTTGTATTGCCAGAAGCCGTCGCCCCACGACTCGCCACCCCAACTGCGCGAGTTGAACAGGTCGCGCACATTGAAGGTGATGGTGCCGTTGCCATGAAAAACTTCCTTGCTCACCGCGAGGTCCATCCACCAGTTGCCCTTGCGCATACCGAGCGGCTCCTTGTGCGGACCCATCACATGCGCCGTCAGTTGGAAATCAAACCAATTCTTGATTTTGAACTTCGACACGGCACGCCCAAAGAGCATCCACGACTCAGTGGGATATTCCTTGCCATTAATGGTGCCGTTGGAATAGGAGCGGAAGAAATTCACGTTGCCGTTCAGGTTCCACCACTTGGTCATTTGGCCTTGCGCCACCAACTCCACGCCGAAGTCGTCGGCCTTGCCGAAGTTGACGGGCATACTGTAGAACACGCTGTCGGCCATGTAGGTATAACTGCGTATCGTGTTGTTACCGTGACGGTAATACGCCGTGAAGTTGAAACTCGCCTTGTCCCAGAAGTGGATGTAGCCGAGTTCGTAGCTGTCCATATAAGTCGGCTTCAGGGCGGGGTTGCCCATGCGGATGTTGCGGTTGTCGTTGTAGGAGCGGAACGGGCTCATCTGCCAGAACCCCGGTCGGCGGATGCGGCGCGTGTAGCTCACTTGGAACTGGTTGTTCTCGTTCACCGAATAGTTCAGGTGCGCACTCGGGAAAAAGTCGATGTAAGGCTTGCCGCCGTTGATGGAGTCGGTGCCGTCGTGGGCGTAGCCTTTCAGGTTCGTGAAAATATTCGTCATTTCGGCACGCACGCCCACCTGTCCCGACCAGCGGCCCCAGTCGTTGCCGAGGCTGGTATAAAGTGCCGCCACTTGCTCCTTGTATTCGTAGTCATAGCAGTAGTCGGGCAAAGGACGATACACGCCAAGGCTGTCTCTTTCAGTCACTTCCGATAGGCTGTTGATGTTGCGGTTGGTGTATTTTCCGCCGATTTCCCACTGCGCCTTGGTCGCGAAAGGATGCACATAGTCAATGCTCGCCTGCAAGTTGCGCATACGCTGGTCGTTGCCCGTCTTTTGGTAGACTTCCTTTATTAATTGCTGCATTTCCTGATTGGGATAGACCTTCTCCGTGATGTCGGAATGGGCATCCTCCGAATTGGTGAAAAAGCGCACGTTGGCCTTCAGGCTGCGACCTTCGCGCTCAAATTTCTTGTCGTAGTCCATCGTCACCTCATACATGGGCGTGATTTCCTCGTAGTCTTCGGCACGCTCGTCGTATGACGAAGTGCCCAATTGCGGATATTCGTCATAATATTTCACCACGGGATGGGTTTCCAAGCGGCCATTGCGATAGACGAAAGCCGCGCTAATGATGTCACGATCAGTGATATAGTAGTCGGCACCCACGCGCACATTGTGCCCTCTGCGGCGCATACGGCGCTCGGTGGTTTGGTCGGTGAGTTGGGTAAAAATCGTATCGCCTTCGATGATGTCGCTGTAACGTTTGGTCAGGTTCACGCCGCCGCCGATATTCGATCGGTTGTTGAAGCCGTAACTCGCAAAGAGGTTCCAGCGTTTCAGGCGGTAGTTGGCCGTGAGGCTCGCGCCGTACATCCACGGATAGCCGCCACGGATGTTCACCGCGCCGTTGAAGCCTTGCCGCTTGTCCTTTTTCAAGATGATATTAATGATGCCCGCCGAGCCTTCAGCATCATAACGCACTGAAGGATTGGTGATTACCTCGATACGCTCAATCATGTCGCCTTGCAGGGTACGCAGCGCGTCCTGAGTGCTCATGCCCGAAAGCCCCGACTCTTTTCCATCAATGAGGATGCGCACGCCGTCATCACCACGCAGACTGACATTGCCCTCCACATCCACCGACACGGCGGGAATGTTCTCAAGCACCTCAATAGCGTTGCCGGCAGTGTTGCTCACGTCCTTGCCCACGTTGAAGACGCGCTTGTCGAGGGTCATTTCGTAGGTGCTTTGCTCAGCCACCACGTCCACTTCACCGAGCATTTGATGGTCGGGCGAGAGGTTGATTTTGCCCACATCGAATGGGTTTTTCGAGCCGTCGAGGGTAACATTCTTATACACGGGAACGAAGCCCATATATTGAACTTCAAGCACATAACGGCCTTTCTCCAACTGCATGGAGAAGTTGCCCGTAGGCTCGGTGATGCAGCCCGCAATGAAGGTGGTGTCGGGCAAGGTGCAGGCACGCACCGTGGCATATTCCATCGGCAGGCCCGTCGCTTTGTCGAACACGCGACCTTTTACGGTGATGGAAGCGAGGGAATAGTGAAAACAGCATACAAGTGTCAGTAATAGAAGGAGTTGTTTTTTCATTGAATGGAATTTTTGCTCGTTAAAAGGGTGCAAAAATAGTCATTTTTGGCACAAGCACCCGATTTCTTCGCCAAAACAGATTATTTTTCAAGTCCAACGCCCAAAAACATGTTATAATCAGCCATAAGTCGGAAAAATTTTGAGTTATGGCTGATTATAGGCACTTTTATCACATCGGGTCCACATCCAACTGCACCTGAACAGCCTTATAATCAGAGTTTTGCTGGAAAAGATGGATTTGCTGAGCAATCAACTCTTTTACTTTTTGTGTGTTAAAGTCGCGGCGGAACTTTACCATCATCTGCTTGATATATAAATTTTTGACCCTTGAAACAACAGGATATTCCGGACCGAGTAGGTCTTGTTTGAAGATGGGCCGAAGCATCGAGGCTAACTCCGCCGCTGCGGGATTGAGTTTTTGGTAATCCTTGTGTTTCAGTCGAATAAGGATGAGCCGATAAAAAGGCGGATAGCCAAACTGCTGACGGATGACCATCTGTTTCTCATAAAGCCCACGGAAATCGTTGCGAAGCACATCTTGCAATACAGGATGCGCCGGCTCGTAAGTCTGGATGATGACCTTGCCTTGCTTGCCTTTGCGCCCTGCCCTACCCGCCACCTGCGCCATCAGTTGGAAACTGCGCTCATGGGCGCGGAAGTCGGGGAAAGAGAGCATGTTGTCCGCATTGAGGATGCCCACCACCTTCACTGAGTCGAAATCCAAGCCTTTCGTGACCATCTGTGTGCCAACGAGGATGTTGGTTTCCTTATCCTGAAATGATTCCAAAATGCTCTGATAATCATTTCTTGAGCGTGTCGTGTCCAAGTCGAGGCGGGCGACCTTGGCTTCGGGCATGACGAGGCTCAAATCCTCCTCAATCTTCTCAGTGCCAAAGCCGTGCATCCGGATATTGGTGCTGTGGCAAACGGGACATTCTGTCGGGACGGAGGCCGTGTAACCGCAATAATGGCAGCGCAACACGTTCTGGCTCTTGTGGTAAATCAGGCTCACGTCGCAATTGATGCACTGCGGCACATGATGGCACTCATCACACTCCAAGCGCAGCGAAAAACCGCGCCGGTTTTGGAACAAGATGGTCTGGTTGTGCTCGTCCAAGGTCTCTTTCATCGCGTCCAATAACGTGCTTCCAAAGTCGGCCTTCATGGTCTTGCGCCGCCTCTCTACGCGCATATCGCTGAGGATGATTTCGGGCATTTGCACGCCACCGAAACGCTCCGTGATTTCCACGAGATGATAACGCCCGTTCAAGGCGTTGTAGTAACTCTCGTAAGACGGTGTGGCCGAGCCGAGTACGACATTTGCCTTGTGCATGGCGGCCAACACAATGGCGGCATCGCGGGCATTGTAGCGCGGCGCAGGGTCGATTTGCTTGAAACTGCTGTCGTGTTCCTCGTCGACGATGATAAGCCCGATGTCGGAATAGGGCAAAAAAATGGCCGAGCGAGAGCCTATGATGATTTGATGCTTCAATGATTGGGTCTGACCAAAGTCGCGCACTTGTTCCCAAACCTCTACCCTTTCATTGATGCCGTATTTTGAATGATAAACACCTAACCTGTCTCCAAAATATTCCTTCAAGCGATTGATAATCTGTGCGGTAAGGGCAATTTCAGGCAAGAGATACAAAACCTGTTTGCCTCTGTCAATCGCTTCCTTGATGAGCTTGATATAGATTTCCGTCTTGCCGCTCGAAGTCACGCCGTGGAGCAAAACGGGCTTGTTTTCGCCAAATCCCGTATGAATCCCTTCGTATGCTTTCTGCTGAGCCTCAGTAAGTTGTATCGAATCAACAGAAGTTTGCTCCTTGAATTCCTTCAGTCGACTGACTTTGCGCTCATACACCTCGAAAATGCCCTTTTCGGCCATGTTTTTCAGAATCGTGGAGTTGGCGTTGGCCTTTTGCAGCAAAGCCTTGGCCATGATGTCGTTGTCAGCATCGCCGCCGAGGGAAATGAAAGAAAGCAAAACCTCAAGTTGCTTATAGGCTTTTTTGGTCAAATTATCCATTAATTCATGGACTTTCGCCTCGTCGCGATATTCGCCCGAAAGTCGCACAAAACGCTCATACTTAGCCTTATACTTCTCGTTCAGTTCCTCCTCCATCACCAAAATGCCCTTCTCCATCATCGAATGAATCAACGGCATCACCTTCTTGAAACCGATGATTTTGCTCACTTCGCTAATGGCGATTTTCGGCTTGATTTGCAGGGCTTCCACTATCATGTACTCGAAATCGTTAAGCGTCACGGAATCAAGGACATAATCGGGTGATAGGGCGACAGTGGTTTCGCTGCTGAGCTTCAGGGCCGAAGGTAGCGCGGCTTGCATTACTTCGCCGAGATGACACATATAATAAGTCTTCACCCAGTCCCAAAACTTCAACTGTTTTTCGTTCACAACAGGCTGGTCGTCAAGCAAATCCATGAGGAATTTCACCTCAACAGACGGCACTTTTTCCGTCAGCGCGACAATCAGCCCCGACATGATTTTGGTCTTGCCGAACTGCACCACCGCCCTTTGTCCCACGCGCACTTGGTCATTCAAGGCAAACGGCACACGATAGGTGAAAGTGCCCGGCACGGGTATCGGCAGCAGGATTTCAGCAAAAAGTGTGATTCGGGAGTCGCTCATGGGAAGACTATTTTTTGCACGCAGAATACGCTGAATTGTATGAATCGCAATGCGACACAAAATATGCAGCCGTCAGGTTCTGCGTATTCTGCGAGTTCTGCGTGAGACAATCCATAACAAAAACAATCAGCGTGAAACTTAATGTGAATTCACCGTGGCATAACCAATCAACTCGTCATAACCCTTGACGACATTGTAAAAATAGAAATACAACTTATAGATGTTGTTGGTTTCCCAATGGTTGCCTGCGGTCAGGTCGGTCTTGATTTCGTATGTGTTGCGGTCGAGGGTGACGAACATAAAATTGTAATAACCCTGTTTCAGCACCATCGAGCAGGTGTAGCCGCGCAACTTGTAGTCGTAGGTCATTTTGTTGCTCTCATCGAAACGCCAGTCGTTGAGCGCACCCATGATGTACATGTCCTCGTGCGTCAATGGAGCCTCACTCTTGTAGAAGAAATTCACGCGGCAGTAGTCGGCTTCGGTGGCGTTGTCAAGGTCTTCGTCCTCAACGTAAACGAACTTCTCGCCGTGGATGTCTTCGTAGGTTGCGTAGGCTTTCCGCGCCCGCGACTCACATGTGGCAATGTCGATCTCGAAGGATTCGTCGGTCTGGCGGATATGCGCCAAATTCTCCGACTGGAAATAGAAATTGCTGGTATTGAAGCGCAGATATTGGTTCGTGCCCTCGAAAACGGTTTGCGGATGGTGTTCAAAAGTCAGGTAATCGGGATAGATGTAAGTGGCCTGCAAGCCCACAGCGGCATTGTCCCAGCGGCCATTCTGACGGATGGTCAAGTGGCTGAATTGCTGGGTGTTGTTCATGATGAAACTGTTCATGTTCACGGTCACATTAAGCTGTTGGTGCGTGTTGGTCAGCGCAAGGTTGTCGGGATAACGCGGCACCGTGGCCCCAATTTGCACTTTCTCATCAACCACCATGAAACGGCGTGTGAAATAGAGGTCATTCAAGTCGTCGCCGTAAACGATGAGGAGATAATTGCCCGAAACGAGCGGCATCATGTCCTCCTTTGGAAACCTAAGATGATAGTTGGCATAGTCAATCAATGTGTTGCGCGAGAAAGCATAGTCGTCCAAACGGTCGGAATCGAAGCCCGAAGCGTACTGCATCCGTTGGATATCGGTTGGTTGCCAGTCGTAACTGCAATGGATGAAAGTATAATTGAGCACTTCGCCTTGGCCGTCGATAATGTCGAAGGTGAGCGTCAGCCGGCCCAACATGTCCGACAAAGGCACAATCGGGTCGTTCAGTTGGTTGTCGTCGGCATAGAGCAAAACGGTCTGCACCTCGGGCTTGTAGTTGATGTTGCCGCAAGGCAGGTCGAAGTCTTGCGCGAAAAGGCCTGTCGCCGCGCAAATGGCCCATATTAATAAGATGTGCTTCCTCATATTGAAAGTAATTTTCGGCAAAAGTAACAAAAAAAGCCGTTTTTCAACGGCTTTTTGTTAGAGATTCTCAACGATGCGCTTTTGCACCTCCTTGAACTCCTCCTCGGTTAGCTTGACATGTTCTTTCTTGAAGTCCATGTCGCCTTCTTGCGTGATGGGGATGAGGTGGATATGCGCATGAGGCACTTCCAATCCGATGACGGCCACGCCAATGCGTTTGCAAGGCACGGCCTTCTCGATGGCTTTGGCCACTTTCTTGGCAAAGACCATCATCGCTCCGATTTCGTCGTCGGCGAGGTTGAAGATATAGTCGTCCTCGCGCTTGGGAATCACCAAAGTGTGGCCTTTCTGCACTGGGTTGATGTCCATGAATGCAAAGAAACGCTCGTCTTCGGCAATCTTGTAGCAGGGAATTTCACCCTTCACGATTCTTGAAAAAATGGTAGCCATAGCGTTGGGTTTTATCGGGTTATTTCAACAACTTCAAAATGAACCTTGCCGGCTGGCACCTGTATCTCGGCCACATCGCCCACTTGCTTGCCCAACAAGCCTTGGCCGATGGGCGAATTGATGGAAAGTTTGCCTTCCTTGAAGTTGGCTTCCTTTTCGGGAACGATGGCGTAGGTCATCATCATGCCCGACTTCACGTTCTTGATCTTGACGGTCGAATAGAGCAACACTTTCGAGTTGTCCATCTTCGACTCGTCGAGGATGCGGGCGTTGAAAATCAGGTCTTGCAACTCGGCAATCTTGGCTTCGAGCAGGCCTTGGGCTTCCTTGGCGGCGTCGTATTCGGCGTTTTCCGAAAGGTCGCCTTTGTCGCGAGCCTCTTGAATGGCTTGGACGATGCGCGGACGCTCACGCAAAATGAGGTCGTCCAACTCGTCTTTCAGTTTCTGCAACCCCTCTGGGGTAAAGTATTTGATTTCTGACATAGTAAGATTATTTGTTTTGTTTCAAAGCAAGTTGCAAAAAAGAGACCCTTACCGAAATAAGGGTCTTCTTTTGTTTGCGACTGCAAAGATACGAATTATTTCTTTATCTGAACCAGATTTAGAAAATAATTCTTGCGCCGACGCTGTGGGTGCCGTTGTAGATATAGGTATCTCTGTACGAATAATCCACAGCCAACTTCAAACCGTCTTCCTTCTTCGACAGCGGAACTTTGATGGACACACCAGCGCTGAGGCCTCTGTTGATGTTCATGCAATCGTCGTCGTTAAGGAAACCGTTCTTGTAGCCTTCCTTCGACCAGATACCATTTTCATAGGTATAACCGGCACGAATCATAAGGATCTCTCTCCAACCATATTCCAAGCCAAGGGTGAATTGGTCCTTGGTGAAGGAGTTGGAGTTGAAGTTGCCAGCCACAGTGATTCTGTTGGTTTCGGCAAAGAGGAAGTCGTAGGCGGCTGCGATGCTCAACTGGGTGGGCAATTCGAAGTCGTCGACACGCTGCACCATGGTGAACTGCTGGTTGCTGTTCTGGTCCATGAACACTCTCAACGAGATACCGTCACCCGAGAACTTCATGGTGGGTCCGATGTTCTTCAACGTAACGCCGAAGTGGACATTGTCATAAGGACCGGTGACATACTGGATACCAGCATCGATTGCAACACCAACGCCGCTCATGTCTTTGATGGACTCGCTGATGATCTTCAAGTTGAAGCCGCCGCTGATGCTGTTGGAGAACGACTTAGCGAACGACACATTGATGTTCATCAGATTGGGCTTGTAGGTGCCAAGGGTGCCCGGATCGGGGTTCTGCACGGTAGTAATCGGAATCGAGCCGATGGAGAACGACATGAACGAGAGACCCAGAACGCTTGACTCGCCCACGCGGGCCAAGAAACCGAAGGAGGCGATGCGGGTGTCGTTGCCCACACCCACCAACCAACTGGTGTGCGTAAAGTTCAGATCAAGTCTGTTGCAAGAGGAGATGCCAGCCACATTGCCGTAGATGGCATCGACGCCATGAACGAATGACATGCCTGCATTGCCCCACCCTGAAGAGGCTGCCCACGGATTGATCAGCAGTTCGGGGGCGCCTGCTTGGCCTGAACGGTCTTTATTTCCTGCAAATGCTTGAGGAGCACTTAATCCCATAAGGACTACGAAACTCAAGGCGATATATCTAAATGATTTCTTCATGATGATAAAATATTTACGGTTAGCAATTACATTGTTTAGAACGTGTTCAGGTCAACTTGACGCATGGCACCGAAGAACTTGATGGTACGCTGGCTGCCGCTCGTCAAATCCTTGATGTGGATCAGATAGAAGCCGCTGGCCACAGGCGTATTGGCAAAGTTGGTCAAATCCCATTCAATGCTCGGATCTTCATTGTCCTTGCGGAACTGGCGCACCTTCGTGCCGCTCAAAGTGTAGATGGAAACCACGCACTTGTTGGGCAGGTTCGTAATCTTCACCTTGTTGGTCAGGGCGTTGCCTTCGTATGAGTCGTAAGCATAGTAAGGATTGGGAACCACGGTGATAAGGTTAAGGTCTTCCTCGGTCTTCTCAGGATCGTTCATAACGGGATCCCAACCATCAATCGTAAAGGTGTACTTCGGATTGTAGTTGTTGATCTCCAGCGATGCGTTAGGCGTCTGCAATTCGTAGCCGTAGCCAGCGCCGTAAGGCTTGGCCAAACGGATGCGGATGCGGCAGGCATTGTCCTCGGGCAACCACTCTGCGCCTTCGATACCCATCGGCATACCAACCCACATGAGCAGCTTGTAGAAGCTGGACATCAAGTTCTTACGAGTCAACTGATTGTTAATTGACTGGGCGAAAGCAAGCGTGTTGTAGAGCAAGCGGCCACCGTCATAACCATAGTTCTTGACTTGATGCCACGGCGACGACGGAACCATCGGGATGGAGTCCATACGCCAGAGGTAGACGAAGTGCTTACCACCAAACACAGGCTCTTGATCGGAACCACGGAACAAAGCCGGATCACCCATCTGCATATAGCCGCTGAGGTCCTCTACTGTGGTCTTCAACAGTTTGGCAGGGTTGAAGATCATGTCGCGACCGTTGAGGTCATCAAGATAGGAGTCTTCACCGAAGGCCATGTTCAGACGAACACCTGATTCAACATCGATGGCATAACCCGGGAACCAACCCATAGCTTGAGGAGCAATGAAGTTGGGCGAAGTCGGGTCGTTGCTGGCTTCCATTTCAGTGTAGTCGCCAGGCAGCGATCTGCCCTTCTTGTCGACGGAGGCATGTTTACGCAAAGCGAAACGCTCGGCACCACCTTCAGAAAGGTTCTTGTCCATACACATCTCGAGGACGGGGCAACGGGTCCACTTGTTGGTATCGGCAGTCAGCACGATATCAACACTGGCTGTGTACTTGAATGACTCGTTGTAACGAGAGTTGGAAGCGAACAGCGGACCGGGGTTAGTGATACCGCCTTGACCGGAATAGGTGGTCAGGATGGCAGGGGCCCATGTGCGGTTGGCAATCTTCTCAAAGTCCTCACCCGGGTCCCAAGGTTTGCTGTCGCCCTTCGAGGTGGTGGCCGACGACATGGAGTAGTCGTTATTGGCGGATGCATCCATGTCGACATACGTACCAGAACGGATCCAGTTCAGGAATGAACCGGGCACATCCAAGTCGTGGATACCATCCAACCAAGGTGAGGTAGGATCTTCAAACTCGATGCTGGAATTAAGCACACCATTGTTGGGAGCCACGACACTCTCAAAGTCGTGCCAGTTGGCCGGGTTGTCTGGACTCGGATCTTCGCCGCTAGGATTGTTATAGAACTCACCAATCCAGATACGACCGATGTCGTAGGTCTGCGAAACACTGATGGAGATACCACGATCGATGAACATCTGCTCATTGTCGTAAATGGTGGTGGTGTCGCTCTTCATGGGGTTGATACCAAGGGTATCGACAGGCTCGTCAAGGTCTAACAGATACCAATGGCTCACCATACGGGCGGCAGAGTCGCCACGAATTTCATTGTCGTTGGTGATATGGGACGTGAACTTCTCTTCCAACGGTCCGAATGAAAGCTCATAACGGTGCGATTTCACGTTCAGCGGGTCGATAATCTTAACGTCGATGGGGCCGTAGCCAGCCTCGTAGGAAGGATGGTAGTTGATCGGGTAGTCGGGGCTACCAAACTTATTGGCCGGGAACAAAACGGTATCGTACCAAGCCATGGGCTTTGCCAAAATGGCATCGACGCTCTCTTGGGTCATTTCAAGTTCGTTGCCGCCGTTGCCGACACCAACCAAACGGGTAATGGCAGGCTTGTCGCCGTATTGGGCCATCAGCACAGTGCCGTTCACAGTCTTGTGAGGCACGGCCGAATACACCTGAATGTTCTTTCTGCCTTCAAGATAGGGCTTCTTCTGGCCTAACAGACCCAAACCGTTATCTTGGTTATAGGGCAAGAAGTTGTTGTAGGCGTATGCAACAGCCATGAAGTAATAGGTCTTGTGGTTGACCAGGTTCGGGTTGTCGCCTTGGGCAAACTTGTCTTCAGTAATCACGAAGCTGTGGGTGATACCGGCATCGCCGCCGTTGACCTTCAGGACGGGCACATTGGCTTGGAGTGCTTCGTCATATTCAAAATTGAGCAGACGACCCACATTGTTGCGCACGTCGCATTGGAACACGAGACGGGCCTTGTCGGTGTTGCTGAGTTCGTCAGCACCCACTTCGCCGTTGGCCAACTGATACACCTTGTAGCCTTCAAAACGATAGTATCTGTCGTAGAACACCTCGACCGGAACTTCTGATTCATGAGGAATGATGACAGTGTCGCCGTGAGGAGTGATATAGGGGATGGAATCCTTTTCAATCTCAGTGTCGATTCTCGAAACCGGAATTTCGGGATCCAATTCGATGTAGCCTTCCTTGAAGTTGTTGGAAAGTTCGTCGTTCGACAGATAGAATATGAGTTGTTGGTCGAGTTCGCGGATGGTCATATCAGGAGCGCTGGGGCCGTCGATAACCTTGAAGCAGTTGTCGAACAAGGCTTGGCACTTGTCGTCGACCACGCGGAGCAATTCAACCGAAGCCCAAGCACCGCCGGAAGTGGCGCGAGCCCACGGCACACCAAAGGTGATGTAGTTGACAGCACCGGGTTCCAAGGTGAAGGGACCTGCAGATTGCATGAAACGACGGTCGTTAGGAGCGTTTTGGCACTGTTCCTCTGACCAGAAAAGGCCATTGGAGTTGTAGCCGCCATTGGGCGGGGTGCCGCCGGTACCCCAGTTCCACGGGTCGGAATCGCCAGGGAACATGAAGTCGCACTCGGGGCCAACCACATCGCTGCCAGTGAAGGCGTTGCCGCCATAGCGCATCTTAGCGCCGTTTTTCCAAATACCACGGAGGTAGTTGTAATATTGGGGAGCTGTGCTCGGGTCGCCATTATCAGCATTGCTGTTGTTGTGATACACGAAACGGCGCATACCGAAACGTTCATCGTCGATGATGCCGTTGCCGAAGTTCACACCATTGATGCTTTCGTCAACCACTTGAATGGCAGTGGTCGAGTCGTTGACAAAGATGGAGTCACCCGTAACAGGGTCGACATGGTCGAAAACCTGTTGGAAGGTGAACTTGGGGTTGTCGATTCCATCAGGATCCATGTAAGGGCCTTGGAAGAAGTCGATACCAATCGCCGGAGGCTGGGCACCGTAGGCTTCAGGTTCACCGCTACCGTCGACGGCAGAACCGTTGTAACCGTAACCGAGACCACGACGCACGTCGCAACCTACATAGTCGTCCCAGCCGTAGCCGAGGTCAACGTCGGTCCAAGGCGAGAAGTAAGTGCCAGTCAAGGTATAGGTGGAACGGTTGATGATTTCGTAGCTGTAGAAAGTCATGTTGTTGATTTCGTCATTCGTGGCGAAAGCGAAAGCTTGGGCGCGAACTTCGATACCAATGGCCTGACCGCCTGATTCAGTGTGTGAAGCACCTTTATCATTGAAGATCCACCACAGGGTTTGGTCGCCTTTCAGCACTTGGTCGGCAAGGATGGAGCCGTGCATAGTGCCGTCCTTTTCCTCCTCCATTGTTGCAATCTTGGTGTGGCAGAGTTCGTTGTTGACATCATAATAAGGATAGTCACCATTTTCGGGGTGATACTCATAGTCGCCGTCCGCATCATAGAAAGGAGCGAGGTAGTTGGCAATGCCTTCGGGGTCGTTTTCCGGATCCGGGTGGGCGGGCCAGTTCTTGATGATGGAAGGCATTTGGTAATCTTCGCTCAGCTTGTTCGTAGTGTGGTCGAAGGCGGCGAGGAACTCGTCAACTTCGGCGCGGGTAATCTTGAAGATCTTGTCCCAGCGGGCGCAGGTCTCAGGGGTGATGGATGCTCTGCCATCAACGGTGAGGGGGCCAGTGTAGTAGTCGTTACCGACTTGGCGGAAACGCAAGGCGGCGCACTTCAACTGGTTGTTGACGTCGACACCGGCAATCCACAACGAGCCAGCGAACAAGGAAGTAGCGGATCCATTGGCAGGGATAAAATACTTGGAACCAGTACCAGCGGGAAGGTCCCACCACATATCACCACCAGAATTGATACGCGTTTTGACATTGTTGATGTCAAGCCATTCGAAAGAAGACGAAGGCGTACATCCGGCTGCTGTTTGGGCACGCTGGCCATTGTTGTCAGACTGGCCTTTGTACATCTCAGCCTTTCCGGGAATCGCAGCGCTTGTGATGAGCAGCGCCGCAAACAAAACTCTAAATATATTCTTCATAATACTGTTGATTTATCGTTATGAATTTTCTCGCGTTTAGAAATTGAAGCTCAAACCGATTCTGAATTGGCGAGGCATCGAGTAGTTGCCGCCGTTGTTCACATAGATTGAGTACATTTGAATGAAGGCCTGCGGGTCGATCTGGCTGTTGATTTCACGCTGCCATTCGGGAGCCGAAAGATAACCGTCGTCGTCAGGATTACCGGTGGCGTTATACACATGGGTAATGTTCTTCGAGTTGAGCAGGTTCAGGATTTGCAGGTAAACGTTCACGAAAGCTTCGCGGCCCTTCGATTCGCCTTCCTTGTTGCCGCCAAGGGTGAAGTTGAAGTCCTTGTCAACACGGAGGTCGAAACGGAACGAGGCAGGGATACGGGAGCCGTTGTAGGTGCCTTGCAGCAGGTTGTTGCCGCCCGAGATGGGTGACGAAACCGTACGCGAAGCGGTGAAGGGCGTACCCGAACCGCCGTTGACTTGCAGGGCGAAACCAGTGTTCGAGAGGATTTGGATGTCCTTGCCGTCCTTGCGGTGGATGACGGGACCATCATAGTTCTTACCGTCGGCAAAACGATAGTCGAGGGTGAGGTTGAAGCTGTGACGGCGGTCGGCGTTGGTCGGGAAGGTCGATCTCAGGTTAGGCACACCAGCGGCGATAAGGGCCGAAGCGGTGGAGGTCGAAGAACCGGTCATGTCGGCAAACTGCAAAGTGTAGCTGGCGCGGATACGGGCGTTCTTCGTACGACGCATGTCGTAGCTGGCAGTCAAACCCTTGACGGTACCGAAGTCGAGGTTGCTGAAGGAGTTGTAAGCCTTCGGGAAAGCACCGTTGAAACGGTACATCTGAATCATGTTACGCAACTCGTGGTAGTAACCCGAAATGGTCAGCGAAGAAGTGTTGGTCACCTTCTGGGTGAAACCGAGTTCATACTCAATGGTCTGGGCTGGTTTCAGGTCGGGGTTGGCGATTTCATCCTGGATATTGTTGAAGCGCAGATAATACAGCGGGCTGCAGTAGAAAGCACTGGTTGGACGCTGTGTCAGCACGTCGTAGTGAGCGAAGAACAAGGCTTCGTCGGAAATCGGGAAGGAGAAGGAGATACGGGGCATGACGCTCCAAGCGGGGTCGTAGTCCTTGAACGACTTGATGTCGACCTTACGGTTCTCCATCTTGATATAGTCACCCTTCACCCAAGGCGAAACACCAGTACCCATGTCGAGCACATTCGGGTCGCTGATTTCGACACCGTTCTCGTTGTACCAAGTGTTGCCGTTACGATAGCCGACAACTTGGGTGATTTCTTCCAATTTGTTCACATAGAGGGCGTAGTCGTCGCCGATGTTGTCAGGAATGTTATAGCTGGTCAAGCTGCTCATTTCGCCGGCAGGGATGTTGCCGTTTCTCAGGTCGCCCACGAGATAGTGGTCATAAAGGATGTAAGGATCCTTCAGCACGCTCTGGTTGGCATCGAAACGGTCGACACGCACACCGATGTTGAAGATCAGGTCTTTGAAAGCGAACTTGTCTTGCAGGTAACCGGCAATGTAGATAGGCTGCTGGGCACCAATCGGGCGGGTCAGCACGCCTTCATCGTCAGTCTTGTTGAAGAAGTCGGAGAGCGACGGACGCTCGGTGAGTTTATACTTGTTGTGGCCGTCATAGCTGAAGCCATAGTAGTACACCGAGAAGTTGCCGTTGCGGGTCAATTCGTCAGCACCAAACATGCTCATGTCGAGGCCGCCATCCACTTTCACGTTCTCGTGGAGCTTGCCATCGGTGTCGTAGTAGCTGATGGTGTTGTTGTTGAAATCGTAGGTATCGATGAGGATCCATTCGGTTCCGTTGACCGGCAGGCCCATAGCCTTACGCAAGCGGGCGTCGAATGTATATTGCATGTCGGGGTCATACATTCTGTGATACATCACGGTATCAGAGAAACCGTCGTAAGTGATGGCATACGGGTTGCTCATGTCAAGTTCGTTGATGTGGAAGTTGACATAGTCGCGCATGAGAGTCCAATAATTGTAGTTGTACGAATTATTGTTGTAGAGCATACGCGAGTTGTTCTGCTGCTCGTATTGGAAGCCCAACTTGATTTCGTGCGAGTTGTCGCCTCTGCCAAGGGTCATAGAACCGTTGATATTGACGGCAATCTGGTCGTTGACGGTCTTGTCGTATGAAGTCTGAACGGTGCCAGGCACTGAGAACAAGCCATAGACACGTCCCGGAGGCAAACCGTTGATCAGACCGTTATTCAGGATGATGTTCGACAGGTTGTTGTAGTAGCCGAATGCACCATAATCCTTATAAAGGTCGAAATAGTTCTCGGCATAGATGGCCAAATCAGGGTTGAAGTCGGCTGCCTCGAAATCGACTTTAGTATCATAATAGTTATCCAAAACCCAAACATTGCTGAGCGACTTGTATTGGCCATTCACCAACACCGAGTCGATGGTGCCTTCCTCAAAGCGGAAGTTAGGCTCTCTTGTGGTATTGAACTTGCCCAGGTAACCGTAGGCAAACACATTGTTCCAAAGGTTGGGGTCGCCCGTTTCGCTGGTGTAGCGCGAAATGTCGGCCTGAATGCTGTAATAAACGTTGGAAATCAACGAGGTGCTTTCAGGATCAGAGGGGAAGCGCTGGGTGAAGCGGATGTAGCCACGGTAAGTGCCTTCCTTCGAGAGGTAGTTCTTGGCGGTGTTGAAGAAATAGTTGCCACGACCATTGGCGTAGTGGCCGCTTTCTCTCATCAGCGAACCACCGATGGTCAAGTTAGTGGTCGGGCCCGTGCGGACGTCGATCTTACCCGTGACGTTGATGCTCTGGTTCGTCGTGTTGTTGAGGAAACGGGTGTAGAAGAGGTTGTCCTTGTGGGTGTAGGCAGCACTTTGGTTAGAACCTGAGCCCAAGCCTGAAAGGGTCAGAGGATTCTTGGTGATGTAATCCTGCCAATCGTCTTTGGCACGATAGTAACCCACTGCTGAGGTGTAGCCATACTGTTTGCGGGTGTAGTCGAAGGCAAGGAAGAAACCGAGGAGGGCTTCCTGGTCGTTCTTTCTGCTCTTGATGAGCGGTCCTTGCAAGCTACCGCCGAGACGTCCGTGGCCGTAACCGTCAACCGAATACTCGGCTTCGATACCGCCACCCCAAGTACGGCTGGGGCCTTTGGTTGTCATGTTGATGATACCGCCCATGGCGTCACCATACATGGCCGGCGTACCGCCCAAGATGACGTCGACTTGGTCGATGGCACCTTGCGGGACGCTTCCGCTACCGATAACTTTCACGCCGTCGATGTAGTAGACGGCACCTTCACGCGAACCACGGATGGAGCCGACTTCACCGTCGGCCGAGAACACGCCACCGACGCTGGCGGCGACGCCTTCTGCCGAACGCACCGGCAACTTGGAGATTTCCTCAGCGGTGATGGATGCACCCTGTGTGGTGTTATCCGCCGAAATCAGAGGAATTTCATAGTCGACGACCGTGACTTCGTTCAGGTTGATTGCGCCACTGGCCATCTTGAAGTTGTAGAAGGTAATCTTGTTGGCCGGAATGACGATGTTGTTCACAACAAACGCATTGAAGCCGATACAGCTTGCCTTCAGCGTGTAGGTTCCCGGAGGGATCGGGTTGATGTCATAATTACCGTCAAAGTCCGAGGATGCACCACCCACTTGCGTTCCGCCCTTTTCAACAATGACGTTTGCAAATGGTACCGGTTCTCCTGAGTCATCGGTAATCTTGCCTTTGAGTCTTCCTTGCGCTTGTGCCATGGTCATCGTGCAGGTGGCCAGGATCACGGCAAGGGTCATTAGTAAATTTTTAAACATACCTTGTAATTTTATGTAATACTACTTTGTTTAGTGCATTAAAAGTCGTCAAAATTACAACCTTCTTGGAAAGTACGCAAGAAAAAAATTCATTTTCGGCGTTTTTTTCTTCAAGAAAAACTTGAAATCCAATACAACATTTTGATATATAATCATTTATGGTAAATCGATTTTTTGCTCTTTTTTTCGCTTTTTTTCGGTTTTCTCCAAAAATCAGGTCAAAAACTTGAAATTTTTGGATTGAATCAGAATAAAACAAGCCTGAATCAGGAGAAAAACGGATTGCTCCGTTGTCTCCGCCGCATCCTTTCGGCGTGTCGTTTGTCCTTTTTGATCATTTGTTTGGTCTTTTTTGCCTGATGCTTGTAGTGTGCCGACTTGGCCTGCTCATACTGTTTCTTCGATCGCTTTTCCATCTTTTCCATCTGCCTTTCGGCTTTCCGAATGGCTCGCGACGACTGCGACGAGGCGCACGAACCGAGCAGCAAAACGAGCACCATCAGACACGAAATCAAGGTCATTTTCTTCTTCATGGCTTTAGATTTTGCGGGCAAATGTAATATTTTTCCCGCAAAGACATACGATTTCGCGAAAAAAAGCGTTTCTTTGCAGTTATGAAACGCACGATTCTACACCTATTAATATTAATATGCGCCGCCACCCTCCTGAACGGCTGCCAAAAGTACCCTGAGAACCCCAATAGGCCGATTCTGCCCTACCCCATCACGATTTACCCGAACCAGATGCAGTATCAGCCACTGCACACCGTTGGGGGGTGGGTTTACATCACCTCAGAAGTGGAAAGCACGAGTCGAGGCATTATCGTTTTTCGTAGGCCCGATGCCGACAACATCGAGGACACTTTTGCTGCCTACGACCGTATGCCGCCCAACTATCCTGATGCCTGCACCGACGGCCAAGGCAATACCACGCGCTTGGTGGTAGATGGAGGCTGGGTGATAGATCGCTGCAACAACGCATACTACAACATCTTGAATGGACAAATACTCATTGCCGAACCCGACATGATTCCCAATTTCCCCACCGACGGCGTTCCAGTCTATCCCCTCATCCAATACCACACTACCTTTGACGGGAACAAATTGGTGATTTACAACTGATTGGAATTGCTTTCCATGATGCGGCTCTGCCGCTCGATGGACGCCTGATGTATGGCCTCGAACACCTCATTAATTAATTGTGGCGACAAGCCCAAGTCGTTGCCTGTGGCGATATGATCGGCGAGGATTTTCTTCCAACGGTCCATCTGCACCACGGTCACATTGTTGCGTTTCTTGTATTCCCCAATCTGCGCACTCACTTCCATGCGTCGGGCCAGCAGTTGCAGCAACTCCGCATCGATGTCGTCGATTTCGCCGCGAAGGTTGGCCAAGTCGCGCTCCACGCTGCATGAATTTTTGGCGCGGAAGGTCAAGTTTGAAAGCAGTGTCTTCAATTGCTCCGGCGTGATTTGCTGGCGGGCATCGGTCAAAGCCTCGTCAGGATTGATGTGACATTCTATCATCAGGCCGTCCGTGGCAAGGTCGAGGGCCTTTTGTGCCGTGGGCAACAACAATTCGCGGTTACCACAGATGTGGCTCACGTCGGTGATGAGCGGCACATTCAGCCGTTGCGTCAGTTCGATGGGGATTTCCCACATCGGGAAGTTGCGATACGGCGACTCCTTATAATAAGAAAAGCCGCGATGGATGGCCGCCAACTGCCTCACACCCGCCTTTTGGAAACGCTCAAAAGCGCCGAGCCAAAGGTTCAAGTCGGGCGAAACGGGGTTTTTGATGAACACGGGAACATCCACACCTTTCAAGGCATCGGCCAACTGCTGCACCGAGAACGGATTGACGACCGTCCGTGCCCCAATCCACAGTGCATCAACCTCGAATTTCAGCGCCAATTCGACATGTTCCGGAGTGGCCACTTCGGTTGCCGTGGGCAAGCCCGTTTCCTTTTTTGCCTCACGAAGCCATACCAAGCCTTCCTCTCCCCTGCCCTCGAAGGCATCGGGGCGCGTGCGGGGCTTCCAGATGCCGCCTCGGAGCATCTTCACTTCGGGGATTTGGGCCAAGGCTTGCGCTGTGGCCATTATCTGGATTTCGCTTTCTATGCTGCAGGGGCCGGATATAATCAATGGGGTTGCACTCTGTTCCAAATCCATATTCATCATTTTGGCATTATTCATAATTTTGGGGGATTTCGGTATGATTTATTGCATGATTATCCCGATTATTGTATGTGGGGATTTGCACGACCCGATTATTGTATGCGGGGATTTCGCTACGCTTCATCACCCGCCTAATTTCCTTCGTCACTCCGTGACTGACAGTCCCGTAGGGACGTCGGATGCTAAACGGGGATGAAATGCAATGCAATCCCCAGCTTCCCCGGCTACCCCAGCTTCCCCAGCTACCCCAACATCGCCGACAAACAAAACCACCATTCCGATGAACCCCGTAGGGGTGACAGGATACCGTCCGTTCAGTCGCAAAATGCATAATGTTCATCATATTCAATCCCATAACCTTCCAAAATCCCCTTGTATTCTTCACGATAGGTTTTTGTTTTGTGGTGTTCGGCCTGCGTGAGGATATAATTCTTGGTTCGTTCCATTAACGACGGACTGACACTAAACGCACCATAACCATCCTGCCAACAGAACGGTTCATAATACGAGTCCAAACGTCTCAACCATTTGCTGCTTTTCGCCTTGATGACGCGCATCAAATCCGACAACGCCACGGTTTTCGGCAACGACATTAATATATGTATGTGGTCGGCGACACCGCCAATGGCAAATGGAATTGCACCTTCATCACGGATAATCCCGCCAATGTATTGGAACACACGCACCAAATCCTCATCGCGCATGACGATGCCTGTGCTTTTCGTGTGGAAAACGATGTGGGTGAACAATTGTGTGTATGTGTTGGCCATAATGATTGCAAATGTACAGCATTTTTGGCTAACCATTGCAATATTTTTCGTTTCTTTGCATTTTATTTATACACGAAAACAATAGAACAACACCATACAATGAAAAGAGTAGAAATCAAGCAAGCCTTGCAGATGCAAGCCTCTGACAATGAGATTACTGTAATGGGCTGGGTGCGCAACAAGCGCGGCAGCAAGAATGTGGCCTTCATCGCCTTGAACGACGGCTCCACCATCAACAACCTGCAATTGGTCATCGACCTGAACGTGATTCCCGAAGAGAATCTTGCCCTCATGCACGCCGGCGCATCGCTGTGGGCCAAGGGTGTGTTGGTCGCTTCGATGGGTAGCGGTCAGGCGGTGGAACTCAGCGTGAAGGAAATTGGGCTGTTCGGACCGGCCAACCCCGACGAATACCCGCTTCAACCCAAGAAACACTCCTTGGAGTTCCTTCGCGACATCGCCCACCTGCGCTTCCGCACCAACACCTTCGGGGCCGTGATGCGTCTGCGCCACGCCATGGTATTCGCCATCCATAAGTTCTTCACTGAGAAAGGCTTCTACAACATCCATACGCCATTAATCACTGCCTCCGACTGCGAAGGTGCCGGCGAAATGTTCCAAGTGACCACCTTGGACTTGAACAACCCACCTCGCGACGAGCAAGGCAACATCGACTATAAACAAGACTTCTTCGGCAAGTCGACTAACCTCACCGTTTCGGGTCAGCTCGAAGGCGAGTTGGCGGCCACTGCCCTGGGCAAGATTTATACTTTCGGCCCGACCTTCCGCGCCGAAAACTCGAACACCACACGCCACTTGGCCGAGTTCTGGATGATTGAGCCTGAGATGGCCTTCTACGACATCAACGACAACATGGACTTGGCAGAGGAGATGCTCAAATACTTGATTCAGTACGCTTTGGACAACTACATGGACGACCTCCAGTTCCTCAGCAAGCGTCTGCAAGACGAAGAAAAGGGCAAGAAAGAGGACGAGAAATCGATGGAACTCATCAGCAAGCTGCATTTTGTGCTTGAGCATGAGTTTGTCCGCTTGACCTACACCGAGGCCATCGACATCTTGCACAACTCGAATTATAATAAGAAGGGCAAGTTCCAGTATCCCGTCGATGGTTGGGGCGTGGACTTGCAGTCGGAACACGAGCGTTATTTGGTCGAGAAGCACTTCAAGAAGCCTGTTATTCTGACCGATTATCCCAAGGAAATCAAGGCTTTCTACATGAAGCAGAACGAAGACGGAAAGACCGTCCGCGCTATGGACGTGCTCTTCCCCGGCATCGGCGAAATCATCGGTGGATCGGAGCGCGAGACCGACCTCAACAAGCTCGTCGCCCGCATGAACGAAGTCGGCATCCCCGAAGAGTCGATGAACTGGTATTTGGACAGCCGTCGCTTCGGCTCGGTGCCGCACTCGGGCTACGGCCTTGGCTTCGAGCGCCTGCTGCTCTTTGTCACGGGCATGGGCAACATCCGCGACGTGATTCCGTTCCCGAGAACACCTAAGAACTGTCTGTATTAATTACGGCCCTTCGACAAGCTCAGAGATCTTTACTTTCACGAAGGTTAGGAGTGCCTGAGCCTGTCGAAGGCCCCGACAAATAAAGAAACAACATGCACGATCAACGATTGACTCAAACCCAGCGACAAGAACTGAAACTGTCGCCGCAGCAGATCCAACTGATGAAACTGCTGCAACTGCCCTTAATCGAACTCGAACAGCGCATCAAGGAGGAAATAGAAGCCAATCCCGCCTTGGAAGAATCGCACGAAAACGATGATTACGAGGACAATGAGCCAATCACTGAAGATACCGACAACGGCGAAAACGACGACTACAACGATGAGGAAGTCGATTTCAGCAAGGACGATGAATTCGACATCACGGACTATTTGCAGGACGAGGACATCGACGACTATTCCTATAGGTTGCAGTCCAACAACTACAGCCCCGATGACGACCCTTACGAGGCTCCGATTGTCAATGAAGAAACCTTCCAAGACTATCTGAATCAGCAACTTGCCTATCGCGACCTGACCGAAAAGCAACGCGAAATCGGGCAGTACATCATTGGCAACTTGGACGACAACGGCTACCTCAGCCGCTCCGTGCCCAACATCGTGGACGACATGCTTTTCACGATGAACGTATCCACCACGGAAGAGGAAGTGGCCGAGGTGCTTCACATCGTTCAGGAACTCGACCCGCCCGGAATCGCCGCCCGCGACCTGCAAGAGTGCCTGCTTATCCAACTCAAGCGCCATCAGGAGGACAACCCTTTCAAGGACTACAGCCTCTCCATCGCCATCATCAAGGACTTTTTTGAGGAATTCACGCGCAAGCATTACGACAAGATTGCCAAGAAGATGGAGGTCAGCAACCGCGAACTGAAGCCCGCCTTAGACGAAATCCTGAAACTCAACCCAAAGCCCGCCGATGCCTCCACCTCAGGCACGAAAAACATCCACTACATCACCCCCGATTTCTTCGTTTTCGTCAGGGACGGCAAGGTGGAACTCTCGTTGGACGGCCGCAACACACCCGAACTTCACGTCAGTAAAAGTTATATCAAGATGCTTGAGGACTTCTCCAAGAGCAAAGACACGCGCCAAATGCAAGAGGCCGTGCAGTTCGTGAAGCAGAAAATCGACTCCGCCAAATGGTTCATCGATGCCATCAACCAGCGGCAAAACACGCTGTATGTCACGATGAAAGCCATAGTAGACATCCAAGAGGAGTATTTCCTCACGGGCGATGAAACCAAACTCAAGCCCATGATTCTCAAGGATGTAGCCGATAAGGTTGGATTGGACATTTCCACCATTTCGCGCGTGGCCAACAGCAAATATGTGCAAACTCCATACGGCACCCACCTGCTGAAATTCTTCTTCAGCGAAGGCATTACCAACGAGGAAGGCGAAGAGGTTTCGACCCGCGAAATCAAGAAAATCTTGAAGGACAGCGTCGACAGCGAGGACAAGGCCAACCCCATGACCGATGAGCAACTGATGTTCGTGCTGAAGGACAAGGGCTATCCCATCGCACGGCGCACTGTGGCCAAGTATAGGGAACAATTGGGGATTCCCGTGGGACGTATGAGGAAGAAGATTTAATGAAAACGAACCTCTACACGAACAAAAAGCACTGGAAATGGGCTTTGGCCATCATCGCCCTGCTCATCATTGCGGCCTCGCTTTGGTACACCAACCGCCTTGTGAAGTCCATCGCCGAGCAAGAAACCCGACAGGTGAAAATGTGGGCTGCCGCTATGGAGCAACAGGCCATAATGATGAAATCTACGGAGGAGTTTTTCAACAAAGTGAGCGAACAAGAACAACTGCGCGTCGATCTTTTGGCCAATGCCTACCGTCGCGTCATCGACATTTCGACCAACGAGAACACCGCCATCTACCTCGAAATCATCCAAAACAACATCAGCATCCCTTTGGTCATCACCGACACGAAAGACAACATCATCTTTTCAAGCAACCTGCCCCCGTCGCAAGAAGGCAAGAAGACCTTCGATGGCGAAATGAAACATTATTACTCCAAGTTCCCGCCCATCAAAATCGACCCCGGCTATGGCTCGGTGCAATATTTGCATTACAACGAGTCGCTGATTTACACGGAGTTGAAGGCTGTTTTGGAGGGCATGATTGACCATTTCATGGAGGAAATCACCCTCAATTCGGTGGGCGCGCCCGTCATCATCACCAACGAAGACCAAAGCCAAATCCTGAGTTTCGGCAACTTAGACTCGCTGTTGATGAAAGACCGCAATTATGTGACCCAACAATTGGAATTCATGCGCGACGAGAACGACCCGTTGCAAATCGAGTTTATGAACACGGGCAAGGCCACCGTCTTCTACCGCACTTCAGATTTGGTGGAACAGATGCGCTATTACCCTATGATTCAATTGGTTGTGTTTGCACTTTTCCTCATTGTGGCCTATCTTCTTTTCAGTTACGCCCGCCGCTCGGAGCAAAACCAAGTGTGGGCAGGCATGGCCAAGGAAACCGCGCACCAATTGGGCACGCCGCTCTCCTCGCTGATGGGCTGGATTGAGTTGCTGAAAATGCAGGAGGAGCCTTTTGTGGGCACGCACGAGATGGAAAAAGACATCGAGCGGCTGCAAATCGTGGCCGACCGCTTCTCGAAAATCGGCTCCGTGCCCGTGCCAGAGCCTACCGACATCAACTATCTCATCCGCGACACGATGGACTACCTGCAAAAACGGTTCTCCAAGAAATTCGAGTTTGAAATCAACTTGCCTGAAGGTGAATTGGTTATGCCGTTGATTCCCTCGCTGTTCCGCTGGGTCTTGGAAAACCTGACCAAAAACGCCGTTGACGCTATGGGCGACAAAGGCAAAATCACCCTCGACCTCATCGACGACGGCGACCACATCCATTTGGACCTGAGCGACACCGGCAAAGGCATCCCGAAGTCGCAAATCAAGCAGGTGTTCAACCCTGGCTTCACGAGCAAAAAACGCGGCTGGGGCCTCGGGCTTTCGTTGGCCAAGCGCATCATTGAGGACTACCACAAGGGCAAGATTTTCGTGAAGTCGTCGGTGGTCGGAGAAGGGACGACTTTTAGGATAACTTTGAAGAAATAATCCCCTCTTTTCAAGAAAATTTTCGGAAAAGAAAAAAATTTTCCAAAAAGTGTTGGAGCAAAAGAAAAAAGTTGTACTTTTGCAGCGTCAAAAGCGAGGGGCATTAGCTCAGTTGGCTAGAGCGCTTGCATGGCATGCAAGAGGTCATCGGTTCGACTCCGTTATGCTCCACGAGATTTGAAAGAAAACCCGCTGATTTTCAGCGGGTTTTTCGTTGTTTCCTTACCTTTAATACTCTCAGGCATGATTGGCTTTCATTGCCATCAAGAGGTTGAAGTGAGCAATCACTTTTCCATTTGGCGCAAAGTCTCAATGGCTTTTTGCAACACCTCGTCCATCGGAGCATAAATCGGATAGAAGCCTTCGTCATCGAAAAGGTTGCGGGCGATGTAGGCTTTCAAGAGAATGTTGGCCTCTTTCCGCGCCACCTGTTTTTGTTCGTCACTGCCTTTGATGCCTTTTTTATCGGCTTCTTTCACCAATTCGTTGAACATCACATCAGTCACTGCAAACGACTGGTCGAAAGCCTTAACTGTCTTATAGCGTTGCAGTTGCGCACGATGCTTGTCGGTATAGTCGAAGGCATATTGGTAGAGAAGGCCAAGGTTGGCGATACGGTTGAAATAATACTCCGTGCTGTCGTCAACAAGCGGCACATAAATATCGGGCATGATGCCGCCACCGCCATAGACGGTTTTGCCTTTCGGCGTAGTAAATTTCAGCGAATCAGCAAAATGTATGCTGTCGGGATGGAAAAGTTCACCGTTCTCGTAACGCTCAAACGCCTCGAAAAGGTACTTCTCGCGGTCGCCGTCGAAAGGCTTCTGGATGCAGCGGCCTGTAGGTGTATAATACCGCGCCACAGTGAGCCTAATCGCCGACTGGTCGCTGAGCATGATTTGCTCCTGCACCAAGCCCTTTCCGAAAGAACGTCGTCCGATGATGGTGCCTCGGTCATTGTCTTGCAATGCTCCAGCCACAATTTCGCTCGCGCTGGCCGACTCGCCGTCAATAAGCACCACTACTGGGATATCTTCCAACATGCCACGGCGAAGCGCTTTCATGTATTGACGCGGACGGTTGCGCCCTTCGGTATAGACAATCAGACTGCCTTTGGGCAAAAATTCATCAGCAATGTCGACGGCAGCATTGAGGTAGCCACCTGTATTGCCGCGTAGGTCAAAGACCAACTGTTTCATGCCTTGCGACTTCAGTTCGCGCACCCCTTTCTTAAACTCCTCAACGGTGGTTGCAGAAAACTTGCTGAGTTTCAGGAAACCAGTGGTCTCGTCCAGCATATAGGCGATGTCGACGCTGTAGGTCGGGATGGCGGCGCGGGTGATGGTATAATCAAGCAGTCCATCCACGCCACGGCGTAGCACTTTCACCCTCACTTTTGTGTGTTTCGGGCCTTTCAGCTTGCGCATCACCTTCTCGTTGGTCATTTTCACACCAGCTGCAAGGGTGTCGTCGATGTAAATAATTCGGTCGCCGCCCAATATGCCCACCTTCTCGGAAGGGCCGCCCTTGATGACATTGACGATGGCTATGGTGTCTTTTTCCAAGCGAAACTGCACCCCGATACCGTCGAAACTGCCCAAAAGCGGTTCGTTCATCTCATTGAACTCTTCCAACGAGACGTAGGCACTATGCGGGTCAAGATTGTCCATCATGGCAGCGATGGCGTCGTCTTGCAACTTTTGAGCGTCGGGCACATCGACATAATCGTTGCCGACATACCACATCACTTCGTCAAACTTGCTGACACCCTCTACATTGATGGTCTGCTTGCGTTGCTGCCCACCTTTAATTAATATGCCCACAAGTATCCCCGCCATGAAAAGCAAAGACACTGTGAGAGACCGCATCTTGTTGTTGTCCATAGCTCATGAAGCGGCTCCCACGGTGGCACTCGAAAGTTCAAGGTTGCGGTCCATCTTGCGGAACAAGCCTTGCAACACAGTGCCGGGGCCCACTTCAACGATAGTGCGCACGCCGTTGGCCAAAATGTTGCTCATGGTCTGCGTCCAAAGCACGGGCGAAGTCAGTTGGGCAATGAGGTTCTTCTTGATGATTTCGGGGTCGTTGACCGATTGTCCAGTGACATTTTGGTAAATCGGGCAGATGCCTTGGCTGAAAGTGGTCTCCTTGATGGCCTCGGCCAACTCCACGCGGGCCGGTTCCATCAGCGGGCTATGGAACGCGCCGCCCACGCTCAGGGGCACCACACGCTTCACGCCTGCCTCCTTCAGTTTCTCGGAAGCGGCTGCCACGCCTTCAATTGAACCCGAAATCACCAATTGGCCAGGGCAGTTGTAGTTGGCGGGCACCACCACGGCATCCTTGATGGAAGCGCAGACACTCTCAATCAGGCTGTCCTCACCCCCCACAACGGCTGCCATCGTGCCGGGTTGGGCTTCGCAGGCCTTCTGCATGGCCATAGCACGCTTGCTGACGAGGCGCAAACCGTCCTCAAAAGTCAATACCTTATTGGCAACCAAAGCTGAAAACTCGCCCAAAGAGTGGCCTGCCACCATCGTGGGGTCGAACTCCTCAAGCAGTGAAGCCAAAATGACCGAATGAAGGAAAATGGCCGGCTGCGTCACCTTGGTTTGGCGCAAGTCGTCGTCAGTGCCTTCAAACATCACATCGGTAATCTTGAATTTCAAGATGTTGTTGGCTTTCTTGAACATGTCTTTGGCCTTGGGGAAATTGTCGTACAAGTCCTTGCCCATCCCCACAAACTGGGCACCTTGACCGGGGAAAACGTATGCTTTAATCATATTTCTATTTGAGATTTAGAGATTCAAAATTTAAAATTCAAAGATTCAAAGATTCTATTTCGGTCGGCATTTCGACAGGCTCAATGGCCTTAGGTCCCTGAGCTTGTCGAAGGGCCGTATCTAATGCAAATTCGACCTTATCAATTGGAAGAACTCCTCGCGTGTGGATTCGCGCTCGAAAGCTCCAATGAAGTCGCTCGTCGTGGTCACCGCGCTTTGCTTTTGCACGCCGCGCATCGACATGCACAAATGCCGCGCCTCAATGACGACCGCCACGCCCAACGGATGCAAGGCATCGTTGATGGCGTTCTTGATTTGGGTGGTCAGCCGCTCCTGCACCTGAAGGCGGCGCGAATAGGCCTCCACCACGCGGGCAATCTTGCTCAGACCAGTGATATAGCCATTAGGAATATAGCCGACATGCGCCTTGCCAATAAAGGGGATGAGGTGATGCTCGCACAGCGAATACACCTCTATATCCTTGACAATCACCATTTGGCGGTAGTCCTCCTTGAATTTGGCCGACAACAGGATTTCCATCGGGTCCTGTTCATACCCTTGCGTAAGGAACTGCATCGACTTGGCTACGCGCAAAGGCGTTTTCAGAAGGCCCTCGCGCTGGGGGTCTTCGCCCAAAATTTCGAGGATGGCTGCATAGTGCTCCTGAAGTTTGGCCAGCCTTTCCGTGTCATACTGCTCAATGGCTTCGTAGCCGAAATGCTTTTTAAGCCTTTCGTTCATCATCAGCCAATTTTTTGCTTGGGCATAGCCACTGTCGACTGCTGCCCCATGACACACTTGCCCGTGAATTGGGCGCCCACTTCGATGAGCAGTTGCTTCGTGTTCAGGTCGACTTCCACCTTCGAGGTCGACTTCAAGGCGGTCAGTTCTTCCGTGTTGATGTTGCCTTTCACGACGCCTGAGATTTCGGCTTGTTTGCAGGTCAAGTCGCCTTCGATGATACCGGTTTGTCCGACGGAAATCTTGCCATTCGATTTCACTGAGCCAATCAACCGACCATCGATGCGGATGTCGCCATTCGACTCAATGTCGCCTTTAAAGACGGTGCCGTTACCAATGAGGTTGCGTGCGGATGATTCCATTATAGCCATAATACTACTTGTTTGTTTGATTTAGGAACTGTATGTATTCGTCCAAATCCTTGGACTGATAAAAGACGGGATAATTCTTGATGGAGATAGGTTTGATGGTATATTTTGAAGCGTCGATGCCGCCAAAGACATAATCGCCGAGGAACATTGATGTGATGTAGTCGGTGGCCTGCTGCTCGCCGTTGAAGTTGCCGATGGTCACAAGGGTGCGGGCATCGTCGAGAACGACATCCTTGATGGTGAAGTTCCTCGTGCGGTGTTCCTTTTTGTTGAAGTCGCTGATGCGCACTTTCAACGGCTCAACGCGCACGGTCTTGGTGTCGCAGACAATCATCACAAAATACTCTGCATTAGGCTCATAGGTGTAGGGCGAGGCTTTCTTCACTTCGGGTTGGTCGCCAGCCTCCTTGTTGTCGATTTCGGTCAACACCAAACCGAGGTCATATTCCACGTTGATGTTTTCCAACACATCGCGGGCGTAAGGCGTAATCGCGCTGTTGGGATAGGTGCGCACCAAATTGTACAAAGCGAAAGCCATCGTGTCAATGGAAACCATGCGGCCTTGGGCAACGGCATGGAGGAAGGCGAAACGCGGCATGAAAGCGGTGTCGGTTTCATAAAGTCGCATGGCGCGCTCGCAGTTCATCTTCACGCGGTAGAATTGCCCCTGCTCAAAGGCTTCGTAGGTCTTGGAATAAAAATCGGAGGCCTCGCGCTCTTGGGCTTGCAGTTTCTCGAAATAGCTCGGGTCGTTGATGAACTCGGCGTAACTCGAAGTGGGATATTTGTCGAAAATCTTGCCTTTGTAAACCAGCGACTGTTCCTCGTGGTTGAGGTCTTTGTGCATCTTGTAGAGCGCGTACCAAGTGGGCAGTTCCTTCTCGTTGCCCGGATAACGGGTGTCTAATTTCTCGTAGGATTCGATGGAGCGCGGCAGGTCGTTGAGGCGGTCCATATAAAGAAATCCCAAATGATACAGCCCATCGGCGATGAGCGAGTCGCACACCTCTTTTTGCTCCATCGTGAAAGGCAGGTCTTGCAGGTAATAGCCACGGTCGTGGGTGGTGTAGGTGGCGTTCAGCGAGTCTTGTTTGGCTTTGGCATTCTTTTCTGCGGTTATGCCTTCGTCGTCCTCCTCGCCCGACAAGGCTGCCGCCATGCTGCGCTTGTCGCTGATGCGCCAGTTGTCCTCGTTCTTTCTCATGCCCCATTTGCGGGTGAATTCGGTGACACCTTTGGAAACAGAAGTCGGATTATAGAAATACCATGATGAAGTGACGTTGCTTGTCGGCTCGGAAGTGGGTTTTTCTTCTCCACCGCCCACGGCTGAACCCATCAGTGCCAATTGTTCCTCATATTCGCGCTGGGCCTTTTCCATTTCCTCTTGCTCAATGACTCGGGCGATAATCCTGTCGATGAGGATGTTGCGGCTGACGGAATCCATAGCGGCCACACGAAGCAAACTGTCTTGGTCGCGGACAACGCTGGCATACATCACTAATTCGTTGAGCGTTTGTGAAATGTTCATAATGCTGTCGTAGCCTTCTTGTTCGCGGTTCATGCTCGTTACAGCGGTGTCGTAGTAGGCCTGCGCCAATTCGTATTCGTTGCGGTCGAAGAGCATGGTGGCCACCTTCAGCGACGACTGCGCCCTTTGAATCTGGTTGTCCTTGTAGGCCTCCACCGACTTGCGCAAATAGTTGATGGCCTTGCTTTCGTCGCCCTCGCGGAGGGCTAATTCGGCCATAGCGTAATAGATACGGTCGCGATAGTCTTCGTTGTTCGGGTCGCGGAGCATCTTACGCATCATCTTGTAGAGGGCCTCGGCATTGTCGGCGGTGCCCACCTTGGCGATGTTCATTCTTGATTCAAACACCATTTCATATTCAGGATTGCGCTTGATGACCTTCTTGAATTGCGCCGTGGCGCGTTCCGAGTCGCCTTGGTGCATGTAAATCTGCCCCATGATGAACATGGCGCGGGTGCGCAGGTCGCGGTCTTTGTTGAGCAAAATGCCGTTTTTCAGGAAAGGGATGGCCTTGTTGTAGTCCTTCACGGCGATGTAATAGTCGGCGATGGTGAAGTCCATGTTGCGCATCAGTTCCTTGGGGAGTTTGCTTAGTCCCGATGTTCTCGCCTGCAACTGCTCAATCATGGCCACGGCCTTGGGATATTCCTCAGTTTGGATGTAGGTCTTGATGAGCCACATGTTGGCGACGTAAGCGATGTCGTTGTAGTTGTATTCGGTGGCCACAAAGTCGAAAGTGCGCTTGGCCGGGATGTAGTCGTGCTTGTAGAAATGCGCCTTGCCCATCACGAGATAGGCATCGTCAATCCAGCGCACACGCTCGCGGCTGCCGAATTTCATCGAGTGCTTTTGCACGCAAATGGAGGTTTTTTCCAAGGCGCGGTCCATGGTGGCGTTCAGGCTCATGCCGTTTTGTTGCGTGCCGTAGTTGTAGACGCGCAGCACCTTCAAATAGTCGTCCTTCACCGAGGTACGGAGTTGCTTGTCGCCATCCTTGAGGCTCGCTTCCCCGTTGAAATAGACATTGTAGTGGCTGGTCAGGTTGTGGAACATGCGGCGGGTAAGCGTGTTTTTCTTGGTGGAGCAGCCGCTCAACAGCAGCAGCCCCATCACGCAGCCCATCATCACGATTATGTTGGTTTTTCTTTGCACTTCGTTGTAGGTTTATTCTTCAATAACTCCGTTTCGTCGAAATTATTTCGTCAGTTCGTACCATTTGCCTGCCTCGATGAGGAGTTGGTCGTCAGTCGGGTCTACAAGAGCCGAGCGCATCTTCACGGCAAGGCTGTCGTTGGTCGACTTGAACTCGTTGAGCAACAGTTGCTCGAAGTCGGCCTCGCGGCTTCTCTCTATGCCAACGCGCTGGCGTTCCATGACTTGCAACGCCTTGGCCTTGTATTCGTCGATGGCAAGATAAGGCATCAAGCCTTCCACCAAACGCAAACTGTCTTCCGACCAGTCCACCGCAATGGGTTCGTTGATCGACTGCATGGCATATTTCTCGCAAAGCCCAGGCAACTCGCCTTGGATTTTCTCTAATTCGCGGTTGAACTCAACGACACGACGCTCGGCGCGTTCCTTCTCCACATTGGCCCTGATTTTCGGCACATAGATGATGGCCAAAGCCGCAACGATTGCCGCCACAACCACCAAAATGATGATTTTCACGAAGGAATGACCTTTCGAGATGGCCGAGCGCACATCACTTATAGTGTCGAAACGCTGTTCTTTCGAGAATTGCGTGCAGTGCGTGGCAGCGGCATGGAATTGCTTGGAAATGTTGCGCTCGCCGATGAATTCCATGATTTTGCCGATGGAATAGATGTCGGCCCGCGAGTCGAAGTCCTCGCTCTTGATGATTTCGGGCGCGACAAACTCCATCTCCTTGATGAGCAGTTCGCGGTCGGCATCTTGCTTGGTTTCAGGCACACCGATGTCGATGAGTTTCACATGGCCATCGTTGGCCGACACCATGACATTCTCAGGATTCAAATTGCAGTGTACCAATCCGTTGCGATGCAGGAAATTCAAGCCGTCGCACACCTCGGTCAGGATGCTTTTCACCTGCTTTTCGGAGAGCGTGCCCACGCGCACATGCTCCGCCAGCGACTTCCCGTCGACATATTCAAAAATGATGCAGTCGCCCAAGCCTTCAATGTTGGTGAAATCGATGGCTTTACGGATGTATTTGTTGTCGAGCATGGAGGTGGTTTCATACTCCTGACGCAGCGAGGCCTTGCAAGCGGCATCGTTGGCACACTCTGCCTTCAGTGCCTTGACAATGACCTTCTTGCCGTGGTTGTTTGCCGTAAAAATCCTGCTGTTGCCATAGCGCGAGGCATAAAGCGGGCGCAGGTCGGCATATTCGTTTGAGTTGATGTTTTCAGACATTCTTCATTATATTTGGGCGCAAATATAGTTCATTTTTCCGAACCTATTGCAAAAGTGGCCGGGAAAAAGATTTTTTGATGAAAAAGCCTGATAAATCACTCCGTTTCGTGGAGCGATTTTGTCAGCGGAATGTCGTCGTTGATGAGATAAACCTCGGCCCCTGAGCCTGTCGAAGGGCCGAACCGCTTCAAATTCCTGTAAACCGTCTTGATTTCCGCCCGCGAAACCTTGGGCAGCATATTCGTCCAAAAGACGAGCACGGCGTAGTCCTTCTCCCCCTTGATTTCGGGGAAGACGGACTGCATTTGGGTGCGCGTCACCGTGTAGCCTTCCAAAGGCACGGTCGTGGCTGGCGGAAACACGTCAAACTGATGGTCGTAGTTCCAATTCAGGTTGAAGCCAAGCGTTGGCGGGCAGTAGCAATTGATGTGGAGCGAAACAAGGCTGTCGCCGTGGAAATACATGATTTTCAACGGCTGGTAGAGGTCTTTCATCTGCATCGAGTCTGCGCCGAGTTCGCTCACTTGCCGGAATTGTTTTTCGTCGCACACCAAGGGCGTGAAGGCAAAATCCTTGGGCAGTTTCTTGTAGAATTTCTCACATTGCACCGCATCGTAGCCGTTGATTTCGCGGAAGCCGAAGAGCAAGGGCATCAAGGTGTTGCAGCCCGTGAAGGTCAGCAGAAGCCCAAACAACAAAATCCATCTGCATTTTTTCATGGCTCAAGCATTTTCATCTTCCCGATATTCCAGAATATCCCCCGGCGTGCATTGCAATTCGCGGCAGATGGCATCGAGTGTGCTGAGGCGGATGGCCTTGGCCTTGCCCGTCTTGAGGATAGAGAGGTTGGCTTGGGTGAGGCCTATTCTTTGGGCCAAATCGTTGGAGCGCACCTTGCGCTTGGCCAGCATTACGTCTAAGTTTAGGATAATCATAGGGCGGTCGTTTTTCATTACAAAACCATCAAAACAAGGCAAAACTTCAAATAACTGAAGTGGCGGCTGCACAACCGTGCGCCGCCGGAAGCCAGTCGGTTGGCAGGCTTCCCTATACCAAACAAATGGTTTTGCAAGTTTTGTAGGTTTTGTGACATAATCAGACGGTTAAATTGTTTTCCTCCACTGCGTCAGCGGCCACTTTGTACATGAAGGCGAAGAAGAGCAGGAAGAAAGGTGTGATGAAATTGGTATTCACCAATTGCAACACAAACCTATCATCAAAAAGGATAGGTAAATTCGTCCAACACAACTCGTAAACAAAATCCACTAGTGCCAACCAAAACAACAATGTGACATTGCTTTTCGGAAAGACCATGTTATCACGAATGCCTTTTAAAACATTGACAACAGCAAAGCAAATCAAAAGGATCTGAGACAAGGTACTCAAAACATAGAGAGCAAAATACACGATTTTCATAGTGCCTCGATGTGACCAATTCACGACACGTGGCAAAATTGTATTCCCTGTCAGAATACCAATAAAATTATTGGCTGCCAATACAGCCCAAATGCCACAAACCGCCAAAGCAATGTAACAGCAAACGCGAATGTTTTTCAAGGTTTTGTCTTTCATAATTCTATTATTATAGGTTAAACTTCAATGCTTGTTTATCGGGCAATAGTCGCCATTGCAAACGGGGAGGCCTTCAAAATAGTCGTCCTCCACTTCAAGACGGTAAATCGAATCAAAATCAATCTCTTGGATTCGGTCGAAGTCGATTTGCCACAATTGTGCTGTCTTGATGGCCGAACCCGAATGGGGCGTAGCGACAAGGCATTTCAACACGCGGTTGTCCTTGCTTACAACGAACTCGCAAGGAATACCAAAGTTGCCCGTCACTTTCGGGCCTTTCGTGAAGATATGGTTGGCCAAGTTGTTGAAAACTTGCAAATTGGCGTTCTTGCCTTGCTTTTGATTGTCGAACTGCGGGCGGTCGTCAAGAAAACACAACACCTTGCCATCAAACAAGCCCAAACGTTCCAACTCATCGCGGCAATACTTGATGCCGCCCGTGCTTTCGCTGATGAAATAGAACTTCACATCGTCACGGTGTTGGGCGTAGGCTGGTGCGTATGTCCTTCGCAAATGTTCCCCACAAGGCCCGCAACCTGTGCTGTAAAGCATCACAATTTTGAAATGGGTGGTGTCTGTCAATATCATTTCCTTCAGCTGGTCAGCCGTGAGACATTCTATATAATCTTGCCTTTCGGCAAAGCGACGATTCCAACGGTTAGGGATGGCAACTTGGACTTGAATGCAAGATTGCAACGCAACAAAAGCCACCGAAACCACTGCCACCCAGCACAATAACTTCCGTTTGTTTATAATCATAGTATTTTGAAGTTATGAAACGCTGCAAAATTACAAATAATTATCGAATGACAATAAGTTTTTGATGAATTTTTTGAAATAATTTCCAAAATTCGCATATTAAACTCAAAAAAAATTCCATATTGCTTCACAAAACACAGCCGAAATCATCCAATTCAGAATAAATGTGTATTTTTGCACCATAAATTAACCATTGGGAGAAAAACAATGACCGAACTTACATTGAAAGTGACCGATGAAAGCCTGCTTCCTATGCTGCGCAAATTGTTCCGCTCGATGGAGGGCGTTGAGATTGCACCGCGCCGCCATCGCAAAAGCGGTATCGAATTGCCACATCCAGCCTGACTGGTTGCTTGTTTGGGAGCAAAACGACAACCAGCTTACCCTTCTGATGCTCAATACAGGGACACATTCCGACCTTTTCTGAAGCGTTTTTCCTTTGGATACATGCTCCGTAACCCGGAAAAAATATCACTTACGGAGCAGGTATCGAGATTAACGGTCGAACAAATCATCCATCGTCACTTCGGCCTGAACATTGCCACAATAGGCGTTCCGGCTCAATCCGTAAGTGGTTACGAAAGTCAGGTGCAAGGCCTTACGGGTGCGTGTCAAATGTTGGAATGTGGACAGTCGGCGGCGAAGCCGTTCTTCGTAATCCTTGTCGATGATATATCTATCGTTGGCATATTTCATCTCACAAATGTTGATGACCTGGTCGCGGCGGTCGATGAGAAGGTCTATTTGTGTCCCTTGCCATTGGTTGCCATCCTTGTCGGTAAAAGTCGGACACGACCACGAGCATACATTGCTGAGCACGGCCTTTATTCCTATGGCCTCCTTGATTTGGGGAATATGGTGCAGGCACACTTGTTCGAAAGCATAGCCACGCCAAGCCACTCGCGAAGGGTTCTCGCGCATATTGCTCCAAAACTGTTGGTCTTGGCCATTGTTGTCGGCCACAAAACGCAAATGGAACAAACTGAACAAATCCGTGAGTTGATACAATGCATTGCGCTCGCTTTTCCCGAAAGCGGCATATCGGCGCAAAAAGTCGCAACGGACAAGATTCTCAAGCACGACGGTAAGCGCTCCCCCATCGGCCATCCCCAATTCCTCTTTGATTTGCTGGCGAGTCATCCCCTGTGAGTGCTTTGCGATGGTTTCCACCACTTGACGATAAAGTTGCGCGTCATTGAACAACGACCTAAACAAAAACCCGTATTCCATCCTCAGCGGAGCGTTGGCGGCAAAAAACAAGTTATCGATGTTTTGGTCAAAAGTCAGTTTGGGTTTCAACATTTCAAGATAGAAGGGTATGCCGCCTATAATCATATATGTTTCAAGCATTTGGTATCGATTCCAACGGATGCCATTGGCTTGGAGATACGCCTCCGTTTCACCCAAAGTGAAAGGAGCCAAATAAACGGTGTGCGTCACACGGCCATACAAACCGCCTTTGTCGCCAATCAGTTTTTCGAGCATCCAAGTGGTTGACGATCCGCAAACGAACAATTTCAAGCCTTGGCGCGTGGAAGCCCACGTATTCCAGAAATAGGAAAATGCCTGAATGAAATTCGATTTAGGCGTTTCCATCCAAGGCAATTCATCAAAGAAAAGGACAAGTCTTTCTTTGTCAATTGATGACAAATATTGGCGCAATTGCTCAAAAGCCGAGAACCAGTCTTTGACCAAAGGATAATCCATCCCCGAAAAACGTCGCAGTTCTTGGTTGAAAAGGGAAAGTTGCGCTTGTCGCGGCATTTGATAATTTCCTGTAAATGAGAAATCAAAATCATTGTTGAAGTGCTGTCTTACCAAGAAAGTCTTCCCCACGCGACGGCGGCCATATACTGCAACCAAAGCAGGTTTTTCCGTCAGGCAAATGTCATCAAACAACTCACGTTCCTTTTTCCTTCCGATGATTTTGTTGTTTTCCATAATCTTACAGGTTGTAATTCACGCTGCAAAGATAGTGTTTTTTCTTCATTCAAAACACGATACTTGCTCCGTAACTCAAAAAAAAATATAGTTACGGAGCAAGTATCAATAAATACCTACTCCGTAACACCAAAATATTTCGGGTTACGGATATTCAACATCAATGACTATTTGATAAAAAGCAAAACTATTATCAAATAGTTAGTTTTTCAGGCACCCAATAGGCACCACGAGCACTCCATCATCGGGGCGCTTGTAAGCATATTCGCCTATTCCCGTCAGCACCATCAAGAAAGAAGGCTTTTTCATTTTGTTCGTGTCGAGTTTGCCTGCCAATTCAAGCAAAGTGGCCGCCCCTTCCCTCACCAACTGCGCACCGCCAAGCTTGATTTCCACAAGGCCGTATGAACCGTTTTCAAGATGCACCACTGCATCACACTCCAAGTTGCTTTTGTCGCGGTAATGGTAAACCGTGCCGTCAATGGCATCGGCATAAACGCGCAAGTCGCGCACAGCAAGCGTCTCAAACATCAGCCCGAAAGTGTTGAGGTCGTTAATCAAGTCTTTCGGCCCGATGCCCAAAGCAGCCGTGGCAATGGACGGGTCGGTGAAATAGCGCGTGTCGGAAGTGCGGATGGCGGTTTTGCTCCTGAGATTCGGATTCCAGGCCAATGAATCCTCTATGACAAAAATCTTTTTCAAGGCATTGATATAGGAATAAATGGTGTACTCCGTCAGCGTGTCGGCTTCGTTGTTTTTCAAATCCGCGAGCAACGTCCCCAACGTGGCCTGCGAGCCTTGGTTGCGTGCGTAGGAGCGCATCAACCGTTTGGCCAATTCTTCATTGCGTTCCACACCATCAACCCTCGAAATGTCCAATCCAACAACCGTTTTGTAATATTGTTTTGCCTGCATCAAGGCTGCCTTGGGATTCTCTTTCAGCGTAGCCTTTGGCCATCCGCCCCGGCAAACCAAAAAAGCGAGTTCGTCAAGGTCGATATGGCTTGTTCCTTCTACTTTCTCGGCATCCTCGAAAAGTGACGACAAACTCACATCCCCCGTTGATTCGCCCGACTCATAAAGGCTCATCGTTCGGAGTTTCAGCCGCGAAATCCTTCCCGTTCCCGTGTGGAAAATCTTTTCCTCTTCAGTGGTCGGAGGCGGAGGAACGGCCGAACCAGTCAGGATGAATTGCCCGTCTGCATTCCGTCGGTCAACCTCGTTCCTGACGGCATCCCAAAACTGGGGAGCCAGCTGCCATTCGTCAATCAAACGCGGCGTTTCTCCTTCCAACAATTTCCTGATATTCGTCCTCGCCAATGAAAGGTTCTGCTCTATATGATCAGGGTCGGACATAAGCAAAACGCTATTGGCCTGTTGGATTGCCATCGTAGTCTTACCACAATATTTAGGGCCTTCTATCAATACGGCACCCATTGCATCCAAATGGTCGGCAAGATTCTGTTCTGCAACACGCTTTTTGTAGTCACTCATAGATTCAAATTTTTCACGCTGCAAAAATAGTAATTTCTTTTTGATTATGAACAACTTTTGAAAAATTTATCGAGGCACTTGGCGAGTTTTTATCGAGGCACTTGGCGAGTTTTTATCGAGGCACTTGGCCGATTTTCATCGAGGCACTTGGCAAAATCAAAAACCTCTAATCAAAAGTCTTTCATATTTTCCGCGTGACATTTTGTCAGAATTTCGTATTTTTGCCGCTCAATAAAAATCTACGACAATGAAGATTTCCTATAACTGGTTGAAACAATACGTCAACTGCGATTATTCGGCTGAGAAAGTCAGCGAGATATTGACCTCCACGGGCCTCGAAGTGGAAGACTTGGAACGTTTTGAGTCGGTGAAAGGCGCACTGAAAGGTGTCGTCGTGGGCAAGGTGCTCACCTGCATCGACCACCCCAACTCCGACCACCTGCACATCACCACCGTCGATGTGGGCGGCGAGGAACCGCTACACATCGTGTGCGGCGCGCCCAACGTGGCGGCAGGCCAGAAGGTGCTCGTGGCCACCATCAACACCGAACTTTGGATTGGCGACGAACACATCACCATCAAGAAGGGCAAGATTCGCGGCGAAGTGAGCGAAGGCATGATTTGCGCCGAGGACGAGCTGCAACTGGGCACCTCTCACGAAGGCATCATGGTGCTGCCCGAGGATTACGAAGTGGGCAAACCAGCATCGTTCTATTTTCCTGTGGAAGAGGACTATACGATTGAAATCGGCCTCACTGCCAACCGCAGCGACGCCACCTCGCACATTGGCTCTGCCCGCGACCTCGTGGCCGCCCTCAACCAGCGCGAGAACACCACGAAATACCACCTCATCCGTCCCTCGGTCGAAGACTTCAAGGTGGAAAACCACGACTTGGACATCGAAGTAGTCGTTGAAGACACGCAGGCCTGCCCGCGCTATTCGGGCGTGACCATCAGCGGCGTGAAAGTCGGCGAGTCGCCGGCTTGGCTCAAGAACCGCCTTGCCGCCGTGGGCATCCGCAGCATTAATAATATTGTGGACATCACCAACTTCGTGTTGATGGAAGTCGGACAGCCGCTTCATGCCTTCGATGCCGACAAAGTCGCGGGCAAGAAGGTGGTGGTGAAATGCTTGCCCGAAGGCACGCCTTTCGTCACCTTGGACGGCGTGGAGCGCAAACTCAACAGCCGTAACCTGATGATTTGCAACGCCGAAGAACCTATGTGCATCGGCGGTGTGTTTGGCGGACAGAAGTCGGGCGTGACGATGGAAACGACCAACATTTTCCTCGAAAGTGCCTACTTCAACCCCACCAGCATCCGCAAAACGGCCAAATATCACGGTCTGCAAACCGATGCCTCGTTCCGCTACGAGCGCGGTGCCGACCCGAACATCACCCTTTACGCCCTGAAACGCGCCGCCTTATTAATAAAGGAGTTGGCCGGCGGAACGATTTCTTCCGAAATCAAGGACGTGAAAAACGGCGACTTCGCCCCTGCCCGCGTGGACTTGAAGTTTGATTATTTGAACAAAATGGCTGGCAAGGTCATCGACCCGACCCAAGCCGTCAATATATTAAAGAGCCTTGAATGTCAAGTTATTGAACAAGACGACAAACACGTTGTGGTGGATGTACACACCAGCAAGGTCGACGTGACCCGTCCCGCCGATGTGGTCGAGGAAATTCTACGCATTTACGGCTACGACAACATCGAAATCCCGAGCCGCGTTCATGCCTCCATCAGTCGCGCCGCCAAACCCGATGCCGACAAGATGCAGCAGAAAATCAGCGACATGCTCGTCGCCAACGGTTTCTACGAGATTATGAACAACTCGCTCACCAAGGCCGCCTACAGCGAGGCCTTCCCCGCTTTCGAGCCGGAAAAGAACGTGAAGATTCTGAACCCGCTCAGCAGCGACCTCAACGTGATGCGCCAAACCCTGATGTGGGGCGGATTGGAAAGCCTTGCCTTCAACCAAAACCGCAAGGTCAGCGACATGAAGTTCTTCGAGTTCGGCAACGTGTATTTCTTTGACGGAACGAAAGTTGGCGACGAAAAACAGCCGTTGAAACCCTACACCGAGCACACCTGCCTCGACCTGTTCCTCACGGGCAACAAGCAAGCCGAGTTGTGGAACGCCCCGGCCAAGGCCATCGATTACTTCGACCTGAAAGAATACGTCATGGGCGTGCTCAACCATTTCAAGTTCGATTTCAAGGCTCTCGAAGCCAAAGAATCCAACCTGCCGCATTTCGACTATGCCACCACCTATTGCATTGACGAACAAGAAATTGCAACCCTTGGCAAACTCAGCAAGAAGACCTTAAAGCACTTCGATCTGAAAAAAGACGTGTTTTACGCCACCTTAAATTGGACGCTGATGATGCAATGCCTGGCCAAGTCCAAGGAAGTGCATTTCGAGCCGCTGTCGAAGTTCCCCGCCGTGCGCCGCGACCTCGCCATGATTTTTGACAAGAACGTCACCTTCGACACAGTGAAGAAAGTCGCCATGGGCGCAGAGAACAAGATTTTGCAATCGATGAGCCTGTTCGACGTTTACGAAGGCGAGAAGATTCCGGCAGGCAAGAAACAATACGCCATGAGCTTTGTGCTGATGTCGCCCACCACCACCCTCACCGACAAGGTGATTGAGAAGACGATGGGGAAAATCCAAAGCGCGATGGAGAAAGAATTGGGAGGAATATTGAGATAAATGGCTGGGCTTTGCCAACAACGGGGCATGCCCCGTTGTCGCTACCGCGATATGGCAAGCCCTGCTGATAGAAAACACGACATGGACGTACAAGCAATAAAACGCACCTTCGGCATCATCGGCACCGACCCCGAATTGGACCGCGCCATTGGCATAGCCGCGCAAGTGGCCGCCACCGACCTCACCGTGCTCATCACGGGCGAGAGCGGCACAGGTAAGGACGTGTTTCCGAAGATCATCCACCAAAACAGCACCCGCAAGCATGGCCAATATTTTGCCGTGAACTGCGGCGCCATTCCCGAGGGAACCATTGACTCTGAGCTGTTTGGACACGAAAAAGGTTCCTTCACGGGTGCCGTCAACGAGCGCAAGGGCTATTTCGAGATTGCTGACAAAGGCACCTTGTTTTTGGACGAGGTCGGTGAGTTGCCGCTTTCCACCCAAGCGAGGCTTTTGCGCGTGCTCGAAAACGGCGAGTTCATCCGCGTGGGCGGCAACAAGGTGATGAAAACCGATGTCAGAATCGTGGCCGCCACCAATGTGGATTTGCCCGTGGCCATTGAGCGCGGGCGTTTCCGCGAAGACCTTTATTATAGGTTGAACACCATCCCGATTCATATTCCCGCCTTGCGCGAAAGGAAGGCCGACATTCCCCTCTTGTTCAGGAAGTTTGCCGCCGATTTCGCCGAGCGCAACCACATCCCTGCCATCACTTTGACACCCGAGGCCGTGAAAATGCTGGAAAACTACCGTTGGGACGGCAATGTGCGCCAACTGAAGAACGTCACGGAGCAGATTTCCATCATGGAAACCGACCGCAACATCACGACTGAGACCTTGGCCAAGTATCTGCCTAACAGGGTGATAAACAATTTACCCGTATTGCTACCCCGCGAGGACACGCCCGAGGGCATGTCGGAGCGCGACCTGCTTTATCGCGTACTGTTCGACATGAAAAAAGACATTGCCGAACTTCGTGCGCAAGTCAATAATATGAGCGGCAGTCGCCCGATGGAGCCGACATACGTGCAACCCAATTCGGTCACACAAATCGGCGACACGGTAGTTACGCGGGTAAGCCACGATGAGCCAGAGGTTAGTGAGCAGGAATATGCCGAGTTCATTCCCGCCGAGGAAACTTCGCACTATGGGGTCATTTCGACAAGCTCAATGACCAATAGCTCAACGCCCGAAACGCTTTCCCTCGAACACCATGAGAAAGAAATGATTATCAAAGCTTTGGAAGCCCATCGCGGTAAGCGAAAGGACGCGGCCAAAGCTTTGGGCATTAGTGAGCGCACACTTTACCGCAAAATCAACGAATACGGCATAGATTTATGAAAATCAAGGCGTTAATAGTGGTTGTTGTTTTGGCTCTTATGAGCCATAGTTGCGGCTTTTATTCCTTCTCGGGCGCATCGATTCCCGCTGAGGCCAAAACCGTTTCCGTGGACTATTTCCCGAACCACGCCCAACTCGTCAACCCGATGTTGAGCAACATCTTCACCAACGCTTTGCGCGACGCCATGACCAACCAAACCACATTAGACATGGTGGAATCGGGCGGCGACATCGCCTTTGAAGGCGAAATCACCGACTACAAGACCATGCCTGTGGCCATCACCTCGGGGCAGACCGCCGCCATGAACCGACTCACCATCACGGTCAACGTGCGATTCAGCAACCGCATCGATGAAACGAAGGACTTTGAACAAAGTTTCTCGCGATACGAAGACTACCCCAGCGACCAAGACCTGAACGCGGTGCAAGAGGCACTCACGACAACCATCACAGAGCAATTGGTAGAAGACATTTTCAATAAAGCATTGGTAAATTGGTGATTATGGACAGCAAGCAACTGATAGGATACATGACAATGCCTGAACGCATGAAGGGCAATGACGTGGACGAAGTGGAACAGATGGTGAAGACCTTCCCTTATTTCTCCATCGCTCATGCGCTTCTTTCCATAGCTTACCAAAACATCGGCAGTCCCAACTACGACAGCCAACTGAAACGCGCCGCTGCCACCATGCCCAATCGCGATAAGTTGCGCTTGCTCAGCATGATAGCCAAGCATCGCCTCGAAAGCAAACCCGAAATTCCAGCCCTTCCCGATGAGTTTGAACCCAAGGACAACGTCTTCTCCTCCATCGAATCCATCGACACCAAGGAAGAACAAAACGGTAGCATCATCCGCGAAAAAGTCTTCATCATCCCCGAAATCGACCTCAGCGGCAGCCACGAGGAACTTTCCGCCGAAATGGCCCTGTTGGAAGAAAAGCGCAAGTCGATCGACGAGCTGAAAGCCATCATCGCCAACCGCCTGAAGGAAATCGAGGAAGAAAAACAACGCAAGGAGGCAGGCAAGCCCGCACCAAAGAAACTCTCACGCAAGGAACTGATAGACAAATTCATAACCGAGAATCCAAGCATCTCGCGCCCCAAGGCCGAGTTCTACAATCCCATCTCCGTAGCCCAAAACAGTATCATCGACCAAGAGAACATCGTAAGCGAAACTTTGGCAAAAATATACGAGCAACAAAACTATTTTGAGAAGGCAATTTCAATTTATAAAAAATTAGGCTTGAAATATCCAGAAAAAAGTCGTTATTTTGCAGCCCAAATTGAACGGCTTCAAGAAAGTCAAAAAAGTCAAACATTAAATAATTAAACATGTACACATTAGTAGTAATTTTAATCCTGATTGTCAGTGTGTTATTAGGATTGATTGTTCTGGTTCAGAACTCAAAAGGCGGTGGTTTGGTTTCCAACTTCGGTGGTGCCAACCAAATGATGGGCGTGCGCCAGACGACCGATTTCCTCGAAAAAGCCACTTGGTGGATGGGCGGTATTCTGGTTGGATTGTGCCTCTTGTCTAGTATCACGCTCCCAAAAAACAGCAAGGAAGGCACCCTGAAGAGCGAAGTCAGTTCGCAAATTGAGAACATGATGCCCAACATCCCCGCCACAGAAGCCCCTGCCGCAACGACTGAGGCTCCTGCCGGGCAAGAATAAGGCTCTTATATGATGCCATCAGAAAAGCCGAGGTGGAAACGCCTTGGCTTTTTTGGACTGAAAAGCACCGAATTGACAACTTATCAAAAATAAAATGCACAAAATATTCTTACCTATTTACCGCTTCTTCCGCAACCATAAGGCCTTGATGTACATCATCATGGTGGCCTCTGTTGCGGTTTTCCTATTCTTCGGACTTCAACTGCACTACGAGGAAGACATCTCGAAACTGCTCCCCGAATCGAGCGTGGAAAGCCAATTGGCGTTCAGTTCCATCCAATTGAAGGACAAAATCTACATTCAGGTGACCTCTGCAAACGAGCCGCTTCCACCCCAAACATTGTGCGAACGGACGGATGAGTTTGTCGATTTGCTTTTCGAGAAGGACTCGACAAGCCACTTCATTTCCAATGTCTTATACCGCATGGAACCTGAAATGGCGTTGAATGCCCTCGACTTCGTCATCGAGCACATCCCCTCCTTCATCGACACTTCGGCCTATCGCGGATTTGCGAAAGCGCTTGAACCCGAAGCCATTGAGAAGCAAATGTGGGTCAACTATGGGCAAATGATGGAAGACGAAACGGGCGAGCTCACCCAAGCCATTGCCTACGACCCGCTCAACTTGCGTGGCGTGGTGCTTGGTGAGGTGTTGCAAAGCGTTTCCACGGGCTACAACATCATCGATGGACACCTTTTCTGCCCCGACAGCACCGTGGCCCTCGCCTACCTCGCTCCAGCGTTCAAGTCGTTGGATTCCAAGGCTTCCACCGAGTTTAGCCGAATGCTATCGAAGGCGCAAATGGAATTTGAAGCCGAACATCCCGATGTAAAAGTACACGCGCATGGCGACCCCATCGGAAGCGTTTCAAACGCTGGCCGCATCCGTTCCGACCTCGTCCTGACGGTAGGCATCTCGCTCGTCCTGATTCTTATCCTTATTTGGCTGTGCTTTAGGAGTTTGTCGTTCATTTGGGAACTGCTGTTGCCCATCATTTACGGCACGGCGTTCTCTATGGCCTGCATCTTTTGGATCAAAGGCGGAATGTCGCTCATGGCCCTTGGCTTGGGCGCGATAGTGCTGGGCGTGGCCATCAGTTATTGCCTGCATGTGCTGATTCACCATTTTTTTGTCGGTGACCCAGAAAGGCTACTTTCCGACGAATCGACGCCCGTGTTTTTGGGCTGCATCACCACGGTTGGCGCGTTTTGCAGTCTACTCTTCACCGAGAGCGACCTGCTCCGCGATTTCGGCATGTTCGCCTCGTTTGCGCTGTTGGGAAGCACCTTGTTCGCACTCATCTTCTTGCCGCATTTCCTGCCTAAACGTCACACCAACACCGACAGCAAGACCTTCAGAACCATCTCGCGCCTCAACAACCTGCCCTTCGACCGCAATAAATGGTTCCTTGTACTCATTGTTGTGCTCGTGGTTATCGGTATCGTTTTCTCACCCAAAGTGAAGTTTGACAGCGACTTGCGCAACCTCGACTACAACTCGCCAGCCGAAGTGGAAGCCGAAAGCCTCTTCAACGAAAAGAACAATGACGGCTTCTTCCACCTCTATTTTGCCACCGTCAGCACCGACATCGACGAGGCTTTGGAGGCCGACAAGTCGCTGATGGTGATACTTGACACTTTGCATCAAAATGACGTCGTACACAACTATACGAGTTTCATTCCCAAACTGTTTGTGACGATGGCCGACCAAGAACAGCGCATTGCCGCGTGGAACGAGTTTTGGACCGACGAGCGCAAAGCCTTCGCCATTGCGCAAGTCGACAAGGGCGCACATAACTTTGGCCTCGACCCCATGATGTTCTACGACTTCAAGGAGATGCTGAACGCTGACTACGAGCCTGCCTCGCTGATGGAAAGCGGCGTGGTGCCCGAAAACCTTTTGGGCAACTTCATCGAGTGCAACGCCGACAACCAATACATGGTATTCACCGACGTTTCCATGCGTTTTGACGAGAAAGACATCGCCACCGACGCGCTCGTCACCAACCCCAAGACCTTCGTTTTGGAGCCGTTCTACTACTGCAAGAGCATGGTTGAAATCATCCACGACGACTTCAACATCGCCGTGTGGATTTCGTCGCTCTTCGTGCTGATTATCTTGCTGGTTTCGTTCCGCAACATCATCACGGCACTCCTTTCCTTCCTCCCGATGGTGCTCAGTTGGTTCATGGTGCAGGGCTACATGGTCTTGCTCGGCTTGGAGTTCAACCTCATCAACATCGTCATTGCCACCTTCATCTTTGGCGTGGGCGTTGACTACAGCATCTTCATCACGGAAGGCCTGCTTGCCGAGGCGCGAACCGGCAGCCACGACATTCTGACTTGGCACAAAGTGGCCATCTTCTTCTCGGCGATCATCCTCGTCATCGTGACCGCTTCGTTGCTCTTTGCCGTGCATCCCGCCATCCGTTCCATCGGCCTGATTACCCTCATCGGCATGGCCTCGACCATCATGATTTCCTACGCGCTCCAGCCGTTTGTGTTCCGGCAGTTGCTGAAGTGGTCGTGGTATCGGAAGAGTGTGATGAAGAAATCTTTCGTTTCCAAAGAATGATTTTATGCAAAATCTTACTTTTGCAGAGAAAGTTTTTGCCAAGATTCATTCGTTGTGAAAGAATAATATGTATCTTTGCGGCGGTTTTTATACATTGAAACCATGGATAAAGAACAATTGAAACGGGTTGTATTGGATCAGAAAAACTATTTTTCCAACCGCAACAACCTAATAGACAGAGATATAAATTACGACATGTACATCCGTACCGCCCAAATTGTGGTCATTTCCGGGGTCAGGCGTTGCGGCAAGTCATGCTTGCTTTCGCTGTTCAGGCAAAAGATGAACCTGACTGAAAAGCAATATTGCTACTTGAATTGTGATGATGAGCGCCTGCAACTTAACGAATTATTGCTTGACCAACTCTATTCGCTTCATCTTGAAATGTACGGTACAGAACCTGTTTTCTTTTTTGATGAAGTGCAGGCTGTACCAAAATGGGAAAAGTTCGTCAACAGAATGTATGAATTGGGACACAAGGTTTTCGTAACAGGCAGTAATGCCCATTTGCTCAGTTCAGAGATTGCCACTTCACTGACGGGACGAAATCGGGTCATCACGCTTTTCCCGTTTTCGTTCAAGGAGTATTTGCGGTATAAAGGTCATCAATACCATCTTGAAGCTCTGACAACTATGGAAAAATCACGCCTTCTCGCCGACCTCAACGCCTACCAGAGAACAGGAGGGTTCCCGTTGGTGGTGCAGGAGGAGGACATGGAAATCCTCAATGCGTGGTTTCAGGACATATTGTACCGCGATGTAGTGTCGCGCTATCGTTTGTCGCAAGTGAAAGAACTGCGCCAAATGGCCATTTATCTCTTTTCCAATGTGGGGAAACCGTTTTCATACAGCACTTTGCAGAAAGTCAGCGAGTTGAAAAGCCTCAGTTCCGTATCGGATTATTTGCAATATCTTGAACAAAGTTATCTTTTCTTTTATCTCCCCAAATTCGACTATTCCGTCAAAAAGCAGATGCTCAACTCCAAAAAGCTCTATGTCATTGATGCAGGTGCCATCAATCGGTTGGGATTCCATTTCAGCGAAGAAAAGGGACGACTGCTTGAGAACACCGTTTTTCTGGAATTGCTTCGCAGAGGGAAGGAAGTGTATTACTACAGAGGAGAAAAGGAATGTGACTTTGTGATAGTTGAAAACGGCAAAGTCGTTGAGGCAATTCAAGTTACGGACAAAATCAACGAACAAGACAAAGACAGGGAGGTTGGCGGCTTGAAAGAGGCCATCAACACCTTCCATCTGGAAAACGCCAAAATCATCGTATATGACCGTGATGATTGCCTTACCGATGGTGTCGATGTCCCTTTGGTTTCAGTATGGGAATGGTTAATCATCGGCAGCTGATGAAGTGGTCTTGGTATCGGAAGAGTGTAATGAAAAAGAAAACCAATGAAAATCAATAATTTAGACAACCAAGCCTTCGCCACCATGCTCCGCCAAGGCGCGGTGCAGTTGGGGCGCGACAAAAAGGTCGTCAATGACCTGAACGTGTTCCCCATCCCCGACGGCGACACGGGCGACAACATGCTAATGACCCTCAAGGCGGGCTGCACGGCCTTGAAAGACAATATGGGAACGCTGTCGGAATTGGCTTCAGCCGCCTCATCAGGCATGTTGCTCGGCGCGAGAGGCAACTCCGGCGTGATTCTTTCGCGTATCTTCGCAGGCTTGGCAAAAGGCCTGAAAGACATGGTGGAAGCCGACGCAAAAACTTTCGCCAAAGCCATGCAAGCCGCTGTGGACGAGGCTTATAAGTCCGTTCCTGTTCCCGTGGAAGGCACCATCATCACCGTGTTACGCGAAGGCGCGGCAGGCGCGGATGCCGACAGCGACCTCAACCATTACTTTGAAACCCTATTGGAGGCCATGCAAACCTCCCTTGACCATACGCCCGAACTGCTCCCAGTGCTGAAAGACGCTGGCGTGGTGGACAGTGGCGGCGCGGGCTTGTTGAGCATTTTCCGTGGCATGAACGACGCGCTGAACGGAAGCATCTCCGATGAGGAAATCGCCCCAACGACGGCCTCGACACCGACCGTGGAACTCGACAAATTCACCGAAAACAGCACACTCGAATTCGGCTATTGCACTGAGTTTCTGCTCCGTTTGATGCGCTCCAAAGTCGATTTGGACACTTTCGACGAGAAGGTGATTTTCGACTACCTGAACCGCGTGGGCGAGTCGGTGGTGGCTTTCCGTGAGGGCACTATCATTAAGGTGCATGTACACACCTTCACGCCGGGCGCGATTCTCAACGAAATGCAGAAATACGGCGAGTTCCTGACCCTCAAAATCGAGAACATGGCGCTACAACACCATCAATCGACCAACCAAGACAACGCCTCGTTCAAGGTGCCGCCGAAGAAATACGGCGTGGTGACCGTGGCCTCGGGCGAGGGACTCATCAACGCCTTCCACGAAATCGGAGCCGACGAGGTGATTGCCGGCGGCCAGACCATGAACCCCTCTACGCAGGACTTTTTGGATGCTTTCGCCCGTATCAACGCGCAACACATCCTCGTGTTCCCGAACAACAAGAACATCAAAATGGCCGCCGACCAAGCCGCCGAACTTTATAAAGGTGCTGACATTCATGTGCTTCCATCGGCCACCATTGGCGAAGGCTACTACGGCATCGGCTCCATCGACCGCGACAATGCCAATGTCGAGGAAGTCATCACGAGCGTAACGGAAATCATGCAAACCGTGGTGACGGGCATGGTCAGCACCGCCATTCGCGATGCCGAGGGCGAGCAAGTGAGCGTCCGCAAGGGCGATTATGTCGGTTATAGCGGCAAGCAACTCCTTTCCGACAGCCTCAATCGCGTTGAGACCGCCAAAGTCCTTGTTGAACGCCTTGGCGCAGCCTCCCGCGATGTGATGCTCGTCTTTTTCGGAGAGCAAGTCCCTCAAAATGAAGCAGAAAGCCTCGTCGCCGACCTGCAAACCCAATACAAGAACCTTGAAATTATGTTGAACAACGGCCAACAGCCGGTTTATGATTATATTTTTGTTTTATGCTGACATTTTTTAGCGACACCGATTGCGACATCACTCCCAAGGAGTGCGCCGCATACAACATCAAACTCATCTCGATGCCTTACACCGTGGGCGAACAGGTGATTTATCCCTACATCGACTTCGACGAATTCGATTCCCACAAATTTTATGACATGCTCCGCGCCGGCACCATGCCGACCACAAGCGCGATGAGCGAAGAGGCTTATACCCAATACTTTGAGCCTGAATTTGCCGCAGGAAACGACATCCTTTATGTACATTTCTCATCGGGCACTTCCAACACCTTCACCATCATGCATCAGGCGTTGGAGAAACTGAAAGCAAAGTATCCCGAAAGGAAGTTCTACACCGTTGACACTCTGGGTATCAGCGCATTGTGCTACAACATCGTCCTCGAGGTGGCCGACCTACTGAAAGCGGGCAAGACCGCCGAGGAAATCGTGGAATGGGCCAAGGTGGAAGTGCCGAAGTTCCCGATGTATTTCTTCGCCGACGACCTGAAGTTCTTCCGCCGCAGCGGTCGCGTGAGCGGGTTGGCCGCCACGATGGGCGGTTTCATCGGCATACGGCCCATCATACACCTCAACGACGAGGGCAAGATGGTGAGCATCGGCAAGGAAACTGGTCGCGCCAAGGCCATCGCGCGTTTGGTGCAATATGTCGAAGACCTCGGCGAGGACGTGAAGGCCCACCGTGTGGTCATCGGCCACTCTGACTGCCCCGACATCGCCGCCGAAGCCGAAAGGCAACTGAAAGAGAAGTTCGGCCAAGACCTGAACGTCATCACCACCGTCGTCAATCCCACCATCGGCAGCCACTGCGGGCCTAATGGCTTGGGGATTTGTTTCCATGCGAAGCATCGGTGAACAGACTGCGGGACGTAGGACAAAGCCCCATAGGGGCGACATATCAATAAGCAGGCGACGTGAGTCCCTGCAATAAAACGAAAACAATAATGATAGCTATAGAAGAAGTCAAAACCAAAAAGCAGCAAAAGGAGTTCATCGACTTCCCGCTGATACTCTACAAGGGCAACCCTTATTACACGCCGCCCTTGTACATGGACGAGAAGAAAATCTTCCGTAAGGACTTCGTTTACAACGACATGTGCGAGTCTGTCCATTTCAACGCCTACAAAGACGGCAAGATGGCGGGGCGCATTTCGGGCATCCTGCAACGCGCCGCCAACGAAAAGACGGGCGAGAAACAGGTGCGCTTTTCGCATTTCGATGTCATTGAGGATGAGGAAGTTGCTCACGAACTGCTGAAAACCGTCGAAAACTGGGCGAAGCAAATCGGCATGAACGAGGTAATAGGTCCCTTGGGCTATTCCGACCTCGAGCGCGAAGGCCTGCTCATCGAGGGTTTCGACTATCCCGCCACCTTCGAGGAAAGTTACAACTACCCTTATTATCAACGCTTTATCGAGAACTACGGTTACCAAAAAGACGTGGACTGGACGGGCAGTCGCTTGCGTATTCCCAAAGATTATGACGGCGAGGTCGATAAGTTAGCCGCCTTCGTGATGAAACGTTACAACCTGCACCTCGGAACGGCACGCAACACCAACGAATTCATCAAGAAATACGCCGACGGCATTTTCGAATTGCTCGACAAGTCCTACGAACTGCTCTACGGCACCGTGCCCTTCACCGAAGGCATGAAAAAGATGATGATCGACAACTTCAAGCTCGTCATCGACGTGAAATACGCCGCCGTCATCCTCGACGAAAACGACAAGATGATTTGCTTCGGGCTGGCTTTCCCCGCCATCGCCGATGCAGTGCGACCTTCGGGCGGGCGACTTACACCTCTTACATTAATAAGGCTGCTCAAGGCCTTGAAAAAGCCCAACGTCATCGACCTGTGCCTTATCGGTGTGGAACCGGAATGGCTCAACCGTGGCGTGAGCGTCATCATTTCCGCCGAGATGATGAAGATGCTCAAACGTATCGATTATGCCGAAACCAACGCCAACTTGGAGGAGAATTACGCGATACAAAACCAGTGGAAACGGTTTGACGAAGAGAAGATTAAACGGCGTAGGTGCTACGTTAAGGTGTTGAGAGTTTAGGGTTTAGAGTTTAGAGTCAGTTGAAAGTTTATAGTTTATAGTTTATAGTTTATAGTTGAGAGTTGGGGGGAACCCCGTAGGGGTGACAGAATAATAGGCAGGCGGTGTAAACCCCTGCCGACTGCCGACAAAAAACGAAACCAAATCCAAAACCCCGTAGGGGTGACAGCAAAACAAAGACACAAACATGATTAAAATAATAATCGATTGTTTCGGCGGCGACCACAGCCCCGAGGCCAACGTGGACGGAGCATTAGCAGCCATGGCCAAGATGCCCGACCTGCATCTGATTCTTACTGGCGACGAAGCCACCTTGCAGAACTACTTGAAAACCAAGACCTACGACGCTTCACACCTCGAAATCGTCCACGCGCCAGAGGTCATCGGCTGCGAGGAACGCCCCATCGATGCTATCCGTTTGAAAAAGGAAAGTTCGATGATCAAGGCCGTGCGCCTGCTGCGCGACCGCGACGACATTAACGCGATGGTCAGCACAGGTTCCACGGGTGCGCTTGTGGCGGCAGCCTTGACCCGCATCGGGCGCGTGAAAGGCGTGATTCGCCCCGCCTTCTGCCCCATCCTGCCCACCATGGACGGCGGAATCGTAGGAATCTGCGACAGCGGCGCGAATGTGGAGGTCACGCCGGAACATTTGAGGCAATTCGCCATCATGTCGAGCCTTTACATGAAAAAAGTCTATAACATTGAAAAACCGCGAGTTGCATTGCTCAATGTAGGAAAAGAAGCAGAAAAAGGCGACGAAATCCGACAAAAGGCACACTTTTTGCTGAGTGAAACGCCCGAAATCCATTTTGTGGGCAACATGGAGAGCCGTGACCTGCTTTCGGGCAACTACGACGTGGTGGTGTGCGACGGTTTTTCGGGCAATGTGTTGGTGAAAACCACCGAAGGCACGGCCTTGGAACTGTTGAAAAAGCTGAAGAAGGACATCTATTCGAGGCCGATTTACAAGTTGGGTGCCTTGCTGATGAAGCGGATGTTCATGGAAGAAAAGGAGTTTATGAACTACCAGAACTACGGCGGCAGCGTACTCCTCGGTACGGAGAAAACGGTGGTGAAAGGCCACGGCTCCAGCAAGGCCACGGCGGTGGAGAAGTGCATCGAGCAGGCCTACAAGATGGAAGTCAGCTCGCTTTCGGCGAAAATGGAAGAGATTATTATGAAGTATGAACACTATGAGTATTAAGTGTGAAGTTTGGAGTGTGGAGTTAGAAGTTGAAAGTGGGTTGGCTTGTGTGAACCCCGTAGGGGTGAAAGGACATTAGGCAGGTGGTGAAGCACTGCGAAACCCCTGCCGAAAAAAGAAAAAAGAAACAAATTTGAAATTTTAAATCATTAAATGAACAATATGTACGAAGAAGTAAAAACCATCCTTGCGCGTCAGTTGCGCATTTCGCCCGAAAGGGTCACGCTCGATGCCCAAATCAAGAAAGACCTTGGTGCCGATTCTGTTGACATTCTGCAACTTCTGATGCGATTGGAAGACGACTACGGCATTGTCATCCCCGATCAGGAATTGGCCAAATTCGAGACTGTAAACGATGTAGTCACCTTTTTAAATAATTTACCGAAATGAAACACATTACACTGATTATCATTGCGATGCTGCTTTCCGTAGCCGCGATTGCACAACAAACCTACGACACCGACTTCACGCAAGTCAAACTGATGAAAGTCTCAGGCAAAACCACCGACAAGGCCGGTCATATTACCTTTGACGGAAACGACCAACTCACCATGACTTACACCCAGCCCGAAGGCGAGTATTTCATCATCGAGGGTAACATGGTGAAAATCAACATGGACGGCAAGAAAGCCGAACTCGATGCCGAAAAAGTGAAAATGGTTGGACTGCAACGCGCCACGCTTCTCAACTGTCTTTCAGGCAATTGGGAACAGGCAGCCGAAGACAACAACGCCGACCTCACCATAACCGAGGAAGGCGGTCTCAAAACGGTTTCCATCGTGGCAAAAGGCAAAGTGCCGAGAGGTGGCTACAACTCCGTCGAACTCACCTATCGCCTTTCCGACGGCATGATGACCAAGATGGTTTTGGTGGAAGCCATTGGTATTCAGAACACTTACGAGATGAAGTGAGTTTCAGAACAGGGAACAAATCTTTTTCATGGAAAGCAAACCCATGACTTTTTGACATATATTTCCCTTAATTCATGGAAAATCCCTACCTTTGCACGAATTTTGCGCAAAGGCAAATTTCATTCATATAATTAACTGATAACTATCAACTGCAAACTGCAAACTGAATATGGGATTTCTAAAGAAACTCTTTGGCGACAAGGCCTCGCGCGACAATAAGGCCCTACAGCCCATACTCCAAAAGACACTCAAGGCTTACGAGCAAATCGTGAAACTCGACATCGACAGCCTGAGACATAAGACCGTAGAATTCAAGGAATACATCAAGAACAAGACCGCCGCCGAGGTGGCCGAAATCGCCGAGCTGAAAGCCAAGGCCGAAGCCAACTTCGACATGAGCCCCGACGAGAAGGAGAAACTCTACAACCAAATCGACAAACTTGAGAAACAGGAACTTGACCACATCGAGGAGGCACTGAACGAGATTCTTCCCGAGGCGTTCTCGGTGGTGAAGGCCGCCGCCAAATACTTCTGCGAGCACGAGACCGTGGAAGTGACGGCCACCGACCTCGACCGCGAACTGGCCGCCAAATACGAGCACGTCAGCATCGTGGGCGACAAAGCCTATTTCAAGAACAGTTGGATGGCCGGCGGCAATATGGTGACTTGGGATATGGTACACTACGACTGCCAAATCATCGGTGGTATCGTGCTGCACCAAGGCAAGATTGCTGAGATGGCCACTGGTGAAGGCAAGACCCTCGTGGCCACCTTACCTGTCTATCTTAACGCTTTGGCGGGCAAGGGCGTGCATGTGGTTACCGTGAATGACTACTTGGCCAAGCGTGACTCCGAGTGGATGGGCGCGATGTATGAGTTCCTCGGCCTTACCGTGGATTGCATCGACAAGCACGAGCCTAACTCCGCCGCACGTCGCCGCGCCTATAACTGCGACATCACCTACGGCACCAACAACGAGTTCGGCTTTGACTACCTGCGTGACAACATGACAGGCAACCCCGAAGAGTTGGTGCAGCGCAAACACCACTACGCCATCGTCGATGAGGTGGACTCCGTGTTGATTGACGATGCCCGTACCCCGTTGATTATCAGCGGTCCTACGCCACGCGGCGACCAACAGGAGTTTGACGAGTTGAAACCTGATGTTGTCAAGTTGTACGAAGCCCAAAAACGTTATGTTACAGGCATTTTGGCCGAGGCCAAGCGCATCCTCACTGACCCCAACGCCACCGAGGACGAAAAGAAACACGGCGCCGACCAACTTTTCCGTGCCTACCGTGGTCTGCCGAAAAACAACGCCCTCATCAAATTCCTCAGCGAGGAAGGTATGAAGAGCCTGATGCAGAAGACCGAAGGCTTCTACATGCAGAACCGCAACGAGAACATGCACATCATCGACGACGAGTTGTATTTCGTCATCGACGAGAAACTGAATACCGTGACCCTCACCGACAAGGGCAGCGAGCAATTGGCGCAAGCCTACAACGACCCCGCGTTCTTCATCATTCCCGATGTGGGTGCCGAGATTGCCGACTTGGAGCACTCCGGCCTCAGCAACGACGAAAAGGTGTTGCGCAAGGCCGAGCTGATGCGTAATTTCGCCGAGAAGTCAGACCGTTTGCACACCGTGCAACAACTGTTGAAAGCCTACACCTTGTTTGAAAAGGATGTCGATTACGTCATCATCGACAACAAGGTCAAGATTGTGGATGAGCAAACGGGCCGTATCATGGAAGGCCGCCGTTGGAGCGATGGCCTGCACCAAGCCGTGGAAGCCAAGGAAAACGTGAAGGTGGAAGCCGCCACACAGACCTACGCCACCATCACCTTGCAGAATTACTTCCGTATGTACCACAAACTGGCCGGTATGACCGGTACCGCCGAAACCGAGGCGGGCGAGTTCTGGGACATCTACAAACTCGATGTGGTCGTCATCCCGACGAACAGGCCGATTGCCCGTATCGACCAAGAGGACATGATTTACAAGACCAAGCGCGAGAAATACAACGCCGTCATCGACGAGATTCAAAGCCTTGTGAATGCGGGTCGTCCCGTGTTGGTGGGTACCACTTCAGTGGAAATCTCCGAGTTGCTCAGCCGTATGCTGACCCGCAAGGGCATCCCGCACAATGTGTTGAACGCCAAGTTGCACTTCAAGGAGGCCCAAATCGTCAAGGAAGCCGGTCAGGCGGGCACCGTGACCATCGCCACCAATATGGCTGGTCGTGGTACCGACATCAAGTTAGGTCCCGGCGTGAAGGAAGCCGGCGGTTTGGCCATCATCGGCACTGAGCGCCACGAGTCGCGCCGTGTTGACCGCCAGTTGCGCGGTCGTTCAGGCCGTCAAGGCGACCCGGGCAGTTCGCAGTTCTACGTCTCTTTGGAAGACAACCTGATGCGTATGTTCGGCTCAGAGCGCATCGCGGGCATCATGGACCGTATGGGCTTGCAGGAAGGCGAAGTCATTCAGCATCCGATGATTACGAAGCAAATCGAGAAGGCCCAAAAGAAAGTCGAAGAGAACCATTTCGGCGTGCGTAAGCATTTGCTGGAATATGACGACGTGATGAACTCGCAGCGCGAAGTCATCTACAAGAAACGCCGTCACGCCCTGTTTGGCGAGCGTCTTTCCATCGACATCAACAACATGATGATGGACTTCGGCGAGAAACTCATCGAGGAATATCAGGATGCCAAGGATTACGAGGGCTTCAAGATGGAACTGCTTTCGAGCATGGGTATTGATGCGCCCTTCAGCGAGGAGGAATTCGACCGCCTGAAGACCAAGGAATTGGCCGAAAAACTCTTCAACGCCGCTTCGGAGCATTACAAGGAAAAGGCCCGTATCATCGGCGAGAAGACTTTGCCCGTTATCAAGAATGTGTATGAAAACCAGACGCATTTTGAGAACATCGCCATCCCGATTACCGACGGCAAGCGTGGCATGAACGTCATTGTGAACCTGAAGAAGGCTGTCGAAAACGGTGCCCGCGAAGTGAACCTCTGCATCGAGAAGAGCATCACCCTCGGCCTCATCGACAACGCATGGAAGGAACACCTCCGCGAACTCGACGACCTGAAAGAATCGGTGCAAAACGCCACCTACGAGCAGAAAGACCCGCTGGTGATTTACAAGTTGGAGTCGTTCAACCTGTTCAAGGCCATGGTTGAAAAGATCAACGAGGACGTCATCTCCTTCCTGATGCGCGCCGACATCCCGACGCAAGACCCGAACACCGTGCGCGAGTCGCGCGGCCCGCAAGGCATCGACAAGTCGAAGATTCGCGAGCAACGCCAAGACCTGCTGGCACAGTCGCACAGCGACACACAGCAAAAGCAAGTCACCCAACCCATCCGCAAAGAGGTGAAAGTGGGCCGCAACGACCCCTGCCCCTGCGGAAGCGGCAAGAAGTACAAGCAATGCCACGGAAGGTTTGAGAACGCTATGGAATAAGCGACATCCAACCTAATGAAAACCGAGCGGAATCAGGTGGGTTTCGCTCGGTTTTTTGTTTTTGTCATTCATATTGGCAACTGTTGGCTATTTCCCTATTATGGAAAGAATGTGTTTCCCTTGGGTGGTTAGGCGGTATCTCTGAAGTTTGCTCGTAGGCTTATCAGGAATGGTCATTTCAAGCCAGCCTATGGAGATAAGGGGTTTGATGTATTTCAAGGCAAAACGGCGCTTGTTGGTTTCTCCCACTGTTTCTTGCAGCTGTCGCATTTCGGATGGTTCGGCTGCAAGTTTGAGAATCGACCATACTTGCTTCGTGGAATTTGTGTTGAGCCAGTCCGCCAAAATGTTTTCGTCATCTTGGGACACATCTTGAGACACATCTTGGGACACATCTTGGGACAAAATTTGTAATCTGCTGAAATCCAAATCGGTATCTTGGGACACATCTTGGGACAACACTTCTGACAAAGAAGCCAAAAAACGATGCAAAACAGAAGGCTCGGCAGGTTGGTTTTCGTTGGCAAGGATGACTTTGCCGACAAAATCCTTATGGCAAGGAATCTCAATCATAAAATAGGTACGGTTCTCGTCTGTTTCAATGGAAGCACGAGGAGAGCCGTTGTTTTTCAATTGCCGTTGGATGGTTGGAATGCCAGTGGCACGACCTTCGGTCAGTTCCAACTCTTTGAAGAACTCACCCAAGTGTCGGTTGCGGTAGCGGCGCGACTTCAAGGAATCGGCTTGGCGTATAGCATCCATTGGGATGGAACGGTCGGGGCCTGAAAAACTCAAAATGGTAATCATGTCAGGCTCGATGGTGATTTCAACGGGTTCGTGCACTTGGTAGTCGCGGTGGTACATGGCATTGACAACGGCTTCTTCCAAGGCCTGGTACGGATAGTTGAAGTAGCGGATGGAATGTTCGTCATTAGCGGGCTTCACGATGCGTTCCTTGATGACATTGGTTCGCAAATAGGAAAGCGTGTCGGAAATCACTTTGGTGATGGGACCAATGAACGGAGGGACTTCAATCATACTGTCAGGGTTTTGGATGCGTCCTTCGGGAAAGATGACCACCTCCACTTGGCTATATGGAAAGAACTGTTGCGGGTTTTCGGAGAACATCATGGCTGCCACATTGCGAATCATCCGATTTTCGGAAGGGCCATAAAGCAGTTCCATCTGGTCGAGCAGGTTCATCTTATTGGCAGATGAGATTTCTTCTGCGGGGATGCTGCTATGCACATGATCCAGATAGTCGCTCAACAGGGTAATGGAGATGTCGGAAGGTTTGATGTCGGGATTGGGACGCTCATCGAAAGAAAGTCGGGAGGCCATGTCGCGAAGTTCATCGAGAACCTCGCCTCGCGCAGGAATGCTTGTAGAGCCACTGCGAATATAAAACTCCTCCTTGCTGAATCCTTTTGTGTTGATGTTTACGGGGACAGAATAAGGACGGTTGACACCTGTTGGCACCCAAATGACCAAGACATACTTGCCGTCGACGTTTTCGACAGAAGTCCTTGGCAAGTAATAAGGGTTCATTTTCTGGTTGAAACCGTGCATGGCTTTTTGTATGGCATCAATTTGAGACTCAGGCAGACCGAGAACGGGACGTTTGGCCACACCGTTTTCTTCTTCCACACCCACAAGAATGTAGCCGCCGCCAAGGTTGTCAATATCATTGGCGAAAGCACAAATGCTATGGTAGATGTTCTCTGGATTCCAGCCGCGTTTGAACTCGATACGGTTGTCTTCCACCTTGCGCTTGTTCAGCAAATCGTTGATGTCAGTAAAGAGAGCCATATTGTTATGGTTGATTTTCAGGGCGCAAAGATAAGAAAGTTTTCGATAGTTTCAAGAACTGCCATAGACACTTGGAAAGAGTTGAATAAGCGACATTCAACCTAATGAAAATCGAGCGGAATCTTGTGGGGTTCCGCTCGGTTTTTTGCTTCAGGACAAATGACCTATTTTAGGTTGCCTATTTTAGGTAATTTACAGAAATATCATGCTTAAACCACTGAAATGGTGGTTGGTATCGGCGAAGTGAGCGGCTGCCTTCTAAGATAGATTTACAAAGCGCTTCTCAATAATTCAATACCTCAATGTCGCTGCCCGAACTGAAGATGATGTATTTGCGACCATAAATGCTGACGATTTCGTAATCGGCATTACGGGCAGCACCAGACGACATAACTTCAAAAGATTTTTCTGTTTCGGGAAGTTTTAGCGTGTTTTTCTCGTTTTCGGCATGTGCCTTGGCAAATAGCCCGTTGAAAGACAGACCGAGGATGAAACCAAGAGCCATAAAAGCAACAAACAGCAAGTATTTGTGGTTATTTTTCATAATTGTGTCAGATTGCAAATTCCTTTGTCATTTTCTCTGCATGTGCCCAAAGGCCGATGCTGAACAGCTCTCTTGCGAATGGTCGCTTCTCAATCGGTGTGTATTGGTTGATGTGTTGTGAGAACAACACGAAACTTCCTTTGAGATTGGTTTCTTTGATTTCGGGGGCAATTCTTTCGTTGCTGTTCAAAAGTCCTGTGATTCTGAACAATTCGCCACAGTTCATGTTTTGGATGAACTCGAATTTGTAGCCCATCCACACCCAACCTTTTTCTTCGAAAAGTTTGCCGAAATAAGCCCACGATTCCTTGTTTTTCACGATGATAAGCCTTGGCTGGATGACTTCTTCGATGATGTGTTGCGTAAGATTCAGTTGGTCAACCGTAAAGCGGATGCCATTAGGGTTGGGAAGAATCTGTTTTTGCATAAACTCCTGATTTTGTTCGCGGAAATAGAACAAATCGGCGTAAGCGGCTTCACCTCTGATATCAATGTTGTATTCGTCCTCATACAGCATTTTCTTGACGGTTGAGAAGTAGTTGTCATGCGTGTTGTCGTAAAAATCCACTTTGAAACTTGTGTCGCCCATGTGGTCTTGCCCGTCTCTGAAAGAGGGATTGAAGCCTGTGATGAGGAAAGGCTTCTTTTCGCTGTTTTCGGCGAAGCAATAGCCTCGCTTGACTTGGAACGGCAGTGATGTGATGTAATCCTGCGACCAAATTTCATCCAATCGTTGTTTGATATTCATAGTGTTGTAAATTAAGTTGTTACCATCCCATTGTGTCGAAAAAGCCAACTAATAACAAAAAGCCAATAAAAAGGAACAAGAGTATGTATAGAACATAAAACCTTTTCCAACTTTTGATGAATCGGGCTTTTCTGTATGCCTTTTTGTAATACGGTAGTAAAGGCTCGTTTGGATCAATGGCTTTTAGGCGAATCAATCCTTGTTTGTATTTTTCCAATAATGCATCATTGAATTTGTTTCTGATTTTTGCTTCTTCATCCCCTGTATTGTGATATTTGTTTGCAGAAAGTTGCACTGACAGTTCCGAAAGTTGTTCGATTAATTCTGTTTTATCCGCTGAGTATCTGAACGTTGCCACCTTATCAATATTGCTTAAAACGGCTGCATCAATTAGATTGAGTTGGTCTTTGTCTTTGCGTTTTTCGTTGCTTTCGATTCTTATTTTGTCGTTTTCGCCTTGTATTTTGGCCTTTTCGCTTATGACTTTATGAGGTGTAGACCATTTGTCGCCAAACAAGAAATTGCTTACAAGTTTGCCCGTGTTTTTCCCGACTTCACGCTTAAATGATTTGCCAAAAATGCCGTCGTCGCTCATACTAAGTGTTGCTTTGTCCATTAGTTCCAAAAGGATGATTACACAAAAAGAAGCGTGGAACTGTATGCCACATTCCTAAGTCGAAGGTCCTGAGAATACCCAAATAAAACAAACATGGCCTTTGAATAGCAGCCCACGCCAAATGCGTAGCCACTATGCCATCCTTGTTCTATTTGTAGTCATTGAATTCTCAGGTTCTCGACTTACAAGACAAGCATAACGCTTCTATATGACGGACTTGGCTCGCCAAATCCATCGGCAAAAATAAGAAAAAGGTATGAAACGGAAAGGAAAAATGGAGTTTTTTTGTTTGCAGCGTAGGTTCAACTCATCCAAAAACATAGTTAGCGCAGTAGTTCGAGGCTTAATTGGTGCGCTAACCCATCTAAAAAACATAGTTAGCGCAGTAGTTCAAGGTTTAATTGGTGCGCTAACCTATCCAAAAAATGGGGTTAGCGCACTAATAAATTTCAAAAGTTGTTTGTAATTGCAAGAAAATCTGTATTTTTGCAGTTTGAAAGTCAAAACAAAATTGCATGAACAAGAAACAACTCATCGGTCGGGAGCGAGAGGCACGGCTTCTCGACGACATTTGCACCTCGGGAAAGGCGGAGTTTGTGGCCGTCTATGGTCGTCGCCGCGTCGGGAAAACCTTCTTGATTGACAGCTATTTCCAGCAGCAATACGATTTCTTCATGGCGGGAATGTACGAAGGCAACAAGAGCGAGCAATTGGGCAACTTCGCCCACCAACTTGCGCTGTATTCCAAAACAATACAGCCCGCCCCGCCCGACTGGATGGAGGCGTTTTTCCAGTTGCAAAGCTACCTGAAAACGCTCCTCAACAAGGATCGCATCGTCATCTTTATCGATGAATTGCCTTGGTTCGACATGCCTCGGTCGCGCTTTCTGAAAGCCTTCGAACTGTTTTGGAACAGTTGGGCCTCGAAGCAAGACAACCTGAAACTAATCGTTTGCGGATCGTCCACCTCGTGGATGACCAACAAGCTGATTGGCAACCGAGGCGGCCTCCACAACCGCGTGACACGCCAAATCCGCCTGCAGCCGTTCAATCTGCACGAAGTGGAGCTTTTCATGCAATCGCGGGGTTTCAACCTGCCTCGAAAACAAGTCGTGGAAACCTACATGGTGATGGGAGGCACACCTTATTATTTGGATATGATGCGCAAGTCGCAAAGCGTGGCACAAAACATTGACGCACTGTTCTTTGCCCAAAACGCGCCTTTGCGGAACGAGTTCGACTTCCTTTTCAAATCGCTGTTCAACGATTCCGAATTGTACAAGACTGTGGTTGAGGCTCTTGCCACCAAAGGAAAAGGATTGACGCGACAAGAAATCATCGAGGCCGCCAACCTGACCGACAACGGCTACCTTTCGGAAGTGCTTGACAACCTGCAACGTTGCGACTTCATCCGCAGTTATCATGCCTTTGGCAAAAAGCAGCGTGATGTCCTTTACCAGCTCACCGATTTGTATTCCTTGTTCTATCTCCGTTTCCTGAAAGACAATTTAGGACAGGACGAACAGCATTGGAGCCATGCCTTGGACACGACCGCCACTTGGGAAGGCTATGCCTTCGAGCAAGTTTGCCTGCATCATATCCCGCAGATTAAGAAGAAGTTAGGAATTAGCGGAATACAAACGGATGTCAGTTCGTGGTTTGCGAAGCCTTACACCGACAGCGACGGAACGCAATGGCCCGGCGGCCAAATCGACTTGCTCATCGACCGCAAGGATGGTGTCATCAACCTGTGCGAGATGAAGTTTTCAGACAAGGAATTTGTCATCACCAAAGACTACGACAAGAATCTCCGTGAGCGCATGGCCACCTTCCGCCATCACAGCAAGACGCGCAAGGCCTTGCACCAAACCCTCGTGACCACTTTCGGCGTGGCCCACAACGCCTACTGGAACAACATCCAAAACGAGGTGACGATGGACGACTTGTTTGAAAATGCGTGACGGCCAATCGGATGCGGATTTTTATGTTTGAAAACCGCGTTTCCCTATGAAAACGGAAAAATGTGTCCACGAAACATAATTTTTAGGCTTTCGTGGACACATTTTGTATATAAAAAGTGTCCACGAAACGGTTAATTATGGCTTTCGTGGACACTTTTAGAAAACACAGTTTCACAAATCACCCCCCCTCAGAGTTCAAAAACATCACATTATAAACCGGCATATAAGTCACGCCGCCTTTTTCTCCAACAACGCCCTCGTTGCAAAAAACGATGCCGCGCTTCACGGAATAATCGTCGTTTCTCAAGAAGTGGTCCAAGGCACTATGCACATAATAGTCCTTCCCCGACTTCACCTCCAACGGCAAAACCGAAAGATGCTCATAATCATCAATCAAGAAATCCACCTCGCCATTCTTCTTGTTGTCGTAATAGAACAATTGGAAGCCGTGCGCCTTCAACTCCTGTGCCACAACCGACTCATACACCGTTCCCAAATTCACACTGCGCTCGTCGTTCAAAATCGGGTTGATGTTGTTTCGGTAGAGAATGCCCGTCAGCACACCAACATCGTTGAGATACAATTTCAAAAGATTCTTGCTCATCGACTCGACCAACGGAAAAACAGGTGTGGAGATGGCCTTCACATCAAGGGCGATACCCGATGCAATCAGATAGTCGAACTCATCCTGATAGTCCTTGAAACGCTTGCTGTCCTTTCCCTCAATGTCGCGTGCCACAATCCGTTTCTTCTTGTTTTCGAGCACTGACGGAATCATATCGTAGATGCGACGGATTTTCAAACGATTCTCTTGGTCGTACCTTGAGGCATCAACGCCGTAATACTCGTGGATTTGGCTTTGGATTCGGCGCACGGTGGCGATGTTGGTGTAGTTCACAAACGACTGCACCGCCTCGGGCAAACCGCCCACAAGCAGGTACTTGCGGAACAATTCCATCATCCGCCTATGGAAACTTTCTTGCAGGCTTTTTCGAGCCAAAAACATCTCTCGGCAATGGCTGATGAACTCATCGCCTACCCCATTCGCCCATAGAAATTCCTCGAAATCAAGCGGATAAAGATGCTTAATATCTATGCTTCCCATCGGAATGGAAAGCGTCTTGAACAAGGTGATACCCAGCTCTGAACCGCTGGCAATAAAGGTGTAGCGGTTGTCTTGGTTGAGGAATTTTAGCAAAGTGAGCAGGTGCGGATAAGCCTGAATCTCATCAAGGAAAACCAATGTATCCTCCTTGCTGCCCAATTTGCTGCCAGCCAAAGCGCTCAATTGGAGATAAAAAGCCGGAACCGACATCGCATCGGCAAAATTCCTTTCGTTCAGGCTGTCGTCCAACAAGTTGATTTCGACATAGTTCTTGAACAGTTTCTTGCCGACCTGACGGATGATGAAAGTTTTCCCCGTTTGTCGCGCACCGTCCAAAATGAGGATTTTCTGCGGTCGAGGAGCCAAAAATTCCTCAATGTAAGTCTCAATTTTTCGCTTCAGCATAACATTGATTTTTATCACGCCGCAAAATTACACATTTTCACCGAATTACAAAACAAAAACTGCGTTTTCCTATAAAATTCGGCCTTAAAAAACTGCATTTTCCTATAAAAATCAACCTCTAAAAACTGCGTTTTCCTATAAATTTAGGAGTGAAAAACTGCGTTTTCCGATGAAATGAGAAAATTTGCCTTCCTATTCCATAAAAACCGTATCTTTGTCGCCTATCAGCATCTTAAATTTTAATCTTGAATCTTTAAATCACAAGAATATGAAATACAACCGAGTATTACTGAAACTCAGCGGCGAGGCCCTGATGGGCAGCCAACAATTCGGCATCGACCCGCAACGACTGAACGACTACGCCGACGAAATCATCGAAGCGGCAAAGGCCGGCGTGCAAATCGGCATCGTCATCGGCGGCGGCAACATCTATCGCGGCCTGCAAGGTGCCTCAAAAGGCATGGACCGCATCCAAGGCGACTACATGGGTATGCTCGCCACCGTCATCAATTCGATGGCCATGCAATCCACTTTGCAGAGCAAAGGACAGAAAGCCACGCTTTTGGCAGGCCTTTACATCGACCGCATCGCCGACACGATGAGCAGCGCGAAGGCCATCCGTCTGCTTGAGGAAGGCCACATCGTGGTGATGGGCGCCGGCACCGGCAACCCCTTCTTCACCACCGACACAGGTTCCGCCCTCCGCGCCGTCGAAATCAAGGCCAACATCATCCTGAAAGGCACCCGCGTGGACGGCATCTACACCGCCGACCCCGAAAAAGACCCGACCGCGACCAAGTTCGACCACATCACCTACGACGAAGCCTACCAGCGCAACCTGAAGGTGATGGACATGACCGCCTTCACGATGTGCAAGGAAAACGACATGCCGATGTACGTCTTCGACATGAACACGCGCGGCAATCTGATGAAAGTGTTGCGCGGCGAGAACATTGGCACCCTTGTAACAAAATGAGCGAGCGGAAGCACCACCTCAGAAAAGTCCACAACCGTTCCAACAAAACCATAGACCTTGCAATTCTATCGGTCATTATGGTCGTGGCTATTGCGTTGCGTTTGTGGAGATTGGACAATGTGCCTCTCGCCTTGATTGGGACCTGCTCCGTTTACCTCATTTATGACATTGGGCGGCAGTGGTTCAACCGCATAGTAGGCTTGTTTACCAGTGCATTTTTTGCCGTTAGCCAGTTTGCCGTGAACCATGCTGCGTTGCCCCATACTACAGGTTTGTTTTTCGTCCTCCTGACAGCTTGGTTTTGGTCAAAGATTGTTTTCTCGACGAAAAAAACCAATGCGGGCATTTATGTTGGTATGGCACTTTCCATCTTGGCTTGCTCGGCAACTCAGTTTTTCGCCCTTGCCCAAGCCTTACTTGTTTTTCTCACAGGCTTGTTTTTCCTTCCCAAGGAACGACGCAAATCATACTGTATCAGCGGAATACCATCCCTAATTCTCTCCGTCCCCACACTATTGTATGTGTCCCCAATGCTTTTTCCAGTTGGTGGCAATAGTACAAGTCTTAGCGTACCGACAGCCACATTCCTCACCGATTTCATCCAATTCACGATGAACGATTCCTCATTGTTCATGTTTTCCGTGGGCATCATCATCCTTCTACCGCTCATTCTCGGCAAGCGCAACAAGAGCCGCAATCCTCTCCGCTGGGTGGGTATCGCATGGTTTGTCATCATCTTTGCTGCCGCCTTAGCCTATTCCCTGCTTCGAGAACCAATTTTACAGTATAAAATACTGATTTTCAGCTATCCATTCCTAATCATGGCGGCATTTTCGCTGTTCAAGAACCGCACTTTGGCGCCTTGGCAAAACGCCTTGGTGGTGGCTGTAATTCTTTTCGTCGGCACGAGTTCGCTCATCTTCAACCCCAACAAACTAATCGAAACGACCGAAAAAACAGCCACAATTCAACAAACAAATTTCCCAACATCAAAAAATTGTTTATTTTTGCGTCCAAATTCAATAGACTTATGACTGAAGATTCTCAATTTGTATTAGACGAGGCCACTGAAAGCATGGACAACACCATCAAGCACTTGGAGCATGAATTTCAGGGCATTAGGGCTGGAAAAGCAAGTCCGGCCATGCTGAACGGTGTTATGGTTGAATATTACGGCACCGTGGTGCCCATCGAGCAGACGGCCAACATCGGCTGCACCGACGCCCGCATGATCGTGGTGCAACCCTTCGACAAGAGCGCACTCAACAACATCGCCAAGGCCATCCTGAACGCCAATTTGGGCTTCAACCCCATCAACAACGGCGAAATCCTGCGTATTGCAGTTCCCGCCTTGACCGAGGAACGCCGTAAAGAGCTGGTGAAGCGCACCAAGAATGCCGCCGAGGAAGCCAAAGTCGGCATCCGTGGCATTCGCCGCAACGCCAACGACGATGCCAAGAAACTCGAAAAAGACGTGATTTCTGAGGATGAATCGAAACTCTTACAGGAAGAGATTCAGAAACTTACGGACAAGTACATCAAGAAAATCGACGATTTGACCGAGTTGAAGTCGAAGGATATTCTCACGGTGTAATCCAAGTCAAATCGAAAACAACGAATTGGTGTTTGCTGAAACAGCATTCACCAATTCATTATATGGAATCTGCAAAATTTCCGCAATTTTCTGGGCCGTATGAACCAGAAAAGCGGGTTCGTTGCGCTTGCCGCGACAAGGAACAGGTGCGAGATAAGGCGCATCTGTTTCCAAAACAATCCTATCAAGCGGTAGACGAGGCAAGAAATCCTTCACGCCACAGTTTTTGTAAGTCGTAACGCCACCCAAGCCGAGGTGGAAGCCCAATTCAAGGTAGATTTTAGCCTCTTCCTCTGTACCTGTGAAGCAGTGCATGATGCCGCGCAAGCCGCCATCTTGCTTCTTTTCAAGGATTTTCACCATTTTGTCGAAGGCATTGCGGCAATGGATGGAAAGCGGCAAATGGAGTTGTTTCGCCCAGTCCAATTGGGTCTCAAAAGCGTCCAATTGCTGCTTCTCGAATGTCGTGTCCCAATAGAAATCGAGGCCGACCTCTCCCACTCCGCAGTAAATGCCACGTTCAAGTTCCTTTTCCATTTTGGAAAGAACCTCCTTATAATCCTCTTTCACTTCCTCTGGCTGCAAGCCCATCATCACACGGGTGCAATCGGGGAATTGCTCGTGTAGTTCAAGCATTGGCGCGATGGTGGAGGCATCCACATTGGGCAGGAGCATCATTTTGACGCCTGCTTCCAAAGCCCTTTGGACGGTCTCGTTTCGGTCGAGGCTGAATTGGTGGTCGTAGATGTGGGTGTGGGTGTCGATGAGGTTCATCTATGGTTTAGAGTTTAGCGTTTAGGGTTTAAAGTTTAGAGTTGAGGGGATATTTAATATAGGAAATTATCATACGGATAACGAATCGCGTGCATGTCGCGGATTTCCTTGTAGAGCAAGTCCCTGAACTCCTGATAGTTGTCGCGGTTTTTGGCAGAGATGAAAATGCAGTTTTCGTTCATCTTGGCCATCCAAGTCTGGCGCAGTTCCTCGTAGGAAACATTGCGCTTGGTGGGCGGCGTGAGGTCGTCAGGGTCTTTTTCCTCCCAAGTATAGGCATCGGTTTTGTTGAAAACGACGATGGTTTTCTTGTCGGCGCAGCCCAACTCGGCCAAAGTCTGGTTCACCACCTCGATTTGCGATTCAAAATCAGGATGGGAAATATCCACCACATGGAGCAGAATGTCAGATTCTCTTACCTCGTCCAAAGTCGACTTGAACGACTCCACGAGATGGTGCGGCAACTTGCGGATAAATCCCACAGTATCAGACAACAAGAACGGCAGGTTCTCCACCACCACCTTGCGCACGGTCGTGTCCAAAGTGGCAAAAAGCTTGTTTTCGGTATAGACCTCCGACTTGCTCAGCAGGTTCATGATGGTGGACTTACCCACGTTGGTATAGCCGACCAAGGCCACGCGCACCAGCTTGCCGCGATTCTTGCGCTGCACGGTCTTTTGCATGTCGATGTCCTTGAGTTTCTCCTTCAGCAGCGCGATGCGCTCCGTAATCAGTCGGCGGTCGGTCTCGATTTGGGTTTCGCCCGGGCCACGCATACCGATACCGCCACGCTGGCGTTCCAAGTGGGTCCACATTCGGGTCAGGCGAGGCAGAAGATATTGGTATTGAGCCAGTTCCACCTGTGCTTTGGCGTGTGCCGTGTGCGCATTGGAAGCGAAGATGTCGAGGATAAGGCTCGTGCGGTCGAGCACTCGGCACTCCAAGGCCTGCTCCATATTGCGGGCTTGGGTCGCGCTCAGTTCGTCGTCGATGACAGCTAATTTGATGTCCTCCGCCTTGATGTATTGGTGGATTTCCTCTAATTTACCTGAGCCTAAATAAGTTACGCTACTTGGATGGTCCATAGCCTGCACGAAACGCGCCACGGGCACACCGCCCGCCGTTTCGAGCAAGAATGACAGTTCGTCCAAATACTCGTCCGTGCGCTCGCGGCCTTGCTTCTTCGAGGCCACGGCTATCAGCACTGCCCTTTCGGGGATTTTTTCGTATGTTATGAAGTCGCCCATTTAATTTCTCTTGTTACCAATTTCCATCAACAATGTTAGCAATGACCTTGTCAACCACTTGGTCAAAATAGGGTTGTCGCAGAAAGCAATTATGTCGCGAAATCACCTCATCAACATTGAATGGATTGACAATATGAGTGACAAAATACGATGCTTTCGGCAACGGCGACGACAGCCATTCCGAGCGGATAGGTATCGTCAAATCAGGGTTGATGTTCTTCGAAGAAACGAGTACGGCATAAAAAAGTCCCGGTTCTACATTCTGCAAGTCGTCACACGAAATGACGAGCGCGGGATGGGGCAATGTCTTGCCATCAGGAAGCACAAAAGGAACCTCCACTATTTCTCGTTGACAAACCTGATTTACAGCCATTTTTCCAATCCTTTAGGGAGTTGACCGCTTCGGTTTCTTTGGAAAGTGCCATAATCTGCCGCTTCCAAATCAGGAAAGTCTTTGGCTTCCAAAGGGGGAAAATCCTTCAACTTTTCAGCCAACATTTCATCCGTAAGCCTTCCGTGGCAGGATTTGGCTTGATGATTCAAGCCATTGAGTTGAGCCAAAAGCCACAACTCGACTTGATGCTGAAGCCATATCTGAAAAGACTCTTTGATTTGCAGCGTTTTCTCGGCCTGCATGACCAAACTATCATCCAATGAGATTGGGTATGTACACATAATCATTGATTTTCTGACCGCAAAAGTAATCATTTCCCCCGACATTGCAACATTTTTCCGGCATTGTTGTATTTCCGTTAGGGACTCACATCGTGTTTTTCGGCAGGGGTTCAAGCCTCCTGCTGGATATGCTTTCATTCTGCTGCCAATAATCATCGGCGAATTAGGCGGATTAAACGAATTAGTTGGCTGCCGCAATGCGAAAGTCCCACAACGCCGCATCTGAAAGGCACAACCTCCCGTAACCGCAGGTCGCGACCTACGGCAGCCACGACTCTGCAACATAGCAGGCTGCATTTGCCATAGATGTCGTAACGGCATACACAAAAGCAATAGAGACGCGCCATAGCACATCTCTATTATCAGATGGAAATTGAAAATTCCTTTCTCATCGCTCGTGATTCCAAATTCGGAAGAACAGGATACGAAAAGGTCAATACTGTCTGAATCCAATAATCTTCCTAACCTCATTCAGCGTCTTCGCCGCGCTCTCGCGGGCCTTCTCGGCACCCATGCGGGCGATGCGGTCGAGGCGTTCCGTGTCGGACGAGAACTCGATGATGCGCTCGCGGATGGGCGCGACGGTCTTTTCCAAGTCCTCGGCCAACTGTTTCTTCATGTCGCCGTAGCGGATGGAGCAGTCGTTCCATTTCTCGTCGAAATATTTCACCGTTTCAGGCTCGCTGACGATGTTCATCATCGTGAAGAGGTTTTGGATGACTTCGGGTTTGGGGCTGTTCGGCTCGGTCGGGCCGCTGTCGGTGACGGCGCGCATCACCTTCTTGCGCATGGTTTTTTCGTCCTCGAAGAGGTAGATGCAGTTGCCGTCGCTCTTGCCCATCTTGCCGCTGCCGTCGAGGCCGGGCACTTTGATGGCGTCGCCGCCGAAATAGTAGTTTTGCGGCTCGGGGAAGAACTCGATGCCGTAGATGTTGTTGAAACGGCGGGCGCACTTGCGGGCCATCTCCATATTCTGCTCTTGGTCCTTGCCCACGGGCACCCATTTGGCACGATGCTGGAGGATGTCGGCGGCCATCAAGGTCGGATAGGTGAACAGGCCTGCATTCACATTGTCGGGCTGTTGGCGGGCCTTTTCCTTGAAGGTGGTCACACGACCCAGTTCGCCGATATAGGCGTTCATATTGAAATAGAGATACAGCTCAATCGTCTCAGGCACATCACTTTGGATGTAGATGGTGGCCTTTTCGGGGTCGATGCCGCAGGCCAAATATTCAGCCAAGATGGTGCGGGCCGATTTCTGTATGTTTTCGGGCTTGGGGTGCGTGGTCAGCGAGTGCCAGTCGGCGATGAAGAAATAGCAGTTGTAGTCTTCCTGCATCTTCACGAAGCTGCGCACGGCGCCGTAATAATTGCCGAGATGGAGGTTTCCGGTGGGGCGGATGCCGCTCAAAACGATGTCCTTATTCATTGTTTAATTGTTGACTGTTGAAAGGTTGAATTGTTGTTTGAGGGTGCAAAAATAGGAAAATTTATGGGGATTATTGACAATGCCAAACTATAACGACTCTATTTCTTCAGTTGAGAGACCTGTATATTTTACTATTGTTTCTGCCGACACACCATCAGATTTCATATTACGGGCAATTCTAAGCACCCCTTTCCTTTCCGCTGTTTCAAGTGTGCTAGTGTAGTCCCAATACTCTTTTTGGCTCGCTTCGTACTGTCTGCGTTCTGTCTCTGAATACCTTGCGATTTCCGCTTGCTCAAAGAGTTTTTTGAAAACACGGTCTTGCAGGGCTACGGGGCGTTCGAGAAGACGGGAAAGATTACGCAACACAAACATCCATTTATCGAACATTGTCACCAATTCGTTCTCGACTTTGTTGAACTTAGGCATTTCGAGATAGACAAACGTCAACTTGTCGTAAAACACGTGGTTGTCTTCCACATCCTTCAGTTTTATCTCGTGGCGATAACTGTTGGCAGGATATTCATTGTTTGGGAACTCAAAGTTAAGAATTCCGACAGTATAGACGTTCTCTAAATGATAGTCCCACTTCCCTTTTGGCGCCTGTTGGCGGATGGGTGTGGTAGCATAGTAAATGCTACGGTCCTTGAAATAGGTCTGCTCGGCCTTCTGCATCTCGACAATGAAGCGGCTGCCGTCCTTTGTCGTGCAATAGACATCGAATATGGAACGGCGGTCGCCATAGCCATCGCCCAGATTCTCGCCATTGAGGTACTGGACATCCTCTATCTCCTTTTCTTCTCCGTTGAACAGGGCGTTGAGGAAACTGATGAGCAAGTCCTTGTTCATCTCAGTACCAAACAGTTTCTTGAAACCAAAGTCGGTATACGGATTGATGTATTTTTCCTTGTTATCTGGTACCATAGTTCATGCTTTGTTTTCCGCGCAAATATACGAAGAAACTTTTATACACATGCTATTCCACCACAAATTTCCGCGTCGCTTCGCCTACGGTAATGAAATACATGCCTTGAGGCAACGATGAAACATCAATCTGTTGGTTTTCAGCATTAATATTGCCGGAAAGGACGGTTTGCCCCATAAGGTTGGCAATTTGGAATTCGGAATGATGAATGTGGAATGCGGAATGATGAATGGTGAGAATGCCGTTGGTAGGATTAGGATAAACCGTAAATGCGTTCCCTGAATCCATCGAAGGGCCGTCCTCCTCCACACCGTGTACCTCCGAATAAATTGCGTCGCAGTCCTCATCGCCGGGTTTGAACACCAATTCGTCCTCATTCCAATAGCAACGCATACCTTCCACGCGCATTCTGTCACCGTCGCCCAGCAGTTTTTCGGGGAAGAAACTGGTGAGGTGGCCGATGCCACACACGATGTCGCCGCTGAAGAGGTCGTCGGGATCGCTCACACGCAACATCCGATAGGTTCTGCCCTCGTATTCGATTTCTTCCACAGCGTCCACATGCATGGTAAGGATTTCCGTGCCGACAAAAATGTTCCAACTGTCGCCCACTTCAGCTTCATAGTCATACAGCACGGTGAACAAACCTGAGCGCTTGTTCCACCAATACAACTTGCCGTTGAGTTCAAAGACATATTCATGCGTCACCTCTTCACGCAATCCCTTGTCGTAAAGCGTGTTGATCTTCACAAGGATATGCGTCGGCTCATCGTTGATAATAGTGTCACCCGCCTGATACATGTATTGGTAAGTGATGGTGCCATTCTCATTCAGGATTTCATAGTACCATTCAGGATGGCTCGGCGGTGTGACATTAGTATAATCGCAATCATATCCCCCTTCGTGATAAAGCATCTCGCCATCATTCACATAACAACGAAGGTATTCTATCTCACTTGCATCATACACTTCCAATCCATCACAAACATAAATGCTGGGGAACAATCCTTTCTCATAACCGATTCCCTCGATGATTTTCCCACTATAATATTGAACATCCTCGTTAAACCTAACCCACTGCGTGCGGTAAGTGTGTCCATTCCATGTCACACTGCCAACGCTATCGACAGTCATCTGATGCGAACATTCACCCACTTCGTAATTCCACGATTCGCCCGCTTCGGCATCAAAGTCATACAAAACCGAAAAGGCGTTTGTGGTCGGGTTGAACCAATACACCTTGTTGTCTTCCTCGTACACAAATTCTTCCCCTTCATGCCCAGTATCAACAAAATGCTGCGAGATGATGCTGCACTGATGGCCTTGGATGATCGTGTCGCCATCCACGAAAAACCTCTGATATTCAGGATGTGTGCCCCATGGGTTGAACACATCGAAATACCACTCCGCGCCTTGGGGAGCAAATGTTGCAGGTGCTCCATCGCTGTTCATCACGCAATCGTCAAACTCCTCATTGTCCCAAATCAGGTTGCCGTTCTCGTGATAGCACAACAGATGGACAAATGCCCCAGTCCAACCTTCATAGCCACTGTTCAAGAAGCCGTAAGTGCTGCCCACACCTTCAATCCAGTATTCTTGTACTTCCTTAGCTTCGCCAAAATACCAGGCAAGCCCCAATTGTCTTCTCATAGAACCATTCACCTCTGTTTCAGATTCTTCAAGTACAATCAACTGATAATCACCCCAACCTACAGTAACAGTATCGCCCAAGGACAAGTTGAAATCGTAAAGCAGCACCTCGTCTTCATAGGATTGTCCCCAATATCTGCGGAAATATACCCTCTTGTCCTCTTCACGAACTGCACCTGCAATTCTCTTGGATTGATACACACTTTCCGTCCAAACAAGTTTATAATCCACTCCATCCAAGTTGATATCATCCCTAATACTTTGTATTTCAGTATGGTAATCATTAGGATAGTTCATGGAACCCATGTAAACCACATTCCATTTCTGGCGGTTGTTAGCCTCATGAACCATGGGGAAATAATCTTGAATAGTACCTTCAATTTGGATGTCGTCAACGCAAATGGCAGATTGTCCAGAGCAATAGTGGTGACGAATAGCGACATAGACCTCCTGACCGGTATAAGCGGAAAGGTCAACGGTATAGTTGTACCAGTTGCCCTGACGGTTTCCCGCATCTTTGGCGACTATGGTCCATTCCGACAAGAGCGTGAAAGCCAACGGGTCATTGTTGACTGTAGTTGAGATGGATACCCCAAAATGCTCGGCAGGGTAGATTTCATCCAAAGCACAAGCATAAAAATTGATAACGGGCCAGTCTTCACTCAAAACCAATCGTGGAGAAACAAGATACTCGTTTGGTGCAAGGGAATCGCCTGTGGCATAGTCTTTGGAATAAGCCATCACCATCCCGTTGGAATTGTGGCCCATACCGCCAATAGAAGGTTCCCAACAATGGCCGTCGCCATCGCCATCGAGGACAGTCCAACCTTGAAGGGTGCCGTCTTCAAAGTCGTAATGGAGGCTTTGCGCCACGCCACCAAGGGCGAAGCCAGCCAAAATTGCTAAAGTTAATACTAATCTTTTCATTGTCGTATGTTTTTGATTGTTATCTTTTACCACGATTAACGCACCACAAATTTCCGCGTCTCGCCTGCAAAGGTAATGAAATACATACCTTGAGGCAATGATGAAACATCAATCTGTTGGTTTTCAGCATTAATATTGCCGGAAAGGACGGTTTGGCCCATGAGGTTGGCAATTTGGAATTCGGAATGATGAATGCTGAATGCTGAATGCTGAATGGCAATAATGCCATTGGTAGGGTTAGGATAAACCGTAAAGGTCCCTGAGCCTGTCGAAGGGCCGTCCTCCTCCACACCGTGTACCTCCGAATAAATCGCATCGCAGTCCTCATCGCCGATTTTAAACACCAATTCGTCCTCAATCCAATAACAGCGCAAACCATCTACACGAATGCCGTCACCGTTGTCCATCAGCCTTTCGGGGAAGAAACTCGTCAGATGGCCGATGCCGCACACGATGTCGCCGCTGAAGATGCCGTCTACGTCACTTACGTGAAGCATCCGATAGGTTTTGCCTTCGTATTCGATTTCTTCAACCGCGTCCACATGCATGTCGATGGGTCTTGTGCCGACAATGATTTCCCAATAGTCGCCCACTTCGGCTTCGTAATCATACAATACGGTAAATACTTCCAAGGTCTTGTTCCACCAATATAGTTTGCCATCGCGCTCGTAAACATATTCATGCGTTATCTCTTCATGAAGACCCTTGTCGTAAAGTGTGTTGATTTTCACAAGGATATGTGTCGGCTCGTCTTGGACAACGGTGTCGCCAGCCTGATACATGTATTGGTAGGTGATGCTGCCGTTCTCGTTCTGGATTTCGTAGTACCATTCGGGGGAGGAAGGCTCATTGATGAAATACGGATCTCTATAGATTAATTCCCCGTTTTGATAAACCTCACCCAAATGGTAGGCAGAACCATCCAAAGGGAATGCTTGGATAGAATATAGCAATCCAAAATTACTGCCAATGCCTTCAATCCAATTCCAGTCATAGGGATGGTTGCCTTCCTCGCAATTACTATCAAACCATAAGCGTCTTCTCATGCTTCCATTGATTTCAATCTCATCAATATCAAATACCGACATCCAATATTGTCCTTCATATTCAAAACCATCACACACGGAAAGTGAGAAGTCATAAATGAGTCGTTCCGTATTCGGTTCCATATCCAAATACAAATACTGGGGCACATTTTCCTCCGAGAACAATCTGAAATACCATTTGCCATCCGCTTCCACACGAATGCCGCCAAAGCAATCTCCGTCAATGACGTTTCCATAAGACGTGCATTTAATCACTTTATGATATGTTGTGCCGTCCACAACCGTATCACCCTTTATTCCTATCTGGATATAGGGTGCCCAATCCAGATATAGGTTCTGGTAATAGATGGCCCAACGCGTGTTGTCATACGGAAAATCTTCTCGAATATGGTCTGCATCCGAAATGCTCTTCCAATACTCCCCGCCGCCATCGAAATACAGATGGTTGTCATATCCTTTGATAAGGAAATAAGCATCGCCGCCTGGAGCAATATCAACAAGGGGAAGGTGCTCCCCTATATCGGTGAAATGCTCGCCATGGTCGGTGGAATAGGAAAGAATAGCCTGATTCCCCACGAAATGAGGCCTGTACACAATACCGCCATCACTGATGGCCAATGTCGTTCCGTCAAACAGATAGAAGCCTGGAGTATGCTGAAAACCAATGCTCCCTTCGGTACTCCAGCCACAAGCCACCACATTGCCTTCGGGATCGAAAGCCATATCCTTAATGTTAATGCCCTCGGCTGCAACGAGTTCCCAGTTTTGCATGTCGGACAAGGTGGAGTGAAAAATGCCAGCATCTCCATCCGAATACGACCAAGTGCTGACATACACATCGCCCTCTGCATTGACAATCATGTCGCCGACTTGGGACTCTTCGTCCAATTCAAGACCCTCAAAGCCCCATGTCATGCCGCCGTCAGTGGTCCAGAAACAGTTATTATCTACGATACATAAAATGGTATCGTTTGACGGAGAATACATTTTAGTTACAGCGGTTGTTTGCGGCACATAAGGCAGGGGCGAAGTTTCTTCCCATGTATCTCCATTATCGTCTGAATAGAGCATAGTCTGGTTCTGCCAAGGAATGACAAAGAGACGTCCTTTTTCACCAATGATGAAATTCGAGCTAACAAAATTCAATTCCAAAACAAGTTCCCAATTAAGACTTTCATTTTGTGAACGCTGCAAACCGTAGTAATTCTGCGCATAGAGGTTACCTTGCGCATCAGCACCTAAAAAAGCTCCCGGCACTTCAAGAGACTTCCAAACATTCTGCGCCCCAAGGATGCCGAAGCAGCCGAGGCAAATCGCTAAAGTTAATGCTAATTTTTTCATAGTTGTAAGTATTTGATTGTTAATTATTTGATTTCGTTTTTTAACTACGGATTTTACGGATTATACAAATTCCATTTTGATGAATATTTCCGTCAAATCCGTGTAATCCGTAGTTTCTCATACAGCATTCACTATTTCCTCAAAGGTGCGGTTATCATCCCCGAGGTCCATCTTCATCTGTTTTATGCGGGTTTTGCGTTTGTAGTAGGAGTCGGTCTGCGTGTCCAACAGGATGGAAATCACTTGGTTGGAGAAGCCGTTCTTGGAGAGGCAGCAGATGCGCACATCCCACTTGCTGAGTTTGGGGTAGAGTTGCAACAAGCGCTGCGAGAAGCCGTCGAAGACCAAGTCGGTGAGGCTGATGAAGTCGTTCCAGTCGTTGTCGGTCAGTTCGAAGTTGAGCGAGTCGTTGTTCACTTCTTCCGTGAGGGCTTGCGCGGTGACCATGATCTTGTTTCGCGTCAAGATTTTCTGGATCGACATCAAATCCTTCGGCGGGAGGGTCTGCTGATGGCGGCGCAGCTCGTCGTTGGTGCGGATAAGGTTCTCCATGTCGCTCACCAACTCGTGGATGCGGTTCTGGTCGCGCTCCACCTGCCGCCCGAAGTGCTCCATCTCCAGCTTGTGGTCGCTGATTTTCTTCCTCACAATCAAGAGGATGACGAGCAAGGCAATCACCACCAAGGCGATAATCAGATAGAGTTTCAGGTCGCGGGTGCGGTGTAGGCTTTCCAATTCGCTCTGCTGCGCCTTCAATTCATATTCCGACTTGATTCTTTGGATGTTCTCGTTGGAGTGTTCCGCGTCGGCTTGCATCATGTTCGCGGCAAACTGCTCGTGGTATTTCACCGCCTGTTGGTAATCGCCCTCGCTGTAGGCGATGGCATAAAGCGTTTGATAGACGGACATTTTCAGTCCGGCACGCTCGCTGCGGAGAGCTTGGTTTAAGTAGGACTTCGCCTTGTCGTTTTCGCGTGTGTAATAATAGAGGATGCCCAAGGTCATGTTGGCAATGTCGGTGTCGTTGTCGCCGAGGCCGATTTCCAGGGCTTGGTTGACGCTTTCGATGCCTTTGGCGAAGTTGCCCGTTTCCATGTAATAGTCGCGACCCATTTCGAGATAGAGGTCGCCGAGCATAGCTTGGTCGTTGATGAAGGTGGCGACACGAAAAGCCGAGTCGTAGTATTGCTTGGCTTGGGTGTATTGTTCCTGCGCCCTCACCGCCCGACCGCTGTTGCGGTAGGCGTTCATCATACCCGTGGAGTCGGCAGTATGCTTGAAACAAGTCAGTGCCCGCTGGTGTTGCTTGAAGGCATCCTCGAAAAGGCCGTGCTTGAGGTACATGGCTCCGAGGTTGTCGCAAAGTTGGCCTTCCAATTGGACTGTTTCCGCAGTCTTGTCCGAACGCTGCACCAGTGCCAACCCTTGTAGGAACTTCTCGGCGGCCTCTTCGGAGCGGCGTTGCTCGCGCAGTTCGACACCTTCTTTATAGAGAGCTTGCGCTTGTTCCATGCGCTTCGTCGGGCTGTCGCAAGCGGTCAGCACGAAGGCTGCCGTGATTAGGATGAGTGATTTTAAATGCGTCTTCATGACATTTTCGTTTTTGACTTCGCAAAAATATACAGAAAAAACGCTTGTCAAGAGGCACGCGGGGCTTCACGGGCCGATGTCCCTACTTTTTTGGAATGCCCTTATCGGATTTTGTTGAAAATCAACAATGTATAAATCTTTTGAAAACGGGCTTGTCCCTACTTTTTTTGGTGAAAAAGTGCTAAAAAGCAGCGTTTTTTTATTCATAGTTGAAACAAGTTTTCAGGTTTTTTGCCTAATTTTGCGGCACTATGAGCAATCACCAAAACAGAAACGGAAAGATTGAAGGCAAAAAAAGAGTCCTTTGGCGACAGTTGGAGCAATCGGGTTGCCTGTGGTCGTATGCCAAAAATCCGGACAGCATAGATGACAGTTTGCTCATCGAAAAATCCTTGCTTTATCTTGAGTTTGAAGATCTGCACAAACTCTGCGAACTCTATCCCATGCGGCAGATACAACAAGTGTGGCGTGAGCGTTTGGTTTCGCAAGGCGACTACTATGGCATTATCAACTGGCTTTTGGCAGCCATGTTTTTCGACATCAAGAAACCCGACAAATACCTGAAACGATATGGAAAGCCAAGACTGGAAATTAGGGCTTAGGCAAGAAACGATACCCGTTTTTGAGGCTGTTTCGCAAATGGAGGCCATCAAAAACCTGTACCTTTGCGGTGGCACTGCCCAATCGCTGCAAATGAAACACCGAAAAAGCGAAGACCTTGACTTTGAACTGCTTGGAACGAGATAAAGAAATAGCAAGAAAAAGCCCGCCCCATTGCGAGGCAGGCTTTTCAAGTTTTTTGCAGCAGCAAACTTCAGATTTTGATGTCGTCGCCGTTGGCGTTCTGGAAGTTGTACTGCAGCGCGTGGAACTCGGGCATCGATTGCACTGTGAATTTCTTGCCGTATTTCTTCATCCATTTGCGGCGAATCGAAAACAGTCCGTTGATGCAAAGGTAGGAATAGATGAACGGATGAACCTGCAAGACAAGGTTGTTCTCGTTTTGGTCGACGAGGAGGTACTTGAGGTGGTTTTCGATTTCGTCGATGAAGAGGATGGCGGGGCGGATTTTGCCTTCTCCGTCGCAAACGGGGCATTTCTCCTGCACCTGCACCTCTGTTTCGGGGCGCACACGGTGGCGCGTGATTTGGATGAGGCCGAACTTAGTGGCGGGAAGCACGGTGTGCTTGGCGCGGTCGGGCTTCATGGCCTCCACAAGGGCTTCGTAGAGTTGCTTGCGGTGCTTGGCTTCGTGCAAGTCGATGAAATCCACGATGATGATGCCGCCCATGTCGCGCAGGCGCAGTTGTCGCGCGATTTCCTTGGCGGCTTCGAGGTTGACTTGGAGGGCGTTTTCTTCCGGCGAGTTTTCCTTGTTGAGCCTATGGCCGCTGTTCACGTCGATGACGTGCATGGCCTCAGTGTGCTCGATGACGAGGTAAACGCCGTTCTTGATGGTGACAATCTTCCCGAAAAAACCTTTGATTTGCTTGGCAACGTTGTAGTAGTCAAAGATAGGCTCCTTGCCTGAGTAAAGTTGCACGATTCCGGCCTTTTGCGGGGCGAAAGTCTGGATGTAACCCTGAATTTCTTCAAAGAGTTTCTCGTCGTTCACGCGGATGTTGTTGAACGACTCGTTCAGCAAATCGCGCAGCATGACACTGGTTTGGTCCATTTCGCTGACCATCTTTCCGAAATTGGTCATTTTCTTCATCTCGATGGTGCATTGCTCCCATTTGGCGATGAGTGCCTTGAGGTCGGCGTCGAGTTCGGCCACCTTCTTGCCTTCGGCGACGGTGCGTATAATGACGCCATAATTGTTGGGCTTGATGCTTTGGATGAGACGGCGGAGGCGGTTGCGCTCCTCGTTGCTGCGGATTTTTGTTGAAACCGAAATGCGATTGGAGAAGGGAACGAGGACGATGTAACGTCCTGCAAATGAGATTTCTGCCGTGATTCTCGGGCCTTTGGTGTGGATAGGCTCTTTGGCGATTTGCACGGGAATCAGGTCACCTACATTGATGATGTCGGCGATTTTGCCGTTTTTCGGCAAGTCGGGGTCAAGTTTGAACTTGTCCAACGAGACGTCTTCGCCTGCCACTACCATTTTCTTGAACTTGAGCAGCGAATGGGCCTGAAAGCCCAAGTCGAGGTAGTGCAGGAAGGCTTCTTTGGGGTAGCCCACGTCGACGAAAGCCGCGTTGAGGCCTGGCAGCAGTTTCTTCACCCGACCCAAATAAACATCTCCGACCGCAAACTGGTTGTTGGTCTTCTCTCTGTGAAGTTCGACAAGAATGTTGTCCTCCAACAGGGCAATGTCAACCTCCGAAGCGTGCGAGTTGATGACCAAGTCGCGCTCCACCGTCTTTTCCTCTGCCGCTGCCGGAATGGCTTCGGCAACTTGTTTCTCTTCTTCAGACATAGTGTTTTGCTTTTGGGGTTAACGATTTGATTTTGAATAACAAAACAATAACACAACAATGGGGTTGCCAATGCTGTGTTATTGTCTCCTTTAGGCGCAAGAAGCGCTTATTTCTTCTTGTGTCTGTCCTTTCTCAAGCGTTTTTTGCGCTTGTGAGTCGACATCTTGTGTCTTTTGTGTTTCTTACCGTTTGGCATAATATTGGGATTTTAGATGTTGTTCTTACTTAACAGCGGTCATGAAGGTCTTGGCGGGCTTGAAAGCCGGAATCTTGTGGGCCGGGATGGTGATGGCGATATTCTTGCCAATGTTACGGCCGGTCTTTTCGGCTCTGGTCTTGATGATGAAACTACCGAAGCCTCTCAGATACACGTTTTCACCCTTGGCCATCGAGTTCTTCACAACTTCCATGAAGTTTTCAACAACATTCTGGACAGCACCTTTTTCAATGCCGGTCTTGCTGGCGATTTCAGCAACGATTTCTGCTTTAGTCATTTTTTTCCTTATTTTATGATTAGTTATTGTGTTTGTTGTAAATTTGCGGCAAAGGTACAAACATTTTCAATACGGAGACCCTATTAATGCAATTTTTTTCTTCTAATGAGTTATAAATAAAGAATTTCGCAACGCAACAACGATGGATTTCATACATGACACCTTAATTAATTGGTTTGCCGAAAACCGCCGCGACCTGCCTTGGCGGCACAACCCCACACCCTATCAGGTGTGGCTTTCGGAGATTATCCTGCAACAAACGCGCGTCAACCAAGGCTGGGACTACTATCTGCGCTTCGTCGAGAAGTGGCCCACGGTGAACGACCTTGCCAACGCCACTGAGGAAGAGGTGCTGAAGATGTGGCAAGGCTTGGGCTACTATTCACGCGCCCGCAACTTGCACCAATGCGCAAAGCAAATAGTGGAACAACATGGAGGCCAGTTTCCCGCTGATTTCGAGAAACTTAAGCAATTGAAAGGCATTGGCGACTACACTGCTGCCGCCATTGCATCCATTGCCTTCAACTTGCCCCATGCCGTGGTGGATGGAAATGTTTACCGCGTGCTTTCAAGGCTTTTCGACATTGACACACCTATTAATATTAATGAGGGGCAAACCGTTTTCGCCAAAATTGCCGACGATTTGCTCAACCGCGAACAGCCCGGACTCCACAACCAAGCCATGATGGAGTTTGGTGCCCTGCAATGCACACCGAAAAACCCCAACTGCCTGCTTTGTCCGCTGCAAGCACAATGCCTCGCCTTCGCAAACCAAACCGTGATGCAACGCCCCGTGAAACTTCAAAAACTGAAAATCACGACGCGATATTTCAACTATTTGGTTTTCAGGATTGAAGGCAATGTTTACCTCCACAAGCGCAGCGGCAACGACATTTGGAAGAACCTCTACGACTTTCCCTGCATCGAAAGCGAAAACCCGATGACCGTCGAGGAAGTCATAGCATCCGAAAAGTTCCAGCAACTTATTGAAAACAAAAGTTTTACCATTATCAAGACTTCGCCGACTTTCACCCACAAACTCACCCACCGCACCATCATCGCCCAGTTCATCGAAATAAAACTTGAAGAAAAATTGTTGCGGATTGAAACAAATGATTTATTTTTGGCCCGTGAAACGGATTTGGGCAACTTTCCCATTCCTCGCTTAATCGACTTATACTTAAACAATTAAAACGACAACACTATGGCAAGTTTGAACAAAGTCATCCTCATAGGCCGGCTCGGGAAAGACCCCGAAATCACCACTTTCGACAATGGCAACCGCAAAATATCCGTCACTATGGCCACCTCGGAGCGTTATCGCGACCGCGACCAAAACTGGGTGGAACAAACCGATTGGCACAACATTGTGGTTTGGGGCAACTTGGCCAACGACATCGCCGAAGGCCGCCGCAACTACTCGAAAGGCGACCTGATGTATGTTGAAGGCAAACTCCGCACCCGACAATACACTGACCAACAAGGCATTGTGCGCTATGTCACCGAGGTACACGCCGACAAGATGATGCAGATGGCTCCCGCACGACCCGTCCAGCAATCCTCCTACGGCCAGCCTTACGCCCCCGCACCAGAACCCGCTCCGGGCTACACCCCACAAAATACCACCGACGAAGGCAACGATTTGCCATTTTGACGTAACTTGACGCGCATGTCAGAATTATTTTCTATTTTTGCCGCCTGAACTATAAATGATAAGATTTTGGAAACACCCGACCCTGACCCTCTCATAGGACTCCTGACCGTTGTTTCAAACAACTTTTTCACTGGATTTACCGCCAACGCCATCATCGGAATGGCTGTATTGTGCCTGCTCCTCATCGCTTCGGCCTTGATTTCGAGCAGCGAAACGGCGTTTTTCTCACTCCAACCCGCCGACATCGACGACCTCGAATCGCGCCCCGACGCAAAGAGCAAACTCGTGCTGAAACTCCGCGAGATACCCAAAACTTTGCTGGCTACCATCCTGATTGGCAACAACTTCGTCAATGTCACCATCACGCTTTTGTCGACCTACATCATGGCGCAACTGTTCGACATGGCGAACTATCCCGTGGCGGCCTTTCTCTTGGAAGTGGTGATTGTCACCTCATTAATCCTGATTGCGGGCGAAATCACGCCGAAGATTTATGCCGGCAAGCGTCCCGTCAAGGTGGCGCGTTTCATGGCGAGGCCGCTGCGCTTTCTCATCGGGCTTTTCAAGCCGTTGAGCAAGGCGTTGGTCAATTCCACTTCGTTTATGGACAAGCACTTGGAGAAAAAGAAAGGCGAAATCTCGATGGAAGACCTCTCGACCGCCGTCGACATTGCCACCGAAGAATCCACACCGCTTGAGGAGAAACAGATGCTGAAAGGCATTGCCTCTTTCAGCGAAAAAGAGGTGAGCGGCGTGATGATTCCGCGCATCGACATCATCGGCGTGGAGCAAGGCATGGAGTTCACCGAAATGCTCGCCATCGTCATAAAGAGCGGATTTTCAAGGATTCCCGTTTATGACGAAACGATGGACAACGTGAGCGGCATCCTTTATGTGAAAGACCTCCTCCCCTACTTGGACGCGCAATCATACGAATGGCAGAAACTCATCCGACCCGCCTTTTTCGTGCCAGAGAACCGCAAAATCAATGACCTCTTCCAAGATTTCCGCGAGAAAAAGATACATATCGCCATTGTCGTTGACGAATACGGCGGCACTTCGGGCCTGATTACGATGGAAGATGTCATCGAAGAGATTGTCGGAGAAATTAATGACGAGTTTGACGAAGCCAACTTGGAGGAACACTACAAGAAACTTGACGACAATACCTATCTCTTTAAGGCTCAGACAAGTATCGTCGATTTCTGCAAGGTGTTTGGCGTGGACGAAGGCTACTTTGAACCCATGCAGGGCGAAGCCGACACCCTTGCCGGACTCATCCTCGAAATAGAAGGGCGCATCCCCGAAATCGGGTTCAAGTTCAACTTCGAGAAGTTCCACATGGAGATTACCGATGCCGACACCAAGCGCATCAAGGAAGTGAAAGTTGTGTATGATGAAGAATAAACTGCCCATATTGCTTGTGGCCTTGACCTTACTCGCCGTTGCTTTCTCGTGCGACCGCCAGCCCAACCCGCTGCCCAAGCCGCGCGGCTATTTCCGCATCGACCTGCCGGAAAAGGCCTACGTCAAAGTCGACACGATCGAAAAATACAGCTTCGAGTGCCCGCAATACGCGCTCATCACCCCCGACCCGTATTCGCCCAACGAGAAAAACTGGGTCAATGTGGAAATGCCCCAATTCAAAGGCTCCATCCACCTGACGCACAAGCCCGTAGACGGCAATTTGGGCGAATATCTTGAAGATGTCCACACGATGGTCACCAAGCATCTGCAAAAGGCCAATGGCGTGCGCGACAGCCTGATTTTCAACGAAGAACATGATGTTTACGGCCTCTTTATCGAAATGGACGGCAAAGGTGTGGCCACTCCGATGCAGTTCTACCTCACCGACAGCACCCGAAACTTCGTGCGCGGAGCCTTATATTTCAATTTCAAGCCCGACAACGACTCGATGCAGCCTGTCATCAACTTCATTCGAGAGGATATTGACCATTTGATAAATACATTTGAATGGAAGTGAGCAAAGTTTCAGTTTTTTTTTATCTTTGCCGCCGAAAAGTCAAATTCATTTATTAATCAAAACCTCTAAAATGAAAAAGCATTTTTTATTTGCATTGGCATTGTTGCTTTGCCTCAATGTCATGGGACAGCAGTCCATTACCCTCCGTTCAGCCAACAAGGCCGAATGTGTCAGCAGTGATTTTCAACTTCTTAGGGCTTCCTTCTCTTTCTCTAACATTGAGGCTGAGAACGTGGAAACCGAAAGAGGCCAATTCTCATGGCTCTCGATGCCCAACACCGTCATCGGCGGCAATGAGGGCGACCCTCAAATCCCCGTCGTGAATGAACTTATTGCCGTGCCTTTCGGTGCCAACCCGCGTATCGAAATCACGAGCTACACCACCAAGGACTACCGCCTCGACGACTACGGCATCCATACTTTGGTGCCTCGCCAACCTGACGTTTTCAAAAACGAAAACAGCCCCTTCGTTTATAACGAAGCCGCCTATCAGTCGACCCGTGGCCTCCAATCGGAGCCTACTGCTCGTGTCAGCGTGAACGGCACCATGCGTGGTGTTCAAGTGGGACAGATGAGTATCGAGCCAGTGAGCTACGACCCTGTCAACAACACTCTGCGTGTGTTCAACGACATTGAAGTGGAAGTGAGCTTCAACGGTGCAGATGCCCGCGCCACCGAGGAAATGCTCGTGAAGACTTACAGTCCGTATTTCGATGTGCTTTACAAGCAGCTATTTAACGGCAATGCCATAAGGGATGTGTATGACGATCATCCCGACCTTTGGCAAGCTCCGGTGAAGATGTTGGTCATCGCCAACCGCATGTTCGAGAACTGTATCCAGGACTGGGTGGCATGGAAGACTATGAAAGGCATTTATGTAGATGTGAACTATACCGACAATATCGGTACTACCGCTTCTGCCATCCAGAGTTTCATCCAAAACAAGTACGCCCAAGATGCGCCCACCTTCCTTATGATTTTGGGCGATAAAGACCAAGTGGCTCCCAGCACCAACTCCGCTAGTCAAACCTCTTGTGTCAGCGACCTCTCTTACTCAAGCATCGACGGCGATGAGTTTGTGGATATGTTCCACAGTCGGTTGTCAGCTCAAACTGTGGCTCAGATGACAGCGATGCTCAACAAAAGTTTGGAATATGAGCAATACACCATGCCCGACCCGAGCTATCTGAACAATGCGCTCCTCATCGCAGGTGAGGACAACGGATGGGGTATCACGGTAGGCCGTCCCACCATTTGGTACGCCACCAATTATTACTACAATACCGAGCATGGTTTTAGCAATGTGTATGAGTTCAGCCATGGCACATACACCAATTGCTACAGCTATTTGAGCAGCGGTGTCGGTTTTGCCAATTACACAGCCCATGGCAGTCAGACAAGCTGGGCTGGTCCGAGTTTCACCGTTAACGATGTCAACAACTTGACCAACGAACACAAATACTTCCTTGCCATCGGCAATTGCTGCCAATCGGGCGACTGGGGTTATGGCACTTGTTTCGGAGAAGCTATGGTGCGTGCCGAAAACAAAGGTGCCTACGCCTATATCGGTTCCTGCCCCAACACCGTTTGGCTGAACGACTACTATTTTGGTGTTGGCCCAACAAGCCGTGCCGACGGCACCATGCCTTCCTACGAAGAAACCGGCACGGGCATGTACGATGCTATTTGGATGGATGATGTCTACAACACTGTGAACTCCATGCTTTACATCGGTAATTTGGCTGGCAATGCCGCCAATGCTCTCGGTTACACAATGCATAGGCCCACGCTCTACTATTGGCAGGCCTACCATGTATTGGGCGATGGTTCCATCATGCCTTACCGTGTGCAACCTACCGCCAACAATGTCAGCCACATGAATATCATCCCCTTCGGTATGGCTACTTACGAGGTGAGTGCCGTTCCAGGTTCATACGTGGCCATCAGCAAGGACGGCATGCTTCATGGCACTGCTTTGGTAGGTGCAACAGGCACGGTTCAAGTTCCAATTACCCCTGTCACTTCCAGTGGCGATGTTACCATCTGCGTGACTGCTCCTAACCGTATTCCTTATATTTCAACCGTTTCCGCCGTAGCCCTTGAAGGTGCTTATATCTCTGTTGACGGCTACACACCAGAAACAGCCCATGTCGGCGACGACATCGACCTGAGCATCACCTTTAAGAATGTAGGTACGGATACCTCCACCGGCACCACCAACATCACGTTGACCACGGATAACCCCAACGTCACCTTAATTAATAATACAGGCAGCTTCGGTACTTTGGCTCCTGAAGCCACCACCACTGTGAGCGGCTTCCAGTTCCGCATCAATTCGGGTGTGGCCGACGGTACCAATGTCATGATGCACTACGCCGCTGTCAATGGTAACGACACCTACGAAGGCAACATAGTTATCACTGCTAGCGAGGCTGTTTTGGAATACCAGAGCATGAATTGGGACGGCAGTTTTACTCCTGGCCAGACCCTAACCTTGACAGCCAAGTTCAAGAACACGGGCCATTACCAAGCCACCAATGCCGTAGCCACGATGAGTTCATCCAGCAACTACATCACTATCAATAACTCACCGATTACCGTGGGTAACATTGGTGTAGACGAGGTTGTTTCTTGCAATTTCAACGTAACCATTGCGGCCAACTGTCCTGAAACCGCACAAATCCCCATCACTTTCACCCTGACTGCCGACGGCAACCTCAGCGCACAAGGCAGCGAGACTTTGAAGAATGCTTGCAATGTGGTTTTCAATCTTAGTGACTCCTACGGCGACGGCTGGAACGGTGCCAGCCTGACCGTTTCGTTCGATGACGGCACTGAATCACAATCTCTGACCGTTTCTTCGGGCAGTTCAGCAAACTATGTTTTAGAAATTGGAAATGGCACGCATGTCACAGTGACCTTTGTCTCTGGCAGCTACAACAATGAGTGCTCCTTCTCGATACAATATGAGGAAGGCAACATTATCATTTACCAGTCGAGCGGCACGCCGAGCGCGGGCACTCTTTTTGAGTTCGACTGCAATTGTGCCATAGCATCCCAAACTTTCATCGTCAATGTCAGTTCAAGCAATTCCACCTATGGCACAGTCAGCGGCGGCGGCGAATTCAGCTATGGCGAATCCTGCACGGTAACAGCCACTGAAAATCCCGGTTATTACTTCAGCGGATGGACACTTGACGGCGAGTTTGTTTCCAGCGAAGTTGAATACACTTTCAATGTGACCAGCGACATGAATCTGGTGGCCAATTTTGTGGAGGGTGTCCTCATAGGTGACGGTGGCACGGCAACAAGCCAATATCTGCCCAGTTACAACTATTACAAGTATGCGCTCACCCAGCAGATTTACACAGCCGAGGAGATTGGCACTGCCGGTACCATCAAAACCATTGCTTTCTACAATGGTGGAGCGGAGAAGACGCGTACTTACGATTTCTATCTGAAGACCACTACCAATAGTTCATTCTCCAGCAATACCGATTGGGTAACGGTCTCCGAGTCCGATAAAGTGTTCAGCGGCACTGTCATTATGGCGGCTAACGATTGGACATTCATCACCTTCAGCACCCCATTTGAGTACGACGGCACGTCCAACCTTGTTCTCATTGCTGATGACAACACTGGGCAATGGACCTCTTCCCCGCACATGGCCTGCCGTACCTTTAGCACCTCTGGCAATCAGGCTTTGTATGTTTACGGCGATAATACCAATTACAATCCATCGAATCCACCGACATCCTATACCTCCCAAGATCATCACAATGTGTTGTCACAGAAGAATCAAATCTTGTTAGGTATCGATACAGGTACTCCCATCATCGAGCAGACCTTCCAACTTGGAGCCGACTGGAACTGGTGGTCGCCGAATGTAGACATCACTTTGGGCGAACTGAAAGAAGCCTTGGGCAACCACGGCCTGAGGATTGCAGCACAGGATGGCAAATTTGCCACTTACAATGCCAACAGCGGTACATGGACGGGTAACCTGCAGAGCATCGAATTGGGCAAGATGTACAAGATTAGGACCAACGAGGCTTGCACCATTACCTTCAGTAGCGAAGTGGTCGACCCGGCACTATATCCGATTACTCTTTCTTCAGGAAACAACTGGATTGGGTTCATCAGCACCCAAAGCATGAGTCTCAATGAAGCCTTTAGCAACTTCACTCCGACCGATAGGGATGTCATTAAGTCAGCCAACGGCAAAGCCACTTATTACCAAGGTTACGGTTGGCAAGGTTCTCTCAACACGCTTGAACCCGGCAAGGGCTACATCTACAAGTCGAATGCGACAGGAACACGCACTTTCACCTATCCGTCAGCGAAGTAAACTTGATTCATCGTTGGAAATATGAATAAGTTGAAATATTGCATATTGGTTCTTGCCCTCGTCATCGGAGGAAGCCTTTTCCCCCAAAGTCAAAAGGAACTGCAACAGCTCATGCGTGAGCGCAACGAGTATTATTTTACGCTCACCGTTCAGGAACCCTCTGAAATTCAGGGCATCAGCAAGCTTTGCTCCGTTGATGGCACTGATGGCAGAACCGTGGTTTGCTATGCCAACCAGCAGCAGTATGACGATCTGCTGCTGGCTGGCTATCAGCCTGAATTGCAGACACCGCCTTCCATGCTTGACGATGCCGTCATGTGGGACGGCAGCGACCGTGCCGCGTATGAATGGGACAGCTATCCTACTTACGATGCCTACCAAAGCATGATGGAAGCCTTTCCGTCACAAGCCTTGAGTGACAGGTCGTGTACCCTGTTTGATCTTGGCACCCTCAACAGCGGACGCAAACTGTTGGGTGTGCGCCTCAATAACGGCCAACCCGACGGCAAGCCGAGATTCCTTTACAGTTCCACGATGCACGGCGATGAGGTCACTGGCATGATGCTCATGCTTCGCCTTATCGATGAGTTTTGCACCAGCACCGACTCGCGCATTGTCAACATCCTGAACAATGTGGATCTTTTCATTTTCCCCTTGACTAACCCTGACGGCACCTATTATGGCGGCAACAACACCATGAACGGCGCACGTCGTTACAACATCAATGGGGTTGATTTGAATCGCAACTACAAGGATTATTTTAATGGCGACCATCCCGACGGCAAGGCATACGCCTTGGAGACCCAATGGACCATGCAATTGGCTCAAGATTACCTGTTCACCATGAGCGCCAACTATCACGGTGGTGCCGAAGTGGTAAACTATCCTTGGGACGCCGTCTATACCGACCACGCCGACAAGGATTGGTATGAGCTTATCAGTACGGAGTACGTCAGCAATGTGAGGACCTATTCCTCGTCTTACATGACTAATCCTTATTCTGATGGCGTCACCAATGGTGCCGATTGGTATGTGATTACGGGCAGCCGTCAGGATTATGAGAATGCATTCGGCGAATGTCGTGAAATCACCATTGAATGTTCCACCACCAAGAAGCCCAATGCCTCCACCATGCCGACCTATTGGAACTACAACCACACCGCCATGCTTGGGCTCATTGAACAATGCCTGAACGGTATCCACGGTTATGTGTATGACGCTGAAACCAACCAGCCGATTGTCGGTGCCACCATCACGGTGCAAGAGCATGATGTCAACAATTCACAGGTGAGTACGCATAATGTTGGCGACTTCCACCGTCCTATCAAGGGTGGAACATACACTTTGGCTATCTCCAAAAACGGCTACTGCCCACAAACTGTTGAAGTTACTGTGGCTGATAACCAAAGAGTGGATTTGGACACCATCTTTTTGACCTCTGGCTGTCCCACACCCGACATCATCAACATGCAGGATGGCTCTTTTGAGACTTGCGATGCGCTGTTTTATGACTCAGGAGGCCCCGACAGCAACTATGGCAACAACCTCGATTACACCTTGACTTTCTATCCTGCAACCACTGGGGCGAAAGTCATTGTCAACTTCTCCGAGTTCAATGTTGAAGCGAACTACGACTACCTTTATATTTATGACGGCAATTCCACTTCCGCCACGCAAATTGGACAGTTTACTGGCACAACAAGCCCCGGAACCGTGACCGCCACCAACGATGAAGGAGCCTTGACTTTCAGGTTCACTTCGGATTATTCAGTGAACAAAACTGGTTGGGTTGCTACGGTGTCGTGCGAAATGCCTTCCGCTGTCCAGACTTTTGAGCTTTCCGCCGACTGGAACTGGTGGTCGCCCAATGTGGACATCACCTTGGCTCAACTCAAAGAGGCTTTGGGCAACCACGGCTTGAGAATTGCGGCACAAGATGGCAAGTTTGCCACCTATAATGCCAATAATGGTTCATGGTCGGGCAACCTGCAAAGCATCGAATTGGGCAAGATGTACAAGATTAAAACCGATGAGGCTTGCACCATTACGGTCGTTAGCGAAGTGGTCGACCCAGCGGATTATCCCATCAGCCTCTATTCCGGAAACAACTGGATCGGGTTCATCGGTAACGAGAGCCTAAGCCTCGATGAAGCCTTTGGCGATTTCACTCCGACTGATAGGGATGTCATCAAGTCTGCCAACGGCAAAGCCACTTATTACCAAGGTTACGGTTGGCAAGGTTCCCTCAACACGCTCGAACCCGGCAAGGGCTACATCTACAAGTCGAATGTGACAACAGTCAGGACCTTTACCTATCCAAGTTCAACAAACAAGTAAATTTCAATTTTAAATAAAATGAAAAAAGGATTTTTATTTCTTCTACTCTCGGCCTTCTGCATGACGGCCTTTGCACAGCTTCAAAATGCGCCGGAATGGAACAGCATCCTCAGCGACCAGCCTGAGACCTTCCGCACGCAACTCGTTTCCTCTTCGGAGGGAAGCATCAAGGTGAACGTACAAGTTCCCGGGTTTTACACGACGAATGTCATCACCCCAAGGGGTGAAGCCAAAATCGTTTCCATGCCCAAGGCCATCAGTACGGCTCAAGCAGGCGAACCCAACGTACCCATGACGGGCATCCCCGCCATCATCGGCGACCGCGCCCGTATGAGCGTCCGCATTGTGTTTGCCCAATACAGGGATTTCGAGAACATCGAAGTGGCTCCCTCAAAAGGCGACTTCAGCCGCCAGATTGACCCCGCCACAGTGCCTTACACCTACGGCGAGTGCTACAATCAGGACGCATTCTTCCCTGCCAACAATGTAGGTCTTTATGAGCCATACATCATCCGCGATTTCCGTGGACAGAACATGGTGGTTTATCCTTTCGCCTACAACCCCGTCACGAAAACCTTGCGCGTCTACTACGACATGACAATTGAAATGTATAAGGTGGACGACAATGGCGAAAACGTGATGGAAGCCCGCAAGAGCAATACTGTGAAGATGGATGCCGACTTCAAGAGCATGTATCAACGTCACTTCATTAACTATGAAGCTGGCATGGCCAAATACACACCCGTCGATGAGGAAGGCGACCTTCTCATCATCTGCTACGACAACTTCCTCAGTTCAATGACCGACTTCGTCAACTGGAAGAAAACCCGTGGTGTGAACACTACCATCGTGGGTACCAGCACGGTAGGCTCAACCGACTCGGCCATCAAGACATACATCCAGAACCAATACAACGCCAACAACAACCTTACGCATGTGCTGCTCGTTGGTGACGTTGCCCAGATTCCGGGTTATACTTACACGGGTGGTGGCACTTCATACGGCGGTCTGGGTGACAACCCCTACGGCCAAATTGTGGGTAACGACATCTACAACGATCTTTTCATTGGTCGTTTCTCGGCCCAAACTGTCGCCCAAGTGACCACCCAAGTCAACCGCACCATCACCTACGAGCGCGACCTCACCACATCTGCCACATGGCTGCAAAATGGTGACGGCATTTCAAAACAAGAAGGTGGATCGGGCCACAACGGCGAGGATGACTACCAACACATAGACCATATTCGCACCGATTTGCTTAATTTCGGTTACAACACCGTGTATCAAGACTACGAGAACTTGAGTGGTTACACGGGAACGGCAGCCTCCATCAGCAGCCATATTAATAGCGGTGTCGGCATCGTCAATTACTGCAACCACGGCAACAACCAATTGTGGGGTGTGGCTAATTACAGCAATGTGCAAGTCAACGCTTTGACCAACGAGAATAAACTGCCCTTCATCTGGTCGGTGGCCTGCCTTGTCGGAAAATATGACAACACCAGCACTTCCTACGGCAGTGGTTCTACGGTAGGACAAGCTAACGACTGTTTTGCCGAGGCTTGGATGCATGCGACAAACAGTGCCCAAACCCAACCCACCGGCGCAGTCGGCGCGTTGATGTCCTACATCAGCCAGCCTTGGGTTCCTCCAATGTGGGCACAAGACGAGTGCATTGATATTCTTGTGGAGAGTTACAACAATAACATCAAGCACACTTGGGGTGGCACTTCCATCAATGGAATCTTGGGCATCTTCGACCATTACAGCACCTCTGAAATCTCGGCAGTAGGCACCTACCAAGCTTGGATCCTTTACGGTGACCCGACCATGATGCTCCGCACCAAGACCCCGCAGGCTATGACCGTGACCCATCCCGGCACCATCAATTTGGCCGCTACCACCTACACGGTCAATGTGACCAATGGAAACGGAGCTTTGGCCACCATCACTGACGCCAACCACAATATTTTGGGTTCAGCCACGGTGAGCAACGGCACAGCCAACATCACTTTGACAGCCCCAAACCAAATCCAAGACCTTACCCTTTGTGTCTTTGGCTATAACAAGGTGACTTACCTTGGCAGCATTTCCGTCGTTGGTGGAGCACAATACAACATCACTTGCAACCAACCCGAACACGGCAGCATCAGTGCGCCTGAAATGGCCTACGGCTTCCAAACTGTCACCCTGACGGCCACGCCCGAAACGGGCTATTGCCTGTCGTCGTGGGAGGTCAGGGATGCCAACAACAACCTCATCCCTGTGACCAACAACACTTTCGTCATGCCCGAAAGCGATGTCACGGTGAGCGCAACCTTTGTGGAAGGCATGAAGGTCACTTTGGCTTCTGTAATGAATGGCACTATCACCGCTGACCCTGTTTACGCCCTCCAAGGCACCACCATCAACCTGACCGCCACGCCTGAAACGGGTTATGTTTTCAACTGTTGGATGGTCTACAAGACTGGTGATGTGAACACTACCGTCGCGGTAAGTGGCGATAGCTTCACCATGCCTGCCTACGATGTCACCGTGAGCGCCGTTTTCTTGGATCAGCAAATCGATGATGTGACCATTGGCAGTGGAAACTCAACTTCAAACTTTATTCCCACCTACTCATGGTACAGATATTCGCTCACACAGCAAATTTATACCTCTGCTGAAGTAGGCGAGGCTGGCAGCATTACAGCGGTGGCCTTCAAGGTTTCCAATTCCAAGTCAGCAACAAGAGACATCGACCTCTACCTGTCGCACACTAACAACAGCAGTTTCTCCGGAGCATCTGCTTGGATTTCGCAATCCACGTCTTACCGTGTTTTCTCTGGTGAAGTCACTTTTGCCGCATCGGGTTGGACAACCATAACTTTGGACACCCCGTTTGAGTACAACGGTACAAGCAACTTGCTCCTCACCGTTGACGACAACACGGGAAGCTATGTGGGTAGCAGTGGCGATTCGCCTGTGTTTTATGCCTTTAGTAGCAGCAACTCCGCTATATACAAATACAATGATGGCACGAACTACAATCCAGCATCAATGAGCACTTCGGGAACCCTTTTGCAAACCAAGAATCAGGTGATGTTTACAAAAGAGCTGCCGATTACTGTCGGTTATCTCTCCGTTTCGCCCGATGTCCTTTCCGATTTCACTTATGCCGAAGGCGAAGGCCCGTCGGAAGTGCAGAGCGTGGCCCTCATTGGTTCCAACTTGCAGGGCAATGTGACTGTCGCCATGCCAACGGGCTATGAGGTTAGCAACAATGGCAGCACTTACGCTTCCACCCTCAACCTGACACCTGCAAACGGCAGCTTGCAACAAATGCTTTATGTGCGCTTGGCAGCAGGTCTTAGCCAAGGCAACTACAACGGCACAATGACCCTCACTTCGGGCACCACTTCGCAAAGCATTATTCTTAGTGGTGAAGTCACGGAAGGCAGCGGCTCCGGCATCCACGAACAAACCTCGACTTTGGCTGTCGGCTGGAACTGGTGGACGCCGAATGTCGATTTGGATGCCGCCACACTGTTGGCGCAACTCAAGCAAAGCTTGGGCACCAGCGGCGTCAGGATTGTTTCCCCAGAGGGCAAGTTCCTGTCGTATAACGCATCAACCAACACATGGTCGGGCAACCTGTTCGGAATCCAAGTCGGAAAGATGTACAAGATTGACATGAGCAGCAGTTGCGAAATCACCTTGACGGGACCCGTCATTGATGAAATCGACAATTCCATCATCATCTATCCCGGCAACAATTGGATTGGTTTCTTTGGCACGGAAAGCATGAGCGTCAACCAAGCCATGAGCAACTTCACGCCCACGCAAGGCGACAAGATCATTTTCAACAACAAGTTTTCCACTTTCAACGGTTCCTCTTGGGTGGGAACCCTTTCACAACTCGTTCCTGGAAATGGTTACATCTACAAGTCGAACGCAACCACATCTCAGACACTATTCTTCAATTTTTCAAAATAACGAAGGTATCGAACAAAAAAAATAGTAATTTTGCACGCAATTTTTAACAGGAAAAAAACTAAATGCATCATGACAAAAAGAATAATGTTGTTTATCGCTGCTCTCTTCATTTGCGGAGCAATGCAAGCACAAGACTATCACTGGAGTTATAATTACCATGACTACGAAAGCAACTTCCCCTTGATTGGCGAAGTGTACATCAATGGCGAAGCCGTAGTATCCAGCGACTTTGAAATTGCCGCTTTTGTCGGCGATCAGGTAAGGGCTACGGAGTTTCTTTTCGAAGCCGATTCCGTCTATTTCCCTGGACATTTCTATGCTTGGTTGGGTGTTGCCTATAACAATTCTGGCGAAACCGTTACTTTCAAGCTTTATGACCATGCCACGGAAACCGAGTATGACAACTGCTCTACCACCGTGTTGACCAATGCCGATGGATACGGTGAGATGTGGGATCCTGTCATCATCGAGTTTACTGTGGATGCTCCCATTAGTTACGGTCCCGAATATCCTTGGATACCCGGAAACTATGAGAACTACATGTATCTCGAAACCCAAATCCAAATCAATGGAGTTCCTGTGACAAACACCAATTGGGAAGTGGGTGCCTTCTGCGGCGATGAGTGCCGTGGCCTTGGCGATGCTGACAATTGGTGGGTGTCACCCGTTGACCAAAGTGATATTCTGGAAATCGTCGTGGGCGGTGCCACAGGAGATACCATCAACTTCTATCTTTATGATGTGACCAACCAAGAAATATTTCCTGGCATTTGCTATTTAGCCCTCAATTGGATTGACGGCGACATTGGCGACATGTTTGAGCCTCTCGTCATCAACTTTGTTACGATGCAAACCTTCACCATGGAAATTGAAGGTTACGCGGAAGACAGCATTGGTCATTACTATCTCATCGCTTCCCCCATCGGAGAAGTGAATCCTGAGAATGTGACTAACATGCTTGAAAACAATTTCGACCTCTATTATTTTGACCAAACTCCAGATTTGGAATGGATTAACTATGAGGGTGACAACGGCAACTACAACCTCCTTCCTGGGAAAGGCTACCTTTATGCCAACAGTGAGGATGTCACACTGACTTTCATTGGTTTCCCATACGATGGCAATGGCGAGATTTCTTTGGATTATGATGCAAACGCCCGTTTCGCAGGTTGGAATCTGGTGGGCAATCCCTTCGCTCAGACCGCTTTCATCACTAAGCCGTATTATACCTTAAATGATGAGGGTTCAGAAGTGATTGCCGTTTCGGGCAACAGTGTCGAAGCTATGGAAGGTGTTTTCGTTGTTGCCGAAACCGATGGCGAAATGATGACCTTCAGCACCGAAGAACCTGATAAGAGTGCTTCACTTGTGATGAACATCACCAGCAACCGTGGCGTTGCCATCGACCGCGCCATTGTCCGTTTTGGTGAAGAGAGCACCTTGCCCAAGTTCATGCTCAATGAAAACAACACCAAAGTCTATATCCCACAGGACAACAAGGACTATGCCGTGGTTTCTGTCAACAGCGACATGGGCGAGATGCCGGTCAACTTCAAGGCAGCCAAAAATGGCACTTATACCCTCAGTTTCAGCAACGAGGAAGTCTGTTTCGGCTATCTCCACCTCATCGACAACTTGACGGGTGTTGATGTCGACCTCCTTGAAAACCCAAGCTATTCCTTCGATGCCAAGACAACAGATTATGCTACCCGTTTCAAGTTGGTGTTTGCCACCGGCAATGCCACTGACGACAATTTCGTCTTCTTCAGCAATGGCAACTGGGTCATCAACAACGACGGCAAGGCCATCGCGCAAGTCGTTGATGTGACTGGTCGCATCCTTAAGAGCGAAAAGATTGAAGGCTGCCATAGCATGAGCATCAATGCCGCTCCTGGCGTTTACATGATCCGCCTTATCAGCGGCAACGACGTGAAGGTGCAAAAAGTGGTCGTCAAGTAAACCACAAACACAACCATTTCCAAAGGGTTCGGTCGGCAAAAACAATGACCGAACCCTTATTATTTTCCGATTTCTGCAAGATTTGTTTACGTTCTTTCAGAAAAAAACCTTATTTTCGCGGCGCGAAAAAACTATTGCGCCGATGTAAACTGAGTATTCACTTTAAAGAAAGGGGGAAGGCATTATGATTAACAGCCTGAAAATCGGGAACTTGACTTGGCGTCATCTCAACAACCCATCAGAGGAAGATTTTGAATTCCTGAAAGACCGATTTCATTTCCACCCTTTGGACATCGAAGACTGCAAGTCCGTCAACCAACGCCCGAAAATCGACATTTACGACGACTATTATTTCCTCATCCTGCATTTCCCCAACTTCGACCGTCAGAACAAGTTCGTGAAAATCAAGGAGGTGAAGATTTTCTGGGGCAAGGAGTACATCATCTCCATCGAGAAAAGCCCTTGGGGCGTGTCGCAACTCTTTGAGGAATACGAGGAACGCATCCAAAACGGCGAGGAAATGAACTTCCGCAACTCCGACATCCTGCTCTACCGCATCCTCGAAAAACTGATGACCGAATCAGTGTACTTGCTTCGTAAAGTCGGCTTGGATGTGGAGTTAATCAACCGCGAACTGCTTCAGGAAAAGCAAGTGAAAATCATCGAGCGCATCAGCGTGACGCGCAAGAACCTCATCCTCATCAACACCATCTTCAAGCCGCAGTTGAGGCTCTTCCACCTGTTTGAAACGGGCAAAGTGACTGGCTTCACCGACGATGTGGAATACATGGAAGACTACTGGGGCAACATCCTCGACTACCTGCAAAAGGTGTGGGACATGACCGAGGACTACGAGGAATTGATTGAGGGCCTTTCGATGACCTTCGACTCGATGCAGACCAACAAGACCAACGAAACGATGAAAATCCTGACCTTAGTGTCGACCATCATCCTCCCTTTGACCTTCATCACTGGCCTCTACGGAATGAATGTCGCCCTACCCTTCCAAGAAGCGGCTTGGGCGTTTTGGGGCATCATGGGATTCATGGCCGTGGTAGCTACTGCTTTCTATATCTACTTCAGGCACAAGAAGATGATGTAATCATCATTTCTGGATAGCTTACCTATCGCGGTAGCGACAACGGGGCATGCCCCGTTGTTGGCAAAGCCCAGACATTATTTCACAAGAAGTTTCTCGTATTTCACCACCGAGCCATTACGCATCAATTTGACGATGTAACAGCCTTTCGCCAAATCGTTAGGCAAAGTCACAGCGAAGTCGCCAACGGCATTACCAGTGGCCTTGAGCAAAGTACGCCCGCTCAAATCACAGATGACTACTGCATCGAATGAGTTTGAATTGCCGCTCACATGAAGAACTTGTCCGGCCTCAATGGGATTGGGAAACAGGAACACTGCTTCTGAAGTTTCCTCAACAGCACTCCAAGTCGGGTCCCAAATCATGCGGGCGTATTCGGGATGGTCAACGAAGGGGTTGCGGTTGTGCTGATAGTCGTCGTAAATAACCTCGTTACGCTCCTTTTCTTTCTCGCTCACAGGGTCTTGCTCGTTCCAGCGCAGCAGCATATCAATCGCCCACTTCTTGATTTCCGACTTGTTGGTCATGTCGCTGCTGCTCCAACTGCCATCTTCCGAATAATAACGCACACTCATATACATCAAGGCGCGGGCAAAATCTCCTTTGTATTCATCGATAGGCTCGAACACCGTTCCCGAATAGCCTGGGGTCTTGCAAGTGCCTAATTTTGAGCCGTTTTGGGAAGTCCATGTAGCTGAGCGCACCTCACCGAAAGGATAATTGGCACGTTTTCCGTTCACGAAACCATCGGTCGGGAAAATGTGGTGCAGGTCGGAGCGAGGCGTGGTTTGCTCATTGAACCAACTCTGTGGCCACGAGTGCTCGCGGTTGTAGCAGTCGCCTTCGCTGTTGTAGTTGCCGCATTGGTCTTGGCCGAGATAATAAGTATAGGGCGGATTGCCGTTGGGCCGGTCGGAATACATGTCCCAAACCACGCCGTTGCCTTTATTGTCGGTGCTCCAGAAGGCGTTCCAAAGTTGGCTATAAGAGATAGACGAATGGCCCTTAATGATATTGTGCAAAGCCACCTTCAACTGATTGCCCGTCAAGCCGTTGGCGGAATTGTAGTAATTTACTGGTTGCGCACCGACCAAGACGGACAGCGATAAACCTATAAAAAGAGCGAGGAGCTTTTTCATTTTCTCGAATTTTAAATCTTAAATCTTTGAATCTTAAATCCTTAAACCAAATCCGTAAACAAATACAATATCGCAATGACTGCCATAAATACAGCCGCCGAGAACTCGATGAAACTCACTTTTTTAATCACACTTGGGTTAAACTCGATGCGGACGGCAATGAAAGACCATAAAAAACTTGCCACGATAACCAATGGCATAAACCATCGGCCTAAAGGTTCGAAATACGGCCCCATCAGTGACATAAGCAGTGTGTTCATCGCAGACATGAAAACGAGCAACATCAGTTCAGTGTCGTTGTTGACCGTGTAAAGCATTTTGCCTTTCAAAATCCTAATTGAATCGACAAGCATTTTTACGGCAATTATGAGCATCATCGCAAAGACCATATACTTAGCGATATAGGTAATGAGATGAGCAAACAATCCTCCCAAAAACTTACCAAACATAGCGGCAACCCCATGATAGACACCGAACAATAACGGAATAAACCATTTTTGCGAAGGCTTGTCATCTGCCTTAATCAGTCCCACAGAGCGCGTGGCCACGGGAGCGGTCAGGCAGAGGATGAAGAGGATACTGATGATTATTGAAGTGGTAGTCATAATGCCGCAAAATTATACAATTCAGGGGAATCTGCAAAGCAAATTCCCCCGAAAAAGATCAAATCAGTACCTCAATCACCCCAATCTCTTGAACTGGCAGGTGAAGTGGCGCATCAACTCGGCTTCCCAAGTGATTTCGAGGCCGCGTTTGATTTCGTTGCGACGGTCGTACACGTTCTTCAGTGCAGCAGCAATCACATCCATGTGGTTGTTGGTGTACACACGACGCGGGATGCAGAGGCGCACGAAGTCGTTGCCGCCGAAGCGGTTCTGGCGCGTGACGGGGTCGCGGTCGGCGAGGACGTAGCCGATTTCGCAGGCGCGGATGCCGGCTTCAAGATAGAGTTCGCAAGTCAAAGTCTGGGCGGGGAACTCTTCCTTCGGGATTTGGGTCAACACCTTGTCGGCATCGACGAAAATGGCGTGGCCACCAGCGGGACGCTGGTAAGGAATACCATACTCGTCAAGCTTGGCGGCGAGGTAATGCACTTGCTTGATACGGGTTTCAACCATCTCAAACTCAATGTTTTCCTTCAGACCAACGGCCAAAGCGTCCATGTCGCGACCGTTCATGCCGCCGTAAGTCAGGAAGCCTTCAAACGGGATGCAGAACAGCTTGGCACCTTCGTACCAGTCCTTCTTGTTGGTGGCGATGAAGCCGCCCATGTTGACGAGGCCGTCCTTTTTCGCGCTCATCGTCATCGAGTCAGCGTAGCTGAACATTTCCTTGCAGATTTCGCGCAGAGTCTTGTCGGCGTAGCCTTCCTCGCGGGTCTTGATGAAGTAGGCGTTCTCAATGAAACGGGCGCTGTCGATGTTGACCGGCACGCCGTATTTGTGGCACAATTCGCAAGTCTCGCGGATGTTCTTCATGCTCACGGGCTGGCCGCCAACGGTGTTGTTGGTCACGGTGAGGACCATGAACGGCACATTGCCTTGGTTCTCTTTCAGCACTTTCTCCAATTTCTCAAGGCTGACATTGCCCTTGAAAGGCACCTCAAGTTGGGTGTCATAGGCTTCGGGCACAGTCACGTCGATGGCGAAGGCTTTGCGGCTCTCGATGTGGCCCTTGGTGGTGTCGAAGTGGGCATTGCCCGGAACGACTTGACCCGGCTTCACGAGATAGGAGAACAGCACATTTTCGGCAGCACGGCCCTGGTGCGTCGGGATAACATACTCGAAACCAGTGATTTCGGTGATAGTATCCTTCATGTGATAGAACGAGCGGGCGCCGCCGTAGCTCTCGTCGCCCATCATCATCGCGCTCCATTGGCGGTCGCTCATCGCGCCGGTGCCGCTGTCGGTGAGCAGGTCGATGTAAACATAGTCGCTCTTCAGCATGAAGACATTTTGGTGGGCTTCGTTGAGCCACTTTTCGCGTTGTTCGCGGGTGGATTTCTTGATAGGTTCAACCATCTTGATTTTCCACGCTTCTGCAAATGGTAATTCCATGATTTATTTGTTTAATTGTTAGATGTTTAATTGTTGATTGTTGTTTTTTGACACGGCCTTTCGGTCTTTCGACAGGCTCAAGGCCCCGTGACAATGGTTTTACTGCAAGAAACACCGATTTAGAAACGGTCGCGTTCCTTGATGTTCAAGTAAACACTATTGCCAAAGCTATGGAGCATATTATTATGGTGCTTTCAAAAAAACGCCTCAAAGGTAGGGATTTTTCGGCAAATACAAGCAAATTTTGCAAGATTTCATTTCAACTTTCAAAAATAGCACACTTATTCCGTAATTTTGCCCGCGATAATACCGACAATAATCAAAAAAATGAGACGACACATCCTTTTCTTCATGGCTGCGGTCATACTGTTGTTTGCAACGGGAAGCCGCATCACTGCACAAATCCCCAACGGATATTACAACAATGCCAATGGAAAAACCGGCGACTCATTGAAAGTGGCTTTGCACGACATCATCAAAGGGCACACGACCATCTCCTACCAACAGATATGGAATGCCTTTTGGAGCACCGACAACAAAGGCAACGGCGTGGTGTGGGACATGTATTCCGACATTCCTAACGGAACTCCACCCTATACTTTTGCCATTGGCCAAAACCAATGCGGCGAATATGTGCAGGAAGGCGACTGCTATAACCGCGAACACTCGTGGCCCCAGAGTTGGTTCAGCGGCGACGACCAAACCATTCCGAGCCGTGACTTGCACCACGTTTTTCCCACCGACGGATTTGTGAACTCCCAAAGGAGCAACTACCCTTTCGGCGAGGTGAACACCGCATCGTGGACTTCGCAAAACGGTTCGAAGTTAGGCTCTTGCAAATCCTCTTTGGGTTATAGCGGCACGGTTTTCGAACCTATTGACGAGTACAAAGGCGACTTCGCTCGCGCCATCATGTATATGAGTGTGCGTTACTACGGCGAAGACTCCGATTGGAGCACGAGCGGCATGACCAACAAATCCAATATCAAGGAATGGGCCATCGCCATGTTGTTGAACTGGAACGACAATGACCCTGTCAGCCAGAAGGAAATCGAGCGCAACAATGTGATTTACAGCGACTACCAGCACAACCGCAACCCTTTCATCGACCATCCTGAATACGCCCGCATGATTTGGGATGAGAATTGGCATGGTGACATAGGCGGTTATGTGAAAGTGACAAGTTCTGACGAAATCACCGATGGCGATTATTTGATTGTTTGTGAAGAAAGCAATGCCGCCTTCAATGGTGCCTTGACCACTTTGGATGCTGTTGGCAACAAGATTGAGGTCGCGATTAGTGGGAACTCCATCGAGTCAAATGACGAAACCGATGCCGCGGCCTTCACGATTGCCGCCAAAACGGGCGGATATTCCATTAAAAGCGCAAGCGGTTTTTATATCGGCAATACGAGCGATGCCAACGCATTGAAAACCAGCCCAACCGACGACTATGTCAACACGATTTCCATTACAGGCGGCCATGCTGACATTGTGAGCAGTTCAAGCCATCTGAGGTATAATGCGACCAATAACCAAACCCGTTTCCGATACTATAAGTCAAGTTCATACATTAATCAGCAAGCCATCCAACTCTACAAAAAAATAGAGGTTTACAGCATCTCTCTTGCCGATGTGGAACACGGTAGCATCAGCGCAGATGCAGAGGAAGCCGTGGAAGGCGCCATCATCACCCTGACCGCCACTCCCGAAACAGGTTATGGACTCGACCATTGGATTGTCACCGATGCCCAAGGCGAACTTATTGAGGTGACGGAGAACCAGTTTGAGATGCCCGCCAGCAACGTCACGGTGAGTGCGGTTTTCGTTTACGTCGGCGTTTTCGAGCAAAAATACTACTTGGTGACGGATGTCAGCCAACTTGTTGCCGGAAGGATTTATTTGATTGTGAACACCGGATTCGGCAAGGCTTTGGGAAGAACGCAAAACCCAAACAACCGCTCGGCAGCCTCAGTCGCCATCACAAACAACAGCACTTCCGTTTTGGGCGACGCTTGCGAACTCACTTTGGGAGGGCAAGCAGGCGCATGGACTTTCTACGATGCCACCAACAACAGCGGATACCTGTTTGCCGCAGGAGGTAGCGGAAACAACAACTATCTGAGAACACAAGCCACTTTGACCAACGCGGGAAAATGGACTATCTCACTGAACGCGAACAACTTTGCAACAATTAAAACCATTGATTCCAACGTAAACAGACATACCATCATGTATAACAACTCGGGTAATATATTCTCTTGCTATGCCTCTGGACAAAAAGAAGTTTGCCTTTTCATCCGCAGCGAGGAATACGAACATGATGAAAACACGACCTTGGCCTGCCTCAACACTTTCGACAAGCATACCGTTCATTCTGGAGTTGCACTCACGGCAAACACCGTATTGGGCACAAGCATGTGCAACAACGCGGATTATCTTGTCATTGAGGAAGGTGCGCAATTCATCCACAATGTGAACGGCGTGATGGCCACAATGACGAAAAGCATCACCGCCTACACTGTAGAAGGCGGCTGGTACAGCATTGCCACCCCTTTTGTCGCCTTCGCTCCAACAGAAGCGATGCTCGCCGACGATTACGACCTTTATGCCTTCAAAGAAGACACCATTTTGGAGTGGGTGAACTACAAGGCTTTCCCTAACGGCTTTGACTGGGAATCGGGCAAGGGCTATCTCTATGCGCACAATCCGGAAGTCACTTTGAGGATGAGCGGCACCTTGAACAACGGCAACCACACTCAAACTGTCGGGTTGAGTTATGGCAACAGCCACCAAAACATAAAAGGTTTCAACCTACTCGGCAATCCCACAGCACACGACATCACCTTTACCAAAAGCAGTCAGGTTTCGGACGGCTATTTTTACCTCTCCAACAGCAGCAACTTGGAATACGAACCAGGCAACACCGTTCCCGTGGGGCGCGGTTTTTGGGTCAAAGCCAATGCCGATGGCCAAACTGTGACCCTCAATCCGCAAGGGAGAAGAGGCGAGAATGACGAAACCTCGCGGTATCTTTGCCTCAGCATTGGCGCTGGCAAGGTCTACATCAAGTTGGACGAAGGCGTCAGTATGCCTATGCCCGACGTCATGGGCGAACATTCCAACCTGTATCTCATCCGCGACGGCAAGCCATACACGATGCTCGTCCGCAATGGTGCCAACACCATCGACCTCAGTTTTAAGGTCAGGAGCGAAGGCAGGCACATCCTCAAGGCTGAAACTCAAGGTCTTGCATTGGATTACCTTCACCTTATCGACCGCAAGACCGGCACCGACATCAACCTGCTTGCCACGCCTGAATATGCTTTTGAGGCCCAGTTGGGCGATTATGCCTCGCGTTTCCAGTTGGTGTTTTCCATCATCCCTTCGACAAGCTCAGAGGGCCAATGACAAGATTGGCCAAAACTCTTCCCCTATAATTAATGATTGAAATCGGCGGAAAATCCCAAGTGTTGGGGATTTCACAGGTGGCAAAGCCGCCGTACTTTTGCAGCAGATTTTTGTCATAAGTTTTTAGAATGAATTTTGAGTTAGTTTTAATGTGCGGGGCAGGTTAACCTGTTCCGCACAGTTTTTTTGTACTTTTGCAAGCAAACAAAAAGTCGTAGTCGATATTGAACATTCAATGCGTTAGAATAGCAAATCAGGACGAATGGGAACTTTCCTATCGCGTTGGTTGCTGGAATAATTGCGATGTCTTTACTTTGAAAAAATGTGTAATTTTGCATTATCAAACAGAGTCATAGCCATGGACGAAAACGCCAAAACTTCAAAAGAAGAAAAGAAAGCCAAACGCAACAACTTCGTGAACCGAATTGGGACTATTGTATTGGGTACCACCATCTCGTTGATTGTCACCATCGTGGCGGCACAAATCCTCGAACGGAACCATCGGGCCAAGGACCGCCGCCTTTCGGCATTGATGGTGATGAGCAACATTGAGAGCTACGCACGGATTCTCGAATCTGCCCATGAATATATGGAACGCGCCGACACCGTGTCAGCATGGCTGTTGAACCTTCCTCTGAACGAGGTCGATTCGTTTTCTCCGGTTGCAAGAAAGACACTCCAACTCCAACCCCAACTCCAGGACCGACCCCAACACCTACCACTACCACAGTTGTGTACAAGGTTGAGAAAGAGTTTGAAAATAGGGTTATGTCTGATTGCTTTAAACTGAATGTGACCTATACCAATGCCAAAGGCGAGTCGATCACCGAAACCGGCGTTGTGTTGCCATGGGAAAAGTCTTTCGAAGTCACCTCTCCTTTCACAGCCAAGATGGAAGGCGAATTAGTTTACAATGAAAATGAACTTCCAGAAGAAGTGATTTACGGAAAGCGCTATGGAATTGGATACTACAACAAAAGTTCCTTAGTAATTGATATGGTAGGTGCATTCTCTAAGGACGATAAGGAAGACTTCCTCGAAGTTTTGCAAAACAATCCCAATCGCCTGAAATTCTCTGAAGAAAAAGCCTTTTGATTTCCATTCAATGTTTTAACTACAAAAAAAGTGTGCCGTAGCGGCACACTTTTTTTGTGAAGGTTATCAATTTATTTTGCTTACATAAGAGCTCGGAATCATTTACAAATCTAGTAACCATCTAAAAATGGAAATGATTTGCAGATAACGGTTGGGAATCACGAAGAAGAATGACCAAACTCACCTTGCTTTCCATCCTCATTTATTATTAGGCAGGTTTTACAAAAACCCCAATTTTTGGGGATAAACCCGCTTCTTTGAAATGCGGATTTTTGCAATCGTATTAGATAAACAGAATCCATTATGAAACTGAAAACGATTGCAAAATGTGCCCTTGTAGGTTTGGCGTTGAGTGTCATGCCTTTACAAGCGCAAAATAAGGTCAATGATTCGACCAAGTTTTTCTCCTTGTCAAGGCTTACCGTGGGTGGCTACGGCGAGGCTGTTTATACCCGTAACTTTTACAGTGACAACATGTTCCGCTATTCGCATGCCGAGCGTTACAAGGACGCCAAAGGCCACGGTCGGGTGGACTTGCCGCATGTGGTCATTAATTTGGGCTACGACTTCGGCAAAGGCTGGACGATGGGCAGCGAAATCGAGTTTGAGCACGGCGGCAGCGAAGTGGCCGTGGAAATCGAAGCCGAGGAAACCGGAGAATTCGAGCACGAAATTGAGCGCGGCGGCGAGGTGGCCTTGGAGCAGTTCTGGATCCAGAAGTCGTTTGGCAAGGGCTTCAACATCCGTATGGGTCACATCATCGTGCCCGTCGGGCAGACCAACAACGCCCACCTGCCCACCGAGTTTTTCACCTGCTACCGTCCCGAGGGCGAGTTCAACATTCTGCCCTGCACTTGGCACGAAACGGGCATCAGCCTTTGGGGAAAAGTAGGAAAGTGGCGCTATGAGGCCGTTCTCGTTCCCGCATTGAATTCCAACATGTTCAACAATGCCAATTGGGTGAAGAACGGCTCCGCTTCGGGCTATGAGTTCCGCGTGGCCAACAGCCTTGCGGGTGCCTTGCGCATCGACAACTACAGCATCAAAAACTTCCATTGGGGCGTGAGCGGCTACATCGGCAACACCTTTAATAATGACATTGTCACCAACGAGTTTTCGGAAACGAGCCAATACAAGGACGTGAAAGGCACCGTCGTCATCGGCACGGCCGAGTTTGACTACAAGGGTCACGGCCTTGTGGTGCGCGGCAACTTCGATTACGGCTATCTCAGCGACGCCAACCTCATCTCGTCGTGGAACAAGAACCAGAACCACCAAAGTTTTTCGCCCTATCCGCGCTCGTTGGTCGGTGAGAAAGCCATCGCCTACGGGGGCGAAATTGCCTACGACATCTTCCACACGATGAAACGCACCGGCGACCAAAAGCTCTACCTCTTTGGCCGCTACGACTACTACGATAGTTACATCCCCACTTCCAACGCCCTCACCGACTACCAATGGACTGACCGCCATGTGATGACCCTTGGCGTGAACTATTATCCCATCAAACAAGTGGTTGTGAAGGCGGAATATGCCAAGCGTTTCCTGAAGGAGCAGTATAATGATGAGCCGATGTTCTCGTTAGGCGTGGCTTATAGCGGGTTTTTCACCAGATGACTCCCGTAGAGACGCATTGAATGCGTCTCATCATGTATTAATTCAAATCAAAAAGAGACGCAAGCATTGCGTCTCTACAACGAAAAACAAACCAAACAATTAAACACCAATAAAAATGAAAAAATTATTCAAATCCGCAGCCATAGCTGCATCCCTGCTGTTGACAGTGAACTTCAGTTCCTGCAACAAAGATCCTCAACCCACAACCGAGGAAACCAACAAGGCCCAGAAAGAGGCCATCGTGAAACAGTATCTCAACCACACGGTGTATCCGACTTACGCCCAATTGGCCGAAAAGACCGCCGCTTTGGTCGGGAACCTCGAAACCCTGAAAGGCAGCATGACCCAAGCCAATGTGAATGCCGCCACAGCAACCTTCCTCGAAGCCCGCAAATGGTGGGAAATGAGCGAAGCCTTCCTCTTTGGCGCCGCCTCCGACTTCGGCATCGACCCGCACATCGACTCGTGGCCACTCGATGAGGATGCCTTCAACAACCTGATGGCCAGCCCTAACATGATTGCCATGCTTGCCAACGACGAAGACGGCATGGTGGCAGGCGAACAACTCGGCAACGCCCTTTTGGGCTTCCACGGCATCGAGTACATCCTCTTCCGTGAAGGCCAGCCCCGCAATGTGGCCGACATCACCGACGACATGATGACCTACGCCGTGGCCGTCAGCCGCGACCTTCGCAACCGCTGCTTCCAACTCGAAGTGAGCTGGAACGCCAACGCGCCCCAAGCTCACAAAGACCTGATGGAAGAACTGGAGTTGAACATCACAGTGAACGGCGGCAACAACACCTACGGTGAGAACATGCTGCAAGCAGGTCAGGCGGGTAGCACCTACGCCACCTTTACCAACGCCCTCGAAGCCATCGCCGACGGCTGCCTCGACATTTCGGATGAGGTAGGCACCTCGAAAATCGGCAAGTGCCACACGGGCGAGGATGTGACTTATGTGGAATCGCCCTACAGCCAGAAGTCCATCACCGACTTCTACGACAACATCATCAGCGTGAAGAACGCCTACATGGGCGGCATGGAAGGCCAGCGCGACGAGACACTCTCGCTGCACACCTACCTCAAGGACAACAACGCCGACCTCGACACCAAGGCCCTGAACGCCATCGAGAACGCCCTGACGAAAATCAATGCGATGAAGGCCCCGTTTGTCCTTTACTATAGTGATGCCACCGCCGGCGAGGCCATGGAAGCCTGCCAAGACCTCTCCGACGTGATGAGCGAAGTGAAGGCCGAGTTCGCCAAAATCGACAGAAAGTAATCCATTAATCCCAAAATATCATGATGAACTACAAACATTTAAGCATCATTACCCTTGCAGGCCTCATGGCCTTGGCCTCCTGCAAGCAACCCGACCCCATCCCGACTGAAGTCAGCGAAGACACCTACGCCGGTGGCCAATTGGGCACCACGTTCAACACTTCGCAAAGTGCCTACGAAGACCCCACGCCCGCTGTGGAGCAAGCCGGTTTGGGCACCGCCTTCAAGTATGGCGAGTACTTCTTTGAGCGCACCTACACGCAAAACAACGAGCCTTTCAACGGCCTCGGGCCGCTCTACATCCGCAGCAGTTGCATTGCCTGCCATCCTGGCTACGGCCACGGAATGCGCATGAACCGCTACCGCGCCGACGACTGGGGCAACGGCTACCTGCTCGTCTTCACCGACCGCAACGACACCTACCTGAGCAGTTACACTGGAATGCCCCAAACCAAGGCCGTCGCGCCTTTCAAGGCACCCGTGGACGAGACCAAAATCCAAATCAATTGGCTGAGCTACACCGATGAATGGGGAAACCAATTCCCTGACGGTGAACGTTATAGCCTCACCTATCCAGAGGTTTACATTCCCGAAGATGCTTTCTATGTACCGCTTGAAGTGGGTGGCCAGCCCATCCCCTACAGCGATTTCGTCTGCCGCTTGGAATCGACCATCGGCATCTACGGCACAGGCTTGATTGATGCCATTCCCGACGACTCGCTGAGAGCGCAATACCAAAAGGAATACAACGATGGCTTCATGCCCAACGGACTCAATCCCGCGATGTGGGCCGGCTCCGACTTTGCCCCGACGGGCTATTACGGCAACACCACCCACCCCAAAAAATACACCTACGCCTTGACGCGCGGCCCCTTGCAGGACGCTCCCGGCGCCAACGCCATCTGGAACATCACCAACGTGACGCACCGCACCAAAATGGGCCACTACATGACCGCCGCCTACGCCACCAAAGCCTCGCAAGACACCGATGTGCAGGCCGAGTTCTACAACTATTTCCCGCAATACAACCTCACGGGTAATGTGGAAACCGACATCTACAACTACCTGATGATGAACGACCAAATCCCTGCCGAGATGAAACTGCCTGAGATGAAAGACGAGGACTATGTGAACTTCATGGTGTGGCACCGTGGCTTGGCCGTTCCCGCCGCCCGCAACATGGACGACCCTGACGTGCAACGCGGCAAGGAACTCTTCAACCAAATGGGTTGTGCCTACTGCCATCGTCCTTCGTGGCAGACCGGCGACGACATGTTCACCGACCCGGCTGGCTTCTTCGCTGACGGCGACCCGCGCCTGCCCCGCTATCCCAACCAGAAGATTTGGCCTTACAGCGACTACATCCAGCACAAACTCCACATGGAGAACGACATCCGCACGGGCTGGTGCCGCACCACGCCGCTTTGGGGCCGTGGATTGAGTGCCATTTGCACGGGTCGCAGCGACCGTTTGCACGACTGCCGCGCCCAAACCGTCATCGAGGCCATCATGTGGCACGGCAACGCCCAAAGCGACGCCCGCCGCACGGTGGAGAAATTCCGCGAACTGCCCAAGAAAGACCGCGACGCGGTTGTTAAGTTTATTGATGCGATTTGATTGTTAGACTTTTTTTTGGATAACCGAAATCCCGCCAGCGAATTGGCGGGATTTTTTTATCCTCATAAATAAGGACATTCTCAACCCCAAAATCGCCAAACATGGGGAGATTCGGCAATCGTTTTTTTTCGGACTTTTGCAGCGTAATCTGAAATCATATTGCCATGAAATACATTCGTCACATCACATCAGTACTCATCATCGTCCTCATCGCCGTTCTTGCCGCCGGAACCATTGTCGAAAAATTGCACGGCTCCGACTTCGCCCGAATCCATGTCTATAGCGCGTGGTGGTTTGTTACGCTTTGGGCGTTGGTGGCCTTGCTCATCGTCTATATGGCGGTAAAATGCAAAATGTGGAAGCAGTTAGCCGTCAGTACTTTGCATTTGTCCATCCTGTTCATCCTGCTTGGTGCCTTGCTCACCATGCTCACGGGGCAGCACGGCCGCATGAAACTCGAGCCCAACCGCCCCAACAGCCATTTTTTCATTCAGGAAAAAGGTGGCGAGATAACGAAACACGCGCTGCCTTTCAGCCTCACCTTGGACCGTTTCGAGATTGAGACCTACCCCGACTCGAAAAAGCCCAAGGATTATATCAGCCACCTCAAAGTCACTGACGGCAACAACATTACAGAAACCGTCATCTCGATGAACAACATACTGAAACACAAGCATTACCGTTTCTACCAAAGCGACTTCGACGAGCAGGGCAACTCCATCCTCGATGTGGCCCGCGACCCGTGGGGCATCGGCGTGACCTACACGGGCTATGCGCTCCTCTTTATCTCACTTGTGGCTTTGGTGGCTCGTCCGTCATTGCGAGGAACGAAGCAATCCACAAATCGAATTGTCACCATTTCTTGGCTTTCGGTGCTTGCCGTTTTGTTGGTGGTGTTGCATATCCGCATGTTGACAAGGCAGTTGATGCCCGTGCTGCGGTCGCCGTTTTTCAGCATCCATATCTCAACCATCGTCACGGCTTACGCTTTGCTGATTGGCATTGCGGTAGTAGGCATTATCGCCTTAGTCAAGCCGAAAGACCAGCCTCGTTTGGAGCGGTTGAAAAGCCTCAGCACGGCAATGCTCTACCCTGCTGTGGCGTTGTTGGCCGCCGGCATTTTCATCGGCGCGATATGGGCCAATGTTTCTTGGGGCAACTATTGGTCGTGGGACCCGAAAGAAGTCTGGGCACTCATCACCCTGCTCATCTATGCCGCACCTTTGCACGAAAAGCTATGGAAAACCTTCCAAAAACCCTTGTTTTTCCACATTTACGGCATTCTCGCCATCCTGAGCGTGGTCATCACCTATTTTGGCGTAAATTTGATTTTAGGCGGGGTTCATGCTTATAATTGAGAATTTTTCTTACTTTTGCCCCAAATTCTGAGCAAATGAAGAAATTTACATTGACCCTTTTGGTTTGCCTCATGTCAACCTTTTCGATCGCCGGAAACCTCCTGAACGAAGGTTTCGAATACGCTAACCATGACCTCGAAAAGCCCGTCGGCTGGAACTGCGACGACAATTCTTGGCTCTGCGGCTACCTTGAAAAAGACCATAAACGAATGTCGCACTCGGGCAATTGGTACGCTTTCAGCAATGCACAAGATTCGTGGATGTACATGCCCTTGTACCTGATTGAGAGCATGAGATACCGCTTCACTTTGTGGGCGATTACCGATGGCAGTTTCCAATTTGAAATCTGGGCTGGCACTGCGCCCAACCCCGACGACATGCACACGCAATTCCTTTCCACTACCGTTGAAAGTGGTGAATATGAACGGATTTCCGCGTATGTGGAAACGATTCCCAACGGTTGCCAGTATGTGGGCATTCGCGCTCTCTCCAACAACGGTGACTCTTATCTTACTATCGACGACATTGAGGTTGACATGGTGGAGCAATACACCTTTGAGGCTGAGCCTGTTACGGGCGACACGGCCATGTACCCCGGCAGCGAGGGAAGTTTCCGTTTCCTTGTTCATAATGTCGGCTACGATGAACTCGACATCACGATGCACCCCTCCAACGAATATTTCACTAACTTCAGTTGCATCGCAAACGGCGTGACGGGCATGACCTTCCACGCCGACCCTGACGAGGTGGTGGAAATCACCATGACGGCCACTTTGCGCCCGGAAATCGAGCCTGGTACCGTCAGTTGGCTGGACATACAAATGACCATCCCCTGCAACTGCAACACGGCAATGGTCACCTTCTGGGTAACGCCCCTTGATCCAACTGGTGTTTCAGAAGGCAACGAACAGAATATCAATGTATTTCCCAATCCAACTACCGATTTCGTCACCGTTGAGGCAGAAGGATTGAAAGAAGTAGAGGTTGTTGATTTGATGGGAAAAACAATAAAGAGCGTCCCCTCCATCGGAAACGCCCTTCAAATTGATTTAACTGAGCTGAAATCAGGGACTTACTTCATTTCAGCCAAAACTCGCTCCACTTCTTCTTTTGTGAAGCCAATCTTGAAGATGTGAGTCGGTTGCAGATAATGGATGTCGTGCTCGGCCATGAAACGGCTTTCGCCGCCGCCCGTAATGTTGAGCATGACCACATCGTCAGTTTTCACCACACCTTTGTCAATTGCCTGCTGCAATGAGGCTGTGGCCACGGCAGCGGCATGGTAAATGTCGATGCCCTCGGTTTCCTCAAACAAGGCTTTTGCGGCATTGGCTTCGTCGTTGCTGACAGCGAAAATGTCGCCGTTGGTGTCTTTCAGGGCATCGTACAATCCTCCAGCAAGGCCGTAAGGCGGCTTGCGGTTGGAAAGCACAGGAGCACAAATCTCGGCGGAATCCTTGCGGGCTTGGTCGGCATCGTAGGGCAACAGAGCGCGTGAGTCGGCACGCCAAGCATCATACATCGGGACGAAAGGTTTGTTTTGCGACACCATCAGACGGGCTTTGTTTGTGCCGAAACGGCCATCCTCAATGAAGCGCAAGTTGGCCTCCCATGCGGCGATGGCACCTGTGCCGCTGCCCACGGCTTGGAAATAGAAGTCGGGGGTACGGCCGATGAAGGTCGTGGCCGACATCATTGTGGTACTCATACCATCGCGGCGGGCGATGTTCTTTGCGCCACCTTCGGCCAGATAACCGTCCATTTCGCAGACCACATTTGAGAGGTTGATGGCATCGAAATAATCGCTACCGCTCTCTGTGGTGATGAGTTTCACGCAAGGATTCAAGGGCTTGTCGAACCACAACGCCTTGATGTTGTCCTGTGGTACGCAAAGCAGCAATTTGATATTGTTTTCGGAGCAGACCTTGGCGAATGCACGGGCCGTATTGCCTGCCGAGGCCACCACAAGCACCTTGTCTTTCAGGTCGTCACCCAATCGGGCGCACACCGAATAGGCCTCCATTTCCTTGAAGGAGCAAGTCGTCATGCGTGCATTGCGCTCGGGCCACCAGCCATTGAAGGTTATGTATAAATTGTTTAATCCCAAGCGTTTGGCTAAACCTTCACTTTTGTAGGTTATCGGCTCAGATGGATTCTGAAGCATAGTCTTGATGGGCAGCCAGTCGGCATAACGGTAGAGGCCCAAGTCTTTGCCTTCCCTGACGGTAAGTTGTTTTTTCTCGTAAACGGGACGCACCATGCTTGGCTTGTCGCATTGCTTGTCGTCTAAAGTCCAGCCTTCGTCGCTGAAGATGCGGCCTGTCGCAACGGTTTGCAATTGGTATTTCGTTGGGGTTATGTTCATCATTTTGACGTTTATGGATTATCGTGCAAAGATAGAAAAAGGTGCCGAAAACTCGACACCTTTTTTCATCATTTCCGCTCAAAAAGGAAATCATTCCTCTCTGCGCTTCTTGCCTACCATGTAGGCTGCGCCAAGGCCGAGCAACACGGCTATGCCGCTGCCCAACGGGGCGGCGGGTTCGTTGCCTTCCG